>CAYSFR010000033.1:0-114566 GCA_964430625.1 uncultured Solibacteraceae bacterium
TAGCGCGATGCGCGGCGGAGCCGCGAGCCGCGCTACTCCTTGAGCATGCCAGGTACGACAATAACGGGAACACGACGTCGATGCCGGCGCTGGGCGGGGGGACGGCGTCGATTGCTTACGATGTTAGTAACCGGATGATCAGCTGGGATGGGCCGGCTGGGGTGGAGACGTACCGGTATCTGGGGGATAACAAGCGGGTGTGGAAGCGGGCGCCGAACGGAGCGGAGACGGTGTATTTCTATGGGGCGGGCGGGGAGAAGTTGATGACTTACAGCGTGACGGGGGCGCCGTTTGCGTTGCATGTGGTTTCGTGGAATGTGTATTTTGCGGGGAAGATGATCCGGGCGGACGGGTCGGCGGTGGTGCATGACCGGTTGGGGTCGGTGATGGCGCGGAGTGAGATTGCCGGGGGTGGGGTTTCCCGGTTTGACTATTTTCCGTATGGGGGGGAGATGGGAGCGGGGAGCGCGGAGAACCGGGATAAGTTCGGGACGTATTCGCGGGATCAGACGACGGGGTTGGATTATGCGGATCAGCGGTATTGTGTATCTCTGGCAGGGAGGTTTACTTCTTCGGATCCGTATGAGGCCTTTGGCGGGGTATCGGAATCTGGGTCTTGGAATCGGTATCCGTATGTGGGTGGGGATCCGGTGAATTTTGGGGATGGTTCGGGACTGTTGAAGGAAAATTGCGGGCCGGGTTGGAGCCAAGATCCTTCGCTATCAGGCCCGTGCGACGATCAGCACGATGGATTTGGTGTCTCCTCCGAGCCTAGACCGTGGACTCTCGCTTGTCTCAGTGGACTATGCATCCGGACTGATCATTCCTGTGAGGTGGCGGGGCAGACATTCGCCGCAGGGTCGATAACATGTTTGGCGATGGCCGCGCAGTTCGCCTCGGCGCAGCAGAAATCGGCGCCGAGCCGACAAGTTCCAACGTTTTTGAGATTTCTCGACATGTGCGCGTTCCCGACTGGCACGTCGACTCAATTTGGTTATGTGCTGCAGGTTCAGTACCAAGTCTTGGATCAGGAGGGTAGGCCGATTTTCGGGAACACCGCGCTTAACGCCGCTGGCAGCGTTGTTGTGGAAGACCTCAGAACTGTGTCGGGTACGGCGATTCTGGGGGATGGAGTGTGGTGCCCGCCGGGTGGAAACTGCCGGAATCACTCAATGTCCCCTACTGGCACATTTTGGGACACGATTTCCGGGGCCCCGGACGGGGGAACCAGCGCTCTCACTCAATCTTTTTCTCCAAACGGAGCAGTACTACCGATCATAGGATTTCCTCCATTGAATGCTCCGATTGGCGGAACTGTAAACAGTATTGCGACTTCAACGTCGGGGACGACGGTTAACGGGCTAACTGCGGGTCGGAGATGTGGTAGAAATGGCGATCCCGCACCCTAGTTGCAGTAAAGGCAAATACATCCACATGTTTACACGCTATCTGCAGGAAGTCGCTAAACGCCTCGCCCTTTTGTTCGTGACTGTTTTCCCGGCCAGTTCGCAGGCATTCCCAACGTGGCGAGTGGGAGCGAACCTTCCCTTGTCGACGCTATGGGACGAAGCTCCGATAATTGTGGTTGCCAGCTTAGTTAATCCTCAGTTGGTCGGCTCGACCGGTATTGCAGCACCTCCGAAAACAGTGGATAGCAGAGTGAAGCGTCTGTATTGGTGCAGTGGAGAGCTACGTGTGTCGAGCGTACTTAAAGGAGAGTTACCTAAGGATACAACTTCGCTGAAATACTTGTTCGCTTCAATTCGCCCACTGTGTAGTCAGGCAGAAGATCGAAATACAGATCATGCCCGGCAGATCCAGATCTGGTTCATACGTGCTGAGGGCGCCAATGTGCGTCCCCTATATGATGCTGGCAGCCACCGAAAACTTGTCCTTGTTCGAAAGCCAGGCGAGCTTTTGGAGAAGTTGAGCAGGGAAGATGTCGCACTGCGATTGTTGGATCCTTTGAGCTGGGACAATGGGCTACTCGACCTAGCCGGTGAGATGTTTGTTATCGGGCATATGGTGTGTGAGCTTCTCGGGTCAGAAAGGTGTATCAACGAATTGTTACTGATGGCCGGTCGCCAGGAGGTGCTAAGAGCAGAAGTATGCGACTTTTTGAGGGTCACGTACCAGTACAACTGCCGAACCCGATGAAGATAGCTCCGCCTTGTGGGTGCGGGGAATCGGGCAACGGTGACGCAGGAACGGACGTGGCCGGCTGGCAGGACGCTGGACAGCGGTGGGAGGGCGTGGAGGCGGAGTTGCAGTTACAGGGGTGGAGCCGGAAGCGGCGTGTGATTGTGCTGCGGAGACCGCTGCGAAAGGGATCGGCGGCGAAGCCGGAGTTGAGTCAGCCGACGTTGCCTGGGTTGGTGATCGAACATAAAAGCGGCGACTGGTATGAGCATGCGGTACTGGTTACCAATTGGAGCGAGCCCTCCCTGCTGGCGGTCGCGCAGATCTACCGGGATCGGGGGGACGCCGAGAACATGTTCGACGAATTGAAGAACCAGTGGGGCTGGACGGGGTTTTCGACGGCGGATCTGAAGCGCAGTCAATTGATGGCGCGGATGGTGGCGTTGATTTTCAATTGGTGGAGTATCTTTACGCGGATGGCGACGGGGAGCCAGCACGGGGAGGCCATTACGACGCGGCCGCTGTTTCAGCATGGGGTGGCGCGGCGAACGCGGCACGCCAACCAGACGCAGCTTTCGATTGCGAGCCAACATGGAAAGGCGAGGACAATCGCTTACTTACTCAGTGGGATTAGTGCGTGGCTGCAGGGACTGAGAACGAGTGCGGAGCAGTTGGCAGAACGGGCTTTTTGGCCGCGGATTCTGAAGCGCATCTTTCAGGATTCTGGACGCTTTCCGCTCGTCGCGCCCAGGGTTGTCGCCCTCGATGCGGCTTCAAACTGCCGGATAAACGGGACGTATTGGAGGGATCTAGCCGGGCTAACCAGACTGTTGTTCACGGACCCGGACACCGTCTGCGAGAACTCGGTTTTCGCGGGGGGTGCTTTCCGATATGTTGATGGATATGGTCCTCCAGAGGCTCGAGCCGCAAAAAACAGCCTCGTATGGTCAAAGTGTTTTTGAGGAGATCCGATGAGATGATGATTCCTTTGCTTCTTGCGGCGGCGATTTCGGCGGTTGACGCATGCAATGGCGCGGCACTCGATGGTAGTCGAGATGGATCGGAAATCGTGATCCGAGCGGTATTGGTGATTGATCGACACTCTATTCACTTGGCACCGCTTCCACCGGCTTCTCGGGAGCTAAGGTGCCTGATGTTCGTCGTCGTTCCTGGCCTGCCAAGTGAAATGATTCCCGGCGATTCCGTATTGCCGCGAGGCGATGAGGCGCAAAGGTTAGGCAAGTTCTTGTCGGAGTATCGGGCCGCCCTCAAGAAAGATGGGGGAAAGCCAAGGATTGTACAAGTACGCGGCGTATTGCGTGTCGCACCGGGTTTTCGGCGGGACGCGTCGAATTACAAAGGTAACGGATTTGGATATCGAGGGCTATTACGGACCGCTATCATTGCAAAGGAGATTGGAGAGGTCCAGGGGCTGTAGAGCGCGCGGCGAGCAGCGTACCTTCTTCGGCCAAACCCGGGGTTCGGCCAAACCCGGGGTTCGGCCAAACCGGGGTTTGTGGCAGTCAACTGGCCACGTTAGCCGTGGCGAAGGAGTTTTCAAGCCATCGGCGTGAGCGCGGCCGCCGTAGAAGCCTTCCGATCCGCCAAGCCCGGCAGCACGCCGGCCAGGTACTGCCGCACCGGAATTCCCAACCGTCGGCACGTTTCAACCTTATCCGTTCGACCATCCCCCTGGTTTTCTGATCGCGGGGAATCCGATTCGCTGAGGGGATGTGAGGCTGTGGCCCGATGTGTACCAGGCGATTCTCCTTCAGGGGCTTGGATTGGCCTCGCAAGCCGGCTTCCCTCGAATTGACTCATTTGTAGTGACGACTTGTGAATTTCCGTGTTGCAAAGACGGGTGTTTCGCCTTCAAACTGCGGAAGATTGGGTGAGGGTTGCGCGGGGTAAGCGGGCCGCTTTCGCGCGAATGAGGCCACGGCGGATGGAGGGCCGGCGGGATTGGGCGTTGCGACGTGACGCGGGTGGCGCATCTTGGCACGGCGGTGAGGTGGACGCTGTCGCCGGCGCCGGACAGGGCGCTGACTGGGGAGGTCCGGGACATGTCCCACTGAAACCCGATTGATTCGAAGTATAGTGGCGTCCCTCCCGTGACACTGCGACCAGCCGGAAGCGTCGGGAATGCGCTTCGACTGTACCGTGCCTTGGTGCTCGCGGTTGCCAGCTGCCCCGCTGCCGAGGTTGGGGATTGCGTCGGGCGGCCGATTAACAAGTACGGCGCCTGATCCGGCACTTTCTTGTTGTTAGCGACCTCGAGCATGCCCGTAACTGGACGTTTAAGGTCGCCACCCCCCCAGATGCACTCGTGGATTCAGGCGGAGGATTGGAGAAGTTCTGGAAGTGCCGGGTACCTCTATGAAACGGATCTGGCATGGAAGTACGGTGGCTTTGGAGGCTGGGTGGACACTGGAAGCGGCTGGAGACTCGATCGATCTGGTTCGTGGTGTGGAACGGGACTCGATTCCCGGACGCCGATGCGATACAGGCCGCCGTGGCGCGGGTGTTCGGCAGCGATTGGGAGTACGCTTCCTGTTTCGGTTCTTCGAGGGGTATCGAGGGACTTGCGGGATTCACGGCGGCTACACCGTTTCGCGGTGTTCCGTCGGCCGGAGAATCGCCTGCGACCGGGCTTGTGGTGGGCCAGAGCCGCGGCGGATGGAGGGCCGGCGGGATTGGGAGTTGCGACATGACGCGGATGGCTGATTCCGCTCCTTCCCGATTTTTCGGGAGCATAAAAAGAGCCCGTTCCGGATGGTGACCGGAACGGGCGGGAAGCCGGGAAGTGTGACGGCTAGAAAGTAAGCTTGAGGGCCAACTGAACGAACCGGGGATCGAAGGTGGAGCTGACGCGGCCGAAGGTGGCGTTGGCGAGGTTGACGTCCGGGGCGGCGAAGTTGGTCTGGTTGAAGAGGTTGTAGAACTCGCCGCGGAAGGTGATGCGGGAGGCCTCATTGATGACCGGGAGACGGAAGCTCTTGGACAAGACCAGGTTGGTCTGGTTGAGAGCGAAACCGTAGGCGACGTTGCGGCCGAGATTGCCGAAGGGCGCGGTGACGGCGGGGATGGCAAAGGCGGCGCGGTTGAAGTAGCCGAGGTGGCGATCGGTACCGGTATTGGAGAGGATGTCGCCACCGACATAGTTGGGGCGGAGGGCGACGTTGCCGAGGAAGTCCGGCTGGCCGTCGGAGAGGATACCGGCGGCGTCGGGGTAGCGGATGTTCAGGGGCTGGCCGCTGAGGAGGCTGACGATGGCGGAGGCTTCCCAGCCGCCGAAGAGGGCGTCGAGGGCGGCGGGCATGTCCTTGCCGAAGCGGCGGCCCTGGCCGAAGGGCATCTGGTAGACAAACGACGTGGTGGAGTTGAAGCGCTGGTCGAAGCTGGAGGCGCCTTTGTCGTTTTGGGTATTGCGGATGTCCTGGGGGTTGGGGCTGCCGCCGTTGGGGGTATCGAGGACCTGTCCGACGTTATCGATGGCCTTGGCCCAGGTGAAGGAGCTCAAGAGGGTAAGGTCGCGTCCGCGGTGTTCGAACTTCAACTGCAGGGCGTGGTAGTTGGAGAAGCCGGTGGGCTGGACGGCGGTGATGTTGTTGAAGCCCTGGAAGGGGCGGCGGGCGAGGAGGGTGCCGAGGGTGGTCAAGCCGCGGCTGAGTTCATCGGCGGTGATGGGGCGGGCCTGGTTGAGGTCGCCGAGGATGGGGAGGCGGGAGCCTTTGTTACCGACATAGGCCATGTCGATGAGGGTGTCCTTGAAGAGGGTCCGCTGGACGGTGAGGTGCCAGTTCTGGATGTAGCCCCAGGGGGTATCGCGATCGATGTGGAGGATGACGTTGGAGGGGAGGGAGGCGGGATAGCCCTGTTCGCGGGTGCGGAAGCAGTTGGCGAAGTTGTTGGCGGTGCAGAGGTTGCCGAGGTTGGCGGGGCTATTGGTGGTGGAGAAGCGGGTGACGAAGGGAGCGTTGGTATTCATCAATTCGGCGGAGGCCATGCGGTTCCAGAAGTTCCAGCCGAGGCCGTAGCCGCCGCGGATGACGGTTTTGGGATCGAGTTGCCAGGCAGCGCCGAGGCGGGGGGCGAAGTTGTTCTTCGGCTGACGCTGGAGGGATCGGTCGTCGCTGGTGGCGGTGACGATTTTGTTGGAAGCGGGATCGAAGTTGGCGAGTTTGTTATCGGCATCGTAGACGGGGGTCATGACGTCGTAGCGGAGGCCGAGGTTGAGGGTGAGTTTGCGGGAGGCTTTCCAATCGTCCTGGAGGAAGAAGAAGTTGCCGCGCTGGCGGACCTTGGCTTCGACCTGGGTGGCTAGCTGGTAGGAGCTACGGGCGCCGGCGAAGAAGTCGGCGAGGTGGTACCAGGAGTTGTTGACGCCGGCGGGGACGTTGGCGGCGGGGCGGGAGTAGGCGCCGCCGAAGGCATCGATGCCATAGAGGGGGTTGGTGTCATCGACGAGGATATTGAGGCCGAGCCACTCATAGCCGGTTTTGATGGAGTGGTTGCCGGAGAGCTTGGCATAGCTGCCGCGGAGGTTGATGGTGGTGGGGAACTGGGCCTGGGGGTTAGTGGACTGGCGGCCATAGCGGGGGAAGCCGACGATATCCTGCGGGGTGATGCCGCCGCGGACCTTATCGCCTTCGGGGAGGCCGGTGATGCCGAAGAGTTCGCGCATGGAGGGGCCGCCGACGGAGGCGGGGGTGCGGTCCATGCCGAGGCGGGAGACGGAGAAGCGGAAGTCGACGACTTCCGAGGGGGACTTGGTCCAGGTGAGGCCCATGGTGCCGGCCTGGTTAAAGGTATCGAGGTTGCCGAGGTTATTGCCGCCGGCGGGGCCGGTGATGAGGGCGGGGGCGAAGATGTTCTGGCGGCGCTGGGCGTAGCGGAAGAAGCTTTGGAGGGAGGAGCTGAACTGGTGGTCGAGCTTGGCGGCGCCTTTGTCGTCGTCGAGTTCATTGCGGTCGAAGTTGCCGAAGTTGCTGGCGATGCCGAGGTTATTGACGGCGACGGCGGGGGCGGGGCGGTTGGGGAGGGGGAGGGAGTCCATGACGAAGCGGGCGAGGCGGGTCATGGGGACGGGCTGGCCGGCGGGGATGACGGTACCGGCGGCGATGGTGCGGCCATCGGAGGCGGTGTAGGTGACGGGGACGCGGACATCGACAGGGAGGAGGCCGCGGCGCATCTGGTCATTGGGGAGGGAGCTTAAGCCGAAGGGGGAGATGCGCCAGCGGGAGCCTTCGTAATCGGCGAAGAAGAAGGTCTGGTTCTTTTTGATGGGGCCGCCGAAGGTGAAGCCGAACTGGTTGCGGTTGTTCTGGGGTTTGCGGCCGTCGACGGGTTTGAAGAAGCCGGTGGCGTTCATTTTGTTGTTCTGGAGGAAGTTCCAGAGGGAGCCGTGGAACTGATTGGTACCGGACTTGGAAGCGACGTTCATGACGGCGCCGCCGGTGCGGCCGAACTCGGCGGAGTAGGCATTGACGATCATGCGGAACTCGGCGACGGAATCGGGGGAGGGCTGGACGGCCTGATTGGAGAAGCCCTGGTTGGTGGTGCCGTAGAAGTTGTTGTCGACGCCATCGAGGACGAAGTTGTTGAAGACGGAGCGGAGGCCGTTGACGTTATAGGCGCCTTCGCGGCGGAAGGCGACGGAGCCGGAGTTGGAGGAGTTGGACTCGCGGACGCCGGGGCTGAGGAGGGCGAAGGAGGAGTAGGTACGGCCGAGGACGGGGAAGGAGACGATCTGGCGGGCCTGGATGACCTGGCCTTTGGAGGAGTTGTCGGTTTCGAGGAGGGGGGTGACGGCGACGACGTTGACCGATTCGGTGACGGAGCTGACGGAGAGGGTGAGGTCGACGCGCTGGCGGGCGTTGACGGTGAGGTTGACGTCGTCGGCGACGGCGGTGGCGAAGCCCTGTTTTTCGGCGGAGATTTTGTAGGTGCCGATGCGGAGGACGGGGAAGAGGAAGTTGCCGTCCTCGGTGGACTGGGCGGAGGCGGAGAGTCCGGTGAGTTTGTTGACGGCTTTGACGGAGGCCGCGGAGACGGCGCCGCCATTGGCGTCGCGGATGGTGCCGAGGATGACGGCGTTATCGAACTGCGCCAAGGCGGAGATGGCGCTGAAAAGCAGGGGCAGTGCGAGTTTTCCTGAAGACTTGAGAAGCATACTTTACGAGGGTAGAGAAGGAGTTTGGCAATACCGTAACAGTGGGATGTATTCTGCGTGAGAAGGCGGACCCGCCCGTTTTTGGGGCAGGCGGGTCCGGGCGGGATTAGAAGTAGCGGACGGTGACCGAGGAGGTGGCGGAGGCGCCGGTGCGGTCCGAGACGGTGAGGAGGAAGCGGTACTCGCCGCGGGAGTATAGCTGGACGAGGGGGTTGGGGGAGGTGGCGTTGAGGATGGCGGCCTGGGGGTAGCCGGGGGCGGCGGCCCAGGCGAACTTGAGGTCGCCGGCGTTGGGCGAGGAGGAGGCGGAGGCATCGAAGCCGACTTGGGGGCTGGTGGTTTCGACGACCGCGGGGCCGGCGATGAGGGCGCTGACGGCGGCGCCGGCGGGAGCGTCGGGGACGATCATGAATTCGAGCTGGAAGAGGTTGCGGGAGTTGGGGCGGACGTGGAGGACGGCCCAGTGGACATCGCCGGAGCCGGGGACTTCGATGCGGGTGAAGTTGAGGGCGCGGGTGCCGCGGGCGTCGAGGGCGGCATCGAAGGGTTTGCAGTCGCCGGTGGCGGCGGTGCAGGCGGGGAAGAGGCTGGTGAGGGGTTTATCGACGCGCATGTAGTGGCTGTCGCCATTGACGAGGAGGACTTCGCCTTTGAAGCTGGCCGTTTCTTCGCGGAGGGTTTTGACGAGATCCTCAAAGCCGCTGCGGGTGCTGCCGGTGCCGGCTTCCAAGAAGCCATCGAAGATGTTGCCCTGCATGGCGATGACGACGCCGAGGGACTTATTGTCGCGGGCGGTGAGGAAGACCTTTTTCAGCCAGGCGACGGTGGCGGCATTGCGGGCGAGGAACTCCTTGTCGTTGTCGTAGAAGGGGTTGCGGGCACCCTGGACGTTGGTGTATTCGCGGTTGTTATTGCTTCCGACGGCGTGAACGGTGGCGAAGACGACGGGACCGCGGACGAGCATGGCGTTTTCGACGAAGGTGGCGAACTGGGGGTCTTCGCTTTGGCGGGTGACGGAGAGGGGGCGGCGGCCGAGGGTGAGGTTGGAGGAGAAGTAGGTTTTGCGGACGAGGGCAAGGCGGTCGAGGGGGTCGAAGGCGCCGTTGTTGGTGCGCATACAGTCCGTCCATTCGTTATCGCCGGGGGTGTAGAGGAGGGCGGTATCGAAGCTGTTGAACCAGTTGAGGACCTTGGTGTAATGAGAGTTATCGCAGCGGGAGGAGCCGTTTTTGGTGTCGCCGATGTGGATGGAGAGATCGACGGCGTTGCGATTGATGTCGGCGATGACGCGTTCGAAGCGAGGTTCGTTGGCGGCGCCGTAGGGGGTATCGCCGATGAGGGCGACGTCGAAGTTCTGAGCCGCGAGGGAGACGGCGGCAAGTGTAAAGAGGAGTTTATGCATAGTGGACACCTGCGAGTTTCGCGATCGCAGGTGTCCACAAGATGGCTAGCCGGTTAGGATTGTGTTACCGGCCGAGGTAGGTGATGGTGCGGGAGGCGACGCTGGAGCGGCCGGCGGAGTCGGTGACGGTGAGTTCGATGCGATAGTCCGTGTATCCCTGGGCGAACTGGATGGCGAGTTTGGGCGTATCGGCCGACTGGGGGAAAGTGGCGACGGAGCCGCCGGTGACCTTCCACTTGTACGTGAGGCCGGTGCCGGTGGAGGCGGAGCCATCGAGGGTGACTTCGCGGACGGTGGAGACGGAGCCGGTGGGGGCGATGATGGCCTCGACGGCGGTAGCGGCGGCCGGGGCGGTGATGGAGTAGAGGGCGATGGTGCCGCTGGTTTCATTGGCGAGGACGAGGAGCGGCTGTTTGGTGGGGCTCTCCGCGGCGGGAATGACGAGGATGCCTTCGGGGGCGACGTCGCCGGCGGTGAGGGCGGTGGGGTTGCCTTTGAAGTCACGGGAAGAGGTGTAGGTGACGAAGGCGGGCTTTTCGGGGTCGGAGACGTCGTAGACCATTACGCCGCCCATGCGTTCGAGGCAGATAAAGGCGTAGAGTTTGCCATTGATTTCAGAGACGACGACGCCTTCCGGTTCGGGACCCTTGTTATCGCTGCGATCGTCCCTGGTGTTGTTGGTGGAGGAGGCGTTGAAGAAGTCGGGGTTGTTCTTTTCGAAGTAGCGTTCGAACTGGTCGCCGGAGTCGAAGACGAGTTTGCCGGAGGTATCCCAGATGGAGAAGGAGCGGCCGCCGAGGACGAGGAGGCGGTCCTGGTCGCCATCGCCGTCGGTATCGCCGCCGAAGGTGGTGACGGTGAGGCGGCCGAGCTGGCCGTTGGCCTTGAGGGCGGCGCCGTTGGGGAAGGCGGCGGGGTCCAGGGTGAGGGTGGAGACACGAGCCTCTTCGGCGAAGTTACCCCATTCGCGGGCATCGCCTTCATTGGCAGTGATGAGCCACGTCCTGCCCTTGGCTTCGAAGGCGGCAATGCCATCGGGCTGGTACATACCGAGGACGGGCCAATTGGCGATATTGATGGCGTTATCGCGGTCGGAGGCGTCGATGCCGTTGCCGGGTTTGGAGTGGTCCTTGAAGCCGAGGCCGGCGAGTTTGGTGAATTTGGCGGATGCGAGATCGAGAACGCCGATGGCGTTGTTTTCCTGGAGGGTGACGAAGGCGGTTTTGCTATCGGAGGAGACGGCGATGAATTCGGGTTCGAGGTCCTGGGCGACGGAGGCGTTGCGGCCGTAGATGCGGATGGAGGGGTCGAGGTCCTCCTTTTTGAAGGCTTTGAAATCGGCGGTACGGACGGCGGACTGGGAGATACCGGTGATGCCGTTGGAGATGTCGATGAGGGAGACGGAGCCTTCGGGGTCGGTGGTGTAGTTGTCGCTGGGTTCGCCTTCGTTGGCGGTGAGGACGGTCTTGCCATCGGGGGTGAAGGTGATCATGTCGGGTTGGGCGCCGACGGTGACGGAGCCCTGGAGGTTGCCATTGGAGTCGTAGAAGAGGACGCGGCCGGGGGCGGTTTTGGGGTCGGCTTCGACGGCGACGGCGAGGATGCCGTTGCGGACGGCGACGCTATTGGCGACCTTGCCGTAGATAGCGGGGATGAAGATACGGAAGACGGCGACGGGTTTGGCGGGGTTAGAGATATCGAGCGCTTCGACAGCGGGCAGGAAGGCATTGACGAAGAAGAGTCGTTTGGAGGCGGGGTCGTAGGCGGCGATCTCGGCGGCGCCGCGGTCAAAGACGCCGGTGGCGAAGCCGCCTACCTTATCGAGTTTGAACTGCTGGGCGGACAGGGCGCCTAGGCAGAGGGAGAACAGCAGGAGTTTTCGCATCCTCCTGGAATATCAAGAGGACTTTACAATTCATTGAACTCGCGGTGGAGATTCGGTGAATTCGCTGTAACGGGGCGGCCGAGGTGGCGGCGGAGCATGGGGATGTAGTCGCGGAGTGCGGGTCCGGCCCAGGCGGGGTCCTTGGCGAGTTCATCCCAGGAGCGGAGGCGGAGCATGTCGTCGCGATCGGGTTGGGCGCCGAAGGCGAGGGCGTCTTGCGGGGACATGGGGCCGCCCTGGAGTTTGAGGGTTGCGACGCTGGCTGGGGAGAGACGGCTGGTGTAGGCGGGATTGGTGGCGGTGAGGTAGCGTTTGGCATCGACATGGCCGCCGACGAGGGCGGCGAGGCGGGGGGAGAAGCCGCGTTGGAGGAGCCAGCGGGCGCCGGTTTCGTCGTGGTTGACGACGCCGACGCGCTGGTCGCGGATGGTGCCGTCGATGTCGAGAAGATGGCCAATGTCGTGGAGGAGGGCGGCGAGGATGAGTTCCTCATCGGCGCCGGCGATGGCGGCGTGGAAGGCGCACTGGAGGGCGTGTTCGAGTTTGGAGACGGCTTCGCCGAAGTATTGTTCGCCGCCGGAGTCTTCGAGGAGGGCGACGACTTCGTTGATAACGGATTCGATGTGTTCGCTGGTCATGAGGGGTCCTTGGTTTAAGGGCGTTCGCCGGTTCAGGGGCGTTCGCCGTTGGCGATTCGGGCGGAGATGGCGTCAATGACGGGGAGGAGGCTGGCGACGGAATCAATGACGTAGTGGGCGCCGAGGGAGAGGAAGCGGGCGGAGGCGTCTTCGTAGCGTTTGGATTGCTCTTGGGGGGAGAGGGCGTCCCACTGGGCGCGGGAGAGGCCGATTTCATTGCCGGTGCGGACGACGGAGACGGCCCAGGTGCCGGCGTTGCGGGCCTCGGCGATATCGGCGGGGGTGTCGCCGACCTTGACGAAGGTGTGGAGGGGGTATAGGCCGAGATGGCGGGCGGCATAGAAGATCATCCAGGGAGCGGGGCGGCCGGCGCCGACGAGGTCGGGGCCGACCCAGCATTCGGGTTCGTAGCCTTGGGCGAGGGCGGCGGATTTGACGTCGTCCATCATGGAGGTTTCAAAGCCGGTGGTGGCGGCGAAGCGAATGGAGCGGCGGCGGAGTTCGGCGGTGACATCGGCGACGCCGGGGAGGAGGTCGAGGTGGTTTTTGAGGACTTCGACCTGGAGGGGGCCGAAGGCCTGGTAGAGGGACTGGAGGGTGTTCCTGTCGGGGAGGATGCCATGGGCGGATTGCCAGCGTGCGGCGATGGCGGGGTGGGAGAGGAGGGCCCAGACGTGGTCGAGTTTGTGCATTCCCATGGGGACGCGGGCTTCGGCTTCGGAGATAGCGACGCCGTGGCGGGCGAAGAGTTCGACGAAGGCGGCAACGGGGCCGCGGCTGCCGAAGTCCATGACGGTGCCGGAGATATCGAAGATGACGGCGCGGACGCCGTTGGGGATGTTATGCATGAGATTAACCGGGGAGGAGAGCGGCGCGCGGGGGGCGTTCGCGCAGGGCGAAATCGATGGCGGCGTTGATATCGGAGAGGGGGAAGGAGGCGGGGACGAGGAGGGGGAAGGGGAAGCTGGGGAGGTGGGCGGAGAGGAAGGAGAGGGCGGCGGCGAGGTCGTGGGGGGTGTAGTTATAGACGCCGGAGATGCGGATGAGGCGGCGGACGATGTCGTCGGCGGGGAGGGAGAGGGGCCGGGAGGGGAAGACGGCGCCGGCGAGGAGGAGATGGCCACCGGGGCGGAGGAGGGGGAGGGCGGCTTCGGTGGAGTCCGGGGAGCCGGAGAGTTCGAAGGCGCAATCGGCGCCGCGGGAGGAGGTGAGGGAGCGGACGGAATGGAGGAGCCCAGGGCCTGGGGAAAGGGTATGGGTGGCGCCGAAGCGGGGGGCGAGGCGGGCGCGGAGGGTATCGGGGTCGACTGCGATGATGGTGTGAGCGCCGGCGGCGGAGGCCATGGCGCAGGCGGTGAGGCCGAGCATGCCAGCGCCGAGGACGAGGACGGAGGCGCCGGCGATGGGCTGGGCGTGGCGGAGGAGGGCGGCGACGGTGGCGGTGGCGCAATTGGCCGGGGCGGCCACGATGTCGGGGATGTTGTCCGGGACGGGGAAGATGGCGGTGCCGGCGGGGAGGAGGCAGAACTGGGAATAGGCGCCGGAGAGAGTGGAGGCGGGGCCGATGGAGGAGTGGCCGAACTTGAAGAGGCGCTCGCATTTGGGATTGAGGCCGAGGCGGCAGAAGTAGCACTGGCCGCAACTCCAGACCATGGACCAGGTGACGCGCCTACCGAGGGAGAGGGGTTCGCCGGAGAAGGAGCGGAGTTCGCCGGGGCCAATGGCGGCGATGTGGCCGACCATTTCATGGCCGAGGATAGCGGGGGCGGGGGAGTGGCGGCGGCCGGAGATGGAGTGGAGGTCCGAGCCGCAGATGGTAGTGCAGGAGATGCGGATGAGGGCTTCCCCGGGGGCGAGGGCGGGGAGGGGGAAGGATTCGAGGGTGAGCGGTTTGCCGGGGCCGTGGAAGAGGGCGGCGGTGGAGTGGGAAGGGAGCATGGGTCAGCGTTCGGCGCGGAGGAGGGAGGGGAGGAGCTTGAGATCGGTAAGGAGGCCGTGGCCATCGTTTCCGGTGACGAGGACGCCGCGGCGCATGGCGTGGAGGTTGAAGAGGGTGGAGATGACGGTGAAGCAGCAGGAGGCGAAGATGGAGGCCCAGAGGTTGGGTGTGTTGCGGAACCAGTGGATGAGGAGTTCGATGGAGTGGGAAAGAGTGACGAGGAGGAGAGTGGCGGCGACGGCGCCGTGCCAGCGGGGCCGGACGTGGCGGAAGGACTGGGTGATGGCGCCGTAGAAACCGGCGGAGACGGCGCGATAGAGGAATTCGGCGAGCATGGCGCGGGCTGCGGCATCGAGGCCGGCGGTGAGGTTGACGGCGAAGAAGAGAGAGGAGCGGCAGAGGGAGGAGTAGAGGGCGGACTTCCAGTTCCAGCGGCGGAGGAGAAGTTCCCCGGGCTGGCGGAAGAGGGATGCGAAGACCGAGGGGATCGTCTGCATGGGGGATATTGGCGAGGATAGCGGCGGAGGGATTCAATTGGATGGCAGCGGTGTGAAGAACCGGTTACGCCGGGAGCGCGAAACGGGACTGTTGCGGAGAATTCATTGTGTTGTGATGGCGGGCCGATATTCTCGGCGGACGCCGTGTTTCTTAGAATCTTTGGACTTACGTGGCTGATGTATTGCGGGTATTACCTTTGCCGCAAGAACTTCAGCGTGCTGATGCCGTTTTTGAAGACCGAGCAGGGGTACAGTTCCGAGGAACTGGCGCATGTGCTGTTCTTCTACAGCGCGGCGTACAGCGTGGGGCAGTTTGTGATGGGGCATCTGGCGGACCGGTGGGGAGCGCGGCGGGTGGTGACGGTGGGTGCGTTGGGGTCGGCGGTGGCATCGGCTCTGACGGGGACGACGTTTCCGCTGGTGGCGTCGCAGGGGGCGAACGGGTTCCTGCAGGCGTCGGGGTGGCCCGGGGTATTGAAGATGTCGCGGGAGTGGTTTCCGGCGATGAACCGGGGCGTGGTGATGGCCTGGTGGGGGACGCATCTGGTGGCGGGGGGCTTTCTGGCGACGAACCTGGCGGCATTTTCGGCGTCGGGAGGATGGCAGCGGGCGGCGTGGGTGCCGTCGCTGGTGCTGGCGGGGGTGGCGCTGGTGTTCGGGTGGTGGTCACGGGACCAAACGGCGGCGGGGTTGGAGGCGGGGGGAGGGGTGCAGGGCGGGGCGCGGGGAGCGATGGTATTCACGCCGGCGCTGGTGGCGATTGCGGTGATGTACTTTTTCGTGAAAATGACGCGGTACTCGTTTCTGTTCTGGCTGCCACTGTATTTGACGGAGCGGCTGCGATACGGGCCGGTGCAGGCGGGGTATGCGTCGTCGGTGTATGAGGCGATCGGGTTTGCCGGGGTGTTGGGCGCGGGGTATGTTTCCGAGCACGCGACGCGGGGGCGGCGGTTTCCGGTGGGTTCGGCGATGATGGCGGTGCTGGCGGGGTTGTGCGCTGTTTATCCGTGGGTGAGCGGGTTTGGGCAGGGCTGGAACATGGCGGCGATTGCGCTGATCGGCATGTTCACGTTTGGGCCGGACACGCTGATGGCGGGGACGGGGACGCAGGAGGCGGTGCCGCAAGAGGCGGTGGCGCGGGCGGCGGGATTTGTGAATGGAGTAGGGTCGACGGGGCAGGTGCTGTCGCCGTATTTTGTGGCGACCATTACGCGGGTATTTGGGTGGGATGCGTTGTTTTATTCGCTGGGCGCGGCGGCGCTGCTGGGATCGCTGGCGCTGGCGACTCATTGGAGGAAGAGATGAAGAGCGCGGGAATTGTAGGCGCGGGGATCCTCGGGCTGGCGCATGCGTACGCGTACGCGAAGCGGGGATACCGGGTGCGGGTGTATGAGCGATCGGCGCGGGCGACAGGGGCGTCGGTGCGGAACTTCGGGATGTTGTGGCCGATCGGGCAGCCGGCGGGAGAGATGACGGAGATGGCGATGCTGAGCCGGCGTCTATGGGCGGAGGTGCTGGAGGCGACGGGGCTGCCGTACTTTCCGGAGGGATCGTTGCACGTGGCCTATGCGGCAGACGAAGAGGCGGTGGCGCGGGAGTTTGCCGAGCGGGAACCGGAGCGGGGGCGATGGATCCCCGCGGCAGAGGCGAGGGAGAAGAGTCCGGCGGTGCGCGCGGAGGGATTGCGGGGGGCGCTCTACAGCGGGCATGAGGCGATTGTGGATCCGCGATTGACGGTAGCGACGTTGCCTGGGTTTCTGGAAGAGCGATACGGGGTGGAGTTCCGATTTTCGACGGCAGTGACGGATGTGCGGCAGGTGGAGGCCGAGGAGGTGGTGGTCTGCGGGGGCGACGATTTTGAGACGTTGTATCCGCGGGTGTTTGCCGGGAGCGGGTTGACGCGCTGCAAGCTGCAGATGATGCGAACGGTGGCGCAGCCGGGGGGATGGAAGATGGGGCCGGCGCTGGCGGGAGGATTGACGCTGCGGTTTTACTCGTCGTTCGGGCGGTGCGAGAGCCTGGCGGCGCTGAAGAGACGTATTGCCGAAGAGTTGCCGGAGTATGACCGATGGGGGATTCATGTGATGGCGTCGACGACGGCGGGGAATGCGGTGACGATCGGGGATTCGCACGAGTACGGGCTGGATGTGAGCATCTTCAACCGGGAGGAGATTGACACGTTGATACTGCGGTATTTGCGGGGCTTTGCGGCGTTCCCGAACATGGAGATCGGGGAGCGGTGGTACGGGGTTTATGCGAAGCATCCGGCGCGGCCTTATTTCACGGCGACGCCGGAGGCCGGGGTGCGGGTGGTGACGGGGACAAGCGGGAGCGGGATGACGTTATCGTTCGGGCTGGCGGAGACGCTGACGGCGCGGGCGTTGGGAGAGGGGCGTTAGGCGGAGCAACTGGAGAGGGAGGCGGGAGCGGGGGCCGGGGGACGGAGGGCGAGGCTGTAGGTTTCGTAGACGTTTTCGAAGATGGCATCCCAGCCGCGGAGGAGGGCGGCGCGGCGGGCGGCGGCGCGGACATCGGCGCGAAGTTGGGCGTTCTGCATGAGGGCGAGGAGAGACTCGGCGAAGGCGGCGGGGGAGTCGCAAATGAAGCCGGTTTCGCCGTGCCGGACGAGGAATTTGGGGCCGCCGGAGTTAGTGACGAGCGGGGGAACGCCGGAGGCCTGGGCTTCGAGGACGACATTGCCGTAGGTATCGGTTTCCGAGGGGAAGACAAAGGCATCGAGGCCGGCGTAGGCACGGGAGAGGGCTTCCCCGTGGAGGACACCGCGGAAGAAGGCCGGCTGGAGGTTGCGTTTGAGGAAGTCGAGTTCATCGCCCTGGCCGACGATGGCGAAGTGGAAAGGGGCGGAGGTGAGGCGGGCGAGTTCGCGCTGGATGTCGACGAGGAGTCGGACGTTTTTCTCGCGGCTGAGGCGGCCGACGTAGCCGATGCGGAAGTTGCTGTCGCATTCGCGGAGGCGTTTGGCGGGATGGAAGAGGGCGGTGTCGATGCCGCGTTCCATGAGTGCGGAGGGCTTGCCGGTGGCGGAAGTGAGGAAGTCGACGAGTTCGGGATTGGGAGCGAGGGTGCGGCGGGCGTAGCGGTAGTAGAGGGCGACGAGGGAGAGGGAAGAGGACTCGGCCCGGCGGGCGACGGCGGGGCGGGCGGGGACCCAGGAGGGGATGCGCCGGCCGGCGTACTCATGGACATTGGTATGCCAGGAGGAGACCATGGGGACGCGGAGGCGATGAGCGAGGATCATGCCTAGGAGGCCGCAATCACTGGGGCCGGTGGTGTGGACGATATCGGGGCGGAAGCCGCGGAAGGCCTGTTCAAACGGGCGGAGGTGGCGGAAATAGAAGGCGAGGTCGAAGGCCATGCCGGCATCGAGGGGGAGGCTGGGGAAGCCGCGGCGGAACTCGAGGTGGGTGACCGAGCCATCGGTCCAGAGGCGGGACGACTCACCGGCGTGGAAGACGAGGAGGGGGAGTTCGCGTGACTTGGCGAACTGGACGAATTGGCGGCTGGTGCGGGCGACGCCGTTGACTTCGTGATAGCAGTCGGTGAAGAAGGCCACGCGCGGGGGCGTGGGGATCATGGGCGGCACTCCTGGACGAGGCCGGAGGCGAAGCGAACGGGGGCGAGTTGGCCGGAGGCGCGCATGAAGTGAACGAGGAGGAGGAAGAAGCGGACGAGGGCGGGTTCGCCGCCGGGCCAATACTCGGAGAGGGAGCGGGCGACACCGGGCTGGAGTTCGTAGAAGACGCGGTCCGACCAGCGGCGCCAGCCGAGGGCGTGATCGGGCTGGTCCGCGAGGATCTCCATCATGTTGGAGGCGATGCGGAGGGGGTAGGGGCGGTTGTACTGGGGGAGAAAGAGGACGCGGCTGATGCGGCGGTAGCGGATCTCCTCGACGAATTCATCGAAGGTGGAGGCGTTGGTGAGGTTGATGTTGGCGTTGGGTTCGGTGCCGTGGCGATCGCCGCCGCTGATGGCGGGGATGCCCCAGCCGTTGGCGAGGGCGAGGACCTGTGCGTTTTCCTTCCAGGGCCGGAGTCCGTTGAGTTCGAGGGCGTGGATGTCGCCGTCGAAGCGTCCGAGGAAGCGTTCGACCATGGCGCGCTGGGCGGCGTGACCGATGCCGGTTTCGTCCCACAGCGGGTGGTTGAGGACGATCAGGGCGTTGGGGAACTGGCTGAGCCATCCCATGAGGGCGGCCGGGTGGGAGCCAAAGGCGAGGACTTCGTGGGCGCGGTGGGCGGGGAGATTGTGAATGCCAAGGTGGATAAAGGAGGGCTGGAGGTGGACGGTGAGTTCGACGGAGGCGATATGGCGGCCGCCGTTGTGGGCCTGGAGGGAGTCGTGGTCGGTGAGAGATACGAGGGGGTGAAGGCCGAGGTTTTCGATCTGGGCGGACTCGAGGCGGACGGCGGCATTGGGGTCCAAGGGAGGGGTCCACCAGCCTTTGCGGAAGTCGAGGGGAGCGCGGTGGAACTTTTCAAACTGGGCGGAGAGGCGAAGGACCTCGCGATGGACCGCCGGGACCTTGGCGGCGAAGCGGGGGATGAAATCCAAGAGTTCCTTGGAGTGCAGGGTGTGGCTATGCAGCGACACGCCGGAGCGGAAGTGATTGGGGGCGGAAGCGTCTTTCCAATGGAAGTGAAGAGTATGGTCCACGAGGTCTCCTGGTTCACGATAGGGGGACAAGATTGCATGAGTACGGCAGGGCGATGACAATCTGAAGAAACAAATTCGGGTGGTTACGTTTTGGGGGAGAGGGGTTGTCAGCGTGGTGAATTGGGACATTCATCAAGGTGAAATTCTAGTGCCGTACCTTGGCGGCGAGCGTATGCCAAACACCAACTCATTTCCGCTGGCGAGCCGGATTCCCCTGCCGTTATCCCCGGGGTTCGTCGAACGAGTATTAGGGCTGGAGGAGTTGCGGGCGGTGTGGAGGCGAGCGATGGAGCGTCCAGCGGGGACAATCCATGAGAGGGTGATCGAGGAGTTGGAGTTGCGGCCGGAGTATGTAGGCGCGGTGGAGGAGATTCCGGCGACGGGGCCGCTGGTGGTGGTGGCGAATCATCCGTTTGGGATTGTGGAGGGGCCGATTCTGGGAGCGCTGTTCGGGCAGGTGCGGCGGGACGTTCTGTTTGTGACGAATTCCCTGCTGGCGGAGTTGCCGGAGTTGTGTCCGCAGATCATTGCAGTGGATCCATTTGGAGGCGCGTCGCATGCCAATACGGCGGCGGTACGGCAGGCGTTGAAGCATCTGCAAGGAGGCGGGGCGCTGGTGGTGTTTCCGGCGGGGGAGGTATCGTCGGTGCGGCCGAAGCTGGGACGGGTGGCCGATTCCGACTGGCAGCCGATGGCGGCGAGGCTGGCGATGAAGACGGGGGCGCGGGTGCTGCCGGTGTATTTTGACGGGCACAACGGGCCGGGCTTTCAGTTGGCCGGGTTGATCCACCCGGCGCTGCGGACGCTGCTGCTGCCTTCGCAGATGCTGGCGCGGCGGCGGCGGACGGTGCGGGTTGCGGTGGGAAGGGCGATGGGCGTGGAGCGGTTCCGGGATGCGGGGCAGATGACGATGCATTTGCGGAACCGGGTGTATGCGCTGGCGGCACAGGTCAGGCAGGCGCGGGTGGCGGCGGAGTTACCGGCCGATGCGATTGGGGTGGAGATCGGGCGGTTGCAGCCGGTACTGGCGGCGGGGAGTTTCGAGGTGTATCTGGAGCCGGCGGGGACAATTCCGACGGCTCTGCGGGAGATTGGGCGGCTGCGGGAGTTGACGTTCCGCGCGGCGGGAGAAGGGACGGGGGCGGCGGTGGATTTGGACGAGTTCGACGCACACTACTGGCACCTGTTCGTGTGGCACCGGGAGAACCGGGAGATAGCGGGGGCGTACCGGATTGCGGACTGTGCGGCGCTGCCGCCGCGGCCGGGGAGTTATACATCGACGCTATTCCGGTTTCCGCGAGACTGGCGGAGGATTGCGGGGCAGGCGGCGGAGCTAGGGCGGTCCTTTATCCGGGCGCGGTATCAACGGGACTATCTGCCGCTGTTGTTGCTGTGGAAGGGAATCGGGGTATTTGTGATGCGGCGTCCGCATTTGCGGTATCTGTTTGGGCCGGTGAGCATCAGCGCGGACTACACGGCGGAATCGCGGTCGGCGATCGCGGCGCATTTCTCGCCGTGGCCGAAGGGATTTTTCCCGCGTAATCCGATGACGCACGCGCTGGTGTGGGGGAAAGGCGGGGAGCGGCGGAGGAGCGTGGAAGAGTTGGAGGCGTATGTGACGCAGTTGGAGCCGGACGCCAAGGGGTTGCCGGTGCTGCTGCGGCAGTATCTGAATTTGGGTGGAGAGATTCTGTGTCTGAACCTGGACGGACGGTTCGGGAATGCGCTGGACGGACTGGTACTGCTGGATTTGACGAAAGCGCCGGCGCGGCTGTTGGGGCGGTACTTCGGGGAAGAGGCGGTGCGGCGGTTTACCGTCATCACAGATTCACAGGGAGTTCATCGGGCGGCAATGTAGGGCAGGTAGTTTCGAGGATGTGAAAGTCAAACGAATTTTACTCTCCGGCGCCATGCTGATTGCGCCATTGTTTTCCCAGACGAATAGTCCGAGCCTCCGGATCCTGTTGCCGGAACGGACGCGGCTGCTGCAAGGGCAGCAGGTGGACCTGGTATTGGAGGTACGGAACGCTGCCTCGGTTACCAATTTAAAGGTGATGGCGGGTAGCGTCGACCTGACGGCGCGATTTGATAAGCCGGTGGCGGCGCAGTTGGATTGCGACGAGTCGACGGACTGGGTGGTGCGGGCGAACCTGCAATCGTTCCAGGAGTTGGGGACGTTGAAGTTGACGGCGACGGCGACGGCGGGAACGGCGACGTTGAGCGACAGCCGGGACGTGCTGGTGCGGCCGTTTGCGATGCCGGGCAGCGGGGTGGCGCGGCGGAACGTGATCCTGTTCATCGGGGACGCGATGGGAACGGCTTACCGGGATGCGGCGCGGCTGGTGTCGCGGTCGACGGTGAGCGCGGACGGGAAGAACGCATTCCGTGAGGGCTTCTTCGACAATCTGCTGGAGATGGACAAGATGCCGGTGAGCGGGATGTCGATGACGCACGGGACGGACTCGATTGTGCCGGATTCGGCGAATACGGGGACGGCGTGGGCGAGCGGGAATAAGAGCTTTTTGAATGCGGTGAACACGTTCACGGACGGGACGGATTGCCGGTGGCGGTTTACCGGGGCGGCGAACGCGGCGAACATGCCGGCGCTGCTGGATAATCCGCGGATTGAGACGCTGTGGGAGTATTTGCGGCGGCTGCACGGCTACCGGACGGGGATTGTGACGACGGCCGACGTGACGGACGCGACGCCTGCGGTGCAGGGATCGCATACGGCGTTCCGGCAGACGAAGTTTGAGATTGCGCGGCAGTATCTGGAGAACCCGATGCTGGGCGGGCGGCCGGCGTTTGACGTGATCCTGGGCGGCGGAGCGGACCAGTTCCATCCGGCGGCGCGGGTGGACGGGCGAGACCTTGTGAAGGAGTTCCAGGCGAAAGGATACCGGGTGGTGACGACGGCGACGCAGTTGAAGAACATCGCGTATGGTCAGCCGACGCTGGGTCTTTTCAAGGGTTCGACGGCACCGGCGCCGGCGAGCGACCGGATCCGGGCGGCGGCGGATGCGGCGAACAACATGGACGTGGCGTACGACAAGCTGGGATTGCCGCGGCCGGCGTCCGAGCCGGTAGCGAACCTGGCGGATTATCCGGATCAGCCGATGCTGGATGTGATGACGGCGAAGGCGATCGAGGTGTTGTCGACGTCGTTCGGGCAGCAGCCGTTCGTGCTGATGGTGGAAGCGGCGTCGATCGATAAGCAGTCGCATCCGAACCATGCGGCGGGGACGATCTGGGACACGATCGAGATGGACAGGTCGATTGGAGTGGCGCGGGCGTGGGCGGCCAAGCGAGCGACGAAGGATACGCTGATTGTGGCGACGGCGGACCACGATCAATCGATGCACATCATCGGGGTGAGCAATACGGCCGATGCGGAGTATCTGAACAAGGCGAAGAACCAGGAGGTGACGTTCACGACGCAGGCCGGGGCGCAGGCGTTCACGGTTTATGGAGACGCCTATTCGAACGCGCGTGCCGGGTTGCCGTTCATTAGCGGAAGCGTGGGCGTGGACCAGAACCGGGGACGGACGGGAACGCCGATCACGTTTGCGCCGGTGTCCGTTGCCACAGATCCGGCGGCGAGTTCGTATTCGACGTACTTTGGATCGCCGGCCTATCCGGTGGACGCCCGGACTGGATACCCCTTGAATACGGCTCCGGCGGGCGGAACACTGCGGCGGATTGCGGTCGGGTTCCGGACGGGCGATCACACGGGATCGAGCGTGCCGGTGACGGCGGAAGGGACGGGAGCGTTCCTGTTCACCGGTTACATGGACCAGACGGACATCTTCTTCAAGATGGCGACGGCGCTGACGGGCGATACAGCCGAGGGCGACGCGTTTGTGGAGAAGGTGCTGCTCAACAGCAAGTATCCGCAGTCGGTTGGGAAGTAGATGAGGCGAGCGATGTGGGTGGGGGTTCTGCTACTGGCAGGCCCCCGCCTGTTTTCCCAGACGGCGCCGGCGGCGCCATTGCAAGTTGCCGAAATCCTGCGGTACACGCTCGAAGAGACGCAGGCGCAGATCGCGAGGGGGATGGGGCGGCCGGCGCAGGTGAACGACGCCGATCCCGTGTTCCTGACGTGGCATTACCAGACGGATCTGATCGACGTCCACGAGCCGACGCATGTCCTGTTGCTCCGTAAGACGACGGGAAAGCTAGTTTCGGTGACGCGGAACTATCACTATCCGGTGAATGTGGACGTGTTGTTTCCGGCAGGGAAATCGTCGATTCATCACTGGCCGGACGCGAAGCAGCCGCAGTTGAGTGTGCAGGTGCGGGAGTATGCCGGGGATCGGGTGATGATCGCGATGGGCGTGGCAAAGCCGGGGCAGACGACGACGCAGTTGATTGTGATGCGACGAACGGCGTTGCGGACGTTCTTTCCGTGGCTGGTGTTGGGGGATTAGTCTGGAGCGCGCAAGATGGGACAGGTGAGGCTGCCGGAGGCAGGGGGCGTGCCGGTGGGGTGAGCCTGGGGCTAAGCCGGGCGGTGGGGGGATGTGTGTCCCGGCGGGTTAGCGCCCCCTCTCTGGCGGAGGGCTTCGGCGAAGTAGCCGGCAGCGGAGGCGGCTTGGGAGAGAACAAGCAGGAAAGAGATGGTGGACGCGGAGCGGGTGGCGGGCCGGGAGAAGGGGTAGAGGAGCATTTCGCGATAGAAACGGGCGTCGCGGATGATTCGGACGTCTCCGGATTCGCGGCGGCGGACGCGCCAGAAGTGAAAGGCGCCGCGGCCATAACGCCAGTGCTGGTGGAGGAATCCGGAGAAATTGATGGCCTGCCGATGGACGACGACGGCATCGGGAGCAAAGGTCAGTTTGCTGGTGCGAGACCAGCGGGCGCAGACGTCCCGGTCCTCGGCGGCGGCGAGGGGGAAGTTCTCCGGGAAGCCGCCGATGGCAAGCAGGGATTTTCTCGGAAAGGCCATGTTGTTGGAGCAGAAAAAGTCGGGCTTTCCGTCGCCGGATTCGTACAGATAGCTGACGAGCGTTTGGCTGGCGATGCCGTAGATGGTGCTATCGGCGGAGTCGACGATGGCGCCTCCGAGGGCGGCACCGGGGTGGGCGCGGAACGTGGCATCAAAGGTACGGAGCCAGGCCGGCGATGGGGCGCAATCGTCATCGGTGAAGGCGACGTAGGCACCGTGCGCTGCCCGCAGCGCCGCGTTTCTGGCGCGTGCCGGTCCGAGCCGATCGGTCTCCAGATACCGAACATTCATCCGCTGGGCAAACGACTCCACCAGGAGGCGGGGCCGGGGCGCGGTGCCATCGTCCACCACGATCACTTCAAAGAGCGCCCTGCTATACTCCTGATCCGCGAGTGCTTCCAGACATTTTGCCAGTAGGTTGGGCCGCTCGTATGTCGGAACAATGACAGAGAAGGTCATGGATGGTGGTTGTTCGAGCCGCGCAGGATCACAAGGTACCATTATCTCCGGCAAGGGCGAAGACCCGGAGGGAGGGATCGTGGTTCCGGCGACGGTGGTGTTACTGGGGGAGATGGAGCAGGAGGAAGGGCCGTTGTAATCGGCACGCCTGAATAGCGCCGAGGGGACCTATGATGAAGGGAAGCGGGCAGGGAGGCGAACCAGATTGGCGCGAGACGAACAGGTATTGATTGTGGACCGGGAGAACCGGCCGATGGGGGTGGCGCCGCGGTGGGAGATGCGGGCAGGGGGACTGCCGCACCGGGCGACGTATGTGCTGATATTCAATGCGGCCGGGGAGTTGCACGTGCAGCGGCGGACGCTGACCAAGGACGTCTACCCGGGGTATCTGGATCCGGCGGCCGGGGGCGTGGTGCTGGCCGGGGAGAGTTATGAAGAAAGCGCCGAGCGGGAGTTGGCCGAGGAGATGGGGATCCGGGGCGTTGCGCTGCGGACGTGTTTCGATTTCTGGTTTGACGAGCCGCCGGTGCGGGTGTGGGGGCGGGTGTTTGAATGCCGTTATGACGGGCCGCTGGTGCTGCAGGCGGAGGAGGTGGAGTCGGTTTGCTTTCTAAAGCCGGAGGCGGTGCTGGCGAGCGAGGTGCCGGTGACACCGGATGGATTACTGGTGGTACGGCGGTACCTGGAGACGGCTGACTAGCGTTCCTGGGCTCCTTTGCCGGCGAGGATGTTGGGTCGGAGTTTGGCGATGCGGGAGATGCGGGTGGCGGCGGTTTTCGCTGCGCTGAGGTTGATGACGTAGCTTCGTTTGCGGCCTGGGGTGAGGTTGTGGAACGCCTCGTGGAGTTCAGAATCGCCGCTCATGGCTTCCAGCAGTTCCTCGGGCAGTTCGAGGTCGCTCTCCTCCTTGGGCGGTTGCAGGCCCGCCTCGGCATAGCGCATGGCTTCCTCGAGGTAGGAACGGACGACGGCCGCCTGAGCGGTGACCTGGGCGGCGTCCGTGAAGCGGATCATGTCGGGGTGGCGGGTGTTGGGACCCTGTTTTTCGAGGATTCGTTGCGGGTCCTTGAGCAGAGCGGCGTGAAAGAGGCTGAGGCGGCAATCGCCGCGCAAGGCGCCGATGACGGCGATGTTCCGGCCGGCGTGCATATAGCAGGGATGGCCCCACTTGACGGTTTCTTCGAGACCGGTTTCGCAGCAGATGCGGCGCAAGGCGGAGAGGGCGGACTGCCAGCGAAGTGCCGAGCAGTCGGGGGTATCGAAGCGTTCGCAACGCCCGCAACCTTTGGCGAAGAAGTCCTCAATGTTGACGATCATGCCGGCCCTTCCGGTGCGCTGGGTGCGCCCCCTGATTTTACCGTGCGGGGCAGGCGGGCCGGATCAGGGAACGTTGACGAGGCCGCGGGGCTGCCAGTCGGAGTTCTGGGAGTTGCTGCGAACGGCGGGGTAGATGATGCGGTAGCCGGCGAAGGCAGGCTTGAAGGTCATGTTGAGATTCAAGGTGGCGGTGGTGCCGGCGGACGACAGGGTGGTGCCGGAGCCGTTGATGGTGCACTGGGAGTTGGAGACGGAACCGGTGGAGGGGACGGTCAAGCCGGCGTAGGGACCGGCGGCATTGCCGGCGTCATCGACGAGGAAGAGCGAGCCGGAAGTTGGGCCGGAGGGGACGAAGGCGATGTAGCAGGCGTTTCGGCCGTCGATGGCGTTATTGATGAGGACGTTGGCGACGGCGATGTTGGCGAATCCGGCGGAGTGTTCAAAGGCGACGGAGATGGTCTGGGTGGCGGTGGTGGTGTAGCCGGGGGTGACGACGCCGACGGAGGGTCCGGAGATGGCGGTGCCGGGGATGTTCCACGTGCCGAGGGGTTTCCAGCCGGAGTTAGCGGGGGTATTGTCCTGGGCGGCCATGTAGAAGATCCGGTTGCCGGCGAAGGCGGACTTGAAGGTGATGTTGAGGTTGAGGGTGAGAGAGTTGCCGGAGGCGGCGACGGAGGAACCGGTGCCGTTGATGGTGCACTGGGAGTTGGAGGCGGTGCTGGAGGAGGGGAGGGCGAGTCCGGCGTAGGGTCCGGCGGCGTTACCGGCGTCGTCGACGAGGAAGAGGGAGCCGGAAGTGGCGCTGGAGGGGACGAAGGCGATGTAGCAGGCGTTGCGGCCGTCGATGGCGCTATTGACGAGGACATTGACGACGGTGAGTGCGGCAAAGCCGCGGGGTGAGGTGAAGGTGAAGGCGAAGGTGCCGGAGGTGGCGGAGCCGGAGCGTGGGGAGAGGTTGGTGGGATTGAGGGTATCGGAGGAGGGGGGAGTGGAGGCGGCGGCCTGGTTGACCGTGAAGGTTTGGCCGGCGATGAGGATGGTGCCGGTGCGAGCGGCGCCGGAGTTGGCGGCGGTATTGAAGGCAACGGCGCCGGTGCCATTGCCCGGGGTGCCGGAAGTGATGGTGAGGAAGGCGTCGGAGGTGGAGGCGGAGAATACGCATCCGGGCTGGGTGGTGACGGTGACGGAGGAGGGTCCGCCGGCGGCGGGAACGGAGGTGGAGGGGGAGCCGAGGGTGTAGGTGCAGCCGGGGACGACGGTGGTGCCATATTTGACGATAAAGGAGTCGCGGGTGCCACCGCCGTAGGCAGGCTGGGCGGCGTTGACGACGGGGAGGTTTGTGGAGGCGGTGGAGCCGGCGACGTAGATAGCGCCGTTGTCGATGGCGATCGCGCGCTTGGTGGTGTCGACGGTATCGGCGCCGGTGCCGCCGAGGTAGGTGAGGAAGGAGAAGGCGGTGCCGGCGGCGTTGATTGTGCCGACCATGATGTCTCCGGCGGTGGAGATGGCGGCTTGTGGGGCTCCGACGAGGGGGAGGTTGTTGGAGCCGGTTTCCCCGACGAAGGAAAGTTCGCCGGCCGGGGATGCGGCGATGCTGTAGATGATGTCGGAGCCGGTGCCGCCGACGAGGGTAGCCCAGACGAGGGAGTCGCCGTTGGGGTCAATTTTGGCGACGTAGCCTTCGTTGGAAGCGTAGGTATTGCGGATGGGGTTGACGAGGGCGGCGCCGTTGGTGGCGGATCCGCCGACGTAGAGGGCCCCGGTGGCATCGACGGCGAGGCCGCGGCTGAGGAGGTTGCGGAAGTGGGAGGCGTAGAGGAGGGCGGTACCGGTGGAGTTGATTTTGCCAACGATGTGGGAGAAGGTACCGGCGCCGGTGCCGAAGGTGGCGGTAATGGGCCAGGCGGATTGGCCCAAGTCGGAAGCGCCGGCGACGTAGGAGTTACCGGAGGCGTCGACGGCGAGGCTGCGGCATTCGATGGGGAGGTAGGTGGCAAAGAGGACGGAGCCGGCGGAGTTGAGCTTCATGAGGTAGCCGTTGCCGGTGCCACCGGTGATGGTGGAAGAGGGGTGGAGGGCTCCGGCGGTAACAGGGAGATTGCGGGTGGAGCCGGAGAAGAAGTCGCCGCAGGCGTAGACGTTGCCGGAGGCATCGGCGACGACCTGGCGGGGGAGCATGTTGGAGCCTCCGGCGAGGTTGATGTCGAAGGAGAGGGCGGAGCCGGCGGCGTTGAGTTTGGCGATGCGCGGGGAGCCGTCGCCGGACTTCTCATAGAAGAGGAACATTTCGCCGGAGGAGGTGACGGCGCCGGCGGGGGTGGCGGTGATGCCGAGGAAGGTGGAATATACGACCTGGCCGGTGGCGTTGTATTTGGTGACGAAGGAGACGTTGCTGGAGAAGGCGGCGAAGGAGCCGGCGACGGGGAAGTTGGCGGAGGTGGTGCTGCCGATGACGTAGGCATTACCGGCACCGTCGGCCTGGACGTTGGGGACGCTTTCAAAGACGGAGCCGCCGAGGTAGGTGAGGTAGGTAATGGGCGGGTCGATGACGAGGGGGAGGGAGGGGTCGTAGGGGGCGAGATGGAAGGCGACGTTGCGGCCGGAGAGGGAGTAAGAAGAGGGGATTTCGATTTGGCGGCCGTTGCTGGATTGGTAGACGCGGGGCTTGTGGTTGCGGAGTTCGCCGGCGGGAGTTTGGAGGATGAGATCGCCGTCGGGGCTGATGGTGGGGGTGGCGCCGGAGAATTCGATACGAATGCGGGAGGGGTCGGCACCGGGGTGGACGATGAAGTCGTATTCGAGGGAGGAGCCGTTGGAGTAGAAGGCGAGGTCGATGGAGGGGTAGACGTCGCGGAGGAGGACGCGGGAGAAGTGGGGGACGCCGGTGATCCAGTTTTCCTTGGTGCCGAGGAGGTAGTTGGTAAAGCCGGGGGCGGGTTCGAGGCCGGAGACGGCGGAGGCGGGGCGGGCGCCGGGGAGGGACATGCGGAGGACGCTGTTGCCGTCGAGGACGCTGACGGAGCCGGAATCGGTGATGAAGAGGGAGTGGCGCCCTTGGCGGGCGAGGAAGCGGGCCTCCGGGGCGAATTGGCCGCGATTGGGTTCAAAGTAGAGCGGTTGGAAAGCGGAGGCGAGGGCGGGAATGCAGGCGGCGAAGAAGACAAAAAGGCGGGACATCAAGCGGGCTCCTAGTCGATCATGGCGGCTTCGTGGCCGGAACGAGTATCACGACAGTATAGGGAGAGTTCGGGATTAGTGACAAGTTAACTTAGCAGGGAGATCGGGCGGGAGGGAGGATTGGGGTCCTGGGAGAGGACCCCGCGGTGGGAGGGGCGGCTATTTGGCAGCGGAGCGGCGGAGGGTCTTGAATTTCGCGGCGATGGGGGTGAGGGTGGGGTAGAACTGGACGAAGGTGAACTCGACGGCGCCGTTGGCGGCGTGGCAGGGGTAGCAGGTGGCGGTGGCGGGCAACAGGGCGGCGGATTGGTGGTCGTCGGCGCCGAACTCGAAGAAGCCCCAGCCACCGGTGGACTTGAAGCGGCGGGTGTCTTTCACGAGGACTTCGAGGGCGGTGGTTTCGCCCTGGAAATAGCCGCCCTTGTTGATGGAGCCTTCGGTTTTGGATTTCCGGATTTCGAGGATGAAGATCGACTGGTCCGGCCAGCGGCCGGTCGTCAGGAAGGAGCGATAGGCGGCGGGATTGACGAAGACGTTGTCGAACTGGGGCGGGCCCTCGGGGTTGGCGGCGGGGCCGTAGGTCATGCCTTTGCCGGAGGAGAGGAAGATCCACTCGCGGTAGTTGGCGGGGAACTGGAGTTTTCCGTCCGCAGTGAACTGAAAATCGGCCGGGGGCGGGGCCTTGGGCTCCTGGGAGACGGCGAGAGTCTGAACCAAGGCGGCGATGGCCAGTGCAGCGCAACCGGCGCGGGTTACGTTGAGAAGGAAGCTCATGAGTTGAGTATCGGGCCAGAGAGCCATGGCCGGCAATGGCCAAGTGTCTGCAAATTCTGGCATAACGGATTGGTTGGTCCGGGGTGGACTACTATGTTGGGATGAATCCGCTGGGGCGGCACTGGAAACGGATCGAGAGTGAGTATCTGGAGCGGCTCAACAAAGTGCGCTACGGGTTGGACGGCGGCTGGCAGCCGCCGGGGCTGCTGCTGAAGGGGGGAACGGATGCTGAGCGCAGCGCGGCGATGGGGCGCCTGCAGGCGCTGGCGGAAGAGGATGGGTTTTTCTGCAGCTATGTGCGGCTGGGGCCGGAGTTGCCACTGCGAGACACGGCTGGGATTTGCCGGGCGGCGCTGGAGGCGGTGCGGCCTGCCGGTGCGGCGGGGCCGGACGCCGACCTGCTTGCTGAGGTGCGGGAGTTGGCGGCGGGGGTGCGGAGGCAAGGGAAGGACGGGTGGGTGGTGCTGTTCGACCCTGTTGACCGCTTTGCCGGGACGGAGAGGGAGCGGGCGGAGAGCTACCGGGAGTTAACGCGATGGATGGGGGCGTTGCCGGGAAACGAGTACCCGGGGTTGTTCTGTTTGTTGGCGGTGACGGGGGAGTTTGAGAAGGCGGTGGGTGATCCGGAGCGCGAGATGGAGGCGATCCGGGCGGGGGTGGCGGAGGCGGATCTGCTGGGGGCGGCCGAGACCGGGATTGGGACGCTCCGGCACGAGGCGATCGCGCTGGAGTTACTGGTGCTGGAATTGTAGCCGGGGACGGGACGCTACTTCGTGGCGGGGAGGCGGACGTCGTCGATCTCCGAGCCGCGGGTCCAGATGCCGAAGGCTTCGTTGGAGCCGTAGCCGCGGTGGACGGCGTGTTCGAGGTGGAGCACCTTCTCCGAGTCGAGGCCGAGTACGGCGGCGCCGACGGAGTCTACGGCGGTAGCGTTGGTACCGGCGACGACGACATTGTGGCGGCGCGGCGAGGCGGCGGGTCCGAGGATGGCGTAGTCCGCGGGGTGGAACGAGAAGAGGTCGACGGCGATTTCGCCGGGGAGTCCGGTGCGGGAGGAGGGAGAGAAGCCGAGGTAGTTGACCATGGACATGGCGATGGATGCGACCGGGTGGGCGGCGAGCGAGGCGATGGAGATGACCTTGTCACATTCGCGGAGAACCCGGGGGATGCGGTAGAAGCCTTGGGGGTTGTGGCGGTTGAAGACGTGGCCTTCGACGGGCATTTCGAGGGCCGGGGCGGTGGCGGCGTCGACGAGTTCGTATTTAATTTTGGGGAACTGTTTGGCGAGGGTCTGGACGAGGGGTTTGTAAGCGGCGTCCCATGCGGCGGGATCGGGCAGGGCCTCGACGATTGAAATGCGGCGGCCGAGGCCGCGCTCGGCGAGGACGCGGAGCGTGCTTTCGACCAGGCGGGGATCGGTGGGGGCGCCGGGGAGGAGGCTGACCTTGAGGACGACCCAATCGTCGCGATCGATGGCGGTGGCGAGGCCGCCGCGGCGGCCTCCGCCGAGTTCGACGGCGAGGCGGAGCATGTCGTCGAGTTGGGCGGCCGAGAGGGGCGCGTCGAGAGCAGCGGGCTTGAGGAGGGGGCGAATCTTCCGGTCGTCGAGTTCGACGCCGCCTTTGAAGTGGGAGGGGATGAGGCCGACGCGGGGAGCGGTGTCGCGGCTGGCGGTGGCGGTGACCCACTCGCGGGGTTTTGCGTCCTTCTGCGCGGGCCGGGCGAACAGGGCAGGGACGAAGAAGAGGTGGCGGCGAAGCACGGAGAAAAGCCTCCTTGCCCCAATTCTAGATCCATTTTTGAAAAAACGGGTGTATAAATTGGGCATGGAGTCATTCAGCCGCAGGCAAATGCTAATGGCCACCGCGGGAGCGGCGGCGATACCGGGAGCGATGTGGGGCGCGGGGGAGCGGACGAAGATCGGGTTGGTGCCATCGAACTACGGCCAGTTGCGGCGGCCGAGTACGTTGAGTGACGCACTGGACTATGAGCGGGTGCGCGACATGGTGTGGGCGGCGATCCGGTTGGGCGCCCCGAAGGCGGGAAGCCTGGAGGCGAAGATCAAGCCGGGGGCTTGGGTAGTGGTGAAGCCGAACATTGTCGGCTTGCGGGGGCGGGAGTTTTACCGCACCGGCGACATTACCGATCTCCGGGTGACGCGGGCGGTGATTGAGTATGTCGCGCGGTTCACGCGGGCGGGGCGGATCACGATGGCCGAGGGGGGGAGTTACCGGCGGCTGACGGATCCGGCGAAGGACAATGTGATCTACCAGGACGACGTACGGCGGGACGCGATGACGTTTGACTGGGGCGGCGAGGAGTTTCCGGGGGCAGGCGGGTCGTTTGGCGGGATGCTGGCCGATTTCCGGAAGGAGTTTCCGGGGCACGGGTTCGACTATGTCGACCTGAGCTACGATGCGGTGCGCGACGCGAGCGGGAAGTTCCGGCGGATTGTTGTGCCGAAAGCGGCGAACGGGCAAGGGGCGTTCGGGGCGCGGCCGGACTACTTTGTGACGAACACGATCCGTAACTGCGATTTTCTGATTTCGGTGCCGGTGATGAAAGTGCACTTGCAGAGCGGGATCACGTGTTGCCTGAAGAACTATGTGGGGACGGCGCCCCGGGAGGCGTATGCGGTGCCGGGGACGTTCCACAATGCGATGCTGCATTCGGGGCATCAAGTGGAGGGGCGGATCGATCCGTTTATTGTGGACCTGGCGGCGTTTCATCCGCCGGATTACTCGGTGGTAGACGGGCTGCGGGGATTGCAGTATCAGGAGCATAACTGCGGGGTGAGCGACCAGATGGTGCAGAGTAATCTGGTGCTGGCCGGGGAGGATCCGGTGGCGATGGATTCGCTGGTGGCGAATCTGCTGGGGTTCAACTCGTGGGACATCGAGTTTCTGCATATGGCGGAGAAGCGGCAGATGGGTGTGCGGGATCTGGCGAACGCGGATGTGCGCGGCGGGGATGTGGAGGCGTTGCGGCGGCGGTGGGCGAAACCGAAGGGCTGGTTTGGGCGGGGGAACCGGTTGTGGCGGGTGACGGCGGACCTGGAGGCGCCGATGCAGACGTGGAAGCCGGTGGAGATACCGACCGATACGCTGCACTTTGACCGGTGGAGCGGACGGGCGGTGGCGCCGGGGGCACGGTTCGCAGCGGCGACACGGGTGGAAGCAGCGGGGCATACGAAGGCGTTTTTGTGGATTGGGGCGACAGGGAAATTTGAGGCGGTGTTGAACGGGAAGACGGTGCTGATGGAAGAAGGGCGGACGAAGTACCGGAGCGGGCAGTTCCAGCAAGCGGTGGAGTTGCGGTCCGGGATGAATGAGTTGGTGGTGAAGGTGGAGGCGGTGGAGGGTGCGGCGCGGATGAGCGCGTATTTGATTGGGAGGAGGAATGACGGGGATAGTGTGGAGGGGGTGCGGTGGGTGGGGTAGTTATTCGAGGCTGGGGTATTGAAATAAAAGTCACCGAATCGCGAAACTAAGGGCGGCAGAATCCTGATTGCTGAGTAGGTCTATGACTCAGCGGAAATCAGCGATGCGAGGTTTGGAGAGGGGCGAGTTGGCGGGCGAACTGCGGGCCGGGGGGCGGCGATGACCGCATGTCCGAAGTGTGGAGAAGTGCTGGAAGAGGGGCTGTGCACGTCTTGCCTGCTGGAGGGCGGGATGGGGACCGAGCCGGCGGTGGAGGCGGAGACGGTGGCGGGGGAGTCGCCGCTGGCGGCGGCGCTGGAGTACGACAGCTATGAGCCGTACCGGATTGTCCGTGCCATAGGGGAGGGGGGGATGGGGACGGTGTATCTGGCCGAACAGGTATCACCGATCCGGCGGATGGTGGCGCTGAAGGTGATCAAGCCGGGGATGGACTCGGGAGAGGTACTGGCGCGGTTCCAATACGAACGGCAGGCGCTGGCGCTGATGGACCATCCAAACATCGCCCACGTATTTGACGCGAGCGCGACGGAGAAGGGGCGGCCGTACTTCGTGATGGAGTACATCGATGGGACGCCGATTACGAAGTACTGCGACGCGAAGAGGCTGAACACGCGGGAGCGGTTGGAACTATTTCTGCCGGTATGCCAGGCGCTGCAGCATGCCCATCAGAAAGGGGTGATCCACCGGGACATCAAGCCATCGAACGTGCTGGTGATGGAGGTGGACCGGGTTGGGGTTCCGAAAGTGATCGACTTCGGGATCGCCAAGGCGACGGACATGCGGAACGCGGAGAACACGGTGTTCACGCAGTACGGGCAGATGGTGGGGACCCCGGAGTACATGAGCCCGGAGGCGGCGGACGTGATGACGAACGACGTGGATACGTCGTCGGATGTGTACTCGCTGGGGGTGTTGTTGTATGAGTTGCTGGTGGGGGCGGTGCCGTTTGACGGGAAGCAGTTGCGGAAGGCGGGGCTGGTGGAGTTGATGCGGATCATCCGGGAGGAAGAGGCGCCGCGGATGACGACGAAGCTGACGGAGATGGGGCCGAAGGCGATGGCGGTGGCGGAGCGGCGGCGAACGGATTTGAGTTCGTTGAAGAAGCAGATTACGGGGGATTTGAACTGGATTGTGACGAAGGCGGTGGAGAAGTCGAGGGATCGGCGGTACGGGACGGTGGCGGAGTTGTGGTCCGACATCGATCGGCACCTGACCGACCGGCCGGTGAAGGCATCGCCGCCGAGCCGGTGGTATTTGGCGGGGAAGTTTGTGCGGCGGAACCGGGCGGTGGTGGTGGGCGGGGCAGCGGTGGCGGCGGCGTTGGTGATCGGGCTTGGAGCGGCGCTGTGGCAGGCGCGGGAGGCGCGGATGGGGCGTGCGGCGGCGGAGCAGCAACGGGACCGGGCGGAGGCGGCGGTACGGCTGGCGGAGGAGCGGCGGAAGGAGGCGGTGTCGGCGACGGCGCGGGCGGAGACGCATCTGGCGGATGTGCGGGCGCTGGCGAACACGATGCTGTTCGATGTGGACGCGAAGTTGAAGGGGGTGGGCGGGACGACGCCGGCGCGGGAGGCGCTGGTGCGGGTGGGGGTGGAGTATCTGGATAAGGTGGCGGCGGCGGGCGGGGAGCAGGACGGGCTGGGGCCGGCGTACTTGCGGATGGGAGAGTTGCAGGGGAGCGAGGTACTGCGCGACGCGGCGGGAGCGCGGGCGAACTTTGAGAGGGCGATCCGGGCGCTGGAGGGGAAGTATAAGGCGAAGCCGGAGGATGCGGAGACGGCGCGGCAGTTGGGCCTGGCGTATTGGGGGTTGGGGCACTCGGATTTGTTTGAGACGGGTGGATTTATCGGGGCAGGAGGAGGGGAGGCGGATTACCGGAAGGCGGAGGAGATATTGGCGGGCTCGGTGAGGCGGCATGGGGATCATCCCGGGTTGTGGCTGGCGCTGGCAAAGGTGCAGGCGTCGCGAGGGAGGCTGGAGGAAGCGGCGGCGACTGCAAAAAGAGGGGCAACCCTGCCGAGGGCGACGGCGGCAGACCGGCTGGATTGGGTGAAGCTGGAGGGGGATTTGGGAGAAGCCTAAATCTTCCAAGTGGAGTACGGCCAGGCATTGCCGATTGCGGAGCACGCCTTGGCGGAGTTGGCAAAGCTGAAGGCAGTCCTGAAGGGAAACGTGGAGCAGGAGTTTCAGGAGCAGAGGCTGAAGTGGGTCCTAGGGCTGGCGCTGGCTGGCGGTAACCGCCTTGCCGAGGCGACGGCGGTAAGCCGGGAGGGTCTTTCTACAGCGAGGCGATTGGCGGGACTGGATGCGGACAATGCGAGTTTTCAGTTCTGGTACGCACGGCAGGAGAAGGCGATGGCGCAACTGGAGACACGGGCGGGGAATCGGGCACAGGGGAAAGAACACCTTCTGCGTGCGCTGGTCATTCAACGGGTACAAGTGAAACGCTACCCCATGAATCCGCTGTTCGCGTTTGAGCTTTCTGATACCTGTTTCGATCTCTCCAACCGCGCACGGATGGTGGGAGATGAGAAGGAGATCAAGGACTTTGCGTTAGAGGCGGAAGCGGCTCTCCGCGGGGCGTCGGAGCGAAACCGGGAGGAGCCGCTGTTGAAGGCGATGCATGGGAATGTGAAGGCGGGTGCGGGCGGCGCGCTTTTGCGGGCTGGTGACCGGCGCGGGGCGGCGCAGCAGTTTCGGGAGGCGGAGCGGATTCTACGCTCTGCCGGAAGCACCGCCTCCAACGATCGCGTTCGCATCTACCGGATCCTGGTGTTTGGGCGGCTGGCCGGGTACAAAGAAGTCATCGGGCGTACAGAAGAGGCTCTGGCACTCCGGCGAGATGCGGTGGCGGACGGGGAAGCGCTGGTGAAGAGTAACCCGGGTTCGAAGTTCTACTCCGGACGGCTGGCGGTGCAAGCCTTTGCCCTGTCGCAGTTGTACAACCGGCGGCAGGAGTACCGGGAAGGGTTGCAGGTGGCCCTACAGACGTACCCCACGCTGGATGCCGAATACAGGCGAAGCCCGACCGTGCAAACAGGGTTAGCTCTGTGGCAGTCGCTGTTCAATCTGCGCTATCTGTATGCGTGGTCCGGTGACTATGAAAACGGTATCAGCGCCGCCAAGCGGTCTGTTGCGATTGTGGAGGAGTTGCTTCGGAAGGATCCTACCTCGAGCACATTGCTGTGGAATCGTTCCAACTCGTACATCAATCTGTCGGGGAACTATGAATGGGCGGGACGGAGGGCGGAGGCACTGGCAGCGACGGCGCACAACGTGGAGTTGCTGGCGGGGATCGATATGAGGAAGTGGGTGGTTGGTGACAAAGGGCTGGCGGCGGACGTGAATCGCTCCGCGGCTCGGATGCACTCGACGTTGCTGGAGCCTGAGGAGGGGATCGAACTGGCGGTTAAGGGGCGAAAGGTCGCGGAGGAGATGCTGCAGTCGGATGCGGCGAGCCGCAGCACGCGTGAACAATTGGCAGGCGCTTATGAAGATGAGGTTCAGGCACGCCTGGACGCGGGAGATACGCCCGGCGCGCTGGTGGCCCGTAAGTCCGAGATGGCGATCCGGCGAAAGATTTCACCAATCAATCTGCGGCAGCGGGTGAATGCCGGAATGCGGGAGGTGACGAGCGCGTCGATCGCATTGCGGGCTGGGGACCGCAAGCTGGCGGGGGAGTGGTTGGAACTGGCGAAGACCGCGCTGGACGACGCCGAGCAGGAGATTGCGAAGGAACTGGCGGAGGTGCCGGATGATCTGGCAGCTGTGGATATTCTGGGCGGTGTTTGCTGGTGGCGGTCCATGGCGGCGGAGATGCGAGGCGATGCAGTATCGGCATTGCAGCAGCTGGAGAGAGCGCGCGGACTACTAGAACGATTGGTGCGGGAACAGCCGAAGACGAAACTTCACCGGGCTGACCTGGCGGAGGTGACGAGGTTGATTGCGCGGATGGGAATGGCGCCGGGAGCCGTGGCCGATCTGGCGGCGGGGAGGTTCACGAGGGACGCGAAGAAGGACGAGGCAAGCTACGAAACGGTCAAGATGTGGTCCGATTTCGCGGCAGGATTGCGGCTGGCGATGATGGATCCGGCGCATATCGCCGTAGTCCACCGGCATGGGGTGGCGGTGGGGCGGCGGCTGGTGGAGACGGAGGCGACGCCGCGGAACCGGGCCGTGCTGGCGGAGCAGTTGCTCGGTTTGGCGACGGAACTCACGCGCGCACGGGAGCGGGGCGCAAAGCTGCGTGAAGCCTTGGAGGCAGGCCGGGAGAGTGTGCGGATCTTCTCCGAACTGGCGGCGGCCAAGAAGGTCCCGGAGGAGTTTGCGCGGGGACTGGGGAGAGCAAAGATTGTCGTTTCTGCCGTCGAGGAACGGCTGCAGCGGGAGGAATCGGCGATCCGCCGGAAATAGGAGAGATTATGCGAAAACTATGTCTATTACTGACACTGGCCGTGGCCGCGGCCGGACAGGACGCGCGGTTGAGCGGGTTCGACGAATGGCTGGGGAAGGCGGTAGCCGAGGCGAAGGTGCCGGGGTTGGCCATCGCCATTGTTGCTGATGGGAAGGTGGTCCACAGCAAGGGGTATGGCTATCGCGACGTGGGCAAAAAGCTGCCGGTGACCGAACGGACGCTTTTCGCGATCGGGTCGGTGACGAAATCGTTCACGGTGGCGACGCTGGGGACGCTGGCCGATGAGGGGAAGTTCGAGTGGGACAAGCCGGTGCGGGAGTATCTGCCGGGATTCCGGATGTTCGAGCCGACGGTGACCGAGCAGTTAACGACGCGGGACATGGTGACGCACCGCAGCGGATTGCCGCGGCACGACCTGGTTTGGTACACGAGCGAGTTTCCGTTGGAGAGCCTGGTGAAGCGCCTGCAGTACTTGCCGCCAAGCCAGCCGCTGCGGGCGCGGTTCCAATACAACAACCTGATGTATGCGACGGCCGGGCATGTCTCCGCGGTGATCGGGGGGAAGCCGTGGGAAGAGATGGTGCGGGAGCGATTGCTGAGGCCGTTGGGAATGACGCATTCGCGGATGAACCTGGAGGAGGCAAGCAGGGACGGGGAGGTAGCTGTTCCCTACCAAAGGGAGATGAAGACCGACGCGGTGAAGGAAGTTCCGCCATTCCGGAACATGACGGTTTCGCCGGCGGGCTCCATCTACTCTTGCGTGGAGGACATGGCGAAGTACCTGCAGATGCATATTGACCAGGGCGAATACGGGGGGAAGCGTGTCGTAGGGAAGGAGGCGGTGCGGCAGATGCAGGCAGCGCAGATCGTGAGCGGAGGCGAGCCGCCGTATCCGGAGCTGGAGGGTTCGGCGTATGGGATGGGGCTGAGCGTGAGTTACTACCGAGGGCGGAAGATGGTGGGCCACAACGGGGCGATTGACGGTATGCGGGCTTCGATGATGTTCCTTCCTAAGGAACGGATTGGCGTGGTGGTGTTGTGGAACCTGATGGGATCTCCGCTAGGGGACAACCTGCCGTACGTTGTGTTTGACCGGATGCTGGGGGCGCCGGAGACGGACTGGCTGGGTCGGGCGCGGAAGAACGAGGAGTCCGGGCGGGCCCAGATGCGGGCAGCGGAAGGGAAGGGAATCAGCGGGCGCCGGAAAGATACGAAACCGTCGCACGCGCTGGGGGAGTATGCGGGAACTTACACGCACCCGGGGTATGGGCGGATGGTAATCCGGGAGGCTGGGGGGAAGTTGGCGGTGCAGTTTAACCGGATCGAACGGCCGCTGGAACATTTCCACTACGACACGTTTCAAGTGCCGGCGCAGGAGTTTGACAACTTTGAGAAGTTCAAGCTGACATTTGTGACGAATACGGAGGGGGACATTGCGAGGCTGCGCGCCAACGTGGAACCGAACGTGGCAGAGACGATTTTTGAGCGGGTGGCGGATGCGGGAATGTTTGAAAGTTCGTTTCTGCAGCCCTTCACAGGAGAGTACGAGAGCCAGCCGAAGCCGCTATCGGTGACGTTGCGAGGGACGTCGCAGTTGCTGTTGAACGGTACGAAGCTGACTCCGGTGTTCGGAACGCGGTTCCGATTGGAGGGGCAGACGGGAGTAAGCGTGGAGTTCCGCGCCGGGGAGATGGTGGTCTACACGCCGGACGCGGAACTGGTGCTGAAGAAGAGGTGATGCGCCGGAAGCGTCACTCTTCCGGGTTGGCCGGTGCCGGTGCCGGTGCCGGGGCGGGCGGCGCCTCTTTGGGGGTCAGCGGCGGGAAGGCGGAATAGCCGGCGGCGCTGGTGCGGAGGGCGAGGCCGGTTACCAGTTTTGACCCTTCCACGTTGACCACCCGCACGGTGCCACTCTTGGTGTCCTTGAAGGCTTCGTTAAGAACGATGACGCGGAGGTTGCCGGGCTTCAGGATGATGGAGTCGGCGGCGGTGTTGCGGCCCTGGGCGTCGTAGACCCAGTAGGCGAGGCTGCTATCGGTATCGATGGAAGTGTTCACCAGGATGAGGCCGGTGGTGTTGGTGGCAGAGTCGAGGTAGGGAACGGAGAAGATGGGTTCGGAGTCGGGCTGGAGGGTGGTGAAGAAATCCCGGGCGGCGCCGTTGGCGGCGGTGTTGCGGACGACGGCGTAGCCGGAGAAGCGGTCGGTGCGGGGATCGGCGGAGCAGAAGGCCCAGGCGGTGGTGAGCGTTGTAGCCGTGGAGACGGTGCTGAAGGATTGTGTGGAGAACTTGGAGATCACCGAAGTGGTGAATGCTGTCGGGTCTTCTCCTTCCTTGGTAAAGCTAAACTTGAGGGGTTTTTCCTCGCCACCAGTTCCGACAAATTCGCAGTTGACGGTGATGTCGCGATCCTCCAGGTTGGTGAGATAGAAGGTGGTGGTCCAGGAGGCGCTGGAGAGGAAGTAGGGGAAGACGTGGTCGACGTCGGGAACGACGAAGGCCTGGCGTTCGGGGCCTGCTTTTGCTGGGTTTTCCGGAGTGCGCAGGGAGCGGCCGGCGGGGTTCGCCGCGGTTTGGGCGGAGACGGAGAGCGTCGCTGCCAGCGCGATTAACGGGAAGAGGACATTCGAGGTGTTCACGGGATTGACTCCTTTACGTTTTTGGAATTGGGTTAATTGGGTTGGAAACTGGCGCCGTCGTTGCCGACGAGAGTGCTGCCGTCGTTGCCGACGAGAGTGCTGCCGTCGTTGCCGACGAGAGTGCTGCCATCCTGGCCAACGAGAGTGCTGCCATCCTGGCCGACGAGGGTGCCGCCGTCCTGGCCGATGAGCGTCCCGCCGTCCTGGCCGACGAGTGTTGCGGCATCGAGACCGACGAGCTTTGTTTTCACTCTTTCCAGGAGGATGCCGGCATTGGCAGCCTTGTAAACTTCGCTTTGGGCAGCCTGCGCAGAAGCAGCGTTTTGGGCCTGCCGGCGGTTCATTTCCGAGTAGGAAGCACAATTCAGGTCGAGATCGCAGTAGTAAAAGCTTCCGTACCCGGTCATCGCCCAAAGGATGACCTCCTGTGTGCGGGCAGCGGCATAGCGTATCATCCAGCGCTGCTGGGCTTCGACGGCTTCCTTGTAGATGCGTTCGCGTTCGGCTTCGGCGCGACGACGTTCGCGTTCTTCCTCTTCCGCTTTCTGGCGGGCCTCTTCGGCTTCCTGGCGTTCGGCGTCGCGCATCATTTGCTGGCCTTCCGGGGTGCTGAAGAGCCAGCGGAAGAACTCTCCGAGGTTGGAGAAGTTGTTGTCCTGCGGGGGGGCGGCGGAGAGCCCCTTGGGATCCGAGAAGGAGACGGGATTGCCAACGGCGTACTGATACGGGTTGACGGCGCGGGGAGCGGGATCGAGTTTGGGGTCGCGGGAGAGGAAACGGGCGGTGGTGGCGTCGTAGAGGCGGAACCGCATCAGGTAGAGGCCATTGGAATCCTGTTGGCGGACACCCCAGGCGCCGAGATAAGTAAACGGGTTCTCCGACGGTCCGACGTGGGCGACGGTTTCGCCGTAGGGAGTGATTTCGTAGGAATCGGTGACGGCGCCATCGTCGGCGGTGAGGAAGGTGGTGGAGCCGAGGCGGTCAAAGTGGTAAAAGCGGCGGGCGTTGGAGGCCGCGTCAATGGAGTAGAGCAGTTTGCCGTTGGGGAGATAGACGTAGTAGCGGGCATCGGCATCGGCGGTGCGTTCGAGGGCGATGACCTGATGGGGCATGGCGTAGTTGACGACGTAGGCGGTGGCGGCGCCGTCCTTGCCGCGGGAGGTGAGATCGCCGCGGGCATTGAAGTTGAGGGCGATGGTGCCTTCGCCGGTGGTAATGGTGGCGGGGCGGGAGGCGACGTTCCAGACGATGGAGCGGCGCGGATCGCTGTTGAGGCGGCCGGCGGCGTCGTAGGTGGCGCCGGTCCATTGGGATGCGGCGTCGTAGGTGAATTCGTCGGTGCCGGTCTGCGGGTCGGCGACGGCGGGGAGGTTGCGTTCCTCGGCGATGACGCGGCCGGCGGCGTTGTAGGTGAAGCGGAGGCTGCCGAGCGTGGCATCGCGCTTCTCCTCGATGGAGGCGACGCGTCCATCGCCATCGAAAGTGAATTCAGTGACGACGGCGTTGGGCCGCTTGATGGCGGTGACGGCGCCGGAGGCGTCGTAGGTCAGTTCGGTTTCGGCGCCGAGCCAGTCGGTGATCCTGGTGACCTGGCCTCTGGAGTTGTAGGCGTAGCGGACCGTCTTATCGGCGGCGTAGGTGATGGCGGCGATGCGGCCGAGCGGGTCGCGTTCGGTGAGCACGCCGTTGGAATCGACGATTCGGTCGTTGGCGTCGTAAGCGAGGGAGATACCGGTGGCGGCGGTGAGGCGGCCCTTGGCGTCGCGGGTGTAGGTGAGCTCAAGGCCGTCGGAGTAGCGGGTGGAGAGCAGGCGGCCGACCGGGTCATAGGCGAGAGCGGTGGAGCCGAGGTCGCCGGGGAGTTTGATTTCGGCGAGACGGCCGCGGGTGTCGTAGGTGTAGCGGAAAGAGCGATCGAGCGGATCGGTCCGGGAGAGGAGGCGACCGGTGAGGTCGAACGTGTTCTTCCATATGGCGCCGGAGGGCTCGGTGAGGGTGGTGACGGCGCCGAACTCGTTGCGGGTAAGGGTGGTTTTCAGATCGCCGGGAGCCTGGATAGCGGCAAGCAGGCCACGCGGGTCGTAGGTGAAGGTCGACTTTTCACCGAGGCCGTTGGTGGTGGAGGCGAGACGTCCGGCGGCATCGTAGGTGCGGGATGCGGTGTTGCCGAGGGGGCTGATGGACTTGGTGAGGCGGCCGAGTTTGTCGGTTTCAAACGACCAGGCGCGGCCGAGGGCATCGGTGACGGAGAGGGGGACGCCTTCCTTGTCGTACCGGTATTGGACGCGCGGGCCGATGGCGTCGCGGACGGCGGTGATGCGATGGAGGGCGTCGTAGACGAATTCGAGTTCGGTACCGGCAGAGTCGGTAACTTTGCTGACGAGGTTGTTGCGGTTGTAGGCGAAGGAGGTCTTGTTGCCGAGGCGGTCGGTGGCCTGGGCGAGCCGGCGTTGCGGGTTGTAGCTCCAGGATTCCGACGCGCCGAGTTCATCGGTGCGGGCGGCGGGCAGGTCGTTCTGATCGATGGCGTACTGGATGATTTTGCCGTTCTCGTCGGTTTGGCTGAGAAGGCGGTCGCCGGCGTCGTAGGTGAACAGGCGGGTGGCGCCATCGGCGTGGGTGATTTTGGTGATACGGCCCAGAGTGTCGCGTTCAAAAGTCGTTTTTTCGCCGGTAGGGGCAGTCAACGACGCCAGGGTGCCGTTGGAGTTGTAGGCCCATTTGGAGACGGCGCCGCCGGGAGAGGTGAGGCTGAGGGGGAGGCCCTGGGTGTTGTAGGTGTATTTCCAGGCCTTGCCGGTACGGTCCGTGATGGTGATGGGGTTGCCGCGGGAATCGTACTCGTAGGTGACGGAGGCGCCGTCGGGACGGTCGACTTTAGTGGCGTTGTAGAAGGTGAAGCCGGCCTGGGTTTGGGCGGTGTAGGTGGTCGTGGTGGTGGCGCCGGTGACGCTGGTAGCGGCCGCGGGCCTGCCGGTGGGGGCGTGGTATGTGATGGAGGAAGAAGCGCCGAGGCGGTCCTTGATGGCAGTGCGTCGGTGGGAGGCGTCGTAGGTCATTTCGATGGCTTCGCCGGCGGCATCGGTAACGCGGACCAGATCGCCGTTGGCGTCGTGGGTGTGCCGGGTGACTGCGTTCAACGGGTCGGTGATGGCAGTGACGCGATTGGCTTCGTAGGCAACCTTGGTGGGGCGGCCTTCGGCGTCGGCCTGTTCGGTGACGCGGCCGGAGGCGTCGTAGGTGTTGGCATAGGCCGGCGTGCCGGCCGGGAGCAGGTGGCGTGTGAGCCGGCCCGAGGCGGCGTACTCGTAGCGGGTGACGCGGTTGTAGACGTCGGTGACGGCGATGAGGTTTTCCCCGCGATAAGCGAAGCGGACGGCGCGGCCGGAGTGGTCGCGAACCTCCGCGAGAAGGCCGCCCAAGTAGGTGAACTTAAGGGAGCGGCCGAGGCCGTCGGCGACTTCGGCGGGGCCGGCATTGGCGGGGGTCACCTGGAGGGCGTTGCCGTTGCGATCCTCAATGCGGATGAGTTGGCCGCGCTTGTTGAAGGTGAGGATGCGGGCCAGGGCGATATCGGCGAGTTTGAAGTCATTGGCGGATTCCAGCAGGCGGTATTCCGACTTCTGGGCGGGCTGCATCTGCCAGGCGCCGGAGACGAGGCGGAAGGCGACTTTGGTGCCGGCTTCCAGGGTGACGGAGGCGGCGCCGTTGGCGGCGGCGATGGAGAGGTCAAAGTTATGGGACCAGTTGACGCCTAGGCCGCTGGCGATGTCGTTGGTCGACATGGCGGTGCTGTAGTAGCGCTGGAACTGGAGGAGGATTACGCCGCCGAGACGGAGGTCGACGAAGGAATCGGTGTGTTCCCCGGTGAGGGTGGAAAAGGGGTCCCCGGCGGAGCCGGTGGATTTGTACTGGGCGGCAGGGCGAATGGCGGGCAATTCGGGGGCAGGGGGCGCGGAGTTGGTGCCGGAAGCGCCGACGAACATTTCGGCGTGGCCGGTGTTGAAGCGATCGTTGGAGGCCATGCGGACGGGTTCGCCTTTCCCGCCGCCATCGCCGGGGAGGGCGAGCCATTGCGGGGCGTTGCACTCGGCGGTGGCGCGGGCCCAGCCGATGGCGAGGGAGCGGGTGGAGCTATGGGTCAGTGAGACGATGCGGCTGCCCCCGCCCATGCAGGCGGAGCCGATGGTCTGGATGCCGAGTTCGCGGCCGAGGTCGGACGAGAAGGCGTACATGCGGGACGGCTCATTCTGGAAGGAGGTGCCGTTGACGGCGACGAGGATGGTTCCTTCGGTACGGACGGCGATGGCGTCGGCGCTATCTTCGCCGTTGCCGCCGAGGTAGGAGGCGGCGAGGAGTTGGTTAGCGTTGGGGGAAAGCTGGAGGAGGAAGCCGTCGGAGGCGCCGCCGAGGTACTGGCGGTTGAGGACGCTGCCGGCCATGGGGAGGTTGCGGGAGGTGGTGACGCCGGAGACGAAGGCGGCGCCGGCCGGGTTGAGGGCGAGGGAGAGGATCTGGTCTTCGGCGCTGCCGCCGAGGAAGGTGGAATAGACGACAGCGGCGCCGGCGGGGTTGAGCTTGGCAAGGAAGCCGTCGGTGGCCCCGTTGTGCTTGTCCTGGAGCACGCCGGTGGTGGTGGGGAAGGCGGGGGACGCGGTGGTGCCGGCGAGGTAGGCGTTGCCGGCGGCGTCGATGGCAACCGACTGGACGGAGTCCGCGGCGGCGCCACCGAGGAAGGTGGAATAGATGGCTTGCGGGTCACCGGGGTTTAACTTCAGGAGGAAGCCGTCGGTCCCGCCGTTGTGTTTTTCCTGGAAAGAGCCGGGGCGAGTGGGGAAGTTGGTGGAGGCGGTGACGCCGGCGGCGTAGATGTTGCCGGCGGGGTCGACGGCGAGGCTGCGGACCTCATCGGCGGCGGAGCCCCCGAGGTAAGAAGAGTAGAGGAGACGTTCGCCTTTGGCGTTGAGGCGGGCGACGAAACCGTCGGTGGCGCCGCCGCCGAAGGTGCGCTGGAGGGCGTCGCCGGAGACGGGGAAGTTCTGGCTGGCGGTGGTGCCGCTGATGGTGACGATGCCCTGGCGATCGACGGAGATGCCGCCGGCGGAGTCCGGGCCGGAGCCGCCGAGGTAGGTGACCCAGACGAGCGACTTGGTGTTGGCGCTGAGCTTCATGACGAAGACGTCGGTGGAGCCGGCATTGGTGCCCTGGACGGCGCGGAGGATGCCGGGAAAGTCCGTGGAGTTGGTTGTCCCGACGACGTAGAGGAAGCCCTGGGCGTCCTCGGCGGCGGCAGTGGGGAAGTCGTCGGCGGAGCCGCCGGCGAGGGTGTAGTCGCCGAAGACGGGGTCGATGATGAGGGGGAGCGAGGGGTCGTACTTGCCGGTGCGGAAGGCGACCGTGCCATCGGTAATGACGTATTCTCCGCTGACGGGCCGTTTGGCGCCTTTCACCTGCTGGTGGAGGACGGGCCGCTGGAAGAGGATGGTGTGACCGTCGACCTGAGCGAGGAGGTCCCCGTTGGGGGCGAGGGTAAGGGGGCCGGCGCCGGGGAGGCGGAAACGGATTTGCGAGGGATCGGCACCGGGGTGGACGATGAGGTCGTATTCGAGTTGGCGGGGGTTGCCGTAGTAGACAACATCGACGCCGGGGAAGAGATTAGCGTATTGGACGCTGGCGAAATGGGGCACTCCGGTGCGCCAGTTTTTAGCATTGGATCCGGAGAGATAGTTGGTAGTGGCGGGTTGCGGGCGGAGTCCGGTTGCGGGAGCGGCGGGGTTGGCGCCGACCCATTCCAGGCGGAGGGAGGAGCCGGGAAGGGTAAAATCGGCGTGCTCAGGGGAGAGCGCGACGCTGAAATTGCCGCGACGGGCGAGGAACTGGTACCGGGGGTCAAACTGACCCTGGTTGGCCTCAAAGGTGACGGCGGGGAGGCCGGCCGGGGCGGCGGCGGTGGCAGCGCCGGTCCGTTCGCGTTTGATCAGGTTGCCAGCGGCGTCATAGGTGTAGGTGATGGTGCGGCCATCGCCATAGTCGACTTTGGCGAGGCGGCCGGCTGCGTCGTAGGTGTATTGGATGTTGGCTGCCAAGAGGTTGACGGCGAACAGCATCAGGGCGCAGGGGTAAAGCAGTTTGGTCATTATTTCTCCGACCCGGCTGATGGCGCAGAGGCCACGAGAGTCCGGATCCAAAAGGGATGTGCAGGGTACAAAGGGCGGGCGAATAGACGCCTGCAGAGGGAGAGTAGGGCCCGGAAGCAGTTTTGTGACAGCGAGGGGAAGAAAAAGTGAGCGGCGGGTTAGAAACCGGAGGCGACGAAGCTACCCCAGTAAAAGGGGTGGGTGGACTGGGCGGCGGCGCGGCGCCGCCGGAGTTCGGAGACGGAAGCGGCGCGGACCGACTCGGCGACGCTGGAATTGCGTTCCAGCCGAGCCTGGTAGAAGCGGAGCATCCAGGCACGGGCGGCGGTGTCGTCAATGGGCCAGAGGCTGCTGACGATCTGGCGGGCGCCGGCGGCCTGGAAGGCGCGGCGCAGGCCGAGGAGCCCTTCGCCGGCTTCGTTGGCGCCGCGGGCGGTATCGCAGCCGGAGAGGACGACGAGTTCTGTGTTTTCCAGGTGGAGTGTGGAGACCTCTTCGGCGGTCAGGAGTCCGTCGTCCTGGCCCGCGCCGCCTGCGGCGAGGACGAGGCCGGAGCGAAGGAGGGGATTCGAGTCGAGGAGGGAATCGCGGCCGCGGCGGCAGGCCGAATCGAGGAAGAAACCGTGCGTAGCCAGATGGAGCACCTGATGACCGGCCGCCAGCGATTTCAGGGCCGACTCGGAGGCCTGGGAACCATTGAGGATCTGGCTGCGGCCGCCACGGGCGGTCCAGAGGCGGGCGATGGACTGGGCCTCGGCGCCGGAACCGGGGAGAGGTTGAAAGCGGCTGCGATCGAGTTCGGTGCAGGCGCCCTCGCCGCGGACAGCGGCGGGAAGGGTGAGGGTGCCAAAGGCCGGATTGCCGAGGGCGAGCAGGGAGCGATTGGCCGCCGCAGGTGCCGGCTGGGAGCCGATGAGATCGCGCTCGGAGGAGAGGAGGTGGAAACGGGGGCCTGTTTCGGCGAGGTACTGGGAGGTGCCGGTGGGAAGCGTATCGAGATTGACGAGTTGGAGGGCGCCGTCCGGGGCGGCGAAGACGGAGCGGGAGTCGGCGATGTGGGGGAGGAGGGGGTCCCAGATGGCACGGCGAAGGGCGAGGCCGGCCTGGCGATAGGCGGCTTCGTTGCGGCGGGCGTTTCGGCCGGCGGAGTTCCGTTCCCGCTCCAATTCGGCATGCCAGGCGGCGACGAGTGGGTCCAGGCGGGCGATGGGGCCGAGCGGGACGGCGACGGGGTTGGCCGCACCGGGGCGGGCGAGGAAGGCGACGTACTGGGACTCTCCGCGGGCATAGCCGAGGAGGGCGGCGCCGGCGGGAATGGCGGCGGAAACGTCGGTCCAGCCGGCGCGGGTACCGGCCGCTTCCCGGGTGAGGAAGTCACTCTGGCGGGCCAGTTGGCGCTCTGCGGCGTCGAGTTCCTGGCGGATGGAGGTGACGCGGGAGGCGTAGAGTTTGGGGTCGCCGACGAGCGCGGTTTGGGCGAGTTCCTTCTTCAGCCGGGATATCTGTTCAAAGAGGGCTGCGGCCTGCCCACCGGATTGAGCGGATCGGCGGCGGCGAGCCATGGCATCCAGGACGGCGGCGCGATCGCGAATCACGGCGTCCCAGACCTGGGTGACGGCGGGCGGAGAGAGTTGGCCGGAGGCGGCGAGGTCGAGGGCCAGCAGCAGACCATCGCGATCGACCCGGGCAAAAAGAAGCGCTTCGCGCTCGGCGGCGGTCATGGCGACGGCCGAAAGGGTGGTTCGGCGCACGCGGGCGGCTTCCAGTGCGGGGCCGAGCGCTTCCGCGGGGCGTCCCAGGGCGAGCAGGGAAGCGGCCTCGCCGGCATTGGTTTCGGCGAGGAACAGGTAGTCCGGGCCAAAGGCCTGGCGCCAGATCCGGCCGGCGCGGGAGAAACGGTCGAAGGCGGCGGCGTGGTTGCCGAGCGCGCGTTCGGCAAGGCCGAGGTTGTACTGGCCCTGCGCGGTTCGAATGGAGTTCTCGCCGAAGAGTTTCGTTTGGCCGGCGAGCGAGTCGGCAAAGTGGCGGCGGGCGGTGGCGAAGTCCTTGGAAAGATAGAGAACTTCCCCGAGGTCGGAGAGGGCGAAGATGGTGCGGGGGTGGGCATCGCCGACGGTGCGGCGGCCAATGGCGACGGCCAGTTCGGCAAGTTGGCGGCCCTTGGCGAGGTCGCCGTTCATGGCGTTGACGCGGCCCAGGAGGGCGTAGATGGTGACCGTGCGGGCGGACTCTTTACCATCGACCGCCTCGCGGATGGCGAGCGCGCGGCCGGCATGGGTGAGGGAACTTTGGAAATCGCCCATCACCTGTTCGAGGTTGGCGAGGCTGAAAAGCTCAAAGCCGACGACGGAATGGGACGGGCCGAGCGCTTGGATTTGGATGGCGAGGGCGCGGTCGTAGAGTTGACGGGCTTCGGCGAGCACCCCACTTTCCGCCTTCGCCGAGGCAAGCACGCCGAGGATTTCCGATGTGGCGGGAGACTGTTCGCCGAAGGCGGCAACGCTGATGGCAAGCCCGCGTTCACTGGCGCGGATGGACGATTGGAACTCCGCCAGGAAGCGGTGGCAGCGGGAGATGTTGCGCAGCACGGGAAGCAGGCGGCGATTCGTAGGGCCAAGGCGTTCCTCGTGGAAGGAGAGGGCGCGGCGGAGCCCGGCGGAGGCTTCGTCGTATCGTCCGCGTTCCAGTGCCAGACCGGCGGAAAGGAGCAGATGTTGGACCTCTTCGACCGGGTGGGCGGCAGGGCCGGGGTTGGCTCGCTGCAGAAACTGTTCGGCGGCGGCGAGATTGGACTCCTGGTAGGCGAGCGTACTGAGGGCGCGGAGGATGCTGCGAGTGATTGGATGACTGGCGCCAAAGCGCTTTTCGGCGGCGGCAAGGGCCTCGTCCAGCGCGGTCCGGGCGTCCTTATTCTGTCCGAGGGTGGTGGCGGCAGTTCCGATGGCCAGCATCACCTGCGGGCGAAGGTCTTCCGCCGGATCGCCGGGACGGCCATTCAGGATGGCAAGGGCTTTGCGATACTCTTCGATGGCGGGCCGCCATTCACGACGCAGGCCGCGCTCGGCGCCGCGGGCCAGGTGCGTTCGGGCGAAGGTGAGATCACCGGGCGGGAGCGTAGCGGATTTTTCCTGAAAGGCCTGATCGAGCGTGCGAAGAGCGTCTGGCTCGCCGGCCAGGCTGAGCGCCTCTCCGAGCAAATCCAGGGCCTCGCCGTGTTCCAGCGAGGGGCCGCGGACTGCGGCGGCGAGCGCACGGGCGGCGGAAACAGCCTCAACCGGGCGCCAATCTTCCAGGCTCCGGCGGACCAGTTCCGGCGATTGCGCCAGAGCCAGGAACGGGAGCAGCAGGAGGCAGGCGGGGCGGAGGGTCACAGCCTTTCCAAGAGGGCGCGGGCCTTGGATTCATAGTCCCCTTGCGCGGCGACCAGGCGGGTGAGTTCGGCACGGGCTTCGGCGGTCTGGCCGTCGAGAACCAGCGCCTGGGCGCGGTAGAAGCGGGCTTCTTCTTCAAAAGGAGACTTGGCACCGAGGCCGATGACGCGGTCGAGCGCGGCGATGGCGGCTGTGGTTTTGCCGTCGAGCAGCAGACTGATGCCCGAGAAGTGAAGGGCGGCGGGAGGATGCGGCGGGCGTTCCGCGAGTGCGGAGAGTGCGGCGGCCGCGCCGGCCCAGTTTCGGTCCTTATAGAGAAGCATTGCCTTTTCAAAGGCGGCGGCGGCGGAGGGCGCATCGCCCCGGAAAAGGGCCGGGCTGTAGGGCGCCGGTTGGATATCGGCGAGGCTCAGGACGGCGACAACGGGCGGTGCGGTGGCTGGCGGAGGGGTGGTGGCGACGGGAGCTTTGGGCTGTTCACTCGGTATGTTGAGCAGTGCCACCGCGACCGCGGCCGCGGCGGCCAGCCATACCCACTGTGTGCGGCGCGCCGTTCGTGGCTGGGTTTCGGGTGCGGGCGCCGGCATGGCGGCCACCACTGGACGGACGGTTTGCACGGTCTGCAGCATCTCCAAACACGCCTCACAACCGAAGTAGTGCAGTTCGAAGGCGTCGCGGGTAGGCTCGTCCAGCTTGCCGTCCAGGTACCTCTCGATCACGTTTTCGGAAACGACTTGGTTGCAGTTCATGATTGGGTGCCTGGGATACTCTTCCGTGGAAGAGTAGTTGGCGGGGCCGGATTTGTGACGGCGGCCGTGTTAATTTTCTCCGCCAGACGCCGCAGCAGCCGCGATTTGCGCTGGCGGATGGCTTCTTCGGTCAATCCCAGTTCGCGGGCCACCTCCGCCGGGCGAAATCCTTCCACCAGGATCAGCCAGAGAATGCGCTGGTCGACCCGCTCCAAGGCGTCGAGTTCGCCGCGAATGGTGAGTGTCCACTCGGGCGAAAGCGCCGGCGGCCCCAGGGTCTCTTCGATCTCATCGCCGACCACTGACGCCTGTTCCTTTGCCCGGGAGCGAATCGCCTCGGCGTGCTGGCGCCTGGCAATGCCTAAGACAAAGGCCTCCAGCGCGTCGTGTTCCCGCAGTTTCCCGGCACGCAGGGCCAGTAACGCGGCGACAATCGTCTCCTGGGTCAACTCCTCCACCAACTCCGGACTGGTCACCCGCATCCGGAAAAACGCCTTGATCCGCGGGAAAAAGCGGTCGGCGAACTCCGACTCGAATCCCGGAGAGCCCTCCAGGATCCCTGCGGCAACGGTACTGGAGCGGGACCATCCCAAGGCGTCACTATTCGTACGAGGGTAACATATCCTAGTTGCCGTCCGGCAGCCGGAAGACATAGAGCGCATTGCCGTTAGCCGGATGGTGGATCTCCGGAGCGATGACGCGAGGAACATCCCGCGGGCTGCCGCCACCGAGTCCGGTGGTGACGGCGATGTACTGTTTGCCGTCAATGGCGAAGGAGACCGGATGGCCCTGGACGGAGGTGCCGAGGCGGGTCTTCCAGAGTTCGGCGCCGGTGCGCACATCGTAGGCGCGGAAGTAGCGGTCCAGGTCGCCGGCGAAGGCGACGTCACCGGCCGTGGAAAGCACGGCGGTGAGGAACGGCGCGCGCTGCTCGATGGCCCACAGTTGTTTCATGGTGCGGACGTCGTAGGCGGCGAGTTTGCCGATTTTTCCCTTGGTGCCGGGCATTTCGTGGAATCGCCGGTCGGCGGCGCCGCCGCCGGAGCCCTCCTTGAACTCCACCTGGCGGCCGGCCATATCCATGCAGCTTTGGCTGAGGGGAATGATGAGTTGGCCGGTGCCGGGGTGATAGCTCATGGCCTGCCAGTTATGGCCGCCTTCGGTAGACGGACAGGCTTGCAGCCACTCCCCGATCTTCTGCTCCAGAATGTCGCTGCGGTAGGTGGGTTCTCCGGTCTTGGGATCGATGCGCGCGAAGACGTTCTGGAAAACGGTCTCCTTGTGGGCGAGGAACTGGCCGGTGCGGCGATCGTTCTTCCAAAGGATGCCGGCCTTGCCGACGGTGAAGAATACCTTCTGATCGCCAATATCGACCAGCACCCGTTCAAACACCTCATCGAGATCAAGCGTTTCGCCGGGAACATGTTGGAAGTGCCACTGGAGTTTGCCGCTGTCGGGGTTCAAGGCGACGGTGGAGTTAGTGAACAGCCCTTTGTCGCCCGGCTTGGCGCCCCGGCTGACGCGGAGCCACGGTTTGGCCTGGGAGATGCCCCAGTAGAGGGAGTTCAAGTCCGGGTCATAGCTGCCGGTGATCCAGGTATCACCGCCGGCACGGAGGAGGTTGGGGAGGGTGCCCCAGGTGTCGCCGCCGGGCTGGCCTTCCCGGGCCACGGTGTAGAACTTCCAAAGCTTGCGGCCCGTCTCGGCGTCGTAGGCACTGATGTAACAGCCTTCCGGTTTGTACTGGGTGCAGCCGGTGAGCCCCTGAATCACTTTGCCATTCACCACCAGCGGACCGGCGGTGTTGGCGTAGCCGCGCCCCGGGACGCCGACATCGGCCTGCCAGAGGATTTTGCCGGTCCGGGCGGAGAGGGCGTAGAGCTTGGCGTCGGTGGTGGGGACGAAGATCTTGTCGTTATATATAGCCAAGCTGCGGGTGGCGCCGTAGGCCCGGGTGGACTCCGGGCCGATACGGTGCTCCCAGATGAGTTCCCCGCTACGCCCGTCGAGCGCCTGCACCGTATTGCTGGTGTTGGAGAGGTAAATGATGCCGTCGTGGACGATAGGCGTAGGCTGGCTGGCGCCGCCATCGTTCATGGCCCAGACCCAGGCGAGTTGGAGACCCTTGACGTTCCGTGTGTTGATTTTGGCGAGAGGGCTATGGCTCCAGGCCTGGTAGTTGCGGCGGATCATGAGCCAGTCCTCCGGTGCCGGGTTGCGGAGCATAGCATCGGTAACGGGCGTGTACTTCTTCACCTCCCCGGTGACAGTCAGGCCCTTGGGGCCGCTGACGACGGGGGGCGGGCCGGCCTGGTTGGCACTGGCGGCGGCGGTGAGGCGCTGCCGCAGGTCGTCCGGGGTCTTGCCGCTGGCCACCGAGCCGATGGGGATGCGCGACGAAGCAAGCAGAGGCTGGCTGCCGGGGGTGGCGCCGTTGGCGTGGAGAATAAAGGCGGCGAGGTTGACATAGGCCTCCTCGCCGAGACCGCCACGGTTGGAGGGCGGCATGGTGGACTGCATGTTCACCAGCAGATCGCGGGTGGTGCGGCGGGTCCAGGTGTTCAGGAAGTTGCCGCCGGCCAGTTGCGGCGCCTCGTTCCTGCCGCCGAGGTTGGCCAGGTGGCAGGTGGCGCAGTGGGTCTGATAGATGGCCTCACCGGCCGAGGACTGCTCGGCGGTTTGGGCCAGTAGGGAGCACGGGAGGATCCAGAGCCAACACCAACGGGGGGCGGTCATGATCCGGATATCGTATCTCAGAGTCCTACCGATTGAGCTTGATGACCCAGGCGGGTTGGGTGAGCAACTGTTCCGGGATGGCCGGCAGTGTGACGGCCGTGCCATCCTTAGCAGCTTTGATCTTCAGCGGACCGGCGCCGAGCAGTTCCGCGCTCTTCACCCCGGTCAACTCCTTCACAACGAACGCCGCCCCGGGCCAGCGTGGCAGAATGGCATAAACGGCATTGCCCTTTTGCGTGAAGAACGCCTCAATGCCTGCCTTGCCGGGCTCGGGTTTCGCCGTCAGTTTGGTGACGTCGTAGGCGGTGGAGTACTCCTTGTTGTATTCGATCTTCGGCTGTTCGCCGGCGCTCCACTGCCGCGTCTGTTTCCACGGTTTGGTGCCGTAGATAGCGTCGCCATTCACTTTCAGCCAGTCGCCGATCTGTAGCAGGCGCTCCTCCATGACGACGGGAATGGTGCCGTCTCCGTCGGGACCGATATCGAGCAGGAGGTTGCCGCCGCGGCTGACCAGGTCAATCAGCATGATCACCAGGTCGCGGCCGGAGTGATAGTGCTCCATCCGTTCGGCGCGGTTGTAGCCGTAGCTGAAGCCCATGCCGCGGCTCTCCTCCCACGGGTGGTCGGAGCCGCTCATCCCGGGCGTGTACTCGGTGGTCCAGTAGCCGCCGTGCTTGTGGCGGGAGTCCTTGCCCCAGCGGTCGTTGATCACCACTTCGTCCTTTACGGCGGACTCATTGAAGAGCCAGGCCAGCAGCGCCGGGCTGCCCCAATCGGCGGAAGGAAGGTCCCATTCGCCATCGCTGAAAAGGATCGACGGTTTGTAGCGGGTGACCAGGTCCTTGAACTGCGGCGTCATGTGTTCGCGGATGTAGCGGGGTTTGTCGGAGAGCCAAAGCGGGTTGTACCACTCATAAAGGGAGTAGTAGAAACCCATGCGGAGACCTTTGCGGCGGACGGCGTCGGTGAGGTCGCCGAGCACATCGCGTTTGGGGCCGGTGTCCATGGCGTTCCAGGGTCGGCCCCAGGTGGCGGTGGCCTCTTTGCTGGGCCACAGCGCAAACCCTTCATGGTGCTTGGAGGTGAGAGCGACGTATTTGGCGCCGGAGCGGGCGAAAACAGAGGCCCAGTGATCGGGGTCAAAGAGTTCCGCGCGGAATTGTGGCGCGAAGTTCTTATAGTCGTAGTTCGGGCCGTACATTTTCTGGTGGTACTCCCACGATCCCTTTTGAATGGCGTTGGCCTTGGGGTTGTCCCGGCCGTTGGTCATCTGGTTCCAATACCATTCGGCATAGGCCAGTTTGCCCGGGATGACCGGGGCATAGGAGGGGACGGAGTAGACGCCCCAGTGGATGAAGATGCCGAACTTGGCATCCGTGAACCAGGACGGGGTGGGGCGATTGTCGATGGATTCCCAAGTAGGCTGAAAAGGCTGGGCCGCGAGCGAAAGGCCGAGCAGGACTGCGGCGGGAAGAAGGCGCATATGCCCCTTTACTTATCAGAGTTGGGCCTGCAACTGAAGGGGCCCGTTGTAGTAGCGTAGGCGTGTGCGACGGGATACCTTTCTGTGGAGCCTGCTGGCGGCGGCGCCGCGGCGGCAGAGGCGGATCTGTGTGCAGTTCGACGCGGCCGATCACCGCGAAGTGCCGCTGGCGCCGGCCGAATGGCTGCTGTACCTCTTCGGCTACGCCGATCAAATGGGCTCGCAGATCGACACCATCTTTTGGGACGTGGCGCTGGGCGACACCTACGCCGTCTACCCAAGCAAACTGCTGCCGCCGAGTCCGGACCGCAAATTGACGGCCTGGCGCGCACAGGGCTTTGAATGGGTGCCGGCTATGATCGCCGAATGCCGCAAAAGAAAGATCGAGGTGTTCTGGCACCACCGGTTCAGCGAAGTGGACATCCGGCCGGAGGGCGGGCTGGAGATGGAAAAATTGAGTCCGCTGAAGGCGGCCCATCCGGACTGGGTGATCCGGTCCTGGTGGTGGCAAGGGTTATGGAACGCGGCCTCGCCGGGGCTGCGGGAGCACAAGGTGAGCGTACTGCGGGAGGTGGCCGAGACGCTGGATGTCGATGGGATTCAGATCGACTTTGCTCGCCACATTCCCTGCCTGCCGCCGGGGCGGCAATGGGAGATGCGCGAGCACGTCACCGAACTGCTGCGGATGGTGCGGCGCATGTTAAGCGACGTGGGAAGGAAAAAGGGGCGCACGTTCCTGCTGGCGGCAAAGGTGCCGGAAACATTACGGGGGTGCCGGGAGGACGGCTTTGACCTGGCCGTGTGGGCGCGCGAGGGGCTGGTGGACTGGCTGACGCTGGGGTCGCGGACGATGACGGTGAATGTGGAGGAGATCCGGAGCGTGGTGGGGCCGGGCATCTGGTTGTCGCCGTGTCTGGACGATCATCACTCCACCGACGGCTACCGTTATCCGCCGGTCGAGTTCTTCCGCGGCGTAGCGACCAACTGGCTGGAGCAGGGCGCCAACTCGGTGACGACGTTCAACTGGGCTGCCGGACCGGGCAAGGCGGCGACGGCATCGCAAGGGCAGGCCTACCGTGAAATCGGGCAGCGGGCGACGATGAAGGGAAAGGACAAGCTCTTTACGGTGGAGCGCCGCGGCGGGTATCCGTGGGCGGAGGGTTACTTCAACCGGAACGACCATCTGGCGCTGCCGGCGCGGCTCGCCAATGACGGCCGGGCGTCGGCGTTTGCCCTTCGCGTTTATGAAACGGAGATCCCAGCGGCGGAACTGGCGGTGGTGCTGTTTCAGGCCCGGGCCGGAGACAAATTGGAGGTGTCGTGCAACGGGCGCGTGGTGGGGCCGATGACGGTGACCGACGGCTGGAAGGATCCGCAGATCTTCTCGCCCAAGCCGCAGCCGAACTCGGGCGGCAAGGGGGAGTACACGGTGGATCCGAATCAGCGGCTGCTTCGGCTGACCGCGGCCGTCCCGCCTGGCGTGCTGCGGCGCGGCGAAAACCGGATCGCGCTGCGCGTGCTGGACCGGCCCGCCTACCGGATTGGCGAGGACATTCAGGTAGAAAAGATCGAGATTGCGGTTCGCTACGGGTAGCCGGGCGCGTATACTCGAATCGGAATGGGTACCGGCGCAGTTTCGGGGTCCTTCTGGTTTCTCTTCGCCTACGACGTGTGCGAGGAGATCCGGCTGGAGGAACTGCGGGGCAGCGAACAGGCGCCACGGGCCGGGCCGGAAGCGGTGCAGTTCACGCGGCCGCCGGTGGTACAGCGGCTGGAGCCGATAGAGATTGCCGGGGGCGGCCGCCTGCGCGGCGAGTTGAACTTCTATGATTACGGAGTAATCAGCGTCAAACTGGAGTTGCCGTTCCGTTTGACCTGGGAGTCGCTGACGGCGGGGGCGAGCGGGCTGTTGGACCACCCCGAGGCGCGGGAGCATGCCGAACGCGCCGTGCGGGAACGGATCGGCAAACTGGGTGCGGCGATGGTGCGTCCGCGGGAGACCTGGCTGGAGGAAGAGTACGTGGTGATCCACGTGGAGGCCGGGGCGGAGACGGCTGATGAGTTGGTGGCGGCGCGCGGTACGGAGATTGCGCAGATCGTGCGCGGGGAGCGTGTGGCGCTGGCGGCCGGCGAACGGGCGGAGGTGTTGGGTTCGCGCATGTCGTATTATCCGGGCGATCTGGTGGTGGCCGGATGGACGGCTGCCTTTGTCGTGGACACCCCGGCCGGCGCGGCGGCCGCGGTGCAACTGTTGGAATACGCGAACGCGCAGTTGCTGGAGTTCCGCTACTACGACCAGGTGTTGACGCGCGTACTGGCCGGCGTTTACGCCTCGCTGGAGAAGCGAGGCGGTTGGTGGGCCGGATGGCGGCGCGGCCGGGAGGCGCGGGAGTTGAACGCGATTCTGTTGGAGGTTCGCGAGCTCACCGAACGGGCCGACACGGCCGTCAAGTTCCTGAGCGACATGTACGCGGCGCGGCTCTACCGGGTGGCGGCGGAGCGGATCGGAGTCGGTGATTACCGCCGCCTGGTGGACAGCAAACTCCACACGGCCGCCGAACTTTACCGGTTCATGATGGACCAGTTCCACGCCAGCCGCGCGTTCGTCCTGGAGTTGATGGTGGTCATCATCCTGGTGATCGAGCTCATCTATCTCTTCCGGGGAAAGCGGTGAACCGATGGCCACCGGACAGAACCGGCGAATCGCGCAAAGGCTGTCCGAGGCGGCGCGCATCCTGGATTGCCAGGGCGCCAGCGTATTTCGGGTGAACGCCTATCGGCGGGCGGCCGAAACGGTGGCTACGCTCGCGGAACCGGTGGAATCTCTGCTGGAGCGGGAAAAACTGCCAGGCATCGGGGAGCGGCTGCATGCGGCCATCCGGGAGATGGCGGCCACCGGAAACTTTTCCTTGCTGGACCATCTGCGAGGCGAGGTGGACGCCGAGAAACTGCTGCAGACGGTGCCGGGAATCGGGCGCGTCCAGGCGGAACGGCTCCACCGGAAGATGGGAATCGACACGTTGGAGGAGTTGGAGGAGGCCGCGCACGACGGGCGCCTGGAACTGGAGGCGGGACTCGGTTCCAAGCGGGTGGAGACGATTATCAGAGCGCTTGCGATCCGGCCGCGGCCCGGATTGACCGCGCCGGTGGCGGAGTTATTGGACGTAGACCGCGAATACCGGGAAGCGGTGGCGGCCGGGCGCCTGCCCAGGATCGCACCACGGCGATTCAACCCTGGGCGGGAAGCGTGGCTGCCCATACTGCACACCGAGCGCGGCGGACGGCACTATACGGCGCTTTTCTCCAACACCGCCCGGGCGCACGCACTGCACAAGACCGGGGACTGGGTGGTGATCTACGACGACGATGGCGGCGGCCAGTGCACCGTGGTCACCATCCATGCAGCGGGCCTGCCAACAGGCAAACGAGTGGTGCGGGGCAGGGAAGCCGAACTTCCTAGCCCCTAGTGGACTTTCAGCAGCGGATAGAGACGCTGCGCGTTCTGACCCGACCGCAGCCGCCGCAGCGCCGCCGCCTCAATCTGGCGAACATTCTCGCGGGAACGGTTGCAGCGCACCGCCACTTCGTCAATCGAGTGCTCCCGCTCGTAGCCGATGCCGAAGCGCAGGCGGATGATGTTCTCCTCGTCTTCGGAGAGATTGCGCAGCGCCGTATCGGTACCCTTGCGGATGTTCTGGCTGAACACCGTCTCGGTGGCCGACGGGGTGGTCTGATCTTCAATCAGGTCGCCCAACACGGACTCGCCATCGCGGCCGACAGGGATATCCAGCGAAACCGGGTCCCTTGTGATGGTGCGAAGGTCCTTGATCTTCACTTCCGCCACACCCAGCGCCCGGGCAATTTCATCATCGGCAGGCGCGCGGCCGAGCGACTTCTCCAAATCCCGCGCGGCGCGCAGGAACTTGTTGAACAGTTCGCGCGTGTGCACCGGAATGCGGATCACTCGCGACTGGTCGTCAATGGCCCGCGAAATCGACTGGCGAATCCACCAGGTGGCGTACGTGGAGAACTTGTAGCCGAGCCGGTAGTCAAACTTCTCGGTGGCGCGGATGAGGCCGAGGTTCCCTTCCTGGATCAGGTCCAGCAGGTGGAGTCCGCGGTTGGCGTATTTCTTGGCGATGGATACGACCAGGCGCAAGTTCGCTTCCACCAGCGCGTTCTTGGCCGATTCGGCCTCCTGCGTCCCTTGGCGAACCGCCACCAGCGCCCGGCGCAACTCGGCCGTGGGTGCGGCAGACATCGTTTCCAACGTGGCGGCAAAGGCCTTCCATTGCCGTGCGGTGAACGGAACTTGCCGGATGGCCTGCGACACTTCAATCCGCAGACGCGTCCCCTTCCGGTGCAGCGCCTGGCAGACCCGTGTGTGCCGGGACGGCGTTGCGGCCAGTTTCCGCTGGCAGTCCAGCAGCGAGGCGTGCGCATGGGCAGCGGCCGCCAAACGGCGCATCGCTTCTGCCCGGTTGCGCTCCTTCACCTCTTCTCCCGCGCCGCCCACTTCCACCACTTCGCGTATGTTCGACGGATCGGCGTAGAGCGAGTGATACAGCCCGGCAACCGCGGCCTGGACGAACGGCAGCCGCGACAGTGCTTTCCTCGCGCGATAGGCGCCCCGTTCCATGCGGCGGGCGATTTCGGTCTCCCCGCGCCGGTTCAGCAGCGAGATAGAGCCCATCTCCCGCAAATAGGTGCGGACCGGATCTTCCGATGGGTCGACTACTTCCTGTTCCGCTTCATGCGGTTCATCGGCCGGAAAAGTGGGTGTTTCGTAGGGATCGACTAAAAACTGCTCTTGAAATGGCATTGATTGGTTTACCGGCTAGCGCGGGCGGTTGTTAATTGGATGCACCGGATTGTGGTTTCGTTGCATCGTGTATCGGACGGTCAGGGGGAGGCTCCGGCCTGGCAACCGGCGTGATTCCAAAAATGTTTCCCTCCGGGTCGACGCCGTCCGCGCCGCCCCACGGCCGCTCGATCAGCGTTACGCCCCGGACGGCCAGTTGCGCCGCGTCCGCGGTGAAAATCAACTTGAACGGCGTTTCTTCCCGCGCCGGCCCGGCGTCGATACCGGCTGCGATCGCCGCCGGTATCTCGTGCAGGCCCAATCGCACGCCCCCGGCGTCGAGCTCCACCCACCCCGGCGAGGCTCCCGCCACCGGCAGTCCGAGCGCATCCCGGTAGAACGCCGTCATTGCCGTCAGGTCCTTCACATACAGCAAGACGCAATTAATCGGCATAAGGCTTCCGCATCAGAATCGTTATTCCTTCGGCCAACTGCCCGGGCAGAAGCGCGCATGCCAGGTTATACAGCAATTTTCGTTTCCCGAAGTAATTTCGCACCGTGTACTCCATCACTTCCAGTCCACTCACTTCGGCCAGGTACACCAGATTCTCGACGGTGTACTCACAATAATGTCCCGGGTTATTCGAATCGTCCCGAATGATCTCGAACGGACTCTTCCCCCCCAACAGCGCCAACCGCCTCGCCAGGTTCACCGGATTTGGCGTCTGAATCAGCAGCACGCCGCCTGGGCGCAACAGCTTTTTCAGCATCGCCAGCACCCGCTTCGGGGGAACGTACAAATGCTCAATGACCTCGGCCAGAAGTATGAAATCGAACGGCTCCAGCGCCGGCCATCGCGCCTCGTCGGCCGCCGCGTTCAGGTCGAAGTGCGTGTGCTCCACGCCGTCCATCTGCGGAAAACGGTGGTCGTAGAACCCCAGTGTGGAGAGGGTGATCTCCGGAAACAACTCGCGGATCAGCAGCGTCTGGTGTGCCATGCCGACGTCGAGCACGCGCAGGGGTTCCCCGGCACGGGGTACCTGTTCGCGGAGTACGCGGTCGACAAACGTCAGTAGGTATTCGTACCGCCGGCGATGATAATCCAAATAACGGGAGGCGTCGGCGTCAGGCGCATGGAGTGCCTGCACCGCCTCTACGATGGGCGGCATCTTTTTGCATTGTAGCTGTTTTCAGCCCCTCCCCATCCCTGTGATAATAGGGGCGGTGCCAAAAATCCGTGATTTTGAATTGCGCCTGTCCCGTCTCGAAGAGGAATTACATCTCTTCCAACGCATCAGCCGCCTGATGGTTCGTGAGGCCTCCCTGCAGCAGGTCCTCCAGAGCATCGTCGCTCTCCTGGTGGAATATCTCGAGTGCGATTCCTGCATCATCTATTTAACGGACGGTTCGGAACTGGTGTTGTGCGCCTCCAATACGGCCCCGGCTTCGGCCATCGGCCGTGTTCGTCTATCTCTGGAAGAAGGCCTCACCGGCTGGGTGGCGCGCAACCGGCGCCTGGTCGCCCTTTCCCGCGATGCCTTCAACGACCCCCGATTCAAAGCCTTCTCGGAACTGGAAGCCGATACCTATGAGGCCTTCCTGTCGGCCCCCGTCATTGCCCGCAACCGCGTTGTCGGCGTGCTGAACGTCCAGCATCGCCACCCGCACTCCTACACCGGCGAGGAGATGGAACTGCTCACGACCGTCGGCGAACAGGTCGGTTGCCTGCTTCTTCTCGCCCGCCTCGACCGCGAAGCGCTCGAACGGACGATCTCTATTGAACAGATCCTTACCGGCGGTGTCCTGGCCGGGTCCGCCTCCTAAACTCATGCGCCTCGCCGCCCTGCTCCTGCTGACTCTTCTTCCGATCACTGCCGCCGGCAAATGGAACGTCGCCTACCTCTACGACGAGGATGAGTCGCGGCTGTTCATTCGCGCCATCGAGTTCCCCAGCGACCAGCGCGGCATCGCGATCGGGATTCTCACCGAAAAAGGCCGCCCGCGCCCGGTGGCACTCGTCACCTCGGACGGCGGCAAGTCCTGGGCCCAAGTGAAGTTGAAGGACGAAGCCCTGTCGCTGGCCTGCTACACCGACGCTGTCTGCTGGATTTCCACGCCCGGCGGCGTGATGCGGTCGGAAGAGGGCGGGCGTGTCTGGACGAAGATCTCCAATACCAAGATCATCACCGCCATGCGTTTTGTTTCGCCCACGCGAGGATTCGCCTCCGGGGCCGCAAAGTCCGCTTGGGAAACCAGCGACGGCGGGAAAACCTGGACACTCCTGCCGGCGCTCAAAGACGTGAAGTCCACCCCCGCCAACACCAGTTTTCTCGCCGTCGACCTGCAAGGGAATTACGGCATGATCGGCGGCAACAGCCGGCCTCCGCGCCGCGACAGATCGCCTTACCCAGACTGGATGGTCCCGGAGGATGTTTCCAAACGACGCGAATTTCCGGGTGTGTTCATCTTGCTGGAGACCCGCGACGCCGGCAAAACCTGGTCCTCCGCCGTCAGTTCCGTATTCGGCACCATCACCACCCTTCGCATACGCCCGGATGCCACCGCCGCCGCCGCGCTGTTCGAATACTTCGAGACCTTTGAAGTCCCCGCCGAAGTCTTGCTCGTCGATTTCAAAACCGGCCGCGGTACCACCATTTTCCGCGACAAGACTACCGCTGTCACCGACGTTACTCTCGGCCCCAATGGCTTTACCCTCGTCGCCGGCGTGGAGTCCAACGCCATCCGGTCCTTGCCGATTCCGCAAAAGGTCCGCTTTCTGGAAGCCACCATAGTCGATAGCGCCCCCAACATCATCTGGACCAAGATGGATGTCGATTACCGTGCCACCGCCCGCCGCGTCCACCTTGCCCGGCAACCTAACGGCCAATTGTGGGCGGCCACCGATACCGGCATCATCCTTCGCCTCGACCGGGAGCCGGCACCCGTAAAATAGGGGCGTGAGATTCGCCCTCATTCTTTGTGTCCTCTCCCTCCCGGCCCAGACCCCGCAATCGGTCGTTCTCCAGACGCCCGGCTTCGCCGCCCTTTGGGACTTCGTCAAGCGTACCCCCGACGGCCGATTCGCCGCCCACGGCCCCGGCGACCTCTCTCTGGATGCCGTAAATTACGTCCGCGACTACTGGAACGAGGGTCGCCCAGCCACCTACGACGACATCCCCGTCCTCCGCGAGGGGCCCTTCGGCCAGGCCGTTGTCTTCCGAAACGAACCGGACAAGACCTTCCGCCCCACTCTGCTCGTCCCCCGTGCCCGCCTCCACAATTCGCCCATCGACGTCAAAGGCCCCCTTCGCTCCGTCTCCCTCGTCGTCTGGCTGAAGCGCGAGTCCGGCAATCACGCCATCGCCGGCATCTGGCACGAGGGCACCGACATGGGCGGTACCGTGAAAGTCGAGACCGGCCGCCGGCAATACGCCCTCTTCGCCGGTCTTGCCGCCAATAACGGTGCCTCCGCTGCCCACGTCTCCGAAAATGGCGCCCGTTCTTTTGGCGACAAATACGCTCGCAATCTCTCCGTCACTCCCGAGATCATCCCCCTTAATGAGTGGTCCACCGTCGCCTTCGCCTTCGATAACGCCCGCAACACCGTTACCTCGTACCTGAACGGCAAGGCCACCGATTACTGGATCGACAACCCCGAAAAGCACCCGTTCCTCCAGTGGCCGGCCAAAGCCTGGGGCAAAACCTATCTCCCGCCGGAGTCCAAACCGCGCCGTCGTCAGGTGCTGGAGAAAACTAAATCGCGCCGCGTGGAGATTCTTACCTACGAATTCACCAAGGTCCGCGTCATTAAAGAGGATGGGAAAGTGACTCGCGAACTCCTCGCGTTGCGTGCAAATCCCTATTGGTTCCCCCATGACCTATACAACCCGCAGTCCCCGGAAGAGGGTGGACCGTTCACTATCGGCCGCGTTATCCATACTTCGCGCAGCGTTGGCTTCACCGGCGCCATCGGTGGCGTAGCCGTTTTCACCCGCCCGCTCAATGCCAAACAGATGCGGCGCCTCGCCGCCCTCGGAGTCCCAACAAAATGATCCGCCTCGCCCTCGGCCTTCTCTTCGCGTTGTCGCTCGCCGCACAGAAGAATCTCGACTTTGAATCAGGCTCGCTCGAGGGCTGGTTCGCGCCTCCCGCGATCACCGACTTTAAGGCGTCTTTTGCCGACAACTACTGCGCCCAGGGCAAAGGGTGCGCCGAAATCACCCCCACTGTTCCGTCGCCGTCCAAGTTCGGCAACCTCATGCAGATGATCGAGGCCACGCCCTACCGCGGCAAACGCGTACGGTTCCGCGCCGCGGTCAGCACCAACGGCAACGCCCACGCCCAACTCTGGTTCCGCGTCGATCTGGTGACCGGCGGCATGGGCTTCTTTGAAAACATGCAGGCCACACCCATCCGCACCCAGGGCCAGTGGCAGCACTTTGAAATCAACGGCCTTGTCGATGCGGGCGCCAAACAGATCGCCATCGGCGTGATGGCACTCAACGGGCCCATCCGCATCGACGACGCGTCGTTTACCGTCACCGGTGAACTGCCCGTCATCCTCACTGAAGGCCCCCGCCCAGTCACCCCGCAAGGCCTGCGCAATCTTGAGGCATTCGCTACTCTTTTCGGGCTCATCCGCCACTTTCATCCCAGTGCGGAGGCCGCTTCCGCCGATTGGAACCTCCTTGCTGTCGAAGGCGCACGCAAAGTGGAATCCGCCACCGATCTCGCGGCCGCCCTCACCGCCATCTTTCAACCCGTCGCCCCCTCCATGCGCCTCTTCACCGGTGAACCCCCTTCCCTCGATCGCCCCTCCCCCGAACTCGCCCTCATCCGCCTCCAGCACCGCGGTTTCGGCCAGGGCCGGGAGCGCAACACCTATCAGACAACGCGCATCCCCGCTGCGTCGTATCAGGATCACATCGCAACCCTCCCCGGCGGGCTCAAAGTGATCTTCCCGCTCACCATGCCGAAAACGTTTCCCGCCGCCGCCACCCCCCTTCCCGCCGGTGCCTTCCCCTCCGCCGACCGCGCCACCCGCCTCGGCGCCGTCATCATCGCCTGGAACATCCTCCATCACTTCTATCCCTACTTCGACATCGCCCAAACCGATTGGAACCGCCAACTCCCCCTCACTCTCACCCAGGCCGCCATCGACTCCGATCCCAACCAGTTCCAATCCACCCTCCGCAAAATGGTCGCCGCCCTGAAAGATGGCCACGGCAATGTTTACGCCAATAACGTCCGGCCCCAGGCCCGCGCCCCGCTCTCGGCCATCTGGACGGACAACAAACTCATCCTCACCGAGGGCGCCGCCGGCACCAAACCGGGCGATGAGGTGGTTGCCATCAATGGCGTCCCCGCCGCTACCCGCCTCGCCGAGATCGAATCGGAGATCTCCACCGCCACGCCGCAGTGGGCCCGGTCCCGTTCCGCCGCGCTGGTATTCACTGCTGACCGCGGCACCCAACTCACCCTGACCATCAAACCTTTCGGCGCTTCTGCCAGCAAGGAAGTCACCGTCACCTGTGACGCCATTCCCGGCCCTTCCGTGGTTGATCGCCGTCCCTCCTCGCCCTCTACCGAACTCGAACCCGGCGTCTGGTACGCGGACCTCACCCGTCTCACCGACAAGGAGTGGGAAGCCGTCCTTCCCCAATTCGCCAAAGCCACCGGTATCGTCTTCGACATGCGCGGCTACCCGCGCGTCAGCCCAGTCTGGTTGTCCCACGTCTCTCTAAAACCGCTGAAAAGCGCCCAATGGCACATCCCCCTCATCAATCGCCCCGGCCACATGGAGTTCACCCGCGGCGGCGAATGGGACCTCCAGCCCAAGGCCCCCTACCTCGAAGCGAAAAAAATCTTCCTCACCAACGGAGGCGCCATCAGCTACGCCGAATCCACCATGGGGATTGTCGAAGCCTACAAACTCGGCCCCATCATCGGGCAGACGACCGCCGGCACCAACGGCAACGTAAATCCGTTCACCCTCCCCGGCGGCTTCAACGTTACCTGGACCGGCATGAAGGTCCTCAAGCACGACGGTACCCGCCACCACGGCGTCGGCATCGAACCCACCATCCCGCTCGAACCCACACAAGCCGGCATCGCCGCCGGACGCGATGAACTTCTTGAACGTGCCGTCGCGGAATGCAAGAAGCCCTAAAGCGTATATACGAACTCGTAGAAGTGGTCCTTCCCCTCAATCCGAATGGCCATCTTCCCGCTGATCCCCGTCAGTCCCCCGGTGCCCGAATCCGGCACCACCGTCACGCTCAACTCCTGCTTTCCGCCCGCCATCGTGCCGGAATGCTGCAGCACGAAGGTCCCCTTCCGCCCGCCCAACTCCCCCGTCACGGTCTCGATCGCCACATACCCGGCTGACCCTTTCACCGCCGTCATCGCCGCCAGCATCTCCCCCTTACTTGTCCCCGTCAAATCTCCGTAAAAGATTTTGTCGATCCCCATCCGCGTCACTGCCCCTTCCAGCGGACTCAGTTTTACGGCAAACGTACCCTTGGCGTTCATAATGTTTCTTGACAATAGTATCACAATGGGTGAACTATATACGAATGAAGCAAACACCTCCCGGCTGGCCCCGGCTCTCCTCCGCCCTTTTCTACGACGATGCCGCCGCTGCGATTGACTGGCTCTGCAATGCCTTCGCCTTCTCTGTCCGCCTGAAGGTGGAGGGCGATGGAGGCCGCATCCTCCACAGTGAACTCACCTACGGCGATGCCCTCATCATGGTGGCGCAAAGCGGTAACAAACCCGGTCGCGAACATTGCCCCCCCGGTGCCAGTCCCCAATCGGTCGGCGGCGCCAATACCCAGTGCCTGCTCGTCTTCGTCGACGATGTCGATGCCCACTGCGCCCACGCCCGTGCCAATGGCGCCGTCATCCTCGACGAGCCCACCGTTCATGACTATGGCGAGGATTACTGGGCCGACCGCAGCTACGCCGCCCGTGATCAGGAAGGCCACCTGTGGTGGTTCACCCAGCGCATCCGGGGCTAGTCCATGTCCGCCCGCGCTACTGTCCACACTACGCTCGCCGCCCTTGGGGATGAGACGCGCCAGTCCGTCATTGACCTGTTGAGCCGCGAACCCCGCCGCGCCTCCGACATCGCCGCCGCCCTCGGCCTCACCCCGCAAGCGATGAGCCGCCACCTCCGCGTCCTCCGCCGCTCCGGCCTCATCGCCGAAGAGGGCGTTGACGACGACGCCCGCGTCCGCATCTACCGGCTTCGCCAGGAGCCCTTCCGCGACCTCCGCCGCTGGCTCGACCAGGTGGAGTCCTTTTGGGTCGACGAACTCACTGCCTTCCAGCAGCATGTCAATCAGCGAGCGAAGAAATGACCCCCGGCAATCAAGTCACCGTCTCTGTCACCGTCAACGCCGATGCCGCCACCGCCTTCCGTCTCTTCACCGAAGAGACGGATCTCTGGTGGCGGCGCGGCCCCCGGTTCCGCATTGCCGGCCGCAACCCAGGCGTCATCCAGTTTGAGCCCCGCCTCGGCGGCGCCTTAACCGAGAACTTCGACGGCCAGGTCTTCACCACCGGCGACATCACCGCCTGGGACCCTCCCGACCGCTTCCAGTTCGAATGGCGCGGCGTCAACTTTGCCCCCGGCGAGTCCACCACCGTCGAAGTGACGTTTGACGCGGTCCCTTCCGGTACCCGCGTCACCGTCCGCCACTCCGGATGGGCCGCCCTCCGGCCGGACCATCCCGTGCGCCACGGCAAACCCGTCCCGGCGTTCATTCACTCCCTCGGCCTCTGGTGGGCCGATCTGCTCACTTCGCTCCGCGAGCACGCCGGCTGATCAGACCGGCACGCCCGCAAACGTCACCCGTCCGCCGATCGCCGGACCCACACGCCGGAACCGCGTCTTAGCGGCCGGTGCTGTAAACCCCTCGGCATCCTCCGCGCTCACCTCCACCGCAAACTCCGGACCCGCCGCCAGGTCCACCCGCACCGTCGCCTCCGCGCCTGCCGTCTGCGTCACGCCCTGGCAGGTCCAGGTATAGGTCACCGGCGCCGCCAGGTCGGTCGGTATTGCCCGCACCCGGACGTCGAAAACGTCCCCTTCGACCCGTCTCCCCGCCGCCAGCAGGCCGATCCGTACCGCCTGCAACCGCTCGGTCACCCGCACCACCCCCTTCACTTTCACCGCCCCTTCCGGCGTCGAAGCGCTCGTAATCTCGAAGAACAGCCGCTGGTCCGTTCCTCGCACCAGTTGCGGTCCCAGGGCGCTTTCCAGCGCATCGTGTACCGGTCCCCGCACGTCTTCCCCGTCGTTGATCCGCTTCGTCGCCAACCCGGACGCCACCGCCCGCAAGGCGAGTTTCAACAGCGTCGCCAGCGGAAACAGCATCGCCAGCAGCGCCTGCACCACGTCTCTTTCCAACACCTTCTTTAGCTTCGCCGGCAGGTTCGCCCCTACAATCTGCAGCACCTTCACCGCCGCCTCCGCCTTCGGCGCGGCCAGCGTTCCATCTCCCGTCACCGCCAGAGTCTCGCTCACCGTCAATGCAAACCCGGCGTGCAGCGCCCCCAACAGCAGATCTACCTGCCCGGTCACCACCGTCTCCAGTTTCCCGGCGTCCCTCTCGCGAATCGTCAGCGACTCCACCGCCACAGGTCCGCACCCGCACTCACCCCCGTCCAGCCCATACCGCGGCGCCTCCTCGGCAATTCGACCGTTCGCTGCCGCGCTCAACGCCGCCAGATCCACACGAATGGTGAACGGCGCCCCGCTCTGGTCCGTCAAAGTGTCCCCGCAGTCGTCGCCGATCTGAGCCGTCCCCTTCTGCCTCCCAGCCAGCCCGCTCCGTCCCGCCGGGCCCAGATAGATACCGAAGTTCTGCCGCCGCTTGAGCAGTTTGCCCAATTCGTCCGGGAACCGCTTCTTTTCGGCATCGGTCAACTCCGCCAGCGGTTTCAGGAAGAGAGCGTAATCCGGCTTGGCGCCCACTGCCACGCCGACGGCCACCGCCCCCGGAAACGCCCCCGCCGCCTGCGCGGAAAGCATCGCTTCCATCTGCGCCGGCAACTCTGCCGGAAGCCCGGTGGTCAGCGCCACCAAGTCCTCCAGCGCCGGTGCCAACTGCAGCGTGATCGCCGGCGCCTCGGCCGTGATGAACTTGTCAAAGTCCGGCAAAACCAGCTTCGGGATCTTCTTCCCCACGCGAAACTGCGCCTTCCCTACGGCCCGGTCTAATAAGTGGATCGCCATATTCCTGTGCTCCTGTCGAAAAGTTCCGCGCGCGGCGGCAACCTCAGACTAAGCGCAGGCGGGCGAAGAGTTCTCACGCCGCGGTAAGCAAGTTGTCAGCAAACGGTAAACAGTTCAGCGAACCTGATAAGCGAACACCGTCCGGCCCGCCGTGTCGATCCAGGAAAACTCCCCCGTGCCGTCTTTCCCCAACTCCAGCGCCACATGCGCCAGGCCATGCGAAAAACCCGTCGACGCGCTCACGAATCGCGGCCTCATTACCCACTTCCCACCATGGTCGACATATCCCCACTTTTCCCCAATCCGGACCGCCGCCAGCCCGTCGGAATAGTCCTGCGCACTGTCATAGCGCTCTCCGGCCACCGCCCGCCCGGTCTTATCGATAAACACATACTGGCAGGAGGCGCCGCGCCCTGTGGGCATTAAGCAGGGATAATCGCAGCTTCCGCCATTCGCAACCGGCACGGCCCATTCGGAACCTGCAGGATCGCGGGAACAACAATCCGGCCCGTGCGGTCGATAAACCCTGCCTTTCCGCCCCGCACGAACCGGAATAGCGCCTCATTTCCCCGCACCGTCCACAGGACGAGCGATAGCGAGCACCCCGCCGCCGCCATTCCCGAGAACAGCCAGATCACCATCCGCAGTCCGCGCATAAAGAGGAAGTCCCCTGGATGCAGGATACCCCCTCTGCTCCCGGCCTCTCCAAATTCTCCCTCCGTCCCCCCTCCCCCTCCCTCCCGGAATCGGCTAAACTTGTGATAGTACTTTTGGCGCTACCCGGGTTAGCCCGGTCGGCCAGCATAGTATTTCGAGTTTAGGTTTTCTCCGAGATGACGCAGCCGCTGTTCGGCTTCCAAATCCCGCCCGCCAGCTGTCTGGCAGTTGGCGCCCCTCTCGTGGGCCGCTCCACCGCCCGCGCCCTTTCGTCTTTCCGCCCCGGCCGTCCTGCCCTACTCGCAGCCGCCGTCGGGCCTTGCTGTACCCCTTTTTCTGCATTTTCCCGCCGTCGCCCGCTACCAGGTAGTGCGGCCCCGGCAGACCGAGAACGTTAGCGGCGGCCCGTCCGGCGCCAGTACATAAAGATTCGTCCGCTCGCCGCGCCCTCTGCCTTCCCCCGCATCAGGGCCGGTCTCAACAAATAAATTGTTGCCTATCGACCTTTCGCAAAATCCGCGTCCGCCCGCTCCCGGCACCTGTCCTTCGCCGGACGCTCGCCTCGCGCTCTTTGCGCCACCCGGTCGATTCTTTCGTACTGCCGACCCACTACGCGCCGCCTGCTCCCTAAGGAGAGCATGCGATGAGCAAAGAATTAGTCATTTCCTCCAACCGCCACGAAACAAAGGTGGCTATTCTTGAGGACGATGTCCTCGTAGAGATTTTCTTCCAGCGGGCCAACGAGTACTCCCTCGCCGGCAGCATCCATAAGGGTCGTGTCACCCGCGTCCTCCCCGGCATGCAATCCGCCTTCGTCGACCTTGGACTCGAACGCGATACGTTCCTCTACGTCTCCGACTTCGCCGACGATCACAGCGACGACCTCGACAAGATCGGCGATGAAAAACCCGCCGCCCGCTCCGGACGCGACAACGCTCCCTACCGCGCCCCCGCTCCGCCGCCCGTCGCCGCCGAACTCGCCCCCGCCGAAGAGGACGAAGCCATCGAAGCCGTTTCCGCCGAACCGCCCCCGGTTGTCGATGCCGCCCCCGCTCCCGCCGGCGAAGTCCGGCCCTTCCGCGAACGCAACGATCGTGATCGCGGCGGCCGCGACCGTGGCCGGGATCGCGACCGCGGACGCGGTGGACGCGACCGGGGCCGTGGCCGGGACCGCGGCCGCCGTGGACCCGCCGGTCTGCCCGACTCCAAGTACGCCTCCGCTGAGTCGTCCTCCGCTGCCGCTTCCTCCAGTGAGGCTTCCGAGCCCATCGCCGCCCTTCCCGCTCCCGACGCGCCCTTTGAAGCCCCGCGCGTTTCTGAAATTCTGAGCCCCGAACCGGTCGCTCCCGTCTTCCTCCTCCCCGGCGAATCGCTGGCCAAGTACCGCCGCCCCGCCGTCACCCCTCCCCCTCCGCCCCCTCCGCCGGCGCCCGTCGTTGCCGCCCCGGAACCGGAACCCGAAGCAGAACCGGAACCGGAGCCCGCAGCGGCCCCGGAACCGCAACCCGTGGCCGCCGCCGAGCCGGAAGCCGTTGCCGCACCTGAGCCCGAAACTGCCCCGGAACCAGTCGCCGCCGCTGAACCCGCCGCCGCGGAACCGGTTGCCGCCGCTCCCGAACCGGAACCGGAACCCGCCCCCGAAGCAGTGGCCGCCCCCGAACCTCCCCCCGTCGTCGCGGCCGAACCCGAGCCTGAACCGGAACCGGAGTACGTCGACGCCTCCTACGCCAAACTCCCCGACGACCTCGACCCCACCGAACTGGAAGAGGTCGACGCCATCGACGAAGCCCGCGAAGTTCTGCTCACGGCCTCCAACGACGAAGAAGAGGACGAAGCCGACGCCGCCCAGCGCGCCGCCGAAGAGATGCTCGCCAGTGAAGCCGATGGTCTGCTCGCTCCGTCCGAGTCCGATGCCGATGGCGACGGAGATTCCGACGCCGACGGTGACCCCGAAGGCGAAGAAGCCCCCGAAGAAGGTGCCGAAGGCGGCCCCGAGCCCGCCCGCCAGCCTCACAGCCTCACCGCTGCCCTCCGCGAACGCGATCGCGGTGCCCGCTTCCAGCGTGGCCGCCGTGGCCGCCGCCGCCGTGGCCGCGGGGGCGACCGCGAGGATCGTCCCGCCGTTGCCGCCGGCGCCGCCGCCCCGGCCCTCGATGCTCCTCCCGCCGAAGCCTCTCCCGTCGAGTCCGCCCCCCAGGAAGAGCGCGTCGTCGAAGCCCGCTCCGATCGCCCCGAGAGAACCGAACGCTCCGACCGCGGCGAACGCTCCGATCGCGGCGAGAGAAGTGACCGCGGCGACCGCGGTCCCCGCCCCTTCCGCGACCGCACCGAACGCCCCCCTCTCCCCTCCATCACCGACCTCCTCAAGGCCGGTCAGGAAATCCTCGTCCAGATCGCCAAAGAGCCCATCGCCCAGAAGGGCGCCCGCATTACCAGCCACATCGCCCTCCCCGGCCGCTACTGCGTCTACATGCCGACGGTCGATCACAACGGCGTCTCCCGTAAAATCGCCAGCGACGAGGAACGCCTCCGCCTGAAGCGGATCCTCCAGCAGCACCGCCAGGGCATGTCCGGCGGCTTCATTATCCGTACCGCCGGCGAAGGCCAGACCGAAGAGGATATCGCCAACGATATGCAGTTCCTCTACAACCTCTGGCTCGATATCCGCGGCAAGGCCGAAAAGCGTTCCGCGCCCTGCCTCGTCCACCACGATCTCGACATCGTCCAGCGCACCCTCCGCGACCAGGTCTCTTCCGACTTCAAAACCATCTGGCTCGACAACGAAGAGCTCTACGCCTCTACCCTGCAGTTCGTCCAGCGATTCCAGCCGCAGATGATCAACCGCGTCAAACTGTGGACCCGCCCGGTCCCCATCTTCGACGCCTTCGGCATCACCAACGAACTGGAAAAAGCGCTCCGCCCCAAGGTCTGGCTCAAGTCCGGCGGCTACATCGTCATCAATCAGACCGAGGCCCTCGTCGCCATCGATATCAACACCGGCAAGTTCGTCGGCAAGTCGAATCGCCTGGAAGACACCATCGTCAAAACCAACACGGAAGCCGTGAAGGAAATCGTGCGCCAGATTCGCCTCCGCGATCTCGGCGGCATCATCGTCGTCGACTTCATCGACATGGATGAGCGCAAGAACCGGCAGAAGGTCATGGCCGCGCTCGAAGACGCCATGCGCGTCGACCGCGCTCCCTACAAAATCCTCCAGTTCAACGATTTCGGCCTCGTCGCCATCACCCGCAAACGCGTCAAACAGTCGCTGGAACGCACCCTCTGCCAGCCCTGCCCGTACTGCGAAGGCTCCGGCTCGGTCAAGAGCGTTCCCACCGTCATCGGCGAAATCCTGCTCGAAGCGCAGAAGGTCGCCAAAGCGGTCGACGACAAAACCGTCGTCCTCCGTGTCCACCCCGAAGTGGCCAAGGTGCTCAAGTCGCACCGCAACCAGCACCTCGAAGAGCTCGAGGGGATCTTCGGCCGTCCCGTGCTCATCACCGGCGATCCCACTGTCCACATCGAAAAATTCGACCTCGCGTAAAACCAAGGCGGTTCGCCATGCGCTGCTGGAGTCAACTCGCGTTCGTCTCTTTTGTCATCGCGCTCCCCACGCCGGAACTCTCCGCACAGGAACTCTATGTGCGGTCGGAGTTCCAGCGCGTCGGCGCCGATGGCAAGGTCATCGCCCAGGACAAAACGGACCATCCCCGGGAAATCCTCTCTCCCGCTCTGGCCCGCAACGGTTTTGCCAGCTACATGCTGACGGCCAACATTCCCGCCGGCATTAGCTACTCCCTGGAAGTCGGCCAGAATCCCGAAAACGCCGTCCGCGTCGTGCTCTATAAACAAAGCTACGACGCACAAGGCATCCCCGACCACCTGGAAAAGGTCTCTCTTCCCGTCGAAGGCAAAACTACGAAAGAGGAAAACCTCACATTCTGGATGGATCTCTGGGTGGACAACAACGCCCCCGTGGCCCGCATCAAGGTGGAGGCCCAACTCTGGGTGGGCGACCGCTGGGTGGTCTACCCCATGGAAGCCCGCATCGTCCAGGCCCAGATTCCCTCCGCCCCGCTCAAGTTCTGGGGCCTTCCCGCCCCGGAAGCCCGCGCCGACAGCGCCATGACCGGCCCCTGGCGCGACTACCTCTGCCGGCCCCTAAAGAGCGAGTTCCAGCCCAAGGAAACCTCCATCCGCCTCCTCCAGCAGCGCAATATCCAGCAGGACGTCGCGCTCGCCAAAAAGCTCGGCCGTGACATCGGTATCACCGCCTTCGTCCGCGGCGGCCTCCCCCCGGAACTGGCCATCCCGGACAAATGGTGCGCCGCCCCGCCGGACCAGTGGCGCACGCCGCTCTCCACCGAGTGGTATCTCAAACTCCGCGACCACCTCTACCGCCAGTAATCAAAACCGCAGAAATCCGCTCACTCGCACGGTCGATCTCCGCCCGTCCGCCGCCGTCACTTCCATCGTGAACGACGGTCCCCGCGTATCGCCCGGTATCACGGCCGCTCCTTCCGGGATTCGCACTGTCATCACCGTCATCGAGCGCGGATACTCCACCGGCGTCAACGCCACCACAGGCAGAGCAATCTGCAGCGGCGGCCGCAGCGCCGCCGAAGGCACAACCGGAAACGAATAACTGGCCACCAGCGGCCCCGTGCTCGCCCCCGGCCCGATCCCGCTCACCGGAAAGTGGAGATAGTCTCCCCGCTGCGGCAACGAACCCGGCTGCACAAACCCTCGATAGTCGCCATGGATAAACAGGATCCCGGGATCGGCCGCCACCAGCGGCACCGGCACCGCCTCCTGCTCCTGCACCCGCACCTGCGCCGTCATGTTCAGCCACGGCCTCGTCGCCGAAGTCACCGCTACCGAATCCACCACCCCTTCCACCACATCGCGCGGCACCGCCGCGTAGGCATACCCGTGCGCGCCCTGCATCCATGGCATCTCCTGCCCGCCCCAGGTCAATGTGAAGTCCGGCTCTCCCGCATAGCTCAGCAGCCCGAATCCGTTGAGCGGGCCGAACAGTCCGATCGAATCATAGCCGTCCAGCGCGCCCGTCGCCGTCCCCAATGGTGCCCAGGCAAATCGCTCCGCCGCCGGCCGCGTCAACACCTTCGTCATTCCGCTGTCCACCACCGCGCCCACCCCGGCAACCGCCGTCGTCCCCGTCGCCGGATCGAAAACTCCCACCATCGGGCCGCACCGATACAGCACCTTCGTGCCCACGGCTTCCACACCTCCCGTCGCCTCATACCAGGCGAAGTCCAACCGGCCAGAAGGCGCAAACGTCTGCCGCAGCACCTTCACGCACTCCACCCCCGTCGCCGTTGCCTCTCCCGCCCCCCGTCCCAGCCGCATCAACTTCTGCGCCCCCGGCTCAATCCCCATGCTGTCCCAGTAGTAGATCACGCTCCCCGCCGCACCCCACCACACGCACGCCCGCCCGTTCCCGCACGGAAACACCACCGTCCCATCGTCCAACACCATCCGCCCCGCGCCTCCGGCCAACTCCAGCGACGGTGCACCCAACTCCTCCACCCGCCCGTCATTCGAAATCCGCCGCAATCCCTGCGCCTCTGAAAACCGCGGCGCCATCACCACCCACCGCCCGTTCGCGCTCATTAGCCCCGCCGCCGACTGCCCCAATTCCACCGCCGCCGCCTCATTCCGTAACAGCCGCCACCCCGTCTCCCCCTGCACCAGCGCCCACACCCCGTCCCGGCGCAGCGCCTCCAGCCGCCACCCGTCGGTCACCGTCCGGATCCGCCCGCCCTCCCAGGCCCACAGCCGATCTACCGGCGATAACGTCGCCGGACGCCCCGAAAAATACACCACCCGCCCGTCATCGGATGCCCGGTACACCTGCCCGGTCAGCCCCAGCGAAATCAGAAAACTACCGCAAAGCGTGATCGCCTTCAACGTTGTCCCCTTTCCAGATCCGCACACTGGTCCATGGCGCATCCGGACTCGCCCAGAACTCCGCACTCGGCTTTAAGCCCAACGGTAACAGAATAAAGGAGCTCAAATACAGGCTCCCGGTATTGATGTAGGAGTCCGCTATCGCCGGCTGCTCTCCCATAAACCCGATCCGCAGCCACCCCTCTCCATCAAAGTTCGGCGACCCCGTCCCCAGCATCCGCTCCAGCACCGCCGTCAACGCCCCTCGCACCGCCGCCGCCCCTACCGGCAACTTCTCCCGCAGCGCCTGATTGGCCAGATGATGAAACACCCCTGTCCGGTAGCACATCGACCGGCCCACCACCGGGAACGTCCCGTCCGTCCCGATCATCCGTTCCTGCACCGCCGCATATCGCAGCGCAATCTTCTCCACCCGCTCCCGCATCGGCCCGCCCACCCGCTCGCAAATCGTTACCAGAAACGGCTGAATGACGAACGAATTGTAGTAGTCCCAATGAAAATCCGGACCGTCTCCGTAGATCCCGTCGCCCTTGTACCACTGCTCGTGCTGCCGCAGCGCGTAGTCCACCCGCATCTCGTCCCACCCCTCGCCCACCTCCCGCAAAAACATCTCCACCATCGCGCTGAACAGCAGCCAGTTGTTGAACCCCGGCTTGGTCTTTCGCGTCGCCGCCAGCGCCGTCACCACCTGCCGCCGCACCCCCTCCGGCAACGCCCGGTACCAACCCGGCCACCGCAGCAACGCCAGCGACAGGAACGCCGCGTCCACCAGCGATTGCCCCGGTGTCGCAAACGCCATGTAGTCCGCCGACCCCGGGTCCACCGCCCGCGCCAACCCCTCCACCGCCCACTCCCGGTACCGCTCCTGCAGCGCCTTCTCCGCTCCCGTCAGTCCCTCCAGCGCCAGCCACGGCGCGATCCCGCACGCCGTCCTACCAAACGCCTCCAGCGTCGCATACGCCTCCCGCTGCTTCGCCCACTCCGGCCGCCCCGCCCGCAACGGCATCCGCCGTTTCAACTCCCCCCGCGCCAGGTTCTCCATCACCGGCCGCGCCACCCGGTCCAGCACTCCCACCCACCGCTCCCGCACGCCGCCGCCAGCCGCCAGCGGCGCCATCAGCAAACTCCGTCGCCTCATGCCTCTCACTCTACACCCGCCACACCTATAATGGAGGTTTCTATGTCCAATCCCATCGGCCTCGCCGCCATCAACCAATGGGTCGACGCCAACAGCGCCCGCCTCCTCGAAGAACTCTTCCAGCTCATCCGCATCCCCAGCATCTCCACGCTCCCTGAACATGCCGGCGACGTGGCCCGCGCCGCTCAGTTCACTGCCGATGCCCTCGCCGCCGCCGGCCTCGAAAACATCGAGATCATCCCCACCCAGCGCCACCCGCTCCTCTATGCCGACTGGCTCCACGCCCCCGGTAAACCCACCGTCCTCTGCTACGGCCACTACGACGTCCAGCCCCCCGACCCCCTCGAACTCTGGGAGTCCCCGCCCTTTGAACCCGAAGTCCGCAACGGCAACATCTACGCCCGCGGCGCCGTCGACGACAAAGGCCAGATGTACGCCCACGTCAAAGCCCTGGAAGCCCTCAAGTCCCTCACCGGAACCTTCCCGCTCAATATCAAGGTGCTCATCGAAGGCGAAGAGGAGATCGGCGGCGCCTCCATCGCCAAGTTCGTCCCCGAAAACAAGGAGAAGCTGAAGGCCGACGTCGCCCTCGTCTCCGATACCGCTCTCTACGCCGAAGGGATTCCCACCCTCTGCATCGGCCTCCGTGGCCTCTGCTACATGGAAGTGGAGGCCCAGGGCCCCGCGCGCGATCTTCACTCCGGCCTCTACGGCGGCGCCGCCCCCAATGCCGTCTTCGGCCTCATCGAACTCCTCGCCAAGGCGAAAAACGCCGACGGCGTCATTCAGATCCCCGGCTTCTATGATGACGTCGCCGAGCCCGCCTCCGCCGAACTCGACTCCTGGAATAGCCTGCCCTTCAACGCCGATGAATACGTCAAGAACGAGATCGGCGCCCCCATCACCGGCGAACCCGGCCGCAGCGTCTTCGAGAAAACCTGGTCCCGTCCCACCCTGGAAGTCCACGGCATCGCCGGCGGCTTCACCGGCGCCGGATCCAAAACCGTCATCCCCGCCAAAGCCCTCGCCAAGGTCAGCTTCCGCCTCGTCCCCAATCAGGACCCCGCGAAGATCGTTGCCCTCTTCCGCGACTGGATCGCCGCCAATAAGCCAGCCGGCATTGAAGTCAACGTGAATGTCCTCGGCACCAGCCCTGGCATCATCGTCAATCCGGACCATCCCGCCATCGCCGTCGCCGCCGAGGTCTTCGAAGAATCCCTTGGCCGCAAAACCGTCTTCACCCGCTCCGGCGGCTCCATCCCCATCGTCGGCGACTTTGCCAAACACCTCGGCATCCCCACCGTCCTCATGGGCTTCGGGCTCCCCGACGATGGCCTCCACTCCCCGAACGAAAAGTTCAAACTAGCCAACTACTACCAGGGAATCGCCACCGTCGCGCATTTCCTGTCTCGCTACGGAGCTTAGGTGCCGGAACCCGACAGCGCCGGCGTCGCCCTTCGCCAACGCAACACGGCGGAGAACGTCGCGCGCTCCGCCGGCATTACCTCCATCGCCGTCCTCGCCAGCCGCATCACCGGACTCGCCCGCGAAATGGCCCTCGCCCGCCTCTTCGGCGCCGGAGCGGCCAACGACGCGTTCCTCCTCGCCTTCCGCATCCCCAACCTCACGCGCGACCTCTTCGCCGAAGGCGCCCTCTCCTCCGCCTTCGTCCCCACCTTCGTCGAGCATCTCCAGAAGAAGTCCCGCGCCGAAGCCGCCTATCTCGCCAACCTCGTCGCCACCGCCATCATCGTCGTCGTCGGCATCGTCTGCCTCCTCGGCATGGCCTTCGCCCCCCAACTCGTCTCCACCCTCGCCCCCGGCTTCCACCAGGTGCCCGGTAAGTTTGAGATGGCCGTCCGCATGACGCGCATCATGAGCCCCTTCCTCCTCCTGGTCGCCCTCGCCGCCCAGGCCATGGGAATCCTCAACGCCTGCAACCGCTTCGCTCTCCCTGCCCTCTCCAGTTCCCTGTTCAACGTGGGCTCGCTGCTCTTCGGCCTCTTCGTCGGCCATGTCGCCGGCCCCCACATCGGTATCTCCGCCATCGAGGGCATGGCCTGGGGCGTCGTCTTCGGCGGTGCCCTCCAACTCGGTGCCCAGGTCCCCAGCCTCGTCCGCGAAGGTTTCCTCTTCAAACCCACTTTTGACCTCCAGCACCCCGGCCTCCTCCACATCGCCGCTCTCATGGGACCGGCCATCCTCGGCAACGCCGCCGTCCAGATCAATGTGATGGTGAACTCCAACTTCGCCTCCCAGATCAACGACCCCGTCACCGGCTTCAATGGCCCGGTCACCTGGCTCGGCTGCGCCTTCCGCTTCATGCAACTCCCGCTCGGCCTCTTCGGCGTCGCCATCGGCGGTGCCACCCTCCCGGCCATCTCCCGCGCGGCCGCCAATGGCGATATGGACGACTTCCGCCGCACCCTCTCCCGCTCCCTCGGCCTCGTCTTCTTGCTAACCATTCCCTCCTCGGCCGGCCTCCTCGTCATCGGCGATGCCATCATCGGGTCGCTCTTTGAAGGCGGCGCGTTCCGGGAATACGATACCCGCCAGACCGCCGCCGCCCTCGCCTGGTTCGCCGCCGGCCTTGTCGGCTACGCCGCGCTGAAAATCCTTGTCCCGGCCTTCTACGCCCTCAAGGATTCCAGGACGCCCATGTATATCTCGCTGGCCTCGATCGCCACCAACTACGCCATCGTCTCCACCATGACCGGCGCCACCTCCTTCGGCCATGCCGGCCTCGCGCTCTCCACCGCCGCCGTCGCCATCACCGGCGCCATCCTCCAGTTCTCGCTCCTCCGCCACCGCGTCGGCGGCATCTACGGCCGCGCCCTCATCTCCAGCGTCATGAAGATCACCTTCGCCGCCGCCGTCATGTCGGTGGGCGTCTGGGGCGCCGAGTGGCTCGCCACTCACTGGATCCCCGCAGGCCGCGCCCGCTACCTGCTCACTCTCGCCATGGCCCTTCCCACCGGCGTGGCACTCTATTACTACACCTGCCGCAGCCTCAAGATCGAGGAGATGGACCTCGCCGTCGCCGCCCTCGCCAAGCCCCTCGAGCGCCTGCGTGCTAGAATCCGCTAGGCATCCATGCTTCCTGAGATCTCCACCCTCGCTCAACTCGAAAAACTCGACGACGAAACCCACCGCCTCCAGCTCCGCTTGGCCGAACTGCCCAAGATCCTCACCGCGGAGAAGAAGGCCGTCGAAGCGAAGAAGAAGGAGGCCGACGATCTCGCCCTCCGCCTCGCCGCCAACGAAAAGGAGCGCCGCCGGCTGGAAGGCGATATCCAGCTCCGCCAATCCAAGCTGAAGAAGCTGAAGAACCAGTTGGAACAGGCCTCCAGCGAAGCCCAGGTCACGGCCTTTGAACACGAGATCCAGTTCAACGAGACCGAGATCAGCAAGAACGAGGATCGCGAGTTGGAACTACTCGAAGAGGCCGAGACCCTGGAGCCGAAGTTGAAGGCCGAGCAGGCCAACGCCATCGCCGCCCAGAAAGCGCACGTCGAGCACTTCAAGGCGGCCGAGCAGGAGCACAAAGCGGGCATGGCGAAGATCGCCCAGAACGCCGCCGCCAACAAACAGTTGGTGGCTGCGCTCGATCCCAAGTTCGCCCAGCTATACGACAAACTCCGCAAGAAGTATAAGACCGGCCCCATCCTCACGGAAGCCATCGAAGGCAACTGCGGCGTCTGTCAGATGACCCTCCGCCTGGCCTTCTGGCAAGGCGTCAAAGCCGAGCCCAACAAGCTCTGGCAATGCGAGGAATGCTCCCGCATTCTGGTCTACAATCCGCCGCAGATGCTTGCCTGACGATGGGGCGGCCCTACTTCCTCTACGGAACGGTCGCCGTGTCCCTTGCCGCCTTGTACGCCTCCGCCTGGAATGCCGGCTTTCCTCTCCCGGCCCGGTCCTTGCCGTATCTTCTGCTTTGGTTGCTGTTCTGGTGTGTGGCGTTGGGATCGGTGGTCTACTATTTCCTCCACTGGCGCCGTTGGCCGCGGTGCCTCTACCCATCTCTGATCTGCGCTTCCACGCTATTGGCCGTGATCTTTCTGCCGTTCGACCGCCTTAGCCGCGAACTGGAGTTCCGCTCCCTCCGCGCCGACCGCGAAGCCATTGTCGGCGACCTGGAAGCCGGGCGTATACTCCCCGTCACCCCGCCCGGCGGCTTGGCCCTCTACGCGCCGCACCGGACCATTCGCGGTCACGAAATCGCCCTCCTCGAGATCGATGGCAAGCGGGCGGCGTTCTTCTACACCTGGAAGTCCTCCGATGACTTCGAGGGATGGCTCTACGTCCCGCCCGGCGCCGATCCCGCCCATTTCCAGCCCGGCCAGGAGCATAGACTCCATCGTCATCACGACCGCTGGTACTACTTTCGGCGCTGAAGCCAGCCCCCGCTACCGAAACAAGAAGTAATCGTGCGCCGCTCGCGCGAGTTCCGCGATCGCCCGTTCCCGCGCCGCCACCGGCCGGTCGCTGGCCTTCACAAACACCGCCAACGCCACATGCCCCGCCCCGCCGGGCAGCGTGATGATCCCCACGTCATTCGTGATCGTCACCCCCATCGACCCCGTCTTGTGCGCTACCACCGTCCCCTCCGGCAGCATCCCCTTCAGCCGCGCATCCCCCGTCTGGCACCGCCGCAGAATATCGAGCAGCAACTCCGCCCCGGCTACCTCCCGCTTCTGGATCTTCACCAGCAACCGCGCCATATCCGCCGGCGTCGCCGCGTCCCGCGCGTCGTTCTGGTACCGCGCCGCCGCCCGCTTGCCGTCCTCTTCGGAAACCGCCGCAAACCGTTCCCGCCACATCTCCAGCGTCCACTCGGACTCATGCGGAACCCCCGTCGCGCCCAGATAATCGGCGATCAGTCCCGCGGTCGGCCGGTCCACGTGAATCCGGTGGAGCCCCAACTCGCGCATCTTCTCCTTCACCGCCGCCGGTCCGCCCACCACCCGCAGCAGCACGTCGGTCGCCGAGTTGTCGCTGATCAGCAACATCAACTCCAGCAGGTTCCGCACGCTCAACGCCACTCCCGGCTTGGTGAACAACTGCGACAGTGTTCCGCTCCCCGGATGCAGATCCCGGGCCTCGATCGTCACCATCCGGTCCAGCGACTCCTCGCCCCGCTCCACCAGTTCCAATAGCTTCACCGCAATCGGAATCTTGTAGGTGCTCGCCATCGGGAACAGCGTCGATTCGTTCAGATGCACCGTCCGGCCCGTCTCCACATGGATCGCCGTCGCCCCCACCACGCCGCCGCCCACCCGCGCCAGCCGAGCCCACTCCGCCTCCAGCGCCTGCCCGCGGACCGCCAGGCTAGCAAACAATACGAAGCCAAATATCTTCTTCATACACCTCCCTCGGAGCGATGCCATTCGCCGTCAACGCCTTCACCACCCGCTCTCCATGCCGCGGCGGTACGCCGCTGATGATCACCCGCCCGCCCGGTTTCAATACCCGCCGCATCTCGGCCGCGTGGTTGGCAATCGTTTCGGCGTTCAGGTTGGCCAGCAATACGTCCACGGAACCGTCCCGCACCGACCGGATGGAACCGACAAACAGGCCCACCTCCGCCGGCAGGTCGTCCTTGGCCGCCAGCACCGCGTCCAGGTCGATATCGGCCGCGCACACCGCCCGCGCTCCCAGCGCCTGCGCCGCCAGCGCCAGAATCCCCGAACCCGTTCCAAAGTCAAAAACGACATCGGCCGGCCGCAACTCCCGCTCCAGCGCCTGCAGGCACAGTTGCGTCGTCAAGTCCGCCCCGGTGCCAAACCCGACTCCCGGGTTGATTACCAGCCGCACCCGCCCCTCCGGCGTCGGGTCTTCGTTCCACGGCGGCACCACCCAGAACCGCTCCCCGACAGCGATCCCGGGCCAGCGCGCCCGCGTCTCGGCCGCCCAGTCGACTTCCGGTTCTTCTTCCCAGGTGCCCCCGTACGCCGCGGCGTCAAACGGCGCGTCGAAAAACGCCCGCAACTCCACGCGATTCGCGTTCAGATCGGTTTCGGTAATCCCCGTGGTCCCGTCTTCCCAAAGCGCGGCGATCAACTCGTCTTTCTTCTCCGCGTCGCACTGCAGCCGTAATGACACCATGACCTTCTATGATAATGGCGTTATGCCATTCGCGCCGTTATTCGACCGCGATCTCCGCCGTCTCCTCAAGGAAATCGCCGCCTTCCCCTCCGACGGAGCCCTTTGGGAAACCGGCCCCGGCGTCACCAACTCCGGCGGCAATCTCGTTCTCCATCTGGAGGGCAATCTGAAGGAGTACATTGGCCGGCAGATCGGCGGCATCGCCTACACCCGCGACCGCCCGGCCGAGTTCGCCACCAAGGGCCTCACCCGCCAGGAACTCACCGCTCGCATCGAGGAGGCCCGCGAACGGGTCCTCGCCTCTCTGCCCAAAGCCGACCTGGAGTCGATCTACCCGGAAAACGTCCTCGGTGCCCCGATGACCACCCGCCACTTCCTGACGCACCTCTACGGCCACCTGAACTATCACCTCGGCCAGATCAACTACCTCCGCCGCCTCAGACTTCCCCTGGATGCTGCTGACCAGAAAAGTCTGTGAGTTGGGGATTGCCTGAGGGGTTCTAACCCTGAATCCGGTCTGCCTTCCCGGTCCAGAACCGCTCGCGCAGAATGTTCTTCCGGATCTTCCCGGTCCCGGTCTTCGGCAGCGCCTCGGTCTCGAACTGGATGATCCGCGGCAGCTTGAATCGTCCTAGCCGCCGCTCCAGGAACGCCAGCAACTCCTCCGGCGTCACCGTCTGCCCGTCCTTGCATACCACCAGCGCCGCCGGCACTTCGCCCCACTTCGGGTCCGGCGCCGCCACCACCGCACACTCCATCACCGCCTCGTGCGCGTAAATCGCCTTCTCCACCTCAATCGACGAGATATTCTCCCCGCCGCTGATGATGATCTCCTTCTTCCGGTCGACAATCCGCAGATAGCCCTCTTCATCCCACACCGCCATGTCCCCGGTGTGGAACCACCCGTTGCGGATCACCGCCGCCGTCGCCTCCGGCTCCCGGTAATAGCCGTCCATCACGTTGTCGCACCGCGTAATGATTTCGCCAATCGTGTCGGCGTCCCGAGGAACGTCAACCCCGTTCGGATCCACTACCCGGACCTCAATCCCGACCACCGGCCAACCGGTCGACGATTGGCGCCGGTAGCGATCCTCGTCGCTCGTATATTCAATCCCCGGCTTCGGCAGCGCCGTGGTCAGAATCGGCGACGTCTCCGACAGCCCGTATCCGGACGCCACCGTGCACCCGAACGCCTTCTCCAGCCGCTCCACCAGCGTCGGCGACGAGGCCGCCCCGCCCAGCAGAATCGTCTTCAGGCTCGAGGTGTCGTGCCCGCCCAACTCCGGCGACGCCAGCAGCGCATTCGCCATCGTCGGCACCAGGCTCATGTCGGTAGCCTTGTGCTCAGCAATCAGCTTCAGCACCGACACCGGCTCAAACCGCCGCACCATCACCTGCTTGGAGCCCAGGAAAGTGGAGAACTGCGGCCGCCCCCAGCCGTTGGCGTGGAACAGCGGAATCGTGTGCAGGTCGACGAGGTTCTGCTGAATGGGAATGCTCGCCGCCGCATACAACGCATGCAGATAAAGAGATCGGTGCGTCAGCGCCACTCCCTTCGGCGTCCCGGTCGATCCGCTTGTATAAAACAGCTCTGCCACCGAGTTTTCGTCCACCGCGGTCCAGTCCACCGAAGCCGGATCGCCATTGGCAATCAACTCGTGCGAGGTCATCTCGGCGGCCGGGTGCATTTCGTTCAACGACACGTAGTGTGCAATCGCCGGGCAGTGCGACTTCAGCGCCTCCACGGTGGCGGCGAAGTCCGTCTCAAACAGCAGCACCCGCGCCCCGGAATGGTTCAGCACCGTCTGCAACTCGCCGATGGAGAGCCGCACGTTGATCGGCATGACGATCGCGCCCGCCATCACCACGCCGTAGTAGCCCTCCAGCAACTGATGCGTGTTGAAGCTCAGATAGGCCACCCGGTCGCCCGCCTGCACCCCCAGTTTCCGCAGGCCGGAGGCCAGCCGCTCGCACCGCTGCCCGAACTGCAGATAAGTGAAGTGTTTTTCGCCGCAGATTATGCCCACTTTCCGGGCAAAAACGTCCATGGCGCGATAGAGGAAGCGGATGGGAGTGAGTGGCAGAATCATAACGGGTCGACGGTTGATTATATTCTCTTCTAGAGTGAACCAGAGATACCTGTCCGTGGACGCCCTGCGCGGGCTCATCATGTTGATCATGGCGGTGGACCATTCCAGCGCCTTTATTGCCCGCGAACACGGCTCGGAGTGGTGGGCCGGCGCCATGAGTTTCTACACCAGCGCCTTCCCGTTTCTCACCCGTTGGATCACGCACCTCTGCGCCCCGGGCTTCTTCTTCCTGATGGGCGCCGGCATCTGCTGGTTCGCCGCGGCACGGCGCCAGGCGGGCTGGAGCGAATCGCAGGTCGCCGGCCGGGTTGCGCTGCGCGGCCTCGCCATTTTCCTCACCGGCCAGTTGCTGGAGGGGCCCATTCTCTTCGTGCAAGGGCAGATGAAGGGGCCCGCCGCCCCGCTGAACCGCGTCACCGCCCCGCCGCCGATTGACGGCTCCGACCTCTACTGGGGGCTCATCACGCTCTCCGGCCTCGGCCTGGTGATGATCGTCTGCTCCCTCCTGCTTCGCCTGCCGCGCTGGACCTGGTGGGCCGCGCTCGCCGGCGCTGTCTTTGCCACCAACACGCTGCTGCCGGCCAGCGGCAAGGTCGGCCCGCTCTGGATGACGGTTCTCCTGGCCCCCGGCCTCTCCCAGCACGTGATTGTCATCTACCCGGTGATACCCTGGCTGGCGGCCGCCGCCGCCGGGATGCTCTTCGCCGGCTGGTGGCAGCAGCAGAAGCCGGAAGCCGCCGCCGGCCGCCTCTGGCTGCTCGCCGCGGGCCTCATTGCGTTTGCCCTCCTGCTCCGTGCCGCCGGCGGCTGGGGCAACATCCGCCTGCCTCGCGACGCCGGCTGGATCGAGTTTCTCAACAACGTGAAATACCCCCCGTCGCTCGTCTTCCTCAGTCTCTCGATTGGAATCGATCTCGCCCTGCTGGCGGCGCTGCAGCGGGTATCGGCGCGTTCTCCGCTCCTGGTGTTCGGGCAGACGCCGCTGTTCTTCTACCTCGTGCACTTCTATCTGCTCGGCGCGCTGGGGTTCCTGTTCTTCCGCGAACCCGGATCGCTCCAGATGGCCTGGGCCGTCTGGGCGTTCGTCATCGTCGCGCTCTACCCGGCCTGCGTCTGGTACCGGAAGTTCAAGCTCGGCAAACCGCCGGAATCGCTCTGGCGGATGTTCTAGCGCGCGTACTGGCGGAAGTAGCTCCCCGGCTTCCAGGCCGGGCGCTTCCTGGCATTGGCCACCCGGGCGGCGAGCGCCGCCTGATAAGAGGTGAATCGCGCGGCGGCTTCCTTGTCCACCGTCTGCTTCGCGTCGTCGTCGGGGCGGTGCATCCGGGACTGCATCCAACTGGTTTGGATCCGCTCCTCCTCGCTCCCCTTCGTGTAGCCGAAGGTCGCCGCAACAGCGGGAATCCCCGCGCGCGCGAAGCTGTACTGGTCGCTCTGGAGGAAGCGGAAGAAGTTGGTCATGATGTCGGGCACCAGCGGTACCCCGAATGGTGCGGCCGCCTCCCGCGCGCTGTCGCCGAGGGTGGATTCCTCCTCCCCGATCACCGTTAGCGACCGCAGCGGGTGCAGCGGCAGAAAGGTGTCCAGATTGAAGTTCGCCACCATCCGCTTGCGCGGCACCGTCGGGTGTTTGACGAAGTACTCGGAGCCTTGCAGCCCCTTCTCCTCTCCGGTCATGGCGACAAAGAGGACGCCGCGGCGCGGCTTCTTTCCGGACTTCAGCTCTCGTGCCACTTCAATCAGGGAGGCGACACCGGAGGCGTTGTCCATGGCGCCATTAAAGATCCCGTCACCGCTGAACGAGCGCAGTTTGCCGACGTGGTCCAGGTGGGCGGTCACCACCACGTACTCCTTCTTCCGGCCCGGCAGCAGTCCGGCCACGTTGGGCGATTCCATCGCCGTCCGTTTCTCCTGCACCGTGGCGGCCAACTCCTTGCCGAGGGCAAACCGCGGCAGCGGCGCCTGGCTGTCGCGCAGTTGGAGCAACTCCGCCAGCGTGTGTCCCGTGCCGGCAAAAAGCAGTTCGGCGTGTTCCGGGTTGATAGTGAGCACGATCTGCTGGTCCGCCTCCTCGCCGGACTCGCCGACGGCGGCAAAGACCCGCGGCTGGAGGCGCGCCGGGGCCATCCGCGCCCAGGGCACTTGCGCGTTGGCGATGACGGCGACGCCGACGGCGCCGGCGCGCCGCAGCGCCGCCCAGCGCTCGGCCGGTTTCTGCAACTGCGCACGGATCAACTCGGGGAAGGCCTTGGGCGCGTCGGAGAGCACGACGGCGATCTTGCCCTTCAAGTCGAGGCCGCGCAGATCGTCGTAGGTGTATTCGGGCACCTGCAGGCCGCGGCCGGCGAAGACGAGCGGGGCGCGGACGCTGCCGCGGGAGCCCGGCCGGAGTTGGATGATCGCTTCCTTGCCAAGGGTCAGCCGCGTCTCGGCGCCGTTGGCGAGGAGCGTGAGCGAGGAGCCGGCCTCGTCGATCTGCCGTACTTCAAACGGGACGGGCTGGAACCAGCCGTTGGTGCCGGCCGGCTGGAGGCCGATCCGGGCGAACTGATCGGCGACGTACTGGGCGGCCAGGCGGTGGCCCTCCGAGCCGGTGTCGCGGCCCTCCAGTTTGTCGGAGGCGAGGAACTCGACGTGGCTCCACCAGCGCTCCGCCGGGGTCTGGGCGGCGGCGGTGAGGGTGAGCAGAGCGAACAGGAATGGGCGCATGGAGCCTCCTAGCGGGCGAAGCGGCGGAAGTAACTATTGGCCTTCCAGGCGGGCCGGTCCTTGTCGTTGGCGGCGCGCCGGGTGAGTGCGGTCATGTAGTCAATGAAACGCTCGGCGGCCGCTTTGTCCACCGGTTGGCTGACGTCGTCGGTGACGGCGTGGTAGCGGGTCTGGAACCACTCCTGCTGGATCTTCTCTTCCGGGCTGCCCTTCTGGTAGCCGAACAGAGGCATGAGCGAGGGAACGCCCTGCAGGACAAAGTTGTATTGATCGCTGCGGATGAAGACGACCTGCCCGGGATTCGGGTCCGGGGCGGAGGCGATTCCGAATTCGGTGCCGATCTCCTTGGCCACGTCGCCGAGCGTCGATTCGTCTCCGCCGAAGTGAACCAGCGAGCGGAGCGGAAAGAGCGGAAGGAACATGTCGAAATTCAAGTTGGCGACGATCTGGCGAATGGGGACGGTCGGGTTGTGGGTGAAGAAGCGGGAGCCCTGCAGCCCTTTCTCCTCACCGGTGACGAGCAGGAACAGGACGCCGCGGCGGAGCGGTCCGGCGGCCTTCAGCCGGCGGGCGAGTTCAAGGACGGCGGCGACGCCGGAGGCGTTGTCCATGGCGCCGTTGGAGATCTTGTCCTCCGCCAGGCTGCGGGCAAGCCCGGTGTGATCGAGGTGCGCGGTGATGGCCACGTACTCCTTGGTGCGGCCGGGCAGCAGCGCGGCCACGTTCTGGGACTCCACCGTGCCGGCGGTGACCTTGGCGGTGACGGCGATCTCCTTCTGGAGCGGGAACCGGGGAAGGGGCGCGTCGCCCTCGGCGAGTTTCAACAGCGATTCCATGGTGTGCCCGGTGCCGGCAAACAGCAGATCGGCGTGCCGGTGATTGAAGGTGAGGGCGAAGCGCAGGCCCTCCAGATTGGAGGCGCCGCGCATCCGCGCGATCATCTGCGTTTCAAAGCGCATGACGGCGATGCGTGGCCAGGGAAGCGGCTCGGTTTTGTAGAGGGCGACGAAGCCGATGGCGCCGGCGCGGCGCAAGGCCTCCCAGCGGTTCTCGATGTTCTGGAGGTGGGCGGCCATCGGGGCGGGCCACGCCTTGGGAGCGGCGGCGAGGAAGACGGCGATTTTGCCCTTCAGGTCGAGGCCGCGCAAGTCGTCGTGATTCTGCTCCGGCGCCTGCAGCGCGTAGCCGGCAAAGACGAGCGGAGTGCGGAGCGGTGTTTGGATGGAGGCCGGCGCGCGGAGAATCGCTTCCTTGCCGATGGTGAGTTTGGTCTCGGTGCCGGCCGAAAGGAGGGTGATTGAGGAGCCTTCGTCTTCGACGCGGCGGGTGTCAAACGGGACGGGCTGGAACCAGCCATTGGTGCCGGCGGGCTGGAGGCCGATGCGGGCGAACTCATCGGCGGCGTATTGGGCGGCCAGGCGGTGGCCCTCCGAGCCGGTGTCGCGGCCTTCCAGTTTGTCGGAAGCGAGGAACTCGATGTGGCTCCACCAGCGCTCCGCCGGAGTCTGGGCGGGGGCGGCGAGGGCAATAAGGGCGAACAGGAATGGGCGCATGGAGCCTCCTAGCGGGCGAAGCGGCGGAAGAAGCTGTCGGACTTCCATTCGGGGCGCTGTTTCGTGTTGGCGGTGGTTTTCACCAGGGCGGCGAGATAATCGATGAAGCGGGCGGCGGCTTCCTTGTTTACCGGTTGCTGCAGATCGTCGCTGACGGCGTGGTAGCGGGTCTTGAGCCATTCGGCCTGGATCTGTTCTTCCGGGCTGCCTTTGGCGTAGCCGAATTTGAAGGCCAGGGCGGGGATGCCCTCGCGGATGAAGCTGTACTGATCGCTGCGGGTGAAGCGTCGCTGTTCGGGGATGGGGTCGGGGATGACGGGTAACTGGAACTCGCCGGCCACCTGGCGGGCCAGGTCGCCGAGCGTGGACTCTTCGGCGCCGAGGAAGGTGAGCGCCTTCAACTCGTGGAGCGGCATGAACATGTCCATGTTGCAGTCGGCGATGATCTTTTTGCGGGGCACGGTGGGGTTGCGAGCGAAGAAGCGGGAGCCCTGGAGGCCTTTCTCCTCGCCGGTGACGAGGACGAAGAGGACGCCGCGTTCGAGGGTGCCGGCGCCCTTCAGCTTGCGCGCCACCTCGATGGCGGCGCCGACACCGGAGGCGTTGTCCATGGCGCCGTTGAAGATGCCGTCGCCGGCGAAGGTCTGGATTTTGCCGGTGTGATCGATGTGGGCGCTGACGACGACGTATTCCTTCTTCTTGCCGGGAAGGAGGGCGACGATGTTCTGCGACTCGATGGTGCCCTTCTTGACGGTGGCGGTGGCGGAGATTTCCCTGTTGAGCGGGAAGTGCGGGAGCGGAGAGGTGCCGTCGCTGAGTTTGAGCAGATCGGGGTAGGAGTGGCCGGTACCGGCGAACAGGAGAGCGGCGTGTTCGGGATTGAAGACGACATGGAGTTGCTGAGAGGAGACGCCGGCGCCGGGGAGGCGGGCTGACATCTGCATCTGAACGCGGGCGGCGGCAGAGCGGACCCACGGGGTGGTTTGGACCTTGGGGAGGGCGACGACGCCGATGGCGCCGGCGCGCCGGAGGGCCTCCCAGCGGACTTCGGCGTTCTGCACGTGGGCGGCGAGGGCGCCGGGCCAGTGGCGGGGGGCGCCGGCGATGATGACGGCGATCTTGCCCTTCAGATCGAGACCGCGGAGATCGTCGTAGTCCATCTCCGGGACCTGCAGGCCGTAGCCGGCAAAGACGAGCGGGGCGCGGACGGCGGCGCGGGGCTCGACGCGCATTTCGAAGTAGGCTTCCTTGCCGAGCGTGAGCTTTGTTTCCTTGCCACCGGCGAGGAGGGAGAGCGAGGAGCCGGCCTCATCGATCTGGCGGGTGTCGAAGGGGACGGGCTGGAACCAGCCCTTGAGTCCGGCGGGCTGGAGGCCGATGGCGGCGAACTGATCGGCGGCGTATTGGGCAGCCTGGCGGTGGCCCTCCGAGCCGGTGTTGCGGCCTTCCAGTTTGTCGTCGGCGAGGAAGGAGACGTGCTGCCACCACCGTTCGGCGGTGGATTGCGCGTGAGCTGTCAGAGCCACGCAGAAGAGGTAAACGGTAACTCTGACCATAGCGGGGATTTGACTCATTATAATGAGGCGAGCCATATGAAACGAAACGTCGTGTTGGCAGCCGGCGCCCTCTTCCTGGGCTGGTGGGCACTGGATGCGCAGATGGGGCGGCGGTCCTACGACCGGCCCATGCGATTTGCGGCGCGCGGCGTGCGCGGCGCGGTGGCGGCCGGGACAGACGCGGCGGCCGACGCGGGAATGCGCCTGTATTACGTGGGCGGCAACGCCGTCGACGCGGGCGTGGCGACGATGTTCGCGGCGAGCATGGTGGAGTATTCGCACTTCGGCTTTGGCGGGGAAGCGCCGATTCTGATCCGGACGAAGGACGGAAAGGTGGTTTCGCTGGCCGGGGTGGGGACGATGCCGAAGGCGGCGACGGCGGAGTTCTTCCGCAACCGGAAGATGGAGCCGGGCGAGGTGCAGAACCTGGAGCCGAACGGGCTGAAAGGGATGGTGCCGGTGGCGGGGCTGATGCCGGCGCTGGTGCCGGGAATGGTGGAGGCGGGGCTGGTGGCGCTGCGGGAGTACGGGGTGAAATCGTTCGCCGAGGTGATTCAGCCAGCGATCGATTTAGCCGACGGGACGCCGCTGGACGAGCAGCGGGCGGGCTCGATCATGCGGTCGCGGCAGTTCTTTGATCTGTGGCCGACGGCAAAGAAGTTCTACCTGCCGAACGGGCGGGGCGTGGCGCCGGGAATGGTGTTTGCGCAGCCGGACATGGCGCGGACGCTGCGGGCGATGGCGGCTGAAGAGGCGCGGGCGCTGAAGGGCGGGGCGAGCCGGCAGGCGGCGATTGACGCGGTGCGCGACTACTTTTATCGCGGGGCGATTGCGCGAAAGATCGATGAATTCTCGCGGGCCAACGGCGGGCTGCTGCGGTACGAAGACATGGCGGCGTTCCGGGTGACGCCGGAGGAGCCGGTGTCGACGACGTATCACGGCGTGACGGTTTACAAGCCGGGGTTCTGGAGCCAGGGGCCGACGTTGATCGAGACGCTGAACGTGCTGGAAGGCTACGACCTGGCGGGGATGCAGCACAACTCGGCGAAGTATGTGCACACGGTGGTGGAGGCGATGAAGCTGGGTTACGCCGACCGGGACACGTACTACGGCGATCCGAGGTTCGTGAAGGTGCCCGAGGAGCGATTGCTTTCCAAGGCGTATGCGGAGGAGCGGCGGGCGGCGATGAAAGATTACGCGTCGATGGAGTTTCTGCCCGGGGCGATCGGAGGGAAGAGCGGGCGGCACCCGTCGCAGAGCGAGATCGTGCGAATGAAGATTGACGACGCGCTGATGGCGCGGGACACGACGTGCGTAAACGCGGCGGACGCCGACGGGCTCGTGTTTTCGGCGACGCCGTCGGGGGCTTGGCTGCCGTCGGTGATTGCGGGGGACACAGGGATTCCGCTGACGCAGCGGGCGCAGAGCTTTTTGCTGGTGGAGGGGCATCCGAACGAACTGGCGGGCGGGAAGCGGCCAAGGGTGACGCTGAGCCCGACGCTGGTGACGCGGAACGGGGCGCCGTATTTGGCGCTTTCGACGCCGGGCGGGGACAACCAGGATCAGGCGCTGCTGCAGCTGATTCTGAACGTTGTCGACTTCGGGATGAACGCGCAGATGGCGCTGGAGGCGCCGCGGTTCCAGACGCGGCATCTGGTTTCGAGCTTCGACAATCACGCGATGAGTCCGGGGGATCTGCTGCTGGACGACCGGATGGGCGGGGACGTGGCGAACAATCTGGTGAACCGGGGGCACAAGGCGGAGACTCGGTCGCGGTGGGCGAGCGGGTCGGCGCCGACGATGATCCGGTATGCGCCGGGCGGGGTGTTGGAATCGGGGGCGGATCCGTACGGGTACCGGGTGTCGAGGGCCTGGTGACGGGGTCGTTATTCAGCGAGCGGGCGCCGCAGGCCGAGCGGCTGGCGGCGCGGCTGGCGACGCTGGCGCAGAGGGGCGTGTACATCGGGACGAGTTCGTGGAAGTATGAGGGCTGGCTGGGGTCCATTTACACGCCGGAGCGGTATTTCACGCGGGGGAAGTTCAGCCAGAAGAAGTTTGACGACACGTGTCTGGCCGAGTATGGGGAGACCTTTCCGGCGGTTTGCGGGGACTTTTCGTTTTACCAGTTTCCGTCGGACGAGTATTGGCGGAAGCTGTTTGGGGGGAGTCCGGCGGCGCTGCAGTTTGCGTTTAAGGTGCCCGAAGAGATTACGGTGAAGAAGTGGCCGACTCATGCCCGGTACGGGCGGCGGGCGGGGCTGGAGAACGAGAACTTTCTGAACGCGGAAGTCTTTACGCGGCTGTTTTATGAGCCGCTGCTGCCGTACGGGGCGCGGGCGGCGCTGTTCATATTCGAGTTTGGGACGTTTGCGAAGAGCACGTTTGCCGAGGCGGGGGAGTTTCTGGAGTTGCTGGACGGGTTTCTGGCGGCGCTGCCGGAGGGGGGGCGGTATTCGGTGGAGATCCGGAACCCGGAGTATTTGGGGCCGGCGTATTTTCAGGTATTGCGGTCCAACGGGGTGGCGCATGTGTTTAACGCCTGGAGCCGGATGCCGGATCTGCCGACGCAGACGGCGATCGAGGACGCCTACACGGCGGGGTTCACGGTGACGCGGGCGCTGCTGCGGCGGGGGCGGCAGTATGAAGAGGCGGTGAAGAATTTCGAACCATACGCGGCGGTGCAGGATCCGCTGCCGGAGACGCGGGAGGCGTTGCGGGCGTTGATCCAGAAGTCACTGGGGGAGCGGCGGCCGGCGTACATTTTTGTGAACAACCGGTTGGAGGGGAATGCGCCGGGGACGATAGAAGCGGTGGTGGATTCGCTGGAGTTGTAGCTACTCGTGGGCCTTGACGAAGTCGAGGCGTTCGCGGAGAGCGGGCGGAAGGGTGTCTGCGATATCTGGGGTAATGAGACCGACGTTAAGCATGTCACGGAGGTGCATCATGTCTTTCAGACGAAAACTGGTGAGCTTCATTAGAACGATGTGTTCGATGGGGGCGATGCGGACGCCGCGGATGAGGGGGGGAGAGGTGATTTCCGGAACGGCGGCAAGGTAGTCGGGCCTGACCTTCTCTCCGGAAAAGACGAAGTGGATGGCACCTTTGGCGGTGCGGGAATTGGCGTCGACGAGCATGTCGATGCCCGCGGAGTGTCGATATTGGAACCCGAAGCGCGAGGCTGCATCCTTAAGGCGGTCGAGGTCAGAGCGGCGAATGGAAACGTCGACGTCGTTCGTTAAGCGGGCATTCTCCTCGCTCACTTGCTGCATATGGATGAAGACCGCCATTCCACCGATTAGCTCGTAGGGAATGCTGGTATCGCGCATTAGGGCGCTGAGACGGTCAACCACATCGAGAAGCGCGTCCACTGCTTCATAGAATAACGTGTTGACGAGCATTCTAGGTTAACTCTAGCAGGGCGCGGGCGTTGATGACCTGGATGCCTTGCCAGGCTGGGGGGAAGTGGCGGAGATTGCCGGTGACGACGAAGCGGGCGGAGGCGGCGAGGGCGGTATCGAGGAGGAGGTTGTCGTCGGGGTCGGAGCAGGCGTCGCAGAGGGGGCGGGGTTCCACCGATAAGGCCACGGCGGAGAGGGCGGCGATGGCGGAGTGGAGGGCGGCGCGGTGTTTGGCGAATTTGGGGCGGGCGGCGACATCGTTGTACTCGGCGAGGAGGGCGGGGGAGAGGGCGACCTGGAGTTGACCGGAGCAGGCGAGGGCGATGACCTGGGCTTCGTTGCCGCCGGGTTTCCAGGCGGCGGAGATGAGGATATTCGTATCGAGGACGACGCGCATGGGAAGATTGGGTTTGGTATGAACGACGAACTCGGGAACCGAATTAAAAGCTACTACGAAGACCCGGCGCGCGTCCTGTTGCCGCGAAAGACGTGGGTGGTGATTCGGGTGGACGGGAAGGGGTTTCACACGTTCACGCGGGATTTGGAGCGACCTTATTCGCGGGCGCTGGCCGACGGGTTGGACGCGGCGGCGGTGTTTGTGGCGGGGCAGATGGCGGGGTGCGCGTTTGGGTACGGGCAGAGCGACGAGTACTCGTTTCTGATGACCGACTTTGGGCGGGACGAATCGCGGATGTGGTTTGACGGGTCGGTGCAGAAGATCGCGTCGGTGACGGCGAGCCTGTTTACGGCGGGGTTCCACCGGTCGTACGCGACGCCGGGGTATGCGGCGTTTGATGCGCGGGTGTTCGCGGTGCCGAACCGGGTGGAGGTGGAGCGGTACTTTTTGTGGCGGCAGGCGGACGCGACGCGGAACAGCCTGAACATGCTGGCGTCGGCGCATTACTCGCATGGGGAGTTGCTGGGTAAGTCCGCGGCGGAGAAGCATGACTTACTGCATGCGAAGGGAGAGAACTGGGCGAAGTGGCCGGCGGACTTCAAACGAGGGCGGGTGGTGCGGCCGGATGCGAGCGGGTTTCTGGTGGATCGGGAGATCCCGATCTTTACGCGGGAGCCTGGATATCTGGACGGACTTATCCCGCAGGCGGATGGAACCCAAAAGTTGGGTTAATTTGGGTTAAATTGGGCTAAACCGGGTTTGTGCTGGGTTAACCTTGGTCTTGTCTTGGGTTATTCCAACTCGTAACCCCTTTTGTTATCAACAAAAGCTGGGTTATTCCCATCGATTTGGTGTTTTTGGGGGGGCGCCGGTGGAGGCGAAGGGAATTTCCGGCCTGGGAGGGGAAGGTTTGGGGGCGGGAAACTGCCGGGGGATGATTTCGTGAGTGGGTCAGTTAATAGGCACAACGAACCACTTACTCCTTCATTATATCGCGCCGTCAACAGTCAACTGGGGTGGTGTTTTGTAAGTGATAGATAACGTTATAAATATATTGGCAATCCGGCGGTGACTGACTTTTTGCCGATCTTTCGATTGGATCAGACGGGGCGTTCGGGTGCAAGGGGGTGCGGAGGCTGGTGGTGGGATGCCTTTGGGGAGGGCGGCTGGTAGGATCGGGGCAACTATGGGCACTCGAACTGTACTCTCCTTTTTGTTGATTGGGATGGTGGCGGCGGGGCAGGCGGCGGCGCCGAAGATCCAGACGCTGCTGGTCACGGGGCAGAACCGGCATGACTGGCGGGCGGTGAGTCCAGAGTTGCGGCAGATTTTGGAGGATACGGGGCGTTTCGAGGTGCGGGTGGTGGAAGAGTTTCGGGGGATGACGGCGGCGACGCTGGCGCCGTATGAACTGGTGGTGTTGAATTACGACAATAAGCGGATGAAGGAGTTGGGGTGGGGCGCGGGGCCGGAGGGGGCATTGCTGGAGTATGTTCGGGGCGGGAAAGGGTTGGTGATTTACCACTTTTCGCTGGCGGCGTTTGAGGGGTGGACGGAGTATGAGAAGTTGTGTGGGGGGAACTGGCGGCCGGGGGCGGGGCATCATTCGGCGCGGCATGACTTCACGATGACGGTACGGGACCGGGAGCATCCGATTACGAAGGGTTTGCGGGTGTCGATACCGATCAAAAATGACGAGTTGTATGCGAACCTGGCGTGGCAGCCGAAGGAGAATTACCGGGTGCTGGCGACGGCATGGGACGACCATGCGTTGTATGGGGGGAAGGCGAAGCAACCAACGCCGGGGGCGGGGTTGGACCAGCCGATGTTATGGGTGCATGAGCCTGGGGGGCGGGTGTTTGTGACGGCGTTGGGACATGATGTAGCGGCGGTGCGGCAGGCGGGGTTTATCGCGACGTTTGTGCGGGGGGCGGAGTGGGCGGCGACGGGGAAGGTGACGATCGCGGCGCCGGCGGAGTTGCGGGAGTAGCTGGGGTTCCATTCCTTGTTGCGGTGCTGGGGATTGGCGCGGAGTGGGGGCAGGCGGTGGTGGAGCCGGCGACCGAGGCGGTGGCCAAGGGACGGGTGCGGGTGGATGTATTGAATCCGTTTGGCGCGCCGATGCCGACGGCGAGGGTGCGGGTTCTGAGGCGGGACCGGGTGTTTGCGTCGGGGGAAGAATTGGAATTGCCCGTGGGGACTTACCGGTTGGAGGTGGTGCTGCCCTGGTACCGAATGGAAAAGGAAGTTCGAGTGGCGCTGGGCGATACCCACGTTCTGTTCGCCGTCCCGTTTTTGACCGTGACGGATCTGCCTCGGGTGACTTTGGAGTTGCGGTTCGTCGATTTGCCGGCGGGATGTTCGCTCGGCTATTTGCAAATGCCGGCGGACGGGGAGGCGGTTCGGGTGCCGATTCGGGTGGTGGGGGACCGGGTCGCGGCGGGGCCGTTGCAGCTCGGATTCTATGCGGTGACGTTGCTGGGCGAAAAAGGAGTCTGCGGGGTTGGCGGGTTCTTCGCTGAAAAGGCGGGGGTGCCGGTGCGGGTTGTGATTGCGCCGATCGGCGGGCGGTGAGTTTGGCGGCGGGCGGGGATAATTCATCCGGCTGGTTGGTGGTAACTCGTTGACGGGAAGGCACTTAAAATTGGGGTCAGGTGCACCCGGTCCCATTTTTGGGGTTGCGGGGAGGGGGGGAGTGTGGGAGGCTATTGGGGATGGTCACGATGGGCCTGTTCGGGTTCGGAGCCTGGGGGACTAATCTGGCGCGGATTCTCGCTTCGAGTTCCGGGGGACCCGAGTTTGTTTGTGATCCGTCGGCGGTGCGACGACAAGCCGCTACGTCGCTGTATCCGCAGTGCCGGGTCCATAGCGATTGGCGAGACGCGCTGCGGGAACCCGTTGATGCCGTCGTCATCGCGTCGCCCTCCGACCAACACTACACGCTGGCGCTGGAAGCGCTGCGGGCGGGGAAACATGTGCTGGTGGAAAAACCGCTGGCGCTGGCCGCGGATGAGGCCGAACTACTCGTCGAGGAAAGCGCGGCCCGCGGATTGCGACTGATGGTCGACCACACCTATCTCTTTTCGCCGGCGGTAGGGGCGATGGCGGCGTTGATCGCGGAAGGGACAATCGGACGGGTGGTGAGCGCCCGCTCGGAGCGGTTGAACCGCGGCGGGGTGCGGGTGGACGCGCCGGTGCACTGGGACCTGGCGACGCACGATCTGGCGATCCTGCAGCACCTTTTGGGGGGCCGGCCGGATGCGGTGGCGGCGCGGGAGATGGCGGGAGGCAACGCGGCAGGGTTGTGGCTGCGGTATCCGAATGGAGTAAAGGCCGAGATCGAGGTGAGCTGGGTGGCTGACGAAAAGCGGCGCCTAGTGGAGATTACCGGGACAGAAGGCTTTCTGCGTTTCGACGACATGGAGGCGGAGCGGAAGTTGCGGGTGGGGACCGTGGCCGACGGCAGGGAGTGGTTCGTCGAGTTGGAGCGGCGGGAACCGCTGCGGGAGATGATGCAGCAGTTTGCCCGAGCGGTGGAGACGGGCGTGGCGGGGGTATCGGGAGCGGATAGTGCGTTGGGTGTCATCGAGGCGCTGGAAGCGGCGGATGGCTCGCTGGCCCAAGGCGGGGGAGAAGTGGAAGTGATGTTGCGCCGGGCGGCGGCATGATTCCCTGGGTGAACCTGGCGCGGCAGCAGGAGCGGCTGGCAGGAGAGCTGAACGCAGCAGCAGCGGCGGTGATCGGGGAGGCCGATTTTATTCTGGGGAAGCGGGTGGCGGCACTGGAGAGCCGGTTTGCGGCGTATTGCGGTGTGTCGCAGGGAGTGGGGGTGAACTCGGGGACGAGCGCGCTGCATCTGGCGCTACTGGCGGCGGGAGTGGGGCCGGGAGACGAGGTGATCACGACCGCCTTCACATTCATGGCGACGCTGGCGGCGATCGGGTACACGGGAGCGAGGCCGGTGCTGGTGGACATCGCCCCAGAGACGTTCACGTTGGAGGTTGCGGCGTTGGAAGGGGCGATTACGGAGAGGACGCGGGCGATTGTGCCGGTTCATCTGTACGGGCATCCGGCCGATATGGACGCGGTGATGGCGGTGGCGCGGCGGCACGGGTTGGCGGTGATTGAAGACGCGGCGCAGGCGCATGGGGCGGAGTACAAGGGGCGAAAGGCTGGGAGCCTGGGGGATGCGGGATGCTTCAGTTTTTATCCGAGCAAGAATCTGGGGGCTTGCGGGGAGGGGGGCATGGTGGTGACCGGCAGCGAGGAGTTCGCGGAGCGAGTGCGGGGGCTGCGGAACTGGGGGCTGCGGGGCGGGGCGGGGCCGCTGGAGAAGGGATACAACTACCGGATGGAGGGGATGCAGGGGGCTTTGCTGGGGGTGAAGCTGCCGTATCTGGAGGGATGGAACGAAGCGCGGCGGCGGCACGCGGCGCTTTATGACTCGATGCTGGCGGGCTCGCCGCTGCACGCGGCCAAGGTGCGGGCATGGGCACGGCATGTGTATCACATCTATGTGATCCGGGTGCCGGAGCGGGAGAGGGTGCAGGCGAGGCTGGCGGCCGAGGGGATCGAGACGCGGGTGCACTATGACTGCCCGATGCATCTGCTGGCGCCGTGGGGGGAGTTGGGGTATCGGAAGGGTGATTTTCCGGAGGCGGAGCGGGCGGCGAACGAAGTTCTGTCGATCCCGGTGTCGCCGGAGTTGTTGCCGGACGAGGCGGAGCGGATTGGGCAAGCGTTGTACCGATTAACGAAAGAAGGGTAAGGCATGAGCGAGACAATGAACGGGGCGCGGGTACTGGTGACGGGCGGGGCAGGGATGATCGGCTCCCACCTGTGCGACCGGCTGCTGGCGGCAGGGGCGGAGGTGGTGGTTTACGACAACCTGAGCCGGGGGCGGATGGAGAATCTGCAGGCGGCGGGAGCCGGGCTGACGGTCGTGGAGGGAGACATCCGCGACCGGGCGGGGCTGGCGCGGGTGATGGAGGGGGTGGATTACGTCTACCATCTGGCAGCGATCCGGCTGACGCAGTGTGCCGAGCAGCCACGGGAGGCGCTGGAGGTGATGGCCGACGGAACCTTCAACGTGGTGGAGGCGGCGGTAGCGGCGAAGGTGAAGAAGTTGATTGCGGCCTCATCGGCTTCGATTTATGGGATGGCGGAGCGATTTCCGACGGCGGAGGATCATCATCCCTATGACAACAACACGCTCTACGGGGCAGCGAAGCTGTTCAATGAGGGGATTTACCGGAGTTTCGCCGAGACACACGGGTTGCGCTACACGGCATTGCGGCCGTTCAACGTGTACGGGCCGCGGATGGACGTCCACGGTGCGTATACGGAAGTTCTGATTCGCTGGGTGGAGCGGATTGAGAAGAAGCAGCCGCTGTTGATTTTCGGGGACGGCCGGCAATCGATGGACTTTGTGTATGTGGAGGACGTGGCGAGGGCCTTTGCGCTGGCCGGAGAACCGCGGCCGGAGTTGGACGGGCAGGTGTTCAACATCGCCAGCGGCGTGGAGACGAGCCTGGAGGGGCTGGCGCAGGCGCTGCTGGCGACGACGGGATCGACGGTGGGGATTTCGTATGGGCCGGAGAGAAAGTTGACGTCGGTTCCGCGCCGGGTGGCGGACGTGAGCAAGGCGAAGGCGCATCTCGGATTTACGGCGGAGGTCAGCCTGGCGGAGGGATTGCGGCGGCTGGTGGCGTGGTGGCAGGTATCGACGGGGCGGGTCTTATGAGGGACGCCTCGGCGATTGACGGGATGCTCGGGGAGAAGGGTTGGGCGGTGGTGGACCTGCCGGAGGCGGGTCCGGTGTGGGAGGCGCGGGAGCGGTTGCTGGGGCGGTTGCGGGAGCAGGGGTTGGGGGAGTTGGGGGACCTGGAGGAGTATCACGCGTATGCGGGGACGGACGAGGCGCATTTTGCCAGGATCTGGGATCTGGCGCAGTGGTACTGGCGGGAGGAGTTGGCGTGGGGGATTCTGACGGCGAATCTGGAGCTATGGCGGGGGCTGTTGGGGCGGGATCTGCACGGGCAGCGCTATCCGTATTTGCGGGTGGTCCGGCCCGGGGTGGCGGCGGACGCGGCGCCGATGCACCGGGACACCTATTATGGGGCGAGCCCGTATGAGGTATCCATTCTGGTGCCGTTTACGGATATGGAGGAGTCGGCGGGGATGCGGGTGGTGACGGGATCGCACCTGGAGGGGGACAGTGTGTATCCGTATGAGCAGCGGACGAGCGAGGATGTGGCGATACGGTCGCCCAAACATCAACTGGGTTATCCGTACGCGCCGAGGCGGCTGGCCAAGGAGTTGGACGAGAAGGCGGAGTGTGTGCCGTTGCGGGTGGGGCAGGCGCTGGTGTTCGGGCTGTCGCTGGTCCACGGGGGCGGGGTAAACGAGAGCCGGCGGACGCGGTTTTCGAGTGATATCCGGATCGCGCATTCGCTGGCACCGGTGCGGTGGAGCCGTGGGGTGCGGGATGACTATTTTGTGCCGTTATCGGCATCGGCGATCCACCGGACGGCGGCGGCGTACGAGCGGGCGAACGGAGGGGCGGGCCAGTGATCGAGGTGATGGATCCATTGCGGGACCGGAGGTGGGCGGAGTTGGCGGAGCGGCGTGGGGGCGGGCTGTTCCAATCGGTACCGTGGGCAGCGGCGGTGGCGGAGGCGTATGGATTCGGGATGGAGGCGGCGGTGGTGATGGAGGGGGGCCGGCCGGTGGCGGGGGTGCTGTACAGCGTGTTGGACGATTGTGTGGGGAAGCGGGTGGTGTCGTTGCCGTTCACGGATGTGTGTGATCCGTTCGCGGGTTCGGGAAGAGAGATGGGGGAGTTGCTGGCGCATCTGCAGGGCTTTGGGGTGCCTGTGCATTTGCGGGCGATGGAATGCGAGGCGGCCAAGAGCGCGGGGGTAGCGGTGGCGAAGCGGGCGCGGTGGCACCGGCTGCGGGTGGAGAGTGCGGAGGGGGTGTGGCAGGGGATGGCGCCGGCGATGCGGCGAGGGGTGCGGAAGGCGGAGCGGGAGGGGGTGACGGTGGCTCCTCTGGAAGGGCCCGACGCCTGTGAGCGTTTCCTGGCGTTGCATGCCGGGGTGCGGAAGCGGAAGTACCGGTTGCTGGCGCAGCCGCGGGCCTTTTTTGAAGCGATTCGGGGGCAGTTTGAGCCGCTGGGCGGATGGCTGCCGCTGGGGGCGTTTCACGAGGGACGGCTGATTGCGGCGACGTTGTATCTGCGATGGGGCAACGTGTTGTATTACAAGTTCAATGCGTCGGCGGAGGCGGGTCTGGCGATGCGGCCGAACAATCTGCTGGTTTGGGAAGGGGCGAAGATGGCGGCGGCACTGGGATGCGGGGTAATGGACCTGGGCCCAAGCGACGATGATCAACCGGGGCTGATCCGGTTCAAGCAGGACAGCGGCGCGGAGGCGGGGGAGGTGCAGTTTTTGCGATGGACGCCGCCGGGGTGGAGTGACGGTCGGGGACCGGGGGTGAAGCGATTGCTGGGAGAATTGACGGGGCTTCTGACGGAAGCCGGCGTGCCCGATGAGATCTCCGTGCGGGCCGGAGCGTTGTTATACAGGTACTTTGCATGAACCGAGTGTTAGTGACCGGCGGAACGGGATTTGTGGGATCGCACGTGGTGCGGCGACTGGTGAAGACGGGGCACGAGGTGCATCTGCTGTGCCGGGAGGAATCGAACTTCTGGCGGATAGCGGATGTGCTGGGGGAGGTGCGCCGGCACATTGGTTCGCTGGAAGACGGGGAAGGGTTGAGGGAGGTGGTGCGGGCAGCGCGGCCAGAGTTTGTTTATCACCTGGGGGCGGCGACGCTGGTGGCGGGGGCGGCGCCTTCGGCGGCACATCTGGTGGGGGTGAATCTGCTGGGGACGGTGCAGTTGCTGCAGGCGTTGGAGCAGGTGGATTATGCGGGATTTGTGGGGACGGGGGATTCCTTTGAGTACACGCCGCAGCGAGGGAGACTGGTTGAAGACGGGGTGTGTCATCCGGATGCGCTGCACGGAGTGGCGAAACTGGCGGCGACGCTTTACGGGAAGGCGGCGGCGAAGGCGGGGAACCGGCCGATCGTAATGTTGCGGTTGTTTTCCACTTATGGGGGCTACGACCATCCGCGGCGGCTGGTGCCGAAGGTGATTCAGGGGGCGCTGACGGGGAGTCCGATCCTGCTTTCGCGGCCGGACATCACGCGCGACTGGGTGTATGTGGATGACGTGGTGGACCTGTATCTGCAGGCGGCGGGCGAGGCGCGGCGCCTGGCGGGGAGCGTGTTGAATGCGGGTTCGGGGGTGGCGACGAATCTGGGGGAGATTGTGGCGCTGATCCAACGGCTGACGGGAGGGGGCGCCGAGGTGAGGTGGGGTATGTTTCCGGCGCCGCACCATGATGATTACCCGTGGGTGGCCGACCCGGCGGCGGTGCAAGCGGCGCTGGGCTGGCGGCCGAAGGTGGGGTTGGAGGAGGGGATGCGGGCGACGATCGCCTACGAGAGGGCGGGAGCTTGCGGGTCCTGATAGTCCATGACGCCTACGAGGAGGCGCAGCCGTGCGGGGAGAACGCGATGGTGCGTTGGGAGGCGGCGTCGTTAGCGGAGGCGGGGGTGGCGGTGCGGGTGGTGGAGACGAGCCAGGCGGTGCATGGGGAGCCGCTGTGGAAGCGGACGCTGGTAAACGGGCTGGGGCTGTATTCGGTGGGCGAGCGGGGGCGGGTGGAGGGGGAGTTGGCGGCGTTCCGGCCAGACGTGGTGCATATTCACAACGTCTTTCCGCATATGACGCCGGCGGTGTATCTGGCGTGCCGGGCGGCGGGGGTGCCGGTGGTGCAGACGCTGCACAACTACCGGATGTTGTGCCCGGCGGGATTTTTGCACCGGGAGGAGCGGCCGTGCGCGTTGTGCCTGGAAAAGCGGTTGGCCTGGCCCGCGGTGGTCCACCGGTGCGTGCAGGGAAAAGTGCTGAACAGCGTGTTGAAGATGAATGCGGCGGCGGCGCAGAAGATGGTGGTGCTGCGGGAGGGGATGGTGGATGTGTTTATTTCGACGAGCGAGGCGATGCGGGCGCGCTATGTGCAGGGAGGATTTCCGGAGGAGAGGATGGTGGTGAAGCCGAGCGGGTCGCCGGACCCGAAGGTGGGGGAGCGGGAGCGGGAGTATTTTTGTTTTGCAGGGCGGTTGAGTGAGGAGAAGGGAATCGGGTTGATGCTGGAGGCGTGGGGGAAGGCGGGGATGCCGGCGTTGCGAATTGCGGGCGCGGGGCCGATGGAGGGTGCGGTGCGGGAGGCGGCAGAGCGGAATCCGGCGGTGCGGTATGTGGGGATGCTGCGGCCGGAGGAGGTGTTTGGGTTGATGGCAGGGGCGAAGGCGACGCTGGTGCCGTCGACGTGGGATGAGCCGAGCCCGGTGGTGATGATGCAGAGCTTCAGTGTGGGGACGCCGGTGATCAGTTCGGATTTGGGACGGCGAGGGGAGATTGTGGGGGACGGGGGGTGCGGGGTGGTGTTTTTGAGCGGATCGGCGGCGGGGTTGGAAGCGGCGGTGCGGAGGGTGGAGGGGGCTGAACAGGAGCGGCGGGAGATGGGGCGGGCGGCGCGGCGGGTTTATGAGGAGCAGTACTCGCTGGAGGCGGGAGCGCGGGTGCTGATGGGGATTTATGCGCGGGTGGCGGGGGGCGTTTCGGGCGAGTAAATTCATTGGGGGATTGGCTGTAGGGTATTGAAATAAAGGCACATAAGATTGGGGACGGCCGCGCCCGACACCATTTTGGGGGAATTTTTTGGGCGGGGTGTCACAAATTGGGGCTGGGCGACGACTTTGGGGGCAGGAGACCGCGAACCCGTGACCGAACAATCGAAGTTGTCTGTCTTTCGTCTTGTTTTGAGGAGCTTATACCCACTCCTCCTTCTGCTTCCCCTGGTGGCCGCCGTGCTTGCGGGCGGGACCGTACAGTATGGCTACGACGCTGCCGGGCGGCTGATTTCGGTCGATTATGGGGACGGACGCGTGATCCGCTACTCCTACGACGCCGCGGGGAACCTGACCAAACGGGAACGGACCGGCGCGACGGCGGCAATGGCCAATGCGAGCCGGCCCGGGGTGCACTTTGAAGTGAATCAGGGACAGATTGACAAGCGCTATGGCTACCTGGCGCGGCAAGGGCAGTACCGGATGGCCGTTGCCGCCGATGAGGCGACGCTGACGGCGCCGGGCGGGGCGATGCGGCTGGTTTGGCTGGGCGGGAATCCGGAAGCGGCAGGAATTGGGGAAGAGCCGCTGGCGGCGGCGACGAACTATCTCACCGGGAATGATCCGCGGCAGTGGCGAACGGGGATCCGCAACTACGGGAAGGTACGGTATCAGAGGGTCTATCCGGGCGTGGACGTGGTGTATTACGGCAATCCGCGGCAGTTGGAGTATGACGTTGTGGTAAAGCCGGGGGCGGATCCGGCGGCGGTGGCGTTCCGGCTGGAGGGGGTGAGCGGATTGCAACTGGCGCCGAATGGCGATCTGGAGGGGCAGGCCGGGGGAGCGACCCTGCTGCTGCGGAAGCCGGTGGTGTATCAGATGGTGGCAGGGGTGCGGCGAGAGGTAGACGCGGCGTATGAGATGCGGGACGGACGGATCGGATTCCGGCTGGGCCGCTATGACCACAGCGCGGAACTGGTGATCGATCCGGTGTTTGGCGACTTCACGATGATCGGGGGCAACGGGGACGAGTTTCCGACGGCGGCGGTGGAGGATGGGCAAGGGTTTATCTATGTGACGGGGACGACAAGTTCGACGGACCTGCCGGGAGTGGGGCGGGCGGCGCAGGGCGGGAATGCGGGAGCGACGGACGTGTTTGTGATGAAGATGACGCACGATGCCAAAGGGCTGGTGTGGGTGACCTATCTGGGAGGTACAGCGGCGGAGGCAGGCGGGGGAATTGCGCTGGACGGGCAGGGGAATGTGACGGTGAGCGGGACGACGGCGAGCCAGAACTTTCCGGTGACGGGGGACGCGCTGCAGCGGAGCTATGGAGGAGGGGCGAGCGATGGTTTTGTGGTGCGGCTGAACGCGCGTGGGGAGCGGCTGCTGTATGGGAGTTTCGTGGGCGGGTCCGGGGATGACGGCGCGCGAAGTGTGGCGGTGGATGCGGCCGGGGCGGTGTATGTGGCGGGGGTGACCGGATCGGCGAACTTTGCGACGCGGCCGGGTGCGGTGCAGGAAAAGCCGGGCGGGGGAACGGATGGGTTTGTGGTGAAGCTGACGCCGGGAGCGGCGGTGGCGGTGTACGCGACGCTGCTGGGCGGGTCGGGAGCGGACGGGATCCAGCAGGTGGCGGTGGAAGCAGGGGGAAGTGTGTATGTGGCGGGATCGACGAGTTCGGCGAATTTTCCGACGACCACGGGATCGCTGGCGGCGAGCGCGGCGGGCGGGATGGATGGGTTTGTGGCGAAGATCAACGCGACGGGGACGGCGTTGACTTATTCGACGTACGTGGGTGGCGGCGGGGACGATCAAGTGCTGGGATTGGCGGTGAACGCGGGGTCGGCGTATGTGAGCGGGGTGACGACGTCGCGCAATCTGCCGATGCGGGGGAGTGTATTTAACGGGCAGTATCTGGGCGGGGCGAGCGACGGATTCGTATTGCAGCTGACCACGAACGGCAATGGGGTAGCCGGGGGATCGTACCTGGGCGGGAACGGAGCCGACAGCGCCGACGCGGTGGCGGTGCGGCGGGAGGGGACGATTCTGGTGGCGGTGAACGGGACGTCGTTTGCGGGGGAGCCGGCACGGATGTATGCATTTCCGCCGGACTTGAGCATGGATTTCGGGGCGCAGAGCTTGTCGCCGGGCTGTGGCGGGACCGACGGGAAGTTCGTGGCGCTGACGCACAGTGCGGAGCGAAGCCTGGCGATCGGTTGGACGCGGCCGGGGACCGATTGCCGGGCGCCGCAGAGGTTGGACGCGGGGAAGGGAACTGGGGAGCGGATGGCGGTGGGAGATCGATCTGCGGGAGAGGGAACCGAGGTGGCGGTAGCGTCATCCGGTTCGGCGCCAGGGGCGCCGCCGGCGCCCTTGCCTCCGGTGCGTCCGACGCGGCAGTACCGTTCCAGCGGGTCGGCGGGAGATCCCTTTTCGACGGCAACCGGGGAGCACACCGATGTGTTTGACGATTTTCGGATTGGGGGAGTGGTCCCGATTTCGTTCCGGCGGTATTACAGCAGCGTCCTGGGAGATAACGATGTGCGGAGCGGGCTGGGAACGAACTGGGCGCACAACTTCGACCTGGCGATGACGGTGACAGCGGGGACGGCAGTGGTGGCCCTGGAAGGCGGGGTGAAGGTGACGTTCCGGCTGGTGTCGGGAACGTGGCAGATGCAGGGGGCGCAGCGTTCCGAGTACGGACTGGTGGAGTCCGCAACGGAGTACCGTTTGGGCGACGCGGCTCTGGACCGGATCCTCACATTCAACAAGAAGGGACAGTTGACGCGGGTGGAAGACCGCAACGGGAATGCGCTGCGAGTGACGGCCGGGGCGAACGGGCCGATGGAGGTGAACGACGGACAGGGCCGTTGGATGAAGTTCACCTATTTCGGCGGGTTTCTGACGGAGGTGCGTGACCATACGGGGCGGGGGGTGCAGTTCAGCTATCGGGGCGAGAATCTGGCCAGCGTGACGGATGTCTATAACCGGGTGACCCGGTATGAGTATGGCGATGGCGGGCGGCTGACGAGGCATCTGCTGCCGGCCGGCAACGCGGCGTATGTCAACACGTATGACGCGCGAGGACGGGTTACCGAGCAAGCCGATGCGGAGGGACAGGCGACGAAGGTTGCTTACGAGGCGAACGGGGCGACGGCGGTGAGCGATCCGCTGGGAGCCGTGACGAGGCACACCCATGACAGCAACGGAGACCTGGTGCGAGTGACGGATGCGACGGGCGGAGTGGTGGAGATGAGTTACGACACGGCGCACCGGCGGACATCGATGAAAGACCGGCTGGGGAACACGGTGACGCTGGCCTATCATGGGCCGACGGGCCGCGTGGCGACCTATACCGATACGCTGGGAAACCGGCGGACGACGACCTACACGGCGCAGACGCAAAACGGATTTGTGTTCTACAACGCGACGAAGGTGGAGCGGCCGGACGGCAGTGCGGTGAGCTACACCTACGATGAGCGGGGCAATCCGCTGACGGTGACCGACCGGGTGGGGAAGACGTGGCGCTACACGTACAATGCGCAGGGGATGCCGCTGACCTTGACGGCACCGGGGGGCGGGGTGACGAAGTGGACCTATCAGGCCGACGGCTTGATAGCCGGAGTGACGACGGCGAGCGGAGATACGACGGCGTTTACGCGGGACTCGTTGGGGAGGGTGACGAAGATCGCGTATGCCGACGGGAGCGAGCGGCGGCTCAGCTACGACGCCGGGGACCACCTGGCGGAGCAGGTGGACGAGAACGGGAAGAGTGTAAAGTACACGCGGAATCAGAACGAGCAGTTGACATCGGTGACGGACGAAGCGGGTAATGCGCAGACATGGGCTTATCATCCGAACCGGTTAGCGTCGCAGGTGATTGACCGGGCGGGGAACAAGACGGCGGTGAGCTACAACCGGAACAACCTGATGAGCAAAATGACGGACCCGACGGGCGGGGAGGTCGAGTTCGCCTATGACTCGTTGAACCGGATGACGGCGGTGAAGGACACGTTGGGGACGCGATACCAATACGGCTACAACCAGGAAGGGGTACCGGTGAGCGTGACCGATGGACTGGGGCGGACGTGGAAGATGGAGAGCGACAAGATGGGGCGGATCACGCGGACGGTGAGCCCGCTGGGTGTGGCGGAGTCGGCCGAATATGACGCCTTCGGACGGACGATCGGGACGACGAACGGGGCGGGGGAGAAGGCGAGCTTCGGCTATGACGGGCGGGGGTTGTTGACGTCGCTTTCGGGGCCGGGCGGACTGAAAACGGCGCTGGAATGGAACGAATTCGGGAGCCTGGCGGGAGTTACGGACGCCGGCGGCGGGGTGTGGAAGTCGAAGTATGACGAAGCGGGGCGGATGGTGGAGTCGTCCGATCCGTTGGGGCGGGCGATGAGCTACGGGTACGACAAGCGAGGGCGGATGGTGGAGGTGAAGTTGCCGGGTGACCTGGGGTCGACGGTGATGGGATACGATCCGGCGGGACGGCTGATCACGACGAAGTACAGCGACGGGGAAGAGTTGGCGTTCAAGCGGGACGAGAAAGGGCGGCTGGTGGAGGCCAATGGAATCACGCTGAGCTACGACGCGAATGACCGGATTGTGGTGTCGAACGGGCTGGGTTTGGAGCGTGACGGCTTGGGGCGAGTGGCGGCGGTGAGCTATGGGGAAGGGAAGACGGTACGGTACCGTTACAACGCGCGGGGGCAGGTGACGAAGGTGATCGACTGGGTGGGTGGAGAGACGGAGTTGAGCTACAACGCGGCGGGAGAGTTGAGCGGGATGAAACGGGCGAACGGGGTGGTGATGGAGATGGGCTATGACGGGGATGGCCGGGTGGCGTCGATTGAGGAAAAGAAGGACGGGACGATCGGGAAGATGAGTTTCCGCTATGATGCGGCGGGGCGGGTGACGGCGGAAGAGCGGAATCTGCCGGTGGCGGCGGATCCGAAGGCGGGGACGGAGGAGTACGGTTACGATGCGGCGGGGCAGTTGAACGGGGCGACGTATGATGCGGCGGGGCGAATGCAATCGGACGGGAAGAGGACCTACCGGTGGAATGTGGGGGCGCGGATGATGGAGTTTGCGACTGGGGAGAGCCGGGTGGGCTTGACCTACGATGCGCGCGGACAGCTGATCGGGAGAAGCAAGGACGGCGGGGCGACGGGGTATGTGGTGAATTACGGAATGGCGCAGCCAGTGATTGCGGTGGAACAGGTGGAGGGGGCGGCGGTGCGTTATTACGTACATCTGCCGAACGGGAAGCTGCTGTACAGTGTTGACGCGGCGACCGGAGCGCGGCGGTTCCATCATTACGACCGGCTGGGTTCGACGATGTTTCTGACGGGAGAAGACGGGGCGGTGACCGACTCCTACGAGTACACGCCGTATGGAGAGGCGATTGGTCATCAAGGGACGACGAACAATCCGTTTACATATCTGGGGGCGTGGGGTGTGATGCAGCAGGATGAGGGTGGGCTGTACCTGATGCGATTCCGGCATTACGATGCGGGCACGGGGCGGTTCTTGACGCGGGATCCTCAATTGGACCCGTCGCCGCGGGCGGTAAATCCGTATCAATATGCGATGGGGAATCCGGTGAGTTATTCGGATCCGAAGGGGCTGTCGGCAGCGGCGCCGAAGGAGACGGTATGCATTATCTGCGAAATGCTGATCGCGGTATTCGGGACGCCGGAAGGGCTGGCGGCGTTGAAAGAGGCCAAGCGGAAGAAGGATGAGGAGGAGGAGCGGGAACGGCAGCGGCAGCGGGAAGAGGAGGAGCGCCTGCAGCGGGAGTATGCGGAGGCGATGCGGGTGTATGAGGAGGAGATGAAGGTCTTTCAAAAGCGAGCAGTGGCGCACTCGATGGCGCTTGCGATGATGGCGTCGACCGGGTATACCCATGTATTTGAGTGCGACTTGGACCTGCGGTGTGTAGTTGTGCCACCACCTACGAAGACGACGGCGCCGGCTGTTGTGGCGGCGGTACCGATAGCGCCGGCGCCTGCGCCGGCAATTAGCGGGAATCCACCCGGAGTGACTCCGAACCCGCAGGCGCTCGGGGGGATTAGTGCCCGTGTCATATCAAGGGATGGTGCCGGGCTGGTGGGCCAAGATGGCGCCGGGCTGGTGGGGCAAGACGGAGCCGGGCTAGTGGGGCAAGACGGTGCCGGGTTAGTGGGCCAAGACGGTGCCGGGCTGGTGGGGCAGGATGGCGCCGGGTTTAAACAGTGACTGTGCTGCGGAAACCGGCTGGGGAACCGATTCGGAAACCGTCGCGGGATGGAAAGGTGACCGCGGCGAACGACTAGGATGGTGGGGCCTTGCTGCCGGAGTGCGCGATAGGATGGGGGCATGCGACGCCGAACCGTGCTGGCTGCTCCCCTGGCTGCTCCGATGATGCTGGGGGCCGCGGCCCCCGCTGATTCTAACTCCTTGCGGTTGTGGTATCGGGAGCCGGCCAAGGAGTGGGCCGAGGCGCTGCCGATCGGGAATGGGCGGTTGGGGGCGATGGTGTTCGGGGGCGTTGGGGAAGAACGGCTGGCGCTGAACGAAGACACCCTCTGGTCGGGCGGGCCGCGGGAATGGAATAACGCGGGGGCGCGGGAGCATCTGGCGGAAGTGCGGCGGCGGGTGTTCGCGGGAGACTTTGCGGGAGCCGACGCGGAGTGCCGGCAGATGCAGGGGCCGTATAACCAGTCGTATCAGCCGCTGGGGAATCTGGTGCTGCGGTTTACGGAGGAGGTAGCGGGCGGCGATTACTCGCGGGAGTTAGACCTCGATGGGGCGTGCGCGGTGACGCGGTTCGGCGGGTTTACGAGAACCGCGTTTGTATCGCATCCGGACCAGGTGCTGGTGCTGCGAATGGAGGGCGGGGGGCTGGATTTTTCGGTGGAGTTGACGAGCCTGTTGCGATTCCAAGTGGAGGCGAAGGGGGCAGAGTTGATGCTGGCGGGGAAGGCGCCGGCGCATGTGGATCCGAACTACTTCCGGACAGAGAATCCGATCCGGTATGACGAGGCGGAAGGGAAGGGGATGCGGTTTGGGGTGATGGTTTCGGTGGGTGTGGAAGGGGGGACGGCGGAGGCGGAGAACGGGAGGATCCGGGTTCGCGGGGCGAAGGCGGCGACGATCCTGCTGGCGGCGGGGACGGGGTTTCGCGGCTTTGCGGCGGCGCCGGACCGGGGCGCGGAGGAGATTGCCGGGGTGTGCCGGGCGCAGTTGCGGGCGGCGGAGCGGCGTGGTTATGCGGAGTTGCTGGCGCGGCATCAGGAAGACCACCGGCGGCTGTTCCGGCGGGTGTCGCTGGACCTGGGGGCGGCGCCGGCGGTGCCGACCGATGAGAGGCTGGGGCAGATGAAGACGAGGCCGGATCCGTCGCTGCTGGCGTTGTACTTTCAGTACGGGCGGTATCTGCTGATTGCGAGTTCGCGTCCGGGGACGCAGCCGGCCAATCTGCAGGGGATCTGGAGCCACGAGGTGCGGCCGCCGTGGAGTTCGAACTGGACGGTGAACATCAATACGCAGATGAACTACTGGCATGCGGAGACGGCCAACCTGAGCGAATGCCATGAGCCGCTGTTCGGGCTGATTGCGGATTTAGCGGTGAATGGGAAGCGGACGGCGGAGGTGAACTACGGGATGCCGGGATGGGTGTCGCACCACAACGTGGATTTGTGGCGGCAGACGGCGCCGGTGGGGGACTACGGGAAGGGTTCGCCGACGTGGGCGAATTGGAACATGAGCGCGGCGTGGTTCTGCGGGCATTTGTGGGAGCACTATCAGTTTTCGGGGGACAAGGAGTTCCTGCGGGCGCGGGCGTATCCGGTGATGAAGGGGGCGGCGGAGTATTGCCTGGCGTGGCTGGTGGAGGGGCCGGACGGGCGATTGACGACGTGTCCGTCGTGGTCGACGGAGAACGTGTTTGTGACGCGGGATGGGAAGCGGGCGGAGACGAGCGCGGGTTGCGCGATGGATCTGGCGCTGATTCGAGAGCTGTTCGGGAACTGCCGGGCGGCGGCGGGGGTGTTGGGGGTGGATGGGGAGTTTGCGGGACGGTTGGGGGCGGCGCTGGAGAAGTTGGCGCCGTTCCGGGTGGGGGCGAAGGGGCAGTTGCTGGAATGGGCGGAGGAGTTCGGGGAGCCGGAGCCTGGGCACCGGCACATGTCGCATATGTACTCGCTGTATCCGGGGGCGGAGTTTACGGGGCGGAAGAATGTGGAGTACTGGCGGGCGTGCCGGCGGTCGTTGGAACTGCGGTTGGCGGCGGGGGGCGCGTATACGGGTTGGAGCCGGGCGTGGTCGATCGGGTTCTGGGCGCGGTTGGAGGCGGGGGAGGAGGCTTGGGACGGGTTGGTGAAGCTGATGCTGCACAGTACGGGGCGGAATCTGTTTGACACGCATCCGGCGGGGCGGAGTTCGATCTTTCAGATAGACGGGAATTTCGGGGCGGTGGCGGCGATGGCGGAGATGCTGGTGCAGAGCCATGAGGGGGAACTGCACTTTCTGCCGGCGTTGCCGGGGGCGTGGAAGGACGGGGAGGTGAAGGGATTGCGGGCGCGGGGGAATGTGGAGGTGGATTTGCGGTGGCGGGCGGGGAGGGCGGTGGAGGCGGTGTTGCGGAGCGGGGCGGATGGGGTTGTCCGGGTGCGGGCGCCGAAGGGGCAGCGGGTGCGGGGGAAGGAGATGGTGCGATTGCGGGCGGGGAAAGGGGTGCGGGTGCGGTTTGGGTGAGGGCCGTTTATTGGGTTTGGGCGGGCATGTGGGCGAGGAAGAACTCGATGGACTGGCGGACGTGCCGTTCGGAGAGGGCGGCGCTATCAAGTCCGTGGCCCTGGCCGCGGTGGATTTGCAGTTCGACGTTGCGGCCCGCTTGGCGGAGGGCGTCGTAGAAGGCGAGGGTGTCGCGGTAGCGGCTGGCGCCGCCGGGTAGGCTGTCGTTGTCGCCAATCACCAAGCGAAGCGGGGTATGGATGAGGCCGGCGTGTTTGGCTGGGGAGATGCGGTCGTAGAGGCCAGGAGAGTCTTCGAGCCGGCGGCCGCCGAGGAAGTTGGGGATGGTGTTGTCGCCGCGGGGTTGGTTGTCCCGGTAGTATTGGAGCCAATCGGCGACGCCGGCAAAGGAGACAGCGGCGCGGAAGCAGCGCGTTTGGGTGAGTAGCTGGCCGATAGCGCTGGCGCCGGTGGAGAAGCTGTAGAGGAACAGGCGGTCCGGGTCGACGTCGCCACGGCGGATGAGTTCCTCGACGCCGGAGACGACATCGTTTGTGAGAAGGGTGACGGGATCGAGGGTGGATGAGGGGGCGAGGTAGGCGGGTCCGAAGCTGACGGCGGGGAAGGCGTGGGGGGCACGGTGGTTGGGGAAGAAGACGGCGAAGCCGGCTTTGACGAAGGCGTAGTTGCCGAGGACGGGTATTCCGAGGAAGCGGTTGTGCCAGCCGGAATAGGGGTCGACGATGAGGGGGGCGGGGCGGCGGCCGCGGGGACGGGCGAGGATGCCGTGAAGGAGTTCGCCTTGCGGGTTTTTCCAGTGGACGACCTCCTGGGTCCAGGACTGGCTCCAGCGGGTGGTTTGCGGGTTTGGGTCCCAGAGCGGGAAGATTTTCCCTGCCTTGTCCTTGATCCAGATGGCGCCGTGTTGGGAGGGGTCGCTTTGGATCCAGGCGACGACATCATTGGCGGCGACGAGACCACCGGTGCCGCGCAGAGCGGCGCCGGCGGTGAGTTGCTCGAAATGGCCGTTGAGGAGGAGGCGGCCGAGGGCGACATCGGGGCCGTTGCTGACGAGCACCCATAGAGAGTCCGAACCGGCAGCCCATTGGAAGTCGCGGATGGGGAGGGGGGAGAGCTGTTGTTCCGTGGTGGTGCCCGCGGCGCACTGGCAGAAGAGAAGGCTGGCGGAAGCGGGGTTCGGGGATTGGAGGAACGCGGTTTTCGAGAGATCGGGCGAGGGGCGGCGGGCCGGGGGGCGGGAGAGCGCGGGACGTTGCTTCGTGCGGAGAGGGCGGGCGCCGGGAGTGGTGGCGATTTCCCAGAATTCGGATCCGAGTTTGAATTGGAGCCGGTCGCCGGCGGCGGAGAGGGCGAGTTCGCGGGGGACGCGGAGGGCCATCATTTCGGAGATGGACTGCGGGAAGCAGGCGCCGATTGCGAAGGCCAGAGTGGTGGCTGGGAAGAGTATGGGGAGGCGCATTCTGCCCGATGATTGTAGCCCGAGGCGGGATGACGGGGGTGTTCGTAGTTTGTCAATCTGTCCGGTTTAATTCACACGCTAAATGTCCGGTTTA
>CAYSFR010000034.1:0-112473 GCA_964430625.1 uncultured Solibacteraceae bacterium
TTGATTTCACACAGGTTGTCGGCCAATACGAAAACTTTTACCGGACACTAGTGAGTCAACTGCGTCTTCTCACCCCAGTCGAATGGTAGTACCCAGTTGTCGTGTGTTTAGAAAGTATCAACAATGATTTGCTCACTCCCGATTCGCTTCCCAATGTGGTGTCTGTTTGCAGTAAGCGTATGGCCGCAGACCCCAGAGATCAGCCCGTCGTCTGTTGTGAACTCTGCTTCGTATAGTCAGCCACTCACCCCTGGATCGCTCGTATCTGTGTTTGGCCGCGCGTTATCATCAGTCACGGCATCGTCGACCGTGGTTCCGCTCCCGGCGGAACTTGGCAATGTACGTGTTCTGGTAAACGGTACCCCGGCGCCGGTCCTCTTTGTCTCGCCGGGCCAGGTGAACTTCCAGCTTCCGTATGGGCTTCCGCCTGGAACTGTGGATCTGCAAGTCTCCAATGGAAGTGCGAAAAGCGCCACTGTCCAGGTTCCCGTTACCCAGGCCGGGCCGGGAGTCTATACGATGTCCGGAGGCCGGTGTGGGCCAGCGGCCGCCGTGGTCTACGACACGAAGGGCAATGTGTTCGTGAATAGTGAACGCCAATCCGCTTCGCCCGGCGACGTGGTGTCGATATTTGGCACGGGGTTTGGGCCGCCGTATTTTCCGCCCCCTACGGGAACTCCGGCCCCGGAAAATCCATTGCTGTTGCACAGCATCGGTTCGAGTGTCTTGTTCGGCGAGGGCGACAAGTTGGCGGGAGCAGCATTTCCTGAATTTCGGGGGTTGGCCCCAGGACTTGTCGGTGTGGATCAGATCAATGTTCGCCTGCCGGAGAACACGCCGCAAGGATGCCGTGTGCCAATGAACATCACTTCGATGTTCTACAATGCGCAGCCGGCCTATTTAGCCGTTCGGTCCGGGGGCGGGACCTGCGTGCCGTCACCGAAAGCACAGCTTGGCGAGTTGCGCTGGACCACCCGAACGGTGAGCGGCCCCGGTCCGGGGCAGGTGCGCAAGGAGGAGTTATTCACCGGCGCCTTCTCCGAAGGAGAATCGTCCAGCCTTTCCTTCCGAAGTTACCCGGCATTCGGCTACCGGTCGGCCTCCAACCAACGGCCGCAACCCTCCTGTGGCGGATTCACAGGGAGCAACCTGGACGCCGGCAACCTGTTGATCGAGACCGAACGCGGCAGTTCGACGGTGGCGCCGGAACCCACCGTCTGGGGCGAGTATCGCTACCGCCAGGAACTGCCGCCCGGTTCGATCGGCGAGAACGTGCTGAGAGTGCGCTCCCCGGGCAATGGCGCGGCAGGTCCCTTTTCTGCGGAGGTGCGCCCGGGCAGTCCCATTCGACTTCTCACGGATTTGAAACCAGGGACGGTGTTCCGCAATAGCGAGCCGCTGACAATCGCCTGGACAGGCGGGTCAAAGGATGTCGTCGTCTATATTCGGGTGGTTTCCTTCAGTTTCCCCGGGGGAGAGCGCGCGGAAACGGGCATGGAGACCTATGAGTCGGGAGAAACGGGCAGCGCAACCATTTTGCCCATCCAGCCGCTTCCCAATGGGCCGCCCGTTTTGCCATTTCCAGCCGGAGCGGGCGTGGTCGTTACCATCAAAGTGCTCCCCGCTGCCCCATTGAAGATCGTCCCGGCAGGCATTAGCCTCGGTGTTCGAGTGCTCCATGAGCAGATCTGGGAGTTTCATGGTCTCACCATTGGGTGACAAAGGGGGGGCGGCGGTGCGCGCCCGGCGTGGGACGCGCTCAAGGGAAAGGGCGATCGATTGGTAACGTCCGCGCGGCGAGCCGCGTCGAAGAGGCCAAAGGAGAATTGCCCATGTCACTCCGTTTGCTGGCCGGCTTTGCGTTCCTTGCCGCCGCGGTCTCCGCCGCCGAACCGAAAGTCCGCATCTTCCTCACCGAGAGCGGCGCCATACAGATCTCCGGCACCACCATGGCCGTCACCGGCCCCACGAGTGCGGAGAACATTGAAGTGATGAAGCAGTTCCAGCGCCACTGTCCCGCTGTGGCCATCACCAGTGACCGGGAAAAGGCCGACTATGTGGTCCGCCTGGACCGCGAAGGGCCCAGCCCGGTGACGCCGTTTGTGAAGGGCAACAAAGTGGCGATCTTCAATCGTGAAGCCGACCTGGTGCACAGCGACTCCGGCCGGACCCTGACGCCGGTGGTGAAGGCCGCCTGCGCCGTGCTGCTGGCGCGGAAGTGAAGTTACTCGGTCGCATTTAAGTTCAACTTACTCAGAAAATCGAGAATCGCCGCATAGGCGTCCTGCGTGAGTTTGCCGCCGAAGCCGCCGTGCTTGCCCCCCTTGATGGTGATGAGTTCGTTGTTCACTTTGGCCTTGTTCAGGGCCTCGTGTAACTGCACGGCGTGCGAGTAGGGGACGGTGCCGTCGGCATCGCCGTGGATGGTGATGATCCCGGGCAGGCCCGGCCGGACGTAGGTGAGCGGGGAGACGCGGCGGGCGGCTTCGCGCCGGTTCGGCAGCGAGGAGAACCACTTTACGGCGTAGGTTTTGGTGTTGGGGCCGTCGAGCAGATCGGCAACGTCGGTGATGCCGAACCAGTTGACGATCGCCGCCACGCGCAGATCCTCGGTGCCGGGACATTGGCGGTCGAGTTCGGCGGAGGTCGGCGTCATACCGGTGGTGAGGGCCAGGTGGCCGCCCGCCGAATGTCCCATGGTCACCAGACGCGTGGTGTCGATGTTGTACTGCCTGGCATTGCGGTAGACCCAGCGCAGGGCGCAGAGGCAATCCTCCACCGCCGCCGGCGCCAGCGAGACCGCCGAGGAGCGGTACTCCACGTTGACGATATTCCACCCCATATGCAGAAACGGCAGCAGCCAGTGGACGTACTGTTCCTTGGAGTACCCGCTCTGCCAGCCGCCGCCGTGAATGTAGACCAGCGTGGCATTCGGCTTGGGCGTCTGGAACTGGTAGACGTCGAGTTTGGCGTCGAAGCCGTTGGCCGTCAGATACGTGATGTTCGGCGAGATGCGGTAGCGTTCCATACGCTCCACCGCGGCGTGGAGCGCGGGCGGAAGGGCGGGTTGGGCGGCGGCCAGCGCGGCGGCGAAGAGGAAAAGAGCGGTTTTCATGCCGCTTGCCATTCTAGCGCAGAGAATTTCCTTACCAATTGCTTACCGTCGCGGAGAGAACTTCTTTCCGGGCTGCCCCTACACTTGCCTGCAGAGGAGTTCCAAAAGATGAAAACAACAACTGTTCTCAAGCTATTCATGCTGGCTGCGGCGGCGGTTCCCGGGCACGCCGCCGTGTTCACCGCCAGCGGCGCTACGCCGGCCGACATTCAGTCCGCTGTCAACAACTTCCGGACCGCGCTCGGCGCCAATAATGGCGTCGGCGGATCGTTTGTCGGCGGCCGGCGCGAAATCAATTGGGACGGCGTGCCCGATAACCTGGCTACCCCGAATCTGATGCCGGCGGACTTTTTCAACACCACCTCGCCGCGCGGCGTCCTCCTCTCCGGTCCGGTCGGATTTGAAGTGAGCGCCACAGCCGCCAGCGGCACCGGTACGCTGTTCAGTAACATCGACGCCTCCTATGCCTCCCAGTTCCAGGCCTTCAGCGCGGAACGGATCTTCCGCAACGTCGGCGGCAACACCATCCAGATCGATTTCGTCATCCCCGGTACCAACACCCCCACCTTTGTTACCGGCTTTGGCGCCGTATTCACCGACGCCGAACTCGCTGGCCAAACCCTCTTTACCCTCACCCTCGGCAACGGCAGCAATGGCGGCCAGTTCGCCGTCCCCGTCTCCTCCAGCGGCGGACTCTCCTTCCTCGGCCTCACCGATCCCAACGGCTATAGCCGCGTGATCATCAAACTCGGTACCACCGGCGCCGGTTCCGGCGTTCTGGATAACCCCGGCGGCGGCGTCGACATCGTGTTTGTCGACGACTTCATTTACGGCGAACCCTTCAACGCCAACGCCGGTTCCGGTGTGCCCGAACCGGCGTCGATGTTACTCACCGGCGCCGGCGCCGCCGCTGTGTGGTTTGTCCGCCGGCGCCGCTAGTCCCGGTATCCCATCGACAACATCGCCCCATAGACCAGTCCGAATAGACCTACTCCCCACACCGGGAGAATCGCCACAAACCCGCCCGCGGCGGCACCCAGCCATCGCGGGCGGGGCTTTTCGGCCACATGGCGGGCCCGCCAGGCCAAATCCACCGCCGCCAGCAATGCGCCGGCAATGATCAGCAACGTAGCCCGCGAACGGTCACCAATCATCATTCCGATTGCCTGCGTCAACACCGCCACCCCGGCGCACATGAGGATGGCGCGTACATTGAGGTGCACCATTAGTCCACCACCTCCGCCGAAACCGCCGTATTCTGCGGGGTTATCAGGAAGATCTCATGGTGCCGCCCCCACTGTACCTCTCGCGCCTGCAGACGGCTCAGATAGACGTTCCGGTCGCCGACCTTCACGAACCCGCCGCGCCTCGGATTGAAATCCTTGGGCCGTTGCAACACCCCGTGGCAGGAGACGATAACGGGCTTCTCCTCCCGGTAAATCTTCCACGGCTCTTGCGCCGCCAACGCCACCAGCACCGCCGCGCCCAGCAGGATGAACGCCATGAAATTCACCTTCCCCTGCAGGAAGAGCGCCACGCTGCCGCCCACCAGCAACACCACGCCCAGCGTCAGCGTCAGGCCATTGATCAGAAACATGCGCCGCTGTTTTTCCGCCAGTACCCCTTGCCGGTTGGCGGCGGCGAATTCAGGAACGAGAAACGATTTTTTCCGCTTGAACATGCCAGACAAGGCGCAACCCGCGAAAAAAGGGACCAAAAATCAGGCGTCCACCCACAACCCCGCCGATGCCCCCACCCACTCCAGATTCCTGTTATGGTCCACACCCATCATCTTCCCCCGCCCCAGGCGAATCAGCGTTGCCACCGCGTGCAACTCCTCCAGCCAGATGTACATCACCCGGATCTCCGCCTGCGTCGGCCCGGCCGGGGTCTCGACCACCGGCGCGAACCGGCACCGGCGCTGCAGAATCCAGTTGCCCCGTTCGGCCGCCGGGATTGCCTCCAACTCCTCCCGCGCCGGCCCCACGCTCACCCCCAGCCCGGCGAACGAATAGAGCGGCTTCAACACCCACTCCTCCAGCGGCTCCGGCCATTCGGGCAGCGATTCCAGAAAGTGGGTCTCCGGCACCGTCCAATGCCGTAAGTGGGGCAGCGAGAACTTACTGATCCGGAAATAGTAGTTCGGGTGGCCGGCCCATTCCACATCGAGATCGTCCGTCCACGCGAACCCGGGCTGAACGCCCCGGCGCACCTGCTCGTCGGTAATCGCGCGGTTGTAGATCCGGTGGATCGGCACTTCCACGCCATCGCGGTCATAGTACAGCCGGTTGCCTCGCTTCCGCACCGCCGTAAGGCACACCGGGCGCACCCCGAACCAGTCTTCGGTCACGTGGAAGTCGCAGAGCGTCTTCTGATGCGCAGGGTCGATCTCCAGCAGGACGACGTTCTCCGGGTCATGGCCGTTCAGCAGCGCCCGGCCCAGCACGCCGCGATACTCGGGAAACCGCCGGTGGGGCAGGTCATACTGTTCGCAGTAGGTCTCCGTCAGCAAGGATTGGAAGGCATAGAGGGAAGGGAAGCCCTGTATCTCCACCAGGCGCGGCTCCACGCCACCCGCGTCGTTCCGAATCAGCCCGAAATCCACTTGGACAAAAAGCGGCTTGCCGTCTTCCCGCGGCACGCGAAACTCCGCCGGAATGGCCGCCTCCGCCAGCGCCCGGTAACTTGGCTCCTGTAACTGCCCGAGTAACTCCCGCCCCGCCTCGGCGAGTTGGTCCACGAATCCGGCGGGGAGAAAACACGGCGTCTCCGCCACCCGGAACGGTACCTCCGTGCGGCTCCGCTCGTTCAGCGTCCGCCGCAACTTCGCATACGACTCCGGCGTCCAACGCGCGTTGAACTCCCGGCGCAGAGCCTCGATCACGGCGTCACCAGAAACCGGCCGTTCTCCATAATCTGGATATCGTCCAGCCAGATGCTGAACGCCCGGCCCACCACGTCAATATGGGTCTTCGACACCCACTGCGCGCCCGTATGGTCCCCATAAGGATGGCCGAAGGCGATGTGCATCCCCGGGATCTTCTCGTCCTGCAGTATGTTGCCGATCACGTCCCGGACGCCGATGTTGGTGCCAATGGCAAACTCTCCCACGCGGTCACTGTTCTCGTCGGTGTGCGTGTACTCCCAGAACTCGCGTGCTAACTCCTCATTCGAGCACTCCACGGACTCCAACCGGTTGCCCTTTACTTGGATCGTAAGTGGTGTCGCCTTCAAGTCCCCGTACTTGGCGCATAAGTAATCGCCCACAACGCCATCCACCACATAGACCCCGTTCACCTCTCCCGGCGTGGTCCACACCTCGCCGCCCGGCAGGTTGCCCCACGTGTTGGGGCTGATGATCCCGGACGTCTTCAGCCATTGATACTCCGGCGTCATGCGCGCCTCAATCCGTGTTCCGGCCGGCGTTGTCGCCCGCACCACCTTTACTCCGCGCGCCATCTCGAGTAACTTCACGCTCAGCCGGTCCACCGCGTCGTAGTCGGCCCGCATCCCGTGCTTCATGATCTCCGGCGTGATGTTCACCATGTGCGCATGGCGGATCTTGCGCCGGTTCACCACCTCGGTCATCTGCATCCGGCTGGGCAACTCGCCCGTCTGCGCCTGAGCGCAGAAGATACTCACCGCCGCCGTCTCCAGGTCATCGAGAATTGTCCGCGGCATGTCGGTCAAGGGCCGCCGGCCTTCCTCTTCCAGCACCCACACGCGGTGATCGGCCCCAATCGCCCGCAACTCCTCGCGCAGCGCCGCCGCAATCGGCGCGCTCTCTTCGTCGGTGATCACCGTCACCCGCTCACCGGCCTGCACCCGCAGGCACACGCCCACGGCGTTCCGCGCCCCGGTCTGGTACTCAGAATCGTAGGGGATATCTGACAGCATTACTTGAGTTCTTTCATCTCCAGAGGCTCCGGCGGGCCCAGATCCCGCTCGGTCTCGCTGACTATGTAATCGACGACCTTCACTAAGTCGCCCGTCTCCCGCCAGACGCGTAACTGCCGGTCCGCCCCCGTGCCTTCGTCCATCAATCGCCGCAGATAGTTGATCTCCTCGCGGCTGCCCAACTCGTCCACCACGTCGTCGATGAACTCCAGGTACTCCTCCAGCAGCGCCCGCATCGGGACTTCAATCCGCTTGCCGAAGTCGATCAGCTTCCCGTCCAGTCCGTAACGCGCCGCCCGCCACTTGTTCTCCATGATCAGCGCCCGCCGGTACATGCGGAAACTCTGGTTCTTCTCGTGGAGTTTGTAGAGCTTTGCCACCGTCGCCTGAATCAGCGCCGCCAGCGCGATCGTCTCGTCAGCCCGCATCGGCAGGTCGCAGACCCGGAACTCGATCGTCGGAAAGGTCGGATGCAGGCGGATGTCCCACCAGATCCGTTTCGCGTTGTCGATGCACCCGGTGTTCACCAGCAGGTTGATGAAGTTCACGTACTCGCTGTAACTGGGGAAATACTCGGGAATGTTGGTCCGCGGGAACTTATCGAACACCTTGCAGCGGTAACTCTTCAGCCCTGTCTCCATGCCGCGCCAGAACGGCGAGTTGGTGGAAAGCGCCAGCAGATGCGGCACGAAATAGCGCGCCGCGTTCATCAGGTGGATCGCCGTCTCCGGATCCTCCACGCCCACATGCACGTGCAGGCCGAAGATCAGGTTCGACCGCGCCACCATCTGCATATCTTCCACAATGGCGTCGTAACGGGCATCCGGATAGATCCCCTGCGCCCGCCAATCGGCGAACGGGTGCGTGGCCGCCGCCGCCAGCAGAAGGTTGTTCTTGTGCGCCAGGTCCACCATGTTCGCCCGGATCGCCTTCACCTCCCGCGCCGCTTCCTTGATGTCCCGGCAGATCGAGGTCCCCACCTCGATCACCGATTGATGCATCTCCGGCTTCACCCGCTCTTTCAGCAGATGATGCCCCTGCGCGATCAACTCGTTGGAGATGTGCGAACGCAGGTCGCGCGTGTCCGGATCAATCGTCTGGAACTCTTCTTCGATGCCGAGCGTGTAGGTGGGTTTCATGCGCCTTGGAGGAACTTCGACCAATGATACTCGCTCGCGCCGCTGTTGCCCGAAAGAGCCCGCTCAATCGCCATGTCGGCCACCGCATTCACCACCCAGTGGAAGCTCTCCTCACCCACCGAATGGATGTCGGCGTCCGGCGCCGGATTCAGGAAATCAATCGCGTACGGAATGCCGTCTTCCACCGCGAACTCCACCGTGTTCAGGTCATAGCCCAGCGCCCGGCACAGCGTCAGCGCGTCGCGTTCCACCCGCTCCAGCAACGCCGGATCATAGGCCGGCGGATCGAGCACATAGCGCTGCGCGTGCGGTTGCCGCGGGTCATACGGCATTATCCGCACTTTCTCCCGCCCAATGACATAACAGCGGAAATACTCCCGGAAATTCACCTCCGCCTGCAGCACCATGCCCAGCGTCCCGGTGGCGTTGTAAGCCGAGAAGAACTGCTCCGGATTGTCCACCTTGTAGACATGCTTCCACCCGCCGCCCAGGTGCGGCTTCAGAAACGCAGGGAAGCCGATGTAGTCGAAGATCTCGTCCCAGTTCAGGGGATAGATCAGGTTCCGCATCGATTGTGACGTCGTCCCCTCCGGATGCTCCCGGTGCGGCAGCATCACCGTCGCCGGCACCGCCACCCCTAACTTCGCCGCCAGCGCATAGTTAAAGAACTTATCGTCGGCCGACCACCAGAACGGGTTGTTGATGATATGGCACCCGTTCAACGCCTCGTTCTTCAGCCAGGCCCGGTAGAACGGAATATCATGCGAAATGCGGTCAATCAGCACCGAATAGCCCGACGATTGGGCCATCAGCACGCCGCCGATCTTCACGTGCTCGGCCCGTACCCCCGGCACGTTCCTCGCGTTGATGGTATCCACCAGCGCCCCCGGAAAGGTGTTTTCCATTCCGTAAATGATCCCGATTCGCTTCATGGCGTTTGTCCTGTTATGCGAAAAATTTCACCGCCATCTGTTCCCACCACGGCCAGTCGTGCCCCGCGCCGCTCCCCCAGATGTCGAGAGTGTGCGGAATTCCCAGGTCCTGCAGAATCCGGCTCAACCGCTGATTCTCCCGCAAACACATGTCGTGTTCGCCCGCCGCCAGCACGATCCGCAGCCGCCGTAGCTCCTCCAGCACGCGCGCATCCGTCAGATTGGCCAGAAACTCCGGCGGACAGTGAAAGTATTTGTCCTCGTCGAAGTACCCGTCCACGAACTGGCTGATATCGAAGGCGCCCCCGAAGGAGACCACCCCTTCCACTAACTCCGGATGGCGGAACGCGAAGTTAGCCGAATGATACCCGCCGAAGCTGCAGCCGGTGACGATCACCCGTTCCGCCCCGTTCTTCCGCCGAATGTACGGAATCACCTCGTCCAGCAGATACCGCTCGTACATCATGTGCCGTTCAATCCGCGTCCGCGGCGGCACCCCCCTGTTGTACCAGCTCTCCGTATCCACGCTGTCCACACAGAACGCCTGTAACTCGCCCGCCTGATACCGGTGCCGCAACGCCCCGATCATGTTCCGGTTCTCATAATCGTAGAACCGCCCCATCGACGTCGGAAACACCAATAACGGTGTCCCCGCATGGCCGAAAACCAGCATCTCCATCTCCCGGTTCAGTGCCGGGCTGTTCCAGCGTTCATATTCCCGACGCATGCTGTTGGCCTTAAATTTGATTGTATCGGTTATCCTGATCTTCGTGCGGGAGGAACAGGGATTGACGGCGGCCGAAGCGAAGCGGATGGCGCTCGCCTGCGGGTTCGACCTGGCCGGCATCGCCCCCGCCGCTCCCCTCCCCGAGGCCGATCAATATATGGACTGGGTCCGCCTCGGCATGGCCGGCAAAATGGGTTACCTGACCGACCACCGCGCCGAAAAGCGCCGCGACCCCCGCCATCTCCTCCCCTCCGCCCGTTCCGTCCTCGTCGTTGGTCAACTCTATAACTCCCCCATCCCCTATTCCACCGCCTGCGACGACCCCACCCTCGGCTGGATCAGTCGCTACGCCTGGGGCGACGACTACCACACCGTCCTCCGCACCCGCCTGGAGGAACTCGATCGCCAGATCCGCCAACTCGCCTCCTGCGAATCGAAAGTCTGCGTCGACACCGCCCCCCTCCTCGAACGGCCCCTCGCCCGCGCCGCCGGCCTCGGCTGGATCGGCAAAAACACCTGCCTCATCAACCAGGCCCAAGGCTCCTGGTTCTTCCTCGGCGAACTCCTCCTCTCGCTCCCTCTCGCCCCCGGCGCGCCTCCCCCCGATCGCTGCGGCACCTGCACCCGTTGCATCGACGCCTGCCCCACCGCCGCTCTCGTCCCCACCGGCAAACCCGCCCCCGCCTATCAACTCGACGCCCGCCTCTGCATCTCCTACCTCAACATCGAACACAAAGGCGATATCCCCGAAGCCCAGCGCCCGGGCCAGGGCCGCCACCTCTTCGGCTGCGATATCTGCCAGGACGTCTGCCCCTGGAATCGCCGCGCCCCCGTCTCTACGGACTCCGCCTGGCAACCCCGCCGCGCCGCTCCGCCGCTTGCGGAAATGGCCGCCCTCTCCCCGGAGCAGTTCCGCGCCCTCTTTCGCGGCGCCCCCATCGAACGCACCCGCTACCAGGGCTTCCTCCGCAACGTCGCCGTCGCCATGGGCAACTCCGGCCGGCGCGAATTCCTCCAACCGCTCGCCCATCTCGCCGCCAATCCGGACCCCGTCATCGCTTCCCACGCGCGTTGGGCCCTCGGGCAACTACAATCGAATACGGAATGCGTCTGATCCTTCTTCTCGCCGCGGCACTCCCCCTCGCCGCCGCGCCCCCGCCCGCCCTCTCTAAAGGCTTCGACCATTTCTATAACCTCGAATACGGCCCCGCCATCGCCGAGTTCACCAGCGAAGTCCGCACCCGCCCCAACGATCCCTTCTCCTACACCCACCTCGCCCAGGCTCTTCTCTACCGCGAAATGTACAACGCCGGCGCCCTGGAAAGCGAACTCGTCAGCGGCAATAACTTCTTCCTCGCCAAGGCGAAGATCGTCCCCCCGCCTGACGAGCAGAAACGCTTTGACGACGCCGTCGCCACCGCCATCTCTCTTTGCGACGCCCGCCTCGCTACCAATCCCAATGATACCGAAGCACTCTACGCCCTCGGTGTCGCCCGCGGCCTTCGCGCCAACTATAACTTCCTCATCCGCAAGTTATGGCGCGACTCCCTCCGCGAGTTCACCGAATCCCGCAAACTCCACCAGCGCGCCCTGCAGATCAAACCGGACTTCATCGACGCCACCCTCGTCGGTGGCGTCCACGATTACATTGTCGGATCCCTCCCCTTTACCTGGAAATTACTCGGTTTTCTCATTGGTTTTCGCGGCGATCGGGACGGCGGACTCCGCGTCGTCGAACGCGTCGCCCGCGAAGGAAAGACCAACCGCGTCGACGCCATGATCCTCCTCGCCGTCGCCTATCGCCGGGAACGCACCACCGAAAAGGCCGTCCCCCTTCTCCACGAACTGATCCGTATGTTCCCGCGCCACTACTTATATCGCCTCGAGTTAGTGCAGATGTACGCCGACGAAGGCAAGAAGGACGAAGCCCTCGCCGTCCTGAAAACCATGGAGGACCTGAAGACCGCCGGCGCCACCGGTTATAAGAATCTCCCCGGCGGCAAGATCTACTACTCTCGCGGTAACTTACTTTTCTGGTATCGCGACTACCCCGCCGCCATCGCCAATCTCCGCCGCGTCACCACCGCCGGCCCCGAGTCCGGTCTGAACACCGTGCTCAACGCCTGGCTCCGGCTCGGCCAGTGCTACGACATGCTCGGCCAGCGCGCCGATGCGCTCCGCGCCTACCGCCAGGCCATCGACGGCGCCCCCGATTCCGACGCTGCCCGCGAAGCCCGGCGCTACCTCTCCACTCCCTACCGCCGCAATTAGTTATTGTTCAAAACGCACCCATCCACCGCCAGCGCCCCGGGTGCCTTCGCCGTCTCCAGCCACGCCTCCCCGCCGGTGGCGATCTCCACCGTCCGCTGCGCCACCTCCCGCGTATACGGGAAACACGTCACATGCACCGGCCCCCGGTGATCCTTCACCGCTTCCACCAGTAGTTCCGTCGGCCGCGCCCGCTCCACATACTGCGGATATTTATACAGCCACAGGTAGGTCACCTGGTAGGCTACGCAAAGCCCCGCCAGCACCCACGCCAGCCGCGCTCTTCGCTCTTTCACCAGCAGAAATGCCTTCCCTGCCACCAGCGCAATCCCCAACGACGCCATATAGGTGTGTCGGCTCGGTACCGCCCCCTGATAGGTCAAAAAGGAGTACGGCAGCAACGCCACAAACGCCCACGCCACCGCCCCCGCCAGCCACGGCCACTCCGCCCGCCGCCGCAGATACAGCAGCGTTCCCGCCGCTATCCCGCCCCACAGCCAGAACATCCGCCCAATACTCCGCGCCGCCGTCAGCAGGAACGGCGCCGTCAGCGAAAATGTGCCGTCGTTGAAGTGCAGATGCTCCGCCTTCGCCGCATGCGCCGCCAAATAGTACACCCCCGCCAGCACGAAGAACGGCGCCGTCCACCGCACCGCAGCCCGCCGCTCCAGCAGCGCCAGCCCCGCCGCCATCGGCGCAAACACCACTCCCGATTCTTTCGACAACAACGCCAGCACGAAGCATCCCGCCGCCGCCGCATACCACCCCATCCCCGGCTCCCGCAGATACCGCAGCCAGCACAACAAGCCCCCCGCCACAAACAGGAACACCAGCAACTCCGGCAGCGCCGCGTACCAGATCACCGCTTCCTGCGGCCGCTGATACACCGCAAAGAAACACGCCGCCGCAAACGACATCCGCCACCCGATCCGCTCCCAACTCCCCGCCAGAAACACCATCACCGCGTTCAGAAAGTGGAAGAACAGGCCCGACGCCGTCAACCCGGCCGACGACGCCCCCAGCATCATCTCCGTCCAGTGGGTCACCAGAATCGACGTCGCCCGGCACCGGTACAGCGCGTCCTGCGCCAGTGCTCCCCACTTTTCCCACGGCCCGTAGCTCCGCCCCAGGTGAACTTGGATGTAATCGTCGCTGATCATCGGCAGTTGCAGAAACGGCCAATAAGCCAGCAGGCACAGCGGGGCCAGTACCGCGCACCTTGCGCCGAAAAACAGCAGCGTCTCTCTCGATACGGTCATCGTCTTTCACCCATTTGTGGATAACCCGCCACCCCTGGCGGGCCGTTACGTCAGATTGGCATTAGGATACACCATCTCCCCCCTCCCGCTTGCGCTATTTTAAAATCTATGCGCCGCGTCTTCCGGTTCACCGTACTGCTGATGGCCCTGCGCGTCTCCCCAGCGCAGTCCCCGGAACCCGAAGTCTATTCGGCGCTGGGGAAAGCCTACCTGGCCCACCCCGATCCCAATCGCACCATCGAAGCCGCCGACCTCGCCCTCGCCAAATCCCCCGCTTCGGCAGACCTCCTTCTTGCCGCCGCCCGCGCCCGCGACACCCTCCTCCGCTTCAGCGAATCCATCCCCCTCTACACCCGCGGCATCGACGAATTCCCCAACGATGTCCGCTTCCTCCGCTTCCGCGGCCATCGCTTCATCTCCATCCGCCGCTTTGACCCCGCCATCGTCGACCTCAAGAAAGCGGCCGACACCGCCCCCGCCTCCTTCGACATCTCCTACCACCTCGCCTTGGCCTATTTCCTGCGCGGCGACTTTAGCCACGCCTCCCGCGAATACCTCCGCTGCCTCGCCATGGCCGATCTCCCGCAACCCCAATTCCTCCGCGGCCTCCCCGCCGGCTGGCGCTCCTGCTACGCCATGGACGATGACACCCGCGTCGCCACCACCGAATGGGCCTGGCGCGCCCTCCGCCGCGCCGGGAAACCGGACGAAGCCGCCAAACTCCTCGCCCCCATTACGGATTCCATGCAGGTCAAGGACAACGTCTCCTACCTCCGCACGCTTCTCCTGTATAAGGGGCTCCGTACCGAGGCCCAAACCGTCGCCCCGCCGCTCGATGGCAACGCCGGCCCCACCATCGGCTACGGCGTCGGACTCTGGCACTGGCTCGAGGGCCGCAAAGAACAGGCTTGCGCCGCCTGGGAGAAGGTTCTCACCAGCCCCAGTTGGTCCGCCTTCGGCCTCATCGCCGCCGAAGGCGAACTCGCCCGAGGCGCCTGCAGGGCAGGGAAGAAGCGCTAATCCTCCGCGAACGCCGCCCGCAGCTTCTCCCGCGTGATCGATAGCTCTTCAATGTGAACCCGCGTCTCCCCGATCACACTCATAAAGTTCGCGTCCCCCGTCCACCGTGGCAACAGGTGCATATGAATATGCCCCGCCACTCCGGCCCCCGCGCACGCCCCCAGGTTCATCCCGATGTTAATCCCCTGCGGCCGGTACAGCCGCCGCAGTATGCTCTCGGTCCGCCGCGCCAGCTCCATCATCTCCGCCGCCGCCTCCGCGCTCGCTCCGGCCAGCGTGTCCACATGCTCATACGGCACAATCATCACGTGCCCGTTCGTGTACGGGTACAGGTTCAGGATGACGAAGTTCCGCCGCCCCCGATACACCACCAGCGCCTCGGCGTCATCCGCCGCCGCTGCCTTCTCACAAAAAATGCAGCCGCCCGTGGGGGCGGCCGCCGTTACATATTGATATCGCCAGGGACTCCAGAGATGGTCCATCCGCCGCGCCTATTCGTCGTCGCCGTCCTCGTCGTCCACTCCCAGGTCTTCCCCGCCGTTTACCAGGTCTTTTAGTTCCTTGCTCGGCTTGAAGTACGGAATCCGTTTCGCCGGTACCTCCACGCGCGTCCCCGTCTTCGGGTTGCGTCCCACGCGCGGCTGGCGCTGCCGGGTCCGGAAGCTTCCGAATCCCCGGATCTCGATCTTGTCCCCTTCGCGCAAGCTGCGGACGACGCTGTCAAAGATGGCCTCCACGATGACTTCGGAATCCTTCCGCGTCATTTCCGTGACCTTCGAGACCTCTTCGATCAGATCAGCCTTTGTCATGCCCATTCCTCTCCGTTCCTTACTCGCCGGCCGCGGACGGTTCCGCTTCCCCTGCGTTTCCGGTCCCTTCGCTCGGCTCCTGCGCACCACCGCCGGTTTCGGTCCGCGCTGCCTCTTCCGTGGCCGTTGTCACAGCCGCCGCCTGCTTCTGATACTCCGCCATCCGTTGGCGTTCCTCTTCCACAATAGCGGCTTTATAGCTCAGCCCTATCTTCTTCTCCGCCGCGTTCAGACGGATGATCTTGAACCCGTGCTCTTCGCCCACCGGCAGCGCCGGCTTCTCTTTGCCCGTCGCTCCCACAATCTCCGAGGAATGGCACAGCGCTTCCACGCCCGGCGCCACTTCCACGAACACGCCAAAGGTCGCCGAACGGCACACCCGCCCCCGCACCAGATCGCCCACCTGATGCGCCGCAAAGAACGACTCCCACTGGTCGGGCTGCAACTGCTTTACCCCCAGCGACAGCCGCCGCGTCGGCGCGTCGATGTTCAGTATCACCGCCTGCACCACCTGCCCCTTCTTCAGAACCTCCGAAGGATGCTTGATGTGCTTCGTCCAGGAGAGGTCGGAGACGTGCACCAGCCCGTCGATCCCCTCTTCAATCTCGATAAACGCCCCGAACTCGGAAAGCTTCCGCACTCGGCCTTCCACCACACTGCCGATCGCGTACCGCGTCTCCACCGTCGTCCACGGGTCGTCTTCCAACTGCTTGATCCCTAACGATACCCGCCGGTCCCGCGGCTTGATGTCGAGAATCACACTCTCCACCGTATCGCCCACTTTCACAACCTTCGACGGATGCTTCATCCGCCGCGACCACGTCATCTCCGAAATATGGATCAGACCCTCGACCCCCGCCTCCAACTCCACAAACGAGCCGTAATCGGTGATCGATACCACCCGCCCGATCACCCGTGCCCCGATCTGGTACCGGTCATGCACCGATTCCCACGGATCCGGCGCCATCTGCTTCATCCCCAGCGAGATCCGTTCCTTCTCGCGGTCGAACTTCAACACCCGCAGCGACAACTCCTGGCCTACCTGCACCAGTTCCGAAGGATGCGTCACCCGCCCGTAGCTCATGTCGCTCACGTGCAATAACCCATCGATGCCGCCTAAATCGATAAAGGCGCCGTAATCGGTCAGGTTTTTCACAATCCCCTGAATGATCGACCCCTCCGCCACCGTCTCCAGCAGCGCCGACTTCCGGTCCGTCACTTCCGTTTCCAGTGCCGCCTTCCGGCTCACCACCACGTTCCCGCGCCGCCGGTTCAGCTTCAGAATCCGTACCGGAATGTGCTGCCCCACCAGCGAGTCCAGGTTGTACACCGGCCGCACGTCCACCTGCGATCCCGGCATGAATGCTTCCACGCCCACATCCACCATCAACCCGCCCTTGGTCCGGCCCGTAATGTGGCCGCTCACCAGCAGATTGTCCCGGAACGCCTGTTCCAGCGAATCCCAGTTCTTCGTGTTCTGCGCTTTCCGGTGCGAAAGCGGAACATATCCCTCCGGCGTCAGCGTCCCGCCCTTTTCCACCATCACTTCAATGGTGTCGCCCGCCTTCACCGCCGGCTTTCCTTCCACCACCGGGATCTGCGCAATCGGCACCACGCCCTCGGACTTGTATCCGAAGTCGACGATCACTTCGTTTGCCGTTACCTTGAGAACGTATCCCTGCAGCACTTCCCCTTCCGCCGGTGGCGCAAAGTGGCTGTAGTCATCCAGCATCTCCTCCGACATCATTTCTTCAGTGAAATAATCGTCGGGAGTTGCTTCCCCTTCCACGGGTGGGCCGGGAACTCCCGGGCGTCCGTGTGGGGCTTCTGCGGCGGGCCCTGGATGCCGTGGCGCAGTCGCTGTTACTTCTTCGTCCGGGGTCGGAAATTCGGGATTGTTTCCCATTGCCTGTTCTCCGTGCGCGGCAATGGGATCTCATTCAATCCCGTGGAACACACAACCCCGCTGCCGGCCGCAAAAAATTCGCTCCCGCCGGAAGGTGGAGGAGCGCAAAGTTACTCCGAAACTATAGCGGATTCAATGAGATATGTCAACGGCCATGTCCGCTCTTCTCCCGCCTCTTTGCTCGCCCACTTGTGAATTGTCCTAAACCTGCCGCCCGGATCAGCCGATAGAAGAAATAGGAGTACTTGTTGCAGCACTTGCCTGCCGCCCCATTTACCAGCGCCGCGCTCTCTCCCCTCGACGCCGAACCGGAGTTGATGCGGGAAATGCAGCGCACCCATGCGCGCATGCTGGCGGCGCTCAATCACGAAATCCGTACCCCTCTCACCGGCATCCTCGGCATGTCGGACCTCCTTTTGGAGTCCTCCCTGACCGCCGAACAGCGCGAATACGTCCAGTCCACGCGCATGTGTGCCGAAAACCTCCTCGAGTCGCTCTCCAACGCCCTCGAGTATGCCGCCGTCATGGCCGGCCAGCTCCAGCTCTCCGAATCCCCCTTCCACCTCCACGAAGTCATCCGCTCGGCCGTCTCCAACATGCAGCATCGCGCCGAGGCCCGCGGTGTCATGATCCAGCTTCTCGCCGAATCCACCGAAACCTCCAGCCCGGAGATCGTCGTCGGCGACGCGGTCCGCCTCCGCCAGGTCGTCGGTATCCTCCTCTCCCACGCCATCAGCGTCTGCATCCAGGACGAAATCACCGTCGCCCTCTCTACCTTTTGTATGGAGCCGGAAAAGCGGCTTATCCTCACCGTCAGTGTCGGTGACAACGGTCCCGATATTCCCCCGGCCCGCCTCACCCATCTTTTTGACCCCCCCGATACCGGCGGCTTCAACCAGGCCCGCCTCGAACTCGGCCTCCCCCTTGCCTTCCAACTCGTTCAGGCAATGGGCGGCCATCTGGAAGCCGAGTCCATCTATGGTGCCGGCACCCTCCTCACCATCACCCTCCCGCTCCGCTTCCCGGACGCGGTCGTCGACCACGGCGCCCGCACCGTCTCCGCCTCCCCCATCAAGCCGCAGATTCTCCTCGTCGAGGACAACGACGTCGCCCAGCGCTTCATGCGCACCGTTCTGGAGCGGAAGGGTTACGATGTTCGCGTCGCCCCCAGCGGCCCCGACGCGATTGACGCCGTCACCTCCGCACCCTTCGATCTCATCCTGATGGACATTCAAATGCCCGACATGGACGGCATGGAGTGCACCCGCCGCATCCGCCGCCTCCCGGCCGGCAAGACGGTCCCGATCGTCGCCTGTACCGCCAACACCGCCTACGAAGTCCGCGCCTCCTGTGTCGAAGCCGGTATGAACGACTTCCTCTCCAAACCCGTCCACACCGGCGAACTCGTCGAAGTCGTCGCCAAGTACATCCACCCCAGCTAACCCCAAAAAAATGGGTTCGGGTGGGGCTGTCCCCCATTTTATCTGGCCTTGTTTCAATGGCTTGCGGGAAATCCTCTGCGGAATTTCCGCTTCCCCTCGAACCGAAGTTGGCAATTCCCGCCCCGCCCTCCGTCTAATATGGAAGTTGGACTCGAAACCCTCCCATCTCCACGTCGGCATCATCGGATGCGGATGGGCCGCTCGTAACCTCCACGCCCCCGCCATCCGCCAAGTCGGTACCATCGCCGCCGCCACCGACCCCTTTCCCAACGCCGCCGCCACCCTCGGCGCTGAAAAACTCTACCCCACCTGGCAACAACTCCTCGCCGACCCCTCCATCAACGTCGTCCTCATCGCCTCTCCTCCCGCTGACCACGCTCCCGCCGCCATCGCCGCCCTCCAGTCCGGCCGTGCCGTCCTCCTCGAAAAACCCGTCGCCGCCAACCTCCCCGACGCGGAACAAATCGCCGCCGCCGCCGCCAACCGTGTCCTCGCCGTCGGCTTCAACCAACGCTGCCACCCCGCCTTCCTCCGCCTTCGCCGCCAGATCGCCACCGGCCATCTCGGCTCCCTCCAGTCCATCTCCTTCCGCTGGTCCTCCTCGGCCGGCCTCGGCGCCCGCACTTGGCTCGGCCAACGCTCCCTCGGCGGCGGTGCCATCCTCGACCTTGGCTCCCACTTCGTCGACCTCCTCCGCTTCCTCACCGCCTCCGACCTCCTCTCTCTCTCCGCCCACTCCCATTCCACCCTCCTCGACGACCAGCAAGCCACACTCCACGCCCAACTCCCCTCCGGCGCCTCCGCCACCGCCCACCTCTCCCTCATCGGCCCCGATCTCTTCGAAGTCGAAGTCACCGGTTCCCGCGGCCGTGTTCGCATCTCCCCCTATGGCGCCGCCTTCCGCGATAGCTACCTCGAACAGTGGCGCGCCCTCGCCCGCGCCGTCCAAGGTTCCGGCCCCGTCGCCGCCAATATCGACGATGGCCTCGCCTCCCTTCGCTGGCTTACCCGCGCTGCCGAAACCCTCCCCGTCCGTCCCCGCGAATCCGCCCCTCCCGTCGAATTCCCCCTCTCCGCCATCTCCTCCACCACCATCGGCTACTCCGCCGTCCGCACCACCGTCGCCCACCTCCGCCGCCAAACCGCCGCCTCCCAAATCGAACTCGTCCTCGTCGGACCTACCCTCGACTCCCTCCAAGCCCCCGCCGCCGACCTCGAAGGCTTCGCCTCCGTCCGCCGCGTCCCCGTCGGCCCCGTCCAGTCCATCGCCCACGCCAACGCCGCCGGCGTCCGTCACGCCCGCGGCCGCCTCGTCGCCCTCACCGAGGATCACTGCTTCCCTGAACCCCAATGGGCCGCTTCCCTCATCCACGCCCACTCCCAAGGCGATTTCTCCGTCATCGGCCCCGTCGTGCTCAACGCCAATCCCGGCTCCATGGTCAGTGAAGCCGATTTCGTCATCGGCTACGGCCCCTGGATGGACCCCCTCGAGCCCGTCGAAATGCCCTTCCTCCCCGGCCATAACTCCTGCTACCGCCGCGACGAACTCCTCGCCCTCGGCGGCCGCCTCGAGCGCCTCCTGGAAGCCGAAACCGTCCTTCACATGGAGTGGTCCTCCCAGGGCCGCCGCCTCCGCGCCGAACCCGCCGCCCGCACTCGCCACGTGAATTACTCCCTCTGGCGCAGTTGGATCCCCGTCCAGTTCCTCGCCGGCCGCCTCTTCGGCGGCCTCCGCGCCGCCACCTGGCCCCGCCGCAAACAACTCTTCTTCGCCGCCGCCAGCCCACTCATCCCCGCCGTCCGCCTCTGGCGCACCCTCGCCGAGTTCCGCCGCCCCGGCCGCAGTCTCTCCAGATTCCTCCGCATGGCCCCCGCCCTCGTCCTCGGTCTCACCATCGACGGGATCGGCCAGGGCGTCGGCTATGCCCTCGGCCCCGGCCGTTCCATGGAGTCTCTCTCCCAATTCGAGTTCAACCGCATCAACCACGTCCGCCGCGAGGATCGCCACCTGTGGACTTCTCCATAGTTGTCCCCACCTTCCAGCGCCCGGCCCCCCTCCGCGCTTGTGTCGACGCCCTCAACCGTCTCCACTACCCGGCCGATTCTGTCGAAATCCTCATCGTCAACGACGGTGGCAATCTCCCATCTCCGCCGCCCTCCCGGTTGCCCCTCCGCGTCCTCCAGCAGCAGAACCGCGGACCAGGCGCCGCCCGCAATCTCGGGGCCCGCCACGCCGCGGGCCGTTGGCTCGCCTTTACTGACGATGACTGCCTCCCCCATCCCCAATGGCTCACCGAACTCGCCGCCGCCCTCGCCGAGGCCAGCGACGTCCTCTGCGGTGGCCATACCCGCAACGAACTCACGGAAAACGCCTGTTCCGCCACCAGCCAGTTGATCGTCGACGCCGCCTACCGATACTTCAACCCCAATCCCGCCCGCGGCCGTTTCCTCGCCTCCAACAATATGGCGGTCTGGCGGGAACCCTTCCTCGCCGCCGGCGGTTTCGACGAACGGTTCCGCATTGCCAGTGAGGATCGCGAACTCACCGCCCGCTGGGCCTCCCGCCATGGCCGTATCGTCTGGATCCCTACCGCCATCGTCGGCCACGCCCACCACCTGAACCTTTCCCGCTTTCTCCGCCAGCACTTCCGCTACGGTCAGGGCGCCGCCCTCTTTCATAACGTCCGCCGCCGCCAAGGCGCCCGCCTCTGGGACGACGTCAGCTTCCGCACCCGCGCCGCCGATCTTCTCCTCAAACCCGCCCTCGCCACCCGCCACCCCCTTCGCACCCTCGGCCTGCTCGCTCTCTGGCAACTCGCCAACACCGCTGGCTTCCTCCGCGGCTTGACGGCGCTTCGGTAATGCATCTGCAAATTGGCCGGACCGGGGGGCTGGTTCCAACCAACTGCTTTCATCTACGGAACCGGGCGAACGCCCCACAGAACGGAGACGCCAGCGAAATACATCCCTCCGGCCCGCCCCTCCTTCGGCCATTTCCCCACCCGGATACGTCGAAGAAAGAAACCAAATGGTTGGGCTCCTCGCTGTCGTCTTCGCTCTCGCCACCGCCGCGAATCTGGCTACGGTCTACGGCTGGCTCGTCCGCAAAAAAACCGGCTCGCTGATACCGCTGATCGGAGGCGCCGCCGGCGCCGTCGCTTGCCTCCTGCTGCCGCCCGGCGGACTGCACGATGGGTGGTTTCTCCCCCTCCTGGTCGACCCCGGCGCCGGCCTGCTTTTCACCCTCACCTCCGCCCTCATCGTCCGCCAACTCTTCCGCCCCGGCGGAAACCCCGATTGACCCCCGCCCGCGGGCGCCGCGCCCCCACCCATTGCGCCACTCCATACAACCGAATTCCAGGAGCGCAATTGCCTCTAAATACCGCCTCTCTCACTCCCATTTCCCCCATCTAATTCATTCCAAATAACTTACGAAGAAAAGTTGAAAAAACCGAAAAGCCGAAAATCCCGTTCACAGTCGAAACGGAAATATTTTCCAACAAAAAGCCAATCAATATCAACAACATACGAAAATAGCCTCCTCTCCAAACCAGCAATTCTCTTGATTCCCCATGCCACCCTGAAATCAGGAGGTATTTCAATCAAATGGAATACGATAAACGTTCGAAATCAGAGCAGGCGCGCATCAATGGGGCCAAGTCCAAAGGCCCCAAAACCAATTCCGGCCGCCAGCGAATCTCCCTGGCCAACCTGAAGCACGGCCTCTACGCGGTCAACGCCACCGTCCTCGATGTCGAGTCGCGCTACGCCTTTAACCTGCTCCGCGACGCTGCCTTCGCCCAGTGGTGCCCGCGCAACTCTTTTGAAGCGCAGTACGTCGAGGAAATCGCCGACTGCTCCTGGCGCATCGCCCGTCTCCGCCTCTGCGCCACCCATGAGAGCAACGTGTCCATCCGCCGCCTCCGCCAGGTGGCCACGCAACCCGTTCGCCAACTCGATGCCATCGCCAAGGCGGAACTCGACGCCAGCCTCCCGCAAGGCGCCCAGACCATGCTCCAGCGCCGCGTCGACGCTCTCATTCGGAACCGTTCTCGGATTACCCTCGAACTCCGCGCTCTGCAAAACGTGAATTCGATGGGAATAACCCAAGAAATGTTGAAAGCAAAGGGGTTGCCGGATGGAATAACCCAAGAAGACTCCCACCGGCCGGCCCCGGAGTCCCACTAGAACCCAACGTAACCAAGGGAAAACCCATGATCGCCCTCTTCGAAATCGCCCAATCCCTCCTCCCGCCGCTGCCGCCGGAGGCTCCCGCACTCCCCGCTACCCCCGGAGTGCGTCCCAATGCCGCCTCCCTCCCTCCCCTCGACCCGGCCCAGCCAGTCTCTGCCTGGGCCCTCTCCCATTTCAACTTCTCGGCCGACCCCATCCAGGCCCGTATCCTCGACACGGATACCCACCGCCTCATCCTCTGCTGCACCCGCCAGTGGGGGAAGTCGTCGGTCGCCGCCCTCAAGGCGCTCCACCTTGCCTGCCGGCGCCCCGGCAGCTTTATTCTCTTTACCTCCGCCTCTCTTCACCAGTCGGCGGAGTTACTGCGCAAGTTTCGCCAGTTAGCCGAAAAACTAACGGGATCCCGGTGCAAAGGCGACGGCATCCACGCCGGCTCTACCGTCCTGCCCAACGGCAGCCGCATCGTCGCCCTCCCCCAGTCCCCGCAAACCGTACGCGGCTACTCCGCCGTCGATCTCATCGTCGTCGACGAAGCCGCCTTCGTCTCCGATGAAATGCACGACGCACTGACACCCATGCTCGCCGCCACCAATGGCCAGTTGTGGTTCCTCTCCAGTGCCAACGGCCCCACCGGCCAGTTCTACAAAATCTGGTCCGAACCCTCGCCGCTCTGGCACAAGTTTCGGGTCACCGCCGCCGAGTGCCCCCGCATCTCGCCGGATTTCCTTGCCTCGGAACGCGCCGCCAAAGGCGAAGCCATCTTCCTTCGGGAATATATGTGCAACTTCGCCTCCAACGTCGCCCACGGCATCGACCCCCATTTAGTCGACCGCGCTTTCTCCGGCGACTTCCCAGCCATCCGTTTTAACGACTGATACAGGACTGACTTTATGTTGACCATCAAACATACCTCCATCGGGCTCGACCTCGGTCAGCGCAACGACCATACCGCCGTCGCCATCATCGACCTCGCCGAATCCGTCTCCTTTCAGCGCGACCCGGTGACCTTCGAGTTCCTCCGCACCCACCGGCTCCTCCTCCGCGGCCTCCGCCGCCTCCCCCTCGGTACGCTCTATACCGATATCCCGGAAAAGGTCCGCGAGTCCATCGTCGACCCCCCTCCCGGTCACCTCGGCCCCCGCCCCCGCGTCACCCTCGCCATCGACGCCGGCGGCCCCGGACTCCCCGTCGTCGACCTCTTCCGCCAGGCCCGGTACGATTGCGGCATCCTCCCCGCCATCATCACCGGCGTCGGCGTCGGCGGATCCCTACCCGGCGGTACCTATTCCGTGCCCCGCCGCGAACTCGTCAGCCTTGTCCGCATCGCCCTAGAGTCCGGTATGCTCGTCTTCCCGGCCGACCTCCCTCTAAAGAAGGAGCTCGCCCTCGAACTCAAGAATATGGACCCCGCAGGCGGGCAGTCCCAGCACGACGACATGGCCGTCGCCCTCGCGCTCGCCCTCTGGGGACTCAATATCCGCTTCCCCGGCGTCATTCGCCGCTGAATCCCCGCTCGGGATCTGCCATCCCCGGCCCAACCTGTATTAAACTGGTTCAGCGTTTCATCAAATTTCACTCACAACAGGTGAAAAAGTTCAGAAAGGATGGTGTCCCGGTGAGTTCCATTAACGACTCCGAAAAGGACAAGCGAGCCAACTCCGGCTTCTCCCGCCGCTCCTGGCTCCGCGGTGCCGGTATCGGTACCAGCGTCGTCGGCGCCGGCGTTCTCGAGCCCGAAGCCGAAGCCCAAGCCGCCCCGAAAGTCATGTCTGGCGAAGTCGAGATCACTCTCGACGTCAATGGCAAAAAACGTTCTGTCAAAGTCGAACCCCGGACGACCCTGCTCGACGCGCTTCGCAATCGCATGGATCTCACCGGGGCCAAGCGCGTCTGTGACCGCGGTACCTGCGGCGCTTGCACCGTCTCCGTCGGTGGCAAAATTGTCTACGGCTGCTCCATGCTCGCCGTCGACGCCGTCGGCAAGAACATCCAGACCATCGAAGGCATCGCCCCCGAAGGCCAGCTCCACCCGGTCTCGGCCGCCTTTGTGAATAATGATGCCCAGCAGTGCGGCTACTGCACCCCGGGCTTCGTCATGGCCGCCAAAGGCTTCCTCGACAAGAATCCCAACCCCACCGCTGAACAGGTGGAAAAAGGCCTCGCCGGCAACATCTGCCGCTGCGGCACCTACGTCGGCGTCCGCAAGGCCGTCCTCGAAGCCGCCAAGAACTACAAGGGAGGTTCCAATGCCTGAGTACAAATGGCCGCCGATGGCCAAACGGAAGATCATGGGCCAGCGGCTCAGCCGCCTCGATGGGCCTGTTAAATCCGCCGGCCGCGCCAAATATCCCAGCGATCTGAACCCGGAAGGCCTCCTCCAGACCGCGATCCTCGTCTCCCCCTACGCCCATGCCAAGGTCCGCAGCATCAACCTCGATGCCGCCAAGGCCATCCCCGGCGTCTCCGCCGTCCGCACCTTCGTCCAGGCCGGTGCCGAAGTCCAGTGGGCCGGCGCCGAAATCGCCATCGTCGCCGCCAATACCGAAGAGATCGCCCGCGACGCCGTCCGCGCCATCAAAGTGGATTGGGAAGTCCTCCCCCACGTCGTCAAGGACGAGAACCTCGCCAAGGTCGGCACCCGTGCCAAGGCCGCCGGCGAAAAAGTCACCGGGGACCCCGATAAGGCCTACGCCGAAGCCGACGTCAAACTCGACTCCGAATACGGCATCCCCGTCATCACCCATTGCTGCCTGGAACCCCACGGCCAGGTCATCTCCTGGAAGGGCGACCAGATCGATTACTGGCCCTCTACCCAGGCCGTCTCCACCGTCGCTACCCAACTCGGCCAGTTGATCAATGAGCCTGCCTCCAAGATCAATGTCACCTGCGACTACATGGGCGGCGGCTTTGGCTCCAAGTTCCCCGCCGATTCCTGGGGCGCCGAAGGCGCGCGCCTCTCCAAGGACTCCGGCGGCCGTCCCGTCAAAGTCTTCCTCGATCGCGCCACCGAATTGACCATCGCCGGCATCCGCCCGTCCCACTTCGCCAAGATCAAAATCGGCGCCAAGTCCGACGGCACCATCACCTCCTGGATGTCCGACTCCTGGTCCTCCGGCGGCGCCGGTGGCGGTCCCGCCACCCCCATCCCCTACGTCTACGCCAACGTCCCTAACTCCCGCATCAACCACGCTTCGGTCTCCCTCAACTCCGGACCCCAGCGTGCCTGGCGCGCCCCCAACCACCCGCAGGCCGCCTACCTCACCTGCGCCGCGTTGACCGATCTCGCCCATAAGCTCAACATGGACCCCCTGGCCCTGTTCCTCAAGAACACCGGCCTCACCCTCCGCGACGCGACCTATACCGAACAGCTCAAGAAGGCCGCCGAACTCATCGACTGGAAGACCAAGTACCACGCTCCCGGCGAAGGCAAAGGCACCATCCGCCGCGGCGTCGGTATCGGCGTTGCCACCTGGGGCGGCGCTGGCCATGCCTCCAAGTGCAAACTCACCATCCACCCCGATGGCACCGTCGAAGTCGAACTCGGCTCGCAGGACATCGGCACCGGGACCCGGACCTGTATCACCATGGTCGCCGCCGAAACCCTCGGCCTGCCCATGAGCGCCATCAAGGTCAAGATCGGCAAGAACAGCTACCCCGCCTCCGGCCCCTCCGGCGGCTCCACCACCATCGGTGGCGTCAGCACCTCCACCCGGAAGGCCGCCGTTAACGCCCTCGAGAAACTCTTCGCCAAGGTCGCCCCCTCGCTCGGCGCCCCGCCCGATCAACTCGAAGCCGTCGATAGCCGCATCCAGGTCAAGGGCAACCCCAACAAGGCCCTCAATTGGAAACAGGCCGCTCAGAAGATCGGGCCCACGCCGATCGAGGAAATGGGCGAGAACGTCCCCGCCCAGGCCGCCCGCGAAGGCCTCAATACCCTCGGCGCCTCCGGCGTCCAGATGGCCGAAGTCGAAGTCGATACCGAAACCGGTATCGTCAAAATGCGCAAGATGGTCGCCGTCCAGGATTGCGGCCTCGTCGTCAATCCCAAGACCGCCGAAAGCCAGGTCTTCGGCGCCTGCATCATGAGCATCTGCTCCGCCCTCTATGAGGAACGGGTCATGGACGCGGTCACCGGCCGGGTCCTCAACCCCGACATGGAGTTCTATAAGCTCGCCGGCCTCCCCGATATCGGCGAGATCGTCGTCCACATGGACATCCAGGAGAAACACGACTCCCGCGGCATCATCGGCCTCGGCGAACCGTGCGCCATTGGCGGTACCGCCGCCATCGCCAACGCCGTCCACAACGCGCTTGGCGTCCGTGTCCCCATGGTCCCCGTCACCGCGGACCGTGTTCTCAACGCCCTCGGCAACAAGAGGTACGCATAACATGCAGAGCTTTGAATACGCCAATCCGGCCACTCTCAAAGAGGCGTTTGCCGCCCTCGGTTCCTCCTGGGACGACGCGGCTGTCCTCGCCGGCGGAACTGACCTTCTCAGCATCATGAAGGACTACGTCCAGTCGCCGAAACGTGTCGTCAACATCAAGGGCATCAAGGAACTCTCGGGCATCGCCCGCAAGGGCAACAACATGCGCATCGGCGCCACCGTCACCCTCGACGAACTGGCCACCAATGCCGCTGTCCGCGCTTCCTACCCCAGCCTCGTCCAGGCTGCCCTCGGCGTTACCAGCCCGCAACTGCGCAACATGGGCACCGTCGCCGGTGACCTCTGCCAGCGCCCTCGCTGCTGGTACTTCCGCCGCGGCTTTGGCCTCCTCGCCAAAGGGCCCGCCGGCGAAGCCCTCGTGCCCACCGGAGAAAATAAGTACCACGCCATCTTCTCCAACGGCCCGGCTTACTTCGTCAGCGCCTCCACCCTCGGACCCGCTCTCGTCGCCCTCGGCGCTTCCGTCACCATCGCCAGCGCCTCCGGCAATCGCACCGTTCCGGTCGAAAAGTTCTTCGTCGCCCCCACCGGCGACGGCCAGCGCGAAATCGACCTGAAACCGAACGAGATCGTCACCGAGATCCTCGTCCCCGTCCCGGCCACCAAGAACGCCACTTATGAGGTCCGCCAGCGCGAACTTCTCGATTGGCCCCTCTCGGCCGCCTCGGTCGCCCTCCGCATGAGCGGCACCACCATCACCTCCGCTTCCATCGCCCTCGGCCATGTCGCTCCCACCATCTGGCGCGCCACCCAGGCCGAAAAGATGCTCGTCGGCAAAACCCTCACCGCCGCCACCGCGGAAGCCGCCGGGGAAGCCGCCGTCGCCAACGCTACCCCGTTGAGCGGCAATCGTTACAAGGTACAATTGACAAAAGTTGCCGTGAAGCGCGCCCTTCTGGCCGCCGCCGGCATCAAAGCCTAGGTAGGCGATGGCGTACTTCGACGACGACCGTTGCTATAACCTTCGTTGGAATGGTATGTTTTTCGGTACTGCGGGGGATCAGAAGTCCCCCCACAGTACCGAACACGCTTACTGGTGTCACCTCACGCAAACATGTCTCGGACCCGATTCCAAACCCGTGGACGAGTACGAGTGTAACGAAACCCGGAAGTGCTATCTGGCACTCTAACTTGGCAGGAGAATGGAATGAATAAACTGTTCTTGTTTCTGTGCGGCGCCTCGCTGGTGTTTGCTGCTGGGCTTCCGTCCAAGCAGCTGCGCGGAACCTATGTGGAAGCGCGCACGGCTGACGTTTTCGTCGGTCCGTGCTTTGCGAACTCGGAAGTCGAACTCTCCGGCGAACTGGCCGTCATGGGCTGGAAGATCCAACAGGGCAGCTGGGACGGCGTCAAACTCGACGGCCTCGGCGTCGTTGGCGTCGTGAAAGCCTCGGCAACGCTCGGTGACGTCCACCACACGTCCTACCCGGTGAAGTCCGTGCTCATCATCGACGAGAAGGCGAGCCCCGAACAGCGCCTGGCGCTGAAGTCCTTCGCCCAGCGCATGAGCAAGGACCTGCTGAGCGACGTCGTCCGCATCGAATACAAGCCGGTTTCCCTCACCGTGGAGAACAACAACGTCCACACCGCCACTGCCACCCTGCAGGCCGGCGGCCTGGCAGCCATCCAGACCCGCGCCATCCGTCACGGCGACCAAGTCTGCTCCCATGAAGACATCTGGTATCCGCCGTTGACCGCGGTGGACCACGCCATGCCTGCCTACGCCTTGGCGCATCACTACAACGGCGATGCGCTCGGCACCACCTGGTCGAGCCCGGAAAAGCGCAGCGCCTTCGTTGCCAACTTCCACCTCACCGAGTAGTCGCCAATCAAGCCAAACCCCGCGGCCCTCGCCCCCCAAGGCGAGGGCCGTTTGTTTTCTAGATCCCGCGCGCCCGCTCCAGCCAAAGCCGCCACCGCGCCTCCAGCCCCTCCCGCGTCGGGTACATCGTCGCGTTGTGCCGCGCGTAGGCCTCCACCGATGCGCCGTAGGCCGGCAGCATCTCCTCGCGGAACACCTGCTCCAGCAGCGCTGCTCCCGCCGCCGCCAGTTCCGCCGGCGGCTCCGGCTCCCGGTCCAGGAACAGCGGCCGCAACGCCTCCCACAGCCGGCTGCGGGCCATCCGCGCCTCGGCCGGCAATCGCCGCAGGCAGCGCACCAGATGCGCCACCGCCCGCCAATCGTCCATCGCGCTCGTGTCCATCCGGTAGGGCACCCGCGGCTGGCTCGCCAGCCGCGCCGTAATTGAATCGATCAGCCATTCGGCGGGAAACATCGCCCACTCCCCGGCAATCTCCAGCAGATTCGACTCCACGATCGGCGCCACCTCGTCCCGGAAGATCGCCTCCAGTTCGGCGTCGCTAAACGGGGAATCCGCCGCCACCCGCGCAACGTAGGCGTAGTTCAGCCGCACGTCGGTGTCCAGAAACAGATCCGACTGCGCGATCCAGACCTCTTCGCGAATCGTTCGCAACTTCGGCGGCGGTGGTGGCATCTGACCCATGATGAGGAACCTACTCTTTACTTTAGCTATGACTACCGCCGCCGCCTTCTCCGCTTCCAGCGTGCACGAGTTCACGCTGCAGACCATCGATGGCAAGCCCGCGCCGCTTGCGGCCTACAAGGGCAAGGCCGTGCTGTTCGTCAACGTCGCCAGCAAGTGCGGCTACACCCCGCAATACGCCGGCCTCCAGAGCCTCTACACCAAGTACAAGGACAAGGGCCTCGTCATTGTCGGCGTACCGGCCAACAACTTCGGCGGCCAGGAGCCGGGCACCAATGAAGAGATCAAGACTTTCTGCACGCGAACCTACAACGTCACCTTTCCCATCCTTTCGAAGGTTTCGGTGAAGGGCGCCGACGCCACCCCGCTCTATCAGTTCCTGACGGCGAACAACGGCGGCGACGTGAAATGGAACTTCACCAAATTCCTCGTCGGCAAAGACGGCAAGCCGGTGCAGCGCTTTGAACCCGGCGTCACCCCGGATTCGCCTGAGCTCGCCATGGCTATCGAGAAGGCCCTGAAGTAAACACGATCGTGATAAACCGGCGAGTCGCCTCACTGCAGAGTGATGCGACTTGCCACCCTTCTCCTCGCCTGCCTTCCCTGGCTCCACGCCGAACGGTACGTGGTGGAGTTCAAGGCGGCCTCCCCGGCGGAATCGGCCATCGCCTCGCGGGCGCGGAACCCGCGCCAGGCGGCGCTGCGGCTGCGGGCCGCCCACCGGGCCACTCTGGAGCGGGAGCGGCTGGCGGTCGGCCTGCGGCAGGAGGAGATCGTCTTCCGGCTGGACTACCTGGCCAGCGCCTTCGCCGTGGAGACGACGCCCGAGCGGGCCCGGGAGTTGGCCGGCCGGCCGCAGGTGCGGGCGGTTCACGAATGCAGTGCCGGAATGCGCTACGTCCTGGACGAGGCGCTGCGTCTGGTGCGGGCTCCGGAGGCTTGGGCGCTCGCCCCGGCCGGGCAAGCCGGTGGCGCGGGGATGAAGATTGGCATCATCGATTCCAGCCTCGATACCAGCCACCCGGCGCTGCAGGACCCGGAGCTCCCCGTGCCGGAGGGATTTCCCAACGGCGACCTGAGCATGACCACCAACCGGGTGATTGCCTACCGCCGCTACGGCGACTTCTCAGCGGAAACTCCGGCATCCGTGAAGGAACACGGAACGCTTGTCACGGCGGTGGCGGCCGCGGTGGCGCCCAAGGCCTGGATTGCGTTCTATCACATTGGCGATGTGGACGCCTTTCGCATTCTGAAGGCTTTTGAAGATGCCGCCGTTGACGGCATGGACGTCCTGAACCTGAGTGTGGCATTCTTCAACTTCCCCAGACCCTCCGACCACCGGTTCTTTGAGGTGGTCGCCGAGCGGGCGATGCAACTGGGAACCGCCGTCGTCTGGGCGGCGGGCAACTCCGGGCCGGAGCGGAGTACCCTGAATGGCCACAGCCTGTCGGAGGCCAACCTGGTGGTGGGCGGGTCCCGGAATACGCGCCTCTACGGCGGGACCCTGCGGCTGAGTGATGGGACCTCATTCCCGGTAGTTCCCTATGACGGCGTCACGACCGGCGAACCGATCGCCGCGCGGTTGCGCGAGGTGCGGCCCTTGGACGCAGGCGGGGGCTGCAACCCTTTGCCGGAGAGGAGCCTGGCGGGCATGATCGCGATGGTGGAGGTCTCCTTCCCCTGCCCGGGCGATCAGCGTCTGGCGAACCTGGTCCGGGCCGGAGCGGCGGCGGTGGTTACCTATCGCGTGGGAACGCCGCTGGTGTCCAGCCCGGGATGGGCGGCAATCGACTTTCCGGCTGTAGCGCTCGGCTATGAGGAGGCGCTACAGGTTCTGAAGAGCGCTGGTGGAGAGGCAACGCTGACGGTGGCACGGGAGCGGATGGAGTCCGACGCGGGGCTGGCCTACGTCTCCTCCTCCGCCGGGCCGACGCACGATCTGCGGATCAAGCCCGACCTGGTGGCGGTGGCGCAACACGTCTGGGCGCCGCTGCCGGATAACTCCTTCGGGCTGCGCGATGGGACGAGCATCGCGGCGCCGCAGGTGGCCGGGGGACTGGCGGTGCTGAAGGCGGCGCGGCCGGGGCTGACGCCGCCACAGTTGTACTCGCTGGTGACGAACACGGCCACGGCGATGGAGTTACCGGTGATGGTGGCCGGCGCGGGGCGGCTGAACGTGGAAGCGGCGATGCGGGCGACGCTGGCGGCGATGCCGCGGTCGATTTCCTTCGGCGCCGGAGGGGGCACGGTCGATCAGGTGCGCGAGTTGACCTTGACCAATCTGGGGGAGAGCGAGGAGGTGGTGGAATTGAGCGTGACGGCGGCCGAAGGGCAGACGATTCCGCGGATCTCCCCGCCATCGGTAACGATTCCGGCTGGCGGCACGGCGAAAGTTAGTGTGCGGTGGCAGGGGACGAACCTGAAGGCGGGCGAGTATCAGGGCTTTATCCGGGCGGTGGGGCAGGGATCGGGGACGGAGTTACGAGTGGCCTATTGGTACGCGGTGCCGTCGGGGGTGCCGGCGGCGATCAAAGTGTTGGGTCCGGCGGGGTTCAATGCCGGCTCGGCATACCGGTTGTACGAGCAGTTGCCGCAGATACGCGTGCTGGACGCGGCGGGGGTGCCGATCACGAGCGTGACCCCGCGGGTGACGGTGCTTTCCGGCGGGGCGACTCTCTCCTTCCTGGAGACATGGAGCGAGAATCCCGGGGTGTTCTATCTCGGCCTGCGATTGGGGCCAGCGGTTGGCAATGTGGTGCTGCGGGTTCAGGCGGGGACGGTGACGAGGGACCACACTTTGAGCGTGGTGAAGGGCACGCTTCCGCATCTGGAGACATCATTGAACGCGCTGGAGTTCGGCGGCGTGTTGCTGGGCTCTTTCAAGGACGTGACGGTTCCGGTGGCCAATACCGGAGGGGGGCCGCTGGTATTGTCGAACCCGGTGTACGCCGATCCGCAGTTCCGGGTGGTCTCGCCGAGCGTGCCGCTGACGATCGCTCCGGGGGCGACGGCGAACGTCGTGATCCGGTTCACGCCGGGGAAGGTGGGCGCGGCCAGCGGCGCGGTGGAGTTTACGACGAATGAACCGCTGGTGGCGCGATACGGCTTTCCCCTTTCCGGGACGGGAGCGCCGGCGGCGGGGCCGCTGACGCTGCAGGTCGACGGCGGGGTTGCCAGCCAGTCGTTTGGATACGGCGGCGGGGCGGCGCAGGCCTATTTTGTGAACCGGCTGACGCCGCCGAAGTACCCGGCGGTGCTGCAGAGCGTGCAGATCTACTTTTCGGACCGGCCGAACGGGCTGCGGCGGAATGCGCCGTTGACGGTGGTGGCGCGGCCAAACCCGGAGGGGGCAGAGCGGCTGGCGCCGTTCTCGTTCCTGCAGATGCCGGGGACCGTGACGGCGTTGAACGCCTTCAACAGCTATCCGTTCCCGGCGGGGCAGACGCTGCGAATCGAGTCGGGAGACTTTGTGGTGGGATTCCTGACAAACAACGCCGAGGGGGTGTATCCGGTGGAGTTGGATCAGGCCACGCCGTCGCAGCGGCGGTCCTACTCATCGGCCGAAGGCAGGCCGCTGGGGGTAATCGATACCGAGTCGCGGGTGCCGGGGAACTTCCTGATCCGGGCGGTGGTGACGTTCCCGTGATCAGCCGTGGCCGAGCTTCATCAGCCAGCCTAATCCGAACAGGGTGGCCAGGAAGCAGCCGAAGCAGTACAAACCGTAGTGCAAACGCTCCTGATCCGACTTCTTGGTGACCACGCCGAGAACCACCGAGATCAGGAGTGCCAGGAGGATGGACGCCTCCATGTGATTGAGCGAAATCTTGGGCATCGGGGTTAGTCCTTCTCTCCGGTGACGATTTCCCAGGCGTCGACCATATTCAGGATGTTCAGCAGGCCGGCGCCGACCAGAAACTTGGTGCCGTAGTCGTGGACGTGGCCGGCGACGTCGGGCTGGTTGTAGCCGAGCCAGGTGGCCAGATAGTAGGGGATACCGGTCATCATGTTGGCGATGTGGCCGCCAACATTGATCAGCGTGAGGAGCAGATCGCCGGTCTGCGGCTCAAAGAACGCCCCGCGCATCATGAGGCCGAAGAGGAAGCAAATCACGGTCGCCGATCCGACGAGGGCGCCGCGCTGGGCGCGGCCGAGGTAGACGTGGCCGGCGCCGGGGATGGCCCAGGCGATCAGGACCACCGGAAGCCACTTCGAGATGGGAACTGAAGGCTTGGCTGGTTGGGGGATCTTGGGTGCTTCCGCGCTCATGGTGATCCTCCCATTGTATAGAATCTGATTCATGACGAGAAGAACAGTTCTGGGCGCGGCCTCCACCGCGATGGCGCTGCAGGCGCAGAGCGGACCGGCAAAGTACGTCCGATTCCGGAAGGGAACGCGCGTGGCCTATGGCGCCATCGACGGGGACTCGGTGCGGGAGTTGACGGGCGATTTTATCGCCGGGGGGAAGGCGAACGGAACCGTTCACAAGTTGAAGGAAGTCAAGCTGCTGGCGCCGGTGAAGCCGGGTAAGGTGATCGCCATTGCGAGGAACTACCAGAGCCATCTGGGCAAGATTCCGCCGCCGCCGCGGCCGGAGATGTTCTACAAGCCGACGGCGTGCATTTGCGGCCCCGATGACGCCATCGTGCTGCCGAAGGATTCCACCGATGTTCACTACGAGGGCGAACTGGTGGCGGTGATCGGCAAGAAGCTGAAGAACGCGACCAAGGCCCAAGCCGCGGCTGGCGTCTTCGGGGTCACCTGCGGCAACGACGTGAGCGAACGGCAGTGGCAGAACGGGCCGGACAAAGACATTCAGTGGTGGCGGGCCAAGGGCTCGGATACGTTCGGACCGTTGGGGCCGTGGGTGGTGACCGGAGTCGACTACTCCAAGCTGATGCTGCGCACGAAGCTGAACGGGAAGGTGGTGCAGGAGCAGTCGACGGCGGAGTTGATTTATGACATTCCGACGATGATCGCCTTCACCAGCAAATACGTCACCTTGGAGCCGGGGGACCTGGTTTATACAGGAACGCCGGGAACCACCAAAAAGATGGCGCCCGGCGATGTGGTGGAAGTGGACATTGAAGGGATCGGCGTGTTGCGCAATCCCGTAAAGGCGGAGTAGTTACTTCTTCTTGGCGGCGGCGGCCTGCTTGGCGATGATCTTGTCCTTGATCTTGTCGTAGGTCGCCTGCGGAACGCCGGCCTTCACGATCTCGTCCTTCCCTTTGTAGGGGCGGCCCTTGATGATCTTTTCGGCATAGGCGTCGCCGATGCCGGGCAAGGTCTTGAGGGTGGCGGCGGGGGCCGAGTTGACGTCAATGAGTTCGGCCGGGGCGGTCTTGGTGGCGGCTTCCTTCTTGGCAGCTTCCTTTTTCGCCGCCGGCTGGGCGGGCAGGAAAGACGCAAGGGCAAGCAAAGCGATGAAAATTCTGGCAAGCTTCATAGGATGGATTGTACTCGAATGAACAGTGTATGGTCACGCCGATACTTTCTCCTGACGCCGCTGGCGTTGCGCGGGCAGGGTTGGGAGACATTGTTTGACGGGGCGACCACCGCCGGTTGGATGGCGGTGACGGGCGGGGAGTTTCCGAGCGATTGCTGGATCATAGAAGACGGCTGTTTGAAGAGTGTGGTGCGGAAGCCAACGTTTCAGGACATCCGGACGGAGAAGGAGTTCGGGGACTTTGAGCTGGTATTCGAGTGGAAGATCGCGCCGGGCGGCAACGGGGGCGTGAAGTATCTGATCCACAAGTACGATGCGTGGACGCCGATGGGCGAGGACCGGCCGCATGCGCGGGCGCGGGGGCTGGAGTATCAGTTGACCGACGACGAGCGGAGCGCGGAGGCGAAGAAGGATCCGACGCGGGGGACGGCGTCGTTGTACTCGAAAATTGCGCCGGAGGCGCCGCCACTGCGGCGGGCGGGCGAGTTCAACGAATCGCGGATCGTGGTGCGGCGACCGGTGGTGGAGCATTGGCTGAACGGGCGGAAGGTGATGACGACGCGGTTGCCGGTGGAGGTGCCGGAGCGGTCGGCGATCTCGTTGCAGAACCATTCGTCGGAGTGCTGGTTCCGGTCGATCCGGGTGCGGGCGCTTGGCTGAGTGGGTCCAGCGGATTCTGCTGGGGGGCGCCGGGCTGTATCTGGCGCTGTGCGGGATGCTGTTCCTGTTCCAGCGGTCGTTGCTGTATCATCCGCCGGCGGAGTCGGTGGGGCCGGTGGTGGATTTGCAGGGGATGCCGGTTTCGATGCGGGCGCTGAAGAGTCCGCAGGCGGTTTTGTATTTTGGCGGGAACGCGGAGGATGTGGCGCGGAGCCTGCCGGAGTTTGCAGCGGCGTTTCCGGAGCACGCGGTGTATCTGGCGCATTACCGGGGTTTTGGAGGGGCGCGGGGGACGCCGACCGAGGAGGGGTTGACCGAGGATGCGCTGGCGCTGTTTGACATTTTGTTCGAGAAGCACACGCAGGTGACGGTGATCGGGCGGAGCCTGGGCAGTGCGCTGGCGGTACGGGTGGCGAGCGAGAAGCAGGTGGCGCGATTGGTGCTGATCACGCCGTTTGACAGTATTTTGGACGTGGGGGAGCGGACGTTTCCGCTGTTGCCGATGCGGTGGATCGTGAAGGACCAGTATTTGTCGTCGGTGTACGCGCCGGGGGTGTCGGTGCCGACGTTGATCATTACGGCGGAGCGGGATGAGATGATTCCGCGGGCGAGCACGGAACTATTGCTTTCGCGGTTTGCGCGCGGGGTGGCGCGGCAGGTGGTGATTGCCGGGGCGGGGCATAATTCTATCTCCGACGGGCAGCTGTTCTGGCCGTACCTGCAGCGGGGTGTGGCGGGGGAATAATTCCTCGGGGAAGTGGCTGTAAGGCGTTGAAATATAGGAACTTAAAAATGGGGTCAGGTGCACCCGGTCCCATTTTTTGGGGGAGGATCCGGCGGGGGAGCACGGAATTGCCGGGGCCCCGGGGGGGCGCGGCAGGCGGTGATGGCCGGGGCGGGGAATAATTCCACTTGCGATTGGCTGTAACTTGTTGATAAAACAATGCTTAAAGATGGGGACGGCCGCGCCCGACACCATTTGGGGGGTACAGGGATTCCAGTATTTAGAATTGGTGTGCGCATGTGCATGTATCACCGATTGACAACGTGGGCGGGGCGTTTATATGCTTGGCGTGCTCATGATCTGGACGTGGAGGTCTTCAATGGGAGTCAGACAGATTTTTGCCTGCCTAATCGCTTTGGCGACACTGGGGGGCGGGGCCGGGGCACAGACCGGCGGCGGGGCGACGCTGGTCGGTACGGTGCGAGATGCAACCGGGGCGCTGGTGGCCGGGGCGAAGGTCACGGTGGTCAATACCGCGACTCAGTTCGTCACCGAGAACACCACCTCTGCCGAAGGGGCTTACTACGTCCCCTACCTGGCACCGGGCGAGTACCGGATGAAGGTCACCGCGGCGGGATTTAAAGAGTTTGTGCGGGAAGGCATCACGCTGCGGTCGGCGGAAGTGCCGCGCGTCGATATCACGATGGAAGTCGGCGCGGTCAGCGACTCGGTCACCGTTACCGGGGAGGCCTCGCTGCTCAATACCGAGAATGTTGTGAGTTCGTACGTCATCGGCGCGAAGGCGCTGGTGGAAACGCCGGGCGTGATGAAACGCACGGTTTACCTGCTGCAGTTCATGCCTGGCGTGGTGGCCGTGGTGGGCCAGCAGGGATTCCACATTCAGGGACAGCGGCAGAACGACATCGGGTTTTCGATGGACGGGATCAGCGCGAAGTCGCCCTACACGGGCACGGTGAACCAGGTGGACGGCGTGATCCAGGGCAGTACGGACGCGATGGAAGAAGTGAAAGTTCTGACGACGGGAACGTCGGCGGAGTACGGGCACTCGGCGGGCGGTTCGATGAAGATGGTCTATAAGTCGGGCACGAACCAGTTGCACGCCAGCTTTGAAGACCGGTACCTGAACGGCAAATGGGTGCACCGGCATTACCTGGAACAGATTCAGCGGCCGAACGTGCCGTGGTCGTATCAGACCTTCGACCTGGTGGCGCACGGGCCGGTGGTGATTCCGAAACTCTACGACGGGCGGAATAAGACCTTCTGGCTCTCCGACTACGCCATTAATCATGAACGGACGATTAACGTGCGCGTGACGACGGTGCCGACGCCGGCGATGCTCTCGGGGAACTTCTCGTTTCCGGAAGCACCCGGCGGCGGGTTGCCGATCTACAATCCGTACTCGACGCGGCAGGTGAACGGCAACTGGGTTCGGGATCCGCTGCCGGGGAACATCGTTCCGCGGAACCTGATGGATCCGACGGCGCTGAAGTTCCTGGGGCTGGGGATCTGGCTGGACCCGAATCAGGTGGGATCGCCGGCGCGGACGGGCCCGAGCGGGAATCTGCAGCGGGCCGAGAGTTGCCGGTGTTTGAACCGGGACCGGTGGGATGAGAAGATCGACCACCAGTTCAATTCCAACCACAAAGTGTTCTTCCGCTACTCGCACGGGCACAACCGGGGGCAGAACGGGGACAACTTCGCCAAGCCGGAGTTTAATGCGTCGCGGGAGATTCCGCCGACCGACAACATCAACGGCGTGATCAGCTATACGGCGATTCTGTCGCGGCGGCTGTTTAACGAGTTCCGCATCGGGTATAACCGGCGGGCGTCGTCGAACCCGGAGCGGCCGGAATCGGCCAAGAGCCTGATTACGATTCCGGGCGTGGAGCAGGAGACGTTCCCTTACTTCAACATTGGCTTCAGCATCGCGCCGATGGGGTATTTCCGGCAGGTGGGCGAAGACAAGATCATTCAGAACAACCTGACGCTGATCGCCGGGCGGCACAGCCTGAAGATGGGGACCGAGACGATCCGGACCTTGTACAGCGACAAGGCGACGGCGCTGCCTTCGGGCCAGTACAACTTTGACGGCGGGGCGTCGCTGCCGTTTGCGCAGAACACGGGGAACACGTTTGCGGCGTTCCTGATGGGAGCGGTGACGAGCGCGACGTACAACAAGCAGTTCGCGATCTTTATGCCGCGGCAGTGGAACCAGGAGCTGTACTTCCAGGATGACTGGAAAGTGAAGCCAGGGCTGACGCTGAACCTGGGCGTTCGGTGGACTTATTTCTCGCCGTACACGACGCGGTGGGGCCAGCAGTCGCAGTTTGATCCGGAGGCGATCGATCCGATCACGGGCCGGAAGGGCGCGATTACGCATCCGAAGGGGACGATCGGGAAGAAGGATCTGAACAACTTCCAGCCGCGGCTGGGGGTGGCCTGGACGTTCCATCCGAAGTGGGTATACCGGACTTCGTTCGGGATCATGACGGTGGACAACACGGGGATTCAGGGCGGGTTTGACAATTACGCGGGGAATTTCAACGTATTGCCCCCGGTGGGAGATCCGCGGCAGGTGTTTCAGCTTTCCGCGGGGCCGGGAGCGATCCGGTACGTGGTGAATCAGGACGGGACGGTGCCGTATACGGGCGCGAACTTCGGGAGCCGGACGGCGTTCTGGCGCGATCCGAATCTGCGCAACGGGTATGTGATGAACTGGTCGGGCGGGTTCCAGTTCCAGCCGAGCGCGCAGTGGCTGCTGACGATGCAGTATCAGGGATCGGCCGGGGTTGGGTTGCAGCGGACGTGGAACATCAACGGGATTCCGCTGGACATCGCGCTGGGCAACGACCGGGCACTGCAGGACCGGGTGTTCACGGCGCAGCAGAACTACATGATCTATCCGCAGTTCGGGGCGGTGAGCTTCCTTTCCAACTTCGATCACAATACGTGGCACAGCGGGAACATCGCGCTGGAGAAGCGGTTCGGGAAGGGGCTGATGTTCAACACGAGCTTCAACTGGTCGAAGACGTTGAGCAACGATGAGACGCTGACCTACTACAACCGGAGCGGGAAGGCGCGGACGGCCTATGACCGGCAGAAGCAGTTTGGCGCGTTTATCGTGTACGAACTGCCTGTTGGCAAAGGCCAGAAGTGGCTGAACCGCGGCGGGATTGTGAACGCGCTGCTGGGCGGATGGAAGGTGAACCTGAGCGAGAACGTGGTTTCCGGCGTACCGGTGACGGTGACGCATGGCGGGAGCCCGAACCGGTATTTGACGGCATCGCGGCCGAACGCGCTGACGACGATGGACGAGGCGCGGGTGTCGAACTGGGAGATGGGACAGCGGTTCCCGACGGCGGCGCAGAACCCGTACTTCAAGATGAGCTCGTTCGCCTATCCGGCGGCGTACACGACCGGATCGGTGGGCGGCGGGACGTTGCAGGCACCGGGCCTGTGGTGGATGCAGTGTTTTGTGACGAAGAGCTGGCATCCGGTGGGCGAGAAATTCATGTTGAGCTTCCGGCTGGACGGGCATAACTTGCCGCACAAGAACCCGAACCTGGGCGCGCCCAACACAACCTACAACCTGAACAACCCGAATGCCTGGGGCCGGTACACCGGAGTGGTGGGAGATTTCTCGAACTTCGGAACGGGCCAGGCGAACGTACAGATGTCGATTCGAGCGGAGTTTTAATCATGGACAGAAGAGAGCTGGGACAATTAGCGATAGGCGGGGCGGCGGCGCTGGCGGCGGCCGGGACGGCGGCTGCGAAGATGACGCCGATCCCGCCGGGGATCAAGATCGGCGTGAGCGCCAACCGGCCGAGTCCGGAGTATATGAGCTACCTGAAGCAGCTGGGGGTGACCTGGCTGAGCCTGGCGCCGCAGCAGGCGACGGCAAATGCCGAGGGGTTCATTGCGCAACGGAAAGAGTGGGAGGCCGGCGGCTTCAAGGTCTACAACATCGGCAGCGGTGTGGGGCCGAGCGGCAGCCTGCACAACATGCCCGAGGTGACGCTGAATCTTCCGGGGCGGGACCAGAAGATTGAAGAGTACCTCAATTACATCCGCTATCTGGGGAAGGCCGGGATACCGTACTCGACGTATGCGCATATGGGGAACGGGATCTGGTCGAGCGGGCGGGTGACGAGTCCGCGGGGCTATAGCGCGCGCGACGGGGATTCGACGAGCCCGAACTGGAAGGGGAACTGGGCGGGGAAGACCTACGCCGAGCCGCTTTCGCACGGACGCGTGTACAGCGAGCAGGAGATCTGGGACAACTACACGTACTTCATCAAGAAAGTGGCGCCGGTGGCTGAGGAAGCGGGGGTACGAATCGGGATTCATCCGGACGATCCGCCGAAGCGGATGCTGGCCGGGGTGCCGCGGTGCATCTTCAGCAACTTTGAGGGCTACAAGAAGGCGATTGAGATTGCGAACAGCCCGAACATCGGCGTTTGTTTCTGTGTCGGGTCGTGGCTGGAAGGCGGGCAGGCGGTGACGGGCGCCGATCCGGTGGACGCGATCAAGTATTTTGCCGCGAAGAAGAAGCTGTTCAAGATTCACTTCCGGAACGTCAGTGCCCCGCTGCCGCACTTTACCGAGACCTTGATTGATGACGGTTACTACGACATGAACAAGGTGATGCGGGCGCTGGTGGAGGTGAAGTTTGACGGGATTGTGATTCCGGATCATATTCCGGCGCTGGGTGTGATGCCCGGGGCGCCGGACACGAGCCGGGGAGCGGCGAGCGGGGAGTACCGGCCGAGTCCTGGGCTGGCGTACCTGCTGGGCTGCATGAACTCGATGTTGAAGGCGGCGCAGAAGAACGCGTAGTTTTCGGATTGATGGGAGGGGCGCTGGTTCCCGCTTTCGGGTGGGGTCGGCGCCCTTCGCTGTCTGATTTTTCTCGAAGAAGGGCATATCTTCCGGGAGGGAGTGCTCCTATACTTGCAAGTGCTATGGACCCACTGACAAGTATTGCGGCTGGAATTGGGATTTGGTTTGTGCTGCGGTTTCTGGTGATGGGGTTATATACCGTCGACCAGAACGAGCGGGCGGTGAAGACACGATTCGGGCGTGCGGAGCGGCTGGGATCGACGACGGTAGAGACGCCGCTGGCGGAGACGCTGCGGCCGGAGGAGCGGGAGCGGTATGTGTATCCGCAGGTGCGGGTGATCGGGCCGGGCGGGCCATATTTCAAGATGCCGTGGGAGAAGATCCACAAGATCTCGATCGCGACGATGACGGTGAACATGGCGCTGGACCTGGAGGATCCGCAGGCGAACATGGGGGGTACGCTGCTGGAGGCGGTGACGAAGGATCAGTTGAACACGGGGCTGACGGGGCAGATCCGATACCGGGTGAGCGAGCGGAACCTGTATGCGTTCCTGTTTGGGATCAAGAAACCGTTCGTGCATGTGATGGCGTATTTCGTTTCCGTACTGCGGCAGCGGATCGCGAATTTCGAAGCGAAGAAGGCGGCCGTGGCGGACGAGACGCTGGCGGTGCCGGGGGCGGAGATGATCGGAGTTTCCATTAACGACTTGCGGAAGAATCTGCGGGATTTGAACGAATACATGGAGCAGGAGTGCCGGAGTTCGGAGGCGCGCTACGGGGTGTTGTTTGACGCGAGCCTGATAACGGGGATCGATCCGCCGCAGGAGGTGGAGTCGGCACTGGCGGCGATCAACACGGCGCATAACCAGGTGTCGAGCGACATCAGTCTGGCGCAGGCCCATGCGGACCAGAAGATCGAGCAATCCAAGCGCGCGGTGGAGATTGAGACTTTACGTGCGGAGGCGGAGGCGGAGCCGTTGCGGGCGCAGGCGGCGGAGTTACTGGCGACTTACAAGGCGGGGCCGGGGGTGCTGGCGGCGTACCTACGGAATGTGCGGCTGGCGTTATATGAGCGGGCGCAGCAGGTATTTGTGGAGGTGGGGCGATGATGGCGATGGGGATTATCGTGGTGGCGCTGTTTCTGGCCGAGGGTGTGTTGCGGCTGCTGGGCCGGCTGCTGGGGTTGTACACGACGGTGAAGGAGCGGCAGTGCAAGGTGTATGTCCTGTTCGGGAAGGTTTTAGGGGTATTGGACGAGCCGGGGTTACACATCCTTCCGCTGCGGTTAGGGCCGGCGGCGTTTCTGGTGAGTATCTTCGGGAAGTGTTATACGCTCGACATGCGGCTGGACCAGCAGTATTTGCGCAGCCAGGCGGTGAACTCGGAAGAAGGGGCGCCGATGGGGATCGGGATCTGGTACGAGATGTGGATCAGCGATCCGGTGGCGTATCTGTTCCGGAACACGGACCCGCGGGGGTCGCTGGAGGCGAATGTGAGCAGTTCGGCGGTGCGGTGCCTGAGTAACATGCCGTTGGCGGAGATGCTGGAGACGCGGCATCAGATGAGCCAGGCGGTGCGGATGGAGGTATCGGCGAAGTCGAACGAGTGGGGATACCGGACGGGGACGGTGTACATCCGGAAGGTGCATTTCCGGGATGCTGGGATGATCCGGCAGATTGAGGAGAAGGTAGTGAACCGGTTGCGGCAGGTGACGTCGGCGATCAAGCAGGCGGGGGCGAACCAGGTGAGTGTGATCACGAGTTCGGCGGAACGGAAAGCGGCGGTGGAGTTTGCACGGGCGGCGGCGATCCGTCCGGCGACGTTGCGGCGGGTGTTGGGGGAGATTTCGGGGGTGCCGGAGGTGAGTGCGGCGCTATTCGAGATTTTGGAGACGCAGCGGATTTTGTCGGGCGGGGCGGCGGTCCAGATACTGGGGGCCGGAAGCCGGAACGGGTTATTGGGTTCGTTGCTGAGCACGCAGGGGGGAGGATTCGAGGCGACGGCGCCGCCACCGCCGCCGGCGTAAGAGAGAGGTTCCCGGGGCTAGGGTTTGACGACGGTGCCGTCGACGGCGCGGTCGAGGCGGTAAGGGTTGCCTGAGGGGTTGGGGGCGATGGGGTATTTGGCGGCGAGTTCCTCGTTGATATCGATGCCAAGGCCGGGTTTGCCGTTGCCGTAAAGGTAGCCTTTGCGGATTTCGGCGGTACCGGGGAGCACTTCGTAGACGCTGGGCGGGAAGTGGTTTTCTTCCTGGATGCCGAAGGCGGGGCTGGAGATGTCGACGTGGTAGGCGGCGAGCTGGTTGACGGGGTCGTTTTCGCCGCCCTCCTGGAAGGCGGTTTTGCAGCCGAAGATTTCGCACATGTGGGCGAGTTTTTTGGCCGGGGTGATGCCGCCGATGGAGGAGACGCGGCAGCGGACGAAATCGATGAGGCGCTGAGAGATGAGGGGGTAGTACTCGAAGGGGTGGGTGAAGAGTTCGCCGACCGCTTGCGGGGTGGTGCAGACCTGGCGGATGTGTTTGTACCACTCGAGCTGTTCGGGGCTAAGGACGTCTTCGATGAAGAACATCTGCAGGGGCTGCATGCGGCGGCAGAACTCGCTGGCGTTCATGCCGGAGAGGTGGGAGTGGACGTCGTGGCAGAGTTTGGGGCCGAAGCCGACTTTGGCGCGGACCTGTTCGAAGTTCCTGGAGACGGTTTCGACGTAGACCTCTTCGTCGAAGACCTGCTGAGTGGAGGGGCCTTCGGGGACCGAGACCTGGGAGGAGCGGAGGAAGCCGCCGCCGCCGTAGTTGCCGAACTGGACGCGGATATGGCGGTAGCCGGAGGCGAAGGATTTCTGGACGGCTTCGGCGGCCTGGGAGGCATCGGCGCCGCCGACGTGGTCGTAGCAGGGCACGGCGCCGCGCACCTTGCCGCCGAGGAGTTCATAGACGGGCATTTGGGCGCGTTTGCCTTTGATGTCCCAGAGGGCCATGTCCATGGCGGCGAGGACGTTGTTATTGACCGGGCCGTTGCGCCAGTAGGTTTTCAGGTGGGAGCTCTGCCAGAGGTCTTCGATCTGGTCGGGGTCCTTGCCGATGAGCCAGGGTTTGAGGTGTTTTTCCAGGGCGGTGATGACGGTATCGGTTTGGAAGGCGTTGTTGGCCGAGCCGATGCCGTAGAGGCCGGGTTCGGAGGTGATGATCTTGAGGAAGACCCAGCGGTAGCGGGCGCCGGCACTGGTGGCGATCACCTTTACATCCTTGATGGTGAGGCGGGGAAGGGCGGCGAGGGCCGGGGCGGCGAAGAGGGATTTAAGAATGGCGCGACGTTGCACATAAACAAAGTACAGGAAACGGGGGCGGGATAGAATGGGAAAACTCTCGTGAAACACCAGCAAAAGATCATTTCTCTCGATGTGCTTGATATCCGGTATCCGACGGTGCGGTTGGGGATGGCCGGGAGCGATCCGCGGCATCTGGCGCCGAACTATTCCTGTGCGATTCCGGTGTTGCGGACCGATGGGGGCTTGGAGGGGCGTTCGCTGATCTTCACGATCGGGGACGGGACGCAGATACAGGCGGCGGCAGTGGAAGCGTTGCGGCGGTTTGTGGTGGGGCGGCGGCTGGATGAGTTCATTGCCGAGCCGGGGTTGTTTGCGCAGGCGCTGGCGGAGCATCATCAACTGCGGTGGCTGGCGCTGGGAGCCTACCGGATGGCCGTGGGCGGGGTGATCAACGCGCTGTGGGACCTGTGGGCGAAGAGCGAAGGCGTGCCGATGTGGCGGCTGCTGACGAGCCTGGCGCCGGAGAAGATTGTCGAGTGCATCGACTTCCACCATTTGCGCGACGTGCTGACCGAGGACGAGTTGCGGGGGATGCTGGAGGCGCGGGCCGGGGAGAAGGCGGGGAACCTGGCGCGGCTGGAACGGGACGGGGTGCGGGTTTACAGCACCGCCGGTTGGAGCGGGCGGCCGTTGAGCGAAGTCCGGGAGCTGTGCGGGCGGCTTTATCAGCAGGGGACTCGGGCGTTCAAGGCGAAGGTGGGGCGAGGACAGCAGTATGACCGGGCGCGGGCGCTGGACGAAGACCGGCGGATGCTGGACACGATGCGGGCGGCAACCGGGCCGGATGCGCTGCTGCTGACCGACGCCAACCAGAACCTGGGGGACTGGCAGAACGCGGCGGACTACATGATGGAGTTGAGCCAGTACGACCTGCTGTTTATTGAAGAAGCGATCGCCTACAACGATGTGATGGGGTATGCGAAGCTGCGGAAGGCGCTGGCGCCGGTAGGGATGGGGGTGGCCGGCGGGGAGCAGGCGCCGGACGCGATCACGTTCAAGCAGTTGCTGGCCGGGGGCGGGTTGACGCACTGCCAGATTGATGGGGCGCGGGTTGGGGGCGTGAACGAGTTGTTCGCGATTGTGGCGATGGCGGCGAAGTTCGGGGTGCCGGTTTGTCCGCACAGCGGGGGAATCGGGCTGGGGCAACTGGTGGGGCCGATGTCGATTTTCGATCAGGCGTGGTTTGGGAGTGAGGGGCGGTGGCTGGAGTATCTGGAGTTCCTGCAGACAGGGGTGTTCCGGCATCCGCTGGTGGTGCGGGATGGGCACTGGGTGCTGCCGGAGGCGCCGGGGTGGGGACTGGAGATGGAAGAGGAGTTTGTGGCGCGGTACCGGTATCCGGACGGGCCGGATTGCGCGGACACGGCGGAGGCCGACCGGGTGGCGGCGGCGCAGCCTGGGGCGCCGCCGTATGTAAAGTTCTGGTAGGGAGCGGTTTGCAAAGCTAAACATCCGGGGGCTGGTAGCCGATAAGCAGGGAGGTCCGCATTTTCTCGCTGGGGGGCTCCCGGATGGAGCAGATACGTGTGTCCGAGATGGTGGCGGCGCTGTCGTATGCGCTGGATTTGACCGAAGGGCAACCGATGGGGCACTCGGCGCGCTGTTGCGTGCTGGGGGTGCGGATTGCGGCGGAGTTGGGGATGAGTGAAGCCGAGCGGGCGGACCTCTACTACACGCTGCTGATCAAGGATGCCGGGTGCAGCAGCAACGCGTCGCGGCTGTTCCACATTATTGCCGCCGACGAGATTCGGGCGAAGTGCGACGTGAAGACCACGGACTGGACGCGGGTGGGATTCGAGAGCATGGAGTATGCGCTGACGCATGTGGCGGTGGGGAAGCCGTTTGTAGAGCGGATGGCGACGCTGGCGCGTGTGGCAATGAACCGGGTGAGCGATTCGCGGGACATCGTGAAGATCCGGTGTGAGCGGGGGGCGAGCGTGGCGCGGCGGATGGGCTTCCCGGAAACGGTGGCGATGGGGATTCATTCGCTGGATGAGCATTGGAACGGGGGCGGGTATCCGGACGGATTGCGCGGGGCGGAAATCCCGCCATTCGCGCGAATTGCGCTGCTGTCCCAGACACTGGAGGTGTTCTGGCGGGAGCGGGACGGCAAGACGGCGGTGGAGGTGGCGCGGGAGCGGGCGGGGCGGTGGTTTGACCCGGAGATGGTGCGGGCGGTGGAGGCACTGGCCGGGAGGGGGGAGTTGTGGACGGGGCTGGAGTCGCCGGCGCTGTTGCAGGATGTGTGGAATCTGGAGCCGGAGGAGCGGAGGGTGACGCTGACGCCGGAGCGGATGGACGAGATCTGTCTGGCGTTTGCAGAGGTGGTGGACGCGAAATCGCCGTTCACCTACCGGCATTCGCTGGGGGTGGCGGAAGCGTCGCTGGCGATTGCCCGGAGATTGGGGTTGCCGGAGCAGACGGTGACACTGGTGAGGCGGGCGGCGCTGCTGCACGACATCGGGAAGTTGAGCGTCTCAAACGCGATTCTGGAGAAGCCGGGGAAACTGGACGCCGCGGAATGGGAAGTGGTGAAGAAGCACCCCTACTATTCCCACGAGATTCTGAAGCGGGTGCCCGGGTTTGGAGAGTTGGCCGAGGTGGCGGCATCGCATCACGAGCGGTTGGACGGGCGGGGGTATTTCCGGAATTTTGACGCCTCGCGGCTGGACCTGCCGTCGCGGATACTTGCGGTGGCCGATGTGTGGGACGCGTTGGCGGCGAAGCGGCCGTACCGGGATGCGCTGCCGGTGGAGACGGTGCTGGGGATGCTGCGGAAGGACGCGCCGGCGGCGTTGGACGGGGATTGTGTGACGGCACTGGCGGAGCAGGCGGGGTCGCTGGGGCAGTTGGCCAAGAGTGTGGGAGAGCCGGCGACGGTGCCGGTGCCGGAGGGTACCGGGGCGGTGTGCTAACCTTTTGGCACTCTATGGGACGAATTTGGGTTCTTTTGCTGGCGGTTTTCCCGGTGGCGGCGCAGACGGCGTATCCGACGAAATTCTCGCCGGCGGTGGCGGGGCGGGCGGACGTGAAGCGGGCGCTGGAGTATATTGACGCGGGGTTTGACGCGCAGGTGGCCGAGTGGATCCGGATCACCGAGATACCGGCGCCATCGGGGCAGGAGTCGGCGCGGGCGGCGTATGTGAAGGCCGAGTTTGAGAAGGCCGGGTTGAAGGTGGAGACGGACGCCGACGGGAACGTGTGGGCGCGGCGGAAGGGGACGGGCGGGGGCCCGACGGTGGTGTTTGCGGCGCACATGGACACGGTGTTTCCGGCGGGGACCGATGTGCGGGTGACGCGGAAGGCTGATGGGACGCTGCATGCGCCGGGGGTGGGGGATAACAGCGCCTCGGTGGCGAACCTGTTGCAGGCGATCCGGGCGATCCGGGCGGCGGATTTGAAGACGAAAGGGGACCTGATCTACCTGGCGACGGTGCGGGAAGAGGTGGGGCTGAAGGGAATGTATGCGTGGGCGGAACGGAACCGGGGAGCGATGGACCTGCTGGTGGGCATGGATGGGGCGCTGGGACCGGTGAACTACGGGGCGCTGGGGATCTACTGGTCGAAGATGAAGTTTACCGGGCCGGGGGCGCACACGAACCGCTCGCGCGGGGTGCCGAATCCGGTGGTGGCGGCGGCGCGGTGCATCACGGAGATCTATACGATACCGCTGCCGGCCGAGGCGGAGGAGGTGTCGGCGGTTTATAACGTGGGCGGGTTGATCACGGCGGGAAATGTGGTGAACGCGGTGCCGGAGGAGGTGACGTTTTCGGTGGATCTGCGGACGGTGGACAAGCAGTTGCTGGCGTCGCTGGACGATTCGATTGTGTCGAAGTGCGATGCGGCGGCGCGGGCGCAGAAGGTGCAGTTTCAGCGGGAGTGGATTCAGAAGTCGGAGGCGGGGGGGAGGCCGGAGCAGTTGGAAGACCGGCGGCGGCACCCGATCGTGCAGACGGCGGTGGACGTGCAGCGGTATTTGGGAGTGAAGATTCTGGCGGGGCAAGAGGCGGTGGCGTCGGGGTCGACGGACGCGAATGTGGGGGTGGTGAATGGGATTCCGTCGGTGTCGGTGGGCCGGGCGTATGGGGGGAATAACCACACGTTGAAGGAGTGGGCGAATATTGAATCGGCGCGGATTGGGACGAAGCAGATTGTGTTGCTGGCGGCGGCGCTGGCGGAGCCCTAGGTTTCGTTTTCTTAATGTCCCTGCCCGGACGTGTTTTGCGAACTAAGGGGCAGGGACCTACGGAAATGAAAAGAGCGTGTTTGGCAGCGTTGATGGCGTTGACGGTGGCTTGGGGCGGGCAGTTCAAGCATGGATTAGGACGAGGGGATTCGCTCAAGGTAAAAGTACCGGGGTTGCCGGCGGTGCGGATTGGGAGGACGACGCTGGCGATTGACGTGAAGGATGCGACAACGGCAGCGGCGGGGCAGGCGGGGGTGGTGGGCGGCGTGGCTGGGGGAACGGGGACGGGGACGGTGAATGTGGGGGGGATGCCGGATCCGGCGGTGCCGGTGACGCTGGTGCAGGCGGCGCTGGACCGGGTATTCCGGGAGAGTTTCACGATTGTGCAAGGCAACGGGGAGGCGATGCTGCGAGTGGCGGTGGTGCACTACACGATGGCGGAGTCGCGGATCGATACGGTGACGCAGCAGATCCGGGTGACACTGCCACCGGGGCCGGACGGGAAGTATCAACTGGACCCGCAGACGGGGCAGCCGATGTCGGAGGTGAAGCCGATACCGGTGGAGAACTGGAGTGTGCGGGGGCAGATAGCGGTGCGGGTGGAGGTGGTGGACGGGAACGGGGCGTTGCTGGACGGATTTGCGCCGCAGGCGTCGGTGCGGGGATCGCAATTGGTGTCGGTGAACGGGCAGGACCGGGTGGACCGGACGCAGTTGCCGACGAATGAACAGGTACGGGAGAAGTTGATCGCGGATCTGGTGGCGCAGTTTGGGCCGCGGTACTGTCCGCCGGCGGCGGCGACGGAGATTCCGCTGGCGGTGGATGAGGAGTTGCGGGCGGGGAACAAGAAGGCCAAGGAGGGGGAGTTTGCGGGGGCGGCGAAGCTGTGGGAGGCGGCACAGATGAAGAAGGGGGAGGGGGAAGGGGACCGGTTACACAATGTGGGGACGGTGTATGAGGCGCAGGGGTACGACATTCTGATGAAGCAGGAGGCGCCGGAGAAGGCGGAGCCGTACTTTCAGAAGGCGGCGGCGCAGTATGAGAAGGCGGCGGCGGAGGATCCGAAGGAGAAGTACATTACGCGGGCCAGTGAACGGGTGAAGAAGGGGATGGGGCTGATCGCGGCGTTGAAGGAGTTGGAGGGGAAGCGGCAGAAGATGCTGACGGCGCGGGCGAATCCGTCGGCGTGGCCGCCAGGAGGGGCGATCGGTGGGGGTGTTGGGGGAGTTGGCGGGGGCATGGGGAATCCTGGGGGGACGATTGATCCGGTAACGGGATTGCCGGTGCAGGGGGGCGTGCCCGGACAAGTGGGGGTGCCTGGGCAAGTAATGCCTGCCGTGCAAACGGGAGTGCCGGGCCAGGCGTTGCCTGCCGTGCAAACGGGAGTGCCCATGCAGACGCTGGCGAGTCCGCAGGCGGGGGTGGTGCAAGGCGGAGTGGGGGTGCCTGGACCGGTGGCGGTGGCTGAGGCGGCGCCGGTTGTTGCGGCACCGGTTGTTGCTCCGGGGGCGGCGCCGGTGGATGCGGCCGCGCAGGAGGCGTTGCAGGCGGCGCTGGCCGATCCGCGGGCGGATACGGCGCAAGAGGCATCGTTCCGGCAGATGGTGCGGCTGCGGATTCGGGGCGCGGGCGGGCCGGTGGCCGACGAGTTGAAACAGCAGTTGGAGGCGACGGGTCCGCTGGCCTACAGTTTGACGGCGCTGGGGGCGAAGCGGGTGGTGTTTCAGGAGGCGCGCGACTGGGCGGCGGCGCAGCCGAAGTTCAAGGTGTACAAGGACACGTTTACGGCGTTCGCCGGGGATGGGGCGATCAACGAGGAAGAGCGGGCGGCGCTCAAGACTCTGGCGACGAACCTGGGGCTGAGCGAGGGAGACGTGAAGGGGCTAGAAGCCGGGACGACGGGGAAGCAGTGACGTCTGATTGTGGTTGAACTTAATGCCGCCGGCGCGGATGGTGGTCTTGGTTTTCATGGGGAATCCTATTCGAGGGGACAGTGCGGCAACGGGAGGGCGAATTGATCAGGAGCGGGAAGAGAAAATGCCGGCGGGCCGGGTTGTGGAGGGACCCGACGCCGCCGGCGGGGGGGCTGTCCGGGAGGGACTAGCGGGCACTCTGGCTGTGGTTCTGGCTGAGCGCACCGGCGCGGCGGTTGGTTTTGAGCTTCATCCGTGTCTCCTTTCGCAAGATTTTCCCGGGAATGCGCAAATGGGGGCGGGATTTTTCCAGGGAATGAAAGAAAACGCCGGCGGGTGAGGCCGGCGTGGTGGAGGAATGGGCCCGCGAGTTAGGCGCGGGGTTGTGTTTGGTTGTGGTTTTGGCGAATACCGCCGGCGCGGATGGTGGTTTTGCATTTCATGAATTCACCTCGTCAGGCCAATGCGGAATGGAGCCGGGGAATTGATCAGTAGAGATTAGCGGCCGCTCTGGTTGTGGTTCTGGGTGAGGGCGCCGGCGCGCCGGTTGGTCTTGAGTTTCATGGTTGACTCCTTTCACCACGGGGATGCGCAAGCGGGGGCGGGATTTTTCACGGGGGCGGGAATTTTTACGGGTGAGCGATGACGAGGAGGCTGGGGGCGCGGCGGAGGACGCAGTTGAGGCAGGTTTCCAGCGTTTCCGGGTCGAGGGCGGCGAAGCTTTCGTCGAGGATGATGAGCGGGGCGCCCTGGAGAATGGCGCGGGCGAGGTAGACGCGGCTGCGTTCGCCCTGGGAGAGTTGCCAGCCGGTATCGCCGACCATTTCCATGATGCCCGCGGGCATGCGGTCGAGGAGGGGACCGAGGCCGAGTTCCTGGCAGACGCTCCAAGCCTCTTCGGCATCGCCTGGGGCGAGCGGCCAGTTGCGGCCCATGAGGAGGTTGAACTGGAGGGGGGCTGCCATGATGTGGTTTTCGTGATACTGGGGGGCGGTGGCGACGCGGCGGCGCCAGGCGGTGGGGCCGACGGAGGCAGGGTCAAGGCCCTGGGCGAGGAGGAGGCCGGAGGAGGGAGGGCGGAGGCCGGCGAGGATATTGCCGAAGGTGGATTTGCCGGAGCCGGAGGCGCCTTCGAGGAGGAGGCGATCGCCGGGTTTGATTTCCAGCGCGCAGTTGGCGATGACCTGGCGGGCATTGTTGGGGTAAGAATAGGCGAGTTCGCGGAGTTCGAGGACTTTGCCCGAGGGGGCGACGGCTTGTTCGGGGGGAGCGGGTTTTTCGTCGCCGGCGGCGTGGAAGAGGTCCTTGACGAGGTCCCAGGCCTGCCAGGCGCCGGCGGATTGGGAGAGGCCGAAGACAAAGTGGCGGAGGGCCTGGTAGGCGAGGAGGACGCCGCCGGTGGCGACGGCGAGCGACTCCATGGGGGCCTGGCCGCGGACGAACTCGTAGCCGACAACGGCCATACCGAGGGCGAGCCAGCCGCGGGGGCCGACGGCGGTGATGGCGGCGTTCCAGCTGTCCATTTTTTCGGAGGCGCGGCCGTAGTGGAAGAGGGCGGCATCCTCGGCGGTGTGCCAGAGGTGGGAAGGCTGCTGGGCGATGCGTGTGCGGTGGCCGTTCATCTTTTCGATGAGGCGTTGGGTGAGGGAATTGCGTTCGCGGACCCAGCGGCCGCGGTGGCGGGTATAACCGGCGACGCCGGCGGAGAGGAGGACGAGCCAGAGGAGGAAGAGGCCGAGGCAGAGCAAGGGTGCGGCGCCGAGGGTGAGGACGTAGGCGGCGACGGCGAGTTCAAAGAGGGCGAGGATGGCTTGGGTGCCGCCGCCGAGGGCGAGGTTCTCCAGGGCCTCGGATTCGAGGACGCGGGAGAGGAGTTGTCCGACGCCCTGGGTGCGGATTTTGTCGACATCGATGGCGAGGGAACCGGCGAGGAGGCGCTGCTTCATGAGGCCGCCGAAGGCGATGGAGAGCCAGCCCTGGTTCCAGGAGGAGATGGCCTGGAGGGGGAGGGAGATGGCAAGGAGGGCGACCCAGCCCCAGAACCAGCCTGGATCCCAGCGGCCGGAGAAGGCGGCGCGGCCGAGGAGGGCGAAGCCGAGGAGGCTGGCGATATCGGCGGCGGTATAGGCGGCGGCCATGGTGGCGAGGCGGCCGAACCAGCCGGTGGAGCGGAGTTGGGTGGGGAAGCGGGAGCCGGGGAGGGAGGCGAAGTGGGTGATGCGGGCAACGGGTTTGGAGGCGAGGCGTTTGTCGATGAGTTTTTCGACGGCGGCGGGGCGGACGGGGATGTTGGCGAAGAGTTGTTGTTCGGCCTGGCGGGCGGGGAGTTCCCAGAGTTTGGCGATTTCGCGCCAGGGGGTAGGGGAGGGGGCGCCGGAGGCGTCGAGGGCGCGGCCGGGGGCGGGGACGGCGATGGCTTGGCCGGAGGGGAGTTCGATGATGGCAGGGGCGAATTTCTGAAGGCCGGAGGCGAGGTCGGCGATGGTGGCCTGGAGGACGGTGAGGTGTTCGACGGCGGGATTGCCGAGGTGGGAGAGGAGGGCGGCGCGGGCGGCGGCGGGGGAAGGGAAGGGGGTCATGCGGCGTCCTCAGAGAGATGGCCGTCGCGCATTTTAAGGCGGCGCCAGAGGGCGGCGTTCCAGAGGTTCGCCTTTACCTGTTCTTCGCGCCGGCACAACTGGGTGTAGCGGGAGTCGGGGTCCTTGAGCAGGAGTTCGGGGTTGCCGTCTTCGACGACCTGGCCTTGTTCGATGACGAGGACGCGGGAGAAGGCGCGTGTGCTGGCGACATCGTGGGTGATGCAGAGGAGAGTGGCGTCCTTCCAGATTTGGCGGGCGCGGAGGAGGAAACTGTCGCGTTGGCCGCGGTCGAGGCCGCGGGTGGGTTCGTCGAGGATAACGAGGCGGACGGCGTTTTTGCCGCAGGCGCGGCCCATGCGGACGCGCTGGCCTTCGCCGCCGCTGAGTTGGGCGCCGCCTTCACCGAGCGGGGATTGGAGGCCGTCTGGGAGGTTTTGGATGATGCGGGAAAGGTTGGCTTGTTCGATGACGCGGCCGGCTTCGAGGGGTTCGGAGTCGTCGAGGCCGTAGCGGAGGTTCTCGATGAGGGGTTCGTTCCAGAGCTGGATTTGGGGGTCGACCCAGGCGGTGCGGCGGCGGAGGCGGAGGATGGCGGCGTCATCGGCGGGCTGATTGTCGATGGTGAGGGACCCGGCGGTGGGGCGGTACCAGCCGAGGAGGAGGCCGACGAGGCTGGACTTGCCGGCGCCGGATTGCCCGACGATGCCGATATGCTCGCCGGGGGCGATGTGGAGGTTGATGCCGGAGAGGATGGGGTGGCCGCCGACGGCGACGTGGAGGTCGCGCATATCGATTTCGGCGGCGGAGGCGAGGCCGAGTGGGCTGGCGGAGTCGTCGCCGTAGAGGGCCTCTTCAGGGGCGCCGAGGGGTTCCAGGAGGCGGAGGAGGGAGTTGCGGAGGGCGGGCCAGAGCCAGATGAGGGCGGCGACGGAGCGGCCGAGTTCAGGGACGGAGAGGGCCCAATAGATGAGGAGGAGGATGGCGGCGGGGTTGGCGGCGCCAGACATGGCGGCGTAGACGAGCCAGGCCGAGAGGGCGTAGCCGAGGGCGAGTTGGAGGGTGGAGAGGGTGACGGTGGCGGCCTGTGTGCGGAGGCCGGCTTTGGCCCAGGTGGCGAGTTGGTGGCCCTGGGAGTTGCGTAGGGCGGGGGCGGCGCCGTGGGTGCGGATAGGGACGATGCCCAGGAGGGCGTCAAGGTAGAAGCGGGTGAGTCCGCCGGCGTATTCGCGGAAGCGTTGATCGCGCTCGATGAGAATTTTCTGGGCGAAGAAGGGGAGGCCGATGGCGACGGCAGCGCAAAGGAGGGCCGGGAGGGTAGCGGCGGGGAAGAACCAGAGGATGCCGGCGACGGTGGCGGCGAGGGACGCGGTGGTGCGGAGGAGGTTGGCGGCGAGCGGGGGGACGCCGCGGAGGAGTTGGACGGCGTGAGCGCGCTGGGCCATATCGGAGATGAGGCGGCTTTGGAAGTAGCGGTCGCCGAGGCGGGGGATTTTGTAGCAGAAGCGGGCGCGAAGGCGCTGTTCGAGGCGGCGGCCGGCGGTGCGGCTCATCTCTTCCATGGCCCATTCGATGAAGAGGACGGCGAGGAGGAAGGCGAGCAGGAGAGCGACGGCGCCGGCACGTTCGGCGACGCGGGGGAGGTGGGGGGAGAGGCTGAAGAGGCTGCGCAGAAGGAGCGATTCGAGGAGGACGGCGCCGGCGGCGGCGAGCGCGGCCAGGGAGGCCGCCAAGGGGAGGCCGAGGCCGTCTTCGCGGATGATGGCGGCGAGGGAGGCGATGGCGCTGACCGGTTTTTCGGCGAGGGAGGCGCGGAGGGCTTCGGGGAGATCGTCGAGTTGGGCCGGGCGGAGGCCGGCGCACTGGAGGAGGACGGCGCCGCGGAAGAGGAGGGCTTCGGGGCTGGTGGCGGGACGGGCGCGGAAGAACTCTTGGGGAATGAGTTCGGGTTGGGAGGCGAGTTGGACCAGGGAGGGTTCGCGAAGGGACTGGGCGAGGTGGACGGCGGCATCGAGGTTGGCCAGGGGGCGCCAGCCGGGCTGGGCGAGAGCGGCGTCGAGGGGACCACTGCCGAGACCGAGGGTTTTCAAGCGGGCACGGAGGGGGGCGAGCATACCGGGACCGCGGGCCCACTCTTCCCAGGCTTCGGCGGGGATCTCCTGTTCGTGGAGGTAGAGTTCTTCGAGAAAGCGGGAGACGGGGACCCAGCGGCGGCCGATGGCGGGGTCCATGACTTGGAGCAGGGGGCCGTGGCGGCGCCAGACGACGACAAAATGGGTTCCGCCGCCTTCGAGTTTGACGATGGCGAGGGCGGGGAGGGCGTTGGCGGCGGGGAGCACGACATGGTCGAGGGGGACCATGGTCTGGGTGGCGTCGAGGCCGAGTTGCTGGGCGATCTCCTCGATGGTGTCGATGGAGGTGCCGTCGACTTCGGTGTGGCAGGCCTCGCGGAGGCGGCCATAGGAGACAGGGCGGCCGAACCCTTCCAGCAGGGACTTGAGGGCGGCGGGGCCGCAATCCATCGCGGAGGTCTGAATGACCTCGGGGACGAGCCAGCGACGGGAGGGTTTAGACATGCCGTTGTTTATTGTCGACGATTTTGGCGGGGTTATCGAAACGTGCGAAATTTCGTTGGGGAATTGATCACGGCCTGGGGGGAGAGTGGCCGTGCTATAAGTTGACGAAGCCCGTTTGTGGCTGGGGAAACAGAATGATCGAACCAAAGGATTTGGGCGAGCAAGGGGAATTCGGGCCGTACCGGGCGGTGCGGAAGGTGGGAGAAGGCGGGGGCGGGGTGGTGTTCGAGGGGAGGCGGACGGGGGAGGATTTCGAGCGGCGGGTGGCGATCAAGGTGGTGGCGGGGGAGGCCGGGGGGCAGTTGCCGAAGGAGGAGACGCGGATTCTGGCGTCGCTGGAACACCCTTATATTGCGCGATTCCTGGACGCGGGCGCGACGCGGACGGGGTTGCGATATCTGGTGATGGAGTTTGTGGACGGGGAGCCGTGCACGGAGTATGCGGCGCGGTATGAACTGACGGAGGAGTCGCGCCTGAAGCTGTTTCTGCAGATCTGCGAGGCGGTGCAGTATGCGAACCGTTCGCTAGTGATCCACTGCGATTTGAAGCCGGCGAATGTGCTGGTAAGTACAGCGGGCGAGGTGAAGTTGCTGGATTTCGGGATCTCGCGAGTGCTCAGCGAGGCGGCGGGCGGGGACCGGGCGACCCGTCTACGTTTCTATTCGCCGGACTATGCGAGCCCGGAGCAGATCCTGGGGGAACCGTTGACGGTGGCGACCGACGTGTATTCGCTAGGGGCGCTGCTGTGTGAGCTAGCCGGGGGACGGGCGCCGCGGGCGCTGGCGAAGGCGTCGCTGGAGGAGACGGTGCGGGCGGTGCGGGAGGAGGCCGGGGAGTTGCCGGTGCGGGGGGACCTGGAGCAGATTGTGCGGAAGGCGCTGCGGGTGGATGCGGCGCAGCGCTACGGGACGGTGGAGGAGTTGGCAGGGGATGTGAAGCGGTATCTGGCGGGCTTGCCGGTGGAGGCGAGGGCGCCGTCGGTTGGGTACCGGGTGCGGAAATTCCTGTGGCGGAACCGGTTGGCGGCGGTGGCGGCCACGGTGGTGATTGTGGGGATGTTGACGGGGGCCGGGGTGGCGATCCGGCAGCGGCAGTTGGCGCAAGAGCGGTTTGGACAGATTCGGAAGCTGGCGAATTCGCTGTTGTTCGAGATCCATGACGCGATAGAACCACTGCCGGGTTCGCTGAAGGCGCGGCACCTGCTGGTGGACCGGAGCGTTACCTACCTGGATGCGCTGGCCGAGGGAGCGGGCGCCGATGAGGCGATCCAACTGGAAGCGGCGAAGGGATACATCCGGCTGGCCAACGTGGAGGGAGTGGGCAACGAGGCCAGCCTGGGCGTGAGCGGGCAGGCGCTGCCGCGGCTGGAGAAGGCGGACCGGATGGTGGCGGCAGTGCTGGCGCGAAGTCCGGGAAACCGGGACGCGCAGCGGGCGCGTTACGACTCGCTGGAGGCGCTGGCGACGATCTATACGATGCGGGCGGACGCGCGGTCGGTGGCGACGGCGGAGGAGTTGGTTCGGGTGGCGGAGAGGAATGCGGCGGCGACGCTGGACGTAGACCGGGTGGCCGAGGAGTTGGCGCATGCGCGGGCGACACTCGCGTTTGCGTATTCGCAGTCAAAGACGGAGGGTGCGAAGGGTGTGGGTGCCTGGGCGAAGGCGGTAGGGGACTGGAGGGCCCTCCATGAGGCGAAGCCGGAGCGAATCGTGCGGAAACGGGAGTGGGCGCGGGCGCAGCAGTTCTACGCTGGGGCGTTGTCCCGAGCAGGGAAGAAGGATGAGGCACTGGCGGAGATCAAGGTGGCCTACCGGATGCACAAGGAGTTGGCGCAGGTGCCGGGAGAGGATGTGATCCATTTGCTGGCCACCGACGTGGGGCTTATGGGGAATTTGGCGGCGCAGGGGAAGCGGTATGCCGAGGCGATTCCGTACTTTCAGGAGCAGTTGCAGTTGCGGGAGGGGCTGTTGGCGCGGGATCCGAACAACGCGATGGCGAAGATGGGCGTAGCGGGGACGCTGAACCGGATCGGGTATGCGTATGTGCTGTTGAAGCAACCGGATAAGGGAATTCCCTATCTGGAGCGGAGCCTGGCGATGCAGAAGACGCGGTACGAGAAGGATCCGGAAAATGTATTGGTGAGCCGGGAGATGCTGTATGCGTACGCGGACCTGACGGACGCCTACGAGGTGAAGGGGCAGCGGGCAAGGATGTGCGCGAGCGCGGTGGAGGCGGGAAAGGTGATGAAAGGGGCGATTTCGCGGACGCGCGAGACGCCGACCGACGCGGCGAAGAAGAAGTACGTCTTGAAGATACTGGCCGTTTGCGGGGTCAGCGGGAAGTAGACGGCGCGGTCACCCACTGTCCGGCGGCGCGCAGGACGAGTTGATAGGGTGGGGTACGTTCGACTTCGACTTCCAGTTCGCCAGGCATGCCGTGGTGGAGTTTGACGCGGAGGGAAGGGGAGGGGAGGACCTCGAGTTCGACGCGGCTGCGGCCGTCGCGTTCTTCGGCGGCGACTTCGGCGACGCGAGCCTCGACAGCGCCGAATTCGGTCCAGGGGAAACCCTTCAGACGGAGGCGGGCGGGGGCACCGGGGCGCAGGCGGCCATAGGCGGCTTGGGGAGGGAAAAAGGCGACGACGCGAAGCTGACCGGAGGGAACGATGGAGGCGACGCGGGCGCCTTCCGTGAGGACAGAGCCCTGGCGGAGGACGGTGGCCTCGCCGATGGTGCCGGAGATGGGAGCGCGGATGAGGCGACGTTCGACGTCGTAGTTGACGCGGCGGAGAGAGGCGTTGACGTTGGCGCGGCCGCTCTCCAGGCGGGTGATTTCGGTACGGATGGCGGCAATGCGGACGGCGCGCTGGCGGTCGCGGGTTTGCTGTTCGTGTTCGAGGCGGGCGATGGCGGCGCGGGCGGTGGCGATGGCGCGTTCGTAGCGTTCGAGGTCGCTGACGGCGCGTTCGTAGTCACGGGCGGTGGTGAGGCCCTCCTTCTTCAACCGTTCCAGGCGGCGGCGGTCGAGTTCGGCCTGTTTGGCGGGTGTTTCGGCTTCGCGGACGCGAAGGCGGGCCTCCTCGATGGCCGATTGGGAGGCGCGCTGCTCATCGACGCCGGCGGACTCTTCGGCGGCGATTTGGGATTCGAGGGAGCGGATTTCGGGCTGGATGGTGGTGAGGCGGGTCTGCTCTTCGCTGGCGTGGAGTTCCTCGGGGAGCGCGTCGAGGCGGACGAGGACATCACCGGCCTGGACCTGCTTGCCCATGGCGAGGGTGGAGGCGACGACGCGGCCGGTGAGCGGGGCCTGAACGACGGCCGCGGCCGTGGCGATTTCCAGGCGGGCGTCGGCGGTGGTTTCGAAAAGCGTGACCGGTACGCGGAATAGCCAATAACCGACGCCGGCCAGCAGGAGGAAGCCGGTGGCCAGTTTCAGGAAGGCCGCCGAGGGGCGCGAGCGGTCGACTTCCTGGAGTGTTTTGGCGAAGGCGGTGGGGAGCATGGAGGGCGGCGCTGCTACTACGAGCGGAAAGGAGCGGCAGATTTGATCATAGCGACTCGAGATTCTGGCGGGTCAGGAAAACCTCCGGATGGTCCGGGGCAAAGAGGGCCTGCTTGATGGCGAGGGAGCGGGCGACGATGCGGCGCGCTTCGTCGAGTTGGCCGGTGTTGGCGAGGGCCATGCCGAGGTTGTTGAGTGTGGCGGCGACTTCAAAGTGGTCCGGGCCGAAGTGCTGCTCATGGATGGACAGGGCACGGCGATAGATGGGGATACTCTCGTCCCAGCGTTCCAAGCCATCGAGGAGGCCGCCCCAAGCGACGGCGTCGGCGATGGTGGAGAGGTCGTCTTCGCCGAGGGCGGCGCGGCGGATTTCATAGGCTTTGCGGCCGAGCGGCTCGCCCTTGGCATAGTCGCCGCGCGTATGTTCCAGGCCGCCAAGGTTGTGATAGAGGGTGGCGGTTTCCAGCGCATCGGGGCCGTATTCGGCTTCGAGGATGGCAAGGGCGCGGCGATAGACGGATTCCCCTTCGTCGAAGCGGCCCCAGTATTTGCAGAGAACGCCGTAGTTATTCAGTTCGGTGGCGACGGCGGGGTGGGCCGGGCCATGGGCGAGTTCGGCTTCGGCGATGGCGGCGAGCAGGGGTTCGGCGGCTTCGGGGTAGCGGCCGAGTTCACGGAGGGCGCGGCCGTGGGCGCTATAGACGCGGACGGCGAGGAAGGCGCGGGTTTCGGGATCGAGTTCGCCGAGGAGGGGAACGAGGCGTTCGACGGCGCGGCGGGTGTCGGCTTCGGCGTCAGTGTAACGGCAGAGTTCAAAGAAGGAGTCGGCGCGGTCGCAGAGGATGTTGGCCAGGTCGAGCGGATCGTTTTGGAAGAAATCGAGGATGGGCGGGAAGAGAGCGAGGGCTTCGGCGTGGCGGCCGTCTTCCTGGAGTTGTTGGGCGCGGGAGTGGGAATCGAGGGCTTGCTGTTCGGTCATGGTGCGGGATTCACGGCGGCAATTCTGTCAGGCGCCATTTTGGGAAGTATACGCGGTTAAGGGCCTCTTGTGCGCCGGCGTCGGCCTGTGGTGCGCTGATGACCCCGAATTGCGGGGCGCCGCGCACTCCCAGGCAATGGAGAAGCCAATGACCAAGACCCGATGCTGTGTTCGACTATTGCCGTTCTTTGCGGCCGCCACGTTGTATGCGCAAGCGCCCCTGCTGCCGCCGTTGCTGACACCGACGGACCGCGCCGGAGCCGTCGCCGTGCGTCCGGACCCGACCGTGGTGCGCGCCCGGAATGTGCAGGTGAATCTGGCGCTATTAACGCCACAAAACAATCGGATTTCCATTCCTCTGTTTGATGGACCACCGGCCATATTCGTGAAACAGCGGCAGTGGCCTGCCGGGCCGCGCGGCGTGGCGATGCACGGGATTGTGGAGGGCGAAGCGGGGAGCCGTGTGGTGCTGGTGATGGTGGGCGCGGCGGTGGAGGGCAAGATCACGCGGGCCAATGGGGCCGTGTTCCAGCTCCGGTTCCTGGGCAACGGCGTGCATCAGTTGCGGCAGTTGGATCAATCGAAATTCCCCGAGGGGCAGGACATGGTGCCGGTGCCGATCGGGGGGAATGCGGCGGATGCGGCGAAGGCGGCGCTGGTTTGCAACGATCCGGCGAATGAGATTTCGACGATGGTGCTCTACACTGCGGCGGCCAAGGCGGGCGCGGGCGGGCCGGATGGAATCGAAGCCACGATCTACCTCGCCGTGGAGGAAGCCAATCAGGCGTACATCAATAGCGGGGTCAGCCACCGGTTGCGCATCAGCCATATCCGCGAATACGCCTATGCGGAGTCGGGAGCCTTTCTTACGGACCTGAACTCACTGAAGCTTGGCAGTGGTGTCTTCTCCACCGTGCCGGGACTGCGCGATACGTACGCTGCTGATCTGGTGCTGCTGATCGAAGAGCAGGGCGACAACTGTGGTTTGGCCTTCTTCAACAGTACGACCGGTGGCAGTGCATTTGCGCCGCACGCGTTTGGCGTAGTCCGGCGCGACTGTGCCACGGGAAACTACTCATTTGCGCACGAAGTCGGCCATCTGATGGGCGCGCGTCACAACAAAGAAGCCGACAGCGGCACGGTCCCGTATCCGCAGGCCCACGGCTATATCCACCTCACGCCGCCACCCGCCTTTCGGGACATTATGGGCGTGGCCGCTACGTGCGGCAACTGCCCCCGGCTCCAGTTCTTCTCGAACTTGAACCTCTTAATCAACAACAATCCTACCGGTAATGCTGCCTACGCGAATCTTGCCGCGGTCTTCAATACCTTGGCCCCGTCAGTCGCCAACTTTCGTTGCCAACTGCCTACGGTCAGCGGGGTGTGGATGAAGGATACGTGGGCCGACACCGGCGCCGAACCAAACCCCAACACGGCCGGCGAAGATATGTGGAAATCGCCCTATATCTGGAACCGGACGGCGCAGGACGTGACCAAGACGAAGCAGCATGAGCACCAGAATCCGGAGGCCGGCGCGCCGAACTGGGTCTACGCCAAGTTGCACAACAACGGCAGTGCGCCGGCTGCGGGTCAGTTGCAGTTCTACATTGCCAAGGCGTCGTCGGGCTTCACGTGGACGGGAAATTGGACGCAGATCGGCGCCGTGCCGGTCACCGTGCCGGCGAATGGGGTCGCCATTGCCGAGGCGCCGTGGACCCCGCCCGCGGTCACCAATGGAGACAGCCACTACTGCATGATCGCCCGGTGGGTCTCCTCGGGCGACCCGATGCATACGCCGGAAACCGCCGACATCAACTACAACACGGTCCAGAACAACAACATCGTCTGGCGGAACATGAATATTGTCGACCTGATGCCCGATAAGCCGGTCGACGTCTCCTTCCTTTTCCGGAACATCTCGCGGGAACCGGTGGTCAGCGCGCTGGTCATCAAGGTGCCCCGGGACGAGGCGGCACGCTCGTTCCTGCGCAACGGGCAGGTGAGCATCGTAATGGGCGCAAAGCTGATGGCGGCGTGGATGGCCAGTGGCGGGCGGGGCAGTGGATTCATCCGCAACGGAGACCGGCTAGTGGCCAACGGAGAAGCCGTTGTGCTGGACGGCATCGCCGCGCCGCCCGGATTGGAGGACCGTGTTTCGGTGCGTTTCGCCGCGGGCCTTCGAACGCCGCAAGGGAAGTATAACGTCGACTTCGCCCAGCAATCGGTAGCCGCCGGACGCCGCGTCAACGTGGGCGGGGTGTCCTACGAAGTGCGCGTCGGAATGACTCGGATGACACCGTTACCTTCTCCGGGTAACTCCACGAATCTCCAGCAGCTGAAACAGAACTAATCGAGGAATCTCATGAAAATCCAACTACTCTGGCTGCTCTTTCCCGTCGTCGCGATGGCGCAGGCCAATGTGCTCGTGAACGGTGACTTTGAAACGAATCCGCCCGCCAACATGGGCAACAATGTGAATCACTCCATTGCGCCGTGGAATCTGGGGACGACCGGGCAAAAAGCGAACGTGGTGAAAGTGGACGGGCCGGGCGGCTACAACTACGGCACCAACGGGCCGGAGTCCGACGCGCAGCCGGTGAACGGACGGACATCGCAGCACTATCTGGACATCGCTAATGGCAGTAACTCCTTCTACCAGAGCTTTACGCCCAAATGCACCGGACGGATGAACTTTGGGGCGTGGTTCTCCACGCGCGGAGGACGCGGCGGAACGGCGAAAATCACCATTCGCCAAGGGGACGGATTCACCGGCGCCGTGGTTCAGAGCAATACCATCACTTTGCCCAACGGCCCCTCCACCACCTGGAAGCAGTCAAACTTCTTCGCACCGATCACGGCCAACCAGACCTACTCCTTCGTCGTCGATATGGACAATGAAATGAACATCGACGACGCCTATGTCCGCTACACCAACGACTGCCCGGAGCCGCGGCCGGCGGTCGCAGTCAATCCCTGCTGCCCGCCGTGGAACGCGCAGATGATGCTTACCCAGATGAACGTGACCCAAACTGGCGGCCTCACTGGACCGATCGCGTTCAGCTTTGCCAACGCGGCGCCCTTCAAGAACCAGATTCAGGCCTACATCGACTATCTCCACGCCATCAATCCCGCCATTAAGAGCTTCGTCCTGCTCTGGCAGATCTATGATCACGGGCCCTCCGGACCCAACACTAGCCCGTCGGCGACCGGGGTGAAAATCGGCGGGGACGAGTTCACCGAATGGGCCTGCGGAGTGACGTCCACGAACACCGTACCCTGCCAGGGCTTCAGCACCACCGGCGGGGGCGGCAACCTGGTGAACGGGAACGGATCCAATGTCTTTGGACCCTTGACAAAGTACCCGCTGCAGCCGAATCGCTGGTATCGCATCGTCACCTACGCCTACCTGAACGACAAACAGACCTTCTGGAACGAGGCGCAGTGCAGCCGGGCGGCAATCGACGTCACTCTCTACGCCGGGCCGGCCGCCGCAACTCCGGGTCAGCCTCCGCAGACGGGTGCCAGCCAGTTGCGGATGGAGATCCGCCAGCCGGGTTCGGCGCAAGGGCGCATCATGCTGATGCCGCCGGGCGCCGTGCGGCAACCGCTGGTGCCATAGTCCGCTCGAACCGTGCCGCGGCGGCGAGGACCAGCGCGTCCTCGCCCGCGCGGCCGGTGATTTGCAGTCCTACGGGCAGGCCGGCTTTCGTGAATCCGCATGGGACCGAGATGGTGGGCAGTCCGTAGAGATTCCACAACGACGTGTTGCGCAGATAGACCAGTCCGCCCGGTTTGCCAAGGGGAAAGGCGGGTCCGGGCACGGTGGGCGTCAACAGGAGATCGACGCCTGGAAACAATGCCGTGGCGTTCGCACGACGCTCCTCGATTTCGCGTCGCGCCGCGATGTACTGGGCGGCGGTCACGGCTTGGCCGAGCGCGATGGTCCGCCGCGTGCCCGGATGAAAATCGCCAGGGGCGCGCGCCATGCGCTCCTGGTGATAGGTCCAGGCTTCGGCGTAGATCACGGTGCCGTAGGCCTGCGTCAGCTCCGGAGCGCCGGCGATCGCCGGGATTTCCGGGAACGGTACGTCGCGGGCGCCGCCGATCGCGGTGATGGCGGCTTCCACCAGGCGCGCGGTCTCCGCTTCCAACCCATCGAAGAACGGCCGCCGTGGGACGCCGAAGACAGGCCGCTTCTTTTCATCCAACGGCCCGCCGCCCATGGCGGCAAACAGCGCGGCGGCATCGCGTGCCGAGCGCGCCATCGGTCCCACGGTATCGAGAGTCCAGGCCAATGGCAGCACGCCGCGGGCACTCAATCGACCCCAGGTGGGCTTGAAGCCGGCGATGCCGCAAAAGGCCGCGGGCAAGCGAATGGACCCGCCCGTATCTGAACCAAGGGCGCCGAAACACAAACCCGCCGCCACGGCCACAGCCGATCCGCCGCTCGATCCGCCCGGCGACAGCGCCGGATCCCAGGGGTTGCGCGCGGTGCCGAAGTGGCTCGTCTCGCCCGTGTAGTTGTAGGCGAACTCGTCCATGTTGGCCTTGCCGATGAGGATGGCACCGGCCTCTTTCAACAGCCGCACCACGTCGGCGTTCTGGTCCGGCACACGGCTGGCAAAGTGCTTGCTCGCCGCGGTGGTGCGAATGCCCCGCGTATCGTAGAGATCCTTGAGCGCAATGGGAATGCCGTGCAGGGGGCTGCGCGGTTTGCGGTTCTCCAACTCCTTGGCGCTGGCCATGGCCTGCTCGCCGGTGACGGTGATGAGCGCGTTTAACCGCGGATTCAGCCGCTCGATTCGCGCCAGCATATGCCGCGTCAACTCCACCGGCGATAACTTGCGAGCGCGAATCAGCGCCGCGGCTTCCTCAATCGACAGCCAGTGCGGTTCGGAGTTCGCGGCGGCCGCAAGCGCGGCCAGGAAGGCGCGGCGCGTCGGCATCAGACGGGTCCAAAGAAAGTGCCGCGGCCCAGGCGCCAGTCCGGATCCAGACGCCGCTTCACCGCCTTCATCGCCTCAATCTGCTCGGCCGTGTACTGCACCGGCAGGAACTTCGCCTTGCGCTTGCCCAGGCCATGTTCGGCGCAGACGGACCCGCCAAGCGACGCTGCCTTCTTTGCGAACACCATCAGCGCCTCCGTGCCGGCGTCGAACTCCGCCTGCGTGGCCGGCAGCATGTTGACGTGCGGATGCGCGTCGCCGACGTGGCCGAAGATGCAGTAGTGGCCGGGCATGATGCGCTCCATGTGTTCGCGGTAGAAGGCGAACATCTCGCGGTTGTGCTCCACGGGAACCGAGAAATCCGTGCCCAGGGAAGGGAAGCCGTTTTTCTGGCTGATGGCCAGCGAGGTTTCCGGCAGCGCGTGGCGGAACTTGCGGAACCGTTCGCGGTCGAAGTCGGAAGAGCCAAACCAGCTTTCCGATTCCATGGCGCCGGTTTCACTGAGCCGGTCCGCCCAGGCGTCCAGGTCGTTGTCGCTTTCGATGATCTGCTCGGTGATGATGGCCGCCCGCGCCGCGGACGGCACGTCGGGGTAGCGTTGGGCAATCATGCGCAGCGCCGGGTCGTCGACATACTCGAGCATCCGCACGCCGGGCACCAGGCGCCATTGATCCAGCGCGTTGTGCGCGGCCTCATCGGAGGGGAAAAAGATGATGCCGTTGAGCAGTTCCTTCGGCACCGGAAGCAGCTTGACGTCGGCTTCGATCACGATACCGAGCGTGCCTTCCGAGCCGCAGAAGAGGTCCACCCAGTCCATGCCCGGCCGCAGTTGATAGCCCGCCGAATGTTTGCGGCTACGCGGCTGCGGAATCTCCGGTACGTCAAAATCGATCGGCTCGCCGCGGCGCACATCCTTCACGGTTCCATCGGCGAGAGCCACACGCACCCGCTGCAGCCAGCGCCGTGTGGCGCCGTACTGAAAGCTGCGCGAGCCGCTGGAGTTGCAGGCGATGGTGCCGCCGAGGAAGGCCATGGTTTCGGTGGGGTCGGGCGGGTAGAACTGGCCGCTCGCCTTGGCGGCGGCGTGCAGATCGTGCAGCGTGACGCCTGAGCCCACCGTCGCCGAGCCCTCGTGAATCTCCAGGCGGCGGAACTTCTCCATGGAGATCAGCCAGCCGCCCTCGGGCACGCGGCCGCCGGTAAGGCCACTGCCGCCGCCGGCAATCGTCACCGGCATCTTCTCCGCGGCCGCTTCCTTCAAAATGGCGATCAGTTCCGCCTCATCGGCAGGGATGCAGATCTTCTCAGCGTGGCCTTTCGCGCCACTGGCGTCTTCCAGGTAGCTCCAACTCATTCCCATTCATTGTATGTGGCTTCGGGCGACTCCAGAATGCCGATGAGCGTCTGCAAAAACGCCGCTGCCGGAACGCCGTCCACCACACGATGATCCACCGAGAGCGACACCGGCATGGTGAGCCGCGCCACCACTTCGTCGCCAACCACCACCGGCCGCTTGGCAATCTTTCCTACGGCGACAATAACGGACTGCGGCGGATTCAGAATCGCTTCAAACCGGTCCACCCCGTAGGCGCCGAGGTTGGAAAGCGTGGCGCTGGCGTCCTGCGCCGGGCCGCGCGCGGCCAGCGCCAACTCGCGGTCGCGCGCGATTTGCGCGATCGACTTTTCCGCCGCGTCGCGAATCACCGGGGTGTAGAGCGTATCGCCCAATTGCGCCGCCAGCGCCACATGCTGGGTGGCACGCGGATGCACGGCGCCGTCCTGCCAGTAGGCGTTGACGCGGGGATGGCGGACCAGGGCGATGGCGATGGCCTTGATCAGGAAGTCGTTGTAACTGGCCGGGCGGTGGGCGTGGCGCAGCGCTGCCAGCGCCTCCATGTTGGCGTCGGCGTGCAGGTAGAAGTGCGGCGCGCGGAAGCTCTCCTCCATGCGTGTTGCCACGGTGGCGCGGGGCGCGGGCGCGGCCACGGGCGCCGGTACAGCCACGGGCACAGCCAGGGGAACTGCCGCCGGCATCGCCGCCTTCGCCTTCAATACATCCGCTTCAATGATCCGTTTTGCCCCCGGACGCGCCTCCACCTGATCCAGATCCACATCGAGCCGTCTCGCCGCCGCCCGCGCTCGCGGGCTTGCCGGCAACGCCGCCGGCGCGGCGCCGGGCGCCGACTCTCCCTCCGCCAGCAGCCAGCCCAACCGCTGCCCCACAGTGACCATCGACCCCGGGGCGGGTCCGTCGGTCGGGATATGCAGCCACCCCGCGTCGAGCGACTCCACCTCCATCGTCACCTTCTCGCTCTCCAGCGCAAACAGCGGTTCTCCGCCGGCAATCCGGTCCCCATCGCCCTTCAGCCAGCCCACGAAGAGCCCCTCTTCCATGGACCATCCCAGCCGCGGCACAGTAATTTCGATCGCCATCTTACTCCTCAATCAGCGCGCGAATCGCCGCCGCAATCTGTTCCTGCGACGGAATCACCGCCGCCTCCAGCGCCGGGCTGTACGGCGTCGGCGCGAAGGCGCCATTCACCCGCCGCACCGGCGCGTCGAGGTAATCGAACCCCTCGTCCACGATCCGCGCCGCCACCTCCGCTCCGAACCCGTACGGGGCGAACGTTTCGTCGACGATCAGCAGCCGGCCGGTCTTTCGCACCGATTCGAGGATCGTCGCCGTGTCGAGCGGACTCACCGTCCGCGGGTCGATTACCTCGGCGTCCAACCCCTGCGCCGCGGCCAGCGCCCGCTGCGCCATTAGCCCGATACCCACCACCGTCACCCGCCCGCCCGTTTGCAGGATCCGCGCCCGGCCGAACTCGATCTCATACTCCTCCTCCGGCACCGCGCCTTTCACGCCCATCAACTCCCGCGGTTCCAGGAACAGCACCGGGTCGTCCACACGCAGCGCATGCGTCAGCAGGCCTTTGGCATCATAGGGCGTCGACGGCACCACCACCCGCAATCCCGGAATGTGGCTGTAGATGGAGTAGTAGCTGCCCGAATGGTGCGTCGCCGCGCTGTGCCCGATTCCGACGCATCCGCGCAGCAACACCGGCATCTTCAGCCGCCCGGAACTCATGTACTGCATCTTGGCGATCTGGTTCACCACTTCCCCAAATGCGTCGTTGATGAAGTCGATGAACATGAAATCGACGACGGGCCGCGCGCCGGTCATCGCCGCGCCGCCGGCCATGCCCACGAATCCTCGCTCGGCGATCGGGGTATCGCGCAGCCGTTCGGCACCGTACTTGGCAAACAGCCCCACCGTGGTTCCGAAATTCCCGCCGCGCACGCCGATCCCCTCTCCAAATACGAAGATGTTCGCATTGGCCGCCATCTCCCGGTCGAGCGCCTCCAGTGTGGCCCCGGCGAGGGAGAGTTCCCGCGTCCCGCGCGGTCCCGGTTCGCCCAGTATCGGGCGCGGCGCTCCGTAGACGTGTGTCGCCGCATCGGCCGGATCCGGCACCGGGGCGCGTTCGGCCGCCTCGCTGGCCGCCATCACCTCGGCTTGCACCTCCGCGTCGATGGCGTCGAGCGCCTCCGCCGTCGCCTGCCCGGAGTCCAGCAGCGCCGCCCGGTACCGTTTGATCGGACATCTTTCGCGCCACGCCGCCACGTCCTCCCGTGTGCGGTAGGTATAGTCACCCATGCCCTCCGAATGCGGCCGCGTGCGGTACGTCTTGCACTCCAGCAGCGTCGGCCCTTCGCCGCGCCGCGCCCGCGCCACGGCCTGTTCCGCCGCGGCAAATACGGCCGTCACGTCGTTGCCATCCACTTGAACGCCGGTCATTCCATACGCCGCCGCCCGTGCCGCCACGTCCGGATTCCCGGCCGCATACGCGAACGGAACCTCGGTGGCAAACTGATTGTTCTCGCACACGAACAGCACCGGCAGCTTCCAGATGGAAGCCATGTTCAGCCCTTCGTGGAACGCGCCGTTGTTGGCCGCTCCATCGCCGAAGAACGCCACCGCCACATTCCCTGTCCGTCGCAACGCAAAGCTATACCCCGCGCCCGCCGCCTGCAGAATAGATGGTCCCACAATGCCGCTGGTGCCCATCATTCCAATCTCCGGAGAGAACAGGTGCATGGACCCGCCGCGCCCGCGCGAACAACCCGTCGCCCGGCCGAACAACTCGGCAAACAGCTCCGCTACCGGCATTCCCTTGGCCAGCGCATGGCCATGCCCGCGGTGTGTGGAGAAGACGGCGTCGTCTGTGGCTAATTGCGCGCACACCCCCGCCGCAATGGCTTCCTGCCCCACGTAGGTATGGCAGGCTCCGTGAACCAGTCCGCGCGCATGGCATCGCGCCAACTGCTCCTCGGCCGTTCGGATTAACTGCATCGTGCGGTAGAGGTTCATGCCGGCCTCCGCGGCGAGCCGCCGGCGTTGCACGCCAGGTTGCCGCCGTCCATCGGAATAATGGCGCCGGTGATCCACTTCGATGCGTCGGAGGCCAACAGCACCGACAGGCCGCGAATATCGTCCGGGTGGCCGAAGCGTCCCGCCGGAATGCCGCTCAGAAACTTATCCCGCAACGCCGGATTCTCCGCGATGCGCGCCTCCAGGCCCGGATTCAGCACCTGCGCCGGAAGGATCGCATTCACCCGAATTCCCGCCGAAGCCCACTCGGTGGAGAGTTCCCGCGTCATCTGCACCACCGCGCCCATCGCCATGGAGTAGGCGATGTGCCCCCGCCCCAGCGCCGTCATGCTGGCAATGGAGCCGATATTGACGATCGACCCGCCCCCCGATCGCAACATTCTCCGCCCCGCCTCCTGGCAGGCGCAGAATCGCCCCAGCACCAGGTTGCGCCACACCTGCTCCACATCCTCCAGCGCGATGTCCTCCGGCGCGGCCATGATCGATTCCCCGGCCACATTGCCCAGAAAGTCGATTCGCCCGTACTCGCGGTCGAGCGTGGCAAACAGCGCCCGAACCTCCGCCGGGTCCGAGATGTCGTGGACGGCGGCGATGGCGCGCCCCCCGTGCGCAATGATCTCGGCCGCGGTGCGCTCCACGCCCGGGCCATTCCGGTCCACCAGCAGCAGGCTGGCGCCCGCCTCGGCCAGCGAACTCGCCATGGCACGCCCCATGCCTTGCGCGGCGCCGGAGACGATCGCCACTTTTCCAGTCAGATCAAAGAGGGTCATAGTTGGGAAAGGATATTCTATCCCTTCCCAACCGCGCCCCTACTGCTGTCGTGCCAATTTCAAAAAGCCGCTGCCCTGGTAGAGCAGTAACATCTTGTCGCTGGCGCTCAATGCCAGTTCCGGTTTGGAGAACGCCGCCGAGGCGTCCACCGTCTCCGCCGTCCACGCTCCGCTCCATCCGCTGGCGGGCGCGGCCATGGTCACCACGTTCTGTGGCGTCACATACGCCACCGCCGGCGTGCCGCTGGCGCGGAGCGTCACCGAGCACCAGGCTGTCGCCGACGGCAGCGTCACGGGCGCCCCCCACGCCCCCGTCGGCAACCTCCGGATCGCCCGCAGTTCCGTGCCGGCCGTACAGTACGCCGTCGGTCCGAGCACGTTCCGTTGCATCGCCGCGAAGGTCGATCCATTCCCGCCCGGGATCGACGTCATCTGGGAGAAATTCGATGCCGCGCCGACGAGTCCCGTCACCTGTCCTGACGTCGCGCTGCGCACCAGGTAGACGCCCAGTCCCGTTGCGTTCGCCGCTATCTCCATAGATACCGGGCTGTGGTCGGTAATGAGCGGGCTGGTGTTTCGCACCGGCGTCAGCCAGAATCCTTGTGCGGTCCGGTAGGTATAGTAGAGCCCGGCCTGCACGCGTGTCGTATTGTTCGGACGAAGCGCGTAAAGAAAATGGACCCGGCTCAGCGAGTCCACGTCGCCCACCACACGCTCGACCGTCGTCCCCGTCACCGTGTTCGGCAGCAGCACGTCGCCGCACTGCCAGTCGCTTGCCGGACCGCAGTTGCCGTTGCCCGGGTAAACCGCCACCGCGTAGCGGAATTTGTTGCCGCTGAAAAAGGTGATCAGGCCCGTGCCCGTGGCGCTCATCGTCACGTAGGTGTTCGACGGCGAGACCCCCGGCCAGATGGTCTGCGTCGCCAGCCCGCCCGTGCTCGTCAGTGTCGCCAGCGCAAGGGCGCCGGAAGCGTCGCGGTAAGCGATATAGGTGTATTCGGTGGAGCCAACCAGGCGCGATGCGATCGCGCCATGACTCGCACCGCTGATCACGTTGTAGTCCCACGCCGCGGTCAGCGGCAGAATCGAAAGGAGGGCCAAAAGGAGTCGCATACCCAACAAGCGGCAACCCGGGCCGCTTTTTGCACAGCGGAGAGGATTAACATGGTGGGCAGCCATGACGCCCGACGACTTTCGCCGCATCGCCCTCAGCCTGGAAGGCGCCGAAGAGGGTTCCCACATGGGAGCCGTCGATTTCCGCGTCGGCGGCCGCATCTTCGCCACGCTCGCCTCGGTCTCCCAGGGCTACGGTAATCTGATGCTCACGCCCGAGCAGCAAGCGGCTTTTGTCGAAGAACTGCCCGCCCTCTTCCTCCCGGTCCACGGCGGCTGGGGCAAGAGCGGGGCCACCCATATTCGCCTGGCCGAAGCCCCGGAAGACGTTCTCGCGGGCGCCCTGCGGACCGCCTGGCAACTCCGCCGCGACAAGAATAAAAAACCCGCCCGCAAACGATGATGTGTTTCGTCCCGCAATTCCGCATGTGCTTGTAAGGGGTGTATCCATGCCCCGTATACAGTTAGATTTCGGAGGATGGTTGGAATGGCCGGATACGGCGACAAGAAGTTAGCGGGCGGTCATGCCGCCTCTCACCCCCTTTCGGACCTTTTCCCGATTTTTGCCGCCCCCTCCCACGGCAAAGAGAAGAACACCCTCCGCATGGAGTTGATCCCCGTCGGTTGCTGGAAGCTCGACGACCTCCGCTTCGCATTCGATTCCTCGTTCCTCCTCCCTGATTCCAAGGCCGAGTTCACCGAACTCGCCGCCCTGCGCGTTGCCCACCCCGCCTCGCCGATGTCCATCTTCGGCCACGCCGACCCTACCGGGAACGACGACTACAACAAGATCATCTCCGGCCGCCGCGCCCGCGCCGTCTACGGCGTTCTCACGCGCGACCCCGCCATCTGGGAGTCCCTGCACACCAATGCCGAAGGCACCGGCGATGACTGGGGCACGCAACACAACAAGGTGATGCTCTCCGCCCTTGGCTTTGCGCCGGGCGACTACGCCGCCACCAAGGCCTTCCAGAAGCAGAACGATCTGGTCGACGACGGCGCCATCGGACCCAAAACCCGCGCCAAGCTCTTCGCCGCCTACTTTGCCTTCCTCTGCCCCTTCTCCATGACCAAGGAAGAGTTCCTGGCCAAGGGCGCCGATCCCGCTCTCAAGGGCGACCTCCAGGGCTGCTCCGAGTTTAACCCGCAGATGATCTTCTCCGCCGACGAAGCCAAGGCCTTCCAGTCCCCGGCGAAGAAGACCGAACGCGACAAGGAGAACGCCGTCAGCCGCCGCGTTCTCGCCCTGCTCTTCCGCCCCGGCTCCCAGGTCTCTCCGGCCAAATGGCCCTGCCCCACTACCGCCGAAAAACGCACCGCCTGCGAAAAGCGCTTCTGGAGCGACTGGGAAACCCGCCGCGCCAACCAGGAAAAGCGCCGCACCTTCGCTGCCGACAAAAACACCTTCGCCTGCCGTTTCTACGAACGGCTCGTCACCAGTTCCCCGTGCGAAGGGCCCGTCACGCCCATCGACGATAAGAAACTCCGCGTCTTCCTCCGCCTCAGCTACAAGGATCCCGACGGCACCATCCGCCAGTTCCCCAAGGAGATGCCCGTCGTCGTTGTGGCCGCCTCCGGCGCCAAACAGACCGCCAAAACCGTCTCCGATGGCCTGCTGATCTTCGATTTTGAGCGCGCTGAGAACGCCTTCACCCTCGAATTCGACCACTCTGATCACTACATCGCCGTCGCTGCCGAAGCCACCACCCACGCCGAAAAGAACCGCTGGCTCGCCGCCGCTGATGTCGACGCCGCCGTCACCGATCACTTCCGCGTCTTCAAACTTCCCGTCAAATGGTCGCTCACCCAGTCGGATTGGACCAAGGTGGAAAGCGACCTCTACAACCCCGCTCAGTTCCGCTTTGAAGGCCTGTCCCCGCTTGCCGTCCAACTCGGTACCGACGGCACTCCCATCGAGATGGAACTCGACCCCCACTGGCAGTTCGTCCGCTTCGAGTTCTTCGACCGCGCCTTTGGCCACGCCGCCCACGCCGGCAAACGCATAGCCACGCCGCCCGTCCTGCTGGAGGGCTTCCGCGACGGCTCTTCCGCGAAGGGGAAAGTGCCCAATCCCGACACCCGCTCCAACTGGGCCGTCAATACCGCCGATGTCGCGCTGCAGGCGCAAGCCCTCCCCTGGATTGTCCAGCGCAAGGCCGATAAATCCGCCGACGCCCGCCCCACTAACAAACAACTGCTCCAGCTCGCCCTCCCCGCCAACTCCTTCATCGTCTCTACCGACGGCGCCACCCGCAAAGTGGAGGTCATCGCCGACGCCGCCAAGCGCAAGCCTTCCGCCGAGCGCATGAAGCGCTACGACCTTCCCACCCTCTGGAAATCCACCAAATACTTCACCCGCGGCGCCGCCACCAACAAGTTCTTCAACGCCCTCACCGACGCTGACATCCTCACCAGCCTCGACAAAACCAAACCGCTTACCTTCTCGCTGGACGACATCGTCCTGGTGGACGCTGCCGGCGCCCGCGCCGACGTTGGCGGTAATGACCTGGCTCTCATCTTCTTCCACCAGTTCAAAAAGCCCGCCGGTGCCGCCAACCTGTCCGATGAAGGCCTCTACAAACCCGGCACCGACCTCACCAAACCCTTCTTCCCCTACTCCAACGTCGCCATGCCCGTGAAGCACTACCTCAGCGACTATCCCGATTGGACCCGCATCGTCATCATCAACGGCAATATCTACGAAGCCTTTGCCGACCGCACGCCGGACACGGGCAACCACGAAGTGGTCGGCGCCCGCGCCGCCACCATGTGGGTCGACGCCGTCGCCGCCGGCCAGCCCCCGCCCAACACCGTCTTCCCGCGCCCGGCTACCGTCAACAAGCCCTTCTATTCCATCCAGCCGCTCTGCTACCAGGACACGCCTAAGGTCCGCGCCACCTGCCTGCCCCAGGGGACCTACTCGGAATGGCAGACCCCCATACCCACTTTCCCGGGCCACCTCACCGGACGCTACGACACCATTTTGCTCCGCTGCTGCGATCTCGACGGCACCAATGAACATGCCATCAATCTCAGCTACTTCCGCCTCGCCTTCAATTTTGCCAATGCCCCGGCCACCAACGCCGACAATACCCCGTTCAATCCCGGTAGCTACAAGCAACAGCTCATGGCCAATGTCATGAAGCGCTGGAACGGGCCGGAAACCATCACCCTGAACAACGGCGATGTCATCCCCACCAATCGCGGCGAGTTCATCTATCTCCCCCAAACCGCCGGCGCCCTCCCCTTCCAGTGCAAGCCGTTCCTCTTCTGCCAGGACATGCCGCAACCCCGCAGCCACTTCCAGCTCAACGTCATCAGCGTTCCCCGCGCCAATATGCACGGCGCTACCGGCATCGGCAATTTCTCCACCGGGAACGAAACCACCGATCTCAACACCGGCTGGCTCGTCGCCGCCCACGAAGTGGGCCATGGCCACGGCCTTCCCGACGAATACAACGAACGCTGGAGTCACCGCGCCTGCTCCTATGAGTTCGCCGGCTTCGGCAGCCAGGTCCCCGGCGACCCCTATTCCTACATCACCATCGGCGACATGATGAACTCCAACGTCGTCCTCAATCGCCGTGACCACTGGGCATGTACCGAATGGGTTTCCCGCATCGTCGGTACCCCGCTTGAGGTGGGAGGCGGCACCCGCAAACTGAAGTTCCCCCGCCACCCGCAGGCCGACAATGCCCGCACCTTCTGCTACCACCCGCTCTTTGTCGAATCCCGGGCCTCGGTCGGTACCCGTGGCAACTTCGATCTCTATCTTTATCCCTACGGCGACGAAACCTATCGCGAGAACCTCAAGGCCGGTGTAACCTACGATGGCATTCTCAGCGTGCTCGTCAAGATTCACTACCGTTTTGACTCGGTGGCCGCCCACACCGGCGTCACCAATCCCATCGCCCGGTTCCTCAATTCCATTGACCAGAACATGAACCGCCTCTTCGTCTTCTCCGGTTCCCTGGGCCCGGCCACCTTCACCAATGCCCTCATCTATTTCACCCCCCGCACACTCGTCGAAACCCTCGTCATCGACGGGACCCCGGCCAACAATCAATACCTGAACTTCCTCGGCTACGCCAACCCCGCCGCCGCCAGCCAGGCCGACTACACGAACAAGGTGAACGCCGTCGAGGCCGATCACCCCAACCACTTCACCATCCGCGTCGTCACCTCCGGTGCCACCGGTTGGCAGAACTCCAACACCCTTCGCCTTACCGCCGCCCAGCTTTCCGCCGCCGACGCCTGGAAATGGTTCGCCGACATGGTGGGCTTCAACGCCAGCGCCGCCGCCGCGCCGGCCAGTGTGTTGACCAACGCGACCATGCAAACCAACTTCGCCCGGCGCGCCGTACCGGGTTCGGTGGTGACTGCCAGTGCATAGACGCGCCTTTTCCCGGCTCGGCCTCGTCGCCTTCGGCGGCCTCGGCGCCTCCTGCCAGAAACGGCCCGAACCAGTGGCATCTTCCGGAGCAAAACCTGTGAGTGAAAACAAACCCGCCAACGCCATCGCCATCACCCCCGTCGCCGCCCTTCCGGCGCTCCCCGCGGCCTCTCCCGCTTCCGCCCCCGGCAGCCCCCGCCCCTATGTCAATGAGCGCATGAACTCCCGTTCGGCCCATCGCATCGATGCCGCCAAACCGGCGTGGTCTGTCCCGCTCGAACCCGAGTTTGCTCCCCGCTTTGTCCTCGCCGCCTCTGGCCGCGTTGTCGTCGCCGGCGCCCTCCGCTGGGAAATGTTCGCAGCCGGCAAACGGACCGGCCTCGCCACCGCCGCCGGCGAAGATGCCGAAATCAGCGCCTCTACGCTCTATGCCACGGACCACCTCAGCCAACTCGCCTACGTCTCGCTCGACGCCGCCACCGGCCCGGCCGTCCCTCTCTCCGGCCAGAAAGAGTACCTCCGCACCTTCGTCCACCGCCACGGCGATACCGTCGTCGTCGCCAGCGCCCTCGAGGCACTGAATCCCGTCATGAAGGTGCGGTCCCGCATCGCCTCCCTCCAGACCATCCGCCTCGGCGCCCCGGACCAAGTGGAGTACGGCCGCCTCGTCTCCGCCACCGATCGCGCCTACGCCGAGTACGATTCCACCCGCCTCTGCGTTGCCGCCCACAACGAATTCATCGTCGCCGCACGCCAGGATACCGTCGAGTTCCTCGATCTGGACCTGGTCGTCCGCCGCAAGCTCACGGGTACCTTCCGCCCCCTCGGACTGAGCCTCGATCAGTCCGGCCGCATCTACCTCCTGGTCGATTCCGCCCTCTGGATCCTCGCCCCCAATGGCGATTGCCTCATCGTCCCCCTGAATGGCCTGGCCCCGTTCCATCGCCCCCCCATCGTCGGCTACGACCATCGCGTCTACATCGTCGCTCCCCGCACCATCCGTGCCATCAACCCTGACGGCAAAACCGCCTGGACCTACGAATCCTCCGGCCAGGTCGCCGGCGCCATCGTCACCGCCGGTGGGAACCTCCTCGTCGCCGCCGCGGACCAACTCGTCCTCTTCAATGCCAAGGGCCAGCCCCTCGTCGTCCGCGCCTTCCCCGGCGAACTCCTTCGCGCCGCCCCTGCCCTCGCCGCCGATGGCGAAGTCGTCGTCGTCACCGATCGCGCCGTCCACTGCCTCCGCGCCTGATTCCCTCTGCGATACCATGGGCCTCGCCCTATGACCCGCATGAGTTTACTTCTTGGAGCCGCCCTCGCCGTAGGACTATCGGCCCAGCCCGCTGCCGGCCGCCAGGACTGGATCCAACTCTTTAATGGCAGGAACCTCGACGGCTGGATTGTCAAGATTGCCGGCCACGAACTCGGCGATAACTTCGGCGATACCTTCCGCGTCAAGGACGGCGTCATCCAGGTGTCCTATGACAAGTACCCGGAGTTCGGCGCCCGCTTCTCCCATCTCTTCTACAAACAGAAGTTCTCCCACTACCGCCTGCAAATGGACTACCGCTTTTACGGCGAACAGATGAAGGATGGCCCCAACTACGCCCGCCTGAACAGCGGCGTCATGGTTCACTCCCAGTCCCCCGAATCGATTCTCAAGGACCAGGATTGGCCCATCTCCGTCGAAGCCCAGTTCCTCTCCAACGACGCCAAACTCGCCCGCCCCACCATGAATGTCTGCACCCCCGGTACCGATATCTTCATGAAAGGAGAGAAGGTAAAGGCACACTGCGTCAACTCCTCCTCCCGCATCTTCCGTGGCGACGGCTGGGTTTCCGTCGAAGTCGAGGTGCTCGGCGGCGACCTCGTCCGCCACAAGGTGGAAGGCGAAACCGTCCTCGAATATCAGACTCCCCAGATCGGCGGCGGCGTCGCCAATCGCTTCGACCCCGCGGTCAAAGTCGATGGCAAACTGCTTACCGAAGGCTATATCGGGCTCCAGTCGGAAAGCCACCCGGTCGAATTCCGCAACATCCGCCTCCTTCCGCTCAAGGGCTGCATGAACCCCAAAGCGGTCAACTTCAAGTCCTATTTCGTCGCCCGCAATGACGCTGAATGCGTCTTCAAATAGACCAGTACTTACGTCTGGGGTAACTGGTACTCGTGCCCGGTGCTATCTCCCGGCCCGCTTGCTGTCTCCCGAAAGTACTAGTCACCGGGTCTATAGGTAACTCGCCGCTTCGTTGCTAGACTGGCGGCAGTTACATGCGCAAATCTTACTCGGAACCAGTCAAGATGCCGGGAATGCCGAAGCCCATGCCCGGAATGCCGGTAGCCAAGGTCGAAGTTGCCCCTCAGCCCGTCGTTCAGCCCCGCACCCGCCTTGCCTGGTCCCGCTCCATCATCGATCAAGCCCGCGAATCCGAAAGCTTCGCTCCGCAGTACGAATCGATCCCCAACGTCCGCTCCACAGCTGCCGCCCGGGCTCGCGCCGGTGAAAGCTACCGCCCTCCGCAGCGCGTTCAACTCCCGCTCGCCGAGCGCCAGCCGCCGGCGCCGCTGGCCCCGGTCAAGGCAAAGCCGGTGCAGAAGCCGGTCGCCCCGGCCGTATGGCCCGACGAACTCGAGCACCAGTATGAGCCCCAGGGCGGCATCCTCTCCCGCCTCTGGGACACATTCCGACAGCGCGCCGGCGCCGTGCTGGAGTTACTCCCCCGGCCACACCAGATTGCCGATGAATAACCCGGCCTACGGCTGCCAGATCGTCGCCCCGATAAACCGCACCTTGCGGTTATCCAGGTTGTAATAGTAGGCGGTAACTATCTTTCCGTCCGGGCGTTGCACGGACCGCGGATAACCCAGATCGGTATTCCCTCCGTCGGTCCGTAGCACCACCTCTTCTCCCCACGTCTTCCCCTGGTCGGAACTGATCCGTGCCCGCATCCCAAACGGCGGCCGACGGTACCCGTAGATCACCACCAGCCGCCCATCCCGCAGCTTCAGCAGGCTAGGCGGATTCCCGGCACCGATCTCCGGCGCAATCTTTCCCTCGCTCGCCCACGTCTTCCCATCGTCGGTCGAGCGATAGGCTTCAATGAACCCCTTCCGCCGGATGGCCACATACAAGGTCGACGGCCCCAGTCGTAGCGACGCCGGCATGATCGCGTAGTCATCCTTCGGCGGCTCCGGGCCAATCAACCCTTCCAGCGTCCATGTCTTCCCGCCATCCCGCGTCCGCGTGCATGCCACGCGCCCTTCCCTCCCATTGGCCTTCCCCAGCGTCGTAAAGAGAAACAGGTCGTGCTTCCCGTTCACGATATAGTCGGTCCGCGCCGCCGTCCCCGGATGCCCAAAGTCCGGCAACTTATACGGCCCCGCCCAGGTCTTCCCCTTGTCGTAGGAGTAGTAAAACCGCGATACCCCCGGGTTCCCCGTCATCCGCGCTGTAAACGCAAACCCCTTCTTGGTGAAGTCGATGTTCCCCGGCGAATCCTGCAGCGCCGGCCCCTTCCCGCCCGGATACCCCTGATACTTGATCCCCGCCGGCAGTTCCAGCGACGGCGGCTGCTCAATCGTCCACGTCTCCCCGCCGTCTAACGACCGCGCCAGTAACTGATCCGGCGGCAACTCCTTGCTGATGGCGTGCCCCTGCTCACGAAACACATACTGGCTCGCGTCAAACCCCGTGAGGATCTCCTTCCCCCACGACCACATCCCGTGGTTCGCCGGCCACCCCGCAAACCGGCCCTCTTTTTCATACACCACCACATGCCGCGGCTCTTCGGCCATCGCCGCCATCGCGAGTACCAACAGAAAAATACGCATAACTCTTATTGATTCAATCTCCGTAAAAACAACGCGGCTCTCTTGGCCTGCCGCGGTAGGCTCTCGATATCGACCGACTCTCCCGGCGCATGCGCCCCGCTCCCGATCGCCCCCAGCCCGGACAGCGAATCCACATACGGCGCAATAAACGAAATGTCGCCCGCGCCTCGTAACATCGGGTCTAGCTCTCCCACCTCCGGCACACCGCCCGCCCGGCTGGCTTCGTTCAATAACTGCAGCAGCCGCTTATTCCCCGCCGTCGGCGCCATCGGCGGATAGCCCTCTTCAAAGGTCAACTCCGCCTTCGTCCCCGGCAGATTCTTCGCCGCGATGGCATACATCCGGTCCTTGATCCGCGCCACCTGCTCCGGCGACAGGGCCCGAATCTCCCCCTTCGCCAGCGCCTCCGCCGGAATAATGTTGTCTTTCCCGGACACGCTCGCCGCTCCGTCCGCCTCCGCCTTCGGGCTTGTCCCGCCCAGCAGCAGGCCGACATTGAACGTCATATTCGGCTCCCGCAGCGTCGCCTGAAACTCGTTCAGTATCCGGCTCATCTCGAACACCGCCCCGTACCCCTTATCGTCGGAAAAAATGCCCCCGGAGTGCCCCGTCTTCCCGAACGTGCGCAACTGCCACCCCGTAAATCCCCGCCGCGCCGTCGACACCATGTCCTGCGAAACATTCCGGATCCCCGTCTCAAAGCACAGAGCCGCCCGTGCTGCTTTGCCCGCCGCAATGAACTCCTGCCGCGTTTCCGGCAGCTTTCCCGGCGCCTCCTCGTCCCCCGTCAGGAAAATGGTCAGCGCCATTCCGTCCAACTCCCCTGTCTTCCGTAGCGCCTTCAACGCCGACAGCATCACCACCAGCCCGCCTTTCATGTCCGACGTCCCCGGCCCCACGCCCGTCCGCCCCCGCCGCTCCCACTTCTGGAACGGGCTCGACGGCTCAAATACCGTGTCCATATGGCCGATCAGCAGAATCGGTTTCCCTTTGCCCGGCCGTGTCGCCGTCAGGTGCACCCCCCGCCCGATCGTCTCCAACGGAATCTGCCGCGTCTCAAACCCCAACGCCCGCAACTCCCCCTCCATCACCGCCGCTACCGCCCGTACCCCGGCCGCGTGGAACGTCCCCGAGTTCTGATTCACCAGCCGTTCCAACAGCGCCACCGCCGCCGGCGCCTCTTCGTCAATCGCCTTCAAAATCGCCGCCGTATCCGCCATCATCGGCAGCGCCGCCAGCAGCCCAACCAGCACTCGCTTCATGAACTCGAGGATACCTAAAATCGCAGTCGCACCTGCGCCTGAATGAACCGGTTCCTCGTCGCCGTTTGCGCCGTCACCCGCCCGAAATTGGTCGAAAACGGGTTCACGTCCGGTGCTTCAAACTGCGTCCGGTTCTGCAGATTCAGCGCATCCAGCCGCAGTTGCAGCGTCCAGCCCTCCCGTACCTTGAAGTTCCTCACCAGGTTGCCGTTCCATTGCACCAGTCCATCGGCGCGCAACCCGTCGATGCGATTGGGAAACACCCGCCGGTGGAACGCCGCCGGCCCACGCGCCGCCACCCTCTCGAAACTCCCCGTGTCGAACCACCGGTCCAGCGTCTGCCCGTCGGTCGTAATCCCATTCGGATCGCCGTAGTAGAACAGGTTCCCGAATCCCAGCAACGGCCCCTGTTGAAACTCCAGCGTCGCCGCCAGTTGGAATCCGCCCGCCAGATGGTTCACCAGCCCCGTCTGCCCGAACCGCCGCCCCTTGCCCACCGGAATCTCCCAGATTCCCGTCCCCGCCATCCGGTGTGGCCGCAGATCGTTGCTCGGCCGGTAGGTCGGCTCCGTGTCGAACTCGTTAAAGTAGAAATCCGCCTCCCGCCCCCGCGATAGCGTGTAGCTGAAGTTCAGGTCAAACCCCTGCGAAAACCGCTTCTGCAACTGCAACTCCATCGAATCCGTCCGCGACTTCCCGCTCGGGGCCATCCCGTCCGTCAACCCGTTCATCTGCGGATATGCCCGCAATAGCTGGTTCTTCCGGATCGTCGGCGACGTGAAAAAGGTCTGCGTCCCCAGGTCCTGATACACCAGCGGCGCCGTCGTCCGCAGGCCCGCAAAGTTCGCGATCGCAAACGGATTCGGCACATTCGCGTTCAGATTCGTCGCATTCGCATCGTTCCGCACCGTCCCCGATGCCCAGAAGTTCTCCGGCAGCGGCGAGAGGTTCCGGTCCAGGCCGATCCGGTCCGAATAGGACCCCGCATAGGCCGCATCCAGCAGCCAGTTCTTCCCCAACTGCTGCTGGAAACCGACCCGCCAACGCTGCTGCCGCGCGTGCCGCGCCTCGTACGGGTTGAACGAGAACCCGCGGCCCACCCGCGCCATCAGCCCCAACGCGTTCCCGGTCGGCGTGTCGAACCGCGTCCCGTCCGCCCGCACGGGGAAGGGATCGGTCATCGGCGAAACCCCCGCCGCCGGATTCCCCACCAGCCAGTTCACCCCGAAATCATTGGTCAGAATCGTCGATGTCGTCCGGCTGAACCCGAACTGGTCCGGCCCCTGGTTCAGCACGTTCAGCGTGTCGAAAAACACGCCATATCCTGCCCGCACCACTGTGTTTTTCCGAACCTGGTAGGCCGCCGCCACTCGCGGCAGCCACATCAATTCGTTCCTCCACAACCGCCCGCTTGCCCCGCCTGCTCCGGCGTATTGCGAGCCGCCCTTTACCGAGATCGTCCGCAACTCCGGCAGCGGACTGGCCGCGTAGGCCGCCTCCGCTCCCGCCGTAATCGGCAGCGTCGCCCCCGGGTCAAACGACGCCAGCATCCGGTTATACCGCTCGTTCGGCCCTAATTCGTACTCCATCCGCAGCCCGTAATTCAGCGTCAGCTTGTTCGTAATCCGCCACGTATCCTGCGCGTACCAGGCATAGTACGGATTCAGCATCGCGAACGTGTCGTTATAGGCGATCTGCATCGCGCTCGGCAGCCCCATCAGAAACGCCGCCCAACTGTGCGCAATCGTCCCGGCCGGCGTAAAGGTGTCGTCGTTCCTCCGCGTGTATTGGTTGTTAAAGGTGAACCCGCCCGAGGTCAATCCCCCGCCGCCGCCGGTCCGGTACTGCCCCCGCGCATCCAGCCCCATCCGCACCGTGTGGTTCCCGCTGATCTTGGACAGGTCGGCCTTCCCCGTCAGCGACCGGAAATTCGTCACCGTCGGATAGGCCCGCGAAAACGTCTCATACCCGCTCACCGTCATCTGCGGCAGAATCGTCTGCGCCCCGGCCCGCGAGTCCAGATAGGCCGGCAATCCCACGTCGGACGGTTTGAAATCGTTCGCCCGGTTGGCCGCCGTCCCTTCAATGTAATTGTTCAACGACAGCGAAACGTCCAGTAGCGTCGACGGATTCACCGCATATACCCAATCGGCCGTTATCCCCAGGTTCTTCCGGCTCTGCGCCGCCGAATGCAGCCCCCGCATCGTCTCATATGTCCAGTCCAACGCGTCGTTGATCCAGTCATTAAAGCTCCACCGCGCGAAAAACCGGTGCCGGTCGCTCAGGTTGTAGTCCACCCGGTTCGTGTACGCCACGTAGTCCCGCACCAGCGGCGTCGTTACCGCCAGAAAGTTGTTCAACGGCTCCCGCCGCGGATCGTTGTCGTTGTTCGGTGTCGGCAGCACATCCCGGTAGAACTTGTAGGCCGGATTGATGATCCGCGACGCCGGCACGATGTTGCCCGCCAGCGGCGTCCGCACAAAGTTCCGCGGCCGCGCCGGATCCGGCCGCACCGTCAGCGGATCGTAGAGTTGATACAGCCCCGCATTTACCCCCAAATGTCGCGAAAAGTCCCCCGTCCGGTCTGCCAGCGTCGGGATCGTCTTGTTCAGCCGCGTCGGCAGATCCGATACCTTGTCCAGGTTCCCCTGATAGCTGAAAAAGAAGAACAGCTTGTTCCGCCCGTCGAAAACCTTCGGAATCCACACCGGTCCGCCCAGCGTCCCCACCCAGTTATTCGACCGCCCCGGCTCCTGCTTATCCGTATTCCGCAACTGGTTCGCCAGCCCTGTATTCCCCGCCGCCTCCGCTTCCGCAATCCGCCGGTAGTAAAGCTGCTTGGTGAAAAATGGCGTCGCGTGCCACCGCTGCTGCCAGTGCTGCCACGTCGCCGACCCGTGAAACTGGTTCGTCCCCGCCTTCGTCATCATCGTCACGTTCACCCCCGTCGTGTGCCCGATCGAGGCGTCGAAACTCGACGTTTCAATCTTCATCTCCGACACCGTGTCCACCACCGGCAAATACGCCCCCCGTCGCCCCGCCCCATTGTTCGGCGCCCCGTCGATCGAGTACTCATTCCCGCCCACACGCCCGTTTACGCCGAAATCGCTCGCCCCCGCGTTCGAGTGCGGCCCCAGGTAATCGTTCACCCCCGACGTCTGCACTCCCGGCGTATGCTTCACCAGCACCATCGTGTTGTTGGCAATCACCGGCAGATCCATCACCGCCCGGTTGTCCATCACCCGTCCCGACGAAAGCGAACTCGTGTCCAGCAGCGGCGCCTCCTCGGTCACCGATATCGTATCCGTCACCACGCCGATCTCCAGCTTTGCGTCCACATCAATCCGTGTCGATATCGGCAGCACTACCCCCTTCCGCACAAACCGCTTGAACCCCTGCGCCTCCACCGTCACCATGTAATTCCCCGGCAACAGCAGGTTCGCCTCGTAGTAGCCCGCGTCATTGGTCACCCGCCGCGTGCTCGCGTTCGTGTCCGCGCTCGTCACCGTCACCGCCACCCCGGGCACCGGCGCGCCCGACGGGTCATACACCCGTCCCGCGATCATCCCCCTCGTCTCCTGCCCGTATCCGTGGGCCGCGATCAACCCCAGTACCAACAATAGCCGTATCATACCTGTGCCAGTTATCCCATCACATTCGGCCGCCGTTGTCACACCGCCCCGACCCAATTTGATACGATCCCCCTCATGAACCGCCGAGACTTCGCTCTCTCCGTCGCCGGTGCCGCCGGCGCCCCGCAACTCAAAGCCGCCACCACTGCCATCCCGCCCAAAACCCCCTGGTCGCCCGGCATTAAAATGGCCGTCCAGTTGGGCGGCAATCCCACCGACGAAGACCTCCAGTTCACCAACCAGATCGGCGTCCGCTACACCGCCATCACCGTCAATCGCAAAGACGACAACGTGGAAAACTTCCTCCGCATCAAGGCCCGCGTCGAATCGGCCGGCCTCCGCGTCTGGAACATCGGCCACGACGGCAACCGCAACCAGGAGGAGATCGTCCTCAATCTCCCCGGCCGCGACGAACGCATTGAAGCCTACAAACAGTACCTGAAGAACTGCGGCAAAGCCGGCATCCGCTACGTCACCTACGCCCACATGGGCAATGGCATCTGGCACACCGACCGCGAAACCACCCGTGGCTCCGCCCCCGCCCGCGGCTACGACATGGCCAAAGGCGGCGAAGGCCTCTGGGCCGGCAAAATCTTTAAGGGCCCCCTCTCCCACGGCCGCGTCTACACCGAAACCGAACTCTGGGACAACTACGAATACTTCATCCGCAAAGTCGCCCCCGTCGCCGAAGAGAACAACGTCTTTATCGGCATCCACCCCGATGACCCGCCCGTCCCCATGCTCGCCGGCGTCCCCCGCTGCATCTTCGGCACCTTTGAAGGCTACAAACGCGCCCTCGATATCGCCAACTCCTCCCACGTCGGTGTCTGCTTCTGCGTTGGTACCTGGCTCGAAGGCGGCGACCTCATGGGCGCCGACGTCGTCACCGCCATCAAATACTTCGGCGAACGGGGCAAAATCTGGAAGGTCCACTTCCGCAATATGTCCGCCCCGCTCCCCCACTTCGTCGAAACCTTCGTCGACAACGGCTACTACGACATGTACGCCGCCATGCGCGCCCTCCGCGAGGTCAACTTCGACGGCATCGTCATCGGCGACCACTTCCCCGCCATGGTCGGCGGCCCCAAAGTCGCCGTTGCCTACACCGTCGCCTGGATCCGCTCCATGATCGATCGCGCCAACGCCGAGGTAGGCGCCCGCAAAGGATAATTTCGGGAACTTTCGGCGAATGGTGCGTATAACCCTGTATGGCCATTCGCCCGACATTCCTTTTCCTCCTCGCCGCGGCTTCCGCGCTGGCGCAGCCTTCCTTTGAAGTCGCCACCATCAAGCCCAACGCCGAAAGCGACCACCGCATCTCCTTCCGCATCGTCCCCGGTGGCGGTTTCTCCGCCACCGGAGCGAGCCTCCGCATGCTCATCGCCCAGGCCTATAACATCCGCGACTTCCAGATCTCCGGCGGCCCCAACTGGATCTCCTCGGATCGCTTCGATATCAACGCCAAGGCCGAAGCCGCCTCGGATCGCCCCTCGCCGGACGCCTTCCGCCCCATGCTCCAGTCCCTCCTCGCCGAACGCTTCCAACTCAAGTTCCACAAGGAGACCAAGGAACTCCCCGTCTATGCCCTCGTCCCCGGCAAAGGGCCCCACAAAATGAAGGTCGCCGAAACTCCCGCCCCCGGCGGTGGCGGCGGACCCCAACAGCGCGGCATGATGCGCATCGGCCGCGGCCAGGCCAACCTCCAGGGCGCCCCCCTCTCCGGCCTCGCCCAGATCCTTGCCCAGCAACTCGGCCGCCCCGTCATCGATAAAACCGGCCTCACCGGCAACTTCGATATCGAACTGAAGTGGACCCCCGAACCCGGCCAGGGCGGCGGCCCCTTCGGCGGCGCGCCCCCTCCCGGCGCCGCCCCTCCCCCGGCCGATAACGGCGGCCCCTCCATCTTTACCGCCATCCAGGAACAACTCGGCCTCAAACTCGAAACCACCAAGGGCCCCGTTGAAATCTACGTCATCGATTCCGCCTCCAAACCCACCGAGAATTAATTGCACCGGACTTGCTAACGAAATGGCGGTATAGTAGTCTCACCTACAAGCATAGGAGATTCTACTTGGCCGCCATCAAACTTACCCCCCTCGAAATGCGGATCATGGAGGCGCTCTGGTCCCTCGGCGCCTCTTCCGTCCGCGAAATCCAGGAAACCTTCCCCGCCGCGGAACGCCCCGCCTACACCACCGTCCAGACGGTCGTCTACCGTCTGGAGGAAAAAGGCGCCCTGCGCCGCTCCAAGAAGATCAGCAACGCCCATATCTTTGAGGCCACCCTCTCCCGCCACGACGCCCAGGGCCGCCTCATCGACGAACTGCTGAGCCTCTTCGGCGGACGCACCCAGCCCGTCATGGCCCACCTTGTCGAATCCGGCAAGCTCACCCTCGACGACGTCAACGAAGCCAAACGCCTGCTCAAGCAGAAGGAGGAAGCGAAATGATACCGCTCGCCAATCACCTCTGGCAGTCCACCCTCTTTGCCGCCGCCGTCGCCGCGCTCGCCTGGACCCTCCGTTCCAATCGCGCCCAAACCCGTCACGCCCTCTGGCTCGCCGCCTCGCTCAAGTTCCTCCTCCCCTTCTCGCTCCTCATGCAGTTCGGCGCCACCATTCCCTCTACCCCCGCCGCGCCTGTGGTCCCCATCCCCTCCGCCGTCGCGCAACAGGTCGAACTCGCCTTCGTCCCGCTCCCCTCCACCCCGGCCCCGGAACCCAACTGGCTCGCCCTCCTCTGGTTCGCCGGCGCCGCTTTCACGGTCATCCGCTGGGCTCGCGCCGCCCGTGCGGTCCGCGCTGCCCGCCGCGCCGCCACCCCTCTCGCCATCCCCGCCCCCATCCCTGTCCTCGCCACGCCCTATCTCATCGAACCCGGCCTCTTCGGCCTCTTCCGTCCCGCCCTCCTGATGCCCGCCGGCATCGAGCATCATCTCTCCCCGGCCGAACTCCGCGCCATCCTCGCCCATGAACTCGCCCACCTCCGCCGCCGCGACAACCTAACAGCCCTCCTCCACATGGCCGTCGAAACCCTCTTCTGGTTCCACCCGCTGGTCTACTACATCGGCGCCCGCCTCCACCAGGAGCGCGAACGCGCCTGCGACGAAGAGGTCCTCCGCCTCGGCAATGCCCCGGAAACCTACGCTGCCGGCATCCTCACCGTCTGCGAATTCTACCAGCAGTCCCCCCTCCCCTGCGTACCCGGCGTCACCGGTGCCGAACTGAAGCAGCGCATCCGCGACATCCTCGCCCGCCGCGCCGCCGGCACCCTCTCTCTCCCCCGCAAGGCTCTTCTCGCCGCCTCCGCCCTCGCCGCTCTCGCCCTCCCCACCCTCATCGGCGTTGCCCAGGCCCAGAATCAGCCAACTTTCGACGTCGCCTCCATCAAACCCGCCAACCCCGACGAACGCAACTCCCGCTTCAACATCGTTCCCGGCGGCGGCATCAACGTCGTCAACGTCCCCGTCCGCCGCCTCCTGGAATTCGCCTACAACCTCCGCGAAACCCAGATCCTCAACGCCCCCTCCTGGACCAACACCACCGCCTACGACATCACCGCCCGCCTCGACTCCCCCTCCGGCCCCTCCGACCCTCTCTCCATGTCCGACGCCGAGCGCCGCTCCCTGGAGTCCAGCATCCGCAAACGCACCCAGGCCCTCATCGAGGACCGCTTCCAGTTCAAGTTCCACCGCGAAACCCGCGACATGCCCATGCTCGCCCTCACCGTCGCCAGAAACGGCCTCAAACTCAAACCTGTCCCCGCCGGCGATAAGCGCCCGCCCAACATGCGCATGGGCCGCGGTACCCTCTCCGCCCAGCGAATCCCCTTCAAAATGTTCGCCGAGTCCCTCTCCCGCTTCACCTCCCAAACCGTCGTCGACAGCACCAATGTCGAAGGTGAATTCGACTTCTCCCTGAAATGGTCCCCGGATGCCGCCCCGGATTCCGACGGCCCCTCCCTGAACACCGCCCTCCAGGAACAACTCGGCCTCCGCCTCGAATCCCGCCGTGGCCCCGTCGACGTCATCGTCGTCGATTCCATCTCCAAACCCACTGCCAATTAACCCATGCTTCGCCTCGCACTCCTCTTCACCGCCGCCCTCGCCGCCGCTGAACACCACGGCACCGTCACCTTCTCCGGACTCCCCGTCCCCGGTGCCGCGGTCACGGCGACCCAGGGCAATGCAAAACTCACCACCACCACCGACGCCACCGGCGCCTATCGCTTCCCCGATCTCCCCACCGGCGAATGGACCCTCCGCGTCGACATGCAACTCTTCCAGTCCCAAACTCGACCGCTCGCCGCCTCCCCCATCACCTGGGAACTGGAGCCCGCCCCGCCGCCCGCCCAAACCATCACCACTGCTCCTCCCCCTCCGCCAGTCAACCTGAAGAAGCCCCAGCCCGCCGCTACCAATACCCGTACTCCGTATCAGGTGGCCGCCGCCAAACCCGTCACGCAAACAGCCCCGGCCGCCCCCCCGGACCCCGAACTCTCTCAACGCGCCGCCGATGGACTCCTCATCAATGGCTCAGTCAACAACGGCGCCACCAGCCCCTTCGCCCAACTCCCCGCCTTCGGCAACAACCGCCGCGGCGCCCGGTCCATGTATAACGCCAGCCTCGGCCTCATTCTCAATAGTTCCGTCTTCGACGCCCGTTCCTTCTCGGTTACCGGCCAAAACACGCCCAAACCGGACTACACCCGCGCCCAGGGCCTCTTCGCCTTCGGCGGCCCCATCAAGATTCCCAAATGGCTCCCCAAGAACGGGCCCATGCTCACCGTCACCTATCAGTGGACCCGCAATACCAATGCCATCGTCCAGTCCGGCCTCGTCCCCACGGAAGCCCAGCGCGCCGGCCTCCTCTCCTCCCTCGCCGTCGATCCGCTCAATAACCAGCCCTTCCCCAACAACCAGATTCCCTCTACCCGGATCTCCCCGCAAACCCTCGCCCTCCTGAAACTCTTCCCCCAGCCCAACTTTGCCGATAGTTCCCGCTACAACTTCCAGACCCCCATCGTCAGCGGCCTCCACCAGGACGACCTCCAAACCCGCGCCAACAAACAGAAACGCAAAAACTTCTTCTCCGGCAATTTCAACCTCCAGTCCACCCGCACCTCCAACCCCAATCTCTACGGCTTCCTCGATACCGGCCGCGCCCTCGGCATCAATACCGGCTTCAACTACCGCCGCTCCATCCAGCCTCGCTTCTTCGTCAACCTCGGCATCGAATACTCCCGCCAGCGCGACCTCCTCACCCCCTTCTTCTCCGCCCGCCAGAACATCTCCGCCGAAGCCGGCATCACCGGCAACAATCAGGACCCCCTCAATTGGGGCCCTCCCTCCCTCTCCTTCGCCAGCGGCATCTCCCCGCTCTCCACCGCCCAGGCCAACTTCTCCCGCAACCAGACCACCGCCTTCAACGCCGATGCCTTCTATAACCGCGGCGGCCACAACCTCACCTTCGGCGCCGTCCACCGCCGCCAGCAGTTCAACGTCCTCTCCCAGCAGGAACCCCGCGGCTCCTTCGCTTTCACCGGCGCCACCGCCTCCAATGACGTGGCTGCCTTCCTCCTCGGCATCCCCGATACCTCCTCCATCGCCTTCGGCAATGCCGACAAATATCTCCGCGCCTCCATCTCGGAAGCCTTCGTCAACGACGATTGGCGCGTCAATCCCGGCCTCACCGTCAATTACGGCCTCCGCTGGGAATACTGGTCCCCCGTCCACGAAAAGTACGGCCGCCTCGTCAACTTCAACGCCGGCCCCCTCCTCCCGGATCGCAACAATTTCGCCCCCCGCATCGGCTTCTCCTGGCGCCCCCTCCCCGCCTCTTCCCTCATCATCCGCGGCGGCTACGGCGTCTACTACGACACCTCCATCTATCAGCCCATCGCCATGCGCATGGCCCAGCAGCCCCCACTCTCCAAAAACATCCGCATCGCCAACTCCCCCTCCACCCCCCTCACCCTCGCCAACGGTTTCCCCGCCTCCGCCTCCGCCCCCACCTTTGCTGCCGACCCCCATTTCCGCACCGGCTACGCCCAGAACTGGCAGTTCTCCCTTCAGCGCGACCTCCCCGCCGCCCTCCAGCTCACCGCTTCCTACAATGGCGGCAAAGGCACCCGCGGCCAGCAACAGTTCCTCCCCAACACCTTCCCCGCCGGCTCCCTCGAACCCTCCGGCTACACCTTCCTCGCCTCCAACGCCAACTCCCTCCGTCACGCCGGCCGGCTCCAACTCCGCCGCCGCCTACGTAGCGGCCTCACCGCCGAAACCAGCTATACCTATTCCAAATCCATCGACAACGCCACCCCCGGCGGCCGCAACCCCCTCCCCGCCCAGAACTGGCTCGACCTCTCCGCCGAACGCGGCCGCTCCGATTTCGACCAGCGCCACCTCCTCACCGCCATGGTCCAGTACACCTCCGGCATGGGCCTCCGCGGCGGCGCCCTCGCCACCGGCTGGAAAGGCAAGGCCCTCCGCGAATGGACCCTCGGCTCCCAAATCTCCGCCGGCTCCGGCCTCCCCTTGAGCCCCATCTTCCCCGCCGCCGTCCGCGGCACCGGCGTCACCGGCTCCCTCCGTCCCGATTTCACCGGCGCCGATCTCTACTCCCCACCGCCCGGCTTCTATCTCAACCCCGCCGCCGTCGCCCCGCCCGCCCCCGGCCGCTGGGGCAATGCCGGCCGCAACTCCATCAACGGCCCCGCCCAGTTCGCCCTCGCCGCCTCCCTCGGCCGCACCTTCCGCGCCACCGAAAAGTTCAGCCTCGACCTCCGCGTCGACGCCGCCAATGCCCTCAACTCCGTCCGCTTCCCCTCCTGGAACACCGTCGCCGGCAACGCCCAGTTCGGCCTCCCCACCACCGCCAATCCCATGCGCACGCTCCAGGCCACCATTCGGACGAGGTTCTAACCCCATGCGCACCCTCCTCTTCGCACTCTCGCTCACCCTCGCCGCCCAGGCCCCCACCTTCCAGACCTCTACCCAACTCGTCGTCGAAACCGTCTCCGTCAAGGACAAGGACGGCCGCCCCGTTACCGGCCTCACCGCCAAGGACTTCACCATCACCGAAGATGGCGTCCCCCAAACCATCAAGTTCTTCGAGTTCCAGCAGGTCAACGAAGCCCTCCCCGCCCAACCCGCCAATCCGCAAATCGAACTCCTCCCCCGCCTCACCAAAACGCAAATCGCCGCCGAAACCCCCGGCGACATCCGCTACCGCGATCGCCGCCTCCTCGCCCTCTACTTCGATATGACGGCCATGCCCCAGCCCGATCAGCTCCGCGCCTTCAACGCCGCCAAGAACTTCGTCAAAAATCAAATGACCGGCGCCGACCTCGTCGCCATCATGGCCTTCACCTCCGGCTCCGTCCAGGTCCTCCTCGATTTCACCGCCGACCGTAATCGCGCCCTCTCCGTCCTCGAAACCATGATCGTCGGCGAAGACGAAAACGCCCCCGAAGAGCCCTCCGATACCGGCGCCGCCTTCGGTCAGAACGATAGCGAGTTCAATATATTCTTCACGGACCGCCAACTCGCCGCCCTCCAGACCGCCGCCACCATGCTCGGCCGCCTCCAGGAAAAAAAGTCCCTCGTCTATTTCGCCAGCGGCCTCCGCCTCAACGGCACCAACAACCAGGCCCAACTCACCGCCACCATCAACGCCGCCATTCGCGCCGGTGTCGCCTTCTGGCCCGTCGACGCCCGCGGACTCGTTGCCCAGGCTCCCCTCGGGGACGCCAGCCGCGGATCCGTCGGTGGCATCGGGATGTACACTGGTGCCGCCGCCAACGCCGTCACCGCTAACCTCCAGCGCTCCCAGGACACCCTCTGGACCCTCGCCGCCGATACAGGCGGCAAAGCCCTCCTCGATACCAACGACCTCGCCCGCGGCATCGTCCAGGCGCAGCAGTCCACTACCAGCTACTACATCCTCGGCTACTACACCACCAACGCCAATGCCGACGGTAAGTTCCGCAAAATCAAGATCTCCGTCACTGGTAACTATACCCTCGACTACCGCCAGGGCTACTACGCCGGCAAGGACTTCTCCAAGTTCTCTCAGGCCGATAAAGAGCGCCAGTTGGAGGACGCCCTCATGCTCGCCGATCCGGTCACCGAACTAACCATCGCCATGGAACTCGGCCATTTCCAGCTCAACCGTGCCGAATACTTTGTCCCCTTGGCCGTCAAAATCCCCGGCAGTGAACTCGCCCTCGCCCGCCGCGGCGGTGCCGAATACACCCGCATCGATTTCATCGGCGAGGTGAAGGACGAGTTCGGCACCACGGTGTCCAATGTGCGGGACAAGGTGGATATCAAGCTCTCCGGCGCCACCGCCGCCGAACTCGCCAAACGCCCCATCGAGTACGATTCCGGCTTCACGCTCCTGCCCGGCAAGTACAAGATCAAGTTCCTCGCCCGGGACGCCGTCACCGGCCGCATGGGGACCTATCAGACGCAGTTCGTCATCCCCAACCTGAACAAGGAGGAGCGGCGCGTGGCCATCAGTTCGGTGGTCTTAAGCAGCCAGCGCGCCGCCATGAGCGAGGCCCTTTTCAATGCCGGCAAGGACAAGGGCCAGGCTCATTTCACCAGCCCGCTCGTCCAGGACGGACTGAAGCTGATTCCCTCGGTGACGCGCGTCTTCAGCAAGTCGCGGGACATGTACATCTACCTGCAGGCCTATCAGCAGGGAACCGATGAAGCCCGCCCCATGATGGCTTACGTGTCGTTTTATCGGGGCGAGGAGAAGGCGATGGAGACAGCCCCGGTGGTGGGAGCGGAAGCGTTGTCGAATCGTCTGCGCACCACGCCGCTGAAGTTCCAGATTCCCCTTGCCGAACTGGCCCCCGGCGAGTACGAGTGCCAGGTCACGGTCCTCGACGCTCACCGCCGCAAGGCCGCCTTCTGGCGCACCCCGGTGATGATTATTCCGTAGCAGCCATGAAAAATCCGTCTTCCCGATTCCGTATCCCTAGGTGTCGGAGGACAAATGAAGTTACTAAGATTAGCTCTATTCCTGCCCGCCCTTTGGGCCGGATCGATTGATTTTGAACGCAGTTCCCCCTGCAGTTTTCTGTTGACCCAGCCGCTCACCAGCGAGTACTCCGCCCTTGGCGTGACCTTCTCCGGGCCATCCGCCGGCAGCGGCGGCGCCACCGTGAACCAGTGTGGCTTCTTCGGTGTGAGTGGTCACAGCGGGACAGACTTCCTGGCCTTCAGCACCGACGCCGATTTCAATGGCGGTGGTCATCCGCTCACTCCGGAGAACATCGCCTTTGCCGCCCCGGTGGCCAACGTGGCGCTATTTGTGGGAGGGACCGCTTACGGCCCGTCCTACGAACTGAAAGCATTTGACGCCGCCGACAACGAACTCGGCTCTGCCGGCGGCCAACCCGCCGTCGGCACCTGGCTCCAATTGGCCTTGAACTACAGCAACATCTCTCGGGTGACGCTCACCCACACATCTTTTTCCGGCGCGGTCGACGATCTCACCTGGAACAACGTGGTAGCCATTGACGAGCCCCGCAACCAGGTCCCCGAGCCCTCCACCCTCCTCCTGGTCGCCGCCGCCCTCGCCACCCTGGCCCTCCGCCGCCGCTAAGGACTTCCCCTGGATGCTGCTTACCGGCTTTCCCCGATCCTCCGTCTATCCCCCCCGCACCCCCGCCCCCCCACTGGGGGATAGCCGGGGCAAGCACAGACACACCTCCCCAACCCAAACAGCACGGCTGTCCCCCAAAGACGCCGAACTCCCCCTCAACGCCCGCCCGCCCAAAGGAGGCCCGGCCGTCATCCCTCCCACCCGCCCGGGGGATAGCCGGGGCAATCCGTCCCAACCCAACCCAACCAACCCCCTCAAACCCTAAAACAAAAACCGCAACCCCAACTGCATCTGCCGGTTCGACCGCGCCGTCCCGCCCACCGTCCCAAACGCCGGATTCCCCAACGTCGCATTCGGATTCCCAAACTGCGGCGTATTGAACACATTGAACGCCTCCGCCCGGAACTCAATCCGCGACCGGTCCGTCAGCTTCAACCCGAAATTCCGCTGCAGCGAAACATCGGTCGACAGGAACCCCGGCCCGGTCAGAATGTTCCGCCCCGCATTCCCAAACGTCTGTGCCGCCGGGAACGCAAACGCCGCCGCGTCAATCCAGTTGTTGATACTCTGATTCGCCGGTACGCCCTTCCCGAGCCGGTTCGGCCAGTTCGTCGTCCCCGTATTCGCATTGTCGAAATTCAAGGTCACCGTAATCGGCTGCCCCGTCTGCATCGTCGAAATCCCGCTCAAAGCCCACCCCCGCACCAGATGCCCCGCCACGCCCGGCGCCGAAAACGGCAGCTCATAGTTCCCACTGAAAACGAACCGGTGCGCAATGTGGTGGTCGGCCAACCCGTAATTCAGCCGCCGGTTCCGCGTGTCCTGCACGGACCCGAACCCGTTCGAACCCACGCAATCCTGGCACAGGTCCATGTTGGATTGCGTGTCCAGCGCCCGGCCAAACGTATACACGCCCAGGAAGCTCAACCCCTTGGCAAACCGCTTCTCCAGTCGCGTCGAGAGCCCGTGATAGGTCGCGTTCACCCACGGCTCCACCCGCAAAATCGAAGCCCGCGTGATCGCCGCCAGCGGACGCCGGTCGTTCACCGATCCCGCGCCCGGCAGCGGTTGATTCCCCTCGTAAGCCCCGAACAGCTTCACGCCCCGGTTGCCAACATAGTTAATCTCCCACACCAGCGTATTGGTCAGCTCTTTCTGAATGCTCAGGTTCCACTGCGCCACATACGGCAGCGTGAACCGCGATGCCCACGAACGGATCTGCACCGTGCTCCGCGGATCAAACTTGTAGCTCGAACCGTCCACCGCCGCGGGCCGCGCCGGCAGCGGCGAACTCAGCGGTATCGTCGACGAAATGTTCACCTGATCGCTCACCAGCCCCAGCCCGCCAAACCCCACAAAGGGCGGATTGTTCGTAATCCGCTGACTCACCCCCACCGCCTCATCCTGCGCAAAGAAAATCCCAAACCCGCCCCGCACCACTGTCCCCTTCACCGGCGGACGCCACGCAAACCCCAGCCGCGGCGCGAAGTTGTTCCGGTCGGCCTCCATCAGCGACCGCGGCATCCGCCCGTCCCCGGCCAGTACGTACTGCCCGAACAGCGGATGGCCCGAATCCAGCACCAGGTTCGCCAGCCGGTTGTTCTTGTCCCAGAACGGATTCGTCAGTTCGTACCGCAATCCCAAATTCAGCGTCAGCTTGGAGGTCACCGTCCAGTCGTCCTGGAAGTAGAAATAGGTGTTGTTGGCCCGCTCATTGGCGTCTGAAGGCGAACCCACTGTGATCGCGTTCGGTAGCCCCAACAGCAGGTCCCCTAATCCCGATCCCGACCCCGGCCGCCGTTGCGGATTCTGCGTAAACACCCCCGTGAACCCGAACGATCCCCGCCCGCTCAACGTCGCAAACGTCGGAATGTCCAGCATCTGGAAATCCACGCCCATCTTCATCGTGTGCTTGTTCTTCACCACCGAAAAGTTGTCGGAAAAGTTCCAGACCTTGGAACTCTTGTACAACGGGACATTGGAGAACCCCGCCGGCTGGTCGCCCAGCGTCGCATACCCGGTCGGCGCAAACGTTGGGAATGCCGATGTCACCTTCGGGTCCAGCGCCCCGGCCACCAGGTTCTCCAGCGGCAGCGTCCCGTCCTGGTTCACCGCAATGTAGTTGTAGGCGAACCGCACTTCGTTCACCATCGTCGGGCTTACAATACGCGTGTATCCCACGCCGTAGGAACGCGCCGGCGTCTCCCGGTTCGTCCCCGTCTGCGCCCCGATCGGCAGCGCCGGCAGCCGGTTATACGTGCCATCGTCCAGCGAGAACCGGAAGAACACCGAGTCCTTGTCGGAGACCCGCAGATCCGCCCGCCCCGTGGCGTTGTTGGACCGCGTCGCCTGCAGCGGATTGCTCACATAGTTCCGCGCCGCCCCCGGCAGATTCGGCACCGGATAGCGGTCCATCAGCGGCTTGCCCACCCGGTCAAACCGGGCCGCCGGGATCGTGTTGTTCGGAAAAAGGTCCCGAACGAACCCAGCCCCGGCTGGGTTCGTTCTCGTCGTCGCCGGGTCATACATCGGCGTCGCGAACACCCCGCCCCTCTCGGCCACCAGCGGCACCGTCGATACGTTCGTCTCCCCCTCGCTGATGTGCGTCCGCTGGAAGGCCCCCTGCCACCACGCCCGGTTCTTGACGAAGGGGCCGCCCAGCGATCCGCCAAACTGGTGCTGAATGTAGAGCGGCTGCTTCGAGGTCGCCGGCAGGAAAAAGTCCCGCGCGTCCATCTTGTTGTTCCGCAGGAACTCGAACGCCGACCCGTGGATCTCGTTCGATCCCGACTTCGTCACCACGTTGATCACCGACCCCGCGGACGCCCCGTACTCCGCCGAGTAGTTCGACGTCTGCACCTTGAACTCCGCAATCGCCTCCAACTGCGGCCGCATCGCGTCCCGCTGCCGGTTGTCCAGCCCCCGCAGATAGCTCTGGTTCCGCGCTCCGTCCAGCAGGAAGGCATTCTGCAAGCCGCGGTTCCCGTAGGCGGAGATCGTGCGGTCCCGCGACCGGCTCGGCACCGCGCCCGCCGCCAGCGAACCCAGTTGCAGGTAGTTCCGCCCGTTGAGCGGCAACTGCTGCATCGTCTTTTCGTCCACCACCTGCCCCACCGCGTTCGTCCGCTCTTCCAGTAGCTCCGCCGCCGCCGTCACGTTGATCGACTCCGTCGTCGCCCCCGGATCCAGCGTCAGCCGTAGCGCCAGCGTGTCGTCCACCCGCAGCACAATGCCCGTCCGCCGCAGCGTCTTGAAGCCCTGTGCCGAGGCTTCCACCGTGTAGACGCTCGGCCGCAATAGCGGCGCCGAAAACGCCCCCAGATTGTCGGTCGTCAACGTCCGGACCAGTTCTCCGGTCTCCGTGCCGGAGAGCTTCACCTGGGCGCCGGGAATCACGGCGCCCGATGGGTCGTAGACCGTTCCGGAGATCGAGCCGGAAGAGGTCTGCGCATACCCGGCGCAGACGGAAAGAAGCAGTAGGAAGAGGATACGGGCCTTCATCGCCCGCTGATCATATCAGCCCATCCCTCCTATTTGCAGGCCAGGTATCGCGCGTAGTTCAACCGCACGCCATTGGACGGCTGATACCCGCTTCCGTCAAAGGTCTCCGTGTAGAGAAACGCCTGCTGCCGGCACAGCGAGTCGCCGGGCATTTGGTACATCACAAACCCACGCCGCGTCCGGTTCAACGGAACTCCCAGCCGGTTCTTGTGGATGTTCCATGGCGCGGTGTCCATCACGGTCTTCATCACCTTGCCGCCGGGGTGCCAGTCGCCCACACCCTTCCGCGCAAAGCCTTCAATGCGGGCGTCGTGCGGCCCTTCCGGGAACGACCAGCGCGGTGCCAGCCGCTCAATCTCTTTCCGCAGTTCCGCCAGCGCGGCCAGCGATTCCGGATCGGAGAACTTCTGCTTGAACTTCTCGGGGTACAGCGCGGCGTCTTTTTCCACCACGGTATCGGCCTGCAGGAAGCCCTCGGCCGCCTCCATGCGGCTCTTCAGTTTCGCCACCTGCCCGGCGGCAAAGCCGGCGGCATAAATAGCCCCGGCAACAAAAAGGGTAAGAAATGTTTTGGACATGCTCTAAACATGTCCTCGCGAAACCTCGCTCCCGCGTATCATGCCTTTTTCGCAGGCCGGTGGTGCGCGTGGAAGAAGCGCTTGGCCGCCTCCGCCGCCAGTACATAGAGCAACGTGATGCCGATCACCATCCCCATCACCGCCGGCGCCAGCGGCACAAACCCCAGATGGTGGCTCCCCGGCAAATACGGCAACAGCACCGTCAGCACCGCCACCGCCGCCGACGTGGAGAGCAGCCATGGACCCGGCCGGCTGCGGTAGAACGGCATCCGCGTCCGCACCACCAGCGCCACCGCCAACTCCGTCAATAGCGACTCGGTGAACCACGCCGTCCGGAACACCTCCGCGCTCGCCTGCAGCCACCACAGCAGCACCCCGAACGTCAGAAAGTCGAACACCGAGCTCACCAGCCCGAATAGGATCATGAAGTCCCGGATGTAGGCCATGTCCCAGTGGTGCGGCCGGTCCACCCACTCCCGGTCCACATCGTCGCCGGCAATCGCCATCCCCGGGATATCCGAGAGGAAGTTGTTGAGCAGGATCTGGTTGGCCAGCAGGGGCAGGAACGGCAGAAACAGGGATGCCCCGGCCATGCTGAACATGTTGCCGAAGTTGGCGCTGGTGGTTGTAAAGACGTACTTCAGCGTGTTGGCAAAGGTCCGCCGGCCCTCCAGCACCCCTTCCCGCAGAACCTCCAGGTCGTGCTCCAGCAGCACCAGGTCAGCCGACTCCTTGGCCACGTCCACGGCGCTGTCCACGGAGATCCCGGCATCGGCCGCATGCAGCGCCGGCACGTCGTTGATCCCGTCGCCCAGGTAGCCCACCGTGTGGCCGGTCTTCTGCAGTGCCCGGATGATCCGCTCCTTCTGGTGCGGGTCCACTTCCACGAACAGGGAGGTGCGCTCGGCCTGATGCCACAGCGCCTCGTCGCTCATCTCCCCCAGTTGCCGGCCCGTCAGGATTTTCTCCGCGTCCAGCCCTACCTCCCCGGCAAGATGCGCCGCCACCAGGTGGTTGTCCCCGGTGATCACCTTTACGGTAATGCCCAGCCCGCGCAACTCGGCCAGCGTCTGCCTCACCCCCGGCTTCGGCGGGTCGAAGAACAGCAGGAAGCCGGCGAAATTCATGGCCTCCTCCCGCGCTTCCTCCCCTTCGGCCAACTCCCGGCGCGCCACGCCCAGCACGCGGATCCCCTTGCCGCTCCAGGCCGCGAACCGCTCGTCCACCCCCTCGGGTGCCTCGCGGCAGACCGCGAGCACGGACTCCAGCGCCCCCTTGGTGATCAACTCGCGCCGCCCCTCCCGCTCCACCACCACGCTTAGCCGCCGCCGGCTGAAGTCGTAAGGCAACTCCCCCGTCTTCCGGTAGCCGTCCGCCTCCGCCGGTCCAACCGCCGCCAGTATCGCCTCATCCAGCGGATTGGCCAGCCCCGTCTGGAACCGCGCGTTCAGCCCCGCCAGCCGCAGTACCTCGGCCGACGCCGCCCCGCCGGCGTCCACGGCCCCGTCCAGCTTCACCACCCCCTGGGTCAACGTGCCCGTCTTGTCCGTGCACAGCACGTCCATGCTCCCAAAGTTCTCAATGGCGCTCAGCCTCCGGACAATCACCCCGCGCGCCGCCATCCTCTGTGCCCCGCGGGAGAGCGTCATGCTGAGGATCGCCGGCAGCAGTTCCGGCGCCAGTCCGACCGCCAGCGCAATGGCGAACAGCAGCGACGCAATCGGCGGCTTGGCCCCGAATACGTTGGCCGCGAAGACGACGAATACCAGGCCGATCATCACCTGCGTCAGCAGATAGCCGAACCGCTGCACGCCCTGTTCAAAGGCGGTCTGCGGCGCGCGCAGCGCCAGGCGCCCGGCAATCCGCCCATACTCGGTCCGCGCCCCCGTCTCTACCACCAGGGCCTTCGCCGTGCCGCTGCGCACGCTGGTCCCCAGAAACACCATGTTGGTTCGCTCGGTCAGGCTCGCCGCCTCGGGAACCGCGCCGGGCTTCTTCTCGGCCGGGTAGATCTCCCCGGTCAGCACCGTCTGGTTCACATAGCAGTCCTGGGATTCGAGGACAATGGCATCGGCCGGGATGAGCGAGCCGGCCGCCAGCACCACCACATCGCCCGGCACTACCGTTTCGGTGGGCACCGCCACCGCCGCTCCGCCGCGCAGCACCGTCGCCTTCACCTGCACACGGCTCAGCAGCTTGTCCATCGCCCGGCTGGCCGAGTACTCCTGCAGGAAGCTCAGGACGCCGCTGCCGGCGATGATCACCAGTACGATCCCGGCGTCCACCCATTCGCGCACAAAGAGCGAGACCGTCGCCGCCGCGGCGAGAATCAGCAGCAGCGGGCTCCGGAACTGGGCCAGCATCAGCCGCGTCGCCGAGAACCGGGACGCGGCCTGCAGCGCATTCGGCCCGGCCCGCTGCAGCGCCTCCGCCGCGGCCGGCGGCGTTAGCCCCTGGGGCGAACTCCCCAGCCGCCGCAACAGCTCCTCGCCGGATTGGGTCCAAGGCTGGCCCGGCATCTCTGCTTGCAGTCTGCGCCGCGCGGGGCGGGGAAGCAAGCCCTACTCGAAGAAGCCCTCGGTGCGGCTGCGGTACTGCTGGGCCACGTCCAGGTCCAGGTCGATGCCCAGGCCGGGCCGGTCGCTGAGCGCCAGGTAGCCGCGGTCGATCACCGGGCCGCCGCACAAAGCGTCGTAGAACGGTACGCTCGCCCCATGCCACTCCAGCGCGAGGAAGTTCGGGATGGCCGCCGCCACGTGCGCCGCCGCCACCAGGCCCACCGGGCTGGCAATGTTGTGGATGGCCAGGTTCACGAACCGCATGTCGGCCATCTGCGCCACCTGGACGCACCGCAACAGCCCGGTCTTCTGCACGTCCGGGGCAATCACCCGGACCCGGCCTACCGTCAGCAGGTCCCAGAAGTCCTCGATGGCGTAGAGGTTCTCGCCGGTGGAGACCGGCACGGTGATGGCGCTCTGCAGGTGGGCCAGCGGCTCAATGGGCCGCGGCGGGATGGGGTCCTCAAACCAGAGCAGGTCGAGCGGCTCCAGCGCCTTGCCCAGGCGGATGGCGTCGGCGACGGTGTAGTTCCAGTGGCAGTCGACGGCCAGGTCCACCCCCGGGCCGATCTCGGCGCGGATGGCGCTCAGCCGCTCGACGACGTAGTCGATCTCCTGGCGGGAGAGGGAGCGGTTGTACTCGTCGGTGGGGTAGGGGGTGGGGATGTCGGCGTCGAACTTCATGGCCGTAAAGCCCCGGGCGGCCATCTCACCGGCGCGCTTACGGTAGTCGGCCGGGGAAGGGAAGTCGCGCTCCTCCGGGTTCCAGCCGTGGTGCTTCAGGCTCATTTCCGCCGTGGCGCCGGGCACCCGCGGCTGTAGGAGCGGGGAGAGGCTGTCGAGCGCGTCGCCGGCGTGGCAATCGGCGTAGATGCGGACCTTGTCGCGGAACCGGCCGCCCAACAGTTTCCAGACCGGCATGCCGTAGGACTTGCCGAGCAAGTCCCACAGCGCGGTCTCAATGCCGGCCAGGGCGTGGTCCACGGCGCCCGGCGCGGCGTGGATGGAGGCCCCGCGCAGCCGCCGCATCAGCACCTGCGGCCCTTCGGCGCTGGCGCCGCGGAGCAGCGCGCCGAACTCGCGCACAATGGCCGGAACCCCCGGCCCCATATAGGCTTCGCCAATGCCGTATTGGCCGTTATCGGCGTCCAGACGGACAAGTACCCAGTCGTAGTTGGCCTCGATGACGGCCGTGGAAACGCGCGTGATCTGCATGGTTGGTCTCCATCTATTAGATAATGGCAGGCATGTTGCTGGCTCGTTTCCTGGGATTGGCGGTAGTCGCGGCGCTGGCCGCGTTCGGACAGAAGGGGAAGGGTGTGGACTTCCAAAGGGATATCCGGCCGATCCTCTCCGATGCCTGTTTCCACTGCCACGGGCCGGACAAGGGCTCGCGCATGGCGGGACTTCGGCTGGACACGAAAGAGGGCGCCTTTGCCAAGGCGATTGTGCCGGGCAAACCCCTGGAGAGCCCGTTGTACCAGCGGGTGATGCACGAGAAGACAGCCATGCGGATGCCGCCGCAATCCACCCACAAGGTGCTGACCGAGGCGCAGAAGGCGACGCTGAAGAACTGGATTGAGCAGGGCGCGCCGTGGAAAGAGCACTGGGCCTTCCGGGCGCCGGAGAAGGCGGCGACGCCCGCCGGGCGGAACCCGATCGACTACTTTATTCAGGCCAAGCTGGAGGCCGAAGGGCTGAAGCCGAACCCGGAAGCCGACCGCCGGACGCTGGCGCGGCGCGTGGCGCTGGACCTGACGGGCCTGCCGCCGGAGCCCAAGGACGTGGAGGCATTTGTGGCCGACAAGTCCCGGAACGCCTATGAGCGGCTGGTGGACAAGTATCTGGCCTCGCCGCGGTACGGCGAGCACCGTGCGCGCTACTGGCTGGACGCGGCCCGCTACGCCGACACCCACGGGATCCATGTCGACAACTACCGAGAGATGTGGCCCTACCGGGACTGGGTGATCGGGGCGTTCAACCGGAACCTGCCCTTCGACCAGTTCACCATTGAGCAGGTGGCCGGCGACATGCTGCCGAACCGGACGCTGGATCAGCAGATCGCCAGCGGGTTCCACCGCTGCGGGATCTCCACCAACGAGGCGGGGATCATTGTCGACGAGGTGGAGGCGATCTACGCCAAGGACCGGGTGGACACGACGGGCTCCGTCTTCATGGGACTGACGATCGGGTGCGCGACCTGCCACGACCACAAGTTTGACCCGCTGTCGCAGAAGGACTTCTACTCGCTGGCGGCGTTCTTCCGGAACACGACCCAGAACACGATGGACGACAACGTGCCGGACACGCCGCCGATCGTGGTGGTACCGCGGCCGGAGGACCGGAAGCGGTGGGTGGCGGTGAAGGCGGAACTGGCGGAGGTGGCGGCGAAGAAGGCGGCGATGCGGGCGGCGCCGATGCCCGCCGGGGCGCCAGCCGCGGATGGGAAGACGCCGCTGGACGCGGCCTCACAGGTGTTCAACCTGTGGGAGGCGAACCTGGGTGCCACGAAGGCCGGCGAGGGGCGGGTGAAGGGGCAGAAGGCGATCCACTTCGGCAAGGGCGAGTTTGTGACGCTGCCGAACCAGCGGGTGTTCCGGGCCGATAAGCCGTTCTCGATCGCCACCTGGCTGTACTTCCCGAAGGAAGAGGCGAGCTATGCGGTGGCGAGCCAGAACGACCCGAAGAAGAAGGGCGTGGGCTGGCTGATCGAGATCGGGGCGCGGGTGGCGAATTTCCGGCTGACCGGGGACGACGGGAAGTCGATCACGGTGCGGGCGGCGCATCTGGAGCAGATGGAGCAGGGGAGCTGGAACCACCTGGCGGTGACCTACGACGGGACGCGGGAGCAGGCGGGGCTGCGGCTGTATCTGAATGGCCGGGTGATCCCTCTGCAGGGCGGCGGGGACATCAACACGCGGCTGACCGGGGAGATCCAATCGGGGACGCCGCTGCTGCTGGGGAAAGAGAACCTGCGCGGGCTGGAGGGCGGGGCGATCGCCGAGTTCCAGATCTTCAACCGGGTGATTTCGGCCGAGGAGGCGCTGGTGGTGAAGCAGTGGCCGGCGGCGGACCGTTTGCGGCACCTGGTGCTGCACGACGCCGAATACCGGAGCCTGGCGGCGAAGGAGGCGGCGCTGCAGCGGGAGGCGCGGCAGATCCGCAAGCGGGGGGCGGTGACGCTGGTGATGGAGGAGCGGACGGACCGGAAGCCGAAGGCGAACATCCTGTACCGGGGCATGTATGACGCGCCGCGGGAGGAGGTGGAGCCGAACACGCCGTCGGTGCTGCCGCCGATGGACGGGAGCTATCCGCGGAACCGGCTGGGGCTGGCGAAGTGGATTGTGGATCCGGCGAACCCGCTGACGGCGCGGGTGACGATCAACCGGTTCTGGCAGGAGGTGTTCGGGACGGGGATCGTGAAGACGGCCGAGGATTTCGGGAGCCAGGGGACGCCGCCGACGCATCCGGAGTTACTGGACTGGCTGGCGGTGGAGTTCCGGGAGACGGGCTGGGACGTGAAGAAGATGCTGAAGCTGATGCTGCTATCGGAGACCTACCGGCAGTCGGCGGCGGTGACGCCGGAGGCGTTGAAGAAAGACCCGGAGAACCGGCTGCTGTCGCGGGGGCCGCGGTTCCGGATGGACGGGGAGGTGCTGCGGGACTACGCGCTGGCGACAAGCGGGCTGCTGGACACGGCGATCGGCGGGGCGAGCGTGAAGCCGTACCAGCCGGGAGGGGTGTGGGAGGCGGTGGCGATGAACGGGAGCAACACCAAGTTCTACAAGCAGGACTCAGGGATCAGCCTGTACCGGCGGAGCCTGTACACGTTCTGGAAGCGGAGCGCGCCGCCGGCGGCGATGGAGCTTTTCAATGCGCCGACGCGGGAGAACTGCACGGTGCGGCGGGAGCGGACGAACACGCCGCTGCAGGCGCTGACGACGATGAACGACCCGCAGTTTGTGGAGGCGTCGCGGAACCTGGCGGAGCGGGCGATCCGGGCGGGGAAGAACTTTGACGCGCGGCTGGACTATGTAAGCGACCGGGTGCTGGCGCGGCCGTTCGCCGACAACGAGCGGGCGGTGCTGCGGAAGGCATATGTGGACTTACAGGCGCACTATGAAGGCCACGCCGCGGAGGCGCGGAAGTTAGTCCGGGTCGGCGAGTCGAAGGCGGACGGGAAGATCCCGGAGGCGGAGTTCGCGGCCTGGACGATGCTGGCGAGTAACGTATTGAATCTGGACGAGGCATTGAATAAGTAAGTTATGAACCCATGTGACGAAGCGGTATTAGCGGAGACGCGGCGGCAGTTTTTCGGGCGCGGGGCGCGGGGGCTGGGCGCGCTGGCGCTGGCGTCGTTAGGGGCGGATGGCGCGCCGACGCTGCCGCACTTCGCGCCGAAGGCGAAGCGGTGTATCTACCTGCACATGGTGGGGGCGCCGCCGCAGCAGGACTTACTGGACTATAAGCCGAAGATGGCCGACTGGTTCGACAAGGACCTGCCGGCCTCGATCCGGCAGGGGCAGCGGCTGACGACGATGACCTCCGGGCAGAGCCGGTTTCCGATTGCGCCGTCGAAGTTCCAATTCGCGCAGCACGGCAAGAGCGGGACGTGGGTGTCCGAGTTACTGCCGAACATGGCGAAGATGGTGGATGATATCGCGGTAATCCGGTCGATGCACACCGAGGCGATCAACCATGAGCCGGCGATCACCTTCATCCAGACGGGTAACATGAACGCGGGCAAGCCGTGCATTGGATCGTGGGTCTCCTACGGGCTGGGGAGCATGAACCAGGAGCTGCCTTCGTTTGTGGTGTTGAACGCGACGCACTCGAATCCGAAGGCGCCGGTGCAGGCGATCTCGGCGCGGCTGTGGTCGGCCGGGTTTCTGTCGGCGCAGTATTCGGGGGTGGCGTTGCGGGCGGGCGGCGACCCGGTGCTCTACATCAACAACCCGGACGGGGTGGATGCGAAGGTGCGGCGGCGGATGCTGGACTCGCTTTCCGAGTTGAACCAGATACAGCACGCCAAGATCGGCGACCCGGAGACGCGGAGCCGGATTGAGCAGTACGAGATGGCGTTCCGGATGCAGACTTCGGTGCCGGAGTTAGCGGACTTATCGAAGGAGCCGGAGGCGACATACACGATGTATGGCCCGGAGGCGAAGAAGCCGGGTACGTTCGCGCACAGCTGCCTGATGGCACGGCGGCTGGCGGAGCGGAACGTGCGGTTTGTCCAGATCTATCATCGCGGCTGGGACGTGCACGGGGAGCTGCCGGAGATTCTGCCGAGCCAGTGCGGGGACGTGGACCGGCCGGCATGGGCGCTGGTGCAGGACCTGAAGCAGCGGGGGATGCTGGACGACACGCTGGTGATCTGGGGCGGCGAGTTCGGCCGGACGGTGTATTCCCAGGGCAAGTTATCGGCGACGAGTTACGGGCGCGACCATCATCCGCGGTGTTTCAGCCTGTGGATGGCGGGCGGCGGCGTGAAGGGCGGCATTGTGCACGGAGAGACGGACGAGTTCTCCTATAACATTGTCCGTGATCCGGTGCATGTGCGTGACTTCCAGGCGACGCTGTTACACCTGTTCGGAGTGGATCACACTCGTTTTACTTACATGTACCAGGGACTCGATCAGCGACTTACGGGCGTGGAGCCGTCGAAGGTAGTGAAAGAGTTACTGGCGTAAGCGGGAGCCCGGGAGTCAGTTGCTCCCGGGCTTTGCAGGGGCGAATGGGTCGGCGTTCACCGGGGAGAGCTCGTCTTCGGGGAAGAAGAGCTCGAAGTCGTCGCGGAGGCACTTGCGGTAGACCTCGGTACTGATGAACTGGGTGCCGGAGGCGACGAATTTGCAGAGAAACTCCTGGTCGAACTGTTCGCGCGACATGGTTTGGCGCATGGCCTCGATGGCGGCGCGGTCGACGCGGGGGCAGTCCTGGAGGCTCATCTGGTGGCGGACCCAAGGGCCGTTGTCGTTGTGCCACTGGTCGTAGAAGTAGCCCGTTTGGCCGTTGGGCGTACTGATGAGCAAGATGGTGCCGCCGGAGACGGTCATCATTGGTTCGAGGGCGGCGAAGACTTCGCGGGAGGCGAAGGCGGCTTCGTCGACGACGATGAGACGGGGTGCGGAGAAGCCGCGGATGGTTTCCGGGTTGTCGGGCAGGGCGACGACCTGGGAGCCATTGGCGAGGGTGAAGCCGTCGCAATGGGGCGGAGGGGCGGAGAACTCGGCGCCGGCGTGGTGGAGGATGGCGCGGGTTTTCTGCAGCAGTTGGCCGGATTGGCGTCCGCTGGCGGAGGCGAGCAGAATGAGGGCGTCCTCATTGGTCGCGGCTTCATGGGCGATACGGACGGCAGCGACGGTGGTTTTGCCGGTTTGCCGGGGAGCGAGGAGCATGATGCGGGTGCTCTGCTCGGTGAGAACCGGGATTTGGGCCGGGTCCGGCGTGAAATTGAGATTCTCCCGGGCCCAGGCGAGGATGGGGGCGGGCGCGTCCGCGGCTGGCTCGGGGGCTGGCTCGGGGGCGGGCACCGGCTCCGGGACCGGTTCGGGTTCGGGCTCGCGGAAGGAAGCCGGAACGCGTTCGTCGGTGGCCTTGACGGCGTAGGGCATCTCGAGGATGGTGCCTTCGACGGGTTCGGCGTCGTCGGAGGCGGGGATGTCGGGATGCTGCCGGTTGTTTATTATCAACGACATTTGGGTTGATCCGCTGGTGGCGGGCCGTTTTTCGAGGCGAAGGAGTTCGCGGATGAGGCGATCGCGTTCGCGGGAAAGGTGATTCAATTCGGCGTTGGCGCGGTCGCGGGTACCGCCGGCGACGAGGGTGCTGAGCTCGGCCATGAGGTTGAGTTTCATGTCGTCGCGGAGGGCGGGGTTGGCCGAGGCGACGGAGACGCGGTGGTCGAGGACGTGTTCGGTTTTGGCGGCGAGGAGGCGCTGGGTGGACCAGAGGTTGCCGACGAGTTGTTCGACGAGCATGGCCGGGAGGGCGCCGGAGGGTTGCCAGTAGGCGCGGAGTTCGGCCTGGAGGGCGAGGAACTGGGCCTGCGGTTCGCCGGGTAGGGTGAAGCAGCGGGTGGCGTAGATGCCGTTGCGGAGGCGCGCGGATTGGGAGCGATGGAGGCCTTCTTCGGTTTTGGGGCCCCTGGACTTGGCGCCGTTGCGGCGAGCGGTTTCGGCGCGGAGGTTGGATGATTTGGGCATCGGGTGCCTTTCCTTTCTGTCCTTGTTGGCCCGAAAATTGGGGCCAGAAATGCGAAACGCCCTCGTGGGTACGAGGGCGTTTGGCGGAAGCGGGTGTTGGGCCGCCTCCTGATTTGACGCTAGCACGGGGGTGCAAGGGAATTGAAGATTGGGGAAGGGGGTGGATTTTGGAAGTTGTTGAGGGGGCGGGAGTTATTGATTGAAAATATTTTTTGTTCCGTTGTGACTCGGTTTTTTGGGGGAGTGGAATTCCGCTGATCCAACGTGACGGGGACGGGGTCAATCGTCGTCGTTGAGCGCGCCGAGAGCGGACTCCAGGTTGACGCAGCCGTATCCAAACTCGTTTGTTCGCTGCGCCGGGGTACTCCAAACCTTCCGAGCGGTACCTGTCAACAGTTGTCCCAGGTGCTGCCCATTGGGAAGGGGACGTCCTCGGTCGACGGCTGCCGAAAGGAGTCGGGCGGCAACGCCGCTGACCAGAGCGGCCGCCATTGAGGTTCCAGTGGAGGGCCGAAGGCCTCCACCCAATTGGGCGCTGACGATGTCGACGCCCGGGGCGGACAGGTCGCAATGGACCCCTGCCTGCGATTGCGGCCAGCGGCTGTCGTCTGGCTCCAGGGCGGCGACACCACAGACTTCCCGGGCCGATGCGGGAAAGGCCGAGCCAACCGCTTTGTCGTTGCCCATCGCCGCCACCAGGAAGCAGCCTCGATGCGCTGCATATTCGATGGCCTTCTTCTCACTGTACCGTCCGCTCGCGGTGTCTGCTTCGGCGTTGGCAAAGCTCATATTGATGACATGAGCCCCTTGATCGGCGGCCAATCGAATGGCTCGGGCGATGTCATCCGACTTCCCAAGCGCTGTGCGCTCGCCAATCCGGTTTTCAGAAGTGGCCAATGCGCGGATCGGCATCAAGGTGACGCCAGTGGCAACACCGGTTTGTTGACCGCCGATGATTCCGGCGACATGAGTGCCATGGCCGAGGTCGTCTGCCGGATCGCTATCCGGAGTGTCGTAATCCCCAGTCACCCATTCTCCGTGCGGTGAGCGAATCCCCGCAACATCGACCACGTCGCAGCCCTCCACCCGCTTAACGTAGGGCGCCAATTCCGGATGAGCAGTTTGAATCCCCGTATCGATGACAGCAACCAGGACCTTTGGGTTCCCGGAGCCACTGCCCACGGGTGCCAGAAAGCCTATTTGCGAAGCCCAGTCTCTCGGGGCAGCCTGCGAGGGACGGTAAAAGGTATTCGGTCCAACTGACTCGACGCCTTTCCGCTCCGAGAGAATTGCGAGTGCGCGCCCCAGGTGCCAAGATTTTTCTTCGAGTTGTACCAGGAACGTCGAGTCCAGTGATCTCGACGTTCCGGCCCATTTCTTGTGCTTTAGTTGCCATTGCGGGAAAGGGGAGTGGACGCGGCTGATGGACTTCACCGACAGTGCCGATAGCGCCCGGTCCAGGTTCTTCAACCCCAAGCGGGATGAGCGTTCCCTGTGATTCCGGCGCGGTCCTCGCGGCACGCGCACGTTCCATACTTCTTCGCAGAATCGCAGGGTGAGAAGGAGTTGGCCAGGAACCGCGTTCCCCCAAGGGGAGTCGATCATTTGACACCCACCAGAGCCGCGCAGCCCGGCCTCGACGAATCCGCGAGACATTCATCGATGAGCCGAATTCGCAGTAGTTCCTCCTTGGTGCTACGCTCCTTTGCGAGCCGCTGCTGTTCGGTGAGAGGCGCCGGGGCCTGATTGGCGGCGTCGGCGGCGCGCTTGGTGTCGATGGCGCTGGTAACCACACCTCCAGCCCTTCGGATGGCGTCCGAGGTAATAGCCGCCTTGTTCCCGACGAGGATCTCCCGCAACATCCCGGTGGCCGGATCCAACTGCAGCGAGTACTGTGTACTCATGCCGCCGACTTTCGGGGGAAGTGATGCCAGCCTGCCCAACTGGGCAATCTCGACAAACTGCCGGGCGATCTGATTCGATGCCGTCTCGGTGGTCTGCTCACCGCCATCTTTGCCGGTAACGGTTCTAACGGTATTGAAGAGCGACACCTGTGCGAGGCCGGGCAGGCGGTAGGTGATTCCGGTGCCAGCCGGGGGTGTAGGGGGAGTGGGGCTGCCGGAAAGAGCCACAGGAGCCGAGACGGTGGACATGCCTAGGAAAACCGACTCTGTCGAGGCGGAAGGGCCGCAACCGGCCTGATTGACGTCGACCGGCGATACCAAACGAATGGTTGCCGAGTCCGGAGCGAGGGTGCAAATCCCTGTTTGTGGGCTGAATTTGAATAGCTCCTGGCGTGGGAGCGGGCCTGCATCCGGCATATCGACGTCGAAGGAGCCGGACCAATAGTCCGGGTCGACGGTTCTGGTTCCAAAAAAGAAAGTCAGTATCTCGGTGACCCGGTTTTTGCGTTGGTCACTTACGTCTTTCCACAATGGCGGCTGCACGTTTTCGAGTCTCTGGCCGTTGAGGAAGTCAGGGTTTTCGGCTTCGATCTTATCGAGCTCGTAAACGAGTCTTTCGGCTCCCAGAAAGCGGCTGAGCTTTTCGCCGGCCTTCTCGTCCCGCAGACAGTTTGGATCGTACCCGGCCGCGGTGCCACACTTGGCAAATTCCGCCGACATGAATGACAACAGGGCGGCCGGATGGCGCCAATCGCCGTCCCTTGGGAAGACTTGGAGCCGTAACTCCGAGGGGAGATAGCAGAATAGCGTCAGATACCTCCCGCTCAATTTTGCATAGACCGCCTTCTCGACTTCGTTGAAGGCCTGCGCGTCGTTGCACGGGGTAGAGGGAGGGGGTACCTTATCCTTGAGTGCGGCAGGGCCACCGGCAATCCCTCTGGAAAAGGCCTTTGCCGCGATCCCGCCCGCTGCTTCCGCAAATGCCAAGCCGATTTCGACCGATTTGTTATCGACGGTGGCGTCAATCTTGGTAGCCACGCCCTCGGCATCTACGGAAAACTGAAATGTTGTATCGGCGAACCACTGGCCGGTGGGGACGAGGACGAATTCCAGATTGGGATCTCTTACCCCCCTTGGCGTGAAGCTGATTTTTTCCCGTTGGATGGTGTAGGTGGTGCTGGAATCCCGAATCACCGATGTCTTTTCGACGTGGGGAAAGAAGTGAAGCGCCAAATCGGCGTATTGACCGGGCGTTTTGACGGTTTCCTTGACGGGCACGCTGACCCGGACGATGGTGCGAGGTAAGAAGTAGTGAATGCCTGGGGGCGGCGCACTCTTTGGTGCCACGTGGGTGGTCGTAATGCGGCTGGCGCAACCATTGGACAGGACTGTGAATGCCGGGAGGACCCAAATCCAATTGCTTTTCATCGTGAATACTCCTTCATAGGGGGCGCCGACGAACGGCAGCGGCTGATAGGCTAAGCGCTAAAAGATATCAGATGATGACATCAGGCGGAAATGAAACTCCACAGATTTGCGAGCCGGGTTCGCCCCTAGTGAAAAGCCGGAGCGATTGATGTGGGCCGGTTGTTGAGGAGGAGGGGGTTATTCGTTCAGAATATTCTCTCTTTTGTGGTGACTCGCGTTTATGGGTGGTGGTTTTGGGGGTAGGAGCCTTTCGGCGGCCCTCTTCGTCGCGTATTCTGCACGAGCGGGCGGGACCAGCGAGGAGACCTTCCGATCCAACAAACGTAGTTGCCGTCACCGTCGCGCTTTGCGATGATCTTGCCGGAGTCCTTGCTCCTCGCGGCTGCGGCCCGCGAACTCTTCTGGCGGTCCCACAAGTAGCCGCTCTCCGCCGCATTCTGGCGCCCGTCCATCTGCGTTTTGCACGCCACCAACTCCGGATCACGCCCGACGGACTTCCTTCCCTGCCGCCCGCGCCAGCCTACTCCGCGCCCGTCGCATGGGGCAACGTGGCGGGCTCCTCTCCCGTGGGTGGTAGCTGTGAAAACAGCTAGATTTAGTCGGTCTATATGCTAAAGCACATGATGAGACTTGCGCGTCCATTTCATATGGGATAGCATATGGAAAGATTCTGTTGATATACCGAATACTATGAAACGCCGCTCCGGAATGCTACCCGCCCAGCTCCGGCAGGCCCTCACGTCGGCCCGCCGACGGATGGACTTAAGCCAGACTCAGCTCGGCAAGCTGGTGGGGCTGCCGCAGACCCACGTCTCCGGCATCGAGACCGGGCGGATTGTACCCCGCTATGACACGCTGATCGATCTCGTGCGGGTGCTCGATCACGATCTTGTCCTCGTCCCCCGCGCTCAGGTCGCCGTCGTCGAAG
>CAYSFR010000035.1:0-112079 GCA_964430625.1 uncultured Solibacteraceae bacterium
CTTTGTTTTCAAACGAACTGTCGCCGACATTCAGCTAATTTGGACAGCCGTGGTTTCACACCGTACTACAACATGGCACTGCCGACTCGGCAATCGAAATACCATCACCAGATCGTCGCGCCGACGTCTGCCCAACCGTTCAGCGGTGTAATATACTGCAGAACGCATGACCAGGATGCGGCCAGAGGAGACAACCATCCGGAACGCACAAAAACCAATACGTGAATCCATCGATTCGATCGTTGTCCGGGCTGAGCAAAAACAAACAGTGCGCTCGCGCGCCTCGAAAGGTTATAAAGCCTCAGATGGGGCGGCGCGTGCTCAGTCCACATCAGGCCTTAACACCCTAATGGTCGAAGATTGTGCGACACAAGCGGCTTCATTCCTATGCATTTTTTGCACCGCTTGGATTCTCAGCGGGGCATCTACACTTTTCGCTTTGGCTTCTCTGCCTACGTTTATCAGAATTTACCATAGCTCGTTAGCAGCTGTATTTGTCCTGCTGGCATTGGCCACCGCAATTCACATCCTCAACATTCTTCTCTTTGGTATTGCAAAGCATCCGTCAGAGGATCAGGGTCGCAATAGCGAATCTCGTCGATGGGACCAGTATGCAATAAGACTCGCCAGGAAACACCCATGGTTTGTTGGATACCTGTCTAGGTTGATAGACATAGGAATTCGAAGTCCGATATGGGTTCCCGCCGCCGCCGCAGGTTTCGCTGGCATTACAACCTTGGAGTTGGTTGGCGCGGCACCCCAGCACATTGGCATCATACTCGGCTCTTCGACGGCGCTTTTGGGCGTCCTCTTGCCGCCATTTTTCGCACTGCTGAACACTTACCGTCACGAGACTCCCTCGTGTTCCTCCACACGATTTGTATCTATCTGGACCCGTATAACGCTATTGGTATTCGCATACGTTGGCGTTGTGTTCTTCGTAGCCCAGCCACTGAAGATATCTCGGGTCATCTTCGTGCTGCATGACCTCACCTATAGGCAGGATACAAACCCACGCTTTCACGTATGGCTCGAACAGTTAACACAATACTACCCACTCGTTGAGTTTGAAGTAGCCAAGGCCAGACAGCGTCCTGCAGATCGCGAAGTCGCTGCAATGCCCCCTCGCTCGTTTATCGTCGAAGTCTACTTAGTTGACACATTGGCGGGGACCGGATATGGAGGGAAGAGTTCAACAGGCCGATATTTATTCGTGATGAACCCCAGGGTTGCTAACTCATACACCCTGGCGCACGAGCTCACGCACCTATTTCTGGGCCACCTCGACATGAACCCTGGATATCCGTTCGACGGACAGCGCAGTAATCTGCTGACTCCCATAATTACGCACCTTCAGAACACGGTGCTTGACAGCATCGCCGACCTGCGCCTAAGCCTAATGACGAACGGGTTAGCTACAACACTTCCTTAGTGATACCCTCAATGCCAACAGTCATCCTAACCTACTCTCGGGCGGACCGTCGACACGCTAAAGCACTAGCCGCCATCCTTAGGGCGCACAAGTATTCGATATGGGAGCACTCCGCACTCTTACCCATCGAGTTGCGCACAAGTGTACTCAAGGCGATAGTGAGTGAATCGTCCTGTATGGTCGTGCTTTGGTCAAGCACTTCAATATATGACCCAGACGTCTACGCCGACTATGAACTGGGACGTGAACAGAACATTGTCTACTGCGCGCAAATCGGAGAGCCAGAGTTGCCTCAGACTGTTATTGAGAGGCAAGCTGGACCGCACAGAGATGACTTGTCTGCAATTATCGGCCTAATTGAAGCTTCGCTCCAGCAATGTGGCCTGAACCGAATCGCGGAAGTCGACTCGACTCCATCTTCAGAAGTTATGCTACTGGAGAACGGCAGGTATAGCACGGATAGGATCCGTTCGGCCAGAAAGCCGGGTTTCGATCAATCCCGTGACAGCTTCAGGCTCCAACAACAGATCTTCTTCAGCACCGCCCAGACCCTCTGCACATCGATAATCTCGATTGCGTTGATTCTATCATTAGTATTCATGGGTAGGGAAATTGCTTCAAAGATCGTCCGTTAGAGTCCTGCGGAAGCCAATCTCGAGTCTCTTGAAACCGCCTTCTGAGATCGGCAACACTTGAACTCTTACATTCGGCAGAGCTGCTACGGCGCTTTGATTTTGATACCGTTCCCTGCGAGCTCGACCGCCTCGCGCGTCCTCCCATTCCGAAGGCCAGACCACACTCAATCAGCCGAAATCCCAAGACAAATGTCCCGTCAAGCATCGCCGCACCGCCTTTCGAAACAACTCGAAGGCCCTCCTTGCTCCCGCATCACCCCTCGCAATCCCGTCCAAACAGCTCCCCGCCTCCTATAACTTCCGCCCAAAATAGTAATAATTCCCCCCCTCATCCACCTCATTCCCCTCCAACTCCATCCCATGCGCCGCCATCTCCGCCACATACGCATCATGCCCCAGCGACACCGACGGCAAATCCGTCATCCCGTCCAGCCAGAAAATCGGTTCCTTCGGCGAAGTAAACAAAAACCGCCCCCCGCGATTAAGCACCCCAGCCACCTTCCCAATCAAACTCCGCTGCGTCTCCGCCGGCAGCAGGAACAGCAACCCCCACGCCACCACCGCATCATACGTCCGGTCAAAAAACCGCGACTCCTCCACCGGGCAACACTCCACGCGTACCCCCGGAAATCGCTCCCGGAACTTCGCCACCATCGTCGCCGACGCGTCCACCCCGTTCACCTCGAACCCTTCCTCCAGCAATACCTCCGAAATCGGCGCCCCAAACCCGCACCCCAGGTCCAGCACGCACGTCCCCGGCACCAACCCCTTCGCCCACTCCTTCACCACCCGCGGCCCGATCGAACGGTCCCGCGCCCGTGTAAACGCCACCGCAATGGCCTCGTACCCGTTCGTCTTATCGTCCATCGCTCCCTCAATCATAGGCGGCCACCCAAAAATCCAACATGAACGTTTTTTCAGTCACAACACTTGAAAAAATATTTCAAATCAATATCACCATATAATTCAATTACTTATCTCACCCAGTACGAAATCCAGACTGGTACTGTTCGCCAAAACCCATGCTAACTTGAAAGTAGGAGGGGCAACAATCTCCGCCCCCGCCAAGCGCCCTCGCCCCGCGAGGGCGTTTTTCATTTCCGGCCCCAAAAAGGCCAGTAAACACGAGGTATTTATGGCCAACAAATCCGAACGCCGTGCCGAAGCCGCACGCATCAATGGCGCCAAGTCTCGCGGCCCCACCACCAAGGCAGGCCTCTACCGCTCCCAAACCGCGAGCTTGGACCACGGCCTCTACGCCGTCCGTAACTACACCATGCCCGGCGAATCCACATTTGAATTCGCCGAAATACGCGCCCATTTACACGAATATTGGGGCCCGCGCAGCTTCTATGAGGAGCAGCTCATCGAAACCCTCACCGGAATCATCTGGGAGTCCAAACGCATCCAGGCCGCCAAAAACGACCAGCTTCATGACGACCGCGTCGCCGTCGCCAAATCCGCGCCGCGCCTCCGCGATGCCGCCAAGCTCAACCTCGAAGCCGAAAAACTCGCCTGCGTCCGCGGCTCCCGCGTCGACTATGCCGACGTCCGCCTCGGCCGCCTCGCCCTCCGCCAGGAACGCATCGAGCGCCAGATGGCTCGCCTCGAAAAACGGCCCCGTATCCAGGGAGGGTCCCAAATGTCGTTGAAAATAAATGCCCGGCAGAACCCCGAAATTCCCGAAACCGCCGATGCCAACCCGCTCGATGGCACCATCTCGGAACTGCCCTACATCGTCGAGGTCAACGACCCCACCCCGGCCCCTCCCTTCCCGGAGCCGCCGCCCATGCCCGACCCGGAACCCGAGCCAGACCCGGCACCCGAGTCCGATTCGCCCAGCGACGCAGCCGATCCCTGCCCGCCGCCCGTCGACCCCGCCGTCCTCCTCGCCGCGGCTCCCGATGCCGCCGCCTGGGCCCAGGCCGCGCTCAATTTCACCCCGGACCCCAACCAGGTCCGCATCATCTCGGCCGCCCATTCGCGCGTCTTGGTGCTCGCTCCTCGCCAGTCCGGCAAGTCCAGCGCCGCCGCCGTCCGCGTCCTCTGGGAGTCCCTCAAGAACCCAGGCGCCGTCTGCCTCCTGGCCTCTGCCTCCAGCCGGCAGTCCAACCAGATCATGGAGAAGGCGCGGGATTTCGCCCGCATCGCCGGCGTCTCCCTCTTCCCGCCGCCCCCGAAGTGCGACGGCTTCTCCCTGTCCAACGGCGCCAAGGTCATCGCTCTCCCCGATAGCCAGGAGACCATCCGCGGCTTCTCCGCCCCTCGGCTCATCATCGTCGATGAGGCGGCCTTTGCCTCCCGCGAGCTCTTCCGCGCCCTCGAACCCATGCTCACCGTCTCCCGCGGCACGCTGATGTTACTAAGTACGCCCAACGGCCAGACCGGCTACTTCTACGAGCAGTGGCACCGCGGCGGCGACGCCTGGCTCCGTATCTTCTCCTCCATCGAGGAGTGCCCCCGCGTCGACCCGAAAATCATCGAGGAGATGCGCATAACCATGGGTTCACAAGCGTTCGAACAAGAGGTCGAGTGCCGTTTCGTCGCCGCCTCAGGTCAATTCATCAGCCGGGAAGCCTTCCGCAAGTGTATTCGCAACGACTTCCCGTTGTTCCTGCCCGATTACGACAACGCGCGCAGGAAAGACAGGAAATAGCATGAGTCCGTATCCGATTCTTTACTACATCATTGGTCTCGATCTCGGACGCGATCGTGACCATTCGGCCATCGCCGTCATGGCCATTCGCCGGGAGGATGCCGGTCCGTTCAACCGTGCCACCCACTCCCAGCCCACGCGCCCCTATCTCTCGCTCGGCGCGCTCCAGCGCATCCCGCTCGGCACGGAGTACACGGAGGTGGTAGCGATTCTCCGGCAGATTGTTTCCCGGCTCCATTCCGCCGCGGACCCATACGCTCGTCCGGTGCGGATCATCATCGTAATGGACGCCGCCGGCCCCGGCCAGGTAGTAATGGAACTGCTCCGCGCGGCCCGCATGGACGTCCAGGTCGTACCCGCCGTGCTGTCATCGGGCTTCGAGCCCGGCCATACACCCGCGGGCAAAGTAACCATCCCGCGCCGCCAGCTGGTATCGCAGTTACGTTACTTACTGGAGACGGAGACCCTGAGGCTAAACGAAGGCCTTTTCCATCTAGGCGACTTAGAGGAAGAGATAGCCGCTCTCCGTCCGGAGGGAGGCCAAACCGAGCACGACGACCTGGCGATCGCCTTAGGGTTAGGAGTCTGGCACGCCGCCAAAGTCTTCCCCGACCTGCTCCAAACCGACCGCGCCGCCTAAGAACCTCTGGGGATAGCCCGGGCAAGCACCCAACCAGGGCTGTCCCCGCCCGCAAACCACCCCAACCCCGCGAGGACAGGAGAAAGAGGGGGAACGGAGAAAGCGGGGGAACGGAGAAAGCGGGGGAACGGAGAAAGAGGGGAAGGGAGAAAGAGGGGAAGGGAGAAAGAGGGGAAGGGAGAACTAGGGGGAGAAAAAGCAGCGAAGAGGAAAAGGGGGCAGAGCCAAGCGGCAATCACCCACTCAAAACCCCAACCTCTCTGGGCACGCGCGATAATCACCCACTCAAAACCTCAACCTCTCTGGGGATAGCCCGGGCAAGCACCCAACCACCTCCTCCACGCCGGTCTGCAGGGCTGTCCCCGCCTGAAACCCACCCCAACCCCGCGATGACTGAGGAAGAGAGCAAAGGAGGAAAAGAGCAAAAGGAAAAAGCCCCCCCTCACCACTCCCAACTAACTCCCGGAGTAAGTTCCACCACAGAAGACTTAGTCAAACCAACTAACTCCGCCGGGGTCCCAACCAGCGGCGGGAAAGTCCCATAATGCATCGGGATAACGAGAGGATACCCTAACAGCCGGCAAGCAATCGCCGCCCCGCGCGGCGACATAGTAAACAAATCCCCAATGGGCAAAAACGCCAGCGAGGGCTTATACAACTCAGCCAGATAAGACATCTCGGCAAACACATCCGTATCCCCGGCGAAATAGGCGCTCCGCCCGTCCGGGAAGTGCAGCACATACCCGGCCGCCTCGCCGCCGTACACCATGGACCCGTCGTCGTCCGTAATCCCGCTCGAATGCAGCGCATGGGTCATCGTAACGGCCAGCCCGCCCGGAGTAAGGGCCCGGCCGCCTTTATTCATGCCGTTGCAGTTGGCCACGCCCTTCGATCCTAGCCACGTGCAGATCTCGTAGTTGGCGAAAATCTGCGGCGCGAACTCCGCCGCCAGCTTTCGCACCCCGCCCACGTGGTCAAAGTGCCCGTGAGTGATCAGGATCGTGTCCACGCGGTCAAACGAGTAACCCTCCGGAAACTTAGGGTTCCCCTCAATCCAGGGGTCCACCAGAATAACTTCCCCGGTCTCCAGCCGGAAGGAGAAACTCGTATGTCCAAGCCAGGTGATAGTAACCATACTGATACCCTCGATATGTTTATTTGCCCAGATCCACAAACGCCTGCCCCGCCGCCGGCATCTCCCCGAACAGCACCTTAGTAAGTGCCGTCTCCGACACCGGTACCGTCGAGTAAGTCGTCAGCGCCAGCGCCGCCCCCGGATACCCCCGCACCAGGAACGGATTCCCTACCGCCGCCAGCACCACCGGCTTCCCTTCCCCCATCAGCCGGTCCAGCAGCGGCACATAGGCCGTGTTCAGCTTGCCCGTCCCGCCAAAACCCAGGAACGCCGCCACCACCGTCGTCTCACACCCCTTCGGCGGGTCCGCCAGCGCCGCCTCCGGCATCTGCGGGTCCAGCACCACCGTCCGCGCCTCCGGCGCCCGCGCCTTCACCTCTTCGGCCAACTGCGCCCCCTGCCCGTTCCCCCGCCGCTCTGTCAGCGCCAGCACGCACGTCCCGGCCCCCTTGGCCACCGGCAGCGCCTTCCGGTCCCCGCGCAACACCGCCACCGCCCCATCGGCCACCTTCTGGGCATGCACCATCGCCCCCTCGTCCTCCGTCACGTCCGCAATCTGATCCCCGTCCACCAGCCGCGACCGCTGCAGCCCCAGCCGGATCTTCGCCCGCAGCACCTTCCGTACCGACTCGTTGATCCGCCCCGCCGTCAGCCGCTTCCCCGCCAGGGCCTTCATCACGGCCTCGATCGCCTCGTCCGGGTTCCGCGGCATCAGCAGAACGTCCACCCCGGCCAGCAGCGCCCGCACCGAACTCTCCCCGCTCCCGTACTCCCGCGCCAGCCCCTCCATGTCCATCGCGTCCGTCGTCACCAGGCCCCCAAAGCCCATCTGCTTCTTCAGGACCTCCCCGATCACCACCGCCGAGATCGTCGACGGCACCCCCGTCGCGTCCACCTGCGGCAGGGCGATATGGGCGCTCATTACCGAGTCCACCCCGCCCGCGATCGCCGCCCGGAACGGCGCCAGTTCCAACGCCTCCAGCCGCGCCCGGTCGCTGTTCACCACCGGCATCCCCGCATGGCTGTCCGCCGCCGTGTCCCCGTGCCCAGGGAAATGCTTGACGGTGACCAAGGCCCCCGGCGTGGCCTCATGCGCCCCTCGAACGAACGCCTCCACGTGCCGGGACACCGTCGCCGCATCCACCCCGAACGCCCGTATCCCGATGATCGGGTTGTCCGGGTTGCTGTTCACGTCCGCCGACGGCGCAAACACCCACTGGAACCCCAGCGCCCGCGCCTCCCGCGCCGTGATCTTCCCCAGCTCCGCCGTCCACTCCGGCTTCCCCGCCGCCCCGTATGCCATCGCGTGGGGGAACTGGATCGTCCCGTCAAACCGCATCGAGACCGACCTCTCAAAGTCCCCGCCCACAATCAGCGGCAGCCTCGCCAGCTTCTGCAGCCGGTTGATGAACTGGGCCGTCTCATACGGCTGCGCCTTCACCACCGCCCCGCGCCGCACCCGGTTCACCACGATGATCCCGCCCACCTGCGAGTCCCGCACCCACCGGACAATATTCCGCCACTCCCGCCCCTTGGCCGACGCCATGTTCCCGTGCGTCCGGATCACGATCAGCTGAGCCACCCGCTGCCGCAGCGTCATCCCGTTCAGCCACCGCTCCGCCAGCGCCGCTTCGGTGACCGGCGTGGCCTTCGCCGCGGGTACACCAGCCGCGGGTGCGCCAGCCGGGGGTTTGCCCGGCGCTGGCTTTGCCGCCGCGGCTTTCTTCTTGGCGGCCGGCGGCGCTCCTCCTAGAGACGCTGCCGCCAGCGCCGCCAGCAGAGCGATCCATGGGGCCGCCCGCCGCATCACCCCGCCGTGCCGGTCTTCTTCGCCGCGGCCTTCCGCGCACTCCCCGGCTTCTTCGCCACCGTCCGCCGCAGCAGCCGGTTCACCGCCCGGATCAACTGGGACACCTCGTTGGCGCTCTTGGTCAATACCGCGTCCGCCCCGGTCGACTGCTCCGTCAACCCTAACGCGTCCACGAACCCGCTGATCAGCACAATCCGCGTCTCCGGGGCCATCGCCCGAATACCCGCGATCAGGTCAACCCCCGTCTTCCCGGGCAGCTTGTAATCCGTCACCACCATCGGGAACGGCTCGGCCTGGAACTTCGCCAGCGCCGCCTCCGCCGAAGATGCCGTCGTGATGGCAAATCCCAGCTCCTGCAACACCGAACTCCGCGCCGCCAGCCCCGCCGGATGATCGTCGACAAGCAGCAGCCGGAGGGCTGCCGCATAGGTTCGTTCAGATACCAAAGTCATTAGAAGTAGAAGGACCGCTAGCGAAGGTAACAGGACTTTTACGATCGTGTCAATGCACCTCTATCGGCTTCATTCGCCTTGAGATGTTTTCCTTGACAATCCGGGCTTTTATTCCACTTCGCGCGGGGCGTTGTAGCCCTGCTTGGCGACGATCGTGTACTTCATGGGCTTGCCCTTCTCATCGACGATCCGGAGCGGCTCGTTGGTGGCCGGGTTCACCAGTTGGACGGTGATCTTGCGGAACTTGCCGTCCTTGGCCAGGTTGGTCGGCTGGTAGGTGAGGGCGTACTGGTTGCGGAGGGCCTGGTGGATGGAGCGGTAGATGTTGGGGAACTCGCCGAAGAAGCGGGGGAAGAAGCTCTGGCCGCCGCTTTCCTTGGCAAATGTCCGCATCTGGTTGTCGGCCTGGAGGAAGTCCAGGCGCTGGATGCCGCCCATGTAGCCGCGGGCGTCGAGCCATTCGCGCAGGGCCTGCATGATGCCGATGGCGTAGATCGGGACGCCGGCCTGCTGGATCTTCTTGCGGGTCTGGTCGAAGGTCAGCTTGCTGAAGGTGTCCACGCCGCTGGCGATGAGGACGATGGCTTTACGGCCCTCGATCTCGCTCATGCGCTCGGCGGTATCGGTGAGGGCGTCATAGAGGTTGGACTCCGAGTAGGCGGCGATACGGAGCCGCTGCATGGCCTCCATGGCCTTGCGGCGGTCGGTGGAGAAGTCCGAGAGGATTTCCGGGCGCAGGTCATAGGCCACCACGGCCACGTAGTCTTCCGGTTTCAGGGTCTCCAGGAAGCCGTAGGAGGCCTGGAGGGTCTCATACCACCCGTTGGACCAATACTGCTGGTAGAGGTTGGAGAACTCGATGACCATACAGATGGTCATGGGGGCTTCGCCGAGCGTATAGCCGCTGATCTGCTGGGGGACGCCGTCCTCAAGGACGCGGAAGTTGCCGCGGGGGATATTGGGGATAAAGCGGCCGTTCTTATCGAGCACGGCCACGTCCACCGAGACGGTGGCGACGTCGCTCTTAAAGGTCGGCAGTCCGACGGGGAGTTCGCTATCGGCCTTCTTTTTGAAGACGGACTCGACCTTATCGCCGGGCTTGGGCTGTTTTTCTTCGGGCGGGGCGTCCGCGTCGGGGTTGGCCTTTTTCTTGGGCCGGGCCACGGTTTCCGACGATTTCGGGGCCGGGCCTTGCCAGGCCGAGACCACCGAGAATCCGGCCATCAGGGCTCCGGTCAACAAAAGGGACAGCAGGTTCCGTTTCCTCATCGACACTCCTCGCTTGGGCTCTATCTCACCACAGATTGATACGTGTCCGCTAGAAGAGCAGTTTCAGGCCAAGTTGCAGATGGCGTGGCGCGCCGGCGGAAAGGACGCGTCCGAAGGTGCCGGATCCGAAGGTGGAGTCGGGCAGATCGAAGTTGGCGCGGTTGAGGGCGTTGAAGGCCTCGGCGCGGAACTGGAGGGTGGCGCGGTCGGAGAGGGCGGTGTTTTTGACCAGGGAGAGGTTCAAAGTTGCCAGGCCGGGGCCATCGAGGATGTTGCGGCCGGCGTTGCCGAAGGCACCGAAGGGCTGGAGGGCGAAGGCAGAGGTATCGAACCAGCGGTCGGGGGTGGGGTTGGAGAGGGAGCCGTTGGCGAGGCGATTGGGGCGGTCATTGGCGCCGAAGCCGTAGGAGGTGCGGCCGGTGTTGGAGCGGTCGAGGTCGCTGAGGAGGCTGACGGTGAAGGGCCGGCCGGACTGGAAGGTCCAGACGCCGTTGGTCTGCCAGCCACCGTACCAGCGGTTGCGGCCGAAGGGGATGTCGAGGACGTAGGCCATGGTCATGCGCTGGCGGACATCGAAGGCGGAGCGGGCGCGTTCCAGGGAGACGTTATTGGAGTCCATGGGGAAGTTGGGGTCGCCGGCGGAGTTGAAGAAGCCGGAGGCATCGTCGATAGACTTGCCGGCGGAGTAGGAGGCCAGGAGCGAGAGGCCGCGGGCCATGCGCTGTTCGAAGCGGGCCTGGAGGGCGTTGTAGCTGGAGTTGGCGCGGCTTTCGATGTAGGTGATGTCGCCCCAGCGCGGGTCGGGGCGGAGGTTCAGTTGGGCGGTAGACGGGCCGGGCTGGTTGCCATCGCGGCCGGCCATGAGTTTGCTGCCCTTGGTGCCGACGTAGCCTACCTCGAGAACGCGGCCGCGGCCGAGCGACTGCTGGACGTTGAGGCTCCAGTGCTGGGTGTAGGCGGTGCGGTAGTCGCGCTGGAAGGTGACGGCGGAGGGGGGCACGTAGATGGGGAAATCGGCCGGGTAGGGATTCTGGAGGAAGAGCAGGTAGGTGGGCCCGATGAAGTAGGTATTGAGCTGGAAGTAGGGGGAATTAAAGTAGATGCCTTCACCGGGGGCGAGCGGGGCCTGATCGTAGTAGATGCCATAGCCGGCGCGGAGGACGGTGCCGTTACGCGCGGAGAAGGCCACGCCGGCGCGGGGGGCGAAGTTATTGCGATCCGGGAGGAAGGCGCCGCGGCCGCCGGGGAGTTTGCCGAGGGGTACGAGCGAATGGCTGGAGGCGTCGTAGATGGAGGCCCGGTCGTTGGCGTCGTAGGCGGGGCGGTTGTACTCATAGCGGGCGCCGAGAGTGAGCGTGAGGCGGCCGGTGAGCTTCCACTCGTCCTGGGCGAAGAGGTTGTAGCTCTGGGTGCGGAGGTTCTGGGGGTTATCGAGTTTGGCGACGCTGGTGACGGTGGGCACGCCCTGGAGGAGTTCGGCGAGGCCGTTGCCGGTAAAACCGGTGAAGGAGATGAGGCCGCGGGAGAGGACGTCGCGGAAGGCCTCCTGGCGCTGGATGCGGAGGTCGCCGCCGAACTTGAAGAGGTGGCGGTTGCGGGTCCAGGAAAGGTGATCGAGGAGCTGGAAGGTGGTGGTAATGCCGTTCTGGGGGTTGTTGTACTCGTCGCCGAGGGAGCCGAAGCCGGCGACGTTGATAAAGCTCAGGCCGTGGTCGCGGGGGTTCGGGGAGACTTCGGGAAGGCCGATCTGCTTATTGAGGCTGGTACCGGCGTTCTGGTGGGCGACGGCGAAGGCGACCCGGTTGAAGCCGAAGCGGAGCTCATTGAGGAGCGTGGGGCGGAAGGCGTGGGTTTCGGCGGCCATGAGGTTCTGCGCCCGGCGATCCACGTTGTTGCCGAAGCCGGGAACGGCGGCGAAGGTGGGACCGGCGTAGGGTTCGAAGGAGTCGCGGTTGGAGAGGCTGTAGCGGAGGGCGAGATCAGAGTTGCGGGCGAGTTGGTGGTCGAGGCGGACGTCGGTGGAGTGGTTCCGGTCAGAGCCTTCGGGGGCGCCGGTGAAGTTCTGGACGGAGTCGGCGCGGTTGGCCGCGGGATAGAAGCCGAGGATGCCGCGGGCGATGGGGTGGACGCGCTGGGCGGGGATGACGCCGCCGGGGAAGGGGGCCTGGGTAAAGATATCGATGGGAGGCGTGCGGGGGTCGGAGCGGGAGAAGTCGCCGGCCTTTTCGAGGGCGGTAGGGACGCGGGTGGTGCGGGTGACGCCTTCGTTGAGGCGGCGGCCTTCGTAGTCGGCGAAGAAGAAGGTCCGGTTCCGGGCGATGGGGCCGCCGATGGCGGCGCCGAACTGGTTGCGGAGGTAGCGGGGATCGGTACCGGCGGGGGCGAAGAAGTTGCGGGCATCCATACCCTGGTTGCGGTGGAACTCGTAGAGGGTGCCGTGGAGGGAGTTGGTCCCGGACTTGACGACGACGTTGACCTGGCCGCCGCTATTGCGGGCGAAGGAGGCGTCGTAGTTGCCGGTGAGGACCTCAAACTCGCGGATGGCATCGACGGAGGGGGTGACGCCGACGCCGTTGAGCTTGGGGTCAGCGTTATACACGCCATCGAGGAGAAAGCCGTTGGCGTCTTCGCGGCCGCCGTTGGCGTGGAAGGTGAATTCGCCGCGGGCGGTGCCGGCGGAGCCTTGGGCAGGGGCGGCGGTGCCGGGGGCGAGGAGGGCCAGTTCGGCGAAGTTGCGGCCATCGAGGGGGAGGGCGGTGATCTGGGTGTTATCGATGACGGTGGAGAGGGCGGCGGACTGGGTTTTGAGGAGATCGCGGGTGCCGAGGACTTCGACGGTTTCGGTGCGGTCTCCGGGCTGCATCTGGATCTCGGCGCGCTGGTCCTGATTGACGGTGAGGGTGAATTCCTGGGCGTGTTTGCGGAAGCCGGGGCCGTCGATGACGAGGCGGTAGTCGCCGGGCGGGAGGGAGGCGAAGAGGAAGGCGCCGTTGGCGTCGGTCTGGGCGGTCCACTCCTTGCCGGTGGCTTTATCGACGAGGACGAGTTTGGCTTCGCGGACGACGGCACGGGAGCCATCGCGGACGGTGACACCTAGGGTGCCCCGCAGGGTTTGGGCGTGCAGGCCCAGCCCGAGGAGGAAAAGCATCACGGGCAGCGTGCGGAGGTACATGAATTCCAGTATAGCCAGCGGGTCCTGGAGGACTGGGTGGGAAGGGGGCATGGGTTCGTTTGCGCAGCGGTTGAAGCTGCTATCCCGGGACATCCTGCGAGTGCAGCAGGGCTCGCTCTACCCGGGACGGCACAAATTGGAGGCGCGGGGCTGGATTACTTCCGAGTGGAAGGCGACCGAGGAAGGACGGACGGCGCGGTTCTATTGGAGCTGCGATTCCAGGTGCGGGAGATGATCGCGGCCCATATCCGGGATGGGATGACGGAAGGCGAAGCAAGGCGGCAGGCCTTGTTGGAGTTCGGCCCAATGGTTGTAGCGGAAGAGGGGTGCCGGGATGTCCGGGCGTTTGAATGGGTGGTGACGTTTGGGCGGGACGTGTGTTACGGGGCGCGACGGCTGCGGCAGACTCCGGGGCTGACGGCGGCGGTGGTGGTGTCACTGGCGTTGGGAATCGGGTCGAGCGCGGCGCTGTTCGCGCTGGTGAACGCGGCACTGCTGCGGACCATCCCGGTGCGGAATCCGGAGCAACTGGTATGGCTGGATTCGGGGAGTCACGGCCGGGCGCCGAGCAATCCGTTCTACGAGGAAGTGCGGGGAGACGAGCGATTTGACGGGATGCTTTGCGCTTTTCCGACCGAGGTGAATGTGAGCGCGACTGGGCGGGGCGACGGACATTGCCGGGCGCACGATACCGATCAACGGAGCCGCATGGGAGGTGGCGGGGGTAACGCCGCCGGGGTTTGAAGGGCTGGACAAACCGCTGATTGCCTGGCTTTCCATCATGGGGCGGATGAAGCCGGGAGTGGACCGGGAGCGGCTGGGCGCGGAGGTGAACGCTCAGTTTCAAGCGTTCCAGGAAGTGCATTTGGCGGAGGCGAAGGCTCTCCGTGTGGCGCGACGGCAGATGATCCGCAGGCACCGACTGGGACTGGAACCGCTGCGCGGCGCGGTGCTGGAGCCAAGGGTGGGGGGGACAGATTTCGACGATGGGCTGGATGGTGTGCCTGCTGCTGGGACTGGCGTGTTTGAGCGTGGCGGGGATGCTGCTGGCGCGGGGGGTGGAGCGGCGGAGGGAGTTGGCGACGCGGCTGGCGATAGGAGCTTCGCGGGGCCGGATTGTGGGGCAGTTACTGACCGAGGCGCTGCTGTTGGGAGTGGCCGGGGGCGCGGCGGGAGTGGCCGGGGCGTGGGTCGCGATTTCCGCTGGCCGGCAGCGGGTCCAAGCTGGATGTCCCGCTGGACTGGACGGTGGTTGGATTCACGTTGGCGGTGTCGCTGCTGGCTTGCCTGGTGTTCGGGCTGGCGCCGGCGATGCAGGCGGTGGCGGGGAGCCGGTTTCGTCATGTCCTGTTGGCGGCGCAGGCCGGCTTGCCGGTGGTGCTGCTTTTCGGGGCGGTGCTTTTTGCCGCGGAGTTGCGGGCGCTCCTCGTCATCGACACCGGTTTCGACCGGCAGCGGATGCTATTGGCGGAAGTGGACCCGATGTTGAACGGATACGACAATGCGGCGCGGCTGCGGCTGTACAAAGGGCTGGAAAAGCGGTTGGGGGAGATGGCGATTCCGGCTACGCTGGCCAACGTGGCGCCGATGCCGTAGTATCACTGGAGTTCGTTGTTCCTGGTGAAGGGGCGAGAGCAAGCGGTGGACCGGATGGTGCGCGCGGTGGCGGTGATCAGTGAGACGCTGGCCCGGCGGGAGTTCCCCGAGGAGAGCCCGCTGGGGAAGCGGTTTACGGCGGACCTGCGGGCGCCGGAGGAGACGACGTTTGCGATTGGCGCCCGGTGTGTCGCCGGCGGCGGCGGCGGAACGGCTAAGGGAGGCGTTGCAGGGATTGGATCCGTCGCTGGCGTTTTACGGCGTGCGGACGATTGAGCAGGCGTCAGAGATGTTGCTGGCCGGTGAGCGGTTGGCGGCGATGCTGTTCGCGGTGGGGATCCACGCCGTGGCGTCGCGCGATCTGGCGATGCGAGCGCGGGAGGCGGCGATCCGGGTGGTGCTGGGCGGGCGTGTGGGGCAGGTGGTGTGGGCGCTGGCCCGCGGGACTCTGTTATGGGCGGGGATGGGGCTGGCGGCGGGGGTGTTGATTCTGCCTGTTGCGGTGCCGGGGAAGGTGGAGCCGGTTTATGTGGCGGCGGCGGTGCTCATTTTGCTGATGATGGCAGGAGCGGCGTTGGCGACGCCGGTTTGGCGGGTGCGGAATTTGCAGCCGGCGGCGATGTTGAAGAGGGATTCGTTGTCGTTGAACGGCCGGACTGGGGACTGACGCACTGCGCTTTTCGGGGTTAGTTTCCTCCGCCCGATCCACAGGTAGAGAACACCGGAGGGAGCGTCGAACGCGGCGGAATCGTTGTCCTCCCCAACCTGGCCGCGGTCCGAGAACGGGAAGGAAAGGACGATGACGTCGCCCGGCTCCCGGCTTCGCCGGAGACCTGGTGCTCCTCCCGTGGGCCTGAGGTGCTCTCTGGTCAAGGCCGGCGATCAGCGGAAACTCCACAGATGGCACCAATATATTCCTTGACACGAATATTCTTATATAGGAATATAGTGAGCATGGTTGAGACCTTCCGGGCGTTGGCAGAGCCGAACCGATTGCAGATTGTCGATCTACTGCTGCGGGAACCGCTGCCTGTTGGGGCGGTGGCGGAGCGGTTGGGGATGCGGCAGCCACAGGCATCCAAGCACCTGCGGGCGCTGGTGGAGTGCGGACTGGTGGAGATGCGGCCGGAGGCGCAGAGGCGGATCTGCGCACTGCGGGCCGAGCCGCTGCAGGAGTTAGACCGGTGGCTGGGGCAGTACCGGCGGATGTGGGAAGAGCAGTTTGAACGCCTTGACGATGTATTGGCCGAGATGCAGGACACGAAGACCAAAAGGAGAAAGAAGTGAAGAATACAGGGAACCTGGCAGTCAGTCTGCCGAGCGATTGTGAGGTGTTACTGCGGCGAGAGTTTGCGGCGCCGCGGGAGTTGGTTTACCGGGCGTTCAGCGAGCCGGAGATATTGAAACGCTGGTTTGGGCCGCGGGGATGGACGCTGGTGGTGTGCGAGGTGGACCACCGGGTGGGTGGCGGGTTCCGTTTTGTGATGCGAGGGCCGGACGGGAAGGACGTGGGAATGCGGGGGCGGTACGTGGAGTTGACGCCGCCGGCGGGGTCTGTCCACATGGAATCGTTTGACGACTTTCCGGGGGAGTCGCGGGTGACCGCGGTGTTTACCGAGGTGGGCGGGCGGACGGTTTTGGAGGCGACCATACTTTATCCATCGAAGGAAGTAAGGGACGCGGTGCTGCAATCGGGGATGGAGCACGGGGCGGCGGAGAGTTATGACCGGTTGGCAGAGGTATTTGGGGAGATACCCGGGTAACCCCTGTTGGTTTGCGGCCCCGGCGGGGAAGGGTTAGAGTTGCTATCGCGTCAGGCATTCTCGCCGGGGAAGCATTCGTTACCGGCGGCGGAGGGGAACAGGCTGGCGGATCCTGGAATTGCAGCGAAAAAAGCGATGCTGGAACCGGTTTTGCGGTGCTGTTTATGGGGGCTGGTGGTAGGCTGATGGCGATGCGGTGGCAACTTCTGCACAAGGCGTGCTGGGAGGGGGATGCGGCGGAGGTGGCGCGGCTGCTGGATGCCGGGGCGGATCCGAACCAGGTGGCGCCGACAAACTGGCGGCAGACGCCGTTGGGGCGGACGCTGGAGTTCCGGATCACCTTTCCGAGAGGGCCGGGGCATGTGGAGACCGTGCGGGTGCTGCTGGAGCGCGGGGCGGACGGGGCGAGGCGATCGACGCATCTGGACATGACCCCGTATGAGCAGGCGCAGTTTTGCGGGCTGGAGGCGGCGGCGGAGATGTTGCTTCCGTACCGGGACGGGGGGGAGCATCCGACGGGGATGAGCGGGCTGTGGCTGGCGGCGGCGGCGCGGATGCCGGAGGAGCGGCAGTTGGAGCTATTGGCGGGGCAGGAATCGGAGTTGAACCTAAGTTGGCGGCGGGCGACGCCGCTGGTGATGGCCGCGGGGCATGCGGGCCATTTTCGGGTCGCCGACCGGTTGTTGAAGATGGGGGCGGATCCGAACGCGGGGCCGTCGATTCTGCATGCGAGCTGCGACTGGCATTTTGAGCATTTGCGGCCGGCGCTGCGGTATCTGGCAGGGGTGGGCTGGAACGTGAATGGACGGGATGCCGACGGGCAGACGGCGCTGCATAAGGCGGCGATGCTGGGGTATGCGGGAGCGGTGCGGACGCTGCTGGAGTTGGGGGCGGAGGGGAGCGTGCGGGACGGGGCGGGATCCACGGCGCTGGAGGTGGCGAGGCGGTGGCGGAAGGAGGGAGTGGCGGAGTTGTTAAATCGGGTGGCCGGGCGGGGGGAAACGGCATCACAATAGGAAGGCTTACCATGATGCGCACAGAGCTATTGAGACGAACCTTTCTGAGTCTGCTGGGGCCGGGGGCGGCGGTTTGCGGGGATTGGCCGCAACATTTGGGACCGGCGCGGAATGGGTTTTATGCCGACGGGGACTTCGGGTGGAAGGGCGGGGCGTTGAAGACGGCGTGGAACCGGACGGTGGGGGCGGGGTTTGCGGGGCCGGTGGTTACCGGCGGGTTCGTGTACGTCTTTCACCGGGTAGGGGGTGAGGAGGTTCTGGAGGCGCTGGAGATGGGGAGCGGGCGGCCGGTGTGGAAGGCCGCCTATGCGACCGAGTACCGGGACGATTTCGGGTTTGACGAAGGCCCGCGGGCGGTGCCTTGTGTGGCGGATGGGCGGGTGTACACGCATGGCGCCGAGGGGACGCTGTCCGCATTTGACGCCAAGACGGGGAAGCGGTTGTGGCAGCGGTTGACGATGAAGGATTTTGGGGCGCCAAAGGGGTATTTTGGGGCGGCGTGCGCGCCGGTGTTTTTTGGGGGGCGGGTGTTGTTGGCGGTGGGCGGGGCAAACGGCGGGGGGATCGTCGCCTTTGAGGCTGACTCGGGGAAGACGGCTTGGCAGGCGTTGAGCGATGAGGCGGGGTATTCGTCGCCGGTAGTGGCGCCGTTGAACGGGGCGGCGCGGGCGGTGTTTTTCACGCGGACGGGGCTGGCGGTGTTGGACCCGGGCAATGGGAAAGTATTGGCGCAGATGCGATGGCGGGCGCGGTCCGCGGCGTCGGTGAATGCGGCGACGCCGTTGGTATCGGGGCCGCTGGTGTTTTTGACGGCGAGTTATGGGACGGGGGCAGTGTTGTTGGACATGAGTTCAGGGACGCCGAAGACGGTGTGGAGCGGGGACGATTCGATGTCGTGTCACTATGCGACGCCGGTGCTGCGGGATGGTCATTTATACGGGTATCACGGGCGGCAGGAGATGGGGGCGGTGCTGCGGTGCGTGGAGTTCAAGACGGGGAAGGTGAAGTGGGAGAAAGAGGGATTTGGGGCGGGGAGTATTGTGCTGGTGCAGAACCGGATTCTGATGGTGCGGGAGCAGGGGCAGATTGTGCTGGCAGAGGCGTCGCCGGGAGGATTTCAGGGGGTGGCGGTGCATAAGGCGTTTGAAGGGACGGTGCGGGCGTATCCGGCGGTGGCCGGGGGGATGTTGTTTGTGCGGGATGCGCGGGACAAACTGGTGGCGTTGCGGGCGTAGAAATTCGGGGAGAAAATTCCTGGCAATGCGTTGATATTGCTGGACTTAAAATTGGGGACAGGTGCACCCGGTCCCATTCTTGGGGGGGGCGGGGCGGGCGCGGGAAGTTCAGGTTATGGAATCTCGGCAACCTATTGATATTGCTGGACTTAAAATTGGGGACAGGTGCACCCGGTCCCATTTCTTAGGGGCGGAGGGCGGAGCGGGCTTCTTCGATCCAGGGGTGGCCGGCGGGGAGGGCTTCTTCGAAGATCTTGAGGGCTACTTTGTAGAGCACGACGGCTTCGGGACGGCGGCCACGGGCGGAAAGTATGTCGGCCAAGTTGCTTGCCGCTAACCCCGTACGGACGTGGCGGGGACCGAGCGTCTTCCGCATCGTTTGATAGGCGCGGCGCTGCAGGGGTTCGGCTTCGGCGGGGCGATCGGTCGCGTTCAGAAGAGACGCCAGGTTGTTTTGGGTGATGGCCGTCTCCGGATGCTCGGGGCCGGGGGCGACTAACTGCTCCTTGATGGCCTGGCGATAGAGGGCTTCGGCTTCGCGGACTTTGCCGGCGGCGTGGAGAGCTTGGGCATAGTCGTTGCGGCGGGTGGGGGTGGGTTCGGCATCGAGGGCGCGACGGAGGTAGTCGAGGGCCTTGGCCGGGTCCTGGGAGCTTTCGGCGAGGCGGGAGAGGCAGCGGGCCAGTGACTGGCACTGCTCGAACAATTGGTGGGCTTCGGCGTGGCGGTTTTGGGCAGCGAGGGCTTCGGCGAGGAAGAGGTGGACCTCGGGTTCCTGGGGAGCCTGGCGGAGTTCGGCTTCGGCCTTGAAGGGATTGTTGTGGCGGAGCCAGAAGAGGCCAAGATCCTTGTGGGCGTTGCGGGCTTCCGGGGTGCCGGGGGTAAGTTTGGCGATGCGCTCCTCATGGAACCTGGCAAACGACTCGGGGCCGGTGAGTTGGAGGAGGATGGCGATGAGGGGGGTCACTGGCCGCCCTCGCGGATTTCGCCGGTGAGGGATTTGAGGAACGCGACCAGGGCCTGTTTTTCGGGGGCGGTGAGTTTGAGGGGGCGGATTTCGGGGTCGGGGGCGTCGCCTTTGTCGTAGTGGTCGATGACGGCTTCCAGGGTGGGGGCCGAGCCATCGTGGAAAAAAGGCGGGACGGCGGCGACGTGGCGGAGGGAGGGGGTCTTTATGCCTTTTTCGCCGGGTTTGGGGTGGACGCCGGTCTGGTGGATCTCTTCGTCGGTGAGGTTGGGACCGAGGTGGCAGGAGATGCAGCCGGCCTTGGTGCGGAAGAGTCGGAGGCCGAGTTGCTGCTGGGGGGAGAGGGCTTGCTGGTTGCCGGCGAGGTACTGGTCATAGGGGGAGTTGCCGGCGAGGATGGTGCGGACGTAGCTGGCGAGGGCTTTGGCGAGTTTGGGAGCGTCGATGGGTTTATAGTCGTCGATCTGGCTGAGTTTCGCGATGGCCTCGTCGAGGGGGAGGGCCATTTCGATGGGGTTGGCGATGGGTTGGAGGACCTGGTCCTCCAGAGAGGGTGAGCGGCCGTCCCAGAAGAATTTGGTGCCCCAGGCGCGGTTGAGGATCCGGGGGGAGCGGCGGGTTCCGACCTGGCGGTTGACACCGATGGCAGTGGGATTTTTGTCGGTGAAGGCGAGGGCGGGGTCGTGGCAGGAGGCGCAGGCGAGGGAGTTGTCGCGGGAGAGGCGTTTGTCGAAGAAGAGTTTGCGGCCGAGTTGGATGGAGGCGGGGGAGAGGGGGTTATCGGGGGGAGTGGGGATGTGGGCGTCGAGGCCGAGGGGGACTTGGAGGGCGAAGAGGAAGAGCCAGAGCATCTGGGAGGAGGGTAGTACGATTATGCGGCATCGGTGAGGGGTTTGGCGCGGGCGATGCGCTGCCGTTCGACAGGGGAGTGGAGAGCGTTCCAGAGATCGGTACGGCGTTGGACGTTGAGCCAGAATTCGGGGCTGTTCGAGAACACACGAGCGAGGATGAGCGCGGTGGCGGCAGTGACGGAGCGGCGATTGTTGCAGAGTTCGTTGACATGCTTGCGGGGCACCCCCATGGCAGCAGCGAGGGCGGACTGGGTGAGATTCATTGGGATGAGGAATTCTTCCGCGAGAATTTCGCCGACGGTGGCGGGTTTGCGTTTGGTTGTGAGCATAGGCACCTCGTTAGTAATTGTGGGGATCCAGGTAGAAGTCGCTGGCGATGCCGCGATCCGAGTTTCAAAGAAAGATGATCCGCCATTGCTGGTTGACCCGAAGGGAGCAGAATCCGGAGAGATTGCCTTTCAGCTTCTCAAAGTGATTCCCCGGCGGAACCCGGAGATCCTGATCCGATACCGCATCGTCAAGCAACTGCAACTTACGGAAAAGGCGATCTGCGAGGGTAGCTGGGATCTGCCGAGAGCGAATGTCCTCGACGAAGAAGCGTCGCAGCCAGGCATCCCGGAACGAAGCAATCAACCTGCCCCACTGTACCACCTCACGGGGCAGGGCGAAGGAGACGGGTGCCGCGGGATTCGGCGGCGTGCCTTGGTCCGGGGCTAGGGTACAGCGGCGCGGATGGCGGCGATGATGCCATCCATGGTGTGGGGGGCGGCTTCGAGGGCGATTTCGATTTCGTGGGCGCGCATGGTTTCGCTGGTGGCCGGGCCGATGGAGACGGCCCTGGCACCGGCCTCGAGGAGCCGGCGGCCGCCGAGGGCGAGGAAGTTCTTCACGGTGCTGGAACTGGTAAAGGTAATCCAATCGACGTGGGGGACCTGAGCGAGCTTTTCCATGCTCGACGCGGGGACACCGGTACGGTAGACGGGGACGACGTCGACGCGGGCGCCCCGCTTGCGGAATTCGACGGGGATGACGTCGCGGCCGACGGCGGCGCGAGGGAGGAGCACACGGGCGCCGGCGAGGCTTTCGTTCTCAAAGGCCTTGACGACGCCTTCGGCGATGGCCTGTTCGGCGATGATATCGGGGACGATGCCGCGGGTATTGAGGACGGCAGCGGTTTTGGTGCCGATGGCGCCGATGCGGGCGCGGATGGCGCGGGCATCGCGGTTGCTCTGGAAGAGCGCATCGAAGAACCGGGTGACGGCGTTGGCGCTGGTGAAGAGGATCCAATCGTAGAGTTTGAGATGGGACAGGGCGTCGGCGAGCGGAGCGGCGTCTTCGGGGGGCTGGATTTCGATGACGGGAATATCGAGGACGTGGGCACCGAGATGGCGGAGTTGGCGGTTGCCCTCTTCGCCCTGGCCTTCGGCGCGAGTGACGAGGATGGTTTGGCCGAAGAGGGGCTGTTTTTCGAACCAGTCGAGTTTGCCGCGGAGGGCGGCGACTTCGCCGATGACGATGGTGGCGGGGGGCTTCAGGTTGTGGGCCTCCGCGACGGCGGGGAGTTCGGCGAGGGTAGTGAAGATGGTGTGCTGGCGGGGGGTGGTGGCGCGCTGAACGACGACGGCGGGGGTGGCGGGGGCGCGGCCGGCTTCCATGAGTTTCGCGGCGATTTGGCCGATGGTAGTGAGGCCCATGTAGATGACGAGGGTCTCGGCGTGGCCGACGCGGGTCCAATCGATTTTATCGGGGTTGTGGCCGGTGACGAAGGTAACCGAGCTGGTGTGATCGCGGTGGGTGAGGGGGACGCCGGTGTAGGCGGCGAGACCGAGGGCGGCGGTGACGCCGGGTACGACTTCAAAGGGGATGCCGGCTTCGGCGAGGGCTTCGGCTTCTTCGCCGCCGCGGCCGAAGATATAAGGGTCCCCCCCCTTGAGGCGGACGACGGTTTGGCCAGCGGTGGCGTGTTGAATCAGGAGACGGATGATCTCCTGCTGGGGCATGGCATGATCCGACTTCTTTTTGCCGACGTAGATCCGCTGGGCGGAAGGGGGGATGAGTTCGGGAGCGGCGAGATTGTCGTAGAGGACGACATCGGCGTGGGCGAGGAGTTCGCGGCCTTTGACGGTGATGAGTTCGGGGTCACCGGGGCCGGCGCCGACGAGATAGACGCGGCCGGTCATACACGGGCGCCGGCCTGGAGGAGTTGCTGGCCGAGTTGGTGGCCGAGGGCTTCGGCCTGGGAGACGGGGCCTTCGACGCGGGCGCGGATAGGAGTGGCGCCTTCCGAGGAGATGACGATGCCGTGGATTTTGAGGGTATCGCCTTCGAGGACAGCATGGGCGCCCATGGGAATCTGGCAGCCGCCGCCGAGGGCTTTGAGGGCAGCGCGTTCCGCGGTGAGGCGGGCGCGGGTTTCGGGGTCGTCCATTTGGGTGACGGCGAGGTGGCCGGGGCCGGAGTCGTCGCGGGTTTCGATGGCGAGGGCGCCCTGGCCGACGGCGGGGACGAAGGTGGCCGGGTCGAGGAACTTCGTGATACGATCCTGCCAGCCAAGGCGGATGAGGCCGGCGGCGGCGAGGAGGATGGCGTCGTACTGGCCTTCGGCCTGTTTGCGAAGGCGGGTATCGACGTTACCGCGGAGGTCGCGGATGACGACGTCGGGGCGGAGATCCTTCAATTGAGCGGCGCGGCGGAGGGAACTGGTGCCGACGACGGCGGAGGGGGGGATGTCGCCGATGATGGCGTCGCGGGGGTCCTGGCGTTCGGGGAAAGCGGAGAGGACGAGGCCGGAGGGGAGATCGGTGGGCATGTCCTTGGCGGAGTGGACGGCGAGGTCGATGGTGCCGGCGAGGAGGGCTTCCTCAATTTCCTTGGTAAAGAGGCCTTTGGTGCCGACTTTGGAGAGGGCGACGTCAGTGATTTTGTCGCCGGTGGTCTGGATGATTTCGATGCGGGTGGTGTGGCCGAGGGCCTGGAGTTGGGCGGCGATATGGTTGGCTTGCCAGAGGGCGAGTTTCGAGCCGCGGGAGCCGATGACTAGGTTGCTCATTTATTCCGGAGTCTCCAGTTTGAAGATACGACGGACCTCTTCGATGACCTGCCAGCCTTCGTCGGTTGCGGCATTGCGGCGGATTTCCATGATGGGGCCGTGGGCGATTTTGGCCATGAGACCTTTGGTGAGGGCTTCAATGGCCTCTTCCTGTTGGGGGGTGAGGTTGCCGAGTTTGCCGCGGATGCGCTGGATTTCGGCCTGACGGAGCTGTTCGAGGTGGTCCTGGAGGGCGACGATGATGGGGACGGCTTCGCGTTCCTTGAGGCGGGCGACGAGTTTATCGACCTCTTCGCCGATGATGAGTTCGGCGGCGGCGGCTTCGGCTTCGCGGCCTTTGCGATTCTGTTCGACGACTTTGCCGAGGTCATCGATGTCGTAGAGGAAGACGTTTTCCAGGGCGTTGACGGAGGGCTCGATGTTGCGGGGGACGGCGATATCGATGAGGAAGATGGGGCGGCCCTTGCGTTTGGCGCGGATCTGGCGCATCTGGGCTTCGGTGAGGATGTAGTGGGGGGCGCCGGAGGAGGCGATGACGATATCGATTTCCGGCATCGCGGCCTGGAAGGCGTCGTAATCGATGATGGTGCCGTTGAAGAGGGCGGCCATCTCCTCGGCGCGGGCGCGGGTACGGTTGGTGACGTAGATGCGATTGGCGCCGGAGCGGTGGAGGTGGCGGGCGGCGAGTTCGCTCATTTTGCCGGCGCCGATGAGGAGGACGCCGCAACCTTTGAGGCCGCCGAAGATTTCGCGGGCGAGTTCGACGGCGGCGAAGGAGACCGAGACGGCGGATTCGCCGATGGTGGTTTCGGTGCGGACGCGTTTGGCGACGTTGAAGGCACGGGTGAGGACGGTATCGAGGTATTGGCCGAGGGTGCCGTGTTCCTTGGCGAAGGACCAGGCTTCCTTGAGCTGGCCGAGGATCTGGGGTTCGCCGACGACCATGGAATCGAGGGAACTGGCGACGCGGAAGAGATGGCGGATGGCGTCGCGGTCTTCGAAGTGGTAGAGGTGGCGGTGGAAATCGAGACGGTTGCCGGGTTTGGCGTGTTCGAGGAAGCCGGCGACTTTGTCGTTGGCGTCCTCCTTTTCGTCGGTAGCAACGACGATTTCGACGCGGTTGCAGGTGGAGAGGATGAGGGTTTCGTGGACGCCGGAGGAGTGGCGGAGGTGTTGGAGGGCCTGGGGGAGCGAGGCGGCGTCGAAAGCCAGGCGTTCGCGCACCTCGACGGGGGCGGTACGGTGGTTGAGGCCTGTGACGTGGAGCTTCATCTACTTAGCAAGGAGGGGACGGAGCCCGATGTGAGAGACCCAGGTGAGCGTGCTGAAGAGCAGGACGTAGAAGGCCAGGAAGGCGGCGCGGCGGCCGCGCCAACCGGCGTTGGTGCGAAGGTATACAACGGCGAGATAGAAGCACCAGGTGAAGAGGGAGATGTGGACCTTCCCTTCCCCGATCCAGCGGGTGCCGGACTCCATGTAGGCCCAGGCGGAGCCGCCGATGACGCCGACTGTGGTGAAGACGAAGCCGGCGATCATGGCGCGGGAGGCGAGTTGATCGAGGGTGTGGAGAGGGGGTAGGCGGTGGAAGAATTTGCTGGGTTCTTTGGTTTTGAGGTGTTTTTCCTGGACGAGGTAAAAGATGGAAGCCAGCGCCATGAAGAGGGTGCAGGTGAAGCCGGCGATATTGAGCAGGACATGGACGAGGAGTCCGGCGTCGCGGAGGCCGGAGGAGGGCCAGGGGCCGAGAGATTTCGAGGTGGCGCCGAAGGCGGTGAACATGGCGACGAGGGGGAAGGCGATGAGGGCGAGGGAGGAAAAGTCGTAGATCCAGTTGACGACGAGGAAGACGATGGCAAGGACGAGGGCGAGGAGGGTGACGGTCTGGTGGAAGTCCTGGGCGGCGAGGTGGCCGTTGGCCATGGACTGTTCGACGATGGCGACGAAGTGGAAGACGCTGGCGATGGAGAATGCGGCGATGGCCGGGCGGTAGAGGAGGCTGCTGCGGCGGAGCAGGAAGTCGACTACGTAGAACAGCCCAGCGGAGTAGAGGAAGGCGGCAACGCGCAGCCAGAAGAGGCTCATCTCCTGCATTTCTACCAGTATAGCTGGTGGGGGGAGGGGTTAGAGGAGATTGCGGAGATCGTCGAGGGTTGGCGAGCATTCCCGCCGGATCCGACTGAGGAGGCCAGGACCGACGATTTCAGCCCCGTGGACTGGGACGACGGTGCCCCGGCCACCGAGATAACGGAGGAAGTGATGGCTGCCGCGGATTCTGACGACGTGAAACCCGGCTTTTCGCGGCGGCGCGATCCGGTCCGGACCGCGTAGAAGCGGGGCCCGAATCATGCGGCGACGGTGATGCGCTGAATTCCGACGAATTCAGGGGCGGCGGGCGGTTGCCCCTAAGGCCGCTCTTCGGATTCTGGCAGCGCCCATGCCGCCTTCGCCCCATTGGGCGAGGATTTCGTAACGGCCGCATTGGTCGCCGGGGCGAGGGGCATGGGGTTTTTCTATAGTATGAGAAGATGGCCGCGCGAAACGTCCCTTTCATTTCGGTTGATGAATATTTGGACCACGAAGCGCGGTCAGATACGAAGAATGTTTACTATGACGGCGTGATCACGGCGATGGCGGGTGGATCGCCGGGACACTCGTTCCTGGCGGCGAATTTGATCCGGCATTTAGGGAATGCTCTTCCAGGCAAGCGATGCAGGGTAGCTGGGAGCGACCTGTTGTTCCAGACAGGCGCGAAGAAAATGTATGTCTACCCGGATGTGATGGTGATTTGCGGACCGGTGGAAACAATGGAAGGGCGACCGAACGTCGTCACCAACCCGGTGTTCGTGGCCGAGGTATTATCGCCGAGCACAGAAGCCGATGACCGGGGGGCGAAATCGCACGAGTATCGATTGAGCCCGACGCTGCGACAGTATGCGCTGATTTGTCAGGACAAGCCGCTGGTGGAGATTCATACGCGGTGTGAGGATGGCAGTTGGCGGATTACGGAAGTGATGGGGGTTGAGGGGGTGTGCGCGTTTTCGGCGCTTGGGTGCGAGGTGGAAATGGCGGCGGTGTATGAGGGGGTGTTGGAGTTAGCGGAGTAGGGCGGGCCAGTTGACGATGATTTCGTAGGGTTTGCGCTCGACCGCTACCAGGGTGCGGACGAGGAAGCGTTTGCCTCCGGGGGCGACGGCGAAGGGGGTGGCATTGGTGTCGTCAAAGGGGAGGCGGAAGAGCGGACGGGGAGAGGAGGGTTGGACAGAGTCGCCGGAGAATTGGAGGGACACGGAAACCAGGTTGTTGTCCGGGTCGATGAAGAAGAGTTCGCGGCCGTCGGGGTTCCATTTAGGGTGGGTGCCGCCGCCGTTGGAGATCTGCCACTTACCGCGCGGTTCAGGGAAAGACTGGATATAGATTTCCTCGCGGCCGGTCTCATCGGACCGATAGACGACCCAACGGGGAGAGGGCTCGGGGGAGAACTTGGGCAGGTACTCGTTGGCCGGGGTGCGGAGATAGGGTTTAGGAGTTCCCGGAGTGCCATCCGGGGCGACGGGAAGAACATAGATATCCCGCTTGGTCTCGGGGAAGTTCTCGTAGTAGAGGATCTGGCGACCGTCGGCGGAGACGTCCATGGGCCACTGGCGGTTGGGGGATTGGGTCAGGCGTTGTTCGGGGGTGGTTCCGCTGGCGGACTTCCAGAAGATGTTGGCGGGGCGGGAGAAGGCAAAAAAGATGCGCTGGCTATCGGGGAACCATACCGGGAAACTGGCACGCTCGGCGTTGAAGGTGAGGCGGCTCCAGGCGTTGGAATCGGCGGGGATGGTCCAGAGGTCGCTATCGAACTCGAGGCCGCGCTCGGCGACGACGCGGCGTCCGTCGGGAGAGAGGGCAAAGTGGGTAATACGTTCCGACTGGCCGAAGGTACCAACGACGGCACCGGAGCGGTCGAACCAGGTGAATTTGGAAGTGACTGGGGCGGTGGCGGGAAGGAAGGCGATGGAAGAGGCAGAGGCGGAGGGCCGGGAGGCGGGATTGAGGCCGTCGGCGATGGGTTTGGGTTCGCCGGAGAGGCTCAGGGAATTGGGATCGAAGGGCTGGACGAAGAGCGTGGACTCATTGAGGAAGACGATATGGGAGGGGAGGGCGACGGCAAAGGATGCGGTGGGGAGGAGGCGGAGGCGTTCGGCGGGGTTGGAGAAAGAAGCGACGTGAATGCCGGAGAACTCGGGATTGGCGGAATCGATGTGGAAGAGGAAGCGGCCATTGGGGAGGATACGGGCTTTGGAGTGGACGCGCTCGGCGCGGGCGGGATCGAGGCGGGTGAGTGGTTTAGGCGTGCCACCGTTGGCCGCGAGGAGGAGCAGGGCCTGATTGAGTCCGCCCTCGATGACAATCTGACCGTCGGAGGTCCAGGCGGCGGCATGGCCTCCCCCGGAGAGAATGGTGGTGGAGAGGCCGCCGTCGATTTGGATCCGCCTGGCGGCGATGCCATCAAAGAAAGAGAGGCTGTGGCCGTCAGGGGACCAGGCGAGGAAGCGGGCGCGCTGGGTACCGGGGAGGAGGCGAGGGGCAGGCGAATCGAGGGAACGGAGCCAGATGCCGGACTTGTCGTTGACGGTGGCGGCGAAGGCGAGGGTACGGCCATCGGGGGAGAGGACGGGGTCGTCGCCGATGGCGAATTGGCCGCCGTTCGGGGGGGAGAGTTGGAGGCGGATGGCCTGAGGCGGGGGAGGATTGGGACGGAGGAGGTAGCCGAGGGCGGCTCCGATGAGCAGGGTGGCAGCGGCGATCAGGTAGGGGAGTTTTTTATGGACGAAGGCGACGGGTTCGGGAGGGTCGAGGGTGAGATTGTATTTGAGGTCGCGGGCGTTTTGGAAGCGGTCGTCGGGGTCCTTGGCGAGACACTTTTGGACGACGCGTTCCAGGGAGAGGGGAACGGCGAGCGGGGCGGGGGCGGCGGTGATGATGGCGGCGATGATCTTGGCGGCGGAGTCGCCTTGAAAGGCCTTTTTGCCGCTGAGCATTTCGTAGAGAACGCAGCCGAAGGCGAAGATATCCGAACGGGCGTCGGCGGGTTTGGCCTGGAGTTGCTCGGGGGACATGTATTGGAGGGTCCCGATGATCTGGCCTTCGCTAGTGAGAGCCTGGGTGAGGGTTGCGTCGGATTGCTGCGCCGGGGAGTCTTGTTTCGCAAGGCCGAAATCGAGTAACTTGATCCCCTGTTTGGTTACTAAGATATTGGCGGGTTTGAGGTCGCGATGGATGATGCCTTTGCGGTGAGCGGCGTCGAGAGCATCGAGGATCTGGCGGGCATAGAGGAGGGCTTGATCGAGGGGGAGAGGGCCTTTGAGTTGCTGCCCATCGATGAGTTCCATGACGAGGTAGTTGGGGCCGACGTCATAGATTTGGCAGATGTGGGGGTGGTTGAGGGCGGCGACGGCGCGGGCTTCGCGTTCGAAGCGTTCGGAGAACTCGTGTCTGGAAGTTTTTAGGGCGACTTCCCGGTGGAGGCGGGTATCCTTGGCCTTGTAAACCTCGCCCATGCCGCCGGCGCCGAGTTGGGCGAGGATTTCGTAGGGGCCTAACTGGTGGCCGGGCGGGAGGGGCATGGGGTTTTCCTATAGTATTAGGATATGGCGGCGCCAAACCTCCCATTCCCTTCGGTCGATGAGTTCTTGGACGCGGAAGAACTATCCGAAACGAAGCATATGTACTATGCGGGTGTGGTGACGGCGATGGCGGGGGGATCGTTTGAGCATGCGCTGCTAGCGATGAACCTGGGCACGCAGTTGAACAACGCCCTACGCGGGCGAGGGTGCTCGGTCGTAGGTAGCGACGTGATGTTTCAAACGGGATCGAAGGAGATGTATACGTATCCGGACCTGATTGTGGTTTGTGGACCGGTGGAGCGGATGGCGGGGCGGCGGAACGTGATCACGAATCCGGTGTTTTTGGTTGAAGTTCTGTCGCCGAGCACGGAGGCGAAGGACCGGGGGGTGAAATCGCACGAGTATCGATTGAGTCCGACGCTGCGGCAGTATGCGCTGATTTCGCAGGATCGGCCGCTGGTGGAGCTTCACACGCGGGCGGAGAACGGGCAGTGGTGGATCAGCGAAGTGATCGGATTGGATGCCGACTGCGCGTTCTCATCGCTCGATTGTTCGGTGCCAATGGCGGCGCTGTATGAGGGCGTGCTGGAGAGTTAGCTCGACTTTTTCGCGGTGAATTCCATGGACACGTCCCGGCCTTCGACGGTGACGGTGACCTTCATCTCCGAACCGGTGACCTTGGCCTTGTTCAGGATCTTCATGGAGTTGCCTTCGCGTTCAAAGGTGGTGTACCAGGAGAGTTCATCGCCCTTGATCTTGCCTTCCTTGATCGGCATTTCGCCCATCTGTGTGCCGACGGTCCCGGTGAGGGTCTCGCCGTCCGCCTTCAACTGCATGGTGAGTTGCATGGCGCCATTGTTGGTGTTGATTTCGCCGACCCACTTGCCGTCGATATCGGCGGCGAAGGAGAGCGCGGCGGCAGTGAGAGTGAGGAGGGCAAGGCGAAAGAGTTGCATAAACCGATCATAGCCGAATATCTTGGAGATTCCACCCTATGACTCCGCAAGAGACTGCACAGCACCTTGGACTCACGTTCGAGAAACAGACGCCGGGATATTTGAACCTCTGCATCCGCACCGGGAACCTCTTAATGAGCTCCGGACACGTGAGCACGTTGAAAGGGAAACTGGGCGGCGGACTGACGACCCAGGAAGGCTACGCGGCGGCGCGGGAGTGCGTGGCGAAGATCCTGAACTCGGTGTGGAACGCGAATGGGACGCTGGACGGGCTGAAAGTAATCAAAGTGTTGGGCTGCGTGAATTCAGATCCCGAATTTGTGGAACAGCACTTGGTGATCAACGGGGCGAGCGACCTGCTGCATGAGGTCTTTGGAAAGACGGGCGACGGGTATCACGCGCGGTCGGCGCTGGGATTTGCGTCGCTGCCTACCGGGGCGGCGGTTGAGGTGGAAGTGATTTTCGAGGTGAAGGGATAAGCATCGGGACGCGCGTTTTATAGACGCGATAGACGTCCCCGAAGGTTTTCTCGAGGCCGCGCTCTTCGAACTGGATGCCGATGAGGATGTAGAGGGTCATTCCGGCGGCGAAGAGCAGGCGGCCGTGCGTCATTTTGGGCGTGGCCCACAGGGTGAGAATGGCGCCGAGATAGATGGGATGGCGGACGATGGTATAGAGGAACGGGGTGCGGAACTCAGGGGGACCTGGTTCCACCAAGCCGGCGAGTTCCCGCCAGTTGATGGCAAGAGAACCGAAGAGGACGAGTTGGAGGCCGAACGTCCAGACGACGTAGAGGCCGATAGAGATGGGGCCGGTCCACTGCCAGGCGATCTCCGGCATGGGCTGCCAGAGGCGCCACATGATGACGAGGACCGCAAGGGTGGCGAGGGCGTAGGTACGGCGGGGCTTGGGAAGGCGAACAGCGCTCTTGAACCAGTCCCGGGCCATCAGGCTGTGCTGGAGGCCGAACAGAGCGAGGAGCGCAAGATTGCTGAGAGCGGCCGTGTTCATTCTTCGGGGAGAGGCTCGGGCTTAAAGACGACCATGGAAAGCGGCGGAAGTGTCAGGGAGAGGCTGAAGGGGTGGCCGTGGGACTTGATGGGGTCGGCGTTGCGCCAGCCGAAGTTCCCCATGTTAGAGCCTCCGAAGATACTGGAATCGGTGTTGAGCAGTTCGGTGTAGTTGCCGTCGCGAGGGACGCCGATGCGGTAGTTATGACGTGGCACGGGAGTGAAGTTACCGACGAAGACGAGGAAGTCCGCGGGGTCCTTGGCGCGGCGGAGGAAGGCGATGACGGACGCATCGACATCGCGGAAATCGAGCCATTCGAACCCGTTGAAACTGCTGTCGACTTCGTAGAGCGCCGGTTCGGATTTGTAGAGCCTGTTGAGTTCCGTCACCAGCGCCTGCAACTTTCGATGGAATTCGAACTCCAAAAGTTCCCAACGGATTTGACTTTGCCAGTTCCATTCTTCGTAGGGCCCGAGTTCCTGCCCCATGAAGAGCAGTTTCTTGCCGGGGTGGCCGTACATGTAGCCAAGGAAGGCGCGGACATTGGCGAAGCGCTGCCACTCGTCGCCGGGCATTTTGCCGACCAGCGAGCTTTTGCCGTGGACGACCTCGTCGTGGGAGATGGGGAGCAGGAAGTTTTCGGTGAAGGCGTAGAGGAGGGAGAAGGTGATGTTGTTCTGGTTGAAGCGGCGGAAGATGGGTTCCAGCTTGAAGTAGTTGAACATGTCGTGCATCCAGCCCATGTTCCACTTCATGGTGAAGCCGAGGCCGCCGAGGTAGACGGGCTTGGTGACGGAACCGAAGGAGGTGGACTCTTCGGCGATGGTGACGGCGCCGGGGACTTTGTGGGCGGCGATGTTGAACTGTTTGAGGAACTCGACGGCTTCGAGGTTTTCGCGGCCGCCGTACTGGTTGGGGACCCAATCGCCGCCTTCGCGGCCGTAGTCGAGGAAGAGCATGGAGGCGACGGCGTCGACGCGGAGGCCATCGATGTGGAACTGTTCCAGCCAGAAGATGGCGTTGGAAACGAGGAAAGTGCGGACTTCGTTGCGGCCGTAGTTGAAAACGTTGGTCCCCCAGCCGCGGTGTTCACCCTGGCGGGGATCGGCATGTTCATAGAGTGCGGTGCCGTCGAACCAGGCGAGGCCGTGGGCATCCTTGGGGAAGTGGCCGGGGACCCAATCGAGGAGGACGCCGATGTTGTTGCGATGGCACTCGTCGACGAAGAACATGAAGTCTTCCGGGGAGCCGAAGCGGGAGGTGGCGGCAAAGAACCCGGTGACCTGATAGCCCCAGGAGCCTGAGTAGGGGTGCTCCATGATGGGCATGAGTTCGATGTGGGTATAGTTGAGGCGCTTGACGTATTCGACGAGAGTTTGGGCGAACTGGCGGTAGGTGAGGGGGAGGCCGGCGGGATCGCGCATCCAGCTTTCCAGGTGGACCTCATAGACGCTCATGGGTGCTTCGAGCCAGTTGGTTTGGGCGCGGCGCTCCATCCATTGCGAGTCCCGCCACTGGTAGCCGGCCCACTCGTGGACGACAGAGGCGGTTTTGGGCGGGACCTCGGCGCGGAAGGCGTAAGGGTCGCACTTGAGCTGTTCGTAATCGTTGTACTTGGATTTGACGCGGTACTTGTAGACGTCGCCGGCGCCGATGCCGGGGAGGAAGAGTTCCCAGACACCGCCATCGCGGAGGCGCATGGGGTGGCGGCGGGTATCCCAATCGTTGAAGATGCCGGTGACGGTGACGCTGATGGCGGCGGGTGCCCAGACGGCAAAGCGAACGCCGTGGACGCCGTCGATGGTTTGCGGGTGGGCGCCGAAGGTTTCCCAGGCGCGGTGGAGGGTGCCTTCGGTGTGGAGGTGGAGATCGAAGTTGGAGATGATGGGGCCGAAGCGGTAAGGATCGTCGATGAGTTCGTGGTGGTCGTAGACGGTATGGACGGCGAGTTGATACCGGTGGGGGTCACCGGGGAGATCGGCGATGAAGAAGCCGGCGTCGTGGACGCGGCGCATCTCGAACTCGCCGGCGGAGGTTTTCACCTTGGCAGACACGGCGTGGGGGAGGAAGGCGCGGACGGACCAATCGTCGCCGGTGGCGTGGGGTCCCAGGATGCGAAAGGGGTCGGCGTGGTAACCGCCGACGATGGCGTCGATCTCTTCTGGGAGCATACGGCTATTATGGCAACTGTGACTTACGGAGATACGGAACTGCATGTGCACCTGGAAGGATCGATGGAGCCGGAGTTGTTGTGCCGGCTGGATCCGGGGTTAACGCTGGAGGAGGCGCGGAAAATGTACCGTTTTTCGAGTTTTGCTGGATTTATTGAGGCATTTAAAGGAGCGGTGCGGCGGCTGCAAACGCCGGAACACTACGGGATGGCGGCGGAGTCGCTGTTTGCTTCGCTGCACAGGCAGGGGGTTCGGCACGCGGAAGTTATTTTCTCAGCGGGGGTGGTGGAGTGGAAACAGCAGAGCCTGGACGAGGTGTGGGCGGCCTTGCGGGGGGCGGCGGAGCGGGCGCCGGTGGAGGTTCGATGGAATGTGGACGTGGTGCGGCAGTTCGGCGGAGGTCCGGCGGAGCGGGTGGCGGAATGGGCGGCGGGGCGGCGGGGCGAGGGGATTGTGTCCTTTGGGATCGGAGGGGACGAGACATCCTGCGCGGCAAAGGAATTTGCGCGGGCAGTAGCGGTGGCGAGAGAGGGGGGGCTACGCTTCACACCGCATGCGGGAGAAACCTCCACGGCGGAAAACGTTTGGGAGATGGTGCGAATGGGCGCCGACCGGATTGGACACGGAATTCGTTCGGTGGAGGACCTTTCGCTGCTGGCCTGTTTGCGGGAGCGCGGGATTGCGCTGGAGGTGTGCCCGACGAGTAACGTGCGCACAGGGGCGGTACGGACGATGGAGGAACATCCGTTGCGGGCGCTGTTTGATGCCGGCGTGCGGGTGACGCTGAACTCAGACGATCCGGGTATTTTCGATTGCACCCTGCGCGGCGAGTTCGACGTCGCCCGGGGGCTCGGATTCAGCGACGAGGAGTTAGACATTATCGCCGGAAACGCCCGAGCTAGCGCGTTTGTTTAGGGCTTCCAGCGGGCGAGATAAATGGACGTCTTGCTTTCGTGGGAGCTGTAATAGCTGATCCAGAGTTCGCCTTTGTGATAGGCGATGCCGGCGTAGCTCGAGTCGCCGTTGGAGGGGAGCTTTTCCAGTTCCTTGAGGCCGCCGGCAGCGTTGAGTTCGACGATGGAGGTACGGGTTTTGCCGTCGTAGAGGCGAACAACGCCGATGAGGCGGCCGGTGGGGAGTTCGATGAAATTGGGGCCGCCCACGCGGGCGCCGACATCGGCCCATTTCCAATCCTTGTAAGGCGGCTTGGCGGTGCCGAGCAGGCCGTTAAAGCCTTTCTCGTCGCGGCGCATCAGGCAGAGGGCGGTGCCGTCCTTCTGGAAGATGATGGTGGACTCGTTGGGGAAGCCTTCGGTAACCAGGGAGGGGACAAGGGTTTCAAACTTGACGCCATCGGTGGAGGAGAACAGGCGGGTGGATTTCTCGTTGGGTGTGGTGGTGGGATAGCCCACCATCAGCACCTGCTTCTTGAACCAGGTGGCGCGCCAGAGCCAGTAGTTGTGGTCGCCGATCTTGGTGGGGGCGGACCAGGTGCGGCCGTCGGGGGAGAAAAATACCAAGGAGTCGTGATCGACGTTCCGCTGATTGTCCTGAGCGCGGTGGGCAGCGGCGGCGGTGATCATCAGGCGGCCATCGGGGGTATGCGTGATTTTGGGATCGCGGAGGTCAAGATTGGGCTCGGTAAGGTGGGCGATGGACTCCCACTTCTTGCCGTCCTTGCTGGCGATGACGCGGATGGAGCCATCGGAGGAGACGTGTCCGCGGCCTTCGCGAAAGGTGCAGATCCAGCGGCCCTTGTGGCGAATGATGTCGGTAAAAGCGCTATGGGGAGCGGAGTCCCAGATGCGGGTGCTTTCCACGGCAAGCAGGGGAAGCGAGGCAAGGAGCAGAAGAAAATGGCGCACCACGTTATTCTAACTGCGTGGCCTGGAAATTACTCAACTCGCGACTGCATTTGAAGAACCAGTGGTTGACGCTGTCGGAAAACGACTACGAACTGCCGAACGGCAAGCGGCTGCCGAGCTACTGGGTGATCGAGAAGCCCTCCTACGTGCTGGTGGTTGGCGAGACGCGGAAAGGACTGGTGCTGGTGCGCGAGTTCCGGCCCGGAAGCGGGAAGGTGCACCTGGGGTTTCCGACGGGGTTCATCGATGCCGGGGAGACGGCCGAGCAGGCGGCGCTCCGGGAGTTCAAGGAAGAGACCGGGTTCCATGCCGCCAATCCGCGGGTGCTGGGGGAACTGGATGCGCAGGCGGGGTGGCTGAAGGCAACGTGCACCGTGGTCTACGTACAGGCCAGCGACCGGCCGGAGGTGAGCGCGGTGGATGCCGAGATCGACGCTGTCATGGTGATGGATTGGGGCCAAGTGCTGGAGCAAGTCCGCATCGGGGCGATTACGGAGATCCAGGCAGTGGCGGGGTTCTATATGGCCCGGGATTTGTTGGACAAGAGTTGACCTTCGGCGAGCGTCTTGATTTGGGCCTCGAGTTCGGCGACGCGGCGGGTGAGATCGGCGATTGCCTGGCCTTCGGGGTCTGGAAGCTTGCCGTGGTCAAGCGGTTCGCTGGCGTCAGCGCGGGTGCGGACCACTTTGCCGGGGATACCGACGACGGTACTGTTGTCAGGCACCGCGTGGATGACAACGGAACCGGCGCCGATACGGGCGTGGTTGCCGATTTTAATGTTGCCGAGAACCTTGGCACCGGTGCCGACGACGACATTGTTGCCGAGGGTAGGGTGGCGTTTGCCGGATTCCTTGCCGGTACCGCCGAGCGTGACACCCTGGTAAACGAGAACGTCATCGCCTATTTCGGCCGTTTCCCCGATGACGACCCCCATGCCGTGATCAATGAAAAATCGGCGGCCGATTTTGGCGCCGGGATGGATCTCGATGCCGGTGAGCCAGCGGGCCATCTGCGAGATGAGCCGGGGCACGAGCGGCACTCCCGCCTGGTAGAGAGGGTGGGCAATCCGGTGAAGAACAATGGCATGGAGACCGGGGTAACAGAGCAGAATCTCCACGACGCTTTTCGCCGCGGGATCTTCGCGGAAGATGGTTTCGATTTGCTCTTTGATGGCTCCGAACATGCGGTACCTACCATTATGTGATGTACAAAACGAAAATTGGATGCTATTCTGCGCCTAGATCGTTTGGCCGGTAGGGCAGACGGTTCCCACCCTCCGCTCCCGCGCTTCCAATCTCCCAAAGAAAGAAAATAAACCTGCCGGGGCCATTGCGTCCGGGCGGGTTCCCAAAACAAAATAAAGAAGAACTGTTTTGGGTGAGAGGATCCCTGTCTATGAAGATGATGCGCAGTTACCTTCTGAGCAGTCTGAGCGCGATGGTGATGTTAGGGGCACCCTCGCTGCGGTTGTCCGATACAACCATTGGTCCTGTTTCGATCGTGGCCGGGCAGAACGGGCCGACGCGATCTGTAGAGTTTACAAATGCGGGTGACGGTACGTTGAATGTAACGTTACAGTCGTCGGCGACCTGGGCCGTGCCGTCGACGGGAGCAGCGCGGGTCTGTTCAGTGTTCGGAACCGGGAGCGGGACCTGTACGCCAATTAATGTGGCGTTGAATACGGCCTCGCTGACTCGGGGAACCTATACGGCATCAATCCGGGTGAGCGACCCGAACGCACTGGATGCGCCGCAGACGATTGTCGTGACCGTGGCGATTGGCGGAACGATTCCCGACTCGGTGAACCTGTATGTCACGCCGGATACGGGATCGCGGGACAGTGTGCGGATTACGGCCAATGGGTTGCTGGACGCGGTACCGACAACGACAAGTGGCGGCAGTTGGCTGTCGCTGGCGTTTGAAGGGCAGGGCAGCTTCGCCTTCGTGCTTCCCTATGGCATCGTCGCGCGGAATCCGGGCGGGCTGGCGGTGGGCACCTACAATGGCTCGGTGCGAGTGACAAGCGCGACCCAACCAGTGGACAACAAGACGGTATCGGCGACCCTGCGAGTAACGACGGATCCGATTCTGAGCCTGAACACGACTTCGGTAGCGCTGCGGGCCGCGGCCGGGGCGCCGACGCAGATTGCGAATCTGATCGGCAGTAATCGCGGACGCGGCACACTGACGATGACGGCGCCGACAGTGGCTATGACGACCGGAACTGGATGGCTGACGGCGGATCTGGTGGCGGGGACGAATATTGTCCAGGTGAAGGCCGCGGTGGGCAGTCTGAGCCCGGGAACCTATACCGGGACTGTGACGCTGAACAGCAATGCCGTGAACGGGCCCACCACGGTTCCTGTCCAGTTTGACGTGGTGGCGAAGGGGAACCCGGTGTTGACGTCGGGCGGCGTGGTCAACAATGCGACATTCGCCGGCGGCGATCCGCTGGGACGCGGGACCATCGCGGCGGTGTTCGGTGAGCAGTTCATTTACAGCGATCCGGTGGCGGCCACTTCCCTTCCCTTGGGAACAACGATGGGGGGCGTCCGGGTACTGGTGAACAACGTACCGGCGCCGGTGTACTTCGTCAGCTACGGGCAAATTAACTTCCAGGTGCCTTATGAAGCAACCGAGGGCACGGCAACGGTGGTGGTGGAAGCCAACGGACTGCGGTCCAACGGAGTCACCGTTCCGATCGCCAACCGGGCGCCGCGGATGCTGCGGCTGGGAATCGGCAATTACGGGATCTTCGTCAATCAGGACGGAACTTTCCCGTTGCCGCGCAACTCGGCTATCGGCGCGGCGGGACGTCCGGCGCGGGCGGGCGACACGCTGGTGATGTACGCGATCGGCCTTGGGCCCACGTCGCCGACGGTGGGGAACGGAACAGCGGCACCCTCTTCGCCGCTGGCCACCATCACGCCAATGCCGGTGCTTCAGTTTGGCAGCCTGTCGATTTCCATCGAGGATGCGACTACGCCGCTGTTCGTGGGCCTCACGCCTGGGTTTGTCGGGCTGTACCAGATCAACGTAACGGTTCCGGCAGCGGTGGAAAAAGGGCCGAACGTTCCGGTATTCCTGAACATGGGCAACAACGTGTTCAGCAACACGGTGGAGTTGGCAATCGAGTAGGCCGTGGCAACCGAGCGACTGTACTACCTCGATTGCTATCAGGCGGAGTTTGACGCGCAGACTGTCTCTGTATCGGAGGACGGTCTGCGCGTCGTATTGGACCGCTCGGCGTTTTACCCAACGTCGGGCGGTCAGCTGTTTGACGAGGGAGATTTGGGCGGGGCTCGGGTTGTGGATGTAGTGGATGAGGGGGACTGGGTAGCCCACATCGTGGACAGGCCGATCGTGCCGGGAGCGGTTCACGGGTCCATCGACTGGGCGCGGCGGTTCGCATTCATGCAGCAGCACACGGGGCAGCATCTGCTGTCGGCTGTGTTCCATGAGTTGTTTGGTTTTGCCACAGCGAGCGTGCATTTGGGGGAAACGGGAGGGACGGTAGAATTGGCGGCCGGGTCGGTAAGCGAAGCGCAGATGCGGGAAGCCGAGGCGCGGGCGAACGCGGTGATCGTGGAGAATCGGGTGGTTTCCATCGCGTTTGAAGAGAATCCGGAGGGGCTGCGGAAAGCGTCCGAGCGGAAGGGGCCGTTGCGGATTGTCACGATTGACGGGTTGGACAAGAGTGCCTGCGGCGGCACTCATGTGCGGCGAACGGGAGAAATTGGTTCGCTTCTGCTGCGGAAAGCAGAGAAGATTCGCGGGAACACGCGAGTGGAGTTTGTCTGCGGGTCGATGGCGGTACGGCGGGCGCGAATGGATTTTGAGCTGTTGACGGCGGCGGGGCGGGCGTTTTCCCGGCCCTTGGAAGAGGTTCCGGCGGCGGTGGCTGCGTTGCAGGAATCGGCACGGGAGTCAGCCAAAGCGGCCAAGGGCATGGCGCTGGAGTTGGCCGGCTATCGCGGCCGGGAGTTGTACGCAGCGGCCGGCGGTGAGGGCGTGCGGCGGCACTGGGAGAAACTAGCAACGGTAGATGAATCGACGCGGGCGCTGGCACAGGCATTTGTGGGGTGTGGCCCAGCCGTATTTCTCGCCAGCGGCGGCGGAACGGTGCTGGTAGCGTCGTCCGATCCGTCGGTGCATTGCGGAAATTTATTGAAGCAGTTCGGACGCGGAGGTGGCAGCGCGGCCTTGGCACAAGGAAGTGTCGCGGAGGCGGGTCCCTTAGCGGGTGCGTTAGGGTTCTAGAATAAGGGAGGCATTTATGCGACTCTCCCTGCTGCTCACCTTCGCCGCGGTAACGGTATCGGCCGCGCCGACCTACACAAAAGATGTAGCACCGATCCTGTACAAGCGGTGCGTAGAGTGCCACCGGGCCGGCGAAGCGGCGCCCATGGCCTTGACCACGTATAAGGAGGTCCGGCCGTTTGCGAAGGCGATCCGGGAGGCCGTGCTGGCGAACCGGATGCCGGTTTGGCTGGCCGACCCATCGCACGGGCACTTCAAGAACGACCGGCGGTTGACAGACCAGGAAAAAGAGACGATCAGCCGCTGGGTGGCCGAAGGGGCGCCGGAGGGTCAGGCGCGGGATCTGCCGCCGCTGCCGACTTTCGTTTCGGGGTGGAACATCGGGAAGCCGGACCAGGTGATCGATATCGGCCGGGAATTTGAGGTGCCCGCATCCGGCGAAGTGGCGTATCAGTATTTCGAGGTTCCCAGCGGGTTCACCGAAGACCGGTGGGTGCAAGCAGCGGAGATCCGCCCGGACCAGCGGAGCGTGGTACATCATGTGATCGTGTTTATGCTGGACGCCAAGGGGAAGCCGGTGGACACGGCAGGCGGGGACTTGCTGGTGGGCTGGGCACCGGGCGATCCGCCGCTCCAGTTGCCGGAAGGGACGGCAATGCGAGTGCGGGCGGGAACGAGGTTCCGGATTCAAATGCACTATACGCCGAACGGGAAGCCGACGCGGGACCGGACCTACTTTGGATTGCGCTTCGCCAAGACACCTCCCGTACGGGAGGCCATAACGGGGCGTGCTATCAACACCAGGCTGGCCATTCCGGCAATGGCGGCAGACCATGTGGAGAAGGCGGCATGGACCTTCCGGCGTCCGGTGGAGATCGTCGGTTATATGCCGCACATGCATGTGCGGGGAAAAGCGTTTCAGTATGCAATGGTCTACCCGGACGGGCGGAGGGAGGTGCTGCTGGACGTGCCGCGGTATGACTTTGCCTGGCAACTTTCCTATGAACCGGCGGCCCCTCTACAAGTGCCCGCGGGGGCGAGGATGGAGTGTGTGGCGCGTTATGACAACTCGCCGAACAACCGCAATAATCCCGACCCGAAGAAGGAAGTGCGGTGGGGCGACCAGACGTGGGAAGAGATGATGATCGGGTGGTTCACTTACACTGTGCCGGTACGGGGAGACTAATTTATGTGGATTCGGAAAGTAACCCGGGACCGGGCCAAAGGAGTGGACTCGCCGGTGCCGACGCAGGTGGTGTCGAACGAGGAGTTCACACCGCGCCGGCAAAACGAGGCGCAGAAAAAGGTGGAGCACCTGATCGGGGAGATGTCGGCCGAACGGGCGTCCAAATTGGGTATGGACCGGGGGACGTTTCTGCGGTCGGCGATGGGGATGGCAACCTGCTTCCTGGCGTCGAACAAAATTTATGGGGATGTATTTGAGGTGGACGAGGCGGAGACCTGGGAGCAGGCAGCCGGGGGGGAGCGATTCGCTTCCAGCGACTATTTCATCATGGATGTGCAGGCCCACTTCACCGACGGCTACGCACTTGGTTTTCGCGACAACGAAATCATCCGCGGGATGGGATTCAAGCTCAGCGAAGACAAAGAGGCCTACAGCTACAAAAACTTCGTGAAGGAAATGTTCCTGGACAGCGAGACGTCGCTGGTGGTGATTAGTGGCGTGCCGGGCCGGGAAGTGGACAAGAACGCGGCGGGCGTGCGCGTGGAAGGCCGGGCGCGGGGAGGCGGCATTCTGCCCAGCTGGCTGATGTCGCAGGCGGCCAAAGAGATCAACACGCTGGCCGGCAGTGAGCGCGCGGTGTGCCAGGGGAATCTGGCGCCGAATCACTATTGGGACAAAACAGCGAACCGGATGGACCGGACCGCACTGCTGGAGCAGATGGACCGGGAAGTGAAGCAGTATGGGATTAAGTCGTGGAAATGGTACTGCCATTCGGATCCGGGTAAGTCCGGGGGCGGATTTCAGTTGGACGACGAGAATGCGGCGTTCTTCTATTCCGAGTCGCGGAAGCGGGGAATCAAGCTCTTTTCGGTGCACAAGGGGTACTCCTATCAGTCGAAAACGCTGGGCCATCTGGCGAATCCGAAAGACGTGGAAAAGGCAGCGCTGGAGAATCCCGATCTATCGTTTGTGATCTATCATTCGGCGATGGAGCACGGGCCGTTTGAACCGCAGTTCAAGGATCTGAAGAAGGTGGATCCGACGACTGGCGACATGACCTGGCACAACGTGCTGATGGACATTAAGCGGCGAAATCCGAAGATCAACAACGTATATCCGGAGTTGGGCAGTTTCTTCAATGTACTGGTGATCGCCAATCCAATTCTGGCGATGCACGGGGTGGGGAAGAACATCAAGACCTACGGGGTGGACCACGTGATTTGGGGCACGGATTGCCTTTGGTGGGGTTCCCCGCAGTGGTGCATCGACGCCTTCAAGCGCTTTCAGATCTCCGATGAGTTGTGCGAGAAGTTCGGGTACTCCAAGCTGACGCGGGAGGACAAGGCGAAGATATTCGGGTTAAATGCGGCGAAGTTGTACGGGATCGACCCGAAGGCGCGGCGGAAAGGAATGCCGGCGGACGCCCTGGACAAGCTGAAAGTTGCTTATACGGAAGCCGGCGGGCAGAGAGACAACGCAGCCTATGGATGGGTGCGCGCGGACGATTGAGTGGTTGCGGGACCGGGTAACGGTGTCCGGTATCCGCCAGATCTGTCAGGGCGACTACGGGCGGGATGTCGAGGAGCATTTTTCCGGAATCATGGACATCCTGGGTCGCGGGGCCTGGGTGAATGGCGCGCCGCCGTGGTGCCCTCGCGAGGTTTTGGAACTGGAGCGTTGGATGGAGCCGCGTTCGCCGGAGGAGCATCTGAGCCGGTTCTTCGCGTGCGCGTTGCTGACGGCTTGCATGGGTTACGAACGGAAGGACGGCTTTTTCCTGGAAGGGGGAATCGAGACGCTTTGGCGGCTGGCCGACAGTGCGATTGCCTTGGGCGGACAAGCACCGGAATTGGCGCTGGAGATGCTTTCGTGGTTTGCGGCCGAAGAGCGGGGACCGATGGTGGACCCGTTTGCGCGATTCTGTGTGGCTCGGCTCAAGAGGCACCTGCGGGTGGAAGAACCGGTGCGGCTGAAAGCCTGGGTGGATGAGGCCGAAGCGAAGGCGCGGGCAGAGCTAGGCGCGACGGGCCGGTGGTTATCGGGAATCAGCGAGCATGCCAAGGGCCGGGAGAGGCGTCATCACTGGGTTTGGGAGTAGTGGGCGAGCGCGAGAGTAAGCACGCGGCGGAACTCCTGCACATCCACGTCGCGCTCGCTACAGGGGAGGAAGAGCGTCCCGTCGTCCTTGAAGTTATCGTCCCAGGCGATAAGTTCGTCGTCGGACCAGGCGGGGTTGTACTGGCATAGCTTCGCCGGGTCGACACGGTCAAAATAGGCGCGGAGGTTCACCGCGGTTTCGTCATCATCGGGTTGGCGGCCGGCACGCTCGAAATCCATTTCTTCCCAGTTTATAGGGCCCGAGGGCGAGGAGTTTTTGGCCGCTGGTGAGCGTGACATTCACCTCGTGAGAACCGAACCACTGCTGGAGTTCGGGCGGCATGTCCTCCCGCATGTCCGTGCCACTGGCGAACGGGGAGAAGGCGGGCAGGACGAGGAGTCCATTGCCATGGAGGAAGGCACGATGGCGGCGTTTGATTTCGGAGGCATCGCGCAGTTTGAGGACGGGGTGGAAGTGGCCAACCACCGTCAGCACATCCGGATCCGGGGCGGGCGGGAGTTGGTCGCCATGGATGGCACGGATCCCTGGGGCATGCCATTCCGGCTGGTAGTTCTGGCCGCGGTCATGGTTGCCGGCGACACAAATCACCTGGGTAAGTTGCCCAACGGCGGCGAGAGTATCGGCGATCAGCCGGGCTTCGTCGGGACCGGGATGAGGCGCGTGGATGACGTCACCGAGGAGGACGAGTTGGGCGGGCCGGAGGTCGCGGCAAAGCGTTTCCAGACGCTCGCGAGCCCCGGCATCGGTAAGTGGCCAAAGTTCGCCGCGGCGGCGTTGCGCCCAGGCAAAGCCGAGATGGAGATCGGCGAGAAGTGCGGTTCCCTGCCCCGGCAGCCAAAGGGCGCCAGAGGGGTGGAGTTCAATCATCCCACTCCTCATAGATGGAGGCGGCGAACTCATCGAAGGCGCGGGCCGGGTCCTGCGCCAGCAGGATTTCCCGATTGAAGGCGGCAAACAGCGGCAAAGCAAAAGGAGAGGGCCTCGGGTGCTCAAAGATCTCCCACTTCTCCTGGAAAATGTGGGCGGCGTGGCGCAGGGCATTGGGAGCGTCGAGCATATCGCCGAGCACCTCGCGGACCGTTTCCTTCACCAGCAGGTGGTCCGGTTCGTAGGTGAGCAGCGTCTGATAAATCAAGGCGCCGTTCCACGCCTGGAAGCGCATTCCGGAGCCACGCCGTTTGACTAACTGGCCGGTTTCGGCAACGGCGCGGAACCGGCGCCCGAGAGTGTCGGTTGTCTTGAGTACCGTCTCCAAATCGGCCAGGAAGCCATCAGGATGATAGGCCTGGCGGAGGACCGGCTCGGAGACATCCGCCTTGTTACTCAGCACGAGTAAGTGGCCATGGTCATCACTATTGGAGACAACCGTTTCGCCGCGGGCAAGACGGTGCGCGGCGACCCAGGCCAGAGACTGGTTCACGGCGCGTCCGGCCAGGCAATGAACCAGCAGGACGCGGCGTTTGGGCCGCGTGATGAACTCGACCTGAATCGGAGAGTCGACAGGGATCGGGGCGGCGTGGTTCTGCCGCTCGATGAACTCGCCGGCAAGTTCGGCCTGTTGTAGCGTGGCCTGGTAGGCTTCCCGCAGCACGGCTTCCACTTGTGGCCGGCCGCCCTCGTTCCAGGCGGAGCGAAGATGGCGTCTCAGCCGCAGCTCTTCTTCCGCCATTCGAGTGGAAAGCGGCATCTTTCCCCCCATCCAGCGCGGGGTGACCACCCGGTCGCTGTTGGACGGTTTGACGATAGCAACGGCACCGTGGAGGCTCTCCACCTCCACGGCTTTGCCGCCGAGGGAAAAGGCCTCGCCGGGACGCAGGCTGGTGAGAAAGCCCTCTTCCACCTCGCCTAGCCGGCGATTGTTTTTGGTAAGAATGCGGATGCGGAAGTCCTCGGAGATGGTCCCGATCGCCTGGAAGTATTCGCGGGCGAGCCGTTTATCGGCGACGCGGAAAGCGCCAGCCTCGACAATCACCTTGCCAAAACGAGCAAGCACCTGGCCGCCACCGGCCAGATAGTCGAGCGAGGCGTCGAAATCGGCTCTTGTCAGCTGTAAGTAAGGACCGGCGGCGCGTACTAACTCCCAGGCCTCTTCGATGGTATGGGGACGCTCGACGGCCATGCCGAGTAAAACCTGCGCCAGGACATCGAGCGGGGACTGCGGGATCTGTAGGTCCTCGATATATCCGGCCAGCACGGCTTGCCGCATGGCGAGGGCCTCGAGTAAGTCCGGGAGGCTGAGCGGAACAATCCGGCCAAAGGCGACACCGCCAACGCGGTGGCCGGAGCGGCCGAGGCGCTGCAGGGCCCGGGAGACGCCGCGCGGGGTGCCGATCAGAAGCACCTGGTCGACGTTGGCATAGTCGACGCCCATTTCCAGCGAGGTAGAGCAGACGACGGCACGCATCTGGCCGGCCGCCAGGCGCTCTTCCACCTTTTCCCGCTGGGCGCGTTCGATGGACGCGTGATGGACGGCAATACTCGATTCCCCGTCCGGCAGGAGGAGCGAAAGGGCAAGCCCAAGCCGCTCGGCCGCCGAACGGGTGGCGGTGAAGGCGAGGGTGGTCTGGGCTTGTTGGACGGCGTCGATGACAGCGTGCGCGATGCGGCCGGGGTCGTAACCGGCGGCGGGGAGGGCCGTGGGCGTGTGAATCTCCAGGCGGTGCATGCGACGAATGGAGTCGGCGACCAGGGAACACGGCCGGCGCCCGCAGAGGAGTTGGGCCACAGCGTCGGCGGGTTGCGCGGTAGCGGAAAGGCCGATGCGCTGGAGGGTATGCGGAGCACGGGCCTGCAACCGTTCCAGCGTGAGCGCGAGCAGCGAACCGCGTTTGTTCTCGGCGAAGGAATGAATCTCGTCGACAATGACGGTCTCCGGGGCGAAGGCGTCCCGCCAAGGCTGTTGCGAGAGGAGCGAACTGAGAGACTCCGGGGTGGTGAGCAGGAGGTGGGGGCGGCGGCGCGACATGCGGGCGCGGTCAGACGGCGCCGTGTCACCGGTGCGGATCTCCATGCGGATTTTATTGCCGGGCGGAAGTGCGGCGTTTAAGGCCTGGAGAGGCTCTTCGAGGTTCCGGAAGATATCGCGGCCGAGGGCGCGGAGCGGGGAAACGTAGACCGCGAGGACGGCGTTGGGGAGTTTGGCACGGTGGGCGCGAGCACCGAGTTGGGCGAGAACAGAGAAGAAGGCCGAGAGGGTCTTCCCACTTCCGGTGGGCGCAAGAATCAGTACATGGCCGCCATGGAAGGTGCGCCGCCAGGCCAGTTGCTGCGTCTGCGTGGGGGATTGGAATCTGCTGTGAAACCAGGCGGTTAGCGACGCGGGAACCCAGTCCGGCCAGAGTTTCTTATGGGAGTGGGCGGCAGAGGTCATTCGGACGGGTCCAACTCCTCCGGATTTTCTTGTTTTGCAGACAATTCCGGTAAGCAGCATCCCAGGGAAATCTGGGAGAGGGTGTCCACATCGGAGGGGCGTTTGTCGCGGCGCCAGCGGACAATACGCGGGAACCGGAGCGCATAGCCGCTCTTGTGGCGCGGGCTCCGCTGGATGCCGTCAAAGGCCACCTCCAGCACCACCTCCGGCTTCACCAGTTGCACTCTGCCGCCGGCGTAGCGCTCCACCGTCGTCGCGCGGAAGATCTTCGTCAACTCCTTGATTTCCTCGTCTGTCAGCCCCGAATACGCCTTGCCGATGTTCAAGAACCGTTCCCCGTCCCGTACCGCGAATGTCAGGTTCGACAGCACTCCCGCGCGCCGCCCATGACCCTGCTCCACCGCCGTCACCACCACGTCCAGCGTGCCGAACGGCTTCTTCACCTTGCGCCAGTTGGCGCCGCGACGGCCGGACTCGTAGACCGACTCGCGCCGCTTCAACACCAGCCCCTCATTGCCGCGCGCCTTCGCCGCCAGAAACAACTCCTCAATATGCTGGTGGCTCTCCAGTACGGTTTGCGACGAGAGGTCCCGCAGCCGTAATCCCTCCAAAAGCGCGCGCCGGTGCTCGATCGGCTGGTGGAACACCAGCTCGCCTTGGTGCATGAGAATATCGTAGGCCAGGAACAGGACAGGAATCTCGTCCATCGTCTTCTGGCTCACCTTCTTGCGCGCCAGGCGTTGCTGCAGAAACTGGAACGGAAGCGCGCGGCCATCCCGCATCGCCAGAATCTCGCCGTCCAGGATCAGTGGCCCGGCTTGATTCGTGAACGCGAGGACAATCTCCGGAAACGCCGCCGTTGTGTCCTCCAATCCGCGCGTGAACAGCTTCACCTTGCCGGCGGCTACATGGAGTTGCGCGCGGATTCCATCGTACTTGTCCTCGGCATACCAGTTGGGCGGATCGTCGAGCTCTTTCGTCTGGTCCAGAGGTTGGGCCAGCATGAACTCCAGCGGATGAAACAGCGCCACCCGGATTGCTTCCAGTTCCCCGCGGCGGGCGGCCAATGCCACGGCAGCGATGTCTCCCGAGCGGTTATTGGCGGCTCGGACGGCGTCAACGGGCTGTCCGGTCGCCACCGCGACGGCGTCCTCCACCATCTTCTCCTGCAGGCCGATGCGCAAGTTACCGGTGATGGTTTTGACGAAGAACTTCAGAGCCGGAGCCGCGTGAGTCTGGAAGATCCTGGTCAGCAACTCCACGCGCTGTTGCGTGAGGCGGGTGCGTTGCAGCGTCTCGTGGTAACTCTCGGCAAGGGCCAGCGGCAGCGGTTCTCCCCGTGTAATGGGCCGGCAAAGATGGCTCACCGTCTCGCCGGTGTCCCCCACTTCGCGGTAGCAGATCGAAAGTGTCTCCGAGTCCCACTGCGTGGCCGCTTCCAAGGCGGCGCGCAGCGTGGCATGGCCAATGGTGAGCCGGCGGGGATCGGTGGCGGCGAATGGCATACCGCTCAGGAAGAGCACGGCGCGGGCCAGATCGGCGTCCGGGAGCGGCGCCAGATAGGCTGCCAAATGGGCGATCTTCTCCCGCCGCGACGAGGTGGCGGCGACGCGTTCGGCGGCCTGGGCAAGCGCATCCATCAGGCCTGCGCCTCGCGGGCATTGTATCCGCGCTGCCGCAGGATCCGTGCCAATGGCGCGGCGTAGCCATGGACAAGATCGATTTCCGCGGGGCGGGCGGCGGCGATCAAGGCAAGCAGTTCGGAGAAATCAGCGTGGTCGGAGTACGGGATCAGGACGTCGGCGTTGGAGCGGGCGCGGGCATTGTCGAGCGCGGCCCATCCGCTCACCAGCGCCGTCTTCCGCTTGGCGGGAGGGATCGGCAGCGTCTCCGCCAACCCCGGAGTAACCAGAATCGCGCCGCCCTCGGATTCGGCCGGGAACGTATAGCCCTCGGCCTCGAAATAAGGGATCAGCCCGGCGATCGAGTGGTGGATCCGGCAGGGGATGCCGTGGAGCGCCAGTGTGTGCGCGATCTCCTGCCCGCGGCCAAGTCCATAGCCCTGGAAGACCGGCGTCTGGCCCGCGGCGAGGCACTCGGCGGCAAAAGCGGCAATGCGCGCTTGCGCGTCCGTAGCCTCCAGAAACTGATAAATGGGTAGCCCGAAGGTGGATTCGATGATCAGGTGGTCGCACGGAGTCTCTTCCGTCAACCAGCCGCAGATTGGCGCGCGGCGCTTGATGTCGCCCGTGTACACGAGCCGTTCCCCCTGGAATTCGACCAGCAATTGAGCCGCTCCCAGAATGTGCGCGGCTTGGCGGGCCGTTAGAATCGCGCCGCGCCATTCCATTGATTCATTCGGATTCAGCGTCAGCATCGTCTGCTGGCGTTGAGCGGGAAGGGGCCAGCGGTGCCGGTACAACTCGGCCGTGATGCGGGTGGAAAGGACAGTCTCGTGGATGCCGCGGGCGTGATCGGAATGAGCATGGGAAATCCAGGCGGCAGGCACAGGAGATCGGGGGTCGAGCCAGAGATCGATGGCGGGGAGATAAATGCCATCCGGGGTAAAGTCGACGCGCATGATCCTCTTTCAGGATAGATGCCGCGTGGGTAGTTGTAGGCTAAAACAATATGGCACACGTCGTGATTGTCGGGGGCGGGTTCGGGGGGTTGGCGGTAGCTAAGCGTTTGGCACGCCAGCGAGGAGTAGCGGTAACCCTGGTTGACCGCCGTAATTTTCACGTCTTTCAGCCGCTGCTTTACCAGGTGGCCACCGGCGGCCTGTCGCCGGCCGACATCTGCGCTCCGCTTCGCTCCGTACTGGCGAAGTACAAAAACATCCGGACCATTTTGGGCGAGGTGACCGGATTCGACCTGGACGGCAAACGCGTCCTGCTGCGGGACGGAGAGTTGACCTACGACTACCTGGTGGTGGCGGCCGGATCGCGGCACCACTATTTCGGCCACGACGAGTGGGAACAGCGGGCCCCGGGGCTGAAGACCATCGAGGATGCCACCGAAATTCGCGGAAGAGTGCTCGGTGCCTTTGAGGCGGCCGAGCGGGAGACCGATCCCGAAAAGCGCCGCGCCCTGCTGACATTTCTGATCGTCGGCGGCGGGCCGACGGGGGTGGAACTGGCCGGAACGCTGGGAGAAATCGCCAACGATACGCTCAAAGAAGACTTCCGGTCCTTTCGCACCGAGGAGGCGCGGATCCTGCTGTTGGAGGCCGGTCCGCGGATCCTCACCGCGTTTCCCGAGGATCTGGGCGCGGCGGCGGAGAAGTCGCTCCTCAAACTGGGCGTCCGGGTGCGGACCGGGGTGGCGGTGGCAGCCATCGACGACGACGGCGTCACGTTGGGAAACGGAGAACGGTTACCGGCGCGGACGGTGTTATGGGGCGCGGGCGTGAAGGCCTCGCCGCTGGGGGCCATGTTAGGGGCCGAGTTAGACCGCGCGGGGCGGGTTACGGTGACACAAACCTGTCAACTGAAGTCACGCCGGGAGGTATTTGTCCTGGGCGATATGGCGGCGCTGGACGGGATGCCGCTGCCGGGCGTGGCACCGGTTGCGATGCAGCAGGGGCGATATGTGGCCGATGCCATCGGCACGCTGGAAGCCGGCGGAACGCTGGCGCCATTCGCCTACGTGAACAAAGGGAATCTGGCCACCATTGGCCGCGCTGCCGCTATTGCCGATTTTGGGAAGTTCCGCATCAGCGGGTGGGTGGCATGGCTGCTTTGGCTTTTCATTCACATCATGTACTTAGTCGGATTCCGTAACCGTGTCCAGGTGTTTGTGCACTGGGCCTTCCAGTATCTGACATTTAACCGGGGCGCGCGGCTGATTACCTCGCCGAGCGGCGCCGGACCCATTGGATGGGCCCCCGCTCCCACAGAGAAGCAAAGGTAACTCCGACGTCGGCGAGCATCATGAGGGGAATCGAGGCGAGAGTAACCACGGGAGAGGGTGGCCTTGCCCGCACCACCGCGACCAGTACGCTGGCAAAGGGCGCGGCGACGAAAAATCCCACGGAAAGCCAGGAAATCACACCAAACCAGGCAAGCGGCATGGCGGCGATCAGCACGACCCGATCGACATAGCCGGCGGCGACGAATAGGTCTTCCGCCGTGGAAGCCGCACCGCGGGTCTCTTGCAGCCCGCGGCCCCAGCGCAGACGTTGGGCACGAAAATCATCCAGCATTTCAGGAACATCTTCCCGGGCCACGGCCTCGATCACCGAACGAGTCCGCCATCCGCGCCGGTTAAGCCGGAGGGAGATATGGATATCCTCCGCCGTCGTACCCACCGGGAAACCACCGATTTCGTCCAGCGCGGATCGGCGAATCAGGCATAAGGCACCGATCGCCGCCGGGTTCATGTTCAGCCGGTCCTTTCCGGCCAGCGTGACCAGATGAAGGGTCCACCGTTCGATAGCGGCATACCGGGAAGCGACGGTGGCGGCGGAGTTGCCAGGTTGGGGATATCCTCCCGCGGCACCAACGGCCGCGTCAGCAAGGGCATCCACCAGCAGTTGCAGTGCGTCCGGCCGTGGAACCGTGTCGGCGTCGAGAATGGCTACGAATTCGCTGGCAGGCGCCACCGCGAGGGCATTCTGGAGCGACTGTGCCTTCCCGACCGATTCCCGCTGATGCAATACCTGGACACGCGAACGGCCGGCAGCCCAGGCGTCGATCAACCCGCCGGTCGCATCCGTGGAACCGTCATTGACGAACACGAAATCGAGCAAGTCAGGCGGGTAGTCCAGCTTCTCCAGTGCCTCCAGCATGCGCGGCAGGAAGTCCGCCTCGTTGCGGGCGGCGATAAGAACAACGGTCGACGCGGCCGGCGCCCGCGCCGCCCGCCGCCGTGGCAGCAAACTGGCCGCCAGAAAGAGATTACGCCGCAACGTGGATAGGAGCATAAAGAGCCACACGGGCCAGCCCAGCGCGTTCATCACCATTGCCGTGGCATTCGTCGCCATTGTAGTCCTCCATTATCACTCCCTTGCAGGGGCAGCACACGGCCGTAACTCTTCGTAGATTTCCACTCGCCGGGCAGCACCGCTAGCGGGAGGTTCGGCACTAACGAAGCCGCCGAGCCAGGGAACACGTTCGCCGTGCCGGACAGCAGAATTTCCTGGCCATGCTGCAGGTTCGCCCCCTCCGCACCGATCGGCATGGAAGCAACCGGCCGCCCATGGGCGATGACAGCCAAATCCGTAGCGGCGATCCGACTCCGGCACGAAGCGCTACGATCGCCACCGTCACCCCGCGGCAGAAAGAGACGCCCGGGAACCTGCGGGCAAAGCAGCAGAAAGACGAAGGGAACGGGCCACGGCGCTCCACCGGAACTCGGATGATATCCCGTCGATCCGGCAAAACGTACGGCCAGTGTACCGCCCGCAATCTTGAAAGACAGGCCGCCGCGCACGCCCTCGAACCGGAGGGGAGGGCGTCGAGACGCCCCTCCCATCCCAGGTTGCGAATCACCGGCTATGAAAAGTGGTCTGTTTCGGTGGCACACCGCCCAACGCAGGTCGCGGCGACGGCGGTATCTGCGACGCGCTGAATCGTCCAACGAATCCGGCTACGGTGGGAAAACGGTGACGGCGGAAATACTCTGCGTTGGCGCGATCCGCAGAGGAGAACGAATGGCCGTCCAGCGCGACCTCAGGGTGGCGAGCAGTGCGGCTGATCAATTGCCGCAGGACCACCTGCGTCCCTCCTGGAACTGGATCAGGGGCGCAACCGGCCAGGAAGAGGATCCGCAGCGCTAGGAGGCCAGACGGGTAAGCGCATCCCCGGTAACCCGATAGATGGTCCACTCGTCCTGCGGTTCGGCGCCCAGCGACTGATAAAAGGAAATCGCCGGCGCATTCCAATCGAGCACGGACCACTCCAGCCGCGCACAACCGCGCTCGACGGCCAATCGCGCCAACTCCTTGAGCAGCGCCTTGCCCACCCCCTGTCCGCGCAACTCCGGCAGCACGTACAGATCCTCGAGATAGATACCCGGCCGCGCCCGAAACGTGGAGTAATTGTGAAAAAACAGCGCGAAACCCGCCGGTTTGGCGTCCACTTCGGCAAGGATTACCTCGGCGTAAGGCCGCGCCCCGAACAGAGACTCGCGCAGGCTCTCTTCGGTGGCAACACAGGCGTGCGATAGCTTTTCGTATTCCGCCAAGCCCTCAATGAACGACAGGATCAGCGCGGTATCCCCAGCCGTGGCCGGGCGCAGCGAGATGGACATTCTTCCAGGTTAACCGCAGTCAATACCACAGTGCGCCACCGGCGCCGAATCCCAGCGTCAAAACCAGCGTCTTCCGGCCCGGCACCGGGGGATAGCCGCGAGCAGCCAGAACAGCATCGTTCACCACCACCCAGGGCTTTTCCCCGAACACCGGAGCAAACAACGGCTCCACCTCGCCAAAGAGACCAGGGTAGGTGGACGCCTCCGCCCGCCCGTCACCCGTTAGGGCCGTCGGCAATGCCAGCAGAACTCCATCGCTGTCATCAGGCACATGAGGTCGAATCAGTTCGACCAGGCGCGCCCGGCCGAGTGCCGCCGCCAGCGCGTCTTTCCCCAAAGGCAGCGCCTGTTCGTCCCGCTCGAAGAAGGCGCTTCCCCGCGGGCTTAGGACTTTAAGCCGCGATTGGCCCAGGTCCAGCGCGACCGGACGGCGCCAGCCGAACTCGCGCCACACCGCTTCGGCGCCAGGACGGGCGGCATACGGCCCCGGATTCACCAACCGGTGCGGCCAGAGGATCGACTCCGAAGCCGCCGCGGCGTCTCCGCCCGTCAGCAGTAATTCTTCAAACCCGGCGGCGGCAGTCAGGGAGTTACCCGACTCGGTCCGCGCCGTACCGGCATGTAACTCCGCCAGGAACTCTGAAAGCCCGGCAAAGTAACTCGGTTTGTCCTCGCGAAGCTGGTAGAGAGTCGTGTGCCGGGCTAACCCATGCCACACTTCCAGGCCCTGCAGGCCGCCGTGTTGATAGACGCGCACTAAGTCAGCGGCTCCTTCGTCTCGCTCACCGGCAGCCACGTGGGGCAGGGCCGCTTGGAGAGGTGGGTATAGTACAGCCGTTGCGCGTGATAGGCGAGTTTGCACAGAACCAGTGCCGCCCGAAACACTCCGTAATAGAGCTTCTCCGATACCGGGGCCCGGCTCAGATTTTCCAAATGGAGACGCCGCCGGCCCCACTTCCGGTGTACCGGTTGCGTCTCCGGGAAATAATGATGCAGCCGCTCGATTTCCAGACGCATCCGCTGGTACTTGCGGAACATCCCGGTGAGCGTCTCCGGCGGCCGGTACTGAATACCCGACGGCGCACAGTAGAACGCCCCCGGCCCGGCGCGCCGCAGTAACTCGCGCGAAAGATAGATATCATCGGTGCGAATCCCCGCCGCCAGATGGAGAAAAGGATTGTCGGCGGCCGGATCCCACCGCAACTCCGCCACCGTTGGAATATGCCACCGGCGGATGGCAAAGCACTGTCCATTGCAGTAATTCCGCTTCGTCTGGTATCCCTCGCGGAGGTTGTACAAATAGAGCGCGCGAGCCAGGGGCGTGCGGCGAAGAGGAAGGATTGGAAACTTCTCGGCATAGGCGATCTCCACCTCCGGCCGCGTGAGCATCGCCTCGGTCAGTTCCCGGATCGTCTCCGCGTGAACGAGGATATCGGCATCGGAAAAGACAAGAAACGGTGCCTCCGGCCGCGCCGTCACCAGGGCGCGCTGTGCCTCCACCAGACCGCCCTGCGTGTGCCAGATCCGCAGATCCATCTGCCCGGCAAGCAGTTCCGGGGTATGATCCCGGTTGTCGTTCAGCAGAACATGGAACTCATAGGACACACCCAGCGCCGCCGCCGCCCGCGCCGCCGACTCCCGCAACGACGCCAGTAGCGCCAGGATATTGGCAGCCTCATTGCGGGCGGTGATGCCGATAGGAATCATCATGGGCGAAGCGTCTCAATCAGTTCGGCGGCGCGTATCGCCCCGTTTCCCTGATAACTCTGCGCCAGGCGGCGCAGGTTCGATTGGATCGATTGGCTGGTGAGTAATTCGTTCAAGGCATCAGCAAGTCTATCGGGCGTTGCCTGGCGTATGTCCATGGCGATGCCGATGCCGGCGCGTGTGAGAAAGTGCGCCTGATGAAACTGGTCGTTGCACATCGGAGAAAGCAGCATCGGAACACCGGCCGCGATGGCTTCCATAAAGCTGTTGGCCCCGCCGTGCGTGACGAAGGCCCGGGCGTGCCTGAGAATCGCTAACTGCGGCGCATAGCGGTAGGCGCGGCAGTGGTCGCTCTCCGGAATGGACGGCGCCAGTTCCCCGGCCGAGAGGAGGAGAAACACGTCCAGCATCTCGGCCGCTGTACGAAGGCGCGCGAAGATCTCCGGCCAGTGGTAAATCTGGCTGCCGAAGGATGCATAGACGATCGGCCGCCCGCCCGTCGGCAGTTCAAACGGCAATTCATCGCCGCGCCGCAGCAGCGGAAACGATGGCCCGGCCAACGCCACTCCGGCTACGGGGCCACAAAGCGCTTCTGTCGTGAAGGCGACGTTCAAATACGGGGAAAGCACATCGCAGACGCGAAACTCCGCGTTCAGTCCATACCCGGCAAAAACAGCCGCCCGGCGCGCCGTCAGTGCTCGATTGGTCGCCAGCAGCGCACTGTCCAGATCGGGCGGCACCACCGGATTGAGAGAATTCGAAACGCTGGCCCACGGCAGATCCTCCGCATGCGCCGCCAGCGCCGCCGGGTAGTAGAGCGGGTCGATCACCACCACGTCGGCCGCCAGGCGTACAAACGCCCGGCGCAGGGTCTCCACCTGCGGCGGAATGTCGGTCAACAACAGTTGCTCAATCCACTCGGCCAGGCGCGGAGCATCTTGAATCAACTCCACCAGCGCCCGCCCGTGGGTCGGCCGCGGCCCTGGGAAGGCAGGAATCAGGTCCGGCTCAAAGCGCAGACCGGCAGCGGAAATCTGCGCCGCGATGTCGCCGGGCGCAAGAATCGTCACCGCGTGGCCGCGTTCCGCCAGCGCCTGCGCCGGCCCAATGTAGGGGTTGATGTGCCCTTTCTCAGGAATCAGGGCGAAGACAATGTTCAAGCGGGATTAGCCTCCGAAAAGCGGGCAAACCAGGTGAGTAACGCCAACAGACGGAAGCGCAGGCCGGACTGCCGGTCGTCGTCCGGCGGCCCCAGCCTGTCAATTTCGGACGGACTCACATAGGGCTCAATCAGCGCTCCGTGGCGCAACCAGGCCTGGCGGAACAGGGTGTGGATAATCTCGCGCGCTGCCATATGTTTGGTTAACGCGGATTTTGGCCGCCAGGCCACCTCAGCCGGCAGCACTTTCGCCGCCTCCGCACGAAGGTGATACTTCTCTATTCCATCGCGCAGCGCCTCGCCGGGAGGCGTCCGGTCTCCAATCGCCATCACCGCCGGGTGTGCAAACGGTACCCGGCCCTCCACGCTATGGGCCATCAGGTGAATATCGCCGTTATGCAGCAGGCGCGTCAGCCAGAAATTACGGATGAGGCAGGTGGTGGCCAGCCGTTGGGCATCCGGCGTTCGCCAGTCATGCCCTTCTCGCTCGGCGAACGCCAGGTATTTCTCCACGAAATGGCCCGCCCCGATCCGTGTGGGAACAGCGCCAAAGTAGTCCATCAACAGGCGCGGCGAAGCGATCCGCTCCGGGTGGAGCAGAAACGAATACCCGTAGTGCGTCTCATCGGCGGCATCCCCCACCAGCACGGCCTTCACCGACGGCGCCGCCGCCTCCGCCAGCACGTTTTGGGACACCTCCTGCTCCCACGCCGCGATCAGGTCATTCGTCCGTAGCGTCCGCAGAAGTGCCTCTTCGAAATCCGCAGGCGTCACCAATTGGTGCGGATGGTGGAATCGCTCCGCCACGGCTCGCGCATACGGAACATCGTTGCTCTTGACGATCAGCGCCCGGGCAAAATCTTCGTCGCGATGCGGGTAGTCAATCGTAAAGGCCGGCATCGGTGACGGTGCCAGCGCGGCAAGGAGGCTGGAATCGACGCCACCAGAAAGAAACAGTCCCACCCGCGCGTCGGCCGCCGAATGACTCTCCACCGCCGCCCGCAGCGCCGTCAGCAGATCGGGAGCATCCCCCGCCGCGGACCGGTACCTCGCCGTCGTTACCCGTCCGCCGGCCACTTCCAGATAGTGGCCCGGCAACAGCCGCTGCAAGTTGGAGAACGGAAGAAAGTGAGAGCCGCTGAAGTAAGGCGCGGTGAGATACTCGCTGATCGCCTCCTCGCAGGGGCGGAACGGCAGAACTCCGGCCGATATCAAGGGCCCCGCTTCAGAAGAAAAGGCAAATTGGCTCTCCGAGGAATGATAGAAGAGAGGTTTCACCGAAAGCGGGTCGACCGCCGCCAGAGCCGTCTGCGCCACCGCATCCCACAGCAAAAAGGCGAACATCCCCTCAAATCGCGAGAGCGCCCCCGGCCCCCAATGCAGCAGCGCCGCCAGCACCACTTCCGTATCCGTATTCGTTTGGAATTCGAATAAACCGGCCAGTTGGCGCCGCAAATCCGCGTGGTTATAGAGTTCGCCGTTGTAGAGCAGCGTATGGCGCCCGTTCGCCGTTTGCAGCGGCAGCGCGTAGGGACGCGGGTCGACCAGCGACAGCCGCGTTTGCACCAGCGCGGCATTTGCCGTCAACGCAATTCCGGAATCGTCGGGGCCACGATGCCACAGTGCCGCCCGCAAACGCACGGCACGCCCGGAATCGTCCGCCGTCAGCCCGCTATACCGGATCAGGCCGGCGATGCCGCACATGGCAGTGCCTCCAGCATTTGCGCGGTTCGCTCCAGGATGTCGCCACCCGGATAGAGCGTCGGCCGCTTCGGAATCGGCGGGATGCCCAACTCCGCGGCCAACTCGCGCAGCGGCCGTTTGTCCGGGTCCGGCACCGTGCACAACGCGCGCACCTCAGGCGACAGGAACGGCGCGTGCAACTCCACCCGCGTGTGGCGGAAACAGGCCTGGGTCAGCGGCAGCAGATCGCAACTGGTTTCGCAACGAAACACCTGGTCAGCAGCGTCGCCGGAGACCAGAGAACGCACTCCCCGCGCCGCCGCCCCTTCCGCCAGAAGCAACTTCGAAACCGGATGCAAGTTGTAAATCGGTGTTCGCGTAACGGCCAGAAACCGGGGCAGCGCCGCCTCAAAACCGCCCTCGGCCACCTCGATCGGCTCCACCGGCAACTGGAACCGTCGCGAGAGCGCCTCCACCTGTTCCCACTCACAGTACCCAGGCACCCGCGACACCAGCGAAAGCCCGCGCACGGTGTAACCCGCCCCCCGCAACAGCAGTGCCAGAACCCAGGAATCCAGCCCGCCGCTCAGCGCCACCGCCACCGGTTCCGCTGCCGGAAAGCGAAGGAGAATGGTCGTCAACGCTTGGCCGAGCGGGCTCATCGGGGGATCTGTGTCGTCAGTGTAACCAGTTGTTCTCGCTTGGCGCGGATCGCCCGCGCGTCTAGTTGCCGGTGCGTATCGAGCGCCGCATGGCCTCCGTTACAGACGAAACACGAGTGCAGCGGCTCAGCCTGCGTCAGATGCTCGCGAATCCTCACCGCCAGTGCCGCGGCATCCTCCACGTGCACCGGTATCCCATCTTCGGCAAACAGTGGGCCATCGGCAGCAAACTTTTGAATGTACTGTGGCCGGGTACAGGAGTAAAATCGGCCGTTCTTGATGGAATTGCAGCGGTGCCGGATCCAACAGTCGGCAAAAATACCGGTCGCCTCCTCCACCGACGCCACCGAAGTCCGGTCCAGGCATGTAAACTTGTCCTGCATCTTCCAGCTGACTTCAATGTTCCGCCGCGCTGCTTCCTTCGCGACGTACCGGATCAAATCCTTCGGCAGCGCCGGTTCCGGGTACAGCGAAACCGAGAGCATCTGAATGCAGTCCCACGAACGCGGTGTCAATTGACGCAGCAGCAGTCCGTTGGTGGTGAGTTGTATACGCGCGCCAACCTGCAACTCGTGGGCGGTAACGAGTAGTTCTTCCAGCTGCGGATGAAGCAGCGGTTCCCCGCCAACGATTTTCAGGAACTCCGGCCGCACCACCCGGCGCACCGCGAGCAGGTCCTCACGGAACACAACCGGGTCGGCAAGCCACTTCTTCAGGATGGGCGAAAACGAGCAGCAATGATCACAGCGCAGGTTGCAGTGATCGGTGATGTGATATTCGAGTGCCCGAGTTTGGACTCGGCCATCTACGATCGCATAGTCCACTATCCCTTCAGTATATGGCGTACCTCGGCGATTCCGCTGGAGAGGGCAGTTCGGTAGACCGCATAGTCGATTCCCCAACTGATCACGTTGAAGCCGATCTCGCACCATTGCCGCGCATCCTCCACCCGCCCTGGCTGAATGCCCGCCTGCTTGCCGTGGCGCCGCGCCGCGGCCGTCACCGCCGCCAGTGCGGCCAGAAAGTCCGGGTGCTGGAACTGCGCCGGTATCCCCATCGCCTGCGTCAGGTCGTAGTGGCCAACCCACAGCACATCCACTCCCGGCGTCGCTGCAATCGCATCCACATTCGCCACTCCCAACGGCGATTCAATCATCGTCACCACCGTGGTGTTCTCGTTCGCATAACGGAAATACTCCACCGGATCGGGCATCACAAAGTCGTTATGCGCCCCGCCCAGCGCCACCCCCCGCCGCCCCAGCGGGGCATACTTGCAGGCGTCCACGATCTCCTTGGCCTGCGCCGCCGTCTCCACATTAGCCACCATGATTCCCAGCGCCCCGGCGTCCAGGGTCCGCGCGCAGAAGTGGTAAAGCCCCTGCGGAATACGCACCATAGGCGCAATATCGGTGGCCCGGAACCAGGCGCATAGATCGGCGATCCGCTCAGTGTCGTAGCCGGTATGCTCCATGTCGATCATCACGAAATCAGGGTTCGCCCCGGCCACAATGCGCGCAATATTGCGCGTGCCGAAGTCACTGATCATATGGCCGGCGGCGGTGCCAGTGGCGGCGATGGCTTGTTTGAACTTATTCGGTTTCATAGGCGGATAGTTTGTTACGAAAGGCAGGATTGTCCAGAACGGCGCGGTTCACCAGGCCGGGCGGCACCTGCCCGCGAGAGACGGCAACAATGTTGTCGCACGCCTCCAGGCTATTGTCGCGCGCGATCTCCTCGGTCCACGGCAGGGCATGCGGCGTCAGCACCACGTTGTCGAGCCCAAATAGTGCGCAATCGGCCGGCGGCGGCTCCGTCTCGTATACATCGATCCCCGCCCCGGCGATCGCCCGCTGCTCCAGCACCCGGATCAGCGCCCCCTGATCGACAATCGGCCCCCGGGCCGTGTTGATGAAGAACGCCGACGGCTTCATCAACCGCAACTCGCGTTCGCCGATCAATCCGCGTGTCTGCTCGTTCAGAAACGCGTTCACCGTCACAAAATCGCTCTCGCTCATCACCCGATCCAGGCTCACCAGTTCCACGCCGAGATCGTCCACCTGTGCCTGCGTCAGGAACGGATCATAGGCGATCAGCCGCGCAAACCCGAACGGCCGAGCCAGCCGAAACATCTCCTTGCCGATATTGCCGCACCCCACCGATCCCAGCACCCGCCCGCGCAGGTTCACACCCATCCGCGGCAGCGCTCCCCGCCACTTCCCCGCCCTCGTAATCTGGTCCTGCACCCGCAAATTCTTCGCCACCGCCAGCATCAGCGTAAAGATCGCTTCCGCCACCGGCGTCCGCACCGCGTTCGGCGTAATCGCCAGCGCAATGCCGTTCTCCGTCAGTGCCGCGGTGTCGATCCGGTCGTAACCCACTCCCCATCGCGCCACCACCGCCAACCGGCGGCAATCACGCACCCCCTCGGCACGAAACCACGTCGACAAGGCGAAAATGGCATCGTACCGGTCGGCGATCTCCGGCGTGATTGCATTGCCGGCCATCTCCGGCATCGCTTCCCATTCGATTCCCGCTGCAGCCAACTTTGCGGCCAGTGGCGCCTCGTACAACCCCTTCGCTTCCACCGCGAAGTCCGGCGTAATTCCTACAAAACACTTACTCATAATCGGTTAGCACGCTAGTCTATCACGGGTATCCGCGATGTCACCCGGCGGTCCCTCCTACGGTTTTTCCAGGAACGGCGCCGGATCCACAGTCTCTGTGTCACGCCACTCGGCCGGAAGAGGAACCGGCGGCACCTCTAGTTCGCCGGCACCGTCACACTTCCAACGGCCTGCCACCCGGAACTCTGCTCGCCCGCTCTCGCGGCTGCATAGATTATTCGGTTTCCGGCAAATCCAGGCTTAAGAGTGAGCGGAACCGTCACCGTTAATCCCTGCCCAGCCCCTACCGCCGAACTTCCCGCTCCCGCCACCGCGCACTGGCTGTTGGATGCCGTTCCAGTCCCCGGCACCGCTATCGCCGCCAAATTGGACGCCGGCTCCCCAGCGTCGTTCACCAGATAGAGTGTTCCCGCTGTCGCGGTCGCCGGAACGTACGCCAGATAACATGCCCCGCGTCCGTCAATGGCGTCCATAATTAATAGGTTCACCACACTCAGATTGGCCCACCCCGCGGAGTGAGTGAACGTAACCTGTAAGTTCAAGGTCGACTGGGTCGAACGCGCCGGTGACACCGCGCCCACTCCAGGCCCCGCCACCGCTCCACCCGGCACGCTCCACGTCCCCAAACCTTGCCAGCCTGAGTTGAACCCGGCCACATTCCGGGCCGCTGTATAGATCACATGGTTTCCCGCGAATGAACTCTTGAATGCCACCGCTAGCGTTAACGTCACTTGATTTCCGGACATGCTCACCGAACTGCCTGCTCCGGAGATCGAACACTGGCTGTTTTGTATGGTCTGCACTCCCGGTAACGTCATTCCCGCAAACGGCCCCCCCGCATTTCCCGCGTCGTCCACCAGATAAAGGGCGCCGGCTCCCGGCGCCGAGGAGACAAACGCAACGTAGCAGGCCCCCCTGCCGTCAATCGCGCGATTGATCAGGATGTTCAAAACACCCAACGCTTCCCAGCCTCCCGGATCGTTGAATGTGAACCGGAATACCTGTGCCGCTCCCGTACCCGCTCCCGGAACCACGCCCGCCGCAACCGGTGGAAATGCGCCCATCGGCGTCATTCCGCTCGTCCCGCCGCTTTGGTCGGTCACCTGCAAATAGAGATTCTGTGCACCGGCGAGCGACGCCTTGAACGTCAAATCCACCACCAGTTCCAAACTGTTCGATTCGGAAATGGTAACCACCTTTGACCCCGCCGCAACCAGCGAGCACCGCCCATTCTCCAACTTTCCGCTCCCCCCCGGCCGCACCGGACCCAGTAGTCCCGTCCCGCCGTCGTTCCACAGGAACAACTCATCGGTGCTCCTCCGCAACACCGCCGCACACCCTTCCCCGACCACCGCCGTCGGCCCCGCCACCACTGTCACAAACTCGATGTCGGCAAATCCGTTGGCGTCCTTTACCCGCGCCAGTAACTGCCGCGAAGCTCCGCTTCCTCCGGCATTGGTAACGGCGACGGTCTGCGGAACCAGATTCGCAGGCGCCGGAATCTCGGGACAGCCGAATACCTGGGTCGCTTCATTTACATCGGCTGCCCTCGGCCCATAATGGGGTGGCGCGCATCCGGACTCCAATGCTCCCAGGTCCGGCGCCGCCCCCGCCACATTGTCGTTGATGTTCTCCAGCCGCTGGCCCGCCCCGATCGCGCTCCGCCCCCCTCGAAGCCGGGGAAGCTGCGGCGCCACATACTGATTCAAGCTCGCCCCGCCGTTCAGACCCGTCAGAAAGGTATCTCCCGGCAATGCCCGCCCGTTCGCCTCAAACAGCCCCCCGCTGAATAGTGCCGCCAACCCGCCGTAGTGCTGGTAGTTTCCTTGATAGTTCCAGTAACTCCTCCCTTCCGGAAAGTAGCCGTCGTAGTTCCAACTTACGTTGAAAAGGGGACCGTCCCACGCAATCACTGGTCCCGCCGCCGTCCCTGGCCCGAAGAAAATGTTATTCCGAAACATACTTTCGGTGACAATCTGTGCGGAATACATCTGCAGAGCTCCAACCGGACTCAACGTCGTGTTATGGAAAGCATAAACGCCGCTCGGCGCCTGCCCCCCGCCCGTGCCGTGCAGCTTGAACTGCTCGTTCCTCACGTTCACGATCACGTTGCGGACAAGATACAACGGTCCGCCCACCGACGGCTGTGCGCTGATCCCGCTGTCCACATTGGAGATCCGATTACGCATCACGCGGACGTTTCGCTCAGATCCGTCGGCCTCGATGCCGTCGTCGGACCCGTGGACGATGTCATTGCCATAGATCTCCACATTCCGGTTCTCTCCTCCAAATAGGCGGATCCCATCCATGAATCCTCGGATCTCATTGTGCGCGATGATGTGATCGGAACCGTGGATCTGCATCCCATACGTGTCGTCGCCTGGGGGAAACGGCCGTGAAAACGCCACCCGGCCCTCAAATACGTTATCCGCAATGACGAACCCCATCTGGTCCGGCTGCGTATTGATTCCCCGATCCACATCCGTCACCCGGTTCCGCCGGAATACAATTCCCTCGCTCGCCGAAAAGTACCGGATCGCCTGCTGCGCGTTCCGAAACGTCAGGTTCTCCACTCGCACGTGACTCGTGTACACTTCCACGATGTTGCACCGGCACCCCCCGCCGTCGAGAACCGTTCGCTCCCGGTCTTCCCCCCGAATAATCACCGGATTCTCCGCCGTCCCTCCTTTGGAAACCTCCAGGTACTCCAAAACATAGCTCCCCGGCGCTATCGTTATCACATCTCCAGGAAGCGCCCCTGCCACCGCCGCCGATAACTCCGCCACCGTCGTAACCCGCACCTGGCGCGGCGTTGCCGCCCCAGCCAGCAGCCCGCGCGTTCGCGCCAGCATCGTTATCACCTGGGAGTATCCGTCTGGATCCTGTACCGTGATCTCCACTTCATACTGCCGGTTCGGCCGCAGATCGAACACCGGCCCTGCAAACTGCCTCGGCAACGTCTTCCAGGTCACCCGCTCCACCGGCACCCGCCGCAGCGGTTGCGCACTTCGCCACACCGCCGCGCCAACCTCCCGGTACCGGCATGTCACACTCGCGTTCCGGTTGTCGTCGTCCCCATAGTGAACAACGAGCCCTATCCCACTGAACGACGGGCGGTCCACCGTCACCACTGGCACCGAAATCACATTCCCGGCATCCACCGTTCCCGCGACCAGCCACCCCATCACCACGAGTCGAATCAGCATCACTTCTCCTCGACGGGATTTCTCCGCCATCCTGCCGGGATCCGCCCCGCAGACATCCTCACCAGTATCGAAAACGGATCCAAATCCCCGCAACATCCGCTTGCCATTTTCCTGCGTTCGCGATCTACTGGTCTCGAAACCACCGGCCGGTCCCAAGGAGTCCCCGTCATGGCCGCGCTTCCCGACTATCTCCAAGGCGCCGTCGACCTCCATGTCCACAGCGCTCCCGACATCGTCCCCCGTCGTTTCGATGACATCGAACTGGCCCGCGAAGCCGCCCGCGCCGGCTTCGCGGGCCTCTTGCTGAAAAACCACATGGTCCCCACCATGGACCGTGCCTATCTGGTCAGGCAGATCGTACCGGACATCGCCGTCCATGGCGGCATTGTTCTCAATGACAGCCTCGGCGGCTTTAACCTCGCCGCCGTCAACACCGCGCTCGAACTAGGCGCCCGCGTTATCTGGATGCCCACCAACTCCGCCCACAACCATAGGGGGCACGAAGGCGGCCATGGCGGCCTTACCGTCTTTGATGCCCACGGTGAACTCCGCCACCACGTGAAGGACATCCTCCTCCGCATCGCCCACTCCAACGCCATCCTCGCCACCGGTCACCTCAGCCCGGAGGAAGGCGCCGCCGTCATCCGGTACGCCTACATGCAGGGCCTCCGCCGTATGGTCGTTACCCACCCCGAATGGGGCGGCACCCGTTATTCCCTCGAACTGCAACGCGACCTCGCCCGCTACGGCGTCTTCTTTGAACGCTGCTTCGCCTCCACCGCCGTCAATGCCATCGCCCAGGCCATCACCGGCATTGGTGTCGATTCCACCATTCTCTCCACCGGACTCGGCCAGCCCGCCGCACTGGCCCCTGTCGATGGAATGATCCTCTTCGCCGAACAACTCCGCGCCGCCGGCTTCAGCCCCGATAACCTGCGCTCCATGATGGTGAACAACCCGGCTCATCTGTTAAAGTAGCCCCCATGAAACGCTTGATCGGCTGGCTGACCGTTGTCGTGCTCGTGGCTTTTTCGCAGGACTTGCAGGAGCGCTTCCGCCTCCGCAGCATTGAATCGGAAAAGGCCGGGCTCGCCGAACCCTTCCGCGGCATCACGACTAAAGCCGGCCCGGAAACCGGCCTCTTCCCCATCCGCTCTACCGGGGTCTCCACCGAACCGGTCCGCAAAGCCGCCGTCGCCTTCCTCGCCGGCCTCACCCCGGAACAGCGCGCCAAAACCAAGTTCGCCGTCGACGATCCGGAATGGCGCAAATGGATGAATCAGCACTTCTACGTCCGCCAGGGCGTCAGCTTCCTGGAAATGAACGAGAAACAGCGCGAACTCGCCTTCGGACTCCTCCGCGCCTCCCTCAGCGCCGACGGCCTCAAGCTCTCGCGCGACATCATGAAGCTCAACGAAACCCTCGGCGAACTGAATAACAACGACTTCGTCCAGTACGGCGAATGGCGCTACCACCTCACCGTCATGGGCGAGCCGTCCAAGAATCAGCCCTGGGGCTGGCAGATCGACGGCCACCACCTGATCATCAATTACTTCGTCCTCGGCGACCAGGTGGTCATGACCCCCACCTTCCTCGGCTCCGAACCTGTCATTGCCACCTCCGGCAAATACAAAGGCACCTCCATTCTCCAGGACGAACCCAAACTCGGCCTCACCCTTGTCCGCCAGTTCGACGACGCCCAGAAGAAACAGGCCATCCTCGAAGTCTCCAAAACCACCAACAACAACATCGGTGAAGCCTTCAAGGACAACGTCGTGCTCGACTACGCCGGTCTCCGCGGCGCCAACATGTCCGCCCCCCAGAAGAAGGCGCTGACGGCCTTAATCGCCAAGTACGTCGCCAACATGGACAGCGGCCACGCCAAGGTCAAAATGGCGGAAGTCGAAAAGCACCTCGACAACACCTGGTTCGCCTGGATCGGCGGCACCGCCGACGACAGCGTCTTCTACTACCGCGTCCATAGCCCCGTCATCCTCATCGAGTTCGACCACCAGCGCCCCGTCGGCATCCGCCACCTCGTCAAGGACCAACTCCCCATGAAGGAGCACGTCCACGTCGTCATCCGCACCCCCAACGGCAACGACTACGGCAAGGACCTCCTCCGCCAGCACTACGCCAAACACAAGCACTAACATGAGCCAACTTTCCCGGAGAGCCTTCCTCTCGCTCGGCGGAGGCCTGTTCGCGCAGGCCCCGGCAACGCCGAATATCGTCCTGATCCTCTGCGACGACCTCGGCTACGGCGACGTCGGCGCCTACTTCCCCGGCGCCAAAATCCCTACGCCGCACATGGACAAACTGGCGCGCGAAGGTATGCGGTTCACCGACGCCCACTCGCCCTCCTCCGTCTGTACCCCCACCCGCTACGGCGTCCTCACCGGGCGCTACTGCTGGCGCACGCGGATGAAGAGCGGCGTCGGCAACGGCTATTCCCCGGCACTCATCGAACCCGGCCGCGATACCATCGCCTCGCTGCTCAAACGCGTCAAAGGCTACCGCACCGGCGGCTTCGGCAAATGGCACCTCGGCTTGGGCAACGACCCCAAGGTCGACTACGCCCGCCCCTACAGCCCCTCTCCCAATGACTTCGGCTTCGACGAGTTCTTCGGCATTCCCGCCTCCCTCGACATGCCGCCCTACGTTTTCATTGAAAACCACCGCGCCGTCGAACCGCCGACCTCCACCATTGGCGATAGCGGCGAAGTGAAGCGCGGCCCCTTCTGGCGCGGCGGCCCCCGCTCCCCCTCCTTCCAGATGGACGAGGTGATCCCTTCCATCGTCAAACGCGCCGTCTCCTTCGTCGAACGCGAGCGCGGTCCGTTCTTCGCCTACGTCCCACTCCCCGCCCCCCACACCCCGTGGGTGCCGTCCAAACCGTTCAAAGGAAAATCCAAAGCCGGCCTCTACGGAGACTTTGTCGAAGAGACCGACGCCTCCATCGGCATGATCCTCGCCGCCCTCGAGCGCACCGGCAAAGCTAAGGACACCCTCGTCATCGTAACCTCCGATAACGGCGCTCCCTGGGAGGAACGCGACGCCCGCGAGGCCGCCGGCCACTGGGCTAACGCCAAATGGCGCGGCCAGAAGGCCGATATCCAGGAAGCCGGCCATCGCATCCCCTTCCTCGTCCGCTGGCCCGGCCACGTGAAACCCGGAACCGTGTCCAACCAGACCATCTGCCTTACCGACATCTTCGCCACCATCGCCGCGGTAGAAGGGATCCCCCTCGCCGCCGATATGGCCGAGGACAGCGTCAGCATCCTCCCCGAACTGCTCGGCCGTCAGCGCGGGCCCTTACGCGAGGCCGTGGTGCATCACTCCGCCAACGGCCTGTTTTCCATCCGTCAAGGCGACTGGAAGCTGGTTCTCGGCCATGGTTCCGGCGGTTTCACGGAGCCCGTCAAGGTGGAAACCAAACCCGGCCAGGCCCCTGGCGAACTCTTCAACTTGAAATCCGATCCCCACGAAGACCGCGACGTCTACAAAGAGAATCCCCAGGTAGTCGCCCGTCTCACCGCCCTCCTTGCCCGCTACCAATCCGCCGGCCGCTCCCGCTAAGAAATGGGGCCGGCTGCGCCCGGCCCCATTTTTATCAATGCGTTAGGCCAGACTACCGCCCGGCCCCACCCTCACCCCAAATCCAGCTCCATATACAGTGCCCCGTCCACCGGATTCACCGTATACGGCCCAATCTCCACAAACCCCAGTTTCCGGTACAAGCCAATCGCCGTCCCCATCATCGGCAACGTATCCAACCGCAGCCGCGAATACCCCCGCGCCCGCGCCGCCGCAATCACCCCCTCCGCCAGCGCTCGCCCCAACCCGGCCCCCTGAAATGCCGGCTTCACATACAACCGCTTCATCTCCGCCGTAAATGGATCCAGCGCCCGCATCGCCACCACCCCAGCCCCATCGCCCGCCAGCAAAATCGTCCCCTGCGGCGCCGCATACCGCCCCGGCAACCCCGCCAACTCCTCTTCAAAGCTCTGAAAGCAGAGATCAATCCCCAACGATGCCTGGTACTCCCGGAACAAGTCCCTCACCAGGTCCATCTCCTCGGCCTGCGCCGGACGAATCTCACACGCCGCCGCCATACTATTTCCCGTACCCCGGTCCGTACAACGCCCGCCCCGGCCGCGCCGCCTGCATCTTCCCATCCACCAGCACTGGCGTCCCATTCACCACCACGTGCGAAAAGCCCTCCGAATACTGGTGCGGCTTCCCGAATTCCGACCGGTCAATCACCGTCTGCGCATCAAACACCGCTACATCCGCCTTCATCCCCGGCCGCAACAATCCCCGATCCATAATCCGGAACCGCATCGCCGGCAGACTCGTCATCCGTCGCACCGCGTCCTCCAAAGTAATCACCTTCCGCTCCCGCACATATCGCCCCAACACCCGCGCAAACGTCCCATAATTCCGCGGATGCGGCACATCCTCCCCAAACACCGGAATCCCGCCGTCCGACGCAATCATCGTCCCCGGATACCGCATGATCCGTTCCACATCTTCCTCCGAAATCGCATGGTAGATGCACGAACACCCACCCAACTCCTGCAACCGCACCACATGCTCGGCTGCCTTTTCAAAGTCGTCCGACCCCGTCAAATCCCGCAAATTCTTCCCCGCCAGCGTCCGGTCCCCCGCACAACTGGCAAACACCACGTTCCGCAAATCCCCCGATCCCCGGTCTTCCTTCAAGTTCTTCACAATGTCCACCCGCATCCGCGCCCGCGCCTCCGGCACCGACGCCCGCTCCCGAAACGCCTTCTGCCCGCTCTCCAACGCCCACTTCGGCACCAGCGCCGCCAACCCCGTCGACGACGCCGTATACGGATACTGGTCAATCGTCACATCCACCCCGCGCCGCCGCGCCTCTTCCACCAGCGCCAGTGTCTCCACCGACTTTCCCCAGTTCCGCCCGCTCATCACCTTGTGGTGCGTCACCTGCGCCGGCAACTTCCCCTCTTCCCCAATCCGGATCAACTCCTTCACCGAGTCCACAATTTTCGACGCCTCATCCCGCATATGCGACGTGTAGATCCCCCCCATTTCCCCAGCCACCTTCGCCAGTTCAATGATCTCCTCAATCGGCGTAAAGGCCCCAGGGACATAAAACAACCCCGTCGACATTCCAAACGCCCCCTCCTTCATCGCCTGCCGCACCAACTCCTTCATCCGCTCCAACTCTTCCGGCGTCGCCTTCCGGTCCTTCAACCCCACCACCCGCTCCCGCACCGTCCCCTGCCCTACCATTAACCCGAAGTTCGTCGTCGCCGGAACTTTCGAAAACCGCGTCAGATACTCCCCCACCGGCAGCGGCGAACCGCCGTCCGGTCCCTCAATAATCGTCGTCACCCCCTGCCGGATCTGATTCTCCGCGCTCGGGACTTCAAAAATCCCCCGCCGCCCGTGACTGTGCGTATCAATGAACCCAGGTGTGACGATTTTTCCACGCGCATCCAGCCGCACCTTCGCCGTCGCTGCCTTCCCCGCCCCCACATAGGCGATCATGTCCCCCTTGATCCCTACGTCCCCGACAAACCACGGGTTCCCGCTCCCATCCAGGATCCGCCCTCCCGAAATCCATATGTCATATTCGGGATTCTGCCCCATCACCGGAACTATCGCCCACAAACACCACAATAGAAATCGCGTTGACCCTGTCATGGGGTCATTGTAACGCCTGGTTCCCTTCGCTACGCTACTGTGTCCGAACTGGACTTATCCCGTTTAGCAGGTATAGTACGCGGCGAAGAGGTCAGCATACTGAGAAATAAGCCCAGTATCACAAATGCGGCTATAATTCCACCAACTGGCATAAGACCTCCGCCTATATTCCCTGCAATTCCGCGGCCATTCCGCGGCGTCCCTAATTCTGCGTGTCCTGACCCTCAACGACAGGCGGACGCGACGTTAACGAGGTCAGAAACAGGCTGAGGATATAGAGCCCCGCCACTACCGCGGTCGCGGCCAGTCCTGAACTCGGAACTGTTATCGGTAGACTCATCGTCAAATTCCCTCTACTTCTATAACGCGCCAAACCGCAAAATAGATGCGCACTCTTTTGTGAATATTTTGTGCGAAGCGTTTCTTGCCCAAAACATGATACGTTGCAGAAGATGCGTATTGAACTCGCTTTTGGAAAAACAGGCCTCCACGCCAACCTCCCCGACGGCCTCCGCTACCAGTTCCTCGAGGCCCGCTCCGCCGTCGCCCTCCCCGACGGTCCCGCCGCCCTCGAAGCCGCCCTCGACGCCCCCATCGGCACCCCGCCCCTCGTCGAACTCGCCCGTGGCAAAAAAACCGCCGCCATCTCCGTCTGCGATATCACTCGCCCCGCCCCCAATCGCCTCGTCCTCCCCCCACTCCTCGCCCGCCTCGCCCAGGCCGGCATCCCCCGCGAAAACGTCACCGTCCTTATCGCCACCGGCCTCCACCGCCCCGCCACCGAGGACGAAATCCGCGAAATCGTCGGCCCCGACCTCTACGGCCACATCAACGTCGTCAACCACCACGCCAAAGTCCTCTCCGAACACACCTACCTCGGCGATACCTCCACCGGTACCCCCGTCCACATCGACTCCCGCTTCATCGCCGCCGACCTCCACATCACCCTCGGCTTCATCGAACCCCACCTCATGCTCGGCTTCTCCGGCGGCCGCAAACTCATCGCCCCAGGCCTCGCCGCCCAGGAAACCATCAAAGTCCTCCATAGCCCCAAATTCATGCGCGACCAACGCGCCGTCGAAGGCTCCGTCCAGGACAACCCCCTCCACCGCGAACTCATCGAAATCTCCCGCATCGCCCGCCACGACTTCCTCGTCGACGTCTCCCTCACCCGCGACCGCAAAATCGCCCAGGTCTTCGCCGGCCATCCCGAACTCGCCCACCGCCAAGGCATGGACTTCGTCGGCAAAGTCATGCTAGAACGCATCGAAGAACCCGTCGACGCTGTCATCACTACCTCCGCCGGCTACCCCCTCGACCTCACTTTCTACCAGACCGTCAAAGGCATCACCGCCGCCAGCCACATCGTCAAACCCGGCGGCCGCATCCTCGTCGTCTCCGCCTGCTCCGAAGGCGCCGGCGCTCCCGAGTTCTGCGAAATGCTCGAACGCTTCCCCACCCCACAGGCCTTCCTCGACCATGTCGCCGCCAACCCCGTCGTCGTCGACCAGTGGCAACTCGAAAAACTGGCCCTCGTCTGCCGCGACAAGGAACTCCTCTTCCACGTCCCCGGCCTCGAAGCCCGCTACCAGGACAAACTCTGGGGCCGCACGTTCGCCGATGTCAATGACGCCGTCGCTGCCGCCCTCGCCGGTCTACCCGCCGATGCCCGCATCGCCGTGATCCCCGAAGGTCCCTACGTCTTGGCCAGAGTCGAAGAAGGCGTCTTGGCCTGAGGCCACCCGTCCCGGTCGTTGTTCGGCCCGTCGGCCTCGGCCGTCTCCCGGCTGGCGTACTTGTGCCGGTACATCCGTTGGTCGGCGATCGATAACAACTGCTCGGAGTCCGACCCGTCTTCCGGATACCGCGCAAATCCCACCGCGCACGAGAGGATGTTCTCCCCCGTGATCATCCTCCCGGCGTCGGCGGCCAACTGCGATAGCTGCGCCGCCCGCATCTGGACGTTTGCCACCTCCGCCCCCGGCATCACAATCACAAACTCGTCCCCGCCCATCCGCGCTATATAGTCGTACTCGCGGCAGTTCTCTCGCAGCCGCGCCGCCACTTCCCGCAGCACCCGGTTGCCTTCCATGTGCCCAAACCGGTCGTTCACCTGCTTGAACCCGTTCAAGTCACACACCACCAGTTCCAGCGGTGACGCCGTCCGCCGGCACCGGTTCAACTCCTCCTCCAGCCGCGGGAACAGGCTCCGCGCGTTCGGCAATCCCGTTAGAAAGTCCGTCGTCGCCGTCGTCTCCGCCACATGGAACTTCAACGCGTTCTCAATCGAATTGGAGAGCTTCGCACTGATCCCGTTCAAAATCCGCAGATGATCCCGCGAAAACGCATCTTTGTCGGAGTGATACAGGGAGAGCACTCCAACCACCCCCTGCGCCCCCTCCAGCGGCACCGCCAGCGCGGACCGCAACGTCGAAAACTTCGTCGGATCGTTCAAATACCCCGGCTCCACCGACGGATTCCCGTTCAGGATCGGTTGCCGCCGCTCCGCCACCCAACCGCTCAGCCCCTGCCCGTACGGGATCTCCAGCGACGCAAACAGCCGGAAATTCTCCCCCGTCACATACTCCGGCACCAGTTTCCCGTCCCGCAAAAAGTAGATCGCCAGCGAGTCAAACGGCACCAGCCGCTTCAGTCTCGTCGCCAGCACCGACAGCGTCTCCTGCAAGCTCAGCGAGCTTCCCAGATCGCTCGTCAACTCGAACAGCGTCAACACTTCCAGCCGCGCCGCCGCAATCTTATCCAAAAAGCTCGGCGCACTTCCCCCAACACTCTTCTTGTTCTCCGATTGCGACGGCGCCGCTTGCTCGAATCCCGCCGCCGGCTTCCCTCTCGTCACCCGCAACGACGCGATGTCCTTGATCCGCCCCGCATTCGCCCGCACCTTCCGCTCCAACTCCTGATAGTGCGTCACCAGCACTTCCACCACGTCCGGATCAAACGACTGCCCGGCCTCTTTCTTCACCCACGCAATCGCTTCCGCGGGCGGCAACGCCCGCCGGTACTGCCGGTCCGAACTCAACGCGTCAAAACAGTCGACAGCCGACAGGATCCGCGCCCCTATCGGAATCGATGTCCCCCGCAATCCCTCCGGATATCCTTCCCCGTTCCACCGTTCATGGTGCGACCGCACGATCGGCGCTACCGGATACGGAAAGTTTGCCCGCTCAATAATGTCGGCGCCCACAATCGGATGGATCTTCATCTTTTCAAATTCGTCCGGCGTCAGCCGCCCCGGTTTGGAAAGGATATGCTCCGGCACCGCCAGTTTCCCGATATCGTGCAACAACGCCGCCGCCCGCAGCGCCTCCAGTTCATCGTCGCTGATCTTCATGATCCGCCCGATCTCGATCGCGTACGTCTGCACCCGTTCCAAATGGTTCGCCGTCGTCGAGTCTTTCGCTTCAATCGCCAGCGCCAGCGCCTCGATCGTCCGTAAATGCAGCCCCGCCAGTTCCTCGGCATGCCGCAGCCCGTCGTCCACCCGCGCAATGTGCAACTGATAGGAGCGCGTAATCAAATACACCACCGGCAACACCAGCAGCGACAACTGCCACCCGATCCGGTGCGACAACGTCGCAAACCCGCCCGCCACAGCCGCCCCCGCCACCGAGTACGGCAACGACCACAAGCTGCACTCCTTCCACGTCGGAATGACCTTCCGCCCCTCCGTCCAGGCGATCGCAATCGCCACCGGCACCGTGTGCAGCAAAAACAGCGTCAGCGCCGCCGGCGCCAGCCGCAACGTCTCATCCACCATCGATGGCCCCGCCGGAATCCACCGGTACACCAGATAGGCGATGTGGATCGAGACCGCCGAAACCGCCAGATTGAACAGGACCTTCGTCGCGTTCGGCGCTCGGTCCCGCGCCAGCAGACACTGAATCACCGCCGACGCCCCGCCCAGCACCACCAGTTCGGACAACGTCAAATGCACCAGCCCGATCAACACAAACAGGAAGTTGATCGACAGCGTCCCGCTGAACGTCGGCAAACTCACCCGCAACCCCGCCGCCAGCGCGGACATAATAAAGTACGTTAGAAACTGCAGCGCGTCCGACGTCTCAAACGGAATCAGGTCCAGCCACAAGCACGTCGCCCCGATCGCAATCGTGGCATGAAGGAACACACGGGTATTGGCCGTGTAGACGGCCGACTCGGTCCCTTCGCGGTTCGAAACTAGCACGCTTGGATAGCGCTCCTTCCTCTTGAGATCGTCATCCTGCCCCCCTGGCTGTAGAACCTAGGGGTATTTCTTCCAGCGCTTTCGGGTTAACCCGCACATAATCCACCACTTATTCCCCAACCCGGTTTTTCCCTAGGAAGAACCGGCTAAGGCATTTTTCGGGCCAACTACAGGGAAGACCCACGTAGTATCTCGCCCGCCGTTGGCGCACGATGAATGCAGGACTCATCCAGGTCACATGCGAGGAATCACCCATAGCTTTCTGGGAATGTCAGTGGTCGCCGTCAGCCGCCCCATGCGGAACCTGCTGAACACGATCCACCTCATCGCTCCTTCCACGGCCACCGTGCTCGTCGAAGGGGAAAGCGGCGTTGGCAAGGAAGTGGTCGCCCGCGCCCTCCACTGTTGCTCCCAACGCAGTTCCGGCCCCTGGGTCAACCTCAGTTGCGCCGCCCTTCCCGATACCCTCCTCGATGCCGAACTCTTCGGCTGCGAGGAAGGAAACGTCCCCGAAGGCGGCTACCCTCGCCCCGGCATGTTCGAACTCGCCGACGGCGGCACCCTCTTCCTCGATGAAATCGGCGACCTCGAGATGCGCGTCCAGGCAAAACTCCTTCGCGTCCTCGACGGCTTCCCCTACTTTCGCCTCGGCGGTACCACCCCGCTCCAACCCAAAGTCCGCCTCGTTGCCGCCACCAACCAGAACCTGGAAGCCGCCGTTGCCGCTGGAAAGTTCCGCGCCGACCTCTTCCACCGCCTCACGCAGTTCCGCCTCCTCGTCCCCCCGCTTCGCGATCGCGTCGAGGACATCATCCCCCTCGCCGAACACTTCCTCGAATCGGCCCGCGAAGGCCTCGAAATCACCGAGGACGCCAAACGTACCCTGGAATCCTATCCCTGGCCCGGCAACATCCGCGAACTCAGCAATGTCATCAACATGTGCGCCGTCACCGCCCGCGGCCAGACCGTTCGCACCCTCGACCTCCCCGAACGCCTCCAGGACCACTACGCCGCCCTCCCGGAACAGGAAAGCGATCTCAAACGGCTCTTCCATTCGGTGAATTCGGAAATCCACGACGGTGCCTCCGCCCCCGGCGCCATGCTCCAGGACATGGAAAAACGCCTCATCCTCCAGGTCCTCTCCCATACCGGTGGCCACCAGGAACGCGCCGCGAACCTCCTCGGAATCTCGCGCCGTACCCTCTCCCGCAAACTCAAACAGTACGGTGCCGAAGGTCGCGATCAGACCTCCGAAGAAGAGGCACGATTGGAGTGCGCATGACCGCTCCCGATTTCCAGCCACGTACGAAAAACAACGGAGCCACTATGGAAGGCGACGACCGCCGTACCGAGCCCCGATACAAAGCGACCGGCGAAGTCCGCCTCCTCATTGGCGGCCCTCATGCCATCTCCGTCCCCGGCCGCATCCTCGACATCAGCCAGCACGGCATGCGCGTCGAACACATGTACTCGGCCTTAGCTTCCGGCTCCCTCCTGCAAATCGAAGCCGGCAGTACGCAGTACACCGCCCGCGTCGTCTGGAATCGCATCAAGGACGACGGCGTCGAAAGCGGCTTCTACCTCCTCTAGCCCACTTTCTCGTATTCGAACGTCATCACCTTCCCCCGCACCACAAAGCACAAGTAGTGCTCCCAGAACAGCCGGAACCGCGGCCACGCGTTCACCAGCGCCTCAAACCCCAGATACCGCCACAACGCCAGTAGCTTCACCCGGATCCGCACCTCCCGGAACCGCACCGCCGAATAATACCCGTACCCCGCATTGTCGTCCCCAAAGTAGCGGAAGGAATACGTGTTCAGGTGCCACCGGTGCGACGGATCACACCACGAACTGAAATCGGTGTAGTGCGGCGTCTCCATCACCAGCCGCCCCCCCGGTCGCAGCACCCGGTGGATCTCCTCCATCGTCCGCAACACATCCCCCACATGCTCGATCACATGGATCAGCCGCACCTGGTCGAACGTCCCGCTCTCCACCGGCCACGGAAACTGGTCCAGGTCCCACACAATATCGGCCGCCGTCCCCGGCAGCCGGTCCATCCCCACCGCTCCGGGATACTTCTTGATCCCGCATCCCACGTCCAGTATCTTCTCCGGCACTCGGTCTAGTGTACCCCGCGCAGCAGTCCCTCCAGCGTATCCAGCGCAAACTCCGCCTGCTCCCAACGAATCACCAGCGGCGGACACAACCGGATCGTGTTCGGCCCAGCCCCCAGCACCAGCACCCCCGCCGCAAACATCATCTGCACCAACTCGTTCCGCAACTCCCCGTTCCGCTCCTTCCCCGCCCCCACCAACTCCACCCCGATCATCAGCCCCAGCCCCCGCACATCTCCCACACAGCCGTACTTCCCGATCCACCCCGCCATCCGCTCCCGCATCCGCGCCCCCACCCGCACCGCGTTCCCCATCAGTTCTTCTTCCAGTAGCGCCATCGTCTCCAGTGCCGCCGCGATCGCCACCGGATTTCCCCCAAACGTCGAGGCATGCGCCCCCGGCGGCCAGTTCATCAGCTCCGCCCGCGCGATAATCGCACCCAACGGCAGCCCGCTCGCAATCCCTTTTGCCACCGCCACAATGTCCGGCGCAAACCCAAAATGTTCGCTCGCAAACATCCGCCCCGTCCGCCCCATCCCGCTCTGCACCTCATCGGCAATCAGCAGGATTCCATGCCGCCGCGCCACCGCCGTCAACTCGTCAAAGAACTTCCGCGGCGGCACCACATACCCGCCCTCCCCCTGCACCGGTTCCACCACGATCGCCGCCACCTCCCGCGCCGGCAAAATGGTCTTAAACAGGCTGTCCTCCAGCACCTGCACGCACTCGGTCCGGCACGTCCCCGGCTCTTTCCCGTACGCGCACCGGTAACAGTTGGCATACGGGATATGGGTCACCCCGGGTACCAGCGGCCCAAACCCCTCCCGCTGCACGCTCTTGGACGCCGTCAGTGCCAGCGCCCCCTGCGTCCGCCCGTGGAATGCACCCAGAAATGCGAGGAACCGCTCCCGCCCCGTCGCAAACTTCGCCAGCTTCATCGCCCCTTCCACCGCCTCCGCCCCGGAATTGGCGAAAAACACCCGCCTCGCCCCTCCTCCCGGCGCCGCCGCTGCCAGCTTTTCCGCCAGCACGATCATGTTCTCGTAATAAAAATCGGTGCCGCTCATGTGGATCAGCCGCTCCGCCTGCTCCCGGATCGCCGCCACCACCCGCGGATGGCAGTGCCCCGTCGCCACCACCGCAATCCCCGCGTTCATGTCCAGAAACACGTTCCCGTCCACATCGGTCACCAAGGCGCCCGCCCCGCTTTCCACCACCAGCGGGTAGTCCCGCGTATAAGAAGGAGAGATCACCTCCCGGTCTCGCGCAATCAACGCCGCCGCCTTCGGCCCAGGCAATGGAGTAATCAGTCTGGGGAACATCGGTTCAGCCTCCTGCCGCTCAAAAAATCCAGGGTATAGAAGAGGACAATTTCTGCCGAATAATCAGGCGGCGGCTAATCGCTGCCAAACAGCGACGGTCGGGATACGGCGGGTTTCGGCAGCCGGAGAACCATCCTGCCCCCAGCATACGCCGCTTTCGCTCCGTTATCCATGGCAATTTTGATCGGGAATTGTGTTACAAAACTTGCTTTGCATTGTCATGAAACCGTAATATGATCCCAACGTCTATAAGACTAAGGTTGACACCGTCCTTCGATGGTGGACAATAGAGTCGGTAGTTCCGCTCCAGAAAGGACGCCCATGCGAATCACGAAAGCTGTTACCTACGTTACACTTACCGCGGCGCTCTCCGCGGTTTCCGCATTCGGACAGTCGGTGATTTCGGCCAAAGCCGGCGTCATCCACTACACCGAAGGCGATGTTCAGGTCGGCACCGGGAATACGATGACCCAGGTCGAGGTTCGCTTCGGCGGCCGCTACGACAGCATGAAGGACGGCAGCTCCCTCGTCACCGGCGAAGGCCGCGCCGAGGTTCTCCTCACCCCTGGCGTGTTCCTCCGCTTGGGCGAAAACAGCGCGTTTACGCTAATCTCGGGCAGCCTTTCCGACACCCGCTTCGAACTCACCCGCGGTGTCGCTCTCATCGAAGTGACCGAAGCCTCGAAAGAGAGCCCGGTCACAATGCTCGTCAAGGACACCTCTTTGACCTTCGCCAAGATGGGTCTTATCCGCGTCGACGCCGCCTCCGGCATCCGCGTCTACAAGGGCGAAACGCAAATCATTGCCGCCTCCACCCCGCAGACACTCAAGGAAGGGCGGGAGTTGCACTTTTCCGGCAATACCATCGCCAAGTTCGATACGAAGGCCGGTGACCCCCTTTATCGCTGGGCCAACCGCCGTGCTGAGTACATCGCCATGGCCAACATTGCCTCGGCCAACATGGCCCAGCAGAGTGGGTACCGCAACAATTCGGCATTCGGACTGATGGGCGGCTGGATCTACAACCCCTATTACGGCATGATGACCTACCTGCCGATGAACGGCATGTATCGCAGCCCGTTCGGCTACTTCTACTACAGCCCGGACCGCGTCTCCCGCTACTACGAAAACTACATCACGCCTCCCGCCTCGACGGTCAACGCCGGCTACGGTGGCGGCACAGGCAACCGCACCTGGAACCAGGACAACGGCTACTACACCACGCAGTCCCGTTCGGCTGGCGCGGTCTCGATGCCTTCCAGCGGTTCCACCGGTAGCGCCTCCGCCACGGCGGCGGCAGCCCCTGCCGCCCGCGGCGCCGATGTCGGCACCGGCCGCGGCGGCGGCTCCAGCGCCAGCGGCAAGTAAGCGAAGCAACAACCCAAACCACGAAGGGCGCCCCCACCAGGGCGCCCTTCCCCTTTCCGGACTTTTCCTGGATGCTGCTTACCATCCTTTTCCTCCCTTTCCGATTTCCCCGGCCCGCCGCGCAACGGCACGACATCCCCAGCCAGCCGGCGTGAGCCGATGCCGAAAGAAACGCCCTCCGCCGTCGGGTCGATTCCAACGATCCGCCGCATCCCGTAGTTCGGCCAGCCCCCCCTTCGACATCGCCCACACCAGCACGACGCAAACACTGCCAGACGCGCGCCAGCCCCGTAGGCCATCGCTCAGCGGAGAATCGCCGCCCTCCTCACTTCCCGCTCCCCAACGTCCTATCGAAGAACCCCGTCGTCGTCTCCAATAAATGCCGCCGGAACGCCCCCGTCACCCCATGGCTCTTCAGCGGATAGAACATCGATTCAAACTGCTTCCCCGCCCGCTGCAGCGCCTCCATCATCTGCTGCGTGTTCTGAAACAGTACATTATCGTCCTGAAAATTATGCACCAGCAGCAACTTCCCCTCTAACTGCCCCGCCGCATGAATCGGGCTCGACGCCTTATACCCCGCCTCATTCTTCGACGGCAGCCCCATATAGCGCTCCGTGTAGATCGTGTCATAATGCCGCCAATCGGTCACCGGTGCCCCCGCAATCCCCGCCGCAAACGCCCCTCCTCCATGCGTCATCGCATACAAAGTCATATACCCCCCATAGCTCCACCCGTAAATCCCCACCCGCTTCGCATCCACAAACCCCAACCCCAGCAGATACTGCAAACCCTCCAACTGGTCCGCCAACTCCACCTTCCCCAATTCCTTATGCACCACCCGTTCAAACGCATGGCCCCGGTAATTCATCCCCCGGTTGTCCATCCGCCAAATGACATACCCCCGCTGCGCCAGCGCCTGATCCCAATCCGCCCCGGCCCAACGGTCCCGCACCGTCTGCGCATGCGGCCCCCCATACACCATCACAATCGCCGGATACTTCTTCCCCGCCTCAAACCCCTTCGGCTTGATCACCTGCCCGTAAAACAACGTGCCGTCTTTCCCCTGGAAAGTCAGATTCTCCACCGGCAATAACTCGAACGGCGACTCCGCCGCCTCCTTCACCACCGCCAACTCCTTCCCCTCCCCGTCCAATAGCGTCTGCCGCGGCGCCTCCCGCTGACTCTGCCACCCGTCCAGCGCAAACCGCCCCCGCGAACCCATCGACACCGCATGCGTCCCCCCGGCCCGCCCCATCCTGCGCATCTCCCCGCTCCCCAAGTCCACCCGGTAAAAATTCCGCTGAATCGGGCTGTCCTTCGTCGTCGTCACCCACACCACGCCCCGCTCCGCATCCACCCCATTCAACTCCACCACCTCCCAGGCCCCCTTGGTCACCTGCCGTGGCGCCCCGGAGCCGCCATACAAATACAGGTGCCGGAATCCGTCCCGCTCGCTCGCCCACAAAAACCGCCCGTCCACAAAGAAATGCAGGACATTGTGGACATTCACCCACGCCGCGTCCCGCTCCTCCACCAGCAGCCGCCCCTTCCCCGTCGCCGCTGAAAACGCCAACAGCTCCAGATGATCCTGCACCCGGCTCAACCGCTGTACCGCAATCTCTTTCCCCCCCGGCATCCACTCCACCCGGGCAATCAACTTCTCCGCCGTCGGCCCCACCTCCATCCACCGCGTCCGCCCGCCCCGCGCCGCCACCACGCCCAAACGCACATTCGCGTTCGGCGTCCCTGCCTTCGGAAATCGCTGCGGCTCGGCCACCGCCTGCACCGGCCCCGGATCCACCTGCGGATGCAGCATCTCCGCCCCCACGTCAAACTGCAGATACGCGATCTCCCGCCCGTCCGGAGACCACCACCACGCCCGCGGAATCTGTAACTCCTCCGGATACACCCAGTCCAGTCGCCCGTTCCAAACCGTCGCCGTCCCATCCAGCGTCAGCCGCCGCGCCTTCCCCCCGTTCACCGGCAGCACATAAAGGTCATTCCCCAGCCGGTAGCCGACCTGCGAACCATCCGGCGACAGCCGCGCGTCGTCTTCCACCTCCGTCGTCGCCGTCAACTGCCGGCTACTCCCCGTCACCGCGTCCACCAGAAACAGATCCCCACTCACCGGCAGCAACACCGTCTTCCCATCGGCCGCCCACTGCGGCCCGTTCTCATCCACCCGCCGGTTCTGCCACTGAAACGCCCCCCCGGCCCGCGCCGTCTTTGCCTTCCCTTCCAATTCGGCGATCGACACCAACACCCGCGACTCGCGCTTCGCGCAGTCGTACAACCGCAGCCGCTTGGCCTCGGTATAAAGGAAACTCCCTCCGTCCGGTGCCCAGACGGGCGAAATCATCTGCGGCCCCCTCCCGGCAGCCGCAACCGCCTCCAACGTGACCGGCTTCTTCTGAGCAAGGGCAGAGGCAGCCATAGCTACCCCTGCTGCGACGACCCGCAGTAGAGAGTTCACCTCCCGATTCTATCCCCCGCCCCCTGCCCCCGCCAATAAGGGCAACGCACAGCCCTCCGGAGTTTGAAAAAATGCCGGGATACACCCCGCTGCCCATCCGCTTGACGTAAGAAAAGGCTCCATCGGCGCTACTAACAGCCATAGAGAAGCCGAAATGGATCCGAATCACAAAAGGCCCTGGAACCCTGGTAATGCACGACAGCGAACGAGAACGTATCTTTAACCACTGGCTGACAGGCCATAAAGGCATCCTGTTCAAAGTCGTCCACGCCTACGCCTTTGAGCATTCGGACCGCCAGGACCTCTTCCAGGAAATCATCATCCAGGTCTGGCGCTCCGTCCCTGCGTTCCAGGGTGACTCCTCGGTGGCCACATGGATCTATCGCGTCGCCCTGAATACCGCCATCGCCTGGACCCGCAAGGAAATCCGGCACCAGCGCGGGAAAGAACAACTCGAACGAGTCGAAGGCCTGCTGACCATGGCTCCCGCCGCAAACCGCGACCCGCGCCTGGATTGGCTCTACCATCAGATCGCCCAGCTCAAGGATGTCGACCGGTCCGTGGCCCTGCTCCTGCTCGACGGCCTGAGTTACAAGGAAATCGCCGCCATCGTTGGCCTTACCGAAAGCAACGTCGGCGTCAGGATCAACCGGATCAAAGCCGCGCTCGCCGGTAAACATGCGGAGGAAAAGCAATCATGAATCTCGACGAACTCATCACCGTCTGGCGGTCGCAGGACTCCGCCCCGCTGCACGACGTGAACCAGACCCTTCTTCAACTGGCCCTCCGGCAGGAGGACGAGAAACTGCGCAAACAGCGGCGCCGGGACCGCTGGATCCTCTATTTCTTCAGCGCGGGCGTCATCGCCGGCATGGCAATATTCCTCGCCCTGATGGTCCATGCCCGCCAGACGCGGCCGAAGACAGAGATAACCGGCTGGGACCTTCTCTTGCCCGCCATCGGTGCGCTCGTCGGCCTGATCAGTGTGCGCGCCGTCTATGGCAACCACCGCGCCCAGTCGCGGCGCGAACAGAGCTTCGGCCAATCCCTGCGCGAACAACTCCTCCGCAGCATCGCCCAACTGGAACACGAAGTGACAAACGCCCGCCGGACTAGCCTCCTGGTGATGGTGCTCATGGGGGGCATCGCCCCGGCCATCATCCTCCTCCTCGGCTGGCGCATCAATGGCAAGTCCGTCAGCGACGATGGCTACCTCCTCGTCAGCCTCATCGCCTTATGCGTCTGGTCGGTTGTCTGCGGCCTCTGGGACCTCCGCCGCTCCGTTCGGAAGGACATACTTCCCCGCAAGAGCCGTCTGGAAGCCTTGCTGACAGAACTCGATACGCCATACTGAGGAGCGCCCCGCCCGTTTACTCCCGCAGCCGCCGCACCGCATACCGCCCATTCTCATAGACGGTCTCCAAATCCCCCCGCGTCCGCCAGTCCCGCAATATCTTCGCCCGGTCGTCGGCCAGAATGTCCTGCGCCAGATCGTTCGGCCCAATCAGCACATACTGCAGATTCCACCCCCGCATCCCCCGGATCAGCGAATCGTGGTACGCCACGATCCCCTTCATATCGTTGGTGTAGAACAGCCGCGTCGGCGCATGGATCCCTACCCCGTGCCGCCCCGTCTTCCGTCGCAGTATCGGGTCCTCATACGCCAGGAAGTTCGCCCCCTCCGGCGTGTTCCCCCGAATCCACGCATACGCCTTCTCCCGGTCCTCCCCCAGCGCCTGATAGATCTGCGGGATCGACGGAGACCCCGTCCACGCCGAATACCCGTTCCGCCACACCATCCACAACACCCCCGCCGCCACCATCCCCCCAATCACCACCGTCGCCCCCCGCTGCTTCACCCACGTCACCCGCAGCATCTCCCGGAAATGTCGCAACTCCGTCAGTAACCCGTCCAGCAGCAACGGCAGCAGAGGATACAAAAACCGCTCATTCGGCACAAAGTTCCATACCGTCAACAGCGCCACATAGGGCACCGCCACCACCGGAAACGGCTGCAGCCCGGACTTCTTCGTCTGCCGCACCAGCCCCGTAATCGAGCCAAACAGCAGCAGCCGCGCAAAGTTCACTTCAATAAAGGAGTCCCCCGAATTGAAGAACAGCGAACCGCCCAGGCTCCCCAGCAGCCCCATCAGATTCGCCTGCAGCACCACCGGCAGCAACTCCCAGCTCATGTTCTCCCGGAAGAACCCGCCATAGGAGAGGTAATAAAGGAAGGGACCCTCCACCCCCGCCGGCGTATGCGTGGCAACGAACGCCGTCCAGCCCACGAAGAACGGAGCAAAGATCAGCGCGAACTCCCCCGCCTCCCGCCACCGCCGCTTCCAAAGGAGCCACATCACCGCCCCCGCCGGCAGCGCAATCAGCGCCGTCCGCGCCAGATAGGCTAACCCGGCCACCGCCGCCGCCCCCCGCGTCCGCCCCCCCTCCAGCATCCGGATCGAGACGATCAGCAGTACCGTGGCAAACAACTCGGAAAGCGTCGTCGAGGCAAAAACGACCGAAAAGACATTCCACCCGACAATCAGCACCATCGCCCAGTCCCCGCGCCACTTCCACAACTGCCATAGCAAAACCGGCAGCAGCACCCACGTGAGAAGGAGCAGCGACCACTCCCACTTCACCCCCAAAGCCAGGTAAAGAGGATAGAGCGGCGGATACTTCACCTGCCACGGTTCCCCGGGCAGGCTTTCCAGCACCGGGCCCCGGCCATCGGCAATCGCCGCCGCCGTCCCCGCATAGATCCCGTCATCGTGGAAGTAGCCAAGATGAGGCATGCCCCCTCCCACCCACAGCATCCACAGAGAGGGGAGCAGAGCCAACAGGAAAAGCGAGGCCTTTTTCATGAGTGACAAGACGGCAGGTGTGACAAGACAAGAGGGTGAAGCCGGCGCGGAAACCGCCGCCATGCCAGCCGCGGATGGGCCCGCCGGTCCCCCCTCCCCTTCCATCGGCCGGCAACCCGACTTTGATTAGAGGCACACCCTCCCCCGATGCCCTCCCCCGAAACTCCCGCAATGGGTATACCCTCATAGGAGCATGCAACTCACCTTCCGCGGCGCCGCCCGCACCGTAACCGGCTCCCAGCACGAGATCCAGTCCTCCGGCCGCCGCCTGCTGCTCGATTGCGGCATGTACCAGGGCCGCCGCAAAGAGGCCGCCGACCGCAATAAACACTTCTCCTTCCCCCCGTCTGAAGTCGACGCCGTCCTCCTCTCCCACGCCCACATCGACCACTCCGGCAACCTCCCCAACCTCACCTCCAACGGCTTCCAGGGTCCCATCTTCACCACCCCAGCCACGCGCGACCTCTGCGCCTCCATGCTCCTCGACTCCGCCTTCATCCAGGAAAAGGACGCCGAGTTCATCAACCGCCGCAACTCCCGCCGCCGCCGCGTCATCGAGGAGCCCTCCCAGGACCCCATCGAACCCCTCTATACCGTCAACGATGCCAAATCCGCCCTCGGCCAGTTCCGCACCGTCGACATGCACTCCCGCACCGAGGTCCTCCCGGGCATCTTCTCCACCACCCACGAGGCCGGCCACATGCTCGGCTCCACCTTCCTCGAACTCGAAATCGAAGGCAAACGCCTCCTCTTCTCCGGCGACATCGGCCGCAAAAACCTCCCCATCATCCGCGATCCCGAACGCGCCCCCCTCGCCGACATCCTCATCATGGAGAGCACCTACGGCGACCGCCTCCATCAGCCCATCCTCCACGCCAAAGAGAAACTCGCCGCCGTCATCAATGCCACCGCCAGCCGCGGAGGGAAAATCATCGCCCCCGCCTTCGCCGTCGGCCGCACCCAGCAAATCGTCCTCATGATCCACGAGCTCATCCTCGAAAAGAAGATCCACGAAATCCCCGTCTTCGTCGACAGCCCCCTCGCCGTCAACGTCACCGAAGCCTTCCGTGCCCATACCGAGTGCTACGACATCGAAACGAACGCCTTCCTCGGCAACGGCCACGACCCGTTCGGCTTCCACCGCCTCCGCTATATCCGCGACGTCGAAGAGTCCAAGGCCCTCAACGACGTCCGCGTCCCCTGTGTCATCATCTCCGCCTCCGGCATGGCCGAAGCCGGCCGCGTCCTCCACCACCTCCGCAATAACGTCGAGAACCCCCGCAATACCGTCCTCATCACCGGATTCCAGGCCGAAAATACCCTCGGCCGTAAACTCCTCGACGGCCAGAAAGAGGTCAATATCTTCGGCGAACCCATCCGCGTCCGCGCCGAAATCGTCAAAATCAACGAACTCTCCGGCCACGCCGACCAGCAGGAACTCCTCGCCTGGATGGAACCCCTCGTCAAACAGGTGAAACACGTCTTCCTCGTCCACGGCGAATACACCCAGCAGCAGGCCCTCGCCCTGGCCATGGAAGAACGCTTCAATATCAAGCCCGTGATACCGGAACGAGGCGAGTCTTTTACCCTGTAGCGTACTGGTACAGCGGTGCCGGAGTTTTGGCCCCGCTGGTCTATTGGTGGAAGTCCCCACCGCGGATAGCCTTGTTGGAAAGAGCCCGCCAGCATGACGCAGACACTCTACAACTACTCCTATCTCCAGGTTCTGGACTTCCTCACCACCGTTGCCTTCCTCATCAACGGCGTCAATGAGGGAAACCCGATCGTCAATTGGGCCATCAATAGCTTCCCTTCCCCGCTGGCCGGCCTCGCCGCGGTGAAGATCGTCGCCCTCGCCCTCGGGTTCTACTGCTGGCAGACCGCCAAAGGTCAGCTACTGAGCCGTATCAACATCGGCTTCGCCATCCTCGTCGCCTGGAACCTGATGACCCTGATCCTGAAAACCGCCCGCTAACCCCCGGCCATCCGCCGGAACGCCAGCCACTGCTGCCGCCAGAAACCCTCCCCGTAGTCCCGGCCGGTGAGCTGGTCGTCGATTCCGGTCGGCAGAAACTCCCGGGAAAAATTGGCGGTCCCGAACAGAATGTCCCAAATCGGCAGCACCGAGGCGAAATTGCATCCCATCGCGCTCCCGGTGTGCCCCACTCCCATCGCGTGATGGACCCGGTGGAACAGCGGACTCACCACCAAACGCTCTCCCAGCCAGCCGAAATTGATCTTCACGTTAGCGTGAGAAAAGCTTTCGATTGCTGCAGTTACAAGCGTTACTGTAAGAAACGCTGCAGGTGGCGCGCCCACCGCCAGGCCAACCGCGGCTCGCCATACCGCGGCGATCAACTGCGCCAGCAAATGCTCCCGTTCATCGGTCCAGAACGTCATCTGCCGCTGGGAATGGTGCACCGAGTGCAAAGCCCACCATATATTGAATCGGTGTTCGAAGCGATGGCGCCAATAATCGGCAAAATCGAGCAGAATCAGGTACAAAAACAGGTTATCGAAGGAGGGCGGGATGAAACCGGCCAGCCGGATCTGCGCGTTAATCCAATCGAATGTTGGAGTTAGCGCGATAAAGAAAAAGATCGGTAGAACTCCCAGCCGCGCCAGAAGCGTATAAAGAACGTCCACCCGGGTGGCTTTTCGCGTCTCCCAGCGCTCCACCGGCAGCCATAACTCCAGCGGCCGGATCAGCGCCCACAGCAAAACCACCTCAATCGCGCCAAGCAGAAAAAGATGGGTCCAATCGTAGGCCAGTTCGTCGAAACTCATCCACCCCATTGCATAAAGTGTTGGTTGAACTATTTGCTCAAACAACCACTGATGAAAGGAGTTAAACAATTCGACGAAAGTCTCAATCACGGCCGGGACCGCTTCCTTTCCGGGATGGTGGCAAAACAGAATCCCTTCGCTTTCAGCGCGGTAAGGAGAGGATCGAGCATCGGCCAGAAGGGATCCTTCCGGCTCCAGATCCCCAAGTGCATCAACAGGATATCGCCATCTTTCAAGTCGCGGATGGCATTGCGGAGCAAGGTTTGGTTGGGGTAGCGGTCCGAGGGTAGTTCGTCCCCCAGAAACCCGGCCGGGGACCAGCCAACATGCTCCGGATAGCCACAAAATGATGCATTTTTGAGTGCATTTGGCGTCGTTTTACCCCCTGGAGCACGCCAAATTGGATCAAATTTGCGTCCCGCGATTTTCTCGAAGGTCTGGTCGGATTTTCGTAACTCGTTGCAAACACTAGCCCGGTCCAAAATCTCCCGTTTTCCGTCGCGACTGACATAGGAAACTTTTTGCCCGGGTAAATCTCGCCGAAAATACCAATGGCGGAAGGTGTGATTGCCAAACGCATGGCCATCGGCCACCAGCGACTTCCAGAACGGCCCCCAGGAAGGGTCCATGGACATGTCGCCGCGGGTGGTTTTTTCGTTGGCCACGAAGAACGTCGCGCGCACTTTGTGTTTGCGGAGAACCGCGGCGATCTCCTCGGCCGGACCCATCGAACCGGTGTCGATGGTGAGGTAGAGCGTCTGAGGGCATCCCGCGGAGAACAGCGCGCCGCTAGCGGCGAGGAGCATGAGTAGCGAGATAAATCCCATGTGGTGAACGTCCTACGGGGATTTGTTTAACGATTTGTTTCGTTTGCAAATCCAGAATGGAGACCTTCCGCGCCCAGCGCGAGGTCATCCAGAGATAGCGCTGATCCGCGGCGAGGTCCATGCAATCGGGCCCGCCCGGCGCGGGATAGGAATCGACAACGGAAAGTGTCTCCATATTGATCTTGGAAATGGTGTTTTCCGCGCGATTGGAGAGGAAAACGTGCTTTCCGTCGCCCATTCTGACGAAATTGTGCGCCCCTTTGCCGGTAAAGATCTTTTTGTGCCGCTTGCGGGCCTTCCAATCGATGACATCGACGTAGTTTTCGCCCAAAATGCCGATTAACAGGTACTTTCCGTCGGGAGTCATGAGAATTCCGGCGGGTTGTTTGCCGATGGGGAGTTTCCAGGTGATGGACTGGGTGTCGAGATCGATCGCGGCCAGTTCATTGGTGTCCTGGAGGGTGATAAAGACCGATTTCGAGTCCGGGGAGAAGGCCAGGTGGGAGGGCGCCTTGGGCAGCGGGAGGCGTTTGACGATCTGGAAGTTGTCGGGTTTGTAGATATCGACCCGATCGAGGCGGAGCGAGACGCTGACGAACCATTTCCGGTCCGGGGAGTAGCCGATCTGGTAGGGATCGGAGATGTTCTTGACGCGGTTCTTGATCTCGCCGGTGGTGCGGTCGAGGAAGACGAGTTCGTTAGAGGCGGCGTTGGCGATGATGAGGAACTTGTCGTCGGGGGTAGCCATCAGGTGATGGGGTTCTTTGCCGACGGGGATCCGTTTGGTTTCCTTGAAAGTCGTGGTGTCGATGATGGAGAAGGTTTCTTCTCCGGAGTTGAGGACCACAGCGAGGTTGGGGGCGGCGAGGGCGGAGAACGGGAGGAGGAATCCGATACAGAGGAGACGCATTTTGTTTTCGAGCGAGGGCTCTTCCCCAACGTAGCAGAAAGCGGCGCCGGGGAACAGGCGGGGGGGAATGCGGGTGTATTACCATGGAGTGCATGCCACCTTGGACCGACAACAGGGTGAGCCGCTTGGTGATAGGAGCTGTGCTGACTGCCTGTTCTGCGGGTATGGTGCATGCGGAACCGGCGGCTTCCTCTTGCGAAACGGACAGCCGATGCCAGGCGCTGCGGAACTTCTTTCTTCGCTATGAGAGTCCGCTGGAGAAATTGGCTTTCGTCTTTGTGCGGGTTGCCGATGAGCATCGTTTGGATTGGCGGCTACTGCCGGCGATCTCGATGGTAGAGACGAGCGGCGGGAAACATGGAACGCCGAGCAATGTTTTCGGATGGAACTCGGGGAGAACGCGGTTTCCGTCGATTGAGGCGGGGATCCGGTTTGTCGCGGGGCGGTTCGCGGGGTCACCGATTTACGCGGGGCGGACGGCGATGGGGATCCTGCAGAAGTACAACCCGGCGCGGAAGGTGTACCCGTCAAGGGTCACCAAGTACATGTTGGAGATGGCGCCTCAGCCGGTAGAGTAGGGGCTTATCGGAGGCGCCCGGAGGCGAAAGCGACGGTGACGGCGGCCAGGGAGACCGCCGATAAGAGGAAGAGAACGGCGCCAATCCAGAGGCCGAGGGATCCGTGGTCGCCTTGGCCGGGGAGCAGGGTGGAGACGGCGGGGTCGGCGGGGTGGTAGTGGACCGGGACGCGAGCACCGACCGGGAAGCGGGCGGAAACGGCTTGCTGGCCTTCGCGGGTGGATTCGCCCTCCCAGCCGAAGCGGATGCGGTCGCCAGAGAATTCGCGGCCTTCGACGTGGTAGCGGTAGGTGACGGCGGCTTCAAAGACGGTTCGACGTTGTTCGATGACGGTGGAGGAGAGGATCTCGGCGGTGGTGGCGGGCCATTCGCGGCTGGCGCGGGCATTCCAATCGACAGGGAGTCCCCAATGGAGTGCGCGGCCGAACAGGAACGTGAACGTACCGAAGACGGCCCAGGCGGCCAGTAGACCCCAAATGGGCAGTTGCGGTCCTGCATGACGAGGCATTCTGCTAACGATACTCTAAAAGGATGTTTGCCATTCGACTGTTGACGGCCGAGGATGCGGAGGCGTTTTGGGCGATGCGGATGGAGGCGTTGGCAGGGGTACCGGACGCGTTCGGAGAGTCGGCGGCCGAGCATGGGAAGACCACGGCGGCGGTGTTTGCCGAGCGGTTTGCCCGTGGGGGAGTGGAGAGTTTCGTGGTTGGGGCGTTTGACGAGGCGGGGTTGGCGGGGACTTGCGGGTACTATCGGGACACGCGGGAGAAGCGGCGGCATAAGGGGCATATTTGGGGGATGTATACGGCGCCGCGGTTGCGCGGGCAGGGGGCCGGGGAGGCGATGCTGCGGGAGGCGATCCGGGTGGCGCAATTGGCGCCGGGGTTGCGGTCGATTCTGTTGTCGGTGAGCGAGACGCAGCCTGGGGCGCGGCGGTTGTATGAGCGGGTGGGGTTTCGGATGTATGGGGCGGAACCGGTGGCGTTGCGGGTGGGGGACGAGGATTTGACCGAGGAGTTTCTGATTTTGCAGCTGTATTGAGCGGGGCGGCAGCGGACGGAAATTATCGCCGGAAATCGCTGTAAAATACTGAAATGATTGGACATAAAATTGGGGTCAGGTGCACCCGGTCCCAGTTTTGCGGGGGGACGGTATACTGGCCTGTTAATGGCTATCAGGGACGATCAGGATTTAGGGAAGTTCGGCTATGCGCAGGAGTTGTTCCGGAGTATGGGCGGGTTTTCGAACTTTGCCATCTCCTTCTCCATCATCTCCATCCTGACCGGGGCGGTGACGCTCTATGGGTATGGGCTGGAAATGGGCGGGCCGCTGCAGATGACGCTGGGCTGGCCCATCGCTACCTTCTTCACCCTGCTGGTGGCGGCAAGTATGGCCGAACTCTGCTCCGCCTACCCGACCTCCGGGGCGATGTACCACTGGTCCGTCGCGCTGGGAGGGCCGGCAACCGGGTGGTTTGTCGCCTGGCTCAATATCATCGGCCTGGTGGCGGCGCAGGCGGGTATTAACTATAGCTGCGCGCAGTTTATCCTTCCCTTTCTGGACATTCCGGCGACGCCGCTGAACGTTTTCGGGATGTTTGCGTTCACCCTGCTTGTCCAAGGGGCGCTGAACCATTACGGGGTGGGGCTGGTTGCCAAGCTGAACGATGTCAGCGTGGTGGTGCATATTGCGGGAGTGGCACTGATTGTGGGCGGGGTGTACTTCCTGGCGCCGACACAGCCGGCCTCCTTTCTACTGGAGGCGGTGAACAGTAACGGGCGATCCTCCTACGGATGGGCGTTTTTGCTGGGGCTGCTGCAGGCGCAGTGGACCTATACGGGGTTCGATGCGTCGGCGCATATGGCCGAGGAGACCTCGGACCCGAGGCGGACGGCGCCGTGGGGGATTGTGCTTTCGGTGGCGGTTGCGGGCGTGACCGGGTATCTGCTGCTGCTGGCGCTGACGATGGGAATTCGCAGTATTCCGGAGGTGCTGGCGGCTAAAGACGCAGGCGGGAATCCGGTGCCGGCGGCGATTGCGATTCTGCAGACGGCGTTGGGGGCAAAGTTGGGGAACACGATGGCGGCGCTGGCGTCGATGGCGATGTGGTTTTGCGGGTTGTCGTGTGTGACGAGCGCGTCGCGGGCGGTTTACTCGCTGGCGCGGGATCAGGGGATGCCGCTTTCCGACCTGTTCAAACGGGTGAATCCGAAGCATGGGACGCCGGGGCCGGCGATCTGGTCGATTGTGGGCGCGAGTTTGCTGGCGATGGCGTGGACGGGAATTGTGCCGATTGTTACTTCGCTGAGTACGGTGGCGTTGTATCTGGCCTATATCATTCCGGTGATTCTGGGGTGGCGGGCGCGGGAACAGTGGATCGGGATGGCGGTATGGACGATGGGGAAGTGGGGGCCGGCGGTGAATCTGGTGGCGATTGTGTATGGGCTGTTTGCCTGTGTGATTCTGGTGATGCCGCCGAATGAACTGGCGGGAAAGACGCTGGGGGGCGTGTTGGCGGGGTTGACGGTGATCTACTTTGTCGCGGTACGGAAGGCGTTCCGGGGTCCGGAATGGGCGGAAAAGGAGTAAGGATGGGTGGGGAGAATCCGAATTTAAGGAAAAAGACGGTCAGCAGCATCCAGGGGAAAACGGGGGTGGATTTTGTGCCGCATGGCGGGGGGCCGTGCTTCTTTATGGACTGGACGATGGGGCCGGCCGATACCTGGGACCGGATGGGGACGTTCCTGCGCTCCTTTGCGTCGCTGCCGCGGCCACGGGCGATTCTCGTCGTCTCCGGGCATTGGGAGGAGCGGGGGTTTGCCGTCACCGGGGGCGAGAGGCCTTCGCTGCTCTATGACTACTACGGGTTTCCGGAGTCGACCTACGCGCTGACCTATGCGGCGCCGGGGAGTCCGGAACTGGCCGGGCGGGTGGCGGAACTGCTGGGGGAGGCGGGGTTGGCGGCACGGGTGGACCGGGACCGGGGCTGGGACCACGGGGTGTTTATTCCGCTGAAATTGATGTACCCGGAGGCGGAAATTCCGGTGGTGCAGATGTCGCTCGATGAGTCGCTGGACCCGGAGTTGCACCTGCGCGCCGGGGCAGCGCTGCAGAGCCTGCGGGAAGAGGGGGTGCGGATTGTGGGGAGCGGGATGAGCTATCACAATCTGCGGATGTTCGGGCCGAGGGCGGGGGCGCCGTCGGAAGCCTTCGATGCGTGGCTGACGGCGGCGGTGGAGCGGCGCGGGGGACGGTTGGCCGATTGGGCGAAGGCGCCGGGGGCACGGGAGTCGCATCCGCGGGAGGAGCATCTGGCACCGCTGTTTGTGGCGGCCGGGGCGGCGGGGGAGGATCCCGGACGCCGTGTCTATACCGATGTGGTGATGGGGGCGAGAGTGTCGGCGTACCGGTTTGGCTAGGTTGTAAAGAAGTGTTAGGAATCCCTTTGCAGAGGAACGGGGGCGGAGAAGGGCGCGTCGGAAGGGCGTGATGATGACACGCAGATTCTTCCTGGGAACGGGCGCAATGGTGCCGCTGGCGGCACGGAATTGGGAGCGGGGAACGTTTCCCGACTGGACGGAGGAGTACATCGATAAGGTACTGACGGACTCGCCGTGGGCGAAGCCTTTGACGCTTCCCTTCCAATTCTCGATGCCGGCGCGGCGGATGGTGCCGGTCTCGGAGTTTGCGCAGATTGGGGAGCCGTTGGGGTTCCCGAAGGGCTGGCCGGGTAACACCGGGGGGACGGGACAGACGGGCGGGCGGATGCCGCGAATTGACGATGGGAATGCGCCGCCGGCGCATACGGAGATTTATCTGACGACGCGGTGGTCGAGTGCGCTACCGGTGCGGCAGGCGCTGGCGCTGCATCAGTATGGGCGGAGCGGGTTGGGAAACGCCAAGGCCGTGGAGCTTTTGCGGGGAAATGACGATGAATACGTCGTGGATGTGGCTGGATTTCCGGTGGGGATGATTCCACAGGGAGTACGGCGTTTCGAAGCACAACTGTTAGATACGGCGACGCTGCATGTGAAGGGTCGAAAGGCAGTGAAGGCGACGTCGGCAAGCGTGCCGGAGCATGGGAATCATCTGATCGCGACGCTGCGGTTTCCGCGGATGGAGAACTTATCGGATGGAGAAGGGTTGATTGAATTTGCGGCGGTGGCCGGGCCGATGGACATTCGGCAGAGGTTTAAGTTGCGCGAAATGAATTTCAAAGGACGGTTGGAGCTCTAGGGATATGCGTTACCTGATCCTGCTGCTGATGGCTGGACTGGCGTTTGGGGAGACGGTCCCGGGGCGCTACATTGTAGAGTTGACGGGAGAACCGGCGGGGCGGAGAGCAGCGCGGCGGAGCGCGGTGCGGGCGGAGCAGGCGGCGATGCGGGGGCGGATGGGCCGGGCGGTGGAGGTGATGGGCAGCGTGGAAAACGTTGGAAACGCGCTGTTTATCGCTGCCGATGCAACGGAGGCGGCGCGCCTGGCGACGCTGCCGGGCGTGCGCCGGGTGCGGCCGGTGCGGACCTACAAACTGCTGCTGGACCGGGCGGTGGTGGTGAACCGGATAGTGGAAGCCTGGGCGGAGGTAGGCGATGACCGGGCGGGGGAAGGGATCAAGATCGGGATCATCGACACGGGGGTGGACAGCGGGCACGCAGCGCTGCGGGACGGGGGTCTGAAGGCGCCGGCGGGTTATCCGCGGACCAACGGCGCGGGGGACGAAGAGTTTACGAATGGAAAAGTGATTGTGGCGCGGAGCTACGTAAACCTGCTGGCGCGGCGGGACACGGACAATTCGGCGCGGGACCGGGTGGGACACGGGACGGCGCTGGCGGTGATTGCGGCGGGGACGCGGACGGAGGGTCCGCTGGCGACGGTGCAAGGGGTGGCACCGCGAGCCTTTATCGGCAGCTATAAGGTGTTTGGGTCGCCGAATGTGAATGACGGGGCGACGGATGCGGCCATTCTGAAGGCGATCGATGACGCGGTGAGCGATGGGATGGACATTATCAATCTGAGCCTGGGGGAGGATTTAGCGGGGCGACTGGAGGAAGACTCGCTGGTGGCGGGTGTGGAGAAGGCGGCAGCGGCCGGGGTGCTGGTGGTGTGCGCGGCGGGGAACAACGGGCCGGATTTCGGGACGATCTCGACGCCGGCGACGGCACGGTCGGCCATTTCGGTAGGGGCGACGCGGAACGACCGGACGTTTGGGACGAGTGTGGATATTGAAGGAGTGGGCCCGGTGCTGGCATTGCGGGGGAGCGGTGTGGCTCCTGCGCAGGCAGTGACGGGGCCGCTGGCTGATGTGGCGTTGCTGGATGAGACCGGGTTGGGATGCGGGGAGTATGCCTCGGGCAGCCTGACGGGGAAAGTGGCGCTCATTCTGCGGGGCGGTTGCCTGTTTGAGGTGAAGTTGAACAATGCGGAGCGGGCGGGGGCGGTGGGGGCGATTGTGTACGCGACGGCGGCGGAACCGGATCCATTGACGATGGGAGTGGGGGCGGCGACGCTGCCGGCCCAAATGGTGAGTCATTCGACGGGTTTGCTGTTGAAAGAGCGCGGGAACGGGACGGCGGTGACATTGCGATTTACGCTTTCGGCGGTACCGCAGGAAGCCGGGCGGATCACGACGTTTTCGGCGATTGGTCCGAACGTGGATCTATCGATCAAGCCGGACCTGGTGGCGGTAGGCGGGAATTTTTACGTCGCGACGCAGAGCTTTGATGCGGCCGGCGATATGTACAGCTCGAATGGTTTTGCGCTGGTAAACGGGACGAGTTTTTCGGCGCCGCTGGTGGCCGGGGCGCTGGCGCTGCTGAAGAGCGCGCGGCCGGGGTTGACGGCCGAGCAGTACCGGTCCCTGCTGATCCATTCGGCGACGCCGCTGGATGGGGTGAGCGTGCAGAAGATGGGTGCGGGGCAGATGAACCTGGTGGCGGCGCTGCATGCGCCTGTGGCTGTGTCGCCGGCGACGCTGGCATTGGGTAGTACGTCGACAGCGCTCCGCGTGGAGAACCTGGGGAGCGAGGGGGCGGTCTATTCCATCTCCGTGGAACCGATGGGGGGCGGGAGTGCGCCGGTGGCTTCAGCGTCGACGCTGGAGTTGGGAGTGGCGAAGGCCGGGGAGTTGGCAGTGCGATTCGACACTTCCGGGTTGGGGGCGGGGGCGTATGAAGGGTTTGTGAAGATTACGGGGCCGACGGGGGAGTTGCGGGTGCCCTATTGGTCGGTGGTGCGGGGGACGGAGCCGGCGGCGATTCCGCTGCTGGGACAGACGGCGAGCGGGCGGCGGAATGCGACGCTGCGGAGCGCGGTTTACTTCCGGGTGACGGACGCGGCGGGAGTGCCGATTGCCGGGTTTGAACCGAAGATGGAGGCCGTGGAGGGGGGCGGAAGTGTGGAGTCGGTGACCTCGCTGGACGGGGTATCGCCGGGTTTGTTTGCGGCGACGGTCCGACTTGGGCCGGAGGCAGGGGCACAGGTGTTTCGGATTACGGCAGGGGAGAAGACGCTGAACGTGTCGATTACGGCGCAGTGATTGCTAGGCGGGCGTGATTTGCCCGAGGATGACGGCGCGGCGGGCGCCGGTGGCCGAAGGGAGGGTGCCGGGTTTGCGGCGCCATGTCTGATGGGCGAGGATGGCGAAGGCGACCGCCTCCTTGGCTTCGGCGGGGAGGCCGTAGTCATCGGTCGTTTGCACGCTGGTGCGGGGGAGCAGGCCGCGGAGATGGTTCATGATTTGCGGGTTATTGGTACCGCCGCCGGCGGCGATCAACTCATCGGGATTGGCGTGTTGGATCGCCTCAAAAATCGTGACGGGGGTGAGCAGCGTTACGGTGGCGATGAGGTCGTGTAAGTCGAGTTGGGTGGCGAGCAGGTGGGCGATGAACTCGCGGCCGAACTGTTCGCGGCCGCAGGACTTTGGGGGTTTCTTCTTGTAATAAGGATTTTGCAGGAGGGACTGGAGGAGTTGGGCGTTGGGTTTGCCTTTTTGGGCCAGTTTACCGTCCTTGTCGTAGTTGCGTTTGCCCTTGGTGATGACCCAGGCGAGCTGATCGATGACCATGTTGCCGGGGCCGGTATCGAAGGCGACGACCTGTTCGGGGGTACAGGCGGCGGGGAGGATGGTGACGTTGGCGATACCGCCGATGTTGAGCAGGACGCGGGACTTTTTCGGGTGGCGGAAGAGCAGGTAATCGACGAAGGGGACGAGGGGGGCGCCCTGGCCGCCGGCGGCCATATCGCGAGGGCGGAAGTTATTGACGACGGGGGTTTGGGTGCGTTCCGCGAGTATCTGGGCTTCGCCGATCTGGAGGGTGGCGCGGCGGCTGTGGAAGATGGTCTGGCCGTGGCAGCCGATGAGTTGGGGTTTGGACTTCAGGGTGAGGACGGCTTTGGCGTACTGTTCGGCGAGGTCGAAGTTGAGTTGGGCGAGTTCGCCGGTGTGGGCTTCGGTGTTGGAGACGGCGAGGATACGGTCGCGGAGTTTCTTTGCATAGGGGAGGGTGGAGAATTCGAGGAGGTTCCACTTACTCCCTTGCAGTTCGATGGCGGCGACGGTGATGCCATCGAGGGAGGTACCGCTCATGATGCCGGCGACGATCATTTACTGGAGATCCTTTTGGAGTTCGGCGAGGATTTGGAGGGCTTCGATGGGGCGGAGTTCATCGAGTTTGAGGCCGCGGATGCGATCGGCGATGTTGCCGTTGACGGGTTCGAAGAGGCGGATCTGCATGGGGCCGGCGGGTTCCTTGGGCTGGTGGGAGGAGACCTGGACGACGGTGTGTTCGGCCTCTTCGTGGAGGGCGAGGATTTCGCGGGCGCGTTCGATGACGGTCATGGGGAGGGCGGCGAGGCGGGCGACCTCGATACCGTAGCTGCGGTCGGCGGCGCCGGGGTGGACTTTGCGGAGGAAGATGATCTGGTCGCCGGACTCTTTGACGGCGACGTGGAGGTTGCGGACGCCGGGCAGGCGGTCGGCGAGTTCGGTGAGTTCGTGATAGTGGGTGGCGAAGAGGGTACGGGCACCGATGCGTTCGTGGATGAACTCGACGACGGCCCAGGCAAGGGCGAGGCCGTCGTAGGTGGCGGTGCCGCGGCCGATTTCGTCGAGGATGATGAGGGAGTTTTTGGTGGCGGTATTGAGGATGACGGCGGTTTCGGTCATTTCGACCATGAAGGTGGAGCGGCCGCGGGCGAGGTTATCGGCGGCGCCGATGCGGGTGAAGACGCGGTCGACGATGGGGAGGGCGGCTTCGGTGGCGGGGACGAAGGAGCCCATTTGAGCGAGGATGCTCATCAGGGCGGCCTGACGGAGGTAAGTGGACTTACCGCCCATGTTAGGGCCGGTGATGATGGCGAGGTACTGGCCGGCAGCGTCGAGGGAGACGTCGTTGGGGATGAAGCGTTGGGCGTCGCGGGCGGTCAACTGTTCGATGACGGGGTGGCGGCCGGCGACGATGCGGAGTTCCCCGCCCTGGGTAAATTTGGGGCGGGTGTAGTTGTTTTCGGCGGCGATCTGGGCGAGGCCGGCGCTCAAATCGAGTTCGGCGATGCCGTTGGCGAGGAGGCGGATGCGTTCGGCGTGGGAGGCGGAGAAGGAGCGGATTTCGGCGAAGAGATTGCGTTCGATTTCGAGCATTTTCTCTTCGGCGGCGAGGATTTTGCTTTCGAGGTCCTTCAGTTCGGGAGTGATGAAGCGTTCGGCGCCGACGAGGGTTTGTTTGCGGTCGTAGTCGGCGGGGACGCGATCGAGGTTGGACTTGGAGATTTCGATGTAGTAGCCGAAGACGCTGTTGAAACGGACCTTGAGGGAGGAGATCCCGGTGCGTTCGCGTTCGCGGACCTCGATGTTGGCGAGGTACTGTTTGGAGTTTTTGGATAAGTCGCGGAGTTCGTCGAGTTCGGGGTGGACGCCATCGCGGATGGTACCGGGTTCGGCGAGGTTGATGGGGGGTTCGTCGGAGATGGAAGAGAGGATGCGGTCGCGGACTTCGGCGATTTCGTCGAAGCGGGGTTCGGCGAGGAGGCGGTTGAGTTCGGGGACTTTGGCGAGGGAGCGGCCCATAGCGAGGAGTTCGCGGGGGGTGGCCGAGCCGATGGTGATTTTGGCGAGGAGGCGTTCGAGGTCGAGGATGAGGACGAGGACCTTGCGGAGTTCCGCGCGGAGGATGGTGTTTTTGAGGAGGGCTTCGACGGCGTCGAGGCGGGCGTTGATTTCCGATTCGGTGACGGAGGGGCGGAGGAGGCGGCGGCGGAGGAGGCGGGCGCCCATGCCGGTCATGGTGGCGTCGAGGACGCTGACGAGGGTGGAGTCCTTGGATTCGCCGGCGAAGAGGGGGTCGATGAGTTCGAGGTTGCGGACGGTGACGGCGTCGAGGACCATGGCTTCGCCGCGGTCAAAGAACGAGGGGCGTTCGACGTGGCTGAGGGCGGCGCGCTGGGTATCGCGGAGGTAATGGAGGATGGCGCCGGCGGCGGCGGTGGCGAGGGGGCGGCCGGCGAGGCCGCAGCCATCGAGGGAGAGGAGGCCGAAGTGCTCCTTGAGGAGGCGGTCGGCGTAGTCGTGGTCGAAGATCCAGGGGTCGAGGGGGGTGAGGGTTTTCACGCCCTGGAGAGAGGCGCCTTCGGGGACGAGGGCTTCGCGGACGTTCCAGCTTTCCAGGGAGGGAGTGACTTCGTCGCCGGATAACTCGGTGCAGCGGAATTCGCCGGTGGAGACGTCGACATAGGCGACGCCGGCGCGCTCCTTCTGCCGGACGACGGCGGCGAGGTAGTTATTCTCGCGGGACCGGAGCATGTTACTGTCGGTGGCGGTACCGGGAGTTACGATGCGGGTGACTTCGCGGCGGACGAGTTTCTTGCCGGGTCCGGGCTGTTCCATCTGTTCGCAGATGGCGACGCGGTAGCCCTTGGCGATGAGGCGGGCGAGGTAGGCGTCGGCGGCGTGATAGGGGACACCGCACATGGGGACGGGCTGTTCGGCGTCCTTATTGCGGGAGGTGAGGGTGATTTCGAGTTCGCGGGCGGTGGTGACGGCGTCGTCGTAGAAAAGCTCGTAGAAATCGCCCAGACGAAAAAACAGCAGGGCCCCGGGCACCTGCTGTTTTATGGAATGATACTGCCGCATTACCGGCGTTGCTTCGGCTGCCATGAATTATGCGTAGAGCCCGCGCAACTTAATGGCGAAGGCGACGCGATCGAGGGCCAGCATGTAAGCCGCGGTCCGGTTCTCCACTTTGTGTTCACGGGCGAATTTAGAAACGTCGTAGAAGCTATTCACCATGATTTCTTCGAGGCGTTCATTGACTAACTTCTCATTCCAGAAGTAGCCCTGGCGATCCTGGACCCATTCGAAGTAAGAGACGGTGACGCCGCCGGCATTGGCAAGGATGTCGGGGATGACGACGATGCCGCGGTCGGCGAGGATTTTGTCGGCCGGGGCGGTGGTGGGGCCGTTGGCGCCTTCGCAGATGATCTTGCAGTTGAGGGAGGCGGCGTTGGCGGAGGTGATGACGTTTTCCTTGGCGGCGGGGAGGAGGACGTCGCAATGGAGGCGGAAGCCTTCTTCGGCGGTGAGGTTCTGAGCTTCGGGGAAGTCGAGCACGGAGCCGGTTTCGCGGCGGTGCTTCATGAGGGCTTCGATGTCGAGGCCATTTTCGTTATAGACGGCGCCATCGACCTCGATGATGCAGACGACTTTGAAGCCTTCGCGGGTCATGAGGCGGGCGGCCATGCCGCCGACGTTGCCGAAGCCCTGGATGACGACCGAAGCGCGGGTTTGGGGGATTTGCAGCTGTTTGAGAGCTTCGCGGGTGACGTAGAGACAGCCGCGGCCGGTGGCTTCCGGACGGCCGCGAGAGCCGCCGAGGTTGAGCGGTTTGCCGGTGACAACGCCGGTGGTGGTTTCCCGTTTGTGCATCGAGTAGGTGTCCATGATCCAGGCCATGGTCTGCTCGTTGGTGTTCATGTCGGGGGCGGGGATGTCCTTTTCCGGCCCGATGATGTCGAGGATCTCGGCGGTATAGCGGCGGGTGATGCGTTCGAGTTCGGTGGGGGAGAGGATGGCGGGGTCACAGATGACGCCACCTTTGCCGCCGCCGTAGGGGAGATTGACGACGGCACACTTCCAGGTCATCCAGGAAGCGAGGGCGCGCACTTCGTCGAGAGTGACGTCGGGCGCGTAGCGGATGCCGCCTTTGGCGGGGCCGCGGGCGATGGAGTGTTGCACTCGATAGCCGGTGAAAACTTCGATTCGGCCGTCGTCGAGGACGACGGGGATAGCGACGGTAAGTTCCTTACCTGGGGTCTTGAGGACCTTGCGCATGCCATCGTCGAGATCGAGGCAGGTAGCGGCGTTCTCGAAGCGGATCGCGGCGTTTTTCCAGGGGTTGAATTCGTCGGTGTGTTGTTGGGTGAGGACGGCGTCAGCGGTAACCATCTAGCCTCCGCCTACATTATGACATTGGGTGGGCTTAGTGGGACATGGCGTAGACGACGTAGTTGACACCGATACGGAGGCCGAGGGCGGAGTATTTTTCGGGGTAGCGAGGTTCGTCGGCGAGTTGCCAGCTATCGCCGAGATCGGAGTTGAAGGCCATGGCGACCATGACGCGGCCCTGTTTGTCGCGGATGACGCGCCAGTGGGGGTCGGCGCCGTCGGCGCGGTAGCCGCGGCCGTCGCGCATGAGGCTGCGGAAGTTGGCGACCTGGTGGCGTTCGGTGATGTCGAAGACGGTGTGGAAGATGGGGTCGTCGTTGAGGATCTCCTCGATTTCGTGATCGGGGAGGACGCGGCGGATACCGGCTTCGAAAACCTTCCACTCTTCGGTGCCGAAGAAGCTATCGCAGAAGAGGAAGCCGCCGCGGAGGAGGTAGTCGCGGAGTTTGAGGGTTTGGGCATCGGTGAGGGCCCAACTGCCGGGCATGGAGACGTGGAGGTAGGGCCAGAAGAAGATGTCGTCGCCGTCGTCGGGATTGACGGGTTGTTCGACACTGCGGACGTCGATGCGGGTAAGGCGGCGGAGGGCGGCGGCGAAGGTGCGGTCGCCTTTGGGATAGTCGACGGTCCAATTGGTACGGCCATTGAGCCAGTTCCCGCCGCCGCGGAAACCACCGCGACCGCCGGAGGGGTACATGAGGCGGCCGAGGACGAGTTCGGACTTATTGTTGAAGTCGGCGGGGAGTTCGGTTTCGGTATCGGCGCCCTCCAGGCCGGGGTAGGAGCGGAAGGGGCGCTGGGCCATGAGGAGGAGGCAGAAGAGGAGGCCGAGTGCCAGGCGGACGATGGCGTGCATTGGCTGACAGGGAAAGACGCGGACGGGGGGAGCGGGGTTACCCGGGCTATTCTACACTGAGAGTAAGTGACTTCTCGAAGGGTCTTTTTGGCGTTTCTGACCGGTCTGCCGCTGACCGCGGGAACGAAGAAGTATTGCGGCATCCGGTTTCGCACGTTGTCCAAGGGGCGATCGTCGCGGCGGTATTTCTGGATCCATGGGGATGAGACGACGGCGCGGGATGTATTGACGGCGCACATGAAGAAGTTCAAGGGGAAGGCGCTGCTGGTGGATAATCCGACGCGGGTGATCCAGGCGGGGGCTTTGACGTTCGACCCGAACCGGATGTTTACCGAGGAGGGGTTGGAGCGGAACCTGAAGCGGCTGAACCCGGAGGCGAGCGAGGCGGAGCGGCGGCGGATCCACAAGATGGTGGCCAAGGACCGGGAGAAACTGCTGCGGTATTTGACGCCGCCGAAGGGCGGGTTGCTGACGGTGGTGCATAACAACAGCCGGGGGTATTCGGTGAAGGACGAGGTGCCGATCAGCAACGATGTTTCGCTGGCGATGCCGGATACGCCGAACGACTTTCTGCTGTGTACGGACGCGCGGGACTTTGCGGTGCTGAAGACCTCTCCATTTAACGTTGTTTTGCAGAACGAGCCGAAGGGGGAGGAGGACGGGTCGCTGTCGCGACTGGCGGCGGCGAGGCGGATCCGGTATGTGAATATTGAAGCGGCCAAGGGGCGGGAGGAGTCGCAGCGGGCGATGCTGGAGTGGCTGGAGACGCACCTGCCGTGAGGCTGCGCTTTGAGCGGGTGGAGGAGGCGGCGCGGGTGATTGACCCGGTGTTTCTGGGGTCGCCGCAGTATGAGTGCGAGCCATTGGGGGCGGCGCTGGGGGCGCGGGTGACTTTGAAGGTGGACACGATGAACCCGGTGCGGTGTTTCAAGGGGCGGGGGGCTTCCTACTGTGTGTGGGGGCTGGCTGGGGACGATGCGGTGGTGTGCGCGAGCGCGGGGAACTTTGGGCAGGCGATGGCGTACGCGTGCCGGGCGCGGGGGCGGCGGCTGATTGTCTATGCCGGGGTGAGCGCGAATCCGCTGAAGATTGAGCGGATGCGGGCGATGGGGGCGGAGGTGAGGCTGTTCGGGGAGGACTTTGACGCGGCGAAGGTGGAGGCGCGGCGGTTTGCGGGTGAGGCCGGGATGCGGTTTGTGGAAGACGGGTTGGAGACGGCGACGGCCGAGGGGGCGGGAACGATTGGGCTGGAGTTGGGGCGGGCAGAGTTGGATGCCGTGCTGGTGCCGCTGGGGAACGGGGCGTTGCTGGCGGGGGTGGGGTTGGCGTTGCGACGGGTGGCGCCGGGGGTGCGGGTGATTTCCGTACAGGCGGCGGGGGCGCCGGCGATGACGGAGTCGCTGCAGCGGGGCGAGTTCGTGAGCTATGAGCGGATGGACACGATAGCCGATGGGATTGGGGTGCGGATTCCGATTCGGGAGGCGCTGGAGGATCTGGCGGGGTTGGTGGACGAGATGATGCTGGTGGAGGAGAAGAGCATTCTGGCGGGGATGCGGATGGTGCACCGGCATGCGGGGCTGGTGGTGGAGCCGTCCGGTGCGGTGGGTGTGGCGGCGATGCTGGAGAATCCGGAGAAGTTTGCGGGGCTGCGGGTAGGGACGATTCTGTGCGGGGGAAATCTGACGGTGGAACAGATGGGGGAGTGGTTAGTTTAGGAGGGCGCGGCGAACGAGTTTGAGGAGTTCGGCCTGCTGTTGCTGGCGGGTGATGGAGGGGGTTCCGTCGAGGAGTTGGTGGCGGTAGTAGCCAAACTGGACGTGATTGGCGCCGGGGATTTCGTGGAAGGTGGTGTGCGGGGGGAGGAGGTGGGCGTTGGCACGGACATCGGCCGGGGAGGCGATGCCGTCGTTGGCGCCGGAAATTTTAGTGATTTTGAGGGGCAGGTTAGAGAGGTCAAAATCACGGGGGTGGGTGGTGCCGATGAGTATGAGGCCGGCGAGGTTGGTTTGGGATTCGCGGGCGTAGCGGGCGGCGAGCATGGCACCACGGGAGTGGCCGGCGAGGAACCAGCGGGTGTCGGGGTTGGCCTTGATGAGTTCGGAGATTTGGGAGAAGACGGTGTTAATGAGGGAATCTGTGCAGGCGCAGCGTAGGGGGAGGCGAAGGAGATAGGCAGGGTTGCCGGCGGCGGCGACGTTTTTGAGGAGTGGGGCGTAGGCGACGGGGTCAACCATGCCGCCGGGGAGGAAGATGATACCGGTGGGGCGTTTGGCGTGGCGGGGTTGGAAGTGGATGGTGACGTTGTTATCAAAGACGCGGACGGCGGAATTGGAGTAGACAGTACCGTCGGGGACGTCGACGGACTGGTAACCCCAGATCATCCAGGCGGTAAAGGACACGCCGAAGAGGGGAAAGCAGATGCGGAGCACCTTGCGCCACTGCACAGTACTAGACTAACTGGTATTGACGGCGATCGGGGAGGAGGCGGCGGAAGGTGGCAGCGGGCGGTTCTGAGCGGATGGCACAGCGGCGGCCATGAGAGAGGCCGTCGACAGCGACATGGTCACCGGAGACGGAGACGCGATAGGCCATATCGGCGCCGGATTCGCGGGCGAGGGAATGGAGCGGCCAATCGGAATCGGCCACCAAGCGGATGCCGCCTTCACGGGCAATCAGAACGGTCCAGGCGGAATCGGTACATCCGGCCTGGACCGCGGACTGGCCCCCTGCTAAGATCCGCGCCGCATTGTCGAGGAACCTGTCCATGTAACACTCTTCGGCGCGCCGGGCGGTTGTATGAGACGTATAATGCAGACATGCTGCGCGCCTTGATTTTGTTGGCGATCGTGACGATGGCGGTGCCGGGACAGGTGAAACGGCCGCCGGGTCAGTTTGAAAACGACCGGGTGAGGGTGGAATCGGTGGTGTACGCCGACCGGGAGTCGGTGAAGCGGATGATCGGGCACGACTTTGACGGGTCGGTGGCGGTGGTGGAGATCACCGTGACGCCGCGCGGCGGGGAACCGCTGGACGTGGAACGGGAGGACTGGACGATCTTTTCGAACAAAGACGCACAGAAGGCGCCGGCCTTCCACCCGAGCCAACTGGCGGGGCAGGGGGCGATTGTGGTGAAAGAGCAGCGGGGCGGGGGCGGATTGATGGCCGGGGATAATCCGAACGCACCGGTGATCGGGGGGATACCGGGGACGGGAGGGAGGCCGCGGTCCATGGGGAGCGGAGGGGGCGGAATTGGGAATTCGGCGTCGGCGGCGGTGGATACGACGATTGAAACCAAGAACGACGAGAAGGCGAATCCGATCCTGGCGACGTTGAAAACAAAAGAGTTGAAGTACGGCAAGACGATGACGCCGGTGAAGGGATTGTTGTACTTTTCGCTGGACGGGAAGCACAAGCTGAAGGACCTGGAGTTGTGGTACCGGGGACCGGCGGGCAAGTTCGTAATATCCTATAAGCCTTGATGAAAATTCACGATTTGGACACGCCGGCCCTGGTGGTCGATTTAGATGTGATGGATCGCAATATCGCCCGGATGGGGGATTACGCGAAGCAGCATGGGCTGCGGCTTCGGCCGCACACGAAGACGCACAAGATACCGGCGCTGGGGGCGCGGCAACTGGCGCATGGGGCCGTGGGGCTGACTGTCGCGAAGGTGTCCGAGGCCGAGGTGATGCTGGCCTCCGGCGTGGAAGATCTGCTGATTGCGTATCCGATCTTCGGCGCGGAGAAGATGCGGCGGCTGGTGGAAGTGGCACGGAAGACGCGCGTGACGGTTTCGGTGGACAGTTTGGAAGCGGCGCGGCCGATCGCGGAGGCGGCGGAGGCGGCGGGGGTATCGATCGGCGTATTGGCGGAAGTGGACGCGGGATTGCACCGGGTGGGCGTGCAACCGGAGCTATTTGTGGGATTGCTGCGGGATTTGGCGGGGTTGAGCGGGATTGAATTGCGGGGAATGGCATTTTACCCGGGGCATATTAAGAACCAGGATGCGACGGCGCTGGCGGCCCTGTCGGAGTTGGTATCGGGGTTGGTGGCGGAGGCGAAGGCCGCGGGTTTTGCACTGCCCATCGTTTCCGGCGGCTCTACGCCGACCGAGTGGCACTCGCATGAAGTGGCGGGGATGAACGAGATTCGGCCGGGGACGTATATCTTTAATGATCGCAATACGATCATTTCCGGGGCCTGCCAACCGGAAGACTGCGCGGCGACGATTATTGCGACGGTGGTATCGACAGCGGTACCGGGGCAGTTCGTAATCGACGGGGGATCGAAGACGTTTTCCTCCGACAAGGCGGCGGCAGAGGGGTTCGGGGTGTTCCTGGACGCGCCGGATGCGTTGTTTGAGAAGATGAACGAGGAGCACGGCTACGTGAAGCACGCCGGGCACGGGCGGAAGGTGGGTGAGCGGGTGCGAATCCTGCCGAACCACATTTGCGTGGCGGTGAACCTGCATGAACGGATTTACGGGGTGCGGGGTGAGGACGTGGTGGAGACGTGGACGGTGGACGGGCGCGGGAAACTGCAGTAAACAAAGGAAAAGGGCGGACCCTGGAGGGTCCGCCCTTTCCTGAAACCTGGTAGCTAACTACTCAGAGATCTTTTCGACGTGAACGCTGTCACCGGTAACATTACCCGTGATGGTGACGGCCTTGCCGTAGAACTTTTCACCAACGGCATCGGCGTTGTGGATCTTGATCACCTTCCCATCGGCGGTCACGAGGACAGGAGAACCACCCTTGGCGATGCAGCCCTTGACGCAACCGGCGTTTTCTTTGCCGGGGCCGTGCTTGGCGCCACAACCGGAGTCGGAGATCGAACCCTTCAGTTCGGCCCCGTAAATGCCCATCGCAGCGACGGACAAGGCGAGTATCAGCTTTTTCATGTTTTATCTCCCTGGAACTCGGACCATGATGGTCCTTGATCTCAAACTATACTTCATCCGATGGGGATTTTGCAATCCCCTAAAGTGCTCTCTGCAGAACAATGGAGCCGTTGGAGGTGGAAAGGTCAAGGAGCGCGCCGCCGGAGCCGACGGTGCCTTCGACCCGCTTCTTGGTGACTTCGCCTTTGACGTCGAAATCGCTGCGGACAGAGGAGCCCGAGGTGCGGGCGGCGACCTGGAAGTTAGCCGCGGAGGGGAGCTTCACCTCGATGGATCCGTTGGAAGTGGAGGCGCGGATGTCGTTTTTGAGGCCGGGGGGCAGACGGAGTTCGATGGAACCGTTGGTGGTGGAGAAGCGGAGTTTGCGGTCGTCGGTGGACTTGGTCATGGTGGCGACGATGGAACCGTTGGTGGTTGCGGCGTCCATGGGGCCTTCGATGGACTCCATCTTGATGCGGCCATTGGTGGTGCGGGCGGTGGCGGCGCCGGTGAGGCTGGAGAACTCGATGAGGCCGTTGGTGGAGGTGGCCGATACCGTTCCCTTGACGTTAGAGACGCGAACGGAGCCGTTGGTGGTGCGGAGGGTGGCGGCGCCATCGGTACCGTTGACACGGAGGGAACCGTTGGTGCTCTTGATGAGTTCCAGGACGGCCTGTTTGGGGAGGCGGATGACGTAGCGGGCCCCGGAGTTGCCGTGGCGGTCGAGGGGCGGGACGGTGCGGATGGAGACCGAGTCAGTGCCTCGGGAGATGTCGATCTTTACCTGTTGAAGGCGTTCCTTGGTTGACGCGAAGCGGGCGCCGTCGATGTCGATCTTGTTCTGCTCCCATGCGGTGATTTCGACCGAGCCGTTGTAGTTTTCCAACATCAGGCGGCTGCCGGGCTTGTATTCGTAGGAGTAGTGGAAGGGCTCCTCCTCCCGGCTCCCGATGGAGACGTCGTCGATATCGATATCGCAGCCAGTGAGGGCAACCGCCGCGGCGAGGGTGGCAAAGAGAATTGGCTTCCGCATGCAATGGGTTACGAAAAGTGCCTTAAAAATGTTCCATGGTATTCTGGGGCTAATACCCTCCCGCCCGCCGGAACCGTTCTTTTCCTCAGGAATCACACGAAATTCATGAAAAAACTGCTTGCACTTAACCGTGGCGAGATCGCCATTCGCATCCTTCGCGCCGCCAATGAACTGGGGCTGAAAACGGTCGCCGTCTATTCGAAGGAAGACCGGCTGAGCCTGCACCGGTTCAAGGCCGACGAGGCGTACGAGGTGGGGCAAGGTATGGGTCCGGTGCAGGCGTACCTGGACGTGGAAGGAATCTGCGCCCTGGCGGCGGAGAAAGGCGTGGACGCCATCCACCCCGGATACGGATTTTTGTCGGAGAATCCGGCGCTGCCGCGGGCCTGCGAGAAGTACGGGTTGACGTTTGTGGGTCCGCGGGCGGAGTTGCTGGAAAAGCTGGGCGACAAGACGGCCGCGCGGCGGCTGGCGATGGAGGCGGGCGTACCCGTGATTCCGGGGACGGAAGAGCCCGTGAGCGACCCGACGAAAGCGGCGGAACTGGCGGCGAAAATCGGCTTTCCGGTGATCATCAAAGCGGCATTTGGCGGCGGCGGGCGTGGGATGCGAGTGGTGCTGGATCCGGCAGATTTGGAGGGCCGGCTGGCCGAGGCGCAGCAGGAAGCGGCGGCGGCGTTCGGGAACGGAGCCGTCTTCATTGAGCGCTACATTCGGCGGCCGCGGCACGTGGAAGTGCAGATTATGGCCGATATGCACGGGAACATCCTGCATCTGCATGAACGGGATTGCTCGGTGCAACGGCGGCACCAGAAAGTGGTGGAGGTGGCTCCGGCGATCGGGTTGGACGACCGGATCCGGCGGGAACTGGCCGATGCGGCGGTGGCGCTGGCGCGCACGGCGCGCTACGAGAACGCCGGGACGGTGGAGTTCCTGGTGGACTCCGACACCGGCGAGTGGTTCTTCATTGAAGTGAATCCGCGGGTACAGGTGGAACACACGGTGACGGAGTTAGTCACCGGGATCGATATCGTCCAGACACAGATCCTGATCGCGCAGGGACATACGCTGCACGGGGAAAAGATCAACCTGCCGGCACAGGCGGACGTCCCGTTGCATGGGACGGCGCTGCAGTGCCGGGTAACGACGGAGGATCCGGCGAATAACTTCCTGCCCGACTATGGGAAGTTACAGACCTACCGGTCGCCGGCCGGATTTGGAATCCGGCTGGACGGCGCGAGCGCCTATGGCGGGGCGGTAATCACGCCGTTCTACGATTCGCTGCTGGTGAAGGTCACCAGTTGGGGGCGAACCTTTCCTGAGGCCTGCAGCCGCATGGACCGGGCGTTGCGCGAGTTTCGAATTCGCGGTGTAAAAACGAACATTCCCTTCGTGGAAAACGTCGTCAATCATCCGGATTTCCGAAATGGCACCGTAACGACGAACTGGCTGGCAGAGACGCCGGACCTGTTCAAGTTCAGCGCCCGGAAGGACCGGGCGACGCGGATTTTGACTTATTTGGCCGAAGTGAACGTGAACGGGAACCCGGAGGTGAAGGGCCGTGTGATCCCGGCGGAGTGTAAGCCGGCTCCGGTGCCCGCGCATGATCCGGCGGTGCCGCCGCGCGGAACCAAGCAGTTACTCGATGAGATGGGGCCGGAGAAGTTCGCCAAGTGGATGCGGGCACAGAAGCGGCTGCTGCTGACCGACACGACGATGCGGGATGCACACCAATCGCTGTTTGCCACGCGGGCCCGGACTTACGATCTGCACCAGATCTCGAACTTCGCCGCGCACCAGTTGAGCGGGCTGTTCAGCCTGGAGATGTGGGGCGGAGCGACGTTCGATGTGTCGATGCGGTTCCTGCTGGAAGACCCTTGGCAGAGGCTGCGCCTGCTGCGGGCGGCCGTTCCGAACGTGTGTTTCCAGATGCTGCTTCGCGCGTCGAACGCGGTGGGCTACACAGCCTATCCGGACAACGTGGTGCGGGAGTTTATCTACGGCGCCGCGGAAAACGGCATGGACATCTTCCGTGTGTTCGATTCGCTGAACTGGCTGCCGAACATGAAGGTCCCGATGGAGGCGGTGCGGAAGGCGAATAAAGTTTGTGAGGCCGCGCTCTGTTATACGGGAGATATCCTGGATCCGAAGCGGGATAAGTATTCCCTGGCTTACTACGTGAAGATGGCCAAGGAACTGGAGAAGATGGGCGCTCATATCCTGGCGATTAAGGACATGGCGGGGCTCTGCAAGCCCTATGCGGCGCACAAACTGGTGAAGACGCTGCGGGAAGAGGTTGGGCTGCCGATCCACTTCCATACACATGATACGAGCGGAATCAACGCGGCTTCCATCCTGAAGGCAGCCGAGGCGGGCGTGGATGCCTGCGACGCGGCCCTGGCGTCGATGAGCGGCACGACGAGCCAGCCGAACCTGAACTCCATTGTTGCCGCGATGGCGAATACGCCGCGCGACACGGGGCTGAACCTGGACGCGCTGAACCAGGCGAGCGATTACTGGGAGGCGGTACGCGCCTGGTATAAGCCGTTTGACAGCGGCCTGAGCTCCGGCACCGCCGAGGTATATCTGCATGAAATGCCGGGCGGGCAGTTTACTAACTTGAAGGAACAGGCCGAGGCGATGGGGCTGGGTCCGAAGTGGAACCAGATCGCGCGGACTTATGCCGAAGTGAACCTGGCGTTCGGGGATATCGTGAAGGTGACGCCGTCGAGCAAAGTGGTTGGCGACATGGCGATCTTCCTGGTGTCGCACGGGCTGACGATGGCGGATATCGAGCGCCTGCCGGTGGACCATACGCTGACGCTGCCGAACTCGGTGATTGATATGTTCGAAGGCTCGTTAGGCGAGCCTCCCGGGGGCTGGCCGAAGAAGTTGGCGGCCATCATCCTGAAGGGCGGAAAGCCACGCAAGGGACGGCCCGGCGCGCACCTGCCTTCCGTGAACCTGAAGGAAACCGCGGCGACGGTGGAGAAGAAGATCGGCCGGAAGCCGAGCCGGACGGATGTGTTGAGTTACCTGATGTATCCGGACGTGTTTGTGAAGTTCGCCAAGGCCCATGCATCCTACGGGGATCTGGAGGCGCTCCCGACGCCGCAGTTCTTCTACGGGATGACGCGGGGCGAAGAGATCAACGTCTATATTGAAGACGGTAAGTCGCTGATCATTAAGTATCTGACCACCAGCGAGGCGCACCCTGACGGGACGCGGACGGTGTTTTTCGAGTTGAACGGGCAGCCGCGGGAAGTTACGGTGCGGGATAAGAGCCTGCAGCCGACGGCCGCAAGCCGCATGAAGGCCGATCCGGCGGAGCCAGGGCAGGTAGGGGCACCGATCCCTGGCGCTGTGTCATCGATCGCGGTAGAGTTAGGGCAGAAGGTGGAGAAAGGAGACCGGCTGCTGGTGATGGAAGCGATGAAGATGCAGACGACGGTCTACGCGCCGATCAGCGGAACCGTGAAGCAGAAGTTGGTGGCGCCTGGCGCGCAAGTGGAATCGAAGGATTTGCTAATCGTGATCGGTTAGTAATGGCTTCATGACCCAGCCGTATCAACTCGCGCGCCGGGTCGCGTTCGCCGGGCTGGCTGTGAGCGCGATGCTGGCGATAGCGAAGATTACCATCGGCCTCGCCGCGGACTCCGCGGCGACGGTGGCGGATGGTGTGGAATCGGCCGCGGACGTACTGGCGTCGGGATTACTTATTCTCGGGCTGACGGTCGCCGCACGGCCGGCGGATCGCAACCATCCCTACGGGCACGGCCGGTTTGAGATACTTACCGGCTTGGCTATCGGGTTAATGTTATGCGTGACCGGTGCGGGAATCGGGTACAGGAGCTATCTGCATATCGGACACGGCGGCCCTCCGCCGCAGGGATATGCCATCTACCCCTTGCTGCTCTCCCTGGTTTCAAAAGGGGCGTTAAGTTATTACAAGTTGCGGACCGCGAAGCGGATTCAATCGGCAGCGCTGGCGGCGGACGGGAAGAATGATTTCGTCGATTTGATCTCCGGCATGACTGCGCTGGCGGCGTTAGGGCTAACGCTGATGGATCCGGCGCGATTCGCTAACGCCGATCCGATCGGCGGGGCACTCGTCGGGGGAATCGTCTTCTTTCTGGGCCTGCAGGTGATTTGGGAAACGGCCGAACAGTTAGTGGACACGATGCCGGATGACACGAACCTGGCCGACCTGCGGGAAGTAGCCTTGAGTGTAAGTGGCGTGCGGCAGGTGGAGAAGGTGATGGCGCGGAAGACGGGACTGCGGTGGCATGTCGATCTGCACATTCACGTCGCTCCGGAGATGACGGTGCGGGATTCGCATATTGTGGCCGGAACCGTGAAATCAGAGCTGCGGCGGCGGTTGGGATGGGTGGAGAACGTGTTGGTCCACGTAGAGCCGTTTGAACCGTAGCGGAGAGTTGGATAGACTGCAAGTCGAGTCCCCACCATGTCCAATCAACCTATTTCCCGGCGGTATTTCTTCTACGGAACCGCGCTGACGGCGGCGGTACCGGCGGCCGGCTACGGATCGAGCGCATCGCTCAAGTCGCTTGGGTATAAGTCGCCGAATGAGAAGTTAAACCTGGCGGCAATTGGCGCCGGCGGGCAACCGGCAGCGGATCTGCGGATTGCGCAAGCAGGTGTGGAGAATGTCGTTGCGTTGGCCGATGTGGATTGGGCCCGCGGGAAGGAATCATTTGAACGGTTCCCGCAGGCGACGAAGTACAAGGATTTCCGGCAGATGCTGGATAAGCAGGGGAAAGAGATCGATGCATTGGTGGTGGGTCCGCCCGACCACATGCACGCAACCTGCGCGCTCGCTTGCATGCAGTTAGGCAAGCATATCTATGTGGAAAAACCGCTGACGCGCACCTCCTGGGAAGCCAGATTGCTGTGGCAGGCGGCCGAGCGGTACAAAGTCGCGACGCAGATGGGAAACCAGGGCTATTCGCACGATGCCACCCGCGTGGCGTGCGAAATCATCTGGTCCGGCGAGATTGGCGACGTGAAAGAGGTGCACGCCTGGACCGGCCGGCCGTCGTGGCCGCAGGGGATGACGCAGGTTGCGGCGGCTTCCCCGGTACCGGACACACTGGACTGGGACCTATGGCTGGGCGGCGCGGCATCGCGGCCCTGAAATGGACCCCAAAAACTGGACACAAAAAAGGGCCGTCCTTAAGTGGTAAGT
>CAYSFR010000036.1:0-112026 GCA_964430625.1 uncultured Solibacteraceae bacterium
TCATGGCTCCACCTTCTCATTTGTTGGAGCCTCCGGGAAAGCCGGGGCGGTTCAGAAGGCCGGGTCAGGCCGGGTCAATCAAATTGTCGCGTTTTGTCCGATCCCACGACCGGAGAAGTCGAATGTACGCAAGCATGCGATCACTCGTGGTTCGCCATTCCCCTTCGGTCAGTGGCCTGCCGAGTATTTCAGCAATCGCGTCGCGCGCCGCCTGTTCTAGCGCAGCGCCCTCCTCAGAGGGCTTTTTATCATCTGGACGTTGTGACATTCATTAGTCCACTGCGAATTGTACATCGATCTTGCGGGCGGAAGAGCCCGTCGGCATCCAACTTTCAAAGTCGGCACTGGTTTAGGCGAACGCCCAGTTCCAGACGCAGCAATCGACTCTGGACTACGCGTGTGAAACTTTGAGAACGCAATAACGCGACACCTTCCGAGCGGACAAAATCATCTTCAAGCTTCTCAGCCGATGCGGTCCGCGGGCTGGGGAGGCGTTTGCCGTGCAGTGGGGAGAGCTGCAGCCGGACCAGAGTTTGCGCATCCAACGAACATATTCGCGCGGCCAGATACCCCCCCCAAGACCCAAAAGAGCCGCAAGCCAATTTATCTTCCGACTTCCCTGTACAACGATTTGCTGGCACTCAGGGATGAAGCCGAAGACCAGTCGCCTTCCGGCTGGATCTTTGCTTCAGCACGTGCACGCCGACGGAAAAGCCAAGGCGGTGAAGGTCTCGAATCCAGGGGCGTTATGACGCCCGACTACAACTGGGTCATTCGAAACTTGAAGCCAGTCGCCAAGAAGCTAGATATCCGGGTGAACTGCCAGATCATGCGCCGGACCTTCGCTACTTTGGCCAATGAAGTGGGCGGAGATTTGAAGGACATCCAGGCGCAAATGCGGCATTCGCGATCCGCCACCACGGCTGACATTTACGTCCAGCCGATCGCCAGCAGTGTCCGCCGATCCATCGAGGCCCTGGATCTCGCTTTAAGGACTCCGGCCGATTCCAAAGGGGCAGGGAAGCGATGACGGCCGACACCGTTGCACGCTGCGATAACGCTGCGATAAGCGCTCCCATAGCCGTTTTCCGCCCCCGAAAGCGGTGAAAGCCCCCAATAAAATCAATAACCTAGCAATCGAATTCCACCTTGACACGGTAGAGGTCACAGATTCGAGTTCTGTCAGGCCCACCATAGCAATTCAACACCGCAAAGGTGTTGAACTCGTCTTCCTTCTGATTCGCTTTGGCCCGTTCTGTCCCATTCGACGCAAAAAACGGGTTCATCGGATCGTTCGGCGAACCCAATACCTGCTGCTGGAAACTGCGGATTCCTGCCGCCTGTTGGTTGAAGTCGTCCAGGGTGTACAGAAGGGTCATGTCGGCCTTGGAATGCCCTGCGGCCTTCATCGCTTCAGGTGTTGTCGAACTTGGTCCAGCCTCGCACGAAGTTCGGGTGCTATGCGGACGATCATCACAGCATCCAGTTTCGGTCGTGCCGTCCCGGTCGAAAGGATGTGGTCCTTTCGGATGGCGACGGTTGGATCAGCGCAGTTCATGACCTTCATCTCCGCACGCTCTCGCCAGGACCGTGGCTGGTTGTACGAGGGCGTTGTTCACCTTGCGCTCGAAGTCTGCGAACTGATCGACCGTCATCCCGTTGACTTCGGATTCAGCTCCGACATCAGACCCGACTTCGCCAGTGGTGTGTCCGGGTCATCGTAGTTGGCGAAGTAAATATCCGCCAAGGCATTACACTGCTCCAGGAGCATCTTCTTCCGCTTCTCCAAGGGGTTACGTTTGTTTTCTACTGGTTCCATGTTTTCTTTCTCCAGACACACTTTGAAACAACGACGGCCCAAACCACAGGTCGTAGGTCGTCGATCTGATCGTTCACTCTTCCAGATTCCCGGCCCCAACAGCAGTCAGCCACACGATGGGATTCCGGGTTTCCTCACTACGCCGCCGAGTTCTGCGTCCTGAACTCGCACGACCAAACCACACCTTCCGTGCTCGGCGTCAGGTGCTTCGTGCAGTATGCGACCGCACCACTGACGCCGCCCCGTTCATCACAGCATCGTTGAATCAAGGTGTCGGGTTCGACGGCTGTTCCTGGGTCGCCGATTCCAAGCACGGCCAGTCTCGCTCGCCACAATGGTGCGGCACAATCTTCGAACTTCGACCACAGTTGCTCAGGCACACGGACCAGAAGATGAACGTGCTCCTTCGCCATCAATGGCCCAACTTCGATGAACCCGACAAACAGGAATGCGTGGGTCGAGTTGCGGATTGCGAACTGCTTGCCGAACAACTTCTTCCAGATCGCCCGGTTCCACTCTCGAAGCAGCACAAAGATTTTCTCCCGGCGTGCGTCTCCGGTTCCGGTGAGAGGCCGAGGGGAGTTGATCGTAACCATGTGCGTCGGCGCAAGTCCACGCAGCGCTTCCCGGTATTCTCTGAGCCAGTTCAGCTTTTCTATTGCTGTCATCACGTATTCGCAGATCATTTATACAAACGGGACTTTCCACACGGCCCCAAGGCAATAGCGGCTGCGGTGGATGCGCTCCCTGTCTGTATCTATCGAGCGGCAGTCCTTGGCCTATTCGCTGGCGGCAGCGTCCATCGCCGTCACGAGCCGTGGTACAGTAGTTGTTGGTAGGCGCTAACCTTTGAAGGAGTCGTCCATATCCGTGCAGCACCGGAACCTCGCTTCGGATTCGCCATTGATGCCGTACTCAGAGATAGAGCAGAGTATTCTTGCGTTTGTCGCCGAAGAAACTGGTTACAACCCGAAGCGTCTCGCCCCGGACTCTCGACTGGCGCAGGACATCGGTGTGGATGGGGACGATGCCGTGGAGTTGTTCCAGAAGTTCGGGGAGAGGTACGCCGTTGATCTTACTTCTCTATACCAACATTGGGATCAACACTTCGGCCCGGAAGGTGGCGGTCCTGGAATGGGGTTCATGATTGCGACCGGGGCCGCCGTGATCGTTGGTGACCTGTTGAACCGGGCTTACCGACCGATACCGACGTGGGCCTGGATGATTGCTCTTCTCGGTGCCTACCTCGTTGTCCATGCGAAGTTCTTTGCCGAACCAGTGAATACTTTCCCGATTACGGTCCAAGAACTCGTGGATGCTGCGATCAGTCGCATGTGGAACCGATACTACGAACGGGACGAAGCCATGTTTCGTTCCGTTCTGTGATTTCCATCCGCACGCAGGTGCACGTACTGGAGGGCTTCCTTGAGCACTCGTCGGTGTTTGCGGTGGTGACGGACTCCAGCACGTCTACTTCTTGGCATGGGCGCCCGGAAAAAAGTCTTTGATCGCTGTGATTGCCTTCCGAACTGGTCCAGGTGCACGCCGAAAATCCCGAGGTGCATCGAGAATTGACCCATCCGAAACCGCCAGCGTTATGGATGCCCACGGTTCACCCATTTCGAACTCGACCTCGATGGCGAGAACTCCATCGGTGCACATATTCAAAGCGATTCCTGGAAGGCCCAATCCTTCCTGCTGCCACGCAATCGTTCGGTCCCGCCGATACGCTGTAACGTCTCCGTAGTCAGCAACAAACAGCAAATCACGGCTCGGATCGAAAAGTAGGGCCTGTACCGACTGAAGTCGGTGAGTACTGTAGGTGGCCGGGTTAGTTTTCGATACGAAGTAAATAGCGCCATTTGCGACGACGACCAACAATTCCGCTTCGGGCCAGTCCACAAGAGTGTCGAAGCCGACAATCCCTTTCTGAAAGTTCCCAACCCACTCCGAATGATCCGCCGAAAGAAACTTGACTACGAAACCTCCCGTCCACGGTGTCGGATGACCGCAATGAAAGTGCAGCGGTGTCGGGCCATCTCCCGGTAGTCCCCTGATAACTTCCCACTTGCTTATCGCTGTCATCATCGTCTGGCCTATTCTAGCCTGGATACCGTTGTTGGCCCACTTTGGCCCATCCTGCTGAACGCAAAATCAGCGACTTAGGAATCGTCTTCCTCGCCGTCCGACCCGTTGGCTACCTTGACACGGTCGCCAGATCAAGGAGTTGCGGGTGCCGGTGTTGGGTTTGCAAAGGTTTACGGGCGTTCGATTTGGACGCCATTTGGACTCCAGGGCCTCTACCTTGCGGCTTTGGACTCCGGGTGGACTCCAACCGGACTCCAGTTCGTCGGTCAGTTCTTTGGGCTCGTAGCTCAGTTGGTTAGAGCGCCTGCTTGACACGCAGGAGGTCGGAAGTTCGAGTCTTCTCGAGCCCACCATTTCCCCTCACATTGCTGGAATCTTGATTGCCCACGCGCACGCGCGCGGTCGTACTCGCCGTTTTGAAATCCTGTCGCTGGCCTGTAGTGAAGTCCAAGGACAAGCTTTCCGATCGCCCTTACTGCTACATTGCCGCGTGAGGTCTCACTGCGGCGTCACTGGGAGGGCTGCGGCTCTGATCAGCAGCGAACCGCGTTCGGAACACTGGAGCCTCCGGTCGAGCACATCGACGGGCACGACATTGCCGAGGTAGCTGCGAGCCGCCTGCATCCAGTGCTCGTTCGACTCGAACTGATCCTTGGGCCAGTATGGATCCTGGACGAACCCGAGATACAGAACTGTGACGGGAAGTCCGAGCGAGGCGAGTCGCCAACCCCATGCCATCCGGTTCGACACCTGGTAGAACGCATCACGGCTGAGCTTGAAGCCCGGAGCGATCGCGTTCAGCGCGCGATTGGCGAGTTCGATTGATGCTCCAATCTTCTGATGGTTCTGCAGGTTCGAACTGCTTTTGAAGGACTTGCCGCACGTTTCCAGTTCACCATGGTGCGCCTTTGCTTCAACCAGCACGACTCCGGGCATCCCGCAGATCGTCGCTGTACTGATCAGGTCGAAATTGGGCGTCCGGACACGCGCGTTCCGCTTGACGATCCACCAAGCAGGCTCTGCGATCTGCCGGTAGTCGAATCGGCCATGCAAGTACTCGCGGCTGAATTCTGGAAGCTCGTATTCCCTGTCGGCGGCGGATCCGATTGGCCGGTGGACGTCGCAGGCTGAGATCACCGTTCCGGTGCCGGCAAGGGCGGTGTTCAAGGCCTCGACGTAGTTGGGAGAGTCGAGCAGGAGGAGCACATCGCGCCGGCTTCCGTTGTGGTTCGTGGCGATCATCGCTGACCACGAGGTTACGCTGCTGCTCATATCGGCCGCAACCAACTACGATGGTGTTTGTAATGGCGTCTGATCGCAAGGCAATCTCCGTTCCGCTCAACGGCGCCGAGTATCTCGAACTGGCCGCGAAATCATCCGCGGCAGGACTGAGCCTGCCGGCCTACCTTCGCAAGTGCTGCGGCATGTCCCCGTGGATCGTCCGCGGCCGTGAGATGGAGTCAAGGCCGCGCGAACCGGTGCGGCGTCCTTCCCTAGCCCTCGAACGGATTTCGGTGACGGTCGTGTTGACCGGCGATGAATACGGCGACATGCTCTCGCGCTCCCGTCAGGCCGGAACGACTGTTCCACAGTATGTCCGCACACAATGCGGGTTCGAGGTCCGGAACACGTCGCTACCCAACACCCCCGAGCGCGAACGGGAGGAGGATGATGCGTGGGAGCGGCTTCAGCGCTTGGGTCTCGTGCCCCAGCCGTTCTTTCCGTTCCGGAAGTGATGGCCCGCTAAGGGAAGGAGACCGCGTGATGCCCCGGCTTCCAATGGCTAGCGGTAAGATACCATTACAGCGGCTGCTCAATCGTCAGAGTCCGAGCGTGTTCACGCACAGCGCTGGGATCTCGGGGAGGAGCGACCGTCCTTCGTTATGCTCGAAACCGTAATCGCGAGATTCCTGGCAGCCGTCGTTGCGGTCATAGCACCAGCGCTTCAGCTGTGGGACGCACTGAAGAAGCGTCTCATCCGAGCACAAAAAGATGAGGCCGCTGTCGGCAATCTCGGCCTACCTTATGTGCTGGTCCTAAAATTGCCGAGTGCCCTCTCCGTTGTCGCCCTTCTGTTGATAGTGTTCTCTGCGTTGACTGCAATCATTGGCGGAATACAGATGACCAACGCGGCCGACGCCAAGGCTCAGGAGGCTTTGAGATCGTCTGGATGGCAGGTCCCAATTTTGCTGTTTGAGGGCGCGCTTTGGATTTCCCTTGCATACCTCATCCTTGCCGTTGTCGTGTATTTCGACCTTCCGCTTCGCAGCGCTCTAGCTTTGGCGAGAGGCTGGAAACACCATCCGGGGTGGATAAGTGCCCATCGACTCCTCTCAGAAAGTGGCCCATTCAACATTGAGGAAAACGCGTGTCAGGCGGCGGCTAACGCAATTTTCCGTGCCCTCGCCTCGGGTGAGATCAAATACGATCAACATCGAGCTAGCCGACCCGAAGGGTTGAGTAGAGCTGAAATGGCGAACTGCCTACTCGTCGCCGCCACCATCGAAAGCCAAGTGCACGACTTAAAAAAGACACTCAATTTTGGGCACTTGTATTCTTCGGTTGCGGAGTTCGCCAAAACAGAAGGGCGACCGCTTAGCCCATCGAGTTTAGCGTCGCAAAGCGCCGACCAACTCTACTCATCGCTTCGATCGCGAAATGTTGCCTCCGATCCGGTCTTCCCCGATGAGCAGAGCATTGTACATGCCTTGCGCGATACCCTTGGCAACCTTCAAAGGCAGTATGGTGCTTCTGGGCTCGGGTTGGCCGACTCGTGGCTGGTCCCTCCGAAGCACTCACTGGCGAGGCTGCACAGACGCCTATCAGCATTTAGTGCGTTTGCTGGTGACCGCCATGACGGGATGCGAGTGTTGGTGCTGAAACTGGCCGTGCGTTGGGAGATTTGGCCCAATCTCCGGCCGGGTCCCTTCATCTATGCATTCAATCGCAAGATTGCGAGGCTCCTCCTTAATCTGCGATGTATCGTGGTCCGAGTTGAAGACAAGTCCATTGACATCGACGATGATTTCCGCCGTCTGGTGGCCTCAGTCGAGATGAACATTGTGGAGCGAGTAGCGGCTTTCATCAATTCACAGGACGATACCAGAACGATACAATTGTGCGAAGCTCGATTCGGCCGCGCACCGGGCAGCGTGGAGGCATGGCAAGTCGCAGATGAAGTTGATTACTTCCTCTTCAGCCAAAGCCAGGCGGCGGATGCTGGTTACTTTGGGGAAGATGCAGGCAAGCCATGGCAAATCGAAAACAACAGCTTCGTGCGGAAGGACAAATAGGGACTAGCGCAGCCTCGGGCATCGAAGTCAGATTCGATGCCATTAGGGACGATTGGTACAAGGCAAATCAGCTGATGCCACGGCTCATTCGTCGAGCCCTCCTGAAAAAGCATGGTCCGGTCTTTAGGGGCTTTCCCCGACAGTGGATTCCCATCTTCGAGTACCTTAATCTTGCTTGGGAAGACTGCATCGATCCGAGAGAGCACATTCCAATCATTTCAGAAGTGACCGACAACCAACTAAGGGCCTTCTGCGGGTCAGCACGTTCAGCTGGCACGTTGCGGACGATGGTTGAGGGCTTGGTGGCGCTCGACGCTACGCTGTCGGACCTGCTTTACATATTGGATAACACCACTGAATTGGCCGCTGCCGACTGTCACACAGATAAGGACACCGTTCGGCTCACTTCGTGGCAATCGTACGGCCGAGCAGAGATCAGGCACTTCGATTCTGAAGTTGAAAAGCTTAAGGCTAAGTGTGCTACAGCAGTGCTGCTGCCCTGTGCACGCCAGCGCCCCTACCACCGCAGCAGGACGCATCGAGGGATTTGGCGTTTGCTCGCGGCCCAAAATATTGATGCTTCCGAGGTGGATCAGATTGTTGTGACAGGCCTCGGAATCGTTCCAGAGGAACTGTGGTCCCATCCGGTGGTGCTCAAATACGATACGGGAGTGCCCGATATTTATCGAGTGCTGCGATTAGCTCGTTCTTATTTTCGGCGAAACCAGTATGGCACGATTGTTAACTGCCTTCAATTTCAGCCGTATTTAGATATCGTTGGAATCTTGGAGAAAGAAGGATCAATCGTTAAGACTGTCCGGGGTCCCATACCGACAGGAAGGCAATTCTACATTCGGCATGCACGAAAAGACTAGAAACTGTGAGAGACACCCGATGCCGCGAGTCTCCGAACTGAGTTCTGATGTCTCTGGCAAGGTTCTAAGGACTCCAATGATTTGGCTCGGGCACAACCTCCGGAACAAGGTCCTCCTTCGATCCGACCAGCACTTATCAGGTTCGCCGGTATTGGTCAGCTTTGGAGACGCGATCCAAAGAGAAAGTTACAAGGAACGGTTCTTCACCGAAGGACTCCTAGATACCTTGGGAGTGGCTGGCCCGGTTATGGTGGATTCTGGAGGGTTCGCTCTTCTAAATCGGCCTCAACTTCACTGCGACGTCGGCGAGTTGAAGAGAGTCTACGATCGAGTACCTGCTGACATCGTAGTTTCCCTGGACCACCCACCTTCCACAAATGCCGACAAGGCTGAGCGCTCTGCCCTTCGCAGGAAGACCCAGCGCAACTACCGCCGCCTGCAAGATATCGTGATGCCGGAAAGATTGATGCCTGTACTCCACGGGCATTGTCCGGAGGAACTTCGCAGGTCTTGCGACGCCGTCCAATCTGTATGCCCGGAGCCACGATACGTAGGATTAGGTGGATTGGTGCCGCTGTTAAGGTCTGGCGGCACCCCCGCCCAGTTCAGGTACAGGCGGTCAGATGGGTCTTTGGGGGACCGAGCAGATTGGGTTGCCGAGGCGCTGGCATTTGTCCGCGGTCGCTTTCGCAACTCGATGGTCCATGTATTTGGGGTAGGGTCGGCTGTCACCGCGATCGCCGTGATGGCTCTAGGGGCAGACTCAGCGGACTCGCTGTCGTGGCGCCGAGCTGCGAATTTCGGTGCTGTTCTTCTGCCAGGTCGCTCGGAGCGATTTCCAACATTGACGCCTCATCGCGCGAGGTCGCGCCCCGTACTTAGCGAAGACGATTTGGCGTTGCTTGCTGAATGCGGTTGTCCGGTTTGTCGTTCCAGCCGATCCGTGAGTGACGCCGTGGCGGGACTAGCTCGTTGCTACGAGATGAGGGCCATACATAATGCCTGGACGGTCGTAAGTGAAGTAGCAGCTTTCCGCAGCGCTATCCGGCACCGCCAAGTGACTACATTTGTAAAGTCAAGGCTAAATTGTTCGCATCGCCTCTATCGGCCGGTGATGGCGCGTTTACGCTAGATTCAAAACAGCGGTAACGTTGAATCTCATACGGATTGAGAAGCCGAGACGAGAATTGCCGCTTTAGTTGACTTGTGCCGTCGCGCCGCCTTGGACCGCTTGTCCTGGATCCGGCGCGTGAGTTCGTCCTGGCGCTTCAGTTGCACAACCGTGTACTCCTCGGTGATCCTCGTGCTGGCGTGGCCGGCGATCTTGCTGGTCTCGATGCTACTGCCGCCGACCTCCTGCCGCCAGGTGATGTTGGCGCGGCGGAGGGAGTGCGGGCCGAAGCCGGTAAAGTCGAGCCCTTCCAGCTTGGCGGCGTCTTTGAGTGCACCCCGGACACCAGAGTCCCAGCGCGGCTGCTTGGGGTCATCCGCCTGTGGGAAGACCCAGGCGTTCGGTCCCTTGTTTGGTAGCTTCTCGATCCACGCGCGGTAGCGCGGGGCCAGGGCGCCGAGTGCCAGTGTGCGCTTGCTCTTCTCTGTTTTCGGCTCGTCGATGTCGCCGTGCCAACTGCGCTGCGCGATCTGGATGGTGCCGCGCTCCAGATCGACGTGCTTGATCATCAGCGCCGTCACCTCGGAGATGCGCGTCCCGGTGTCGAGGCAGGTTTCGCAGATGAGCAGGTTCGGTTCGGCGATGTGCGCCAATACACGGGCCATTTCGTCCTCACTCAGGATGCGCTTTTCACGGACCTCCCACTTCTTCGGCAGCCGCACGCGGCGGATAGGGTTGGCGAAAGAATCCGGGAGGAGTTCCCACTCCTTGGCTTTAGTAATGATGCCGCTCATGACGTTACGGAGGTCGGCCATCGCATACCAGGATGCGCATTCGTCCTGAAGCCAGTCCATCACGTCCTTGGCGCGGATCTGGCTCAGCCGGATATCCTTCCATCGCGGCAGGATGTGGCTGAGAGCGTAGTTGTACTTCTGCCTGGTCGTGGTGGCTATCAGGGGTTTGCCGGCACTGAGTGGCGTGGATGGCGGCTGCGGCGCTGCTGCGCCATGCTGGTTTTCTCCTTATTCGATCGAATGAATGAACTGCAGTTAGTCAGGAAGCCTTGCGGCTGCCGTAGAAGGGCGCCGGACCGTGATGCTGAATCCGGCGTGAATCACGAAGCCTGGGATTGTCGACCTGCTCTTGGGGCACGCCCCGCTCCGCGGCAACCGCCGCGATCCGCTGTTTGGTTTCGGCAAGGACGGGCGCCTCGCCAGTGAGTTCGCCGATGCGTCGCAGGATCACGTCGCAGTAGGCCGGGCTGATCTCCAGGCCGTATCCGGCGCGGCTGAGTCCATGGGCGGCTGCGATGGTTGTGCCGCTGCCGAGAAACGGATCGAAGACGATGTCGCCCTTGTCAGAGAACGCCTTGATGAAGAACTCTGGAAGGGCGCGCGGGAACGGAGCCGAGTGCGCACCTTGGCCGGATTCTGATTTTGCTTCGATAACGTTCGAGGGGCGGGCGATGCCGTCAAACCGTCCGTCCTCGTCCTGGCTGCCCGGTTTGCCCGCCGCCTCGCCCCGTGCGCCCGTGCCGAGTAGCCCGCTGCCCGAGGTCGACTTCGGGTTGTTGGGCGAGTAGTCGAAGCAGTCCTCGGAACGATGTCCCACAGCAAACGGATGGAACTTGATGCTCTCGCCGCGGCTGAAATGGGCGATGGGTTCCCAGGCGTTCTTGAAGCGGTTGTTCCAGCCGCCAGGCACTCCGTTGTCTGTCTTGCGCCAGCAGAACTCGTCCACAAACCGCCAGCCCCACTGCCGCACATGCGCGATGAACAGATCCTTCACGTACAGGTGCCGCTGCCCGTCCTCGGCGTGCTCCTTGATGTTCAGGAAATAGGAGCCATCGCCGGCGAGCACGGAGGCGATCGACGCCGCCACGTCCCGATACCACTCCACGTAGTCGTCGGGAGCCACCGGGCGAAAGCCGCTAGATGGATCGTACTCCCGCTGCTTGGCGTAGGGCGGCGAGGTGATCACCACGTTCGCCTGGCCGCCGCCGAACAACTTCGCGACCGCCGCCTGGTCCCGGCAATCTCCACACAGGACCCGGTGCGGTCCGACGAGCCACAGATCCCCCGGCTGCGTTACCGCCTTGGCGGGCGGAAGCGGTACTTCCTCTTCTCCGGGCTCCGCCTGGCCCTCGTCCGGCTCCGCCAAGAGGGCAGCGAGTTCCTGCTCGTTGAAGCCGATCAGCCCCAGGTCGAAGCCATCGCCCTCGATCTCCGCGAGCTCTGCCGCCAGCATCTCGTCATCCCATCCGGCATTCAGCGCCAGGCGATTGTCGGCCAGGACGTAAGCTCGGCGTTGCGTCTCGCTGAGGTGATCGAGCACGATCACTGGCACTTCGGCCAGGCCGAGCTTGCGCGCCGCCAGCAACCGCCCGTGCCCGGCAACGATGCCGTCGCGGGAGTCGACGAGGATCGGATTCACGAAGCCGAACTCCGCGATCGACGCCGCGATCTGCGCCACCTGATCGGCCGAGTGCGTTCTCGCGTTTCGCGTGTACGGAACCAGCCGATCCAAGGGCCAAAGCTCGATGCGCCGTGCCATCGCCGGCGTCACGCGCTCAGCTGTTGAAGCTCGGTACCCAGATCCAGTAGGCAACGATCAAACCCTCGCCTGCGGTGTTGGCATCCACGTAGTAATCCGACAACCGCAGGTCGCCAGCCGCGGATTCAATCACCAGTTCATCGGCGACCCCGCCACCGGCTCCGGTCGGCCAGAACTCCTTCACCACGCCAGCGCCGCTCGCTTTGTTCAGCCCCGCCACACCGAGGAACACCCGTCCCGTCTCGCCGATAGCGACGGCGAAGCGGATCCGGTGGGCCCGGATCGTGGTGTCGGAGGTCACCCGGACGGGTGTTCCTGGTGTGGGGACCGCGACCTTGCCAAGCGATCGCGGCTGCAGGGAAGGAGAATCAGCCATTGTTCCGTGTGCCTCAATGGGGGCGGTGACAACCGACTACCGACAACCTTTCATGGCACGTGACGCTAGCGAAATCGTGCCACCATTCCACCCGCTGTCGCGCCTCCCAGGAAGGACCCAGGATTGCATCAGGTTTGGGCCAGGCAGTCGGTGACCACCTGGAGGAAGATGCTGCGAAGCTCCGGTGGAGCATAGGTCGAGCCATCGCGCGGTCCGCCGAGCCGCTTCAAATCCCAACAGACTCCGTGCTCGAGGTGATCTTCGTAGCTGTAGCGCGTGCCCATGTATGCCGTGCGAGGCATCGGCGCTTCACCGGCCCGGACAAACAGGATCGCCCGGTTGATGTGGCCCTTTCGATGCTGAACAACCCGTGCGATCAGTCCCGCCGCCTGTAGCCGCACGAGGCCACGCTCGGTGACGTGGTCGTACAGCCGGCCGTCGGCGCGGTAGACGGGAATGGTCGCGTTCATTCGGGAAGGCACACGTAGAGTACAGAGTTTGCGGGAAGGAGATTCACGAGCGTCCCGGCGCTCTGGAAGGGATGCGGAAGATTCGAGAGGCCCGCGCGCCTCTGGGGAACGCCGTGCCAGCGTTCAAGTCCTGGATACCATCGCTGGGCTTCAGTCGTCAACAGAGAAGTTTCAAACCCAAAAGATCAGAGCGTTACCTTCCCGGTCTTGGCGATCCTCGCAATGAACGGCCCTTCGTGCGATTCGAGGATTCGGTAGATGACGGGAAGGGCTGTGACGAAGACGGACGCGATCTCCGCGCCTCGTAGGTTTCCAGCCACGAGGATGAAGACGCGCGCCCCGCTGGACCTGAGCGCCGCGATTTCCAAGGGCCTGTACCGGAGGCGCTGGTCCTTGGTGAAAACGACCCACCCCTGCTGCCCAACCTTCGTTAGCCAGACGCTATCTTCTTCATCGCGCCTGAAGTGGTCGTCGTGGATCTCAACAGCCAATCCCTCTGCAACAAGGACACCACGGAGTGGTTCCACGCCCAAGGATCTGTCGATGAAGAAGACAGTACCGTCAGGCGGCTTCGCAGCGGATCGCTTCTTCGACGGCACTTGTCTCCAATCGGAAATCCCGAGCAAGGTCAGCGACCGAGTCGCCGGCCTTGTACCGCTCGTAGATTGCGGAGACGGGAATCCCAGTGCCGACAATGACAGGCCGGCCGAAGGATAACGTTGGGCTCATAACGACCAGGCGTGGATCGGATTTCGGCGCAGCGTCGGACTCGGTTTCCCTCGTAAAGGGATACAGCTTGATGGGCAGTCCGCGGGTGTCGCGTTCGATCCTTTGGAGGTAGACGCTGATGATCTCTTTCATCGCCTGCTGACCCGCGCGCGACGCATTGATCATCTGACCATACCGCTCCACAAAAAGATCCAGTCCGTCGGTTTGAAACGCCTGGTCGATGAGCGGGCGCTCCACATTGAATTCGCGTCGGACGTACTCCAGTGCTCGCCGCACCTTGGGAAGCTTGACCCCGTGCCGGCGCCGGATGGCTGCCAAGACGTGCGCTTCAACGAGGTTAATGAAGGAGAGGTACTGGCCCTTCGGGTCGTCCAGATGGATCACCGGCGAGGATCTGCGCTGCTGGCCGGACACTGGATAGATTCGACCTGACACCCAACTCCGAAGCGTGACTTCGGGCATGCGCACGTAGTGCGCCGCCTCCGCCACGGTGTACGCTGGCTGGACACGCGGATCATCTGCTCGATTGAATGCCGAGGTCAGTTTTGCGGCCATTACTCCTCCCAAACATTATCAGGTTTTCGTGTTGAGGCCACAATGCCGCCGGGGCCGGGCTTGGGCATGATGGGCAGGATCTCCGCTCATATAGGAGCATCGAAAATCTTCTCTATGCAACATGTTGCACATCATAGACAAGACAACGCAAACAATCGTGCCCATGCTGCCCATCCTGCCATGTCGTTGAATTGGCTTGCTAAATCATGGGCGAGATCCGGCGTCCATCATGCCCATGAAAACAAGGGACTTGGACTCCAAGTGGACTCCATTTGGACTCCAGAAACAGCCGCATGGCCCGTATCTGACTGAAAACAGGAGACCTTTACCTTCCCGAGCTAAACCTTGACACGGTACAGGTCACAGATTCGAGTTCTGTCAGGCCCACCATAGCAATTCGAGCCACCCTCCCGGTGGCTTTTCTCTTTGCCGGCTACCGTCCGGCGGCCCGCCCCAGCCCCTCGGTGAGTACCGTGTACCGCCCGGCAGCCACTCCCTCAAATCGTTCGACTCGCTTGGAGGGCGCCGGCCACCGTACTTCCACCCAATCGCACGCCTTGTTCGGCCCCAGACCCAGGATGTCCCGCTGGTCGTGGCTGGAAAGATAGCTTCCTCCAGCTGTCTTCAGCCGCGACCGGCGCATTGGCCCGGCGCTCCAGCTGATCCTTGCGCCAATCCCATCGCGGTTCGCGGTGCGGCCCTGCAGCCGGATGCCGGCCCAGTGGTTCCCCTCGCCGCACCTGTTCCGGATTAGCAACGGCGCCGCACCGTTGCACCCGGCCAGAAAGTCCAGCCGCCCGTCGTTGTTGTAGTCGCCGGCCGCCAGTCCCCGTGCGGCGAACTGCCTTCGGAACAGCGGTCCGGCCGTGGCGCTCGCATTCCGCAGAGCGCCGTCGCCGCCGGGTTGGAAGAACAGCAAGGGTTCCGCCCAGGTCACCTGTGGATTTCGCTGCGAAACCAGGTCGTCGGGATGCCCATTGGCCAGCAACAGGTCGATCCGGCCGTCGTTATCCGCGTCGAAAAACCGGCAGCCCCACCCGCTCATGTTGTACGTGGCCCGGCCAATCTCCCCCGCAAACGAAAGGTCGTCAAATACTCCATGCCGTGTATTCCGATACAGGGAGTAGCGTTCCTTATCGATATTGGCAACCAGAAGATCTTCCCACCCATCGCCATTGATATCGGCCGAGTCAACGCCCATGCCCGAGCGCGGCCACCCGGCTTCGCTATAGGCCACCATCGCCGCCAGCGCCTGGTCGTCAAACCGCCCGCCCCGATTGAGAAAGAGAAAATTCTCCAGAGTATCGTTGGCGACGAAGAGATCGAGCAGTCCGTCGTGATTGGCATCGGTCGTAACAACGCCCAGTGCCTTCGAGGGCCGGCCGCTGATGCCCGTCTCCTGGCTCACGTCGGTGAAGGACCCATCGCCATTATTTCGGAACAGCTTGCAAGCCGACGGACGGAACATTCGCGGGATGCAGTAGCCGGGTTGTCCGCCCCGTTCGGCTAGACAGGCGTCCTGCGACTTCTCCTCATAGTCGACAAAACCGCAGACGAACAGGTCGAGCAGTCCGTCGCCATTGTAGTCAATCCAGAGCGCCGAGGTAGACCACCGCGGCGCCACAATTCCGGCCCTCTGCGTGACGTCAGTGAACGTGCCGTCGCGGTTGTTTCGATAAAGCGTGGCCCGGCCGTAGGCACTGACAAACATCCCCGGAAACCCGCTGTTCTCATAGTCGGCCGCCGCCACACCCATGCCGAATGCCGCCGCTGGGGCGATGCCGGCCCGCACCGTGACGTCGGTAAACGTGCCATCCCGATTGTTCTTGTATAGCGCGTGGCGGAGCGGCTGCCGCGGCTTGTAGAAATCCGCCGGACCGGATTGGACCAGAAAGATATCCGGCCAACCGTCATTGTCGTAGTCGAGAAATCCAACTCCCGGGCCTAGCGATTCCGGCAAGTACCGCCGCTCCGACCGGGCATTGTCGTGGGTCCAGTGGATGCCCGACTTTGCCGCCTCCACTTCCTCAAAAAGCGGAGGCGGCGCCATGGCGAAGGCTGCCCCGAGCAGCGACCGCCGGCTTAGAGTCCGCGCAGCCACAGTTTTGCGTTACCCAATACTGCCGCCTGCGTCTTGCCGTTATCATCGACAACCGACATCGTGGAGATTAACGCATTGGATGGACTCACCCAATCGGAGGCGCGCCCGTCCCCGCGCGCCATACCCACCACGCGGCCCTGGCCAGTGTAGTAGGCGCAATTCCCGCCGCCCTGCGGTAGCACGATCTCTTCCAGGGCGGTCACTTCGCCACTGCTCATATTGCGGAAGTGGACGACTGCGCGGATGTCTCCTTCCCCCAGATTGCCCGCGCAGAGTTCCAGGTGCTGTCCCTCCCCCACCCAGAGCGGTCCGAACAGCATTCCGGGCGTGAAGTTGTCCTGGGCCTGTGCGGTGGCCGGGCTGTGGAGGTGGTAGGTGGCGCCCGCGGCGAGCGCGAGCAGCAAAGTGGCAACCGCGAATTTCGGAGAAAGGGTTATGGTCATGGCGATGATCCGTGGCCGTAGAATACCCCCGAATGTTCGCCGAAAATGGTAAAGAATTTGTAAGCGTTATGCCTGCCAGTAAGTCTCTACTGGTTGTCTTTCCACTCTTCCAGCCACGCCATCTGGATCGCCTCCAGCTTCCCCTCGTTCGACTTCGCCGGATCATCGTCGAAGTCCGCCAGCGCCGTCACATACTTGTGCAGATCCGTGAACCGCACCGAGAGCGGGTCGATCTCCGGATGCGCTTCATAGAGCGAAATACCAATATCTTCCGAATCCGTCCACGATAGTCTCTTCATGCGTCGATCTTGGTTCCTTTCAGCGCTCCGCGCACCGCGGTGTTCATCATCAGCTCCGCCAGTTTCATCGTCGCCTGGTTCAGCGCTTCCATCTTGTCCAGAATCAGGTGGTGATTCTCTCCGTGGTAGGCCAGCAACAGCTCGGCAATCGAGTTGTCCACGCGGGCGCGCTCCTCGTCGTCCAACTCCATATAGGCGTCGTCGCCCTTGGCCTTATCCACTGCGTTCAGGATCCGGTCGGCTTCCACCCGCGCCTCCCGCACCTGCCGCTCGTTGAAGTCCTCTTCGGCCTTCGCAAACGACTCCAGGATCATCGCTTCCACCTGTTCATCGCTCAGCCCATAGCTCGGCTTCACTTCCACCGTCTGCTCTTTCCCGGTCCGCAGATCCTTCGCCGTCACGTTCAGGATCCCGTTGGCGTCGATGTGGAACTTTACCTGAATCTTTGCCATCCCCGCCGGCAGCGGGTCGATATCTTTCAGGTCGAACCTCGCCAGGCTCCGGCAATCCCGCACCATTTCCCGCTCACCCTGCACCACGTGGATCAAGACGTTCCGCTGCCCGTCGACCGCCGTTGTGAAGGTCTCCGACGCGGTCGCCGGAATCGTCGAATTCCGGTGAATGAGCTTGGAAACCACGCCACCCATCGTCTCGATACCCAGCGAAAGCGGCGTCACGTCCAGCAGAAGCTTGTCGTGAACGTGCCCGCTCAGAATCCCCGCCTGCACCGCCGCTCCCAGTGCCACCACCTCGTCCGGATTCAACTCCGTATGCGGCTCGGCTTTGAACAGCGCCCGCACCGCCTGCCTTACCAGCGGAATGCGTGTGGACCCGCCCACCAGCACCACTTCATCAATCTGCTCCGGCGTCACGCCCGCGTCCGCCATGCAGTTCCGGCACGGCCCCAGCGTCTTGTTCACAATCGGTGTGATCAGCCGTTCCAGCACGTCCCGCGTCAATTCCCGGCGGTACGACTTTCCCTGGTAATGGAAGGCCACCGTCGTTGCCGCCAGCGTCGACAACTGGTGCTTGGCGTCAATCACCGCCCGCCTCAGCATCTGCACCGCCGTCTGGTCGCCGCTCAGGTCTGTACCCCACTCGCTGGCAATGTCCTCGAGCGCTACCCGAAGCAATAGGTTGTCGAAATCGTCGCCGCCCAGGTGTGTGTCCCCGTTGGTGGCGAGAACTTCGAAGATCCCGTCCTGCAACTTCAGAATCGAGATGTCAAAGGTGCCCCCGCCTAAATCGTAGACGGCCACAATCCCGTTGTTTCGTTTGTCCAGTCCGTAGGCCAGCGCCGCCGCCGTCGGTTCATTCACCAGTCGCATCACCTGCAGCCCCGCAATGCGGCCGGCGTCTTTGGTCGCCTGGCGCTGCGCGTCGTTGAAGTAGGCCGGCACCGTGATCACCGCGTGATCCACCGGTTCGCCCAGAAACGCTTCCGCGTTCTTCTTCAGTTGCCGCAAAACATGCGCCGAAATCCCCGGCGGCGTAAACCGCTTCCCCCCCAATTCCAGTTGGATCACCGATTCCGAGCCCGCCGCAATGTGGAACGGAAAGAGCTTCAACTCCTCCTGCACATCGGCCACTCCCCGGCCCATCAGCCGTTTCACCGAGTAGATGGTGCGGTCCGGATGCGTAATCAACCGCTCCAGCGCCGCCGCGCCCACGATCGGCTCCCCCTGCTCGGGAATGGAGACAACGCTGGGCACAATCGGATTGCCGTTCGTTCCCGGGATCACCACCGGACCGGTCAGATCCATGAAGGCAACCAGCGAGTTGGTGGTGCCGAGATCGATACCCACCACTTTGTGCGGTTTCGGTTCGTTCCCGAAGTCGATTTGAAAGAGGGACATGAGTTTGGTTAAGCCAGCGCGGCGCGAGCGTCGCGCACGAGGTTCTGTAGATATTTTCGCCGATTCAATAACGACCGCAGTTTTGTCAGCGTTTCGCGGCTCCGTTCGGCGTCGTAGGCCCGAAACAGCTCATCGCGCTCCCCATCGATCGCAGCCAGAATCCCTTCGAACTTGTTGAGCGCCGTTGCCACATCCGCCTTCGCCGCTGCGTCGCCGCTTCGCGCCTCTTCTAGCGCCATGTTCAGTTCAAAGACTTCTTCCAGTAACTCCGGCGGAACGTCCCGTCCACGCTGTTCCCCGATGTCGAAGCCTTCGGACTTCAAAACGTACTCGGCTCGCGTCACCGGGTCGCGCAATACCCGCCATGCGTCATTCAGCGTGGCCGAAGCCTGCTCGGCGTAGGCCAGTTGCTGCGCTCCAGCCCTCGCGTGACGGTCCGGATGCCATTCCCGCGAATGGGCGTAAAAACGGCGCTGGAGGTCTTCGACATCCAGCGCCAATGCCTTCCCAATCCCGAAAATTGCAAAGTAGTCGGAAGGAGGAGGTCCGGATAGCATGTTACGCCGAGAACGAAGTCCCGCAACCGCAAGACTTCTGTGCGTTCGGATTGATGAACTCAAAGCCGGATTGCATCAGCGTCTCTCTGTAGTCCAGGGTCATCCCGTTCAGGAAATTCATGCTCTTCGGATCCACCCAAACGCTCACGCCGTCGAATTCGAAGATGTGGTCGTTCGCCCGCGGCTTGCTGTCGAATTTGAACTGGTAGCTCAACCCTGAACAGCCGCCGCCCAGCACGCCCAGGCGCAACCCGCCCGTCACGCCCTGCTTTTCGAACGCCTGCCGGATCTTGGCAATCGCCTTCGGCGTCACCTCGATCGCCATCGCCGCTTCGGTAGTCGTAGACATTAGTGGCTGACCGTTTCCGCGGAGACCGCCGTCCCCTGCTTGGTTTTGTAGTCGTTGATGGCGGCCTTGATCGCGTCTTCCGCCAGCACCGAGCAGTGAATCTTCACCGGCGGCAGCGCCAGTTCATTCACGATATCGGTGTTCTTGATCTCCAACGCCTCGTCCACCGTCTTGCCTTTCAGCCATTCGGTGGCCAGCGACGAACTCGCGATCGCCGAGCCGCACCCGAACGTCTTGAACTTGGCGTCTTCAATCACGCCGGTGTCGGAGTTCACCTGAATCTGCAACTTCATTACGTCGCCGCATTCCGGTGCGCCGACCATGCCGGTCCCCACGTCCGTACGGGACTTGTCCAGCGAGCCCACATTGCGGGGATTGTTGTAGTGATCGACTACTTTATCGGAGTAAGCCATGTCATTTTCTCCTTGAATCTCTTAGTGAGCGGTCCACTGAACTTTGGAAAGATCGACGCCTTCCTTGAACATCTCCCACAGCGGGGATAGTTCGCGAAGCTTGTTGACCACGTCAATCATCTTCTGCGCCACATAGTCCACTTCTTCTTCCGTATTGAAGCGGCCCAGCCCGAATCGGATCGAGGTGTGCGCCAGATCATCTCCCAGCCCTAACGCCTTCAGTACATAGCTCGGCTCCAGCGTCGCTGACGTGCACGCCGACCCCGACGAGACAGCGATGTCGTTGATCCCCATCAGCAGACTCTCGCCCTCCACGTACGCAAAACTCATGTTGAGGTTGTTCGGCAGCCGGTGTTCCATCGTGCCGTTGATGTAAACCTCTTCCAGGTTCGCTTCCAGTGTCGCCCGCAACTTGTCCCGCAGCCGCCGCATCCGCGCCGACTCTTCCGGCATCTCTTTCTGCGCAATCTCGCACGCCGCGCCCAGACCCACGATACCCGGCACATTCAATGTCCCCGACCGCATCCCGCGCTCATGCCCGCCGCCATCCATCTGTGCCGTCAACTGTACACGCGGACCCTTCCGCCGGACATACAGTGCGCCTACCCCTTTCGGCCCATAGATCTTGTGACCGGAAAGCGAAAGCAGATCAATCCCGTCTTCGATCACGTTAACCGGGATCTTCCCGGCCGCCTGCACCGCGTCGGTGTGGAACAACACCCCGCGCTCCTTGGCGATCTTGCCAATCTCTTTCACCGGCTGGATCACGCCAATCTCGTTGTTGGCGTACATGATGCTGATCAGGATCGTCTTGTCGGTGATCGCGTCCCGCAACATGTCCAGGTCCACCAGTCCGTCGCCCTTCAGCGGGAGATAGGTCACCCGGCAACCCTTTTTTTCCAGGTGTTTGCAGGTGTCGAGCACGGCCTTATGCTCTGTCGCCGCCGTGATGATGTGGTTGCCTTTTTCGGCATACATCTCGGCCACGCCCTTAATTGCCAGATTATTGCTCTCCGTCGCTCCCGACGTGAAAACAATCTCCTTGGACGTCGCGCCGATCAGCGAAGCGATCTGCTTCCGGCCCTTTTCCACCGCGTCTTCGGCCACCCAGCCATAGGCATGGTTGCGGCTCGCCGCATTCCCGAAGTTCTCGGTGAAGTACGGCAGCATCGCCTCCAACACCCGGGGATCAACCGGTGTCGTGGCGTGATTGTCAAAATAAATCGGCTTGGACATGAGTACCCTTATGGATTCAGAACGTTCAAGTTTGGACTCGAAATCATTTGCACACCCGCCGCTGCGGCCGCGGCGGATCCGTTGACCGGTTGCTCGCCGTCAGCCGCCAACTCGGCCATCGACAAGCTATCCAGCAGGCTCAGAATTCCCTCATGGACCCGCCGCAGCGGGTCGCGGATATTGCAGCGGTCCTGATGTTCACAGTCTTCCCCATCCGCTGTAAAACACGCAGTGAGAAACACCGGCCCGTCGATGGATCGCACCACGTCAAGGGCCGAGATCGAGTGCGGATCACGGGATAGCCGGTAGCCCCCGTTGGTGCCGTGCTCCGACGCCAGGTACCCGCTCCGCGCCAGCTTCTGTAATACCTTCGACAACACCGGCACGGGAATTCCGTATCGCTCGGCAATCTCCTTCGCGGAAGCGGAGTGCGGACGAACTACGGTCAGGTGCTTGAGCGCGATTAACCCGTAGTCGGCCTTCTTGGTAAGTTTTAACATTAGACTGGCTGGCCCCTCTGTCAGACAATGAAATGAGACTGATTCGGTCCTAGTTGTATGGTATCGCACGATTCCGGGAGCCGCAAGTGCAAATTCGTGCGGATTGCCCTTTGGAGTGAATAAGTTAAATCAGGACTGGAAATGTCCGATTAGGCGGTCCTTTGGCGATCCCTTAGGGGACAGTCCGATGTGAAGAGTTCCGCATCGAAGGCCGATATTCTTAGGGAAGGGACGATGTGTTCGACCCCGTGCGTTATGATAAGGAAACGTCTTATTTTTCTTTCACTTCGATGCTTTGGTGAGGGGAATACAGCGATTACTGTATGCGCTGCAAAAGGAAAGCGAATGTCAATCGAGATAGAATCCATACCGTGGGGGACGTCTAGCTGCGGCTAGCGAATATGGTTCGACTCTTCCGGGTGTTCATTCCGACGAGCGTTCTGGCACTTTTGTTGTCAGAAGTCATTCTTTTGTCCTCCCTCTTCGTTCTTGCTTTTTTGCTCGTTCTCGATGCCGACCCCGTCTACGTACTTTTGTATGACGGCGGTTTACCGCGCATCGCCATTGCCGTGGGCAGCATCCTGCTGGGTCTCTATTTTCAGGACCTCTACGTGGAACTGCGGATCAGGAGCCGCATCTACCTCTGGCAACAGTTTTCGATGGCGGTCGGTTTGGCCTTCCTGGTCCAGGCGATGTCTACCTACGTGAACCCCACCTGGATCCTGCCCCGCTGGGTCATGATCTACGCCTCTTGCTTCGTTCTCAGCGTCTTGCCCGCCTGGCGCATCCTCTTCTGCCGGCTTGTGCTGACCTCCCTCCGCGCCCCCGCCATGCTCCTGTTGGGCACCTCCCACATCCTCGCCGAAATCAGTCGCCGCCTCGAGGAAAGGGTGGAGATCGGCTTTCGCGTCATAGGCTATCTCGATGACGACGCTCGCCCCGAGGAGGGGGGCGCCTCCATGGGATCCGTTCCTCGCCTCGGCACCCTGGCTGACCTTCGCGACATCGTGGCCAAACACAAGCCGGAACGGATCGTCGTCGGAATGTCGGAGCGCCGCTCCCGGCTTCCCGTCTATGAACTGTTGGAAATGCGCCTGTCTGGTATTCACGTCGAAGAGGCCGCCGGCCTCTACGAAAGTTGCTTTGGCCGCGTCTCCACCCGGGACCTCCGGCCCTCCCAACTTGTCTTTTCCAGCGAACTTGGCCCCAGCGTCAATAGCGTTGCTCTCCAGCAAATCTATTCCTTCCTCATCGCCCTCGTGGGCGGCATTCTATCACTGCCCATCATGCTCGTGGCCGCTGTTCTGGTTCGCCTCACGTCCAAGGGGCCCGTACTCTACCGCCAGACTCGGGTCGGACTCCGCGGCGAGCACATCTCCGTCATCAAGTTCCGTTCCATGTACGTCGACGCCGAAGCGCGCACGGGTGCCGTCTGGGCCACGAAGAACGATCCCCGCATCACTCCGGTCGGCCGCTACCTCCGCAAGTTCCGCATCGACGAACTGCCCCAGTTCTGGAATGTCCTGGCCGGAGACATGAGCTTTGTCGGTCCTCGCCCGGAACGCCCGGAATTCGTCCAGGCGCTGTCGGAGAAAATTCCCTTCTACCGCCAGCGCCACTGCGTCAAACCCGGGCTCACCGGTTGGGCCCAGATCAACCACAAGTACGGCGACACCATCGAAGACACCATCACCAAGCTTGAATACGATCTCTACTACATCAAGCACATATCGATCTCGCTCGACATGTACATCATCCTCAATACCCTGAAAACGGTGATCCTGGGCCGCGGCGCCCAATAGCCACCGCGGCCCAGCCGCCTACATATACATTCCGCCGTTGACGTCCAGCACTTGACCGGTGATGTAGCTTGCCCCGTCGCTGGCCAGGAATCGTACCGCCGCCGCAATGTCCTCCGCCGCTCCGAACCGGGCCAGCGGGATATTGGCCAGCATCTTCTGCTTCAACTCCTCGCTCAGTACCGCCGTCATGTCGGTCGAAATGAACCCCGGACTCACCGCGTTCACCGTGATGTTCCGGCTCGCCACCTCCCGTGCCAGCGACTTCGTCAGCCCGATCAGCCCCGCCTTCGACGCCACGTAGTTCGCCTGCCCCGCGTTGCCCATCTCCCCCACCACCGACACGATGTTGATGATCCGCCCCCAGCGTTCCTTCATCATCCCCTGCATCACGGCCTGCGACGCAAAAAACGAACCGCTCAGGTTCGTGTCGATAACCGTCTGCCAGTCCTCGGTCTTCATCCGCATCGAAAGCCCATCTTTGGTGATGCCGGCATTATTGACCAGGATATGGATCGGGCCAAAATCTTTTGTCGCCTGCCCGATGGCTTGCACAATCGATTCCTTAGAAGACAAATCTATGGCGACGGCCATCGCCTCTTGGCCCCGTGCACGGATCCCGGCGGCAACCTCTTCACAACGGTCGAGTGTCCTGGCGGCGACCACCACGCGGGCCCCGGCCTCAGCCAGCGCCTCGGCGCAGGCTTTGCCAATTCCCCGGCTGGCGCCAGTGACGAATGCGGTACGAACTATCATGGAATCATCATATGGCATATAGCGATTTGCGCGACTTCCTCTCGGCGCTCGAAAAGGCCGGCGAGCTAAAACGGATCCCCTTCGAAGTCGATCCCGTCCTCGAAATTACCGAGTTTGCCGACCGATCGGTCAAACAAAACGGCCCGGCTCTGTTGTTCGAAAAACCGAAAGGGTCCGCCTTCCCGGTTCTCATCAACGCCTTCGCCAGCCAGAAGCGAATGGAAATCGCCCTCCAGGTCGACAAGTTCCAGGACATCGCCGATCGCATCACCGACTACCTCCAGATGCAGATGCCCCAGGGCCTGATGGGCAAGCTCTCCATGCTTCCCAAACTCGCCGAAATGGGCGCCTTCTTCCCGAAAAAAGTCTCCAGCGGTCCCTGCAAAGAGGTGATTCAGAAGGAGGGCTTCAACCTCAAGGAGATCCCCGTCCTCACCTGCTGGCCCCAGGACGGCGGGCCCTTCATCACTCTCCCGATGGTCTTCACCAAGAACCCGGAGACCGGCAAACGCAACTGCGGCATGTACCGCATGCAGGTCTACGATGAACGCACCACCGGTATGCACTGGCAGACCCACAAACAGGGCGCCGAACACTACCGCCGCCGCTTCAAGGCGGGCGAGAAGCGGATGGACGTCGCCGTCGCCATCGGCGCCGATCCGGCCGTCATGTACTCAGCCATCCTCCCTCTGCCCCCCGATCTCGACGAAATGATGATCGCCGGCTTTCTTCGCAAGAAGCCGGTCGAAATGGTGCAGTGTGAAGCCGTCGACATCGACGTCCCGGCGAATTCGGAGTTCGTGCTCGAAGGCTACGTCGAACTCGGCGAAACCCGCACCGAAGGCCCATTCGGCGACCACACCGGCTTTTACTCCCTCGAAGACGAGTACCCCGTCTTTCACGTCACCTGCGTCACCCGCCGCAAAAACCCCATCTATGCCACTACCATCGTCGGTCCGCCCCCAATGGAGGACTACTACATGGGCAAGGCGATCGAGCGCATGTTCCTTCCGCTCATGCGCATGCAGATTCCCGAAATCAAGGATATGTGTATGCCGGCCGAAGGCATTTTTCACAACCTGATGCTGGTCTCCATCCGCAAGAGTTACCCCATGCAGGCCCGCAAGGTGATGCACGCCGTCTGGGGCCTCGGCCAGGCGATGTTCACCAAGTGCATCGTGGTGGTCGACGAGGACGTGGATGTCCAGAACTACAGCGAGGTGGCCTGGAAGGCGCTGAACAATATCGACCCTCAGCGCGACATCGAGTTCGCCATGGGCCCGATCGATTCGCTCGACCACTCCAGCCGTATGGCCAACTGGGGCTCCAAGTTCGGCATCGACGCCACGAAGAAGTGGAAGGAGGAGGGCTTCACCCGCCCCTGGCCCGACGTCATCACCATGCCCGGCGAGGTGAAGGCCCGCGTCGACGCCATGTGGAAGAAGGCGGGCCTCTAACGGATGCAAGCCAACGCCGCCGAGACCCTGGCCCTGGCCGCCGCCGGATTGTGGCTCGCCGGGGCGGCGCACGCCCGCGTTGGCTTTCTCGACCGCTGGAACATCCCCCGGCCGGTGACGGCGGGCCTCTCGCTCGCCGCCGCCGTCGCCGGCGCCCGCGTCGCCGGCTATGAGGTCGTCTTCGATACCCTGCTGCGCGACCTGCTGACCCTTATCTTCTTCACCACCATTGGCCTGCGCGCCAGCGTCGGCCTGCTTCGCCGGGACAGCGGAACGGTGCTCGTCTGCCTGGCGCTCGCCGTGGCCGGGGCCGAGGTGCAGAATGGCGTCGGCATCCTCGGCGCCAAGTTGCTTGGACTGAATCCGCTCCTGGGAATCATCGCCGGCTCGACAACCCTCGCCGGAGGCCCGGCCACTGCCCTCGCTTTCGGCAAGACGTTTGAGGAGATGGGCGTTCCCGACGCCCAAACCGTGGGCGTGGCCTCGGCCGTTTTCGGTATCCTCGCCGCGGGCCTCATCGGCGGCGCGGTGGGAGGTTGGCTGATCCGTCGCCACGGTCTTGCCGGTGGCGCGGCGGGCCGGGTGGAAGCAGCGCCGCCCCAGCAGGGCGATTGGCTCTTTACTTTCGCCGCCATCGCACTCTCGCTCGGCGCCGGGTCTCTCCTCAGCCGCGGTATCGCCGCCGCCGGCGTCACGCTGCCGGGCTACATCGGCGCCATGATCGTGGCCGCTTTTGTCCGCTGGCGCGACGATGGCGGCGCCCGCCGCCTCGATGAAACCGTCCTCGACCGCGCCGGCAGCCTCAGTCTCGGCCTTTTCATCGCCATGGCGCTTCTGACGCTGAAACTCTGGGTGCTGGCGGCGCTCGCCCTCCCGCTGCTGGCCATCCTGGTCGCGCAGGTGGTGGTGACGACCCTGTTTGCCGTCCTCGTCGCCTATCGCTGGCTGGGCCGCGATTACCAGGCGGCCGTGGCCGCCGCCGGATGGACCGGCTTCATGCTCGGTACCACCGCCAACGCCGTCGCCTGCATGGATGTGCTCGAATCCCGCCACGGCGCCGCTCCCCGCGCCCGCCTCGCCGTCCCCGTCGTCGGCGCATTCCTCATCGACTTCACAAATTCCTTTGTCATCCTCTCGGGTGCGGACTTCGTGCGAAGGTTTTTGGTATACTGATTTTGTTCGCGACTGTGGTGCCTATAGCTCAGTTGGTAGAGCGCCGGATTGTGGTTCCGGATGTCACGGGTTCAAGCCCCGTTAGGCACCCCAAAACACCTTTTATACCCGGGTACAATTAGACGCGAATATTACCCAGGCAAAAAGCCTCACTCGGTAACCTGCTTCCAGTCTCCGCGCATGATCGCGGTGCGGATCTCCTTTGCCGTCAATCCCATACGGGACATCCGGTCGGCCAGAAGGACCTCTTTCCGGCAGACGGCGCAACCGGCCGAGTGGTTGTCGCGCTGGCAGTCCAAAAGGCTCCGGTGCCCGTGCCCGCGGTCGCAATAGCAGTAGCAGGGCTGCTGGGCGAGGATGGCGGGGATGCGCTCGGCGATCTCGTAGATTCGGGCCAGTTTGGGGTCCGAGAAGAGTTTCGCCGGGAGGGTGGGCGGGAGCGGTTGGGCGTCGCGCTCGGTCTGGAAGAAGGCCGGGACGGGTTCGGAGGACTTTTTCTCGGCTTGCGGTTCGGTGGAACTGCAGGAGGAAAGGGCCAGTGCGGCGAGGAAGAGAAGCGCAAAACGCATTCTTTAGCAGTAACACGGAATGGGGGGTACACTGAAAAGACGTGATTGGCGGCCAATTTGTACGAAATCTGATCGAACGGCGGAACCTGTTGTTTCAACTGGCGAAACGGGACTTCCGCCAGAGGTATATCGGCTCGGCGGCGGGGTGGCTGTGGGGGCTGGTGCATCCGCTGGTGATGCTTGCCAGTTGGACGTTCGTTTTTCAGTACTGCATGAAGTCGGAGATGCCGGCCGGGTCGCTGACGGACAACTACACGATCTTTCTTTTGAGCGGATATTTGCCGTGGATGCTGTTCCAGGAGACGGTAACCAGGTCGGCAAACTCGCTTTTGGAGCACGCAAACCTCATCACAAAGACGCTTTTTCCGTCCGAAATGCTGCCAATAAGCGTGTTTTTTTCGTCATTAGCGAACCATTTTTTGGCACTTTTGCTCTCCATCGCGGGCATCGCCTACTTTGAAGGGCAGGTGAGCCCGTTCGTCCTGGTACTTCCGTTCTATATGGTGTTGATCGGGATGCTGGGGGTGGGGATCGGGTGGGTGTTCGCCAGTTTGCAGGTTTACGTCCGGGATACGGCCCAGGCGGTGCTGGTACTGTTGACGTTCTGGTTCTGGATGACGCCGATTTTCATCACCGAGGACAAGATCCCGGAGGGGATGCGGTTTTTGATCCGGGGAAACCCGATGTCGCTGTTTGTGCGGGCTTACCGGGAGCGTCTGCTGTCCTGGGATTGGCCGGCGGTGGACGAGGTGGCGGTGCTGGCGGCCTGGAGCGTGGGCGCGTTTGTGCTCGGCGGGCTGTTCTTCCGCCATTTGAAGCGCGGATTTGCCGACGTTCTGTAGCGAAATTTACCTGCGATGGTGACCTGGCGGGCGGTGCCGGCGTCCTAGTCACTTAGATACACTGGTTGGGCCCGCCTTTCTCCTCCATTCATGCCTTCCATCGCTTTCCGAATTCTCATCGCCCTGTGCGCGCTGAACTTGACTGGCGCGCCGAAGTCCCCCTTGGACACCGAGTTTACGCAGAACGTCCGCCCATTTCTCAACAAGTACTGCACGGGGTGCCATGGGGGAAAGACGCCGGCGGCGCAGTTTGACCTGACGGCTTACACTTCACTCGATCAGGTAACTCGGGATTACCCGCATTGGGCGCTGCTGAGCGAGCGGCTCCATTTGAAAGACATGCCGCCGAAGCCGATGCCGGCGCCGCCGGCGGCCGAAAGCGAGAGGGTGATGGGGTGGATCCGGAAGGTCCGGGCCGAGGAGATCCGGAAGCATGCCGGGGATCCGGGTCTGGTGCCGGCGCGGCGGCTGAGCAACGCCGAGTACAACTACACGATCCGCGATCTGACGGGGCACGACATTCAGGTGACCAAGGAGTTTCCGATTGACCCGGCGAATCCGGCGGGGTTTGACAACTCCGGGGAGTCGCTGACGATGTCGCCGGCGCTGCTGAACAAGTACCTGCAGGCGGCGCGGGAGGTGGCCAGCCACATGGCGTTCCTGCCGGAGACGATCGATTTTGCGCCACACCGGATGCTGGTGGAAACCGACCGGGAGAAGTGGGCGGTACAGCGGATTATGAAGTTTTACCAGCAGCAGCCGGTAAAGCTGGCCGACTATTTCCAGGCGGCTTGGCGGTACAAACACCGATCCGCGGCTGGCACACCGACGGTGGCCTTATCGGCGGTCGCGGCGGAAGCCAGGCTTAGTGCGAAGTACCTGACGATGGTTTGGCAGTTGCTGCAGGAGAAGGACGCGGTGGGTCCGATTCTGAAGCTGCAGAAGATGTTTCTGGCGTTGCCGGGGCCTGCGGAGAAGAAGGCCGAGGCGGTGACTGCGGGCTGCGAGGAGATGGAGAAGTTTGTTGTGCGGATTCGTCTGCACACGGGTCGGCAGTTCGCGGCGCCGAAGGTGAAGGGATTGCCGGCGGGTTCGCAGCCGCTGCTGCACTGGAAGAATCAGGAGTTTGCGATTCACCGGCGGGAGTTCGATCCGGCGTCCTTGCGCAACGACACGGATGCGGCGCCGGTGGCGCCGACGATTCCTCGCTATCCGGGATTGCACCAGGAAGCGGCGCCGCGCTGGGCGGCGATTGTGGCCAAGGGTCGTGCCGGGGATCCGGACCTGGTGGTTCCGAAGGCGGAGCGGAAGCGGTATGAAGAGGCGTTTGCGCGATTTGCCTCGGTGTTTCCGGACAAGTTCCTGGTGACGGAGCGCGGCCGGTACTTTCCGGACGATTCGCAGGACAAGGGCCGTTTATTGAATGCCGGTTATCACAGCGTGCTGGGTTTCTTCCGGGACGATGTACCGCTGGTGGAACTAATCCTGGACGAGAAGGGGAAGGCGGAACTGGACCGGCTGTGGAACGAGTTCGACTACGTGGCACAGGCGACGGCGCGGACCTGGGTGCAGTACTTCTTCAACCAGAGCGGTGAGGTGCAGGGGAAGGGGGCAGAGAGCGCCTCCGAGAGGCCTGTTGGCAGGGAAATCACGGATACCGAGGTGATCGGGGCGATGCGGGACTCCTATCTGGCCAAGGCGGCGGCCGATCCGGGGAACGACCCGGTGGCGGGAGAGGCGATCCGGTTCCACTATGACGGGATCAACGCGACGCTGCGAGGGCTGGAGCGGCAGCGGGCGGCATGCGAGCCGAAGCATCTGGCGGCGTTGACGGCTTTTGCGGGCCGGGCGTACCGGCGGCCGCTGACGGCGGCCGAACGGGAAGAGATTGTGGGCCACTACCGGACGCTGCGGACGAAGAACGAGTTGTCGCACGAAGATGCGATGCGCGAGAGCGTGGTGAGCATTCTGATGGCGCCGGACTTTTTGTACCGTCTGGATTTGCGGAGCGGGCGCGGGGCGGGGGCGCCGGGCGGGGCGGCGGCGCTGAGCGCGTATTCGCTGGCGAGCCGGCTGAGCTACTTTTTGTGGTCGAGCATGCCGGACGAGGAGTTGCTGAAGCGGGCGGCGGCGGGGGACCTGACGCGGCCGGATGTGCTGCTGGCGCAGACGCGGCGGATGCTGAAAGACCCGCGGGTGCGGGGATTCGCGACGGAGTTTACGGGGAACTGGCTGACGTTCCGGCACTTTGAGAAGAACAACTCGGTGGACCGGCAGCGTTTTCCCACCTTCAACGACGCGTTGCGGGAGGCGATGTTCCAGGAACCGGTGCGGATGGTGGAAGACGCGTTGTCGGCGAACCGGCCGGCGCTGGATCTGCTCTACGGGAAGTACACGTTTGTGAACGCGCCGCTGGCGAAGCACTACGGGATGCCGGAGGGGACGGCGAAGGGTAACGACTGGGTGCGAGTGGACGATGCCTCCAACTACGGGCGGGGCGGGTTGCTGCCGATGGCGGTATTTCTGACGCAGAATTCTCCGGGGTTGCGGACGAGTCCGGTGAAGCGGGGGGCGTGGGTGGTGCAGAAGGTGCTGGGGGAGATTATTCCGCCGCCGCCGCCGGTGGTGCCGGAGTTGCCGCATGACGAATCGACTTCCGAGCGTCCGGTTCGCGATATGCTGGCTAAACATCGAGAGAACGCCATGTGTGCCGCCTGTCATGCCCGAATCGATTCCTATGGCCTGGCCTTTGAGGGGTACGGGCCGGTGGGGAACGCGCGGGACACCGACCTGGCGGGGCGACCGGTGGACACGATGGTGCCGTACCCGAACGGGAAAGCCGGGAACGGGATCGAGGGTTTGCGCACCTTTATCCGGGAGAACCGGCAGAAGGATTTTGTGACCAATCTGAGCCGGAAGATGCTGGCGTATGCTCTGAACCGGTCCTTGCAGTTGTCCGATGAGGCGTTAGTGGAGACGATGCAGGCGCGGGCCGCGGCGAGCGGGTACCGGATGCAGACGTTGGTGGAAGCGATTGTGACGAGTCCGCAGTTTTTGAGAAAACGGGTAGCCGAGGCAAAACAATGAAGAAGAAAACTGGATCGACTTTTTCGCGGCGGAATGTATTGCGGGGCGCAGGGTGTACGGTAGCGCTGCCGTGGCTGGAATCGTTGACGGCGTATGCGGACACGCCGCCGGCATCGGCGTTTCCGAAGCGATTCGGGGTGGTGTTCCTGGGCAACGGGATCAACGAAGACCACTGGGCGGCGAGCGGGGAAGGCGCGGGGATGCGCCTGAGCCGGACGCTGGAGCCGCTGGAGCCGTTGAAGCAGAAGATCAACGTGATTGACGGGCTGTATGTGAAGGCGCTCACCGGGCAGGGGATTCATCCGGGGCAGACGGGGAGCCTGCTATCGGGGGCGAAGATTGCGCGAGGCGCGGTGATCCATTCCGGGATCAGCGTGGACCAGATGATCGCGTCGAAAGTGGGGGAAGACACACCGCAATCGAGCATCGTGCTGGCCTGCGAGCAGCCGATGACGGGCTATCACGAGACCAATTTTTCGATGGCCTACAGCTCGCACATTTCCTGGCAGAGTCCGGATTCGCCGGTGCCGGTGGAAGTGTACCCGTCGCTGGCATGGGACAACCTGTTTGATAATCGCGGGAACCTGTTGAACAGCAGCGTGCTGGACCGGGTGCGGGAGCGGGCGACGGCGTTGACGCGGGAGATCAGTTCGACCGACAAGCAGAAGCTGGACGAGTATTTGACGAGCGTGCGGGAGGTGGAAAAGCGCGTGGAGAGCATGCGGAAGGACAAGAGTTCGGCCGACGATGCGGCGAAAGCGCGCAATAAAGTGGCTGCGATGATGGACCGGCCGGCGAACGGGTTGCCGGAGGACCTGCGGGACCATGCACGGCTGATGTGCGACATTATCGCGATTGCCTTCCAGACGAACAAGACGCGAGTGGCTTCGCTGTTGATTTCGCGGGACTTGTCGGCGATGTATTACCCGTTCCTGAACGTAAAAGAGGGGCATCACGCGGCGTCGCACAACAACTCGTCAGACGGCTATGAGCGGATTGCGCGGTTCCATGTGAGCCAGTTTGCCTATCTGGCCTCGAAGCTGGACGCGATGAAGGAAGGGGACGGGACGGTGCTGGATAACAGTTGCCTGATGTTCCTTTCGAACCTTTGGATTGGGCGGAAGCATGACAATTTCCGGCTGCCGTTGTTGCTGGCGGGCGGATTGGGCGGGACTTTGAAAACGGGCCGAGTGTTGAATTATCTGGAAGCCGGGGCGGACAACCGGAAGATGTGCAGTTTGTATTTGTCGTTGATGGACCGGTATGGGATTTCTCTGAAGGAGTTCGGGGATTCGACGACGCGGCTGGCGGGGATTTAGCCGCGGTCTTCCATTTGAGTGAGGGAAAAGCCCGTGCCGGTTCGCTGGCGCGGGTTTTTCGTGTCTATCCGGTTGATTTGCCGGGGAAGTGTTCGTCGCCGGCTTCCGCGGCGAGTTGGCGGCGTTGATGCTGTTGTGATTTGCCGCTGCGGGAGGGCTATCGGGTCCCGCGGGGCGCCATCAGGCCCCGGGGGAGCGCCATCCGGAGGAACTGGCAGTTCTTTGCGGCGTAGCGCACGGGGCGAAAGCCCTTTTCCTGACGGCGAGGAGCCGGATGCTCTGCATTGAACCTGTCCTGTTTGGGTATTGGGGATCAATGGAACGGAAGACCGGGTTCAGGTTCCCTCGCGTTTTGCATATCCAGTGAGCGCGCAATACAGGCAGCATCCTCTCAAGTTTCCGCCGGATTGCGAAGGGGCCGAAGTTGTCCCCGTACGACCGAGTCAGGAACCGAAAAGGCATAGCGGCCCGATAGATCGATGTGCTCGAATACCAACGAGCAAAGTCGAGCCACGTCTTCCGGCCTAATTGGATTGCCTTCACCGGCAAGCTGATCCAAGGCAGCGTTAATGTAGAGAGTGTTCCAGAGAATGACTAGACGGACAATCACCGGTGCCTGTGTCTGGGCCCCATTTTTATTGACCGGGTCAAACGCCCTCGCGGCGGGGGGATGTCGTGACATCGCCGGTGTCGATTTCCGTAACCGTGTGATCCAAGCAAAAAAACTATTCTGGTCAACCGTACTATGGCGTGTTCAATGGCCCCGGCCCCGGAGGGTTGCTGCAATTACGCGATGGCGTATTTCTGCAATGGGATCTCCCACCAGGAATGCGAGCGACGCTTTCCCGTGAGGAGCAAGAGGAGAGCAGACATAAACCAGATTGGAAGACAACTATCGAGCAGGACATCATTTTGGATCCTGCTCCATCCGAGCGCGTCCGTTTATTGGTGCTATTCCAGAATCACGTGACTGGCACTGGGTCGTTCACGTACATCTTGGGATTTCAATGCACTGGCGGATCAGTCAAGAACATTTTTGAGACGTCCGGCGAAGGTATCAAGCTGGCGCCAGCGATCGGGAACAGGATGGAGTTAACCGTAGGAATTTGGGCCGAAGGTGACAGCCGTTGTTGTCCTAGCCAAGAAGTCAGCCTTACCTATCGCTGGTCAGTTTCACTGAAACGCTTCGTCCGCGACTCTCCGAATGGCGCGTGCCCATGGCTGCCGTGACATGGCGTTTATCGGAAACCTCCTGTCCGACTGTTGGGTCCCATGATCTGCACAAGTTGCGTTACCTCACCCCGGTTTTCCGTTCCATTGATCCCCAACACCGTGTTTGCGGCCTTTTATGGGGGTGCATTTGGCCGTTGCAGAATCGATTGGGGAACCTGCGGTATCGATCCCAGGCAGGCCGTTTTCGTGGGGAAGGCGTTGGCGAATAGCGGGCGGTTCAGAGGGCGGTGAGCATGGCGGCCAGTTCGCGGATGCTGATGGCCTCAATGCCTTCGGCGAGCGGGTAGCGGTCCGATCCGGCATAGACCACGAAGGATCGGGACGGGTTCACGTCGGCGCGGGCGTTGTGGAACCCACGGTCGATATGGGCCGCGGCGGAACGTTTAATCTCGATGGCCCAAATCCCGTTGGTGCCGGGTAGTTCCAAGAGCAGATCGATTTCCGCACCTGCGGCTGTGCGGTAGAAGCTTGCGGCGGTGCGCTCCGGGGCCGCAGCGAGGAGGTTTTCGATGACGAACCCCTCCCAACTGGCGCCAACGACCGGGTGACCAGCCAATTCGTTGTAGTCCTCCAGACCGAGCAGCGCGTGGGCGAGGCCGCTGTCACGAACATAGACCTTGGGCGATTTCACAAGCCGCTTTCCGGCATTGGCGTGGAAGGGGCGGAGGCGGCGGGCCAGAAGCAGGTCCGTGAGCAGATCGATGTAACTGGTGATGGTTGGCGCACTCACTGCCAGGCTCGAAGCGAGCTTGGAGGCGTTGAGCAAGGTTCCCTGGTTATGGGCGAGCATGGTCCAGAGCCGCTCCAGCGTCTCGGCCGGAATTCGCGGGCCGAATTGCGGCACGTCCCTCTCCAGATAGGTGCGAATGAAATCGCGGCGGAAGGCGTAACTGTCCTCATCCGTCTGCGCGAGGAAGCTATCCGGCAGGCCCCCTCGCACCCAGAGGCGGGTTGCGGCAGCAGCGTCCGAGGCAACCTCCAGGGTATCGAGCGGGTTGAGGTGGACGTATTCGATCCGGCCGGCGAGACTCTCCCCCGACTGTCGTAGCAGTTCGATCGTCGCTGACCCCAGAACCAGGAACTGTCCTGTGCGCCGGCCGGCCCGCCTGTTTTCGTCGATGATTCCGCGCAAGACCTGGAAAAGTTCCGGAACGCGGTGGATTTCATCGAGAATCACGAGCCGGTCGCGCTGTTCTCGCAGGAACAGTTCCGGTTCGGTCAACTTCGCGCGGCCGGATGGGGATTCCAGATCCAGATAAAGGGCGTTGCGGGTTTTGCCGATTTCGAGGGCGAGCGTGGTCTTGCCGACCTGGCGTGGGCCGATGAGAGCAACCGCGGCTTGGCGGCTCAGAGCCCGTTCGACTTTGGGATACGCGCGCCGTTGGATCATCCTTGCATATTAAAAGCTGCGTTTTCAATTTGCAAGGTTGCCGGCCACTTTGGGGGGCCGGGGCATGCGGAGCCAGAGGAGGACGCTGGTGAGGTTGAGTGTGGCAGCCAGGAGGAAGTAGGGGCCGGCATCGCCGCCGTTCCAGCGGGCAAGGGCAGGGAAGGCGCTGGCACTGACGAACGCCCCGAGGTTGCCCACCATGTTCATGGCACCCGAGACGGACCCGGATTTGCCTCCTCCGATATCGATGCAGTAGGCCCAACTGGGGCTGATGGTCATCTCCGTTCCGAACGTTGCCAGGGTGAAAAGGGCGACGGCGGTTTGCGGGGTATCGGCCTGCGTCAAGAGTGACAGGGCGAGGGCGGCAAGGAGGAACCCTGCTCCGGCGGGGGCGCGGCGGCTCCAGTCCGGGCGAGTGCGGTAGAGCGCGTCGGTGAGGAAGCCGGAGACCCATTGGGCGGTGGCTCCGACGAGCAGGATGGTCATGGCGTACCAACTGGCCTGTTCGCGGGGCAGGTGGTAGCGCTCCATGAGGTAGGGGAGCATCCAACTTAAGCAGAGAAAGAACGTGAAGTTACTGGCGAAGTACTGGGCCATGACCTGGAGCATGGCGCGGGAGCGAAAGATTTGAGACAAGGGCTGGTCCTGGCGGGCGGCCGGGGGGGCGGGTTTATCTCGGAACCAGAGGTACCAGACGGCGGCCCAGAGGAGGCCCGGGAGTCCGAGGATATAGAACGCCATGCGCCAGCCGAAGCCATCGAGGAGGCCGGCGAGGATGGGGAATGAAAGGGCGGCGCCGAGGCGGGAGCCGGAGAAGATGATGCCATTGGCACGGCCGTGCTGATGGGGAGGGAGCCAGGTATAGAAGGCCCGGGCGGAGGCGGGGAAGGCGCCGGCCTCGGCGAGTCCGAAGAGGAAGCGAATGACGACCAGGGAGGCGAACTCCGGGGCGAGGCCGGTGAGGGCGGTGAATAGGCTCCAGGCGGAGACGACGACGGCGAGGGTGAGGCGGGGGCCGAAGCGGTCGGCGAACCAGCCGGCGGGGATCTGGCCGAGAGCATAGGCAAGGGCAAAGGAGCCGAAGACGATGCCCATGGCGTCGTTGGAGAGGTGCAAATCCTTGGCCAGGAGGTCCTTGGCGGTAGAGATGGCGGCCCGATCGAGGTAGAGGATCCAGGAGAGGAGGAAGAGGAGGGTGAGGAGGATGGCGCGGGGCATCAGCGGTTGAGGAGCGCCTGCAGGTGAAGATTCGCGGGGGCGGCGGGGTTACCGGGTTCGTGTTTGCCCCAGTTGGCGGACATGGCGACGAGGACGATGCCGCGACTGGGGATGACGGCGGCGCAGTTGCCGCCGGCGCCGATGGAGAGGAAGGTGTCTTTGGGGGCGGCGGGCCAGGTGATGGATTGGGGATGGAGCCGGCCGGTGGCGTTGAACCACCAATTGCCGCCGTAGATGCCGGCGCCGTAATCGGTGAAGTGATCGGAGCCGCCGCCGAAGGAGCCGATTTTGAGGTAGTCTTCGGTTTCGGCTTTGCGGGTGTGGGGGAGGTTCTTGGGTGTCTGGGGGCGGCAGTAGCGATCGAAGAGCTTCTTATCGAGGATGCGGCGGCCGCGGAAGGTTCCTTTGTTGCGCCAGAACTCGGCGATGCGGGCGAAGTCGCGGACGGAGGCGGAGAGGCGGCGGTTGGAGGGGCGGAAGAGGAGGCCGTCCTGGAGTTCGAGGGCGTTGGAGAGGCGGGCGGCGGCTTGTTCGGGGGGCTGCTGGAAGAGGCGGTCGAAGAGGGTTTGCTGGTAGAGGTTGATGGCGAAATCGTTGTAGGCCCAGGCGGCGCCGGGGGGCTCGGGGCGGCCGTAGCCGCTGGTCATGGAGGTGAGGTGGGCGAAGGTCATGGACTGGTCCTTGGGGGCGAGGGACCAGCCGAAGCGAGCGATCTTTTCGTCGAGGCCTTTGAGCTTGCGTTCCTGGATGGCGAAGAAGAGGAGGGTAGTGAGGACGGGTTTGGCGGAGGAGAGGACGTCGCGGCGTTCGGCCTGATCGCCCCAGGTTTCGAGGGTTTGGCCGTTGTGGAGAATGCAACCGCGGCCGCCGAGGGAAGCCGGGGCGGCCGCGAGGAGAGAGAGAAGATGTCGCCGGGAGATCAAGGCGGGATGATATCACTCCCGGCGAGTGGTTAGCGGAGCTTTTCGGTGATGGTGACCGGATCCGCAACGCGGAAGCGGATGAGGGTTTCGGTGGCGATGACGGCGGGGCCGCCGCGAGTGGCGAGGACGACACCTGTACCGGCACCGGCACCGGCACCAGCGCCGATAGCGGCACCCTTACCACGGCCGGCGATGGCACCGATAGCGGCACCGATACCGGAAGCGATGGCCACCTTGCCCACGTCTTTCTTCGTTTCGTCGGCACCGGCGCGGGAGAAGGAAGAGGTATTCACTTCGACGCTCTGGCCGTCGGCGGTGGTGAAACGGGTGAGAGCGACGGTGAGGTTGGCAACCCCTTTCACACGACCGGCGCGCTTGACGTTGGTTACGCGACCTTCGACTCGGGAGCCGCGGTCGGCAATGACAAGACCGTTGACAACGACGGGTTCCGAGAGAACGCCGGACCAGGAGTCACCGACTCCGTTTCTTTCCGAAGAAAGGGATTCCCCGACGCGAACCGGGAGGATGGTCCCGGCGGCGAGGGTCACCTTCATCGGCTCCTGTACCCTGGCGGCGGGCCGCGAAGGAGTTTGGGTCTGAGCGGCAGCGGGAGCGGGCGGCGGCGGTGCACCGGGCTCTCCGTTGACGGGTGAGGGAAGCGCGCTGGCTTTCTGCGCGTTGCCCTGGACGGCCACGGGCCGCCACGAGGATTCGCGGATAGGTTCAGGGGCGGAAGCGGCGGCCGGGGCCTGCTGCTCGACGACCACTGGTGAATCTTTGCGCGCGCACGATGAGGCGGCGATTACGGTCCCGACGGCCAGGATGAGGATGGTGTTTTTTGATGTCATGGTGTTTCTCCCGTTCGGACAGTTTTTTATGTGCACGCAGATCGCCAAACTCCGGCGAGGCTACAATAGAGGGATGAATCCCGTCCGGCCTGAGGACCGGCTGAACTTCCCCTCCAGTTATTCCGTCGGCGGCAAGACGATTGGTCCGGCGACGGTGTTGGCGCCGATGGCCGGCGTCACGGACACGGTCTTCCGCCGTTTGATTCGCAACCAGGGCGGATGTGGCCTTATTATGACCGAATTCACCAGTTCCCATGGGGTTGTGGGCTCGGATGGGGGCCGAAAACGGAAATCTTTCAACTATTTGCACTTTGAGCCGGAGGAGCATCCGATCTCCTCGCAGCTGTTCGGGAGCGATCCGAAGGTGATGGCGGAGGCGGCGCGGATCTGCCAGGACCTGGGATTCGACTTTGTGGACATCAATTTCGGGTGTCCGGTGAAAAAGGTAACCAAGTGCAATGGGGGGAGCGGATGCCTGCGGGATCTGCCTTTGGTACGTTCGATTTTGGAACAGTGTAGAAAAGCTATACAGATTCCGCTGACCATGAAATATCGCGCCGGTTGGAACGACCGGGAGTTGATCCACGTGGAGATGGCGCGGATGGCGGAGGACATCGGGGTGGCGGCGATTGCGCTGCATCCGCGGACGCGGGAGCAGGGCTACAGCGGGCGGGCGGACTGGACGCGGATCGCCGAGGTGAAGCAGGCGGTGAAGGTGCCGGTGATCGGCAACGGGGACATTGTGACGGCCGAGGACGCGGTGCGGATGCACCGGGAGACGGGATGTGACGCGGTGATGGTGGGGCGGGCGGCGTCGTCGAACCCGTGGATCTTCCGGCAGATTGCGGAGTATCTGGAGAAGGGGTCGTACTGGCAGCCCAGCGAGCGGGACCGTTATGAGATCATGGCCACTTACTACCGCATGATGGAAGAGGAAGAAGTGCCGGAGACGGTGGGCAAGATGAAGCAGTTTGCCAGCTACTTCACGCACGGGGTGCGGAACGGGGCGAAGCTGCGGACGGCGATCTACCATACGCATACTGCGGCGGAGATTCGCGGGCTGGTGGATGCTTTCTTTCTGGGAGAGCTGACCGCGGCATGAAGAAAATCGCTCTGATCACCGACGGGGCTTGCATCGGCAATCCCGGTCCTGGGGGGTGGGCCTGTGTGCTGCGCTACGGGAAGCACACAAAAGAGATGTTTGGCAGCGAGCCTCAGACGACGAACAACCGGATGGAGTTGATGGCGGCGATCCGTGGGTTGAAGGCGCTGACGGAGAAGTGTGAAGTGACGGTGACGACCGATTCCGAGTACGTGAAGAACGGGATAACGCAGTGGATTCACGGATGGAAGAAACGGGGCTGGGTGAAGGCGGACAAGACGCCGGTATTGAATCAGGATCTTTGGATTGAGCTGGACGCGCAAGTGAGCCGGCATCAGACACAGTGGCATTGGACGAAGGGCCATGCCGACCACGAAGATAACAACCGCTGTGACGAGCTGGCGACGAAGGCCGCGCGCGAGCAGTCCAGCAGCGAATAAGATGTTTTCCAGGAGAAGAAGACAATGAGCTATGGATTGAAGATTCGCGAAGAAGCGGCGCTTGACTGCGTATCGCTGGGCGCGCTGGTGCACCGGTTGGATCCGGGCATCATTCCGTTCCGGAAGGCGAACGATTTTCACATTCACGTGAGCGGCGGGGAGTTCAACGTCGCGGCGAACCTGAGCGACTGTTTCCGGCTGCGGACGGGCGTGGCGACGGCGATGGTGGACTACCCGATCGGGAACCTGATTGCCGAGCGGGTGCGGGCGATGGGCGTGAAGCCGTTTTACAAGCAGTTCGTGCACAACGGGGTGACGGGGCCGAACATGGCGGCGGTGTACAGCGACCGCGGGCAGGGCGTACGCGGCCCGGTGGTGTTCTATAACCGGTCCAACGAAGCGGCGGCGCTGCTGAAGCCGGGCGATTTCAACTGGGACGAGGTGTTTGCGGGCGGGGTGCGTTGGTTCCATTCGGGCGGTATTTTCGCGGCACTGTCGGCGACCACTTCCGAAGTCATTCTGGAAGGGATGCAGGAAGCCAAGAAGCAGGGCGCGATCATTTCGTTCGACCTGAATTACCGGGCGAAGCTGTGGAACATCTTTGGCGGCGGAGATAAGGCCGTCAGCGTGTTGAACAAGATTGTCAGCTACTGCGACGTGCTGGTGGGCAACGAGGAAGATCTGCAGAAGGGGCTGGGACTGGAAGGGCAGGACGTGGAGAGCACGTCGAAGCTGGATCCGACGGCGTTCTTCGGGATGATGAAGACGGTGCTGGACAAGCATCCGCAGTTGAAGGTGGTGGCAACGACGTTGCGCGAGGTGCACTCGACGAACCGGCATAGCTGGAGCGCGGTGGCCTGGATCAACGGGCAGACCTATCAGGCGCCGCAGTGCGAGTTGGACGTGCTGGACCGCGTTGGCGGCGGCGACGGATTCGCCAGCGGGTTGTTCTACGGGATTCTGTCGGGCGCGACGCCGGAGCAGGCTGTGAAGCTGGGCTGGGCGCACGGGGCGTTGCTGACGACGTATCCGGGCGATACGACGATGGCGACGCTGGAACAGGTAGTGGACTTCACGAAGGGTGGAACGGCGCGGATTCAGCGCTAACTGACATGCGAGATCCCAAGGCAGAGAACGTTGGCCGGCTGCGCAGCCGGGCGTGGTTTGACAATCCCCACAACCCGGGGATGACGGCCGTGTATCTGGAGCGAATCCAGAACTACGGGTTGACGACCGAGGAGTTGACCAGCGGCAAGCCGATTATCGGCATTGCGCAGACGGGCAGCGATCTCTCGCCTTGTAATCGCATCCACATGGACCTGGTGTGGCGGATCCGGGATGGGATTCGGGACGCCGGCGGGGTGCCGCTTGTGTTTCCGACGCATCCGATTTCGGAGAGCTGCCGCCGGCCGACGGCGGCGGTGGACCGGAATCTGGCGTATCTGGGAATCGTGGAGATTCTGCACGGTTATCCGCTGGACGGCGTGGTGCTGACGACCGGTTGCGACAAGACAACGCCTTCGTGCCTGATGGCAGCGTGCACGGTAGACATCCCGGCGATTGCGCTGAACGGCGGGCCGATGATCAACAGCTACTACAAGGGCAAGCTGGACGGCAGCGGGATGGCGGTATGGGACGCGCGGCGGATGCTGGCGGCCGGGGAAATTGACTATAACGAATTCCTGGTGAAGGTGGTGAACTCGACTCCGAGCGCGGGGCACTGCAACACGATGGGGACGGCGACGTCAATGAACTCGCTGACCGAGGCGCTGGGGATGTCGTTGCCGGGGAATGCGGCGATTCCGGCGCCGTACCGGGAACGCGGGCAGATGGCCTATTTCACGGGCAAGCGGATTGTGGAGATGGTGCATGAGGATCTGACGCCATCGAAGATTCTGACGCGGGCGGCGTTCGAGAACGCGATTGTGGTGAACTCGGCGATCGGCGGTTCGACGAACTGTCCGCCGCATATTATTGCCATTGCGCGGCATATTGGGGTGGACCTGCAGGTGAAGGAGTGGGAGACGATCGGGCACCATATTCCGCTGCTGGCGAATATTCAACCGGCAGGAGAGTTCCTGGCGGAATCGTTCCACCTGGCCGGCGGCGTTCCGGCAATTGTGGGTGAGTTGATGGCGGGCGGGCATATCCGGACCGAGGCGATCACGGCTACGGGCAAGACGATCGGGGAGGTGTATGCCGGGAAGCGGAGTCTGGATGAGAATGTCATCCGGCCGTTGACGAATCCGGTAAAGGAGAAGGCGGGATTCCTGGTGGTGAGCGGGAACCTGTTCGAAAGCGCGCTGGTGAAGACGTCGGTGATCGGGGAGTCGTTCAAGGAGCGGTTCTTTTCGACGAATGTGTTCACGGGGCGTGCGGTGGTATTTGAAGGGCCGGAAGACTATCACGAGCGGATTGACGATCCGGCGCTGGGGATCGACGAGCACTGTGTGCTGGTGATTCGCGGTGTGGGGCCGGTGGGTTATCCGGGTGCGGCGGAGGTGGTGAACATGCTGCCGCCGGATTACCTGGTAAAGCGGGGCATTGATGTGTTGCCGACACTCGGCGATGGACGGCAGAGCGGAACGTCGGCGAGTCCGTCGATTCTTAACGCGAGTCCGGAATCGGCGGTAGGCGGGAATCTGGCGATTCTGCGGACGGGGGATCCGATCCGGATCGACCTGAACGAGAGCCGGGTGGACGTACTGATCAGCGACGAAGAGATTGCGGCACGGCGGGCCGAGTTGGCGATTTCGATACCGGCAAGCCAGACGCCGTGGCAGGAACTGCAGCGAGGTCATGTGGGGCAGTTGGGGCAGGGGGCGGTGCTGGAGTTCGCGGTGAAGTACAGGGACGTGGGGAAGGACATCCCGCGGCACAACCACTGATGTTTACCCGGCGGGAGTTGTTGTTACTGGGAGCCGCGGCGCCTTTGGGGGCGTCCGCGGCTTCGCCGTTTTTGATTGCGCACCGGGGCGGGGTGGTGGGTACGGAGCATGCCGAGAACAGCCCGGCGTCGGTGGAAGCGGCGATCCGGCGCGGTTACCAGATGATTGAAGTGGACATCCGGCGGACGAAGGACGGGCGGGCGGTGGTGCAGCATGATGGGACGTTCGGGCGGTTCTTTGGGGTCAACCGGGCGGTGGGGGAGATGACATGGGCGGAGGTGCAAGCGTTGCGGGCGACGCCGGGCGGGACGCGGCCGATGGATTTCGAGGAGTTGTGCGAGCGGTGCGCGGGGCGGATCCGGTTGATGCTCGATATCAAGGGCGATGATTTTCCGGAGGCGTTTTATGCCGGGCTGGAAGGGGCAATGCGGCGGCACGGGTTGCTGGAGAGTGCGTTTACGCTGGGCGGGGCGCGGGTGAAGGGGTTTTTCAGGGGGAAGCTGAAGCTGTCGGCGAACCGGGGGGAGTTGCGGGCGGCGATCGGGCGGGGAGAAGATGTGGGCCGGATTTACTACTTGTTTGAGTTGGGGAGCGTGCTGGACGGGGAGGCGGTGGAACTTTGCCGGGCGCACGGGGTGACGCCGGTGGCGGCGCTGAATACGTTCCGGTATGAGATGGAGAAGATCGATCATTGGGCGGGGGCGCGGCGGGATGTGGCGCGGATGCGTGGATTGGGCGTAACGCATTTTCAGATCGATTCGATATACGACAAGCTGCTGCTGGGATAGGGACGGTTTCATCCAACTTTCATACCGGGCGGGCCGCTGCTCGGATAAGCTAGCAGTTTATGACTAAGAGCAAAGTGGCGCTGCTACTCGGTGTGACCGCAGTTGGGGTCCTGGCGGTGAAGAAGCCGGACCTGTCGATGATTCTGCCGAGCACGGCGGTGGCGGGGAAGCAGGCTAATGACGCGTATCTGGTAGCGTCGGCGCAACTGGTGCGGCCATGGCGTATGGCGGCGGAGATCAAGGGGCGGCCGGCGGACCTGGCTATGGATGAGACGGGGACGTATGGGGCGGTATTGAACGGGACGAGCGTGGTGCTGCTGGAGTTGGCAAGCGGCCGGGAGATCAGCCGGGTGACGACGAAGACGACGTCGTATGTGGGGATCGCTTTCCGTCCGGGGACGCGGGAGGTGTGGGCGAGTGAGGCGACGCGGAACGGGCCGGATGCGCTGCTGCGGATTCCGTACACGGCGGCGGGGCAGTTGGGCGCGGTGGACCGGATGGAGTTGAAGGGACACCCGATTCCGGCGGGGCTGGCGTTCACGCGGGATGGGAAGCGGTTGTACGCGGCGCTGCATCATGCGAACGAGATTATTGGCGTGGACGCGGCGACGAAGACGATTGCGACGCGGTGGGCGACGGAGTTGGCGCCGTTTTCGCTGGCGTTGAACGCGGGCGGGGATACGCTTTACGTTTCCAATCGCGGCGGCGGGGCGCGGGCGGGGGCGAAGCAGGCGTTGAGCGGGGCGGTGGCGCTGCCTACCGATGACGCGGGATCGGTGCTGGCGGGGACGGTACAGGTGTTCCAGACGGTGAGCGGGCAGGCGAAGTCGGTCGCGGTGGGGTTGGCGCCGGCGGGAATTGCGTTGAGCCCGGATGGAGGGACGCTGGTGGTGACGAATGCCCATGCGGATACGCTGTCGACGATTGATACAAAGACGCTGGCGGTGGCAACGGTGACGATTGATGCCGGAAGCCGATTGCCGGGTCTGTTGCCGAACTCGGTGGCGTTCCGGGGGGACGGACAGCGGGTTTACGTGGCTTGCGGCGGAGATAATGCGGTAGCGGTTCTGGCGCGGGAGAAGGCGGGCTGGACGCTGGCCGGCAAGATTCCGACGGGGTGGTTCCCGACGGCGGTTCGGGTGGATGGGAAGGAAACGATCCATGTGGCGAGCGTGAAGGGGACGGGGGACGATGAGCAGGAACCGGGGCGGCACAATAGCCGGGTGTTTGAGGGGAGTCTGTCGTCGATACCGGATCCGGCGCCGGCGCAATTGAAGGCGGGTTTGCGGGAGGCGGAGTTGGCGGCGCGGCCGCGGTTTACGGCGAATGGGGGCGTGAAAGACCTGGCGAAGCTGGGGATTCAGCATGTGTTCTTTCTGATTAAGGAGAACCGGACGTACGATCAGGTGTTCAGCGATATTCCGAAGGGGAACCGGGACGAGAAGTTGCTGATGTACGGGCGGGAGGTGACGCCGAATCACCATGCGCTGGCGGAGAAGTATGTGCTGATGGACAACTTCTATTCGGGTGGGGCCATCAGTTTTGAGGGGCATCAGTGGCTGATGATGGGTTTCGTCTCCGACCATACGGAGCGGGCGCTGCAGGCGGCGCCGCGCGGGTATGCGTGGAACATGGGGGATTCGCTGACGGTATCGCCGGCGGGGTTTTTCTGGCAGGATCAGCGGCGGCCGATTTCGGTGCGGCTGTTGGGACCGGTGTCCGAGCCGGCGACGCCGGGGCCGGACGGGTTGATGCGGGATATCAACGAGACGCAGATGCTGAAGTGGGCCGAGTATTGGAAGCATTACCAGCAGGGGACATGGAAGGACGTGGTGGGATCGCGGTGCGTGGTGCCGGCGCTGCGGCCGATATTTGACGAGAAGTTTCCGCCGTCGTCGATGAAGGTACCGGATCAGATCCGGGCGGCGGCGTTTGCCGAGCGGATGGATGCGTGGGAGAAGAGCGGGACGACGCCGAATCTGACGATTGTGACGATGACGAGCGACCACACGGAGGGGCGGAATCCGAACGCGCCGCGGCCGCGGTCAATGGTGGCTGATAATGACCTGGCGCTGGGGAAGATTGTGGAGAAGATCAGCAAGTCGAAGGTTTGGGGGAAGAGCCTGATTCTGGTGGTGGAAGACGACGCGCAGGACGGAGTGGACCATGTGAGCGGACGGCGGACGCTGGCGCTGGCGATTGGGCCGCACATCCGGCGGGAGGCGCTGGATTCGAACTACTACACGCATTTAAATATGGTGCGGACGATGCAGGACATTTTCGGGCTGCAGCCGCGGACGCGGTTCCTGGCCAATGCGCGGGCGATGAACAGTGTGTTCACGGCGGAGGCGAAGTTGGATACCTACACGGCGATTGTGCCGGCGGTGAAGCTGGACGACATGAATCCGCCGGCGAGCGCATTGAACGGGCGGGAAAAGTGGGCGACCTTGGCTTCGGCGAAGATGAACTGGGACGACATTGACGACGTCCCTAGCGACGTATTGAACCGGATTCTGTGGTGGGACGCCAAGGGGTTTGACAAGCCCTATCCGGGGCGGAAGCCGTGAGGTGGGTGCTGTTGTTTTCGGCGGCACTGGGGGCAGGGAACTGGCCGCAGGCGGGTGGTCCGGCGGGGACATGGGCTGTGGAGGGGGCCGAGCCGCCTGTGCGTTGGAGCGTGGCGCGGAACGAGAATATCGCCTGGCGGATGAAGCTGTCCAATGCCGGGCAGAGCGGGATCGCGGTGTGGGGGGACCGGCTGTTTTTGACGACGTTCGCACCTGGGGAGAAGGGGTTTAGCGGGAAGATTGTCGGGCTGGCGGTGGATGCACGGACGGGCAAGACGTTGTGGAGCGTGGGGCTGGAGGGCGTGGAGAAGAGCCCCATGATGTATGCCTACAGCGACTCGACGACGCCGACGCCGGTGACCGATGGGAGGCATGTCTGGTTCTACAACGCGAGCGGCGAGATGGGATGTTTCGACTGGGAGGGGCGGGAGGTGTGGCGGCGGAAATTCACGCCGTGGGGGAAGCCGTTTCCGTTCAATAAGCAGTTCGAGCCGATTCTCGCGGGCGATTTGATCTATAACGTCGAGCCGGGCGAGAAGGCGGGATGGAACTATTTGCGGGCGATCGATAAAAGGACGGGGAAGGTGGTGTGGACGAATGAGGATGGGACCACGGCCTACAATACGCCTCGGTTGGGAGTGGCGGCGGACGGGCGGGCGGGGATTCTTCATGGGCGAGGCGGGTGGCACGACGTGCCGGAGGGACCGGTGGGGCTGAGCTTGACTGATGCGAAGACGGGTCGCAGCCTGTGGCAGTTTGTGGCCGATGCGGGGACCGAACATGCGCCGACGTGGCAGGCGCTTTATGTGATGCATTGGGATAAGCGGTACGCATATTGGTTTCGGATGAACCCGGAGGAGTCCCATGTGGTGGTGGACGCTCGGACGGGGAAACTGGCGAAGACACAGTCGCTGATTCGGGATGTGGATTACCGGCGGTGGGATGCCGGGGCGGGGAAGTATGTGGCACAGAAGGGGGTGAATCTGCGAGAGATCGCAGATTCGCGGCCGCTGGCGGAGGGCGAGGTGATCCGGGTGCAACCGGCGTGGCACGCCAATATTGTGAGCCGGGGATACCACTACTTTCTGGTGAGTACGGGGCATAAGAGAAACCGAAAGCCGCCGAAGGGGCGAGCCGGGCCGGCGTATTGCCTGGGGCGGGTGCATGTTGAGAGCGGGAAGGTGGAGTATCTGGAGTTACCGGTGGCGGTGGACGATGAGGGGAAGCGGATCTACGGGAAAGCGCTGCGGACGGAGGCGACCAATGCCGATGGGGTGGACGTGGCGACCGAGGACCGTTCGCGGATGGATGGGTGGGAAACGCCGGCATTCTGGGGGAGCCCGGTGGCGATCGATGGGAAGTTGTTTTTCACGGTTTCGGTGGGGACAACGTACGTGATCGATGCGGGGGCGAGAGTGCTGGACGAGCGGGCGATTCTGGGTGTGAACGATCTGGGGCCGTTGGGGAAGACGTGGAGCCAGAACTCGGTGTCATTTGACGGGAAACGGCTGTACCATCGGACGGCGAAAGAGTTGATTGCGATTGGAAAGTGACGGAAGCGGTTGCCGGGCGGTGGAGCCGGGTGGTAGTCTCTGCGCATGCGACGAACCCAAATTTTGCGGCGGCGGGTGATTCAGGGATTTGCTCTGGCGGCGGCAGTGAGCGAGTTGGCGGCGACGGAGTTTCAGGCGCCGACCGAGGAGGTGGGGCCGGGGCCGTTCTATAAAGCCGGGGCACCGGAGCGGCACTCGTTGCGGGAACCGGGAATGGCCGGGGAGCCGCTGCGGGTGACGGGAAAGGTGTTAAATACGCGGGGGCGGGCGCTGGAGGGCGCGCGGGTGGAGATGTGGCACGTGGACGCGCGGGGAGAGTACGACAACGCGGGCTACCGGTTGCGCGGGCAGGTGCGGTGTTCGGCCAACGGGGAGTACTGGTTTGAGACGATGGCGCCGGTGGCTTATGGAGGGCGATGCGCGCACATTCATGTGCGGGTAACGGCGCCGGGTGCAAAGACGATTGCGACGGAGATCCAGTTTGAAGGGGATCCGGTAGCAGCCAAGGATCGGATCGCGCGAAAGAGTCTGGCGATGAAAACGAGCGTGGCGAACGGCGAAAAGCGGGGCTCGTTCCTGTTTGTTTTAAATGAGGTCTGAGTTTCGATACTCTGTACATTAATGCGCTTTATTCTCGTTTTGCTGGCCGGACTGTGTCTGTTCGGCGGGGAGCCGTTGCGATTTCGCGTGAAGCTATCGCCCGAGGTCGCGCCGCAGGGGAGTTCGGGACGGCTGTTTGTCTTCCTCGACAAGGGCGATGCGGCGGTGGAAGAGATTAAAGTCGGATTTCTGCCGGGTAGTGTTTGGATGGCGGCGAAGGAGGTTGGCCACTGGCGCGCGGGGGCGACGGTGGAGATTAACCCCGACGAGATGGCGTATCCGCTGCCGTTTTCCCAAGCGCCGAAGGGGGATTACGTGGTGATGGCGCTACTGGACCCGAACCACTCGTTTGCGCGAAACCGGCGGGATGCGGGCGACCTGGTGAGCCGGGTGAAAGTTCTGAATGGGGTGGATCCGGCAAGCGCGGGGACGGTGGAGTTGGAATTGAACGCGGTGACGCCGAAGACAGCGGAGAAGGCGGATACGGCGAACGTGAAGGCGATCCATTTCGAGAGTCCGGCGTTGACGGCGTTCATGGGGCGGCCGGTGATGATGCACGCCGGGGTGATTGTTCCGAAAGGGCACACGGCGCAGAGTGCCCCGCTGCCGGCGATTTACCATATCCACGGATTTGGCGGCGACTACACGGAAGCGTGGGCGAAAGAAGAGCAGTATGTGGCGGAGATGGAGACGGGAGAGCGGCTGAAGGCCGTTCACGTGTTCCTGGATGGGAACTGTCCGGGCGGCCACCATGCGTTTGTGGATTCGGTGAATAACGGACCGTGGGGGCGGGCGCTGACAACCGAGCTGATTCCTTACCTAGAGGGGCGGTTCCGAACGCTTCCGGCGGCGCGGGGACGCTTTTTGACGGGTCACTCCTCAGGGGGATGGACCTCCCTGTGGCTGCAGGTTCGCTACGCGGACTTCTTTGGCGGAACATGGCCGACGTCGCCGGACCCGGTGGATTTCCGGAGCTTTACGGGGATCGATGTGACTGCTGAATCAGCGCAGAATGCGTATTTGACGCGAGAGGGAAGGCCGCTGAACCTGGTACGCATGGGCGGGAAAGAGACAATGACGGTGGAAGAGTTTGCGCGGATGGAGGAGGTGACCGGGGAGTTCGGCGGGCAGTTGGCATCATTTGAATGGGCATTTTCGCCACGAGGCGAGGATGGCCGTCCGTTGCCGCTGTTTAACCGGTTGACCGGGGAGCTGTCGCGCGACGTGCGGCAGTACTGGCAGCGCTATGACATTGCGCGGGTGCTGCGGGAAAAATGGGAGATGCTGGGCCCGAAACTGCGGGGAAAGATCCGGTTGGCGATTGGTGCCGAGGATAACTTTCACCTGAACGAATCGGCGGCCATGCTGTGCGAGTGGATGCGCGGGAAGGGGCGCGAGGACGCCTGCGAGATTGTTCCCGGGCGGGACCATTTCGACTTGCACCGGCCCTACACCACCTATCCGCGCGGCCTGTACCGGAGGATTGACGCCGAGATGAGGGCGCTGTGGGAGCGCGGAGGCCGCTAGCCTTTGTAGGCGCGGTCGAGCACTTCGACGACGTGGAGGACGGGTTGTCCTTTGCCGTGAATTTGGGAGCCGGCCTGGAGTTGGATCATACAGCCGGGATTGGCGGTGACGATGCACTCGGCGCCGGTGGCGTTGACGGACTGCATTTTGTTCTTGAGCAGGCCCATAGCCATCTCGTTGTGGACGACGTTGTAGATGCCGGCGCTGCCGCAACAGAGGTCACTGAGGGCCATTTCCTTGAGGGTGACCCCAGGGATGGCGGCGAGGACTTTGCGGGGCTGGACGCGGATCTTCTGGCCGTGGCAGAGGTGGCAGGAGTCCTGGTAAGTGACGGTGAGGTTGAGCGGCTTGGAGGGAGTGCGAATCTCGATGGAGGCGAGGAACTCGTTGATGTCCTTCATCTTGGCTTTGAAGGCGAGGGAGCGATCGCGGTAGGCGTCGTCGTGTTCCAGGAGTTCGTCGTATTCCTTGAGGGTGGAGCCGCAGCCGGCGGCGTTGGTGAGAATGGCGTCGAAGCCGCCGTCAAGGGTGGCGTCGATGTTGTTCTTGGCGAGTTCGCGGGCGTCGTCTTTGCGGCCGGCGTGGACGTGGAGGGCGCCGCAGCAGTTCTGAGCCTTGGGGATATGGACCTCACAGCCGTTCTTTTGGAGCACACGGACGGTGGCCTCATTGAGCCGGGCGAAGCTGACATTGGCGATGCAGCCGGCGAGCAAAGCGACCTTGTAGCGCTTTTCTCCTTCGGCAGGGAAGACCTTGCCGATCTGGCTGAAGAAGAAGGGCGTTTCGGCCGACGGCGCGAGCATCTCGATTTCGTGGAGGCGGCCGAAGAACTTCAGGATGCCGGAGGAGCGGATGAGCTTTTGCAGGCCGCTGGCCTGGTAGAGATAAAGTCCGGCACCGGCCAGGGAGAGCATCCAGCGGGAGGAGAGCAGGGAGCCGAAGACGAAGTTCCGGAGGGCGCTGACGTGCCAGGGGCGGGTGACGTTCTGGTCGATGTGGGCGCGGGCGGCTTCAATCAGCCGGCCGTATTGGACGCCGCTGGGGCAGGCACTTTCGCAGCCACGACAGGCCAGGCAGAGCTCCATGTGCTCAATGTAGGTATCGCTGATGGCGGCTTTGCCCTCGGTCACCTGGACCATCTGGTAGATGCGGCCGCGGGGGGAGTCCATTTCGACGCCGAGTTCGCGGTAGGTGGGGCAGGAGTTGAGGCAGAGTCCGCAGTGGACGCATTTGTCCAGGTCCTTCTGCCGGGGAGCTTCGGATTCAAATGCGGCCATAGAGACGTCCTTTGTTCAGTAATTGCTGGGGATCGAGCATTTGCTTGATCTTCTGCATGACGGGGAAGCCGCTGTCGGGTTCGGGCCAGAGGGAATCGGGGTTTCTGTTTTCGGGTCCGGCCTCGAGGACGGCGTAGGGACCGGCGGCGGGCCAGAACCCTTTGCGTGGATCGGTAGTAGCGGGGGCGGACTCGTGGAAGAGGTAGCTGACGCCGTTAGCGGCGCGGGCGAGGGCGGGACCCGAGTGAGCAGCGAGCAGGGGTGTCATGTCCTGCAGGGCGGTGGAAGCGCGGAGAATGGCGCCGTTGGGATGAGCGGCGAGGAAGGTCTCCGTGAAGGATTCGACGGATTGCCAAAAGGCGCGTTCGGCGTCGCCGTGGATGGCTTCGGCCTTGTTCAGTTCGCGGCTATAGCGGTCAATGAGCGCGGGGCTGCCGCCGGTGCCGACGGCGAGGATCCAGCCATCCCTCCCGAGGCGGCGGCTGGCGGCGGGGTTGAGCAAATCGACCGCGACCGGCTGAAGTACGCTTTGGAGGATCCGGCTGCGCTCCGCCAGGGCTTCGGCTGCGGAAGGGAAGACCTGCAGAAAGGTCCGGGTGGCTTTGTCGATGGGGATGAGTTTGAAGTTGATGACGGTGATGGCGGCGAGTGTGCCCCAACTGCCGATCATTACCTTGGCCATATCGAGGCCAGCGACATTCTTGACGACCATACCGCCAGACTGTACGAGCTTGCCTTCCATGGTGGCAAACTGCATGCCGATGACGAGGTCGCGGGCAGTGCCGAAGTGGCGGCGGCGGGGGCCGGAGTGATTGGCGGCGAGGACACCGCCGATGGTGGCGGAGGCGGCGTAGGGCGGGTCGAGAGGGATCATCTGCTGGTTTTTGGCGAGCAGAGCGGTGAGTGCGGCATACGGCATGCCGGCTTCCACGGAGAGGGTGAGATCGCGAGGTTCGTACTCGAGGACGCGATTGAGTTTGGAGGTAGAGATGCGGAGGTCGGCCGGGCCGGCGGGGCCTCCCCAGCGGGATTTGGTGTTGTTGCCGCCGAGCGTGACTCGGTGTTTTGCCGCGGTGGCCGAGCCGAGCAACTCCGCCAATTCCGCCGCGCTCTCCGGTTGTTTCCAATCTTGCATGTGAACTAGTAAGTATAATCTCCAACGATGGGCAAATTCATTTCCGTCTTCCTTTGTTTAGCGGTAGCTGCCGTGATGGGGGCCGACGACGCGCGAGCGGTGCTGGCCGAGCAGACGGCTGCGTGGAACCGCGGTGACCTGGTGGCGTTCGTTTCCACCTACGAGGATTCGCCGTCGATCACGTTCCTGGGAAAGGCGCTTTCGCGGGGCCGGAGCGAGGTTCTGGCGCGTTACCGGCGCAACTACGACACGCCGGAAAAGATGGGCAAGCTGCGGTTTGAGATTCTGGAATCGCGGGCTTTGGGGACCGATCACGCGATGATTCTGGGCAAGTTTTTTCTGACGCGGACGGCTGCGGGCGGGGGCGACGCCACGGGCCACTTCACACTGATCTTGCGGAAGGGCCCGAAGGGATGGAAGATCATCCACGACCACACGTCATAGGCGCGGAGCTCAGCGCCCAAAGATAAAGCGAAGGCGGCGGGGATCGGCACCACCATCGAGGACGCCATCGCGAATCAGGATAACCGTGGGCGCCGAGCCGTTGCTCCAATCGCCGCTGGGTTGGACGATGTGGCCTTTTTCGGTGAGCGCGTCCATTACAGCCTTGGGAATGCGGCGTTCGATACGGGTGCGGCCGGGGACAAACTCGTGGGTGGCGAAGGAGCTGTAGAAGTGTTCGGTTTGGAAGCGGGGGGCTTCGACGGCCTCCTGCGGCGCCATGCCAAAATCAATGATGTTCAGCAACACCTGGAGCATCGCCTGATCCTGGTTGTCGCCGCCGGGTGTTGACATGGCGAAGAAGGGTTTGCCGTCCTTAAGCACGATGGTGGGGCTGAGGGTGACGCGGGGGCGCTTGCCGGGGGCGAGTTCATTGGCGTGCCCTTTGGTCATCACGAAGCTCTGCAGGCGGCTGGAAAGCGGGATGCCGGTATCCCCGGCGATGACACTGGGGAGCCAGGCGCCGGAGGGGGTGGCGGAAAAGACGTTGCCCTGGCTGTCGACGACATTCACACAGGTTGTGTCCTGGACACTGTTGTGTTCCTTGGCGGCGGCCGTGCGGAGGGGCGTGCCCATGGCGCCGGGGCGCGATTCCATGGACGCCTTGTTGGGATCGATCAGCTTGCGGCGGTTGGCGGCGTAGTCGCGGGAGAGGAGGGTTTCAACAGGGATTTTGGAGAACTTTGGGTCACCGTAGTGGGCGTCGCGATCGGCGAAGGCGAGTTTTACCGCTTCGATGACAGTGTGGAGATACGATGCCGAGTTGTGACCCATCGCCTTCAGGTCGTAGCCCTCCAGCAGTTGGAGTGCCTGGAGCATGACGGGACCCTGGGTCCAGAAGCCGGGTTTGACGACGGTGTAGCCGCGGTACTCGGACGTCTGCGGGGTGTCGATTTCGGCCTTAAAGTCGCGGAGGTCCTCATAGCGGATGAGGCCACCATTGGCCTCGGAGAAGGCGGCGATCTTCTTGGCAATGGGGCCGCGGTAGAAGTAGTCGCGGACGGCCTGGATTTTTTTGGCGCGGTTGCCGCGCTGCTTCTTTTCGGCGGCGGCGAGTTCGCGAAGGGTCTTGGCGAGGGCGGGTTGTTTGAAAATGGTCCCGCGTTCGGGGACGATTCCTCCGGGAAGGAAGTGCGCTTTAGAGGCCGGCCAGTTGTTCATCAGGCGCTGTCCGTTACGGATGAAGTTGGAAAACTCTTCGCCGATCGGGAATGCGTCGGCGTACTCAATGGCCGGAGCGGCCACTTCGGCGAATGATTTGGTGCCGTACTGCTGGAGAGCGAGCATGAGGCCATCAAAGACGCCGGGGAGGATGGCGGAGTGGATGCCTTCGCCGGGGATGGGGGGCATCTGCGAGGGATCTTCCCAGGGGTTGGGTTTGCGTTGGCGATACCAATCCGTGGTGGCCAGTTTGGGCGCGGTGCCAACGCCACTGACGACGACCACGGGTTTGCCGTTCATCTTGATGAGCAGGGGCATTTCGCCGCCGAGGCCGAAGCGGGCCTGTTCGGTGACGGAAGCAGCGAGTGTGGCGGCGACACCGGCATCGACGGCATTGCCGCCGGCGGCGAGGATGCGGAAGCCGGCTTCCACTTCGAAGTTATTGGCGGCGCCGACCATTTCACGGGTACCGCGGACGGGGGGGAACATGGTCTGCTGGCCGAAGGCGGCTACGGCGAGGAGAAGGAAGGGAAGTCGGCGCATAATGCTTTCTATCTTCGCAGGAGTTCGCGGTACTTGCGCAAGAGTTCGTAGAGCATGACGCCGCCGGCGGTGGCCACGTTCAGGGAGTGCTTGGTGCCGAGCATGGGGATGCGGACATGGACATCGCAGCGGGCGGCGATGTGGGGTTGGATGCCGTCGACCTCATGGCCAAAGATGATGCAGACCGGGAAGCGAGGGCGCCAGTCGAAGAGGTCGACGGAGCGGACACTAGTTTCCACGGCGGCAAGTTCGACACCTTCGGCCTGGAGACGGTCTAGGAGAGGCGCGACGTCGCGGTGGTGTTCCCAGGGGACGCGGTCCTCGGCGCCGAGGGCGGTTTTGGTGATCTGTTTTTGGGGCGGGTACCCGGTAATGCCGCCGAGATAGAGGCGCTCGAGGGCGCAGGCATCGGAGGTCCGGAAAAAGGAACCGACGTTATAGAGGCTGCGGACGTTGTCGAGGAGGACACGAACCGGGAGGGGGCGGATACCGTCGTAGGGAGAAGAAAGGTGGGTGGCGGAAAAGGGGAGGCGTTCGTCAGTCACAGTGCGGTTTGCGGAGCCCCAGGCATAGAGGGGGCTCCGCAGGTCTCAACTCAAGAAGTCTATCAGCCGCCGGCCTTTTTGTCGCTGGCGACGCCGGGGCGCATTTTGTTCATGGCTCGGACCATGAGGAAAATCACAAACGCGAGGATTAAGAACTCGACAACGTTCTGGATGAACATGCCGTAGGCGAGGACCGGCGCCTTCGCTTTGACGGCGGCTTCCATGTTCTCGTAGGTCTTTCCGTCCAAAGGAATGTACATCCCTTTGAAATCCACTCCGCCGAGCAAGAGCCCGATTGGCGGCATGATCACGTCGTTGGCGAGGGAGTTGACAATCTTCCCGAACGCTCCGCCGATGATTACACCGACAGCCAGGTCCATTACGTTGCCGGAAATGGCAAATTGCTTGAACTCTTCCATCATTCCCATGGGAATTTTCTCCAGTAATTGAGTCTCAGCTTAGCCGGGCGCGGAGCGAAAGACGGAGAATTGGGTGACTTCCCGAAACCCCATCTGTTCATACAACCGGCGCCCAACGGTGCTAGATTGTAACACGCACGTATCGAAATGCAAGCGTTTCCGCATTTGCAAATGAGCGGCCCGCATTACGGTTTCCGCATATCCCCGGCGGCGATGGCCGGGGACGGTTCCTACAGAGTAGAAACCGCAGCAGGAGTCAGATACGTTAACCATGGCAACTGTTACAGGGCGATCGGCAACATAGCCGACGAAAGCGGCATACTCCGGTGTCCAGCAGGCGGGCGAGCCATAGACGTTCATGGTCATCTGGAAAGGAAGGTCGAAGATGGTGGCGACGAGGTGGGCAAACGCGAGGCGGCCGGGCGTATCACATACCTCGCGGACATCGAGTGGAGGGAGGGGATGTTTGGGGGGAAGCAGATCCGGCGTGTACATACCCGGCGCTGTCAGGACCGGTTCCATGCCGTAGGTGTAGCAGGTTTCGCGTAAATGGCGGAGAGAGGCGGGGCTGAGCAAGTCATGGCAGGCCCAGTACGACCATCCGATACCAAGTGCGCGAAAAAAGATAGAAGCCATGGCAAGCCGGCCCGATAAGTCGCCTTCGATTCCAGGAACGGGGGTGCTGAGGAGGGCGGAGTTAAAGACGGGATAGTTCCAGCCGCAACTGATGGCGGAGACACCGGGCATCTCCCGGACTTCGCCACCGGGGTGGGCGGCGGCATAGAACGCCATGGCGTGCCGCAGATTCCGCTCGACAAGCTGATAGGGAGCCCGTTCGGAGTTCATGCGCGGGTCATTACAACAGAGAAACCGGATCGACGTCAATCACTAAGGCGGTGGCCCCCCATTTTTGAGCGGCGGCAAATCTCCGAATCGTATGCAGTGTTTCGTTGAGTTTCTTGCGATCCGAGGATTTCAGAAGCAGTTGATAGCGGAACTCGTTCTTCAGCCGGGGCACGGGTGCCGGCGCCGGGCCCATGACGCGCATCTCCTTGGGTTCGGGCTTGAGCATTCGTTCGAGCTCCGTGCTCTTGCGCAAGGCTTCTTCCTGGATCTCATCGCGGACGAGGATGTTAGCCAGGGCACTGAAGGGCGGGTAGCGCATGGAGCGGCGGAAAAGGAGTTCCTTTTCGTAAAACTGCGTGTAGTCCTGCTGGGAGGCGAGGCGGACGGCGTAATGTTCGGGGTTGGAGGTCTGGAGGATGACTCGCCCTGGGATGGTGCCCCGGCCGGCGCGCCCGCTTGCTTGGGTAAGGAGTTGAAAGGTCCGTTCGGCCGAGCGGAAATCGGGCATGCCGAGACCAATATCGGCCGAAACAATGCCGACGAGGGTGACGTTGGGAATGTCGTGGCCTTTGGCGATCATTTGGGTTCCGACGAGGATGTCGAAGTTCCCATCGCGGAAGCCGTGCAGGATGGTTTCGAAATGGCGTTTGGTGGTAACCGTATCGCGGTCCATGCGCGCGATGCGGGCGCGAGGGAGAGCCTTGTGGAGCTCATCTTCCACCTTTTCGGCACCGGTGCCGATGAAATGGAGGTATTCGCTATCGCATTTCTTGCAGCGGTCAGGGACCCTCTCGGCGTAGTTGCAATAGTGGCAGAGGAGGCGCTTGTCGCGGCGGTGATAGGTAAGGGTGACGGCGCAGTTGGGGCATTCGACCCGTTCGCCGCAGGAGCGGCAACTGACGAAACTGGAGAAGCCGCGGCGGTTAAGCAGCAGCATGGTCTGCTCATTAGCGGCGAGGCGTTCGTCGAGGGCTTCGAGCAGGCGGCGAGAGAAGGTCGTCATTTGGCGCGTGGTGAGGAATTCCTCGCGCATGTCGACGATCTCGACAACCGGCATGGGACGGCCCTGGACGCGTTCGGGGAGTTCCAGGAGCGTATACTTGCCGCGTTCGACGTTGTAGCGCGTTTCCAGCGCGGGCGTGGCGGAGCCGAGGATGACGGTGGCGCCGAGTTCGCGGGCGCGCATGACTGCAACGTCGCGGCCGTTGTAGCGGGGGGCTTCCTGCTGTTTGTAGCTTTGGTCGTGCTCCTCGTCGACGATGATGAGGCCCAGGTTGCGGATGGGGGCGAAGACTCCGGAGCGGGTTCCGACGACGACGCCGGCTTCGCCGCTGCGGATGCGCCGCCATTGTTCGGTTCGTTCGTTGTCGCTGAAAGCGGAGTGGAGGATGGCCACACGGTCTCCGAAACGGTGCAGGAACTGGCCGGCGACGGCGGGAGTGAGAGCGATTTCCGGGACCAGGAGGAGGGCTGCGCGGCCGAGGGAAAGAGAGTGCTCGATGGAGCTCAAGTAGACTTCGGTTTTGCCGCTTCCGGTGACGCCCTGGAGGAGGAACGCCCCAAAGGCATTGGCATCGAGTTGAGCACGCACCTTGTCGAACGCGGCCTGCTGCCACTCATTGAGAGCATGGGGCGGGCGGACATCGGCGAGCATGGCAAGGGGGGCGATGCGGAGGGTGGCGAGGCCACGGCGGGCCAGGGCACGGGAGGACCGGGAGGCGTCCTTGACCGATTCTTCCAACGCCGCGACGCCGTGTTCGCCAGGGTGGAGTTCGAGATAGGCGAGGAGTTCCCGTTCCGCTTTTGGGAGTTTGAGGCCATCGGCACGGCAAGCGAATTTGACACGCAATTGTTCGGCCGGGGCGCGCATGGGATCTTTGGCGCTAATGTCCTCTTCAACGCCGACGAGGCCCTTCTGCTCCAGGGATTTCAGGAGGCGGGCAGCATCTTCGATCTTCGTTTTCAGGTAGGAGGCCGACAGCGGCCGTACCTCCAACATCCGCAGCAGGCGGGACTGCGGGGACGTGTCCTCCTCGCCGAATAGCGATTGACGAACCAGGTCGCGGCCGGTGTCGGTGAGGGCGAAGATCTTGGATCGGCTGGTTTCGGCCGATGTGGGGGCCATGCTGCGCAGGACTTCGCCAAGCGGGGCGCAGTAGTAGGCGGCTACCCAGTTGGCGAGCCGAAGGAGCGCGGTGTCAAAGATGGGCTCCTCGTCGATCAGTTTTTCGACGGTCTTGGCGCGGACGCCGGGCGAGTTGCGGTGCAGTGCGAGCACGACGCCGGTGAGTTTGCGGGAGCCGAAGGGGACAATGACGCGGGCACCGGGTTTCACGCGGTGGTGGAGCGAAGCGGGCAGCGCGTAGGTGAACGCCTGATCGAGCGGCACCGGAAGGCTGATGTCACAAAACACAGTTAGCTCAGCGTATCGATGGCTTGGAAGCTGGAGCGGAGCGCCGGGTAGAGGTTTTGGTAGACGGCGTGGGCGCGCTGATAGAAGGAGGAATCGGCGCCGGGACGGACCGTTTGCACTTCGCGAATGGTGGCGGCACAGGCTTCCGGGACGGAGGCGAAGGCGCCGGTGCCGGTCATGGCGAGCAGCGCCGCGCCGTAGGCCGAACCTTCCTGGGTCTCCAGGATGGTGACGGGTTTGGCGAAGACATCGGCGAAGAGTTGGGTCCACATAGGGCTCTTGGCGCCGCCGCCGGAGAGGCGGACATTCTCCACGCCGCAGCCGAGGCCGGCGATGATATCCAGGCAGTCCTTCTGGCTGTAGCAGACCCCTTCAAGGACGGCGCGGGCCATGTCGGCCCGGGAGTGAGCAGCGGTAAGTCCCACCCAGGCGGCGCGGCAGGTTGAATCCAGGTGCGGGGTCCTTTCGCCCATCAAATAGGGCAACCAGAAAAGGCCGCGGGCCCCGGGCGGGCAGAGGGCCGCGCCATCGGTGATCTCGTCGTAGGAGGCGGCTGTGGCCAACTGGTTGCGGAACCACTGAAGGCTCAATCCAGCGCCCTGTGTTACGCCCATGACGTGCCACTTGCCGCGCACGGCGTGACAGAAGGTGTGGACGCGGCCGGCGGGGTCGTAGGCCACCTGGTCCATATGGGCGAAAACGACGCCGGAGGTGCCGATGGTGTCCGAGACGAGACCCGGGGCGACGATACCGTTACCGACAGCACTGGCAGCCTGGTCACCACCTCCGCCGATGACGGGCGTGCCGGGGAGGAGTCCTGTAGCCGCGGCGGCGGCCGCGGAGATGACGCCGGTGACCTCTTCCGATTCGTAAACCTTAGGCAGGATGGCGCGATCGATGCCCAGGGCGTCTGCGAGTTCGAATGACCAACGGCGGCGAACGACGTCGAAGAGTGCGGTGCCGGAGGCATCCGAGACTTCGCTGGCAAATTCGCCGGTGAGTTGATAGCGAACATAGTCCTTGGGGAGGAGCAGGTGGCGGACGCGCTCATAGGCGGACGGTTCGTTGTCACGCACCCAAAGCAGCTTGGGGAGGGTGAAGCCGGTGAGGACGGGGTTGGCGATGCACTCCAGAACGCGATCCTTGCCGACCTTGGCGTTGATCGCATCCACTTGCGGCTGGCTGCGTTGATCGCACCAAATAAGAGAGGGGCGGATCACGGCCCCGGTCTCATCGAGAATGACGAGCCCGTGCATTTGGCCGGAGAGCGAGAGGCCGAGCACGGAGGCGCCGTTGACGCCGGCGTCGGCCAGGACGCCGCGAATCGCCTCCTGGCAGGCGGACCACCAGTTTTCGGGGCGTTGTTCGGCCCAGAGGGGGCGCTCCATTCGCATGTCCTCATGGGCCGCGGTACGGGCTGCGGCGATCCGTCCTGTTTCATCCACCAGCAGGGCACGGGAGCCGCCGGTGCCGATGTCGATACCCAACCAGTAGGCGCTCATAACTTATGGCTCAAATCGATGGCTTGGAAGGGGAGGTAGGCGGCGCCGATGAGGCCGGCCTGGTTACCGAGCGTTGCCGCCTCGATGCGCGTTTTGGAGTTGCGATAGGTGAACGAGCGCAAGGTGACTTGCGCTTCCAACTCCGGCCAGAAGAGGTTCCAGGCGGGCAGCATTCCGCCGCTGAGGAGGTAGAGCGGGAAGTTGAAGGTGTTGATGAGATTGGCCAGGCCGATGCCCAAGGCGCGGCCCATCTGGGCGAAAATGGCTTTGGCTTTGGCGTTACCGTCCATGGCCAGTTCGTAGACCTGTTTGCTGGTGAGCGGCTGCGCGGAGAGGCTCATCAGCACAGAGGCGGCTTCGACGGCCGTCGCCGAGGCCAGCTTTTCCAGACAACCCAGGTTGCCGCAGCCGCAGGGGGGCCCGAAGGGATCGACGGTGAGATGGCCGAGTTCGGCGGCCATGCCGTCCATGCCGTGGAGTACGCGGCCGCCCATGATGATCCCGCCTCCGACGCCGGTGCCCAGGGTGAGCAGAACAAGGTCGTTGACCTCCCGGCCGGCGCCCATCCACTTTTCGCCGAGGGCCGCGGCGTTGGCGTCGTTCTCCAGGATGATCGGCGTGCCCAGGCGCTGCTCGATGGCGTCCCGGACCGGATAGTTCTCCAGGTAGGGCAAGTTGTTCGAATTGGTGATGAATCCCTGTTTGAGGAGGATGAATCCGGGGACGCCGATACCGACGCCGGCGAGGCGGAGCGAGGCGAGGTTCCGCTTCAGTTGGTTGACGCCGTCGACGATGTCGCCGATGACGGCATCGCGGCCGCCTTCGAAGTTTGTGTCGACGGAGATCTTCTCCAGGATCTGTCCCTGCCGGTCCACGGCCGCGGCGCGCAGGTTGGTGCCGCCCAAGTCAACGCCAATCGAGTATTCGTTCATGGTCGAAACCTCTCAGTATGCCATCTGTCGGGTGATGCCCATCGTCAGCAGCAAAAACGCGTACTGTTCTGCGGTTTCTTCCAGGGCGGCGTAGCGGCCCGATTTGCCGAAATGCCCGGCGCCCATGTTGATCTTCATCGCCAGCAGATTCTTGTCCGTCTTCAGAGTGCGCATTTTTGCGACCCACTTGGCGGGTTCCCAGTAGGGGACGCGGGGATCGTTGAGGCCGCCGGTGGCCAGGATATTGGGATAGCGGCCCCGCTTCAGGTTGTCGTAGGGCGAATAAGACTTCATGTAGTCGTAGAACTTCTTGTCTTCGGGGTTACCCCACTCCTCGTACTCGCCGACGGTGAGGGGAAGGGATGCGTCCGACATGGAGTTGAGGACATCGACAAAGGGAACCAAAGCGAGGACCGTTTGGAAGAGTTCGGGGCGCAGATTGACGACGGCGCCCATGAGAAGGCCACCGGCACTGCCGCCCATAATGGCGAGGCGGCCGGAATTGGTGTATTTACCGGCAATGAGATGGTCGGCGGCGGCGATGAAATCGGTGAAGGTGTTTTTCTTGGTGAGGAGCTTGCCGGTCTCATACCAGTAGCGGCCCATCTCGGCGCCGCCGCGAATGTTGGTGAGGGCGAAGGCAAAACCGCGATCGAGCAGACTGAGGCGCGTGGTGCTGAAAGTGGCTTCGGTGTTGATGCCGTAGGAACCATAGGCGTAAAGCAGAAGAGGCGCCTTGCCGTCTTTCCGGAAGCCCTTCTTGTAGACAATGGCGATGGGGACGCGGGCGCCGTCGGCGGCGGTGGCGAAAATTCGCTCGCTCACGTACTGGGTGGCGTCGTAGCCGGAGGGGATCTCCTGGCGCTTCTTAAGCGTTCGTTGGCGGGTGCTGAGATCGTAGTCGAAAACCGAGGACGGGGTGACCAGAGACTGATAGTTGAAGCGGAGCGTCTTGGCGTCGTAGTTCGGATTGCCGGCGGGTTGGAGGGAATAGACCGGTTCCGGCATGGCGACGGTGTGGTCGTCTGTACCATCCCAGCGGCGGACCCGGAGGCGACGGAGGCCATTCTCGCGTTCGACCAGCGAGAGCCAGTCCTTGTAGGCTTCCACGCCCTCCAGCAGAACATCGCTGCGGTGGGGCACCAGGACCTTCCACTTCTCTGGAGCCGAGTCGCCAACCTTGGCGGAAACTAACTGGAAGTTTTGGGCCTTGTCGTTGTGGAGGATGAGGAAGTCGCCCTGGTAGTGGCGGACGCTGTAGAGGACGCCCTGGCGGCGAGGGGCTACCGGGGCGAACTTGCCGCCGGGGCGGCTGGCATCGAGGTATAACACCTCGGCGGTCATCTTGCTTTCGGTGGTGATGAGGATGTACTTCTTGTCCTTGGTCACTGATAACTCGACGTAGAACCGCTCATCAGGCTCCTCGAAGACCACTTCATCGGCGGTGACCGGTGTTCCGAGGACGTGGCGGTGGACACGGTAAGGGCGCTTGGCGGCGTCGAGGGTGGTGTAGAAGAGCGTTTTGTCGTCGTTGCCCCAGGCGAGGCCATAGTAAACGTTGGGGACCTGATCAGGGAGGAGGGCTCCCGACTTCAGGTCTTTAAAGTAAGTGGTATAGACTTCGTCGCCATCGGTGTCGGTGGAGTAAGCAAGTAACTTATGCGAGGGACTGATGGAGTAGTTACCCAGACGGAAGTACTTGTGACCCTTGGCCAATTCATTGCCGTCGAGGATCAACTCCTCCTTCCCGTCGAGGGTTTCATACTTGCGGCAGTAGAGCTGGTAGTTTTGCCCCTTTTCGATCCGGGTGTAGTAGAAGTAGTCGTCGCGGCGTTCGGGAACCGAAAGGTCCACTTCCTGGATCCGGCCCAGCATTTCGGTGTAGAGAGTCTTTTGCAGATCCCTGACCGGAGCCATCACGGCGTCCAAATAGCTGTTTTCGGCGTCCAGATAAGCCAGCACTTCCGGGTTGGTTTTCTCGCGCAGCCAGAAATAGGGGTCGTTCCGGGTTTCCCCGTGCTGGGTGATTGATTTGGGAACCGTCTTGGCCACCGGAGGGGCGGGGAGGGGAGTGTCGGCTGCGTGCATAGGGAGTGCCAAGGCAAATGGGAGCGCTGCCAGCGAGCGCCTGGAGAGGGTATCGTCGGGCCATTTCGCCATGATTTCCAGGATAGCGCGGCTGTTCCTCATCAGCACTCGACCGGCCCTGCTGCCAAAATGTTTACGGAACTTGCAATTGCCCAGCGCGTCCGTATAATCGAGAATCTAACGCAGGCCATGATTGCTGCCGATAACTAAGTAGAGCGAGGTGCCACATGGATATCATTGGAAATCGCAAGTTTGTGGAGATCGCGGGGGACAGGAAGCACGAACTGCCGCCGCTTCTGGTCGGAGACGCCTCGCCGCACGGCCGGCGCCTGGAAAAAGTGGTGACGATGGCTACGGAGTTGGTGGATACCGAGTCGTTGATCCCGTTGGCAGTATCGGTGGCGCAGGACGAACTTGACCTGGAGCGCCGCCGGTATGACCTGGCCATTCAGCTATCCGAGCAGTACCTGGGCTTGAGCACTCACTGGAAATGGGGCGACGCCGTGCTGGAGTGGATTCGCCAGTGTGAAACCACGTTCGAGTTGCGCACGGAGTTGCGGACCCTGCTGCGTCCGGACGTCTGGCCGCACGCCGGGCGGACGAGTTTCGTGACGCTGCTCCACGACAAGCAGATCGACACCGGGGGGGTGGATCTGCATAAGGCAATCGGGCTGCGCCTTGCCTTCCGGCAACTCCCGCCCCTAGGCTGTTGCACCGATCAGTTTCTGATCTATTTGAACAATTCGGTGGCCAACTCCGCGTTTGATACCTGGTCGCGCATGTCACCGGATCCCATCTCGTCCCTGCCGCCGGAGCGTTTCGAGGTGCAAGTCGTCAGGATGTAGCCAGCCACTTGCCGGCAAGTTCGGCGGGGTTGGAAGAGAGATCCACCATCTCACGCGCGGTCTCAGCGCCGTCCACGGAATACACTGCCTCTACCCCGGTCGCGGTAGGCCGGAGGTCCAGGCGTTTCTCGCGGGCTTCCAGGCGAAGAGTGGTCCCGATCCAGGCCATACCGACGCGAACCCGCTGGCCGTGGCCGATGGTGACGCACTGCGTCAGCAGATCCTGCGTCCACTGTCCCTTTTTGAGGGCCTCGGCGTTCGGAGCAGCGGCGCGGATGGCTTCCAGTTCCGCTGCCCGTGAGACCTGCGAAGACTTTTCGTCTTCCCGCTCGGAGCCTCGCTCGGCATTCTTCAGCGTATTTTCGAGATTGTCTAAAAACCCCATCACCCTATCTTCACAAATCCACCTTCGGTGACACCAACTCCTGGATCTCCGATTTGTGTAATTGATCTTTGGTCACCAGGCGGACGGGCAGGTCCATCCGCTTTTCTGGTTGTCTGCCGGCAAGCTTTTCCGTGAGTGAGCGAACGGCTTCGTACCCGATTCGCGCGGAATCCTGAACCATCATCAGGTCGATGGTCCCCCCAGCGAGCGCTTCCAGGTGGGATTGGCTGGTATCGAAGGTGATGAGCCGCACCTTGCCGTTCAGCCCACGGCTCTGTAGGGCCTGGATGGCGCCCAGGGAACTGGCCTCGCTGGAGGCGAAGAGCGCACCTAGGTCCGGGTTCCCGGTAAGCATGTTTTCGGCGGCGCCCCGGGCCTTGGCGCGATCGGCCATGCCATATTGGCGTGCGGCGATCGTGACTTGGGGAAACTCGGCCGCCATCGTCTTTTGAAACCCATCCTCTCGAAGCATCGTGGATGTGCCTCCCGGCTTGTGCATCACCATTCCAACCTTGCCTTTTCCTCCGATCAGGGCGGCGAGTTGACGGGCGGCGGTACATCCAGCGCCATAGTTATCCGTGGCGACGAAAGTGACGAAGCCTTCGGCCTCCACGCCGGAATCGAAGACCGTGACCGGAATGCCGGCCGCGATGGCGCGCTCCACGGGTGCGCGGAGGGCCCGTTCGTCAGTCGCCGAGATGGCAATGGCGGCGACGCGTTGGGCCACCATGGAGTCGACGATCTGGATCTGGCGGCCGTGGTCGGTCTCCTCCTTGGGGCCATTCCAGACCAGTTCCACCCCGGCCTCCCCGGCGGCGCGACGCGCTCCGGCATGAACAGCGGCGAAGAAGAGATCGCCCACCGCCTTCGGAATCACTCCGATTACCTTGCGCTCCGTCCTACCGCATCCTGCCAGGCCCGGCAATGCCGCCAGCCAACTGCGTCTTGTGAACATGGGGAACAGCATATACCGGACTAGGTCATTTTTCCCTAAGGGTGCACGCTTTTGGGCCCTAGTCCCTGTTCTGAGCCATTCTGTCTCACGCGCAACGGCCAATGTTCCATTCCGTCCCGCGGTTTGGGTCAGGCTGGCGCAAATCCGTGTAAGTCTATGACTTTTGGTGTAGATAGTAGAACTTCTGCTGGTGTGGGGATTGAGGTGTTTGTACTATTTGCCACGTTTCGGCACTGGCGTACTATGAATGCAGAGCAGGACGGTGGTTGAGGAAACTCCCCCCACCCGCGCTCGACACTTTTCGTCCGGTTCTGTTCTCGTTTTTCCTCCAAAAGTCGTAGCACTCCATATGGCGGGATTCCCCTCGGAATTCCGCCACTTTTTTTGTTTACGATAAAGGGCTATGCGACCCATGTTTTTAATGCCTTGGCTGGCGGTAGCGGCCTTCGCCGCCGATTGGGCCAGTTGGCGGGGACCATCTCAGATGGGGTTGAGCGAGGAGACCGTGGCCGGCAATTGGAACGACAAGCGGATCGCTTGGCGAGTCCCCCTTCCGGAGGCCGGGAATAGTACGCCGATCGCCGTCGGTGACCGGATCTTTATCACTCAGGCGCGCAAGGCTGCCGGGCAGCGGTTTGTGCTCTGTTTGGAACGCAGTACGGGCAAGCAACTCTGGCAAGCAGCGGCCTATTACCCTGATCCTGAGCCGACTCACGCCACTAATCCGTACGCGTCGGCATCGCCGGTTTCTGACGGCACGATGGTGCTCGCCTGGTTCGGTTCGGCCGGTCTGCACGCCTACGACCTGTCCGGCAAGCCGTTGTGGCAGCGGGACTTGGGCGTACAAAAGCACACGTGGGGTTATGGCTCGTCGCCCGTTATCCATGGCGACAAGGTGTTTCTGAATTTTGGACCGGGCGAGCGTTCGTTTCTGATTGCGTTGAACAAATCGACTGGTGCGACGCTTTGGCAGCAGAATATCCCCGCCGGGCAGGGTAAAGCGTTTGCAAATTGGGCGCCGGCAGACATGTACGGAACTTGGGCCACGCCGGTCGTAATCCGGACGCCTCAGCGGGACGAATTGCTGCTGCCGTTGCCCGGGAGATTGAACGCCTACGATCCGGCAACCGGTAAACTTCTGTGGACCTGTAAGGGTCTTGGGGATCTGATTTATCCGTCGGCAGTCTATGCCGACGGGATAATCTTCGTCGCTTCCGGTTTCAGCGGCCCGGCAATGGCCGTCAAGCCGGGAGGAACTGGTGACGTCACGGCGACACATCGGCTCTGGTTGCGCGAAAAAGGACGGCAATGGATCGGATCCGGGGTGGTCAGCGCAGGGCGGGTAATTACGGTTGACACTGGCGGAATTGCCGAAGCGATCGACTTGAAGACGGGGAAGGTAGAGTGGACGGCTCGCCTTTCCGGGAAAGAGGGGGCGAGTGCGGTTTGGTCTTCGCCCGTCTTAAGTGGAGGAAAGCTCGTCGTTTTCAGCCAAACCGGGGAACTGCTGGTGGCCGATGCGGCGACGGGGAAAGTGGAACATTCCCGCAGCCTGGAGGAGGCGTCGAACTCTTCGGCTGTCCTATCCAACGGCGACTTGTTTTTGCGGACGCACGGAGCGCTGTACCGTTTGCGCTAGAGACGCATCAAGAAGAGGACGAACGAACCCAATCCGCCGATGACTGCCACCCAGCCCCATTTGCGCAACCCGGGCAGTGACCACCACATGTAGATCCCGGAGGCGATCCAGATAAGGAACCCGAGGCAGACCAGATCGATAATCACTCCCCAGGCGATTGGAAAGAACCGTTCGTCGTCAAAACCGCCGCGAGCGTGCATGCCAGTGAGGAAATGCTCGAAGCGGAAGCGGCGGTCTTCAGCGATCAGCCGTTTTTCGTCAACGAAGTACTTGAACTGCGTGGACTTCCAGAAGGTGTGTACGTAGATGTTCAACTGCTTGGGACTTTGGCGATAGACGCCGTAAGCGGAATCCTCCATTTGAAAGTCGCGGACGATTTTCGCGCCGAGTGGACGTAGCGGGCCAGACTCCGGGATAGGGCCGAGGTCGTAGGGACCGTCGAAGGTCTTGTTCCACAACGGAAGGCCAAGCGCTTTGTCCCGGGTTTCGAAGTAGTCGTTGTGAGAGAAGGGGATGGAGGAAACGGCGTACATGAGGACCCAGGGCGTGAGAAAGAGGCCGAGGTAGAGGTGAGTACGGCGATTGATGTGTGGGAATTTCATCACATTACCTTCAAGAACAGGGCGAAGAGACCGAACCCGGCGGCGAGGGCGACCGCTCCCAGGCCACGGGTAACCTTTAGTTCCCACCACATCCAAATACCAGTGCAAGCAAGAGCGAGGAGGGCAAAAATGGTGAGGTCGACGGTGATGGCCCAGAGGTCGTCGAGGAGGTAGTTTTGCTGGTACCCCCGGCGGCGATGCATCCGTTCCAGGAAACCAGCGCCGGAGAACACCATTTTCTCAATCACCACCTTTTTGTCGGCTGCCGTATAGGTGATCCGGTGGGGAGCGACGGCGTTTTGCCGGTTGAAGACTACCTTTTCGGGAGTGGACGGCCGCGCTACCTGATGGGCTCCATCCATGTCGAGTGTGGCGAGTATCTGCAGGGCGATCTGCTGAGGCGTTGCATCGGCGGGGAATTCGCCGGGATAGGTAAGTTCGCGCTCCACCTCGAACTTGGGAGGGGCCACGGGCGGCGGTCCGTGGAAAAGAGTCCTATGGTTCATGACGAAGGTGGAAACGGTGTACATCAGAACCCACGGCGTAAGAAAAAGCGCCAGATAAAGGTGGATACGGCGGAGGAGGAGCGACATCACCACAGAGTTTATTACGGCGGAAGGTCTTTGCTGTGATAGAAACGTCGAGTGGCTCTTAAATTCTCATTCCTCCTGTTTCTGCTGGCAACCGGCGCGTCTGGTCAGGATTTGAAGACGCCCCGGCCAATCGCGGCGGGCCAAAGCCCGTGGACCGAGGAGTTGACGTGGATGGAGGTCCGGGATGCCGTCGCCGCGGGGAAGAAAACAATATTGATCGGTACCGGCGGCGTGGAACAGAATGGCCCCTATGTCGCCGGCGGGAAACACAATTTCGTCCTGCGGTTAGTGCTACCGGAAATCGCCAAACAGATTGGGAATGCGCTGATTGCGCCCATCGTGAAGTTCGTTCCGGAAGGCGATTTCGTCCCAGTTCCGACCGGCCATCTGCGCTATCCGGGGACGATCAGCGTCACCCAGGCCACCTTCGAGGCGCTGCTCACCGACATCTGCCGCAGCTACCAAATCCATGGGTTTACCGATATTGTCCTGCTGGGTGACAGCGGAGGTAATCAGGCAGGGATGCGAAGGGTGGCCGAAAAGTTGAACGAAACGTGGCGAAAAATGCCGGTTCGCGTCCATTTTTTACCCGAATACTACGAAGAGGACATGTGGAGCGCGGCTTTTCTTCGGTCGCAAGGTGTCATCCAGATCGATAAAAATCCACCCGCCGGACAAGCACCCGACGCGCCCGCCCATACCCGGAACGGCATCCATGACGACGTCTACTACGAGGCTCAGGTCGCTGCAATCGATCCTCGTTTGATCCGTGCCGCCGAACGGGAGAAGGCTGGGCTCCTGACGCTTCATGGGGTAAATCTTTCGCCGGTCGCCCGGACGGCGGAGCTGGGCCGCCGGTTGGCCGTCTATCGAGCGGAAATTACCGCTAGAGCGTTTGCCGCCTCACGACGCAGGTTGCGCCCGACCGAGCGCTAATCGGAATAGTCTGTTAGTTAAGTCTATGCGTCCCCTTTTGGTTCTCTTGCTTGTGGCGGTGAGCGCTCCCGGTCAACTGGTGGAGTCCGCGCGGCGGATCCCAGTTGCTGGTGAGGTGGATGTGGTGGTGGCGGGCGGCAGTATCGCCGGTGTGGCGGCGGCCTTGGAGGCCGCCGCACAGGGCCGAAGCGTGATGCTGCTCGGGCCGCGGACGTATCTGGGAGAGGACCGCGCCGATACGCTGCGCCTGTGGTTGGAAGACGGTGAGACGCCCACCGGTACATTGACCGAAAAGATCTTCGCCAAGCCGGGGCCCGCCTCGCCACTACGGCTGAAACGGACCCTGGAGGAGTCACTCACCAAGGCCGGAGTGCGATTCCTGCTGGGTTGTTTTGTCTCCGAGGTTCTAGTCGACTCGGCCAACCGGCCCGCTGGGGTCGTCATCGCCAACCGCGCCGGGCGGCAGGCGGTGATCGCCAAGGTAATCATCGATGCCACCTCGAACGCCAGCGTTGCCGAACGGGCCGGGGCGAAGTTCCGACGCTTCCCGGGAGGGATTGTCGAGGCGCGCCGCGTGGTTCTGGGCGGGAAGGCGCCGGAGGGACTCCGTGCGCTTCGCCAGATACCGTTACCGGAGGAAAAGCAAATTTACACAGAGTACAAACTGGACCTGACGGCTCCTTCGCTTGACCACGCCGCCGTTGCCGCCTTGGAACAGGAGGCCCGGGACAGGACTTATCAGCCCGGCCAACTACGTGCGTCCGCGTATCTGGAACTGCGTCAGCCGCCATCGCTGATCAGCCGCCGGCAGAATCCGTTCCAACCGGTGGCCGTTGACCGGGTCTACGTCGCTGGTCCGCGCGCCTCCGCCGAATTCCTGCAGATTACACTTGCCGAGCGTATTGGCCGCCGGATTGGAGCCGATGCAGCCCGGGAGGCCAAAGCGGCGGCCAAACCGGTAGGTGTCCGATTGGCAGGGGCGGCCCGCATTGCAGCCGGTGGCGATGTGAAAGAGGTTTTGACCGGGTTGAGACCGTCCGATCAACCGGGGGCCAGTATCTCGGCTGCGGCAAGGACGTTGCCGGTCTTGGGGCGCTATGACGTGGTGATTGTAGGAGGAGGAACGGCGGGCGCGGCAGCCGCCATCGGCGCCGCACGGCGTGGCGCGAAAGTGCTGGTCGCGGAGTTTCAGGAGGGTTTAGGCGGGACCGGAACCCTGGGCTTGATTGGCAAACCGTATCATGGCCGGGAGGCGGGGTTCTCCAAAGAGGTCCCGTTTCCCAGTGAGACCTTCACGATCGAAGACAAAATGGAGTGGTACCGGCGAGAGATCCGGAAGGCGGGCGGAGAGATCTGGTTCGGCGTTCTCGGAGCCGGGGCCTACATGGATGGTAGCCGTGTTCTGGGGGCGGTTCTCGTCACCGCTCAGGGGCGCGGAGTGGCGTTAGGAAAAGTGGTGATTGATGCCACCGGGAATGCCGAGGTGGCAGCCGCTGCCGGGGCGAGGATCATGACCGGCGCCGACGCGACTGACCTTGCCATGCAAGGCGCCGGTCTGCCTAGCCGCAAACCCGGGGCAAGCTACGTCAATACCGACTACCTGCTGGTAGACGAGACCGATGTGGTGGATGTGTGGCGCGCATTGGTCGGCGCCCGCATGACCATGGACGAGAGCGCTTACGATTCCGGAACGCTGATTCAGACGCGGGAGCGCCGGAGGGTGGTGGGGGAGCACATTCTCACCTATCTCGATCAGATCGCCGGCCGGACCTACCCGGATAGCATTGTCTACTCCGCCAGCGACTACGATTCGCATGGCTATCCCAGCGATGATTTCTTTGCTCTATTGCCACACGATCAGCGCTCGCGTCAGGCGAATCACCCGGCTCCGGGCGGGACCGCCTATACCCCCTACCGGTGCCTGTTGCCGCGTGGCTTGGATGGTTTGCTGGTTGTGGGTTTGGGGATCAGCATGGAGCGCGACGCCTCCGCGCTGGTTCGGATGCAGCGCGACATTGCCAACCAGGGCTATGCGGCCGGTGTAGCGGCGGCGACGACAGCGGCCAATGGAGCGAAACTCCGCGATCTGGACGTGCGGGCCTTGCAACGCTATCTGGTGGAAATCGGCAGCCTGCCGGCGGATGCCTTGACGCATAGCGATAACTTTCCTTTGCCGGAAGCCGAGATCCGGATTGCCGTCCAGAACGCCGGGTTTGCGACCAATCCAGACGAGGCGGGTAAGTGGCTGGCCGTGATCCTGACGCATAAATCGGCGGCGTTGCCTCTACTGCGACGGGCGTTTGAAACGGCACGTCCGCGCCAGAAGTTGGCCTATGCAAAGCTGCTCGCGTTCTTTGGTGAGCGGGACGTGGTGCCTGTGCTGGCCGAAGCGCTGGATGCAATCCGCGAATGGGATGGACGGATTTTGCAGGGGAAGATGGCGGAATACGCCCACTTGCCGACGCCGATCGATACATTGATTTTGGGACTGGGCCGAACCGGCGATCCGCGCGCTCTGCCCGCATTGCTACGCAAGTTGGAGATGCTGGACGCCGGCGTTACGCTGTCGCACCACCGGTCCCTGGCTATTGCCTTGGAACAGATTCGGGATCCAGCCGCGGCGCCAGCGCTAGCCAGGCTCCTCCAGAAGCCGGGTATGCGCGGTCACGCATCGCGGAGCCTGGAACCGCTCCACGATCAGGATATGGAGCGTCGGCGGCGCTTGGGTCCGTTGCGAGAAATTGCGCTCGCCCGTGCCCTTTACCGGTGTGGCGACCACGAAGGTTTGGGTGCCGCCATCCTGCGGGAGTATGAGAGGGATCTGAACGGACTCTTTGCCCGCCATGCGGCGGCGGTGCTGGCGGCGCGGTAGCTATCTGCCCGAGGGGATGACCGGCAGGATGATTCGCGAGGGGTGTTCGGCGCTGGTGTAGATGGTGTTGCGCGCCGTCCGCCACTGCCGGTTGTTGTTGAGCGGTTCCCCGGTGTTCGGGTTGACATCGAAGCGTGGGAAGTTGCTGCTGGATATGTCCACGCGAATCCGGTGCCCTTTCTGGAAGACCAACGAGGTAGGGTACATTTCGATGGTGAATTCGTAAGGTTTGCCCGGCTCCAACATTTCCGCTTTCGCGCCTCCGTTGCGGAAACGGGCCCGGACAATGCTGTCACCGACGTTGAGGTGGACGCCCGCCGGGTAGTCCTTATTGGGCGGATAGACGTCAATGAGTTTAGCGGTAAAGTCGGTATCGGGCCCGTCGGAGGCGGCCCAGAGTTTGACGATCAGCCTGCCTGTCACTTCCAAGTCTTCGGCGAGCGGCGGCGTTTGGAAGACAATGACGTCATTGCGGGAGGACAAGGGAAGATTGTCCCGGCAAAGCCAGAAGCCGGATCGGCATCGCTGGTCGGCTGCGCCCTGGAATCCCATGGTGCCCTGGGAACTCACGTTTCCGCCAAGAGACGGAACGGGGTTCCGGGGATCAAAGGTATAGGTAGTGGCAGGTTCGGCGCCGGGGGCGATGGGGGACAGGCTGCCGCCCGAGTGCAAATAGTAGTTGGTAGGACTCGTTCGGGCCAACGGCCACTCCTGCTCGTCGCGCCATCGGCCCCCAACGAACAGGCGGCCTTCCGGTGTCTTATGCCCGTCGCCCCCGCCCATGACGTAGATGCGTACCGGCGGTTCCTTATCGACGCCATTGTCGATGCCTTTTAGCCAGCGGTCGAACCAGCGCAACTGAAACTCAGGCAGATTGAGGGCCGCGTCCGGCGTGAACTGCGCCTCTCCAGCGTAGTCCAGGCGTTCGGAACTGTGAATCCACGGGCCGACAATCAGGCGTTGCGGGCTCTTCTTTGTCCGGCGAAGCGCGGGGTAATTCATATTGGCCACCGAAGTTCCCCAGGAGTCATACCATCCGGTGACGTGATAGACAGGTACGTCCTTAAAGGTATCCAGATGGTCAACGACGCTGGAACCGGAGTTCTTCCAGTAGTCGTCGTATTCGCCGTGGCTCATGGCCTGGATCAGCCAGGATTCGTAGTCGGGGGCGAACTGGAGCGGGGTGGTGCCGGGACGGAGCGGCAGGGCGCGCACGTAATCGTTCACCTGTTGGCCCATGGCAACCAGGGCCGGGACGGCGGCAGGGTTGGACGCGGCACGACGGGCTGCTTTGGCGGAATCGGCATTGGTGGGATTGCCGAGCGTCAAAACCCAGTTGAAAAAGCGAAGCTCGAACGCTCCGTTGTGCCGGAGCCCATAATGTCCGAAGTTCGACATCGCATTGCGGGGGACCATGGCCTTGAGGAACGGCGGGTTGGAAATTGCCAGGGCGTGTTGGGTCGCCCCGCCGTAGGATGAACCGATGGTTCCGATGGAGCCATTGGACCAGGGTTGTCGACCGATCCAGGCTGCCGTATCGTAGCCGTCCAGAACATCGTCGTGGACGGGTACCCAGCGGCCCTCAGAGGCATAGCGGCCACGGACATCCTGGGAAATGACGACGTATCCACGGCCGACATAGAAAGGAATGGCGGCGTCTTCCACGTTTTTGTCGTACGGAGTCCGGGTGAGGATAACCGGGAACTTTCCCTCCACGGGCATGCCGTTACGGGCGGGGCGGTAGAGGTTGAGTGCGAGTTTGACGCCGTCGCGCATCGGCACCATCACATCCCGATAGGCCGCTACTTGAAATGGGGGAACGGTTTGGGCAGCAAGGGCCGCAATGGCTCCGAGCAGCAGCAGAGATCGAACGGGCATGAGGCGATGCTAGCACGGCATCGCCGGCCTACTGCTTCGGTTGCGTTTCTGCGTCGCGGCGACGGAAGATGCGTGGGATTTTTCCGAGGTTTCGGCGCATCCAGTTGGCGGGACGCTCTGTCGGCAACTCAGGTTTGGCCGTGGGAAGCGGTTCCTGTGGCGGTGGGGCCGGCACGTTCAACCTAGGCGGAGGAGGCAGGGCGGCGGTGGGTGTCGCGGGCGCGGCGGTCTTCACCGGGGGCGGTTCCGCGGCCAGAACCGGCTCCGTCGAGTTAATGCGGGTGGCGCCGAAGGGTACCGGTGCAGATTTCGCGGCTGGCGGCTTGGTTACCGGGGGAGCGGCACGGCGGACCTGCCGTTGTGCGGCGGCGGCAGGAGGTTCGGCGGCGTCGGCCGTCGGGACAGCGGGCTCCGTCGAAGGAACCGGCCGTACGAGTGCGTCTGCCGGTACCGCGGGCGGGGAAGGCATGCGCATCGGAATGGTATCCAGCGATGGTTCCCAAATAGTGGGAGGGATGGCAAATGCAGCAACCGCCAAGGCGCCGATTCCGACCGCGTACGTGGCGAAGTTCATATAGCCGCGAGTCGGCGGCGGTGTCGTAACGGGGAGTTCCTGGAGCGCAGTCAGGAATCCAGCCGCGGACTGGAAACGGCGCTCGGGATCTTTCTCCAAGGCTCGCTCGATCAGTGCGTCGAACTCTTTAGGGAGATAAGGCGCCCAACGAGATACCGGCGGCGGAACCGATTCCACATGGGCGCGCATGACGGCATACTGCTCGTTACCGTCGAACGGCTTTCGGCCCGTGAGCATCTCGTAAAGCAGCACCCCAACCGCGTACAGATCGGCACGCCAATCCGTTGCTGCCAAACCACGAACCTGTTCCGGTGCCATGTAATACACGGTGCCGACGGCCAGTCCCTGCGATGTCTGCCCCGGTTCGCCGTATTGTTTGGCAAGTCCAAAATCCGTGAGCTTGGCATTCCCTTGCCGATCAACCAGAATATTCGCGGGCTTAACGTCACGATGGATGACGCCAAGGTGGTGAGCCATGATCAGCGCGCTCAAAACCTGCTCGGCAATGCGTATGGCGCCGGCTACCGAAAGCGGGCCGCGGCGTAGCACGGCGTTGAGGGACTCACCGTCCACCAGTTCCATGACCAGAACGATGGTCGCGCCCTCACAAAATGCAGTCCGTACCTGAGCGATGTTCGGATGGTCGAGTTTGGCCTGGAGCTGAATTTCCCGTAGAAATCGCTGGGCTTGTTCGCGGTCCCCAATCAGAGAATCCGCCAGAACCTTGACGGCTTCCAGTCGTCCAGTCACCGAGTTGACAACCTGATAGACGACTCCGTTCGCGCCTTCGCCAATCAGGCCGGTGACGCGGTAGGGACCGACGGTATCTCCTGGTTGGAATCTCATGGACCTGCAGCACCACCACGGAGCAGAACCCAGATGGCGATGAGGAGGAAGAGAAGTCCGGTGGTGAGTGCGATCGCGGCGGGCGAGATTCCCGGGTCGGTGGCAACGGGCGGCAGCGGCGCGTGGGCCGGCGGCGCGGGCGCGGGTTCCGGGGCCGGAGGTGGCGGCACATAGACGGTCCCGGGGTTCAGAATACAGTGATAGAACTCACGAGCGGATTGGTATCGGTCCTCCGGGCGTTTCTCCAGGGACTTTAGAATGACGGCATCGAGGACGCTGTTGATGGCTGGATTGATCTGGCTGGGCGGAATTGGCGGCGCCTGCATATGGGCCATCATCACTTCGTACTCGTTTTTCTGGTTAAAGGGCGGCCGGCCGGTGACCAGTGTGTAGAACACACAGCCGATCGAATAGATATCAATGCGGGGATCCAGGTTCGCCGCACCGTGAAAGACTTCGGGTGCGGTAAAAGTGGCCGTACCTACCAGGGTCCCGGCACGCGTGACACTCGGGTCGGCGGCTGTTTTGGCGGCGGAAAAACCCGTCAGCTTGACCAGTTTTTCCGGGGTAATCAGGATGTTGGAGGGTGAGATCTCACGGTGTACCACGCCGGCGCTGTGAGCCGCGTCCGTTGCAGCGATGACCTGGAGAATGGCGCGGACGGCTTCTTCCACCTCCATCGGGCCCAATTCCAGACGATCTGCCAGGGTAACCGCTTCCAGAGCCTCTACCGATATAGCCAGATGGCCGCCCAGTTCCAGAACTCCGTGGCAGGTAAGAATATTGGGATGTTGCAGCGTGGCGAGGATCCGGCTCTCCCGGAAGAATCGGGCAGAACGCTCCGGATCATCCCGAAGGGAATCCGGCAGGATCTGCAACTGCTCGATGCGATGGGTGGCGAGGTGGCGCGCCCGAAACGCGATTCTCTTGCTGGAACTATCAAGATAGTCCAGTAGTTCGTATCCGTTCACGACTTGTCCGATGGAGAGAGACACGGCAGAGACTCTCTCCTACATCGGCCATTTAGAGTTCGCGCTTTAGGCTGCGCCAAAAGTTGGTACTTTGTCGGTCGAAGTACTGCCAGGGCGGCTGTTCAGCTCCAGAAAGTCAAATACGGTTCGTTCCGAGCCAGCCGTTGAATGTAAAGCGCCAGTTCCCGGGCATGATAGTCTCCCCACATGCAGGATTCACCGTTCGGAACCTTCTGGCCGGCGGGAATGTGGTCCCAGCCGTTCGGCCGGTGATAAACGGCGTGCAGGAGGAGACCATGGTGGGACGCCTCGGTGGAAAGGTAAGGTTCGTCGAAGATGGTGTGGGCGACCGTCAGCCCGGCCTGCGTGTATTGTGCCTCGCCAGTCAGGCGTCCCAGGCGGATGAGGCCCTGCGAAGCGATGGCCGCGGCGGAGGAGTCAACCGGTTCGTGGTCGTTATAGGGATCAGCGGGGCGGTCCAGGTACTCTTTCAGATGAACCAGACCCGGGGCGCCGGTATCCCAGTACGGCACGCCACAGGTCGGCGTTTGGGAGATGTAGAAATCGCATGTGGCACGTGCCGCACGCATCATGAAGTCCGGGGCAGCGATCTGGTGGGCGTGGAGGAACTCAAGCTGTTCGGCGAAACCGAGCATCGCCCACGCCAGGCCGCGGGTCCAGGTGGTGAACGGGGAGTAACCCTGCTGCGAACTTGGGCAGCGGGCATTGCCATCATTCCGGTTGAAAACGATCTCGTGGACGGTACGGCCCGGCAGCATGTCGTAAGAGTCCCGTCCTTCGCCGTAAAAGACATTGAATTGGGCGGTGGCACGGGCGTGGTCGATCAGGCGGTCGAGTAGGGAAATCCGCTGGTCGTTTTCCCCCATCAGGACATGGCCCAGTTTGTGGCTCACGGCCAGGGCGCGTAATGACCGGATGGTGTCCACAAACAGGGAATGGGGACCGTTGAACGAGTAAATGTATCCCCCGCCACCCTTGATGGACGACCAACGGGCGGCCTGCACCGCGCCGGTACACTGCAGCGCCAGAACGTAGAAGTTCCGCTCCCATTCATTGGCGGGTGTACGGCCTTCATCGAGCAGGCGCAACAGGTTACCGTACGTTGAGACGTTGTTAAACCCGTGGTCGTGGACACCTACGTGGGTAATATGCGGCGCCATCAGTTCGACGGTTCGCTTGCGACCCTGGTCCAGGAACCACTGTTCTCCGGTCGCGTCAAACTGCAGAATCGAGGCGCCGAACTGAAATCCCTGGGTCCATTCGGTCCAGCCGCGACTGGTGTAGCGGCCGTTGACGGTGAAGACTGGGGCGCCGTGGGAGGGCTGCCAGGCGTCTTCGATGCCGCGGATCTTGGCTGCCGAGGCGGTCCAGAGTTTCTCAATGCGCGGCAAGAGCGACGCGGGGGTGATGCTGGGGTCGATGTGGATCATTTTTCTGTCAGAGATTGGAGAATGAGCGCGGCCCACTGGGGGCCTTTGTAAGAGTCCGGGGTGTCCACGTAATACTCGTCGATAGAGTGGGCGCCTTGGGCGCCTCCTCCTCCGCCGATAGTGATGGCGGGGATACCGAGGCTCATCGGAATGTTGGAATCGGTGGACCCGGCGCGCGGGGCGAAGATCGGTGCGCCAATCTTCTTTGCGGCGGCGATCGCCTTCTGCACGATGGGCAGCGAGTCGGGCGGTTCGGCGGCCGGACGCAGCCCCATCGTCTTGATCACCAGTTCCAGAGGAGCTTTCGAGTTCGGCCAGCGCTGTTTCTCAGCATCGAGGCCATGTTGCAGCGCGGCTCGCAGGCGTTCGTCGAGAGTGGCCAATTCCTGCGCCGACTCGCTGCGGATGTCAACTTCCATGCTCACCGAGATCGGCACGGAATTCACGCTCGTTCCCCCCTCGACGCGGCCAATGTTGAAAGTGGTTTTGGGGGAATTGGGCACTTGAATGTCGGCGATGCGGGCAATAGCGCGCCCCATGGCATGCGCCGGGTTGGGCATACCGAAGGCGCCATAGCTATGGCCGCCGCGTCCCTGATAGGTGACCAGATAGCGATTGCTCCCAACCGCCCGGGAGGAAATCGACATTCCCGTGCCGTCCACAGAGATGAAAGCGTCAACCTGCCCTTTCAATTCTTTGTTGAACAGGTGGCGTACGCCGCGGAGGTCGCCCTGCCCTTCTTCCCCCACCGTGGCGACGAAGAGAATGGTCCCGTTAAACGTTGCGTTGTGCTTTTGGAAGGCGCGTGCGACCGAAAGAACGGACGCCAGGCCACGGCAATCGTCGCCCATCCCAAGCCCCTTCAACTTCTCTCCGTCCCGTTTCACGGTTACATCCATTCCCTCCGGGAAAACGGTGTCCAGATGGGCACTGAAAACGATCAACGGCTTGGGCTGCTTGGATCCCGGCCACCGGCTGATGATATTTCCTTCGCTATCGGTGCGAACGTCCTGGAGCCCTAACGACGCCAACCGGCGGGCATACTCCTTCCCACGTTCGGCCTCCTTGAACGGCGGCGCCGGAATCTGGCAGATGCTGATCTGCTGTTCCAGTGTCCAGGCCTGATCCGCCTTGATGGTTTCCAAGATGGCGTCGAAGTTCTGCGAGTGTGCGGCGAGTACGGCGAGAGGAAGGAGCCAGCGAGACATTCTTTCTATTGTGCCAATGTTATCGCCGGCGCGGATTGCACCAGTTCGGCTCGTTCGACCTTATCCAGAATGGAATAGTCCGGCGGCGCCATTCCGGGGACCCGGACCGGCCCGGGTTTCTCCGCTTTCCACCTTTCCAATTCCCGCTGAGCCAGCAGCAATCGCGGCTTTGAACGTGGATCGCTGGCCAGATTGTTCTTCTCCTCGGGGTCCTTCGAAAGGTCGTACAGTTCCAGGATTCCGTTGTGATTGTCGATGTACTTGTAACTGCCGGCCAGATGCATCGTCGCTGTCAGATCGGAGATACACCTGTTCTTCCAGCCGGGCTGTCTTCCGGTTTCGAGCAGGCGGCGGCAACTGCGGCCCTGGATCCCCGCAGGGACCGGTAAGCCGGCAAGGTCGAGCAGCGTAGGGGCCAGGTCGATATTCTCGACGATCTCTTTCACCTCGTGTTTTCTTCCCCCCGGAATCTTCATAAGGAGGGGGACATGGGCGGAGCCTTCGTACATGAAGTCCTTGAACCACAGGCCCCGGTCGCCGAGCATGTTGCCGTGATCGGAGGTAAAAACCACAATCGTGTTTCCCGCCAGTCCGAGCCGTTCGAGTTCGACGAAGAGTCTCTTCAATTCGTTGTCAATGTGGGTAATCGCGCCGTAGTAGAGCGCCGTCATCACCCGCTGCATTTGCTCGTCATCGATAAACTTCCGCCGGGCCCGGCCCTTGGCCCGGGCCCGTTGTTCCTTCGCATTGGGCGGGAGTGGTTTCACTGGAATCTTGGCCGGATCATATAGATCAAAATAGGGTTTCGGTTCCACCGAGGGGGAATGGGGTTTCAGGTAACTGGTGAAAAGGAAAAACGGCTGCTGAGCACGGGCCCGTTCCCGCAGATAGGCGATCGAGCGGTCCGTGATCCACTCCGTCTCGAAATCCTCCATCGGGTAGGCGAACTCGCCGACGTCTTTCCCTAATTCATCGTCGGGCCACGGCTGGGTTCCCTTTTTCACCGCCCACTTCGCCGCACCCCTTCCATGCTTGTTCCGTAAGTAGGCGATGTGTCCGTTCTCCGGGGAAGGACCTTCATTGGTAAAGGTGTGAAAGACGTCGAAGCCGTAATCGAACCTCTTGGGGTTGTAGTGCAACTTGCCGGCAATCGCGGTGTGATAGCCATAGTGGCGAAGGATGGAGGGAAGGAAGATCTCACCATCGTTATGCGGCAGACCATTCCGGCGAACGCCATGGACATGCGGGTAGCGGCCGGAAAACACGCTCGCCCGCGCCGGACAACAGACTGGAGAAACGGTGTACGCGTTGCGGAACATCACCCCTTGGGCGGCAAGGGCATCGAGCGTGGGTGTCTTTACCGTCGGGTGGCCGGCGCAACCCATCGCGTCGAAACGCATCTCGTCGACCATGACGAAGAGGATATTGGGCCGCCGCGGGGACTGAGCGGCAAGCGCGGACGCAGCCAAGAACGCACGACGGGAAAACATTTCCGACGATTGTACTGTAAGGGCCTCAAGTTTGATATAGAAGACGTTATGAATCGACGCACCGTGTTGTCACTCCCTCTCCTCGCCTCCCCGCTTGCGGCGCAACCGCAGAAGCCGAAACGGGTCAACAAGGCAATCGAACTACTCTCCCAGGGCCAGCCCATCTATTACACCGGGGCGCGAGGTGGCGCAGGCTACGAAGAGGGCAAGAAGATGGCGCAAACCTGGGCCGACTACATCAACTACGAGATGGAGCACGGCCAGTTGGATTTCAGCGCGCTGCGGAACTTCATGCGCGGTCTGATTGACGGCGGCCCCACCAAGAGCGGCCACCGCACGCCGGCCGTGATCGCCACGCTTCCGGTGCTTGGCGTCAGTAAGGCCCACATGGAAGCGAACTTCTGGGTGGTGCAGCAGGCGCTGCTGACGGGTATTCACGGGATTCTGCTCTGCCATGCCCGCGAACCGGAGGCGATCAAGACCTTCGTCGCCGCTTGCCGCTATGTCGATTCCAAGCCACACCCGGGACTCCCGGAGGGTATGTTGGGCAACGGAAGTCAGGGCGGTCCGGCCGAGATCTGGGGTATGTCGGCGGCCGAGTACAAAAAGCGCGCCGACCCCTGGCCGCTAAATCCGGATGGCGAGTTCCTGCTGGGATTGAAGATCGAAGACAAGTACGCACTGGCGAATGCTGAAAAGGTGGCCGCCGTTCCTGGAATTGGCTTCGCCGAATGGGGCCCGGGTGATATGGGACTATCGCTGCGATTGCCGGATGGCCATGGCGCCAATGACCAGTTGCATCCCGATATGGCCGGGGCCCGTTCCCGGGTGCTGAAGGCCTGCAAGGCGAATAAACTGGCGTTCCTCAACACCGTACGCCCGAATGACGTCGAAGCAATGATCAAGGAAGGCGTCATGATCGGATCTGGCGGTCAGGAAGCGGCCGAGAAGGGCCGCCGGTTCACCAAAAGGACGATGCCTTGGTAGCCCGGTATCTGGCGTTATTTGCCGCCGGTGCTCTGTGGGCGCAGACCGATTGGCGCACGTGGTCCGGCGGCAATGACGGGAACCGGTACTCGCCTTTGCGGCAGATCAACAAGCAGAACGTGAAACAACTGAAGGTCGCCTGGGAGTTTCACTCCGGTGACGCCGACGCTCGCGGGCGAACGATGATCCAGTGCACGCCGATCGTCATCGGTGGTGTGATGTACGCCACAACGCCTACATTGATGGCCGTTGCGCTCGACGCGGCAACCGGCAAAGAGTTGTGGCGCTTTGATCCGGATGGCGTGCGGACCCGCGGGGTGAACCGCGGGGTGATGTATTGGGAAGAGGGCGGGGACAAAAGGGTCTTGTACTCGGCCGGGACTTTCCTGTTTGCTCTCGACGCCAAGACCGGTAAGCCGATTCCGGGCTTTGGTACCGGTGGGCGGATCGACATGACGAAGGAATTGGATCGGGATCCGCCGGGTGCCTTCAATGGAGCCACCACGCCCGGCGTGATCTTCAAAGATCTGGTGATCATGGGCTCCAGCGTCGGCGAAGGTCCGCGCATGGCAGCGCCGGGACACATTCGCGCCTACGACGTCCGCACCGGGAAACGCCGCTGGATCTTTCACACCATCCCACACCCGGGGGAGCCAGGCTACGAGACCTGGCCGAAGGACGCATGGAAGACCATTGGTGGAGCCAATAACTGGGGCGGAATGAGCCTGGATGAAAAGCGGGGTGTTGTCTACGCCAGCCTTGGGTCTCCCGCTTTTGACTTCTACGGCGGAGATCGCATCGGTGACAACCTATACGGCAATTCGATCGTCGCCCTCGACGCCGCTACCGGAAAGCGGATCTGGCACTATCAGACGTTGCACCACGACATTTGGGACCTCGATCTGCCGGTGAATCCGAACCTGGTGCGCTGGAATGGCAAGGATGCCATCGCTCAGATCACCAAGCAAGGCTTTGTCTTCGTGCTCGATCGGGATACGGGCAAGCCACTGTTGCCGGTGGAAGAGCGCCCATTCCCGCCGTCGGACATGCCCGGCGAAGTCGCCTCCAAGACGCAACCGGTTCCGCTGAAGCCGCCACCGTTTTCTTCGCAGAAGTTCGAGCCGAGCGACCTTTCCCCGACCGTGGAAGCGGAGATCCGGAAGCAGGTGGCCGACCTCAAGAATGGGGGGCTCTATGTGCCACCCAGCCGGCAGGGGACAGTCGTGTTGCCCGGAACGCTGGGAGGTGGACTCTGGGGCGGCGCGGCGGCGGATCCCTCCGGAACGCTCTTCGTCAATTCACAGACTCTGGCCTCCGTACATCAGTTGATCGATGCGCCGGCCGGGGCCGTTTATCCGTTCGCGCTCAAGGGCTATACAAAGATTCGTGACAGCGACGGGAACTCCGGAGCCAAACCGCCATTCGGTTTGTTGACCGCCATCAACCTGAACAAGGGTGACTTTGCCTGGCAAAAAGTTTTTGGCAAGAACAGCGCCACCACCCGCGACGTCGGCACCGAGAACATGGGCGGACCGGTGGTGACGGCCAGTGGTTTGTTGTTCATCGGCGCCACTCGAGACGAGATGTTCCGCGCCTATGACGCCAAAACGGGCGAGATCCTATTTGAAACCAAGCTTCCCGCCGGAGGCTATGCCACCCCGGCCGTTTACATGGTGAACGGGAAGCAGTATGTTGTGATCGGCTGTGGCGGCGGGGGCCGAATGACAACAAAATCAGGAGATGCCTACGTTGCGTTTGCTCTTCCTTAGTCTGTTCGTTCTGGCGGCGGCCGATCAGCCGATCGCTTACAGTCATAAGAAGCACGTCGCCATGGGTCTGGAATGCAAAGGGTGCCATACCATGCCGGGCAAGGGGGAAGCCGCCACCTTCCCCGCCGAATCAAACTGTATGCAGTGCCATGAGTCCGTAAAGAAGGAGTCTGCGGCCATTCAACGCCTGACCGAATACGCGAAGAAAAAAGAGCCGGTTCCCTGGGTTCGGGTATACAAACTTCCCGAGTATGTTTGGTTTTCCCACAAGGTGCATACCAAAGAAGTGACTTGCGCGAAGTGCCACGGCGATGTGGGTTCCCGCGAAGTTCTGGTGAAGGAAAAGCCGATTGATATGAACTCGTGCATGAACTGCCACGACGAGCACAAGGCCTCCAACGAGTGCAATTTCTGTCATAACCCGGCTTAGAGGAGTCGACATGCGATATGTATTGGGTCTGGTCTGTGCCGCCGTGGTGTGCGCGCAGCCGCTCGTGTTTGACGGCAGCAGGGATATTGGCGTCACGCCCAAGCCGGGAGCGCTCGAGACCGGGCCGCCGCTGCGGTTGACCGGAGGCGGTGCCAACGTATGGGGGAATGCCGACGCGTTCTTCTTCGCCTGGAAACGTATCATTGGCGATGTCACCATCACCGCCGACGTCGAGTTCGCCGGCCCCGGGGGGAACGCACACCGCAAAGCCATGTTGCTATTGCGCCAGGACCTGACACCCGGCTCGGTCTATGCCGACATCGCGCTGCATGGCGACGGATTGACGTCGCTTCAATATAGGGAGACCGCGGAAGGACCGACCAAGGAACATCGGTCGCCGGTAAAGGGTCCCGTAAGAATCCAGATTGAACGGCGCGGAAACTCCATTCGCGTTGGGGCGGGGAAGCCCGGCGACACACTCACCTGGACCGGCCCGCAGACCATCCCGTTCTCCGGACCCATCTACGCTGGCCTGGGGATCTGTTCCCACGATGCGAACGTCTTGGAAACCGCCGTGTTTTCCAATGTCCGTATCGAACAGCCGCAACGGTACCGAAGCAAGATCACCATCTACGATTTCCGGACGCGCGCGACGCGGACGGTTCACGAGGCAGACGGCGTCACCGAAGCTCCCAACTGGTCGCGGGATGGAAAGTCGCTCCTGGTCAACACCGGCGGCGATCTGTATTGGCTGCCCGTGGCGGGAGGTCCGCTGCGAAAGATCGAACTGGAGGGTGGGGGATACCGCTGCAATAACGATCATGACCTTTCGCCGGACGGCAAGCGACTGGCATTTTCCGCATCCAGTCCCGATTCCCGGCAGTCTCAGGTCTTCGTCGCCGATGCGGACGGAAAGAACGTCAAGCTGCTGACCCCCACCGCCCCAAGTTACTTCCACGGCTGGTCGCCGGACGGCAATTGGCTTGCCTTCGTCGGTCAGCGCGGCGGGAAATACGAGTTGTTCCGCGTTCCTGCCACGGGCGGCGCCGAGGAGCGTCTGACCGGGAAAGGGGCTTACGATGACGGCCCGGAATACTCGCCAGACGGAAAATGGATCTACTTCAACTCGAACCGCTCCGGCGCATGGGATCTGTGGCGGATCCCGCCGAAGGGCGCCGGCCCGGGCGACGGGGCCGCACAGCGAATCACGGATGACGAGTGGGAGGACTGGTTCCCCCACATCTCCCCGGACGGGAAGCGAATGGTATTCCTGTCGTTCCCGAAAGGCACGGAAGGGCATAACGGCAAGATGCCAGGCATGGCGCTGCGCCTGCTGCCGGCGCCGGGAAAGAAGATTCGAAAGGCGAAGCCGGAGGTGCTCCTTACGTTTTTCGGCGGTCAGGGCACCATCAATGTCAACTCCTGGTCTCCGGATTCCAATGAATTCGCATTCGTTGTCTATGAGCCGATCCCTTCGCGATAAGATACGCGAGATGGGCATTCGTTTCACACTCCTTGCCTTTATGGTGGTGGCAGCCTTCGGCCAGTCCTTCGGGGACTCCCAGCGGTTCCTGAAACAGTACTGCGAAAAGTGCCACCAGGATGCCGCTCCGGCCGGAGGGTTCCGGCTCAGCCGCGTCGGCACCGAGGCCAGCCTCGGCACGGATTCGGCGAAGTGGCTCTCTTTGACCAACCGCGTGAAGAATGGCGAAATGCCGCCGAAGGGCGCGCCTGCTCCGCCGATCGAAGAGAGAGAGAAGTTTGAATCGTGGGTCCACGGCGCCGTTCGCGCCCAGGCCTGCGCTGCGGGAATTCAGCCCGGGCGGGCGTTGATCCGCCGCCTCAATCGGGATGAATATGCGGCCACCGTTCGCGACCTGCTCGATATGCATATGGACATAGCCCGCTCCCTTCCGGCCGATGGCGCGGGGGGCGAAGGCTTCGACAATGCCGCGGAAACACTGTTTTTGTCGCCATTACACTCCGAAAAGTACCTGGAAACGGCTAAATTTGCCATGGATTTTGCGGCCAAGGAGTACAAATCGCGCGTCCGGATCTTCGTTGCGAAGCCCGGACCCGGCGTCACTCCAGAACAAGCCGTGCGCACCATCCTGAAATCGTTCCTCCCACGTGCCTTCCGCCGTCCGCTTGTTGCTGGTGAGGAAGAGCCCTACGTCGAATTGTTCCGCGCCGCCCAGAAACAGGGCGAGACCTTTGACGGGTCGGTGCTGTTTGCCCTACGCGGCGCCTTGGTTTCCCCGTATTTCCTGTTCCGCTCGGAGGCCCCGAATCCCGGTCCCTCCACCCGTCCGCTCGACGACTACTCCCTCGCCAGCCGCCTCTCCTATTTCCTGTGGGGCAGTATGCCCGATGAACTCCTTTTCGATCTTGCCGCTCAGGGGAAATTGCGCGACCCGGAAGTTTTGAAGCAAATGGTTCGCATCATGCTGCGCAACGACCGTTCCATGGGGTTTGCTCAAAGTTTCGTCGAACAGTGGCTGCATACCCGGGAGCTAAGCGGCGATAAAGCACCGGATGCGAAGCTCTTCCCCGATCTCACCACCGACGAAGATCTCCGCTCCGACATTCGTTACCAGCCCATCATGTTCTTCCGCGAGATCTTCCTGCGGGACCTGCCGCTCGATAACTTTCTCGATTCGAAGCACACCATTGGCACCCGGAAACTGGAACGCCACTTCGGTCTGAAGCTGGCTCTGAACGCCAATCAGACGTCGCAGCCGCACTGGGTTCCCTTGCCGGAGAACACGAATCGCGGCGGTTTGCTCGGCATGCCGGCCGTGCTCACTGTGTCGTCCTACCCCTATCGCACCAGCCCCGTCCTTCGCGGCGCGTGGATCCTGGAGGCCATTCTCGGAACGCCGCCTCCCACGCCTCCGGCCAACGTACCGCCGCTGGAAGAGGGGAAGCCCGGCGTTGCGCCGCTAACCGTCCGGGACCGCCTGGCGCAGCACCGCACCAACGAAGTTTGCGCCAGTTGCCATAGCCGCATCGATCCGTACGGGTTTGCGCTGGAGAATTATGACGTCACCGGCAAGTGGCGGGACTCCGAAGGCGGCAAGAAACTGGACGTTTCGGCGGAATTGATCGACGGAACGAAGTTCGATGGCCCCGCCGGACTGCGAAAGGTGTTGTTGGACCGCAAAGATCTCTTTGTGCGGCACCTGACGAACAAAATGCTCGGATACGCCCTCGGCCGTGGATTGACGCTGCAAGACTCCTGTGCCGTAGATGCAATCGTTGCCAAAGTGAAGCAGAATAACTATAGTGCGCGAACATTACTTGAAGAAGTGGTGTTGAGCGTGCCCTTCCGCTACCAGGCGGGAACGCCCGTGAACAAGGAGCCAGTTAAGCGATGAAATTCTCCCTCTCTCGCCGAACCCTGTTACGGGGCGCCGGGGCCGGCCTCGGCCTGCCGTGGTTGGAAGCAATGGCGTCCACTCCGTCGGCTAAGCCGCCCGTCCGGCTCGCCGCGCTGTACATGCCGAACGGAGTGAACGTCGACGCATGGGTGCCCAAAGGCAAGGGCCGGGATTTCGAACTCTCTCCCACTTTGGAACCGTTGCGGCCGTTGAAGGACCGCATCACCGTGATGAGCAATCTTTGGAACGCGAACTCCAAAGGCGGTGACGGGCACTATGTCAAGGAAGCAGCGATCCTCACCTGTACCACGATCAAGAAGACGCCCGGTGCCGACATCGGCAACGGCGTTTCGGTGGACCAGGTGGCGGCGCAGCGCACCGGCGCCCAGACCCCGCTCCCCTCGCTTGAACTCGGCGTGACGCCCGTCGCCATTGGTGTGGATGCGGTTGTCGGCTATACCCGTGTTTACGGTTCCCATATCGCCTGGAGCAACGCCACTACTCCGCTGGCCCGTGAGATCAATCCCCGTTCGGTGTATGAACGGTTATTCCGTGCCGCCTCCGGCCAAACCAGCAATTCGGCAAAAATGGACACCCTGCTGCTGGATCGGGTTCTTGGCGATGCGAATAAACTACGTGGCCAGGTGAGCGCCGCGGACCGCATCCGCATCGACGAGTACCTGTCGCTGATGCGCTCGCTCGAACAGCGCGTGCAGCGTGCTTCCGCCGGCACCCAGCGCACCTGGGCGGCCCGCGCGACCATGGATCCGAAGGCCACTCCTCCCGAACGTCCCGCCGATCACGCCGAGCATGTCCGGCTGATGATGGACATGATGGCCACCGCATTCCAAACCGACACGACCCGCGTCTGCACCTTTATGTTCGGCAATGCCGTGAGCAACGTCAGCTTCCGGTTTCTGGAAGGCGTAAGCGCCGGACATCACGATGTTTCCCACCACCAGAAGGACCCCGATAAACTCCGTCAGTATCAATTGATCAACAAATGGCATGTGGAGCAATACGCCTACCTCCTTCGCCGCCTGAGCGAAATGAAGGAAGGCGATTCCACCGTGCTCGATAACTCCATGGTGCTCTTCGCCTCTGCCCTGAGCGATGGAAACAGCCACAATCCGCACAAACTCCCCATTCTCCTCGGCGGACGAGGCGGCGGGCGGATCGATTCCGGCCAGCACCTAGTCTATGCCGAGGACGCGCCCCTCGCCAATCTGTATGTTTCCATGCTCGAAGCCTTCGGCGCTCCCGTTGAACGCTTCGCCGATAGCACGGGGCACCTGGCCGGCTTGTTGAAGGAGGCCTGATGCGCGCGTTGTTACTCGGCCTTCTCTGCGGTTCTGCCCTCCTTGCGGCCGATCTCACCGGCATCTGGGTTGGCCAGATTCCTACGCGCAACGGTGAGTCCGTCGACATCGCGTTCCAATTCACCCAGTCCGGTACGAAGTTGACAGGCAAACTTTATGGCGATTACCGAAGCAGCCCAATCGTCGAAGGCATCGTCTCCGGCGATCTGGTCACTTTTGTCGTCCTGGCCACCGAACAGGCCGGCAATCAGATCAATGACTCCCGCCTGCGATTCACCGGGAGCCTGAAGGGCGGGGAAGTGGAGCTGACGCGGGAACGGGAAAGCGTCACCAATGCTGGAAATGCGGGTGGGGCGCAGACGCGCCCCGGTCCCGGCCAACGGCAAGTCTTCAAACTGAAGAAGCTCGCCTAATTGATCTTTATCAGCTGTGGCTGGTCGAGAATGTTGTTTCCCTCGTTGCACTCGACGATGGCATTCGTCGAATCGAGGACGGTGCGCCACCGATACATCCCGCTGGGCATCCCGCTGGGGATCGTGACCGGAAACTGGATGAAGTGTTGCATCTGTCCGGTCGTCAGCGGATTGAGTGCACCGTTCCAGACTGCAAACTGCTGACCCAGATTGGAGTTGTTCACCAAGAGAACCTGCGCCTTGGCCGGCGGATTACCAGGGTAGGCGTTCCCTTGGTTGAACACTGTCAGACTCACCTTCACGCCCTGGCCGGAAGTCGCAGCCGGTACGACCGGTACCGCCCCGACACCCGTGCTGATCAGGTCCACTTGGCTGCAATGGGCTCCAAACGGGAGGGGAACCGTCGTCCTGGTGTTGTTCGCCTCATTGCACTCCTTTACCAGGTTGGTCGCGTCGGCCAGAATGCGAATCTTGTACTTCCCGGCCGGAATCTGTAGGTAGGGAACCAGTCCATTCAGCGGGACTACCGCCTGTGCGCCGGGCGCCAGCGTCCCGTTCAAAGACCCGGTTCCCAGTGGGTAAGGAAAGCGGCCGCCGCTGCATGGTCCAGTCGCCGGGCACAACTCCGACTTTACGAAGAAATTCGTCGCCGGTGCGGTACCGAAGTTTTGAACCCGTACCGTTACGCTATTCACGTTCTCACCCACCACCAAGGGACTCGATAAACTTAGCCCCACCGTTCGCAGATCCGGCTTACCGGCGCATGGTGGCGGACCGGCCTTCATAAGCTCCATCTGCGGCTCCGGTTCCCATTCCTGGACCGAAAGTTCCTGCACCCTCTTCTGCATCCCCGGCATAGCCTGCCCCGGGGTCCGCGGAACCGCCGGCGGTTGTCCCATGACGGCCAATGCCGCCAGAAAGCCCAGCCCAATCGACATCTGTCTCATCTCGTTCGATAACCTCCAGCCGTTTGTGCGCAATCCTTCGTGCGATGGGGACATCGAATTCACGGTCGATCCATAATAGGATTCATGCGCATTGCGATCATCGGTTTGGGATTCATGGGCAGTACCCATCTCAAGGGCCTGCAGACAGCGAAAGGAGCGACTTTGACCGCCGTCGCCGAAAGCGATCCGGTAAAGCGTTCCGGCGATATGAGCAGCATCCAGGGCAACCTTGGCGGCCCTGGTGAAAAGTTCGATTTTTCGAACGTCGCCCAGTATGCCGACGCCGAAGGCGTCTTCAACGATCCCAACGTGGACGCCGTCGACATCTGCCTGCCGACTAACCTCCACAAGCCGCTCACGCTCGCCGCGTTGCGGGCCGGTAAGCATGTGCTGGTAGAAAAGCCGATGGGCCTCAACCGCGACGAGTGCGACGAAATGATCGCCGAAGCGGAGAAGACCGGCCGCATTCTGATGGCCGCGCAAGTCCTTCGCTTCTTCCCCGCCTATACCGCCTTGAAACGCGCCCTCGATGCAGGTACGCTCGGCCCGGTCCGCTCCGCGCTCTTCCGCCGCCGCTGCGCCGCGCCCGCCTGGAGCCAGTGGCTCAAACAAGCCGACAAGAGCGGCGGTGGCGTTTTTGACCTGCTCATCCACGATGTCGACATCGCCAATCACCTCTTCGGCATGCCTCGAGCCGTCTCCGCCACCGGTTACGAAGACCTCGGCGCGGGCATCGACCTCCTCACCGCCCAACTCCACTACGACCACATCCCGTCGGTTACCATCAGCGGCGGCTGGCACCATCCGAAGTCCTACCCGTTCTCGATGGAATACACCGTTTCCGCCGACGGCGGGACCATCGACTATTCCACCGACAATCGCCCGCCGACGCTTTACAACGCCGGCGGCGAGTCGGCCGCGTTGGCCCTGGACGACGCCGATGGCTATGCCGCCGAAATCCAGTACTTCGCCGACTGTGTCAATGCCGGCAAACAGCCCGAACTCTGTATGCCGCGGGACTCGGCCCGGAGCGTCCACATCGCGCTCTGCATGAACGAATCTCGCGCCAAGGGCGGAGCCTTAGTCGCCTGCTAACCGCGCTTGTCCGGTCGGCGCCGCATTTCCGCGTGAATCCGCTTCCACCTCTCTTTCTCTGCGCGCGCAGCGGCGGCGTCTTCCCTGCGATGCTGATAGGCCGCTTCCCGGAGCAGTTGGCGATAATGCGCCAGCCGCTCCGGGGCAATCCGGCCAGCCACCGCGCAGCCCGGTTCACCGCCGTGACTGCAGTCGGCAAACCGGCAGCCGGCAGCCAGCGCCGCTACATCGCCAAATGCGTCGCCCACCGCCTCCTGCGCCCCCGTGACACCTACGGACCGGACCCCCGGCATATCGAGCAACAGCCAGCCCAGAGGCAACCGGAATAGCGTCCGGGCCGTTGTGGTGTGTCTGCCGCGCGAGTCGCTCTCTCGAACGCTTCGCGTCGCCTGCGCCCCCTCCCGGGTGAGCGCGTTGACGATCGTCGACTTCCCCGTACCGCTTGATCCCACCAGCGCCGCCGTCTGCCCGACCCTCACAAATCGGCCAAGCACGCCCGCCACATCGTCGTGCCTCGCGCTTAGTATCACCGCTGGCGCCCGTTCAGCTACCTCCGCCAACGCCTGCTCTGGTTCGGCGTGCAGGTCCGCTTTGTTGAGCACGACCACCGGCGCGGCACCCGCCTCTCGCACTAGAACCAGATACCGGTCGACACGGTTCGGATTCCAGTCTCCATCCAGCCCGCAAACGATGAACACCACATCGATGTTCGCCGCTAACGGTTGCCGGCTGCCGTCGTCTCCTGCCCGGGTCAACAGCGCCTGGCGCGGTACAACGGAAACCAGCAACGCCGGATCCGTCGGCGTCACCGCCACCCAGTCCCCGGCCGCCGGTAAGTCCAAAGGCGACGAAGCCCCGTACTCCGAACGGCCCGAGAGTTCGCCCGATGCCCGGCCCGCTTCGGTCTCCAGTTCGTAAATGCCACGGTGCACCGCCACCACGCGGGCCGGGACCAAGCCGTTGCCGGCGAATTCCTTAAATCGCTCTGTCCACGCAGAGCTCCATCCCCATTCCTGAAGGGACATGGATTTCAAAACCTTTCCTTCCGCGAACACACTCCAAGGACGTCGCGCCCATGGCGGAACTTCCAGGGCGCCGCCCGCTTACCGGGGGCAGTCAACTAGCGGATGGAAACAATGGTCGGCAAACGAATAGAATAACATCCCTCCCACGCCGCCGCTCACCCCGGTATTGACGCCGTTCGTCCCGCGGGTCCAGCGCCGGCGCAACCCGCGTGATTCAATGGCAGCCATGTTGCGCGTCCTGTCCTTTGCTCTCGTCAGTACCACACTCACGGCCCAACTGGCTGGCCTCGGCCTTCCCCCAAGCGGCAATAACCAGCGCAGCTCGGTGTCCCAGGGCATCGGGCCCGTCACCGTCACCATCTCTTACTCCAGCCCCGCCGTCCATGGACCGTCCACTCCGGGCGATCCCAACAACGTCGACCGGCGAGGCAAGATCTGGGGCAAACTCGTTCCCTACGGGCTCACCGATCTCGGTTTTGGCAACCGTAAACCTGCCCCCTGGCGCGCCGGCGCCAATGAAAACACGGTCTTCAGTGTCACCCACGACGTGCTTATCAACGGCAAGCCGCTCCCGGCCGGCCGCTACGGCCTCCACCTGATTGCCGGCCCGGAAGAATGGACCCTCATTTTCTCCAAAACCGCCGGAGAGTGGGGCAGCTTCTTCTACGACGAAAAGCAGGACGCCCTGCGCGTCACCGCCAAACCGCGCAAGAACGCTTATCGCGAATGGCTCGCCTACGACTTTCCCGTCCGAAAGCCCGCCGAGGCGGTGGCCGAAATGCAATGGGAGGATCTCGCTGTCGGCTGGACCATCTCCGTCCCCAACGCCAACGCTATCTATCTCAGCGAGATGCGCCAACTGCTCCACAACTCCACTGGTTTCACTTGGCAGGCCTGGGTCACCGCCTCGCAATGGTGCGTCCAGGAGGATACGAACCTGGAAGAGGCGCTCGAATGGGCCGACTACGCCTTGAAGGGGGCCTTCGTCGGCCAGGAAAACTTCCAGACGCTGAGCAACAAGGCGCAGGTCCTCGACAAACTCGGCCGGTCCGCCGAGGCCGCGGCCCTGATGCGCTCGGCCATCAGCCATCCCACCGCTACCCCCACACAAATCCACCAGTACGGCCGCCAACTGCTGAATGCAAAGCAGCCGAAAGAAGCGCTCGAAGTCTTTCTTTTGAACGCCAAACGTTTCGGGGAACAGTGGCCCACCCACGTCGGCCTCGCCCGCGGCTATTCCGCCAATGGCGACAAGGGCAAGGCTCTCGAACATGCCCGGAAGGCTCTGGCCCAAGCGCCCGACCCGGTCAACCGCGCGAGCCTCGAGTCCATGATCCAAACACTTTCCAACTGACGGCCGGACCCCGTTCCTCCCGTCTTCGCCGTCTGCGATAATTCTCTTATGCTTACTCGGACCGCCGCCGCCGACGCGTCTGGCCTTAGCCTCACCGCGTCGAAGCAGCTCGACCGCGCCACGCTGGTTCACGCCTTGCGCGTGATGCAAACCTCACGGCGCATCGATGACCGGGAAGTCCTCCTGAAACGGCAGAACCGGATCTTCTTTCAAGTCTCCGGCGCCGGCCATGAAGCCATCCAGACCGCCGCCGGCCTCTTCCTCCGTCCCGGTTACGACTGGTTCTATCCGTACTACCGCGACCGCGCCCTCGCCCTCGCCTGCGGCATCACCCCGCAGATGATGATGCTCCAGGCCGTTGGCGCCGCCGAGGATACCCAGTCCGGAGGACGCCAGATGCCCTCCCATTGGTCCAGCCGCGAACTGCACGTCGTTACCGGATCTTCCCCCACCGGCTCTCAATACGTCCAGGCCATCGGCTGCGCCCACGCCGGCCGCCTGCTCTACCCCGAATCGGATGAGGTCACGCTCGTAACATCCGGTGACGGCGCCACCAGCGAAGGCGAATTCTGGGAGGCCATCAATGCCGCCTGCCTCGAGAAGCTTCCCGTCATCTTCCTCATTGAAGACAACGGCTTTGCCATCTCCGTCCCCGTGGAGTACCAGACCCCCGGCGGTAATATCTCTCGCCTCCTCTCCGGTTTCCCCAGCCTGCTCCGGCTAGAAGTGAACGGGTCCGACTTCGTTGCCTCCTGGAAAGCAATGGAGGAGGCGGCCGCCCACTGCCGCGCCGGCATCGGCCCGGCCCTCGTCCACGCCCACTGCATTCGCCCTTACTCGCACTCCCTCTCCGACGACGAACGCAACTACAAAACGGAAGCCGAACGGGCCGAAGAGGCGCTTCGTGACCCCCTCCTCCTCTACCCCGCCTGGCTCAAAAACAACGGGATCATGGAGGACGGCGAAATCGCCGCCTTGTATGCCGAAATCGACCGGGAACTGGAGGCCGTCACCGACTATGCCCTCCAGGCCCCGCCACCCGACCTCGGCACGGCCATGCGCTTCCTCTATTCGCCCGCCGTCGATCCCACCTCCCACCGCTTCCTCGCCGAACCCGTCTTCTCCGGCGATTCGCGCACCATGGTCGATTCCATCAATACGACCCTGGCCGAGGAAATGGCCCGCGATCCCCGCGTCATCGTCTTCGGCGAAGATGTTGCGGACTGTTCCCGTTCGGAAAACCTCGCCGAGGTCAAAGGCAAAGGCGGCGTCTTCAAAGCCACCCTCGGCCTCCAGCGCCAGTTCGGAAGCAAACGCTGTTTCAATACTCCCATCGCCGAAGCCTGCATCGCCGGCCGCGCCATCGGCATGTCCACCCGCGGCATGAAACCGGTCGCCGAAATCCAGTTCTTCGATTACATCTGGCCAGCGATGATGCAGATCCGCGATGAGATGGCCAACATTCGCTGGCGCTCCAACAACGGGTTTTCCTGCCCGGCCGTCCTCCGCGTCCCTATCGGCGGTTACCTCACCGGCGGTTCCATATATCACAGCCAGTGCGGCGAAGTGGAGTTCACCCACATCCCCGGTCTTCGTGTCGTCTTCCCATCCAACGCCCTCGATGCCGTCGGCCTTCTCCGTACTGCCATCCGCTGCGACGATCCGGTTCTTTTCCTGGAACACAAAAAGCTCTACCGCGAACCTTATAACCGTTCGCCCTATCCTGGTCCCGATTTCACCGTCCCCTTCGGCAAAGCCCGCATCGCCAAACGTGGCGACCACCTTACCATCGTCACCTATGGAGCACTGGTGCAAAAGTCGCTCATCGCCGCCCAGCAGATTGAATCCCGCTGTGCCGGCCGCACTGTCGAGGTCATCGATCTCCGCAGCCTTTCCCCGTACGATTGGGAAGGCATCGCCACCTCGGTCCGCAAAACCAGTCGCGTCATCGTCGCCCATGAAGATGTCCTCAGTTGGGGCTATGGCGCCGAGGTTGCTGCCCGTATTGCCGACGAACTATTCGAGTGCCTCGACGCCCCCGTCAAACGGGTTGCCGCCAAAGACACCTGGGTCGCCTATAGCCCCGTGCTCGAGGACCACATCCTCCCGCAGGTCGATGATCTCGTCGCTACCAGCCTGAATCTGCTGGCCTACTAGACAAATCCGCTCTTCGGCCGTGATAGACTCGCATTCCAATGCGAGTCTACCGCCTTGTCACCTGGATCCTGGCCGCCGCCGCGCTCTCCTCCGGGGAAGATTGGAGCCGATTCCGTGGCCCCAATGCCGCCGGGATTGGCGCCGGCTCCGGCTATCCCGCTTCCCTGAACAAGGAATCGAACCTCGCCTGGCGCACTCCGGTCCGGCCCGGTAAGTCCTCCCCCATCCTCACCCGCCGCCATGTCTTCCTCACCGGCGCTGGAGACGGGAAACTCTATACCCAGTGCTTCGACCGACAGACCGGCAAGCTACTATGGGAACGCGCCGTCGATCAGACGCACAAAATCCTCGCCAACCGCCTCAATCACCCCGCTGCAATCACTCCGGTCACCGACGGCGAGAACGTCTACTCTTTCTTCAAAGACTTCGGTTTCGTCTCCTACGACCCGGCGGGCAATCTCCGCTGGAAAACGCCACTCGGCCCCTTCGTCACCACCATGGGTCTCGGCGCTGCTCCCATTCTCGCTGGCTCCGGCGTCGTCCTCCTCGCCGATCAGGTCGAAGGGTCCTATGTCGCCAGCATCGACCGCCGCAATGGCGAACTCCGCTGGCGCACCGATCGCGAAGAAGGGGAGGGCTGGGGGACTCCGCTCTACTACGCCGCTGCCGGCCGCAAACCACTCCTGCTCACCGCCAGCCGCGGACAATTGGGCGCCTACACCCCGGACGGCGGCAAGCGCGTCGCCTCCCTCCGTGGACTCCCCACCACCGTTGTTGGCAGTCCGGTCCTCATCGACGACGTCCTCTACGTCCAGGGATATGGCTCGGACGCTCCTGCACCGTTCTCCCAACGTCTGGAAAAACTCGACAAAAATCACGACGGCCAGTTGTCCCGCGACGAATATCTCGACGAACCGTTCCTCTACGGCATCGCGAGGTTCGTCGGGAATCGCGACATGATCATTACCGAAGCCGAATGGAACGCCAAACAGAAAGAAGTGATGGGGCCCAACTGTCTGGTCGCCTACCGCCTGGAGTTCGATTCGAAGGGTAATCTGGCACCGCGAGAGCTGTGGCGCTACGAGAAGAGCTTTACCGGCGTTATTCCCACTCCTTTGGTCTATCAGGGAGTGGTTTACTTCGTCAAAAACGGGGGAATTCTTACCTCTCTCGATGCGAAAACCGGCGCTGTCCTTAAAACCGGTCGCGTCACTGGCGCCCTTGGTGGCTATTCCACCTCCCCGGTGGCCGCCGACGGGAAACTCTATCTGGCGAGTGAAGATGGTAACATCGCAGTCCTTCGTGCCGGGGCCGAATGGGACATTTTGTCCACTGCTAACATTGGCGAAGCTTTGTACGCCACCCCCGCCCTGGACGCAGGGGATGTCTATCTTCGTACAGAAGAAGCCCTTTACCGTTTTCGCGGCGTGTCGCCCAAATAGGTGGACTAAGTAGTTCGCCTGAGTTATACCCGGTACCCTGGTAATCCCTGGAATGGACCGCGCGACCTATAGTAATGGAGCCATTCGTTATAGTCTAATGTAACTTCATGACAGCCAGTTCCCCTCACCTTCACGAGGGCGCAAGGTCTCCCTGGTTTGCCGTACCGGAGGATCTGGGCGCGGCCGTTGGCGCGCGTTTAGGTGCCATTCTCCCCGCGTTGGCTTCGTTGTACCTCTTTCTGGCGGCTGGCCATATTCTGTTCTCCCCTGGCTCATTGTCGAGAATCGATGGGGGCGCCGCCTACTTTGCCGGTCTGCTCTGTTTCCTGGCCTGGACCCAGCTTCGCCGCAAACGGATCTCGTTGTCCGCCATGCACCCGTTGGCGGTGAGCGTCTGCGCAATCACGTTGGCCCATGGTTATTATGTGCTGCCTGCCGCCCGGCCTTCCTCCCCGGTTGCGATTGCGTTCCTGGTCCTTGCCGCTACCGGTGCCTCACTCTATTCCATCGGCTGGCAGTCTGTTGTCATCGCGTTCACCATTGCCGGTTGGCTCGCCATCTCGCTTCCGGTACTCTCGGCGTCTACGCTTTCTTACTGGTTGCTCGTACTTCTGGTTACCGCCGCTCTCGCCATCGTCAATGTGAAATACCGGGTTTGTAAGGTGAGTCATTGTGAGTTGATCCCCTCTTCCGCCGGCCACGGGGAAAAGGCATTTCGACCGGAATATCTCGAACGCGCCATCGAAGGCACCAGTGACGGACTCTGGTACTGGGAACTGAAGACCGACGTCTTCCACTTTTCCAATGCCTGGGCCTCTCTTCTCGGATTTGAACCGCAAGAACTCAAAGCGCGTCCGGACGAGTGGATGAGCCGTGTTCACCCCGGCTATATCGCCCGTCTGCGATCGGAATTGGCCGAACATCTTCATGGCCAGGCCCCGCAGTTCCGCAATGAACACCGGATTCGCCGGAAAGATGGATCCTACCTTTGGGTGCTCGCGCGGGGGACGGTAATCCGCGATGAGTACGGCGAACCGGCCGTTCTTGCCGGCTCCCACAGCGATATCTCCCCCCTCATCGAAGCCGAAAAGCGGCTTCTCACCGATGCTTTTACCGACGGCTTGACTGGTCTGCCAAATCGCAACTTCCTGATGGGCCATCTGCAGCTTGCCGTGGAAGAAAAGCTCTCCCGCGGATCCGCCGCTCCGCTGTTTGCAGTCCTTTTCCTGGACCTTGACCGGTTCAAGTTCATCAACGACACCATGGGCCATCAGGTCGGTGACGAACTCCTCATCGCTGTAGCTTCTCGCCTGAAGAACTGCGCCCGCCCGGACGACGTCGTATCCCGCTTTGGCGGCGACGAGTTCGTCGTCCTCCTCCGTAATCTGCGCGATGCGGAGGAAGCTGTCCAGGTTGCCACCCGCATGCAAAAAGCGCTCTGCGCTCCGTTCCAACTCGGCGCCCGCACCATCCAAAGCGGCGGGAGCATCGGAATTGCGCTGAGCAGCGAAGGGTTCAAAGAGTGTGATGACATCCTCCGCTACGGGGACTTGGCTATGTACGAGGCCAAGCGGAATAAAATCGATAAGGTCCAGGTGTTCCATCCGGGAATGGTGGACACCTCCAAGGATGACTCCGCGCTCCGCGGGGATCTCTCCTCGGCCATTGAACGCGGGCAATTACTCCTCCACTACCAGCCGCTCATCCAACTCACCACCGGCAAGATCGTCGGCGCCGAGGCGCTGATTCGCTGGCGCCGGTCTCCGGAACAGATCCTCTATCCGGCCGACTTTCTCCCGCTCGCCGAGAAGTCCGGACTGATCCACGACATTGGCGACTGGGCAATTCGCACCGCCTGCGCCCAGAATGCCTCCTGGCAGCGCAGCGGGCTTCCCCCGATGAGAATGGCCGTCAACGTTTCCGCCAGCCAATTGCAGCAGCGCGATTTTTCCCAGCGCGTCAGCGCCATCCTCGCCGACACGAAACTCGACCCCTCATGGCTCGAATTTGAACTCACAGAATCCACTCTTCTGCGTGGGCTCGACGCCTCCCCGGCGACGCTCAAGGCCCTGTCCGATTCCGGCATCCGCACCTCCCTGGACGATTTCGGTGCCGGAAACGTCTCTCTGTCCAGTCTCAACAAGCTTCCCTTCCACACCCTGAAACTGGATCGGGGGTTCATCTCCGATGTTGCCACCGATCGCCGTGCCGCCGCCGTCGCCCGTGGTCTGATCTCCCTCGCTCACGATCTTGACGTCAACGTCGTCGCCGAAGGCGTCGAACAGGATGCGCAGTATCGCTTCCTCTCCCACGAGCATTGCGACAACGCCCAAGGCTATTTCACTGGCCGCCCCGTCCCCGGGGACGAGCTCTTCGATCTCCTTCGCACCGGGCGCCGCGCGACCGGAACCCCCTCCATTGAACAGTTGGAAGCCGACCTCGCCCGTCTCGACGCGGCGCACAAACCCGCCATCGTCTCGCCTCCAAGCTCTGCCCTCCGCTGGGCGGCCGAACGGAAAGCTCGCCGTTAACCGCCATCCCCCGTTTCGCGGTAAGCTACTTTACTTGTTCACCTCGATTCGTTTTCGCCTCAGCGTCATGATGCTCCTCGAATATATGGTTTGGGGCGCCTGGTATCCGGACTTCTCCGCCTACCTGGGAAAGGCGTTGCGTTTCTCCGATAGCCAGATCGGCGCCATCTATGCGCTTCTTCCGATCGGCTGCATGGTGGCACCGTTTTTCGCCGGCCAGCTTGCGGATCGGTTTATGCCCACCGATCGCCTCCTTGCCCTCCTGCACCTCGCCGGAACCGTCCCGCTCTACGTCATGGCCTCCGCTTCCAACTACGATGGCGTCTGGTTCTGGATGCTCCTCTGGGCGTTGCTATTTGGCCCCACCCTGGCCCTCACCAATTCCATCTGCTTTCACCACATGCCCGCGGCCGAAGGCGAGTTTGGTCTCGTCCGCGTCTGGGGCACCATCGGCTGGATCGCGGTCGGCTTGCTGCTCGGCGTCGCCCTGCGCGAGTGGCTTCCCGGCCTGTTCGGCGGATTGGGCGGCTTCGATGGCATGTGGCTCGCCGCCATTCTCTCGCTGGCGCTCGGCCTATTCTGTCTTACGCTCCCTCATACTCCTCCGGCCCGTAAGAACGACAGTCCGCTGGCCTTTCTCGGTGCCCTTCACCTGCTCCGCAACAAAGAGTTCGCCGTTTTCCTCGCCCTGGCCTTCGTCGTTGCCACCGAGTTGATGTTTTACTTCATCCTCACCGGTCCGTTCCTCTATGCCATCGGCCTTCCCGACGGCCAGGCGCCGGCTTGGATGGCCATCGCCCAAGCTGCTGAGATCCTGACGATGATCTTCCTCCCCGCCATGCTCAAGCGCTGGGGCATTCGAGGCACCATGGCTATCGGTATTCTCGCCTGGCCCATTCGTTATGCCGTCTTCGCCCTCGGCGGACCGCTCTGGCTCGTCCTTGCCTCTCTCACCCTGCACGGCATCTGCTACGTCTGCTTCTTCACCGCGTCCTACATCTATGTGGACCAGGTGGCCGGCCCGGAGATTCGCGCCTCGGCGCAGGGTCTCATCGCCTTCGTCCTACTCGGGGCCGGCCTGGTCGTGGGTAGCTGGTTTGCCGGATTCATTGCGGAAACGTTCAAGAACGACTACACCAAGATCTTCCTTGTTCCACTGGTCCTCACCGTGATTTGCGCCATCGTCTTCATGGCCGTCTTCCGGCCCAAAGCCAGCACCGCTTAGCGTTTCTGTTTCCAGGACTCCTTCATCACGATCCAGGAGCCGTTGATCTTCTTCATTTGCACAGTCCCTACGTCGGTTCCGCCGTTGCCGCTCACAGCGAGTTCCGCCGTCTCGCCGCTCTCTGTCGCACGCAGGACTTGAATATTCTTCGGCTGCATGCTCTGGATGAACTTGATCATCTCCGGAAACTCCGGTGTGTTGATCTTGTCCGCTTTAGCCGGATCCACAGCCTTCATCAGTCCCGCCTTGTCGCCCTTCATCAGCACTAGCAGGTAGGCCTGATACGCCTTGGTGGAAGCCGCCGATTGCGCCGCCACCTTATCGGCCGCTGTCGGTGCTGGCGCTTCTACCTTCTTCTCAATCGCCGCGTCCACCGGGAACTCAAAATAGTACTCGGAATCCCCAACCTTCCCCGGCTCCGCCATCTTCACCATCCCCTTCACCCGCCCGCCGCTCACCGTCAGGTGATAGGGGTCCGGGGATTGGGATCCGGACATACTCATCTTCACCTCGGCCGCCTTAATCGACCAGTGAATCCCGCCATCGCCGATTTCAATCTCGACAGCATTCAACTTGCCGTCCCACACCATCGACCGCACCGCATCCGCATCGGTCCGCACCTCCGGCGCCAATGCCCGGTCGGCAGCGACGACCACCGTTTTCATCTTTTTGGGGTCGAAGTCGTCCGGCGTTTGCCGGGCGTAGACGAAAGGCAGGGCATAGGTCTTGCCCTCTACGATGAGTTTTCCAGGAGCCGCGGCCAGCACGCAACCGGCGACCATAATTGCAAAAGGTTTGGTGAGCATCTCATATCAACGAGCGCGAATTCACCAGTATTCTTATCAGCTTTGCAACGAAAGCAGCGTTTCACCCAAAATGGCCGCGGCGTCGGCCCGGTTCAGTCCGATCCGCGTAAGTACCTCCGTCTGTGCCGTGAATACACCGCGCACCCAACCCCGCGGGAAAAAGGAAGAGTCGGTGCCGAACAGCAACCGCCGCGGCCCGGCGACTTCCAGCGCCCGCCGGAATACGGTTTCCAGGTCCAACGGCTGCTCCATGTAACGCGTCCAGTTGTTGGAACTCGATGTGTCCAGGTATACGTTGGGACACAGATCGGCCAGCATCAGCGCTTCCCGGAAATAACCCGCGCCGAAGTGCGGAACCACAAACCGGACCCCCGGATGGCTCAACGCCACGTGGTGCAGATTAATCGGGTTGGAGTACCGCATATCGAATGGCGAGGGTAGACCCAGCCGTTTTCGGACGCCCACGCTCAACACCCCGCAATGGACGAAGACATTCCGTCCCGCAGCCAACTCCCACAGCGGCATCAACCGTTCGTCACCCACGCTGTACCGGTGCATAGCCGGAAACAGGCACAGTGTCCGCAATCCCCCTGCAAACGCGCCGCGCACCCGCTCCACGGCGTCCGGTGCCAGCGGGTTTACCAGGAATTGCCCGTGTAGCCGCTCCGGATACCGCGCCACCGCCTTCGCCACCGAATCTTCGTCTCCAGGCATGCTGCCAATAATGGCCGCCGAAGTGACCCCGTTCCGATCGAGTTCCCCCACCCACCGTTCGGCCAGTACATCCGGGTCCATTGCCGGCGCTTCCCAGTCGAGTTGCGCCGCAACTTCGTTCACATCCCGCCCGCCCGTAAGCAGATGAAAAAATCGGTGCGAGAAGAAGTGAACGTGGGCATCCCGCACGTCCAGGTCTCCCCAGTGCGTCTGCATTCGGCTAGAGTCCAGCCCCGTTGGCGTCCGCGCCTGTACCGAACCGCGTGATTCCCGCCGAAAGAGCAAGTTGCGTCAGGCTGGCGACATTGTTCACGCTCAGCTTCTTCATCATTGTCTTCCGGTAACTGCGAACCGTTTGTAGCCCCAGGTCCAGCATCACGGCGATCTCTTTGCTCGTCTTGCCTTCGGCTACCAGCCGCAACACCTGTAACTCTCGCGGCGACAATCCTTCCAGCATCGTCGGTACGGGCTTGGCTTCCATATCGCCGCGTTGGATCCGCACCAACAGCTTCTCGGACACCTGCGGACTCATGTAGAACCCACCTCGTGCCACCGTCCGTAGCGCGTCCACCAGGTCCCCGTCGGAAGCCTTTTTCAAGACAAACGCCCTAGCACCGCTCCGGATTGCGCTCACCACCGAATGCTCATCGTCGTACATCGACAGGATGATGATCTTTGTCTCCGGCGAATGCCGCAGAATCTCTGTCGTCGCCTCCACCCCATTCAATCCCTGCAGCCCGATGTCCATCACCACGACATCCGGATTCAGCTTCTTGCAGAATTGCACCGCATCCGTTCCATTGTCAGTCTCTCCGACGACCTCGAAATCCGGCTCTTCACGCAGGATCGCCTTGATCCCGTCGCGCAGAATCTTATGGTCGTCGACAAGAAAAACTTGAAAAGGCATACGCGGACCGGGAGGAACAATCCCTCACTGGAATGTTTGGATCCCTATGATTGTACCCCGTCTGCGGGTAGAATCAATGCGCAAATGCAGGGATGCCCGTTCGGCATAGGCTTCCATTAGGATCAGCCCCGTCCCCGGTGGATTCTGCCGGATCTTTGCCATCTCGAAGCCCTTCCCGCTATCCCGAATCTCCGCCGCCAGCCCAGCCTCGGTAGCCGTCAGCCGTATCCGCGCGGTGTTTACGCCGGCGTGCCGCCGCACATTGTCCAGCGCCAACTCCACAACCCGGTAGACGGCAAATCCCACCGGGGCAGGGAACCGCCGTGTCGACTCCACTTCCAACGCCGCCTCGAAACCGCTCTCTTCCCGCATTCGCCGCACCAGGAGCTCCAATGCCAGCGGCAACCCGCTGCGCTCCACCACGTTCGACAGCAGCTGATTCTGCGCTTTCCTGACGCTCTGAATCACCTGTTCCAGATAGCCCTGTACCTCCGCCGCCGCCTCTGTCTTGCCCGCCATCGCCTGCAGGTGGAACCCCACCGCGCTCAACGTCTGCCCCACTTCATCATGCAAAAGCCGCGCCACTTCCGTGGCGCGGCTCTCTTTTTCCAGCAACATCCCTGCCAGCTTCTCAATCGCCGCGGGTCTGTCCATGGCAGGCTACTTCTGTTTGCGTGCCAGCGCTTTCCGCGCCGTTTCCGCCACATCTTTGCCCGTCATCTTGTACTTGGCCAGTACCTCTTCCGGCGTCCCGCTCTCGGCATAGTAATTGCCCATTCCGTGGAACTCCATCACGCAAGGATTGGTCTCGCAAACCACCTGTGCCACCTTGACGCCCAGACCGCAATCGGTAAAGTGCTCCTCAGCCACCACCAGGCAGCCGGTCGCCTTCGCCGCGTTGGCAATCGCCTCCCGGTCAATCGGCTTGATCGTGTGAATGTCGATGACACCCGCCGAAATGCCCTCCGCTTCCAGAATCTCAGCGGCCCGAATGCACTCTGCCACCATCAATCCGGTGGAAATAAAGGTAAGGTCCGTCCCTTCCAGCAGCGTGATCGCCTTGCCCAGTTCGAACTTCTGGTCCGGCCCGTAAACGATCGGCACCTTCACCCGGCCCGCGCGCAGAAACACCGGACCGTCATGGTAGGCCGCCAGTTTCACCAGCGCCGCCGTCGCCACTTCGTCCGCCGGGCTGATCACCGTGAATCCGGCCAACGATGATGCCAGGCTCAAATCTTCAACCGACATCTGCGACGGCCCGTCTTCGCCAATTGAGATACCGCTGTGCGTACCCACCACCTTCAGCGGGACCTGCGGATAGGCCACGTTCACCCGCAGTTGCTCAAACCCTTTGTTCAAAACGAAGGCCGAAAAGCTCGCCACGAATGCGATCTTCCCGCTCGCCGCCAACCCCGCGCCAATCGAAACCATGTTAGCTTCGGCAATACCGCAGGAGAAGAACCGCTCGGGAAACTCTTTCGCGAACAGATGGGTGAACGTGGATTTGGAAAGATCCGCGTCGCAGACAACCACTTTGTCGTCTGCCTTGGCCAGATCGACAATCGCCTTGCCGAAGGCTTCGCGCGTCGCCGCGCCCAGTTTCAATTCGAATTTCTCTCTCACGCTCATGCGCCAATCTCCTGCAAAGCCTTCTCGACTTCTTCTTTCGTCGGCGCTACGCCGTGGAATTTCGGATTGTTCTCCATAAAGGAAACGCCTTTGCCCTTAATCGTGTGGGCAAGCAGTACCGTCGGTTTCCCCTTGGTCGCCGCCGCGTCAGCGAACGCCGTCTGCAGCGCCGCGATGTCGTGCCCGTCCACTTCAATCACGTTCCATCCGAACCCGCGCCACTTGTCGGCCAGCGGCTCCAGTTCCATGATGTCCTTCACGAACCCGTCCAATTGAATCTTGTTGTAGTCGACGATGGCTACAATGTTGTCCACCTTGTGGTAGGCACCGTACATCGCCGCTTCCCAGATCTGGCCTTCCTGGATCTCCCCATCACCCAGCAGAACATAAACTCGCGTCGGCGATTTGTCCAGCCGCGCCGCTTCCGCCATCCCCAGCCCCAGCGACAAACCCACGCCCAGGGAGCCAGTCGAGGCTTCGAGCGCCGGAATAAATCGTTTGTCGGGATGGCCCTGATAGATCGAACCCAGCCTCCGCAACGTGTCCAGCGGCCCGGCTGGCGTGTAGCCCGCCTCCACAAACACTCCGTACAGCACCGGGGCGGCGTGGCCCTTCGACAGGATGAACCGGTCCCGCTCTGCCCACGTCGGGTTCGCCGGATCGTGCCGCATGACGTCAAAATACAAGGTCACCAGCGTTTCCACTGCGGACAAACTTCCGCCGGGATGTCCCGACTTCGCCGTGCCGATCATCGTCACAATGTGACGGCGCACTTTTCTGGCGATCGCTTGCAATTCGCCAATTTCGCTCGTTTTCTGCATAGATTCTCTTTACTCTAGCACCTTGATAACCCGTACCTGCATTACCATAGAGCGAAGTCCCTCTGGAGGTTCCATGCGCCTTTTGCTTCTGTTCGCCTTTGTACCCGCTCTCCTGCTCGCCCAACCCGCTGCGGATACGGCCTCCCACTGCGTCGTTGTCAGTGAGGGCGCTCCGCCGCTTCCCGCGCAACTAATGGAAGGCCAGGGGAAAATAGAGTTCCCCATTACCACCACCAGTTCCCAAGCCCGGAAATTCTTCGAACAGGGTGTGGCCCAAATGCACTCTTTCTGGGCCCGCGAGGCCGAACGCAGCTTCCTCCAAGCCGCGCAACTCGACCCCGCCGCGCCTATGCCCTGGTGGGGTGTCGCTATGGTCGCCGCCGGCGACTATCGCCCGCACTTCCAACTCGTCCGCGATAAACACCTCCCTGGCACCCTTCCGTCCACCCCGAACGCCAAGCGGGCCCTCGCCGCCGCCCGTCGCGCCCGCCAACTTGCCGCCGTCCCCGGAAAAGCCACCGAACTCGAAAGACTCTACATCGATTCCATTTGGGCCCGCCGCGACCCCGATGTCGGCGACCAGGACGCCGCCTACATCGCCGGCCTCCGCCGTGTTGTTGCCGCCGCACCGAAGGACCCCGAAGCCCGTACCTATCTCGCTCTACACCTGATGGATGGCTTCAACACCCCATCCCGCGACCCCCGTCCGGGTTCCATGGAGGCCGTCGAAATCCTTCGCCAACTGGCCCGCGAATTCCCGGCCCATCCCGGTGTCCACCATTATGTGATCCACGGCTGGGAAGGGTCCAACTTCGCCAAGGACGCCTGGGACAGCTGCAAACAGTATGCGGCCCTGGTCCCCAACATCCCCCACGCTCTCCACATGCCCGGTCATATCTATGCGCAAACCGGCAAGCTGAAGGAGGCGCAGGAAGCCTTCACCGTCGCCGCCGCCCTGGAACGCAAATACATGACGGCCGACAAGGACTACGGCAACGGCCACCATGGCCACAACGTTCACTTTCTCGCCGTCGCCCTTTCTGCCGATGGCCAGTTCGATGCCGCCTTCGCCGCTGCCAAGGAACTCCTCGGCTACGCCGAAACCGACAAGGAGAAGAACACTCCCGACGCCTACCGCACGGCCTTCCGGCAAGGCTCGTTCGCCATGGTCCGCTCCCTGGCCTGGGGAGAGAAATGGGACGAGATTCTCACTGGCTCCCTCCTGCCCGATCTCGCTACCCCTCGCGAAAAGTTCTGGCGCCACTGGGCTCGCGCGCTCGCCTTCGCCGCCAAAAAGGACCCTGCTGCCGCTACCACTGAACTGGCCGCCATGCGCGCCGTGCAACTCGATTTTGAGAAGGTGGTGAAAGTGGCTCCTCCCCGTGAGTTCGCCGTCGCCCTTCAGGACGTTCAGGGCTTCATCTACCTCGCGCAAGGCAAAACCCGCCACGGCTGGAAGACCTTGGAAATGGCGTCCCAGGCCGAACGTGCCCTTCGCTACAACGAGCCCCCCATCTACCCCCGGCCCATCGCCGAAGCCTGGGGCCAGGCCGCTCTTCGCGCCGGACAGCGCCGCATGGCCGAAAAGGCCTTCCGCATCGCACTCCACGAGATGCCGGAAAGCAAAATCCCTGCCGACGGACTTCGCCAGCTCACTTCCCGTCGCCAGGACCCAGCCGTAGCCGGTGGAAACTAGCCGTCCCCCCATGTCTCGCGTCCGTATTGCGGGAGCCGGATTGGCCGGTTCCGCCGCGGCAATTGCCGCCCTCCGGGCCGGCGTACCCGTCCGCATGTGGGATCCCTCTCGGGTTCCCAAGCACAAGGTCTGCGGCGAATTCCTCACCCCGGAGATCGGCCCCGTCCTGGAAAGCCTCGGCCTCTGGGACCAGTTCCTCGCGGCCAACCCCGCCCGCATGAACCGCATGCGCCTCATTTTTAACGGCCGTGCCGCCGAAAGCCGCTTCCCGGAGCCCGCCTATGGCCTCAGCCGGTACAAACTCGACGCCCTTCTCCGTGACGAAGCGGAAGCTCGCGGCGCCGAATGGGTCGTCGAACGTGTCCCCGGCCAAGTCGATATCGTCGCTCACGGTCGCCAGGCCGCCTCCGCTGGCTCCGATCGCCTATTCGGCTTCAAATCCCATTTCCTCGGCCCCGTTTCCGACGCCGTCGAACTCTACTTCTTCGACGGCTTCTATGTCGGCGTCAACCCGGTCGAAAATGGCTATACCAACGTCTGCGGCCTCGGCTCAGAAGCCGCCCTGCGACGCATGCACTTTGACTATGACTCCCTCGTCGACTCCGCCGCCGGCCTTGCCGAACGCCTCCGGCCCATGTCCCGCGCCCTCGACTGGCTCTCCACCGGCCCGCTGGTCTACCAGTCCCGCCTAGCCGATCCCCCCGCCTCCGAACTCCTTGCCGGCGACGCCCTGCAGTTTATCGATCCATTTACCGGTACCGGTATGTCCATCGCCATCTGGTCCGGAGCCCTTGCGGGCCAGGCCGCCGCCGAAAAACTTCCCGCCGCAGAGTACTACGGAAAACTCCGATTCGGCCTGGAAACGCAGCACCTCTGGTGCCAGCGTCTCCGCCACGCCATTTCCCTCGGTTGGCCGCTCCGCTTCGCCCCGTTCGTGCCGCCGAAGTGGCTTTATGCCCTCACCCGCCCTAAACTAGAAGGCCGGTGAGCACTCGGAGGAGGATGCTCACCGGCTGGTCGCTATCTTCCGCTGCGGGCGGATCGATCGACCGAAATTTCGGACTACAATTCTCCTGGGGGAAAAATCCCCCTGGAAAACTCCTAGCCTTATACTAACCCCGAACAAGGAGTATTGTGTAGTACCCCATCATAAAAATTGTGAAAAGGGAGGCCACCCAAAGACTGAATGTTACCCATGTCTTCGGATACACCTCTTTCGGCATGTGCTTGTGCCGCAAATACAGGACTCCGATTGCGATAATCGGCAGCATCATTGCCTGCGCCACCCCGCCGATTTTCACCATGAAGCTCGGATCGACCTTAAGGAAATATAATCCCACGGGAATCAAAAGGAGCGCCACTACGAACCGTTTCCGCCACTGGACTCGCGTTGCATAGTCTCCCCGGTCGTAAACCCCCAGCAGGCTTACCATGTCGGCATACACGCGGCTATTGGCCGCCGTTGCCGCAAAAATCGTTCCATAAAGCGTCGCGATCGCCCCGGCGTAGAACAGCCACAGCGCCCACGGGCCCAGCGTCTCGGTATACATCCGGGACAGCACCGCGATCATCTCATTCCCCTTCGGAAGCAGTCCCTGAGAGTGCAGCACGCCCGCTCCGAGAAGGTAAAACGCCAACGTCGCCACCGTGTAAATGATCATCGACGCGATAATGTCGACGTTCATCACTTTGATCCACCCGTGCGCCCTCCGCCGCCAGTCTGGGGACGAATCCAGCGGCCCGGTATAGCGCGCGTAACCCTTTTCCACACACCAGTAGGGGTACATAAACAACTCCGCCGCCCCCACGCCGGTGATCCCGAAAACTGCCACCGCCGTCGTCAACCCGCCCCCAGGAAGCTTGAACCCGAACCCTTCGGCTAATTGTACCCAGGAAAAATACTGCGGTTTACTGGTCAACATCATCGCGCAAAGCAGCGTAAGCATGGTAAAAAGACCCACTTTTAGCGTCGCTAAGTGCTCAATTCGCTCATATCCACCCCCTAAAAGCAGCCATAATGTGCCTGCCAGGAGCACCAAAACCCACGCCGTGACCGCCACCGCGGGCATCAAAGTGTTCAAAACCTGCGCCACCCCGGCGAACATCGCACCGATCTGGAACATCGTCACCAGCACCATCAGGGCCCACAGCCACACCACCCAGCCCACCCCGAACCGCGGTCCGGGCACCATATTGAACGAGGCAAGCCCGGTTTTTCCGGTTGCAATCGTAAACCGGCCCATTTCCGACTGAATGGCCGGCTTGAGAAAACAGCTGATAATGATAATCCACAACGCAACGTAGCCGACCTCGGCGCCCAGCGTCGTCGTGGCAATCAATTCTCCAGACCCGACAATCGACGCCGCCAGGATCATTCCCGGCCCGATCCGCTTCATGATTTCCAGGAACGCAGTTGGCGGTTCCGCTACATCCTCAGTGTGATAGGCGTAGGGATCCTTGAGGATGGCGGGCGTTGGTTGCAGGCGAGCTTCGGAAGACATCCTCGATACTCTATCGCGTTTCGTGGCGCGCGGTCGACCGAATGCTCGTCCATAATGAGGCATGGCTGATCCCGCTCTGGAACCGATCTCCATCGACCCGCCTTTTCAGGTGCCCCGTCCCGTTCTTCGTCAGTCCTGGCTGGAACTCACCTTTCTCCACTGGCACTTTGACCCGGCCACCATCCGCCCCCTGATCCCTGCCGGGCTGGAACTCGATCTTTGGGAAGGCCGGGCTTATGTCGGCCTCGTCCCCTTCATCATCGACGACATCACTCTGACTAAGGCCCCTGCTATCCCCTGGTTCTCCCGCTTCAACGAAACCAACGTCCGCACCTATGTGTATGACCGCTACGGACGCCGAGGCGTATGGTTCTTTTCGTTGGACGCCGCCCGCCTGGCGGCCGTACTCGGTGCCCGAGCCGCCTACGCCCTCCCCTATTTCTGGGCAAAGATGTCGGTGATCCGCGACGGCGCCACCGTCCACTACCGCAGCCGCCGCCGTCACGGGCCGCCGGGCGAGACTCGCATCTCCGTGACTCCCGGCCCGCTTATTGCCGAACCTTCTCCCTTGGAGGCATTTCTCACCGCGCGCTGGCGCCTCTTCGCCTACCGCGGCGGCCGGCTTTTTCATGCCGATGTCGATCATCCCCGATGGCCGCTCCATCAGGTGACCGTCCACTCGCTCGAGGAATCGCTCTTTCACGCCGACGGCGTCCCCAATCCCTCCGGCGCTCCTCTCGCCCATTTCTCCCCTGGCACCCACGTCATGACTGGCTGGCCCCAACCGGTCAAATAGGCTCCCAGCGCAACCGCTGCGCCGTTTTACCATACGAAAATGAACCGCCGTGATCTGTTGAGCCACTCTCCGGCCCTGGCCGTGATCGTTTCTGAACTCGGCGGCTTCGCCCAAACATCTCCCACGGCGACGCCCGACGCCTCCCGGGACGACCTCCGCAACGCTCTCCGCCTCCTTGGCCTAGTCTTCAAGGAGGACCAAATCGCCCAGATGCGCCCCAATGTCGGCCGCACGTTGTCTGCGTTTGGGGCACTACGCCAACTCCCCATCGCCCCTGAGATCGACCCGGCCTTCCATTTCGACCCGCTCCTGCCCGGAAAACCCGCCCCGAAACCGGCCCCGTTCCTGACTGGGCCCCCGCGGCCAGCCCGCCGGTTCAAGAAACTGGAGGAGGTAGCCTATTGGCCGATTCCCGACTTGGCCGCCCTCATCCGTTCCCGTCGCGTCTCCTCCATCCAATTGACCAGGATGTACCTGGAGCGCCTCCGCCGCCACGGAGAAACCCTCCACTGCGTCATCACCTTGACCGAAGACCTGGCCCTGGAGCAGGCCGCCCGCGCCGATGCCGACCTCCGCCGCGGCCGTTACCGCGGCCTGCTGCATGGCATCCCCTACGGCGCCAAGGACCTCTTTGCCACCAAGGGCATCAAAACCACCTGGGGTGCCGAACCGTTCAAGGACCAGGTGATCGACACCGACGCGACCGTCATCCGGAAACTCGCCGAATCCGGCGCCGTGCTGACGGCCAAGCTGTCGATGGGTTCCCTCGCCATGGGCGGCCTTTGGTTCGGAGGGATGACCCGGAACCCCTGGAATACGGAGAAGACCTCTTCGGGCTCCTCGGCTGGATCGGCCGCCGCCACCGCCGCCGGCCTGCTCCCGTTCGCCCTCGGCACCGAAACGCTGGGTTCGATCCTTACACCCAGCCGCATCTGCGGCGTCACCGGACTGCGGCCGACATTTGGCCGCGTCTCCCGTCACGGCGCGATGAGCCTGTGCTGGACGTTGGATAAAATTGGGCCGATTTGCCGCACTTCTGAGGATGCGATGCTGGTTCTGCAGGCGATTCAAGGCCCCGATTCGCTCGATCCGACGGTCCACCCCCGCCCCCTCGCATGGAGTCCCGCGGCTCCCCTTTCCACCCTCCGCGCCGGGTTCGTTCCCGAAGATTTTGACAAACTCTCCGGGGACCGCAAAGCCGTCGCGGAAGCCGCCCTCTCCGCCCTCCGCAAGGCCGGGCTTCAGCTCCAACCGGTCACCCTGCCGGAGTTCCCCGTCTCCTCCCTGCTGGTGATTCTGAACGCCGAAGCCGCCGCTGCGTTCGACGACATCACCCGCGATGGCCGCGCCGAAACGCTCACCGGCCAGAGGGATTCCGACTGGCCGAACTCCTTTCGCTCGTCGCGCCTCATCCCGGCCGTCGAGTACATCCGCGCCATGCGCGCCCGCACCCTCCTGATGCGACAGATGGACGAGTTAATGTCCCGGTGGGATGTTCTGGTTACCCCCTCCAATAGCCGCCTGCTGACGATCACGAACTTCACGGGTCACCCGCAGATCACCGTTCCCAGCGGATTCGTTAACGGCGAACCGGAAGCAATCCACTTCACCGGTCCGCTCTTTGAGGAAGGAAAGATCGCCTTGGCCGCGCGCGCATTCCAACGGGCCACTAACTGGCACTTGCAGACGCCCCCGGGATTCCCGGCGTAGGCCGAAGGCTGTTCGTAGTTTGTCAATCTGTCCGGTTTAATTCACACGCTAAATGTCCGGTTT
>CAYSFR010000037.1:0-103279 GCA_964430625.1 uncultured Solibacteraceae bacterium
TTCGCGAAGGCGGCCGTACGGTCGGCGCCGGCACAGTGGCGGACATCGTTTCCTAACTGGTAAAGTAGATGAGGGGCGTTCCGACGCCCCTTTCTTTTGCGAACTGTTTTAACGTAAGAATTCAAGGTACCCCCAAATGCCCCGCGAAATTATCACGCTGCAGTGTACGGAAACGAAGTTGAAGCTGTACACAACGACGAAGAACAAGAAGAAGACCACTGAGCGGTTGGAGCTGATGAAGTACAACCCGAAGTTGCGGAAGCATACGCTGCACCGCGAAGTGAAGTAACTGCCTACGGGCTGCCGCAATTTTGGAACGGCAGCATTTTGCTGTACACTGTAATGAGCCTCCCTTCCGTCGTCGAGATTAGCTGTTCTGGCTGAGAGAGACGCGGAAGATTTGCCGGTACAGGGGCGTAGGTTTAACGGTAGACCAGCGGTCTCCAAAACCGCGTGTGGGGGTTCGAATCCCTCCGCCCCTGCCATCCTCCCACCTTCTTCAGTTTCCTGAAACAGCGTCCTGCGTGACAGCCTATCCGGGATAGGAAGAGATGGGTTGGCCGGAACCAGATCCAGTTTGAATTGAATTGAGCGAAACACCATGGAGACCAAGAGCGTGGCAATCGAGTCGAAGCCTGAGGGTGGCGGAATCGCGGCGTGGCCTGCGGCGATCAAGACCTACTTCGAAGAGTTGAAGATGGAGATGCGCCGGGTCACGTGGCCGAACGAAAAGCAAGTGAAGGCCACAACGGTGGTGGTCATTGTTTCGGTCTTTGCTTTCGCGGCTTACTTTTTTGTTGTCGATTTCATCATCGGTCGCGGAATCACCCAGATTTTCAAGGTATTAGCTGCGAAGTAACGCGCGCTAAACCGGAGAGCCACAGTCATCGCCATGTCGGAACAGGAATTCGAAGAACAGCCGGAAGGCCAGAGCGCGGAAGCAGTCGCGGTCGAGGCGGGGCCCGTGGACCCGGCGAAGGTGAAGCATTGGTACATCATTCATTCCTATTCCGGGTTTGAAAACAAAGTGGCGGAGTCGCTGCGCAGCCGCGCGGTGGCGTTTGGTTTTTCTGACCGGATCGGTCAGATTCTGATCCCGACCGAGGAAGTGTTTGAGCTGCGGAACGGGAAGAAGGTCACCAGCAAGCGGATGTTGTATCCGGGGTATGTGCTGGTGGAAATGGAAATGGACGATGAGCTGTGGCACGCGGTGAAAGAGACGCCGCGGGTGACGGGCTTTGTGGGCGGCGGGAACCATCCGGTACCGTTGACGGCCGACGAAGTGAACTCGATTCTGTATCGCCAGGCAAACGCCGGCGACCGTCCGAAACCGAAGCTCACCTTTGAAAAGAACGAAACGGTCCGAATCACGGATGGGCCGTTCACGAACTTCTCGGGCAAGGTGGAAGAGATCAACAGCGAAAAGAATACGCTGCGGGTCATGGTAACGATTTTTGGCCGGTCCACTCCGGTTGAGCTCGATTTCGAGCAAGTGGAAAAGATCCAATAAGGCAGCAGGCGAAACGAAATGGCAAAGAAAGTAACAGGTCAGGTAAAGTTGCAGATTCCGGCCGGCAAGGCGACCCCCGCGCCTCCGGTAGGTACGGCGCTCGGTCCGCAGGGCGTGAACATTATGGAATTCTGTAAGCAGTTCAACGCCAGGACGAACGGGAAAGAAAATGAAGGGCTGATTATTCCGATCGTGATCACGATCTATTCGGATCGCTCCTTCACGTTTATCACCAAGACGCCGCCGGTGGCGGTTCTGATCAAGAAGGCGCTGAAGCTGGAGCGCGGTTCGCCGACGCCGAATAAGGCCAAAGTGGGCAAGATTTCCGAAGCGCAGATTGCGGAAATCGCCAAGTTGAAGATGCCGGATTTGAATTCGTTCACCATTGAGTCGGCGATTGCGCAGGTTAAGGGCGCGTGCCGTTCGATGGGCGTGGACGTGATCAAGCAGTAGTTTTGTATTAAAATCGATTGTTCCGGCCGCCGGGGGACCTGAGAGGGTACTCCGGCGGTTTGGTTTTTGGTGATAGGGTTTGGTTCTAAATCTCCACTCGAAAGGACCCCAGCGCCGATGTCTCTGTCGGCGAGCGGGGAATCGACTCTTGGTTGGGCGGGGATTGGCATTGCGATAGATGGATAAATGAAAAAATCGAGTTTCCCATTCCCGGGTGAGGCGATTGTCCTGGCGGAACTACCGGCCGGGCTGTGGGAGCGACTGCTGGCGGTCGTTGGTACGGAATGCGGGGCGGGGGACTGGCACAAGTATTCGAAAAACGCTCCGTGGACATGGCGGGCGAAGCGGGGCGAACGGGTGATTGTCTATTTGACCCCTGGGAGTGATGGGGTAAAGGCCTCTTTTGCGCTTGGCGGGCGGGCCCTGGAACTGGTTCGGGAGGCGGGGTTGGGGCGGTTGCTGGACGGGGCGAAGAAGTATGCCGAGGGGACGGCGGTGCGAATTCAGGTAACGGGCGACAGCGATTTTGAGAGTTTGCTGGTGCTCATCCGGGCGAAAATCGCGGGGTAGCTTAGTTAGGAGCGAAGGTGATTGGGGCGATGGTGGTTACCAACTGGAACAAAATGGAATTGGACCGCACATGGGTGCGCGGGTTCCAGAATGTCATGTAGCCGGCCTTGATGGTCTGGAAGCGGTTGGGACGGTAGGCCGCGACCGCTTCCAAGGTGTTATCGCCCGGGTAGGCGGAGGCGCGGAGGTAGCCGGGACGGACGGCGACATACCATCGAGGGTGGAGTACGCGGCGCAGTTCGGCGTAGCCGATGTGTTGTTTGAGGTCGGGTATGGCGCGATACGGCAGAACGAAGCGCTGCCATTCGGCATTGACCGTCCAAGGGCCGTGACCGAACTGGGCGTCGAGGCCAACGGCGGTGGCGGGAAGCGATTTGGGGTCGGCTTCGCCCCGGAAGTAGAAGCGATGCTGGCGATGGAGGTAGGGGCCGCGATTAACCGAGGCCCCGACGCGGAACCCCTGGCCGAGGGCGTAGCCGCCGCCGGCGGTCCAATTCCCGTACTGGCCATCGTCTAAAATGCCGCGACGATTGGACGGGGAGGAGGTTGTGAATTGCAGGCGAAGGTCGGCGTTGCCGAAGGTAACATCTGCCTGGGCGCCAGTAAGGGCGAGGGTGGTGACCCCTTTGTAGTAGTAGCCGTAGGACTGGGGCATGCCGATGAGGGGATTGGCCGCATCGTCATAGCGAAGCAGGAAGGAGCCGAAGGCCGAGGAGAGTTGGCCGGCGCGGAATACGAACGAGTTACGGTTCCAGAACCGAGTGTAGCTAAGGGCGGCCTGGAGGACATCGGCCCGAAATCCGTAGCCCTGAGTGGTGAACTGTTCGACAAAGTAGGGGCGGGAGTAGGTTTGAACTGCCGCTGAAATGGCCCATCGGGAGCTCAGTTTCCAGGTTGGGTAGAAGACGGCGCGGACCCCGCCCGTGAATGAACTTCCATTTCTGGGGGCACGTTCGGGAAGGTCGGAAAACGTGCCGGCCACACCGACGGTACCACGGAGTTCGAAGCCGGCAGCGGCCTCCTGGGAATGGAGGGCGGTGGCGGCGAGAAGGGTGAGGGTGGGGAGTCGGAGCAGGGTCATACCGGCTGGTCCATTGAAACCTCGCGAGTGGCTGGTGCCGGGGCCAGGGCCGTGGCAAGGCGGTGGATGGAGGTCGTGGTGTCAACAGGGAGATCATCGTCGGTGCGCCAATCGAGGAAGACCTCGACGGCGATCGGGTCATAGACGGTGCCGGACAGTTTCCGGAGGAGACCGACAGCCTGGATATGAGACATCCCAAGCCGGTAGGGGCGATCGGTGGTCATGGCGTCATAGGCGTCGACGACATGGACGATGCGGGCGCCTATGGGAACAGCCTCGCCGGCAAGGCCGTGGGGATACCCGGACCCGTCCCAATTTTCGTGGTGGAGTTCGACGATGGGCAGGTAGTCCTCAAAACCGCCGACCGGTTCGAGAATGCGGCGGCCGATAGTTGGATGCAGTTTGATGAGGTCAAACTCCTCGGGAGTGAGCGCGCCGGGTTTCTGGAGGACCTGGTCGGGGACGCCGATTTTGCCGATATCGTGGAGGAGGGCGCCGATGCGGATGATCTCCACCTGGTCTTCGGCGAGATTCATGCGGCGGGCCGTGATGGTGGCCATCTGGCTGACGCGGTCACTATGGCCGGCGGTGTATCGGTCGCGGGCGTCGAGGGCGCTGGCGAGCGACCCGATGAAACCGATGTAGGCGTGGCGGAGTCCTTCGCGGCCCTCACGGACGGCAGTGGCGGCCCGCTGGAAGGCCGAGGCGAGTTCGCGAATTTCGGGGATCGAGGATGGGTGTTCGCGGAAATCGGGGAGGTCGAGGGTCTGTTCGCTTTGCCGCAGTTGGCGTACGACCGAGGCAATCGGCTGAACGACGGCGCGGGAGGAAAGCGTGGAGAGGACGAGTGCGGCGAGCAGTGCACCGATCCCGGAGACCAGAAATACTTGGGTAAGCAGGTGCTGAACAGGCCGGTTTGCGGCGTCGACATCCTGAAAGCTGCGGAGAGTGAATCCTTCGCCGAGTGGCAGGGATTCGACGGGAAGCGAGAGATAGAGCCGGCCCTGAAGGTGCAACTCGCACTCGGCGCCGGGGCGGCAAGCGTCGAGCGCTGCTTCCACCTCGGACGGTTGGACGCCGGTCAGGCCGGACTGAATGACCGCGCCGTTGCGGGAGAGAACGGTGGGGGCCGTGAAGTCGCCAAAGTCGAAGCCCTCTCCGACGGTCAGGATGCCTACTTGTTCATCGCCGAGATTTACAGGTACTGAACTGAGCTGGAAGGTCTGTTTGCCGACAGGGTAAATGCCGTTACGACCGGCCCAGCGGGAGTCTTTCGGGGAGACGACGGAATCGTCTTTGTTGAGCGTAACCCATTCCTCTCCGGAACGCATGACGCCACCGATGGGTTTGCCGTCGGGATCGGCGATGGCGAGGAGGTCAAACCCATGGTTCTGCGCGAGTTCGCCCAATTGGTCGATAAGGGTGAAACGGGCCTCCTGGCTATCGGGCTCGGTAGTGAAGAGACGGAGTCCGGCTTTGATGGTGGCGTTCTCGCCGAGGACGCGGAGAAGGCGGCGGTTGTGTGTCTCGCTTTTGGTCTGGCTGCGTACGACGGAGGCATGCGTATCGCGGAGGGAAGCCCTGATCCCTTCGCGGACGGTGGAAAGCACGGAGTTGCGAATCAACCAGAAACTGGCCAGTAAGAGGGCGGCGAAGGGGACGAAGGAACTGAGGAAGGCACGGGTAGAGAATCGCATGCTAGTGATCCGCATGCTCGGGTTGGAGTGTGCCGCCGGTCTCCGGACTTAACGGGACCCGAAACTGGAGATTGGAGAGTCCGCTGGCGGGTACGGTGATCGGTTGGCGGTAGAAGCCGGCAGACCGGTGCCAGGCGACGATGGTATAGTTCCCGGGCGGGACGTTCTGCAGCAAGAACTTGCCGTCTTTGCCGGCTGCGGTGGCGTAGCGATTGGGTGCAACCAAAATTGCAGCGGACATGTTCGGGTGCAGGTGACAATGGACGAACACGACGCCGGGTTTCGTAAAGGTCACGGAACGGCTTTGGTTGCGGGCGTAGTTCCCCAGGTCAAACGACTTCACCTTGGACAGGGAGAAGACATTATGAAAGACAGGGTCGGCGTTGGGAAACGAAACCGTTGAGCCTACGGGAACGACGACGGTGTCGGGGAAGAACCGGCGGTTCTCCTGGACGATTTGGGCCGTTGTTTGGGTGGTGGGGAGGCTTCCTTCCAGGTAAACGACGACGCGGGAGCGCTCGAGATCGAGAATGGCGGCGGGTTCGTCAGTTTTGAGGGCAACATTCACGCCGCGGGCATAGGCACCCAAAGGTGGGGTAACCGATTTCCGGGAGAGCCGGCGGGTGATGAAGATCTCGCCTTGGAGATCTCCCGCGCGCAGGAAGGGCACGGCGAGGGCCATAGAGATAGCGATAGAGATCTGAAACCGCATCCAGGCGACCACTCCCTTCGGTCACTGGGGAATTCATCGCACGATTATGGAAAATGTTTAGCCGTGTGGGTTAAGCAGGGAGAACGCAGGAGATTGATTTTCGGGGGGAAAGCGGGTGGGGAGGGCAGGGACTTGATAGGAAAAGCGAGCAAAACAGGGCATCTCTTTGCATTTTGATGGCCAGTTCTGCTATTCTGACAGAAGCGTTTCCTCCCGGAGCGCACATCTTGGGAGGCGTCCGGATACTCCGCTCCCCGCGGATAGGGTCCAAGTGGCGCCGTTAGGACCAACTTAACTATGGCAAGAAAATCAGGCAAGAAGTACAACGCCGCTGCGAAGCTCGTGGAAAACAAGCTGTACCACGTCTCCGAAGCGGTTTCCCTTGTTCAGAAGATCAAATACACCAAATTCGACGAGACAGTGGAAGTTCACATGCGTCTGGGCGTCGATCCGAAGCATGCCGACCAGATGGTCCGCGGCACGGTGGTTCTGCCGAACGGCTTAGGCAAGACCAAGAAAGTTTTGGTGATCGCCTCAGGCGATAAGATCCAGGAAGCGCTGGACGCGTGCGCAGATTTCGCCGGCGGCGAAGAGATGGTAACGAAGATTCAGTCGGAAAACTGGCTGGACTACGATGCCGTGATCGCGACGCCCGACATGATGCGCTCGGTCGGCAAACTCGGTAAGGTGCTCGGTCCCCGCGGCCTGATGCCGAACCCGAAAACCGGAACGGTGACGAACGACGTGAAAACGGCGATCAATGAAACCAAAGCCGGTAAGGTGGAGTTCCGCGTTGACAAGACGGGCGTGATTCACGCGCCGCTTGGCAAGCTGAGCTTTGAGCACGGCAAGTTGGTGGAAAACGCAGCGTCGTTAATTGGCGCTGTGTTGAAAGCCAAGCCGGCGGCGGCGAAGGGCAAGTACGTGCGCAGCGCGACGATTTGCTCGACGATGAGCCCGGGCGTGCCCTTGGACACGACCGAAATGAACGCCGCGAAAGTGGCGGTCTAAGCCATCAGAAGGTACACGGAGACACGCAATGAAAAAGCGTTCGGATAAAGAAAAAGATCTCGCGTTCCTGCGCGCTGAGTTTGAATCGGTAAACAACATCTTCCTGGCGGGATTTGCCAAGATGACGGTGAGCCAGGACTATCAGCTTCGCAAGACGGTGAAAGAAGCGGGCGGCGAATACAAGGTCGTCAAGAACAATCTGGCGCAGATCGCCAGCGAAGGCTTGAGTTCTGCGCCGTTGTTCGACAAGTTGGCTGGGATGACCTCGATCGCCTATACGAAGGGCGACGTGGTGGCACTGGCCAAGGCGTTGAGCGGCTACGCGAAGACGACGCCGGCTTTTGTTTTCAAGGCCGGGTTGGTGGAAGGCCGCGTCATTGACGTCAAGTCGATCGGCGAACTGGCGACGATGCCGTCGAAGGAAGAGATTTACGCCAAGCTGTTGTACGTGATCCAGGCTCCGGCGCAGCAGTTGGTAACGGCAATGAACGGCGTGGGCCGGAATCTGGCCGTTGTCGTGGATCAAGGCGTGAAAGAGAACAAGTTCCAGGGCTGATTCCCCCGAATCGGTTCCATTGCAAGAGTTTCGCTTCCCGTATAGCGGTATCGACGGGAAGCCCGTCAAGGGCAAAGTAGTTAAGCGACAAAGATTACGAATCAGGAGTTACCACAACCATGGCCGACATCAACGCAATTGCTGAACAGATTCAAGGGCTGACGCTGCTCGAAGCGTCGCAGCTCGTCAAGCTGCTGGAAGAGAAGCTGGGAGTATCCGCCGCGGCCGCCGCGGTGGCTGCCGCTCCGGCTGCCGGCGCCGCCGCCGCTGCTCCTGCCGCGGAAGAGAAGACCGAATTCACGGTCGTGCTCACCGCTGCTGGCGCGAACAAAATCAACGTCATCAAGGTGGTTCGCGAAATCACCAGCCTGGGCCTGAAAGAAGCCAAGGACCTGGTGGACGGCGCTCCGAAGACGGTGAAGGAAGGTATCACGAAGGACGAAGCGGAAGCGATGAAGAAGAAGTTCGTCGACGCTGGCGCGTCCGTCGAAGTGAAGTAAGCTTGCTACACCGCAAGCTCACCAATATTCACATGTAGTGCCGGGCTGCCTGCGGTAAAGCCGCAGGCAGCCTTGCCCTGTTTATTAGCGAACGGCGACCCCGTTTGACGAGGCCAATATTGGTTTGTTACGATTGGGATTACCCGGAGTCGGACCGGAAACCTGCCCAGTGACCCGTCTTTTCAGTCTTCCTCGTGTCAGACAACACCTGGCTCAAGGGGAGGGATCTCCCTGCCTCTACGCACACGGTACGAGTGTGCCTGCGTCATCCTACGCGTACATCTCCGACTCGCAGTCCGACCGACACCTGCATTTTTTGAAGCTAAGCCTGCGTTTGACGCCCAAGAGTCAAATCGGCTGATGCTACCGCCTTCTTTATCTTCCCGGGGAATTCAACGCGATCCTGCCCCAGATCGCCATCTGACCCCAAGGCCCATGCCTTGGCCGCCCTTACCAGCCGCGGCAACTGCCGCGGGCGCTGTCCAACCTAGGAGTGGAACATGAGCAACGCTGCCAACAGTTCGATTCGCGAACGCTTGGATTTCTCGAAAATCAAGACTTCCGTTCCGATCCCCAATCTGATCGAGGTCCAAAAGCAGAGCTATGAGCGGTTTCTGCAGATGGATATGCTGCCCCAAGAGCGCGATGACGCGGGTTTGCAGTCCGTCTTTACGAGCGTGTTCCCGATCACCGATTTCCGGGGATTGGCACAGCTCGACTTCGTCGATTATTCGATCGGCTACTGGGAGTGCAAGTGCGGCAACCTAAAGGGGTTGCACAATTTGCGCTCGACCTGCCGCCAGTGCGGCGCGATGATCAAGACCGATCCGTTCCACCCGGGCGACATTCTCTGCGGCAAGTGCGGCACGTTCAACAAGAACGTGGTGACGTTCTGTAACCGTTGCGGTGACCCGGTGGGCCTGCAGTTGAAGTACGACGTTCCGGAGTGCGAGGAGCGGGGCATGACCTATGCCGCGCCGCTGAAGGTAACAATCCGGCTGACCGTGTACGACAAAGACCCGGACACAGGTTCCAAGACGGTTCGTGACATCAAGGAACAGGAAGTGTTCTTTGGCGAAGTCCCGCTGATGACCCAGAACGGCACGTTCATCATTAACGGCACCGAGCGCGTGATCGTCAGCCAGTTGCACCGTTCTCCGGGCGTGTTCTTTGAGAAAGTCGCCACGCAGGGCTACTTCCTGGGCAAGATCATCCCATACCGCGGATCGTGGGTCGAATTTGAATACGACTCGAAGAACCTCTTGTATGTTCGTATCGACCGCAAGCGCAAGTTCTACGGGACGGTGTTCCTGCGGGCGATGGGTCTGAAGAGCGACGAGCAGATTCTGCGGACGTTCTATACGGACACGCTGACGCGTATTTCGCTGACCAAGGACAGCAAGATCCTCTGGAACGTGGCGCCGCAGGGCGGGGCCGGGCGCGGTGCGTTGCGTGACATCAAGTTGACGCATGCCATCCAGAACAAGGCTGGTGAAGTGGTGGTGGCGTCGGGCAAGAAGGTGACTTCGCGCCTGCTTAACGAGATCTATAAGAACAAAGTTGAACGGTTTGAAATTGCGGCGAACGATCTGGAAGGCGCCTGCGCGATCGCTGACGTCATCGACATGGAGACGGGCGAAATTCTGCTCGAAGCCAACCGCGAAGTGACCCCGGCGGCTCTCGGCCGGTTCTTCGACGCCGGGATTGAGAATGTCGACGTCTTCTTCCCCGAGCGGGACGAAGCAGGCAATGTCCTCTCCAAGACGCTGGACAAAGACAGCGTGAAGACGCAGGACGAGGCGTTGTTGGAAATCTACCGCAAGTTGCGGCCGGGCGATCCGCCCACCCGTGACACGGCTACGCAGCTGTTCCAGGGCATGTTCTTCGATGCGCGGAAGTACGACTTCTCGCGCGTGGGCCGCATGAAGTTCAACATCAAGTTGTACGACAAGAGCGACGCCACCCCACTCGATAAGCGCACTCTGGACGAAAAAGACTTTGTCGACACGATTCTGTACCTGTTCCGCTTGCGGCGCGGTATCGGCGCGGTGGACGACATCGATCACCTCGGCAACCGCCGCGTTCGTGCGGTGGGTGAATTGCTTGAGAATCAGTTCCGGATTGGCTTGGTCCGTATGGAACGGGCGATCAAGGAAAAGATGTCGGTGAGCCAGGAAATCTCGACTGCGATGCCGCACGACCTGGTGAACGCCAAGCCCGTGATGGCGGCGATCCGCGAGTTCTTCGGTTCTTCGCAATTGTCGCAGTTCATGGATCAGACCAACCCGCTGTCGGAAATCACCCACAAGCGGCGCCTGTCGGCCCTTGGACCGGGTGGTCTTTCGCGCGAACGCGCGGGTTTCGAAGTCCGCGACGTCCACACGACGCACTACGGCCGTATCTGCCCGATTGAAACTCCGGAAGGTCCGAACATCGGTCTGATTTCGTCGCTATCCTGTTTCGCGCGGATTAATGAGTTCGGCTTCATCGAGAGCCCGTACCGTCGCGTGGTCGATGGCGTGGTGATCGACGAAGTGCGGATTCTGAACCCGGGCGGAACCGACTACAAAGTGGGGCAGGTCATTCTCCGCGACGTTTACGATGCGACGATCAAGGCCTTGCCGCCCGGCAAGCAGCCGGCCGAAATCGAAGCGCACAGCGATTACCTCTCGGCTTGGGAAGAAGACAAGTATGTGGTCGCGCAGGCGAACATCATCCTGGACGAGAAGGGCTTTATTGTTGACGATCTGGTGAACGCACGGCAGGCGGGGAACTTCTCGCTGACGCAGCGCTCCGAGATCCAGTACATGGACGTCAGCCCGAAACAGTTGGTCTCGGTGGCCGCATCGCTCATTCCGTTCCTGGAAAACGATGACGCCAACCGCGCGCTGATGGGCTCGAACATGCAACGCCAGGCGGTGCCGCTGCTGCGGGCCGAGGCTCCTTATGTTGGCACGGGCATGGAGAAGGTGACGGCACGCGACTCTGGTGCGGTGGTCATCTGCAAACGCGCCGGTGTGGTGGACTCGGTCGACTCCGAACGCATCATTGTCCGCGTGGACGGCTCAGGCGCGCACGAAGGGCAGATGTCGCGCGAAGTCGGTGCGGACATCTATACGCTGACGAAGTTCAAACGGTCGAACCAGAACACCTGTATCACCCAGAAGCCGATCGTGAAGGTTGGCCAGCGGGTGAAGAAGGGCGCGGTGCTCGCTGACGGTCCGTGTACGGATCAGGGTGAGTTGGCGCTGGGACGGAACGTGCTGGTGGCCTTCATGCCATGGCGCGGGTACAACTTCGAAGACGCCATCATCATCAGCGAGAAGCTGGTGAAGGAAGACTATTACACTTCGGTCCACATCGAAGAGTTTGAAGTCGAGGCGCGCGACACGAAGCTGGGACCGGAAGAAATCACGCGGGACATCCCGAACGTGCCGGAAGGCGCGTTGCGGAACCTCGACGAGTCTGGCGTAATCCGGATTGGCGCAAGCGTCAAGCCGGGCGACATTCTGATCGGCAAAGTGACGCCGAAGGGCGAAACGCAGCTGACACCGGAAGAAAAGTTGCTCCGGGCGATCTTCGGCGAAAAGGCCGGCGACGTGAAGGATGCCAGCTTCTACTGCCCGCCTGGTATTGAAGGCGTGGTGGTAGATTGTAAGATCTTTTCGCGGAAGGGCACGGAGCTCGACGAGCGCTCCAAGCAGATTCTGGAAGAGAACATCGCGCGGCTGCACCGGAACCTGGATGACGAAAAGCGCATTCTGGGTGACGAACGCGCCAAGCGTCTGGCGAAGCTGTTGGAAGGCCAGATGGTTCTGGCTGACCTGCACGACGAAAAGACCAACAAGAAGCTGGTGGCCAAAGACACCACGCTGACCCGGGACATCCTGGAAAAGATGCGTTCTCGTGACCTGAAGCGCATGCGCTTGAAGGATCGCGATCCGCACTTGAACGAACTGATCGACGAAATCGAAGAGATGACGTCGCGCCAGATCGCGGTGCTGGAGAAGATCACCGAAGAGAAGATCGCCAAGCTCAAGAAGGGCGACGAACTTCCTCCGGGCGTGATCAAGACGGTGAAATGCTACGTGGCGATGAAGCGCAAGCTGAGCGTCGGCGACAAAATGGCCGGCCGTCACGGAAACAAGGGTGTCATTTCGCGGATCGTTCCGGAAGAGGACCTGCCGTACTTGCCGGATGGGCAGCCGGTGGAAATCATTCTGAATCCGCTCGGTGTACCTAGCCGTATGAACGTCGGACAGATTCTGGAAACGCACCTTGGCTGGGCCGGCATGAAGCTGGGCCGTCACTTTGCGACTCCGGTGTTTGACGGTGCACACGAAGCTGACATTAAGGCACAGCTGGCCGAGGCGGGTTTGCCGAACTCCGGCAAGGTGACGCTGCTGGACGGCATGACCGGGAACCGGTTTGAACAGCCGGTCACGGTGGGCTGTATCTATATGTTGAAACTGTCGCACTTGGTGGACGACAAGATTCACGCGCGTTCCATCGGACCGTACTCGCTGATCACCCAGCAGCCGCTGGGCGGCAAGGCGCAGTTCGGCGGACAGCGTTTCGGCGAAATGGAAGTGTGGGCGCTGGAAGCATACGGTGCCGCCTACACCTTGCAGGAACTGCTGACCGCGAAGTCGGACGACGTCTATGGCCGCGCCAAGATCTACGAGGCCATTGTGAAGGGGGAAGCCGCGGCGGAGCCGGGCGTACCCGAGTCGTTCAACGTGCTGATCCGTGAATTGCAGGCGCTGTGTCTGGACGTGGAACTGCTGAAATCGCAGACCGACATCGTTCCTGAGACCGCTGCCGCCGCTGACTAATTCTGGCTAAAGGAGAATATCGCCATGTACCGCTCTTCCCCCTACGAACGCGCGAATCTGATTGCGGATTTCGATTCGATCTGCATTAGTCTGGCCTCTCCGAATAAGATCAGAAACTGGTCGCACGGAGAAGTAACCAAGCCCGAAACCATTAACTACCGTACGTTCAAGCCGGAACGGGACGGATTGTTCTGCGCCCGCATTTTTGGACCGATCGCGGACTGGGAGTGCCTGTGCGGCAAGTATAAGCGCATGAAGCACCGCGGCGTGATCTGCGACAAGTGCGGAGTGGAAGTCACCTTGTCGCGCGTGCGCCGCGAACGGTTAGGCCACATCGAACTGGCCAGCCCGTGTTCGCACGTGTGGTTCTTCAAAGGTCTGCCGTCGCGTATCGGGTACCTTCTCGATATCACGCTGCGGGAATTGGAACGTGTGCTGTACTTTGAAGCTTTCGTCATCGTCGATCCCGGCGATGTGGAAGGAATCAAGGCCGGCGATGTCATCACCGACGAACGGAAGCGGCAGTTGGACCAGGAGGCGCATGGCCGGTTTGTGGCCATGATGGGCGCCGAAGGTATCAAGGAACTGCTGAAGAAAGTCGAATGCGAAAAGCTCTCGCTGGAAATCCGCGAGAAGATGAAGACGGAAGTTTCGCAGCAGAAGAAGCTTAAGTTTGCCAAGCGATTGCGCGTGGTAGAAAGCTTCCGCAAGTCGACGAATAATCCGGAATGGATGATTCTGGATGTGATTCCGGTGATTCCGCCGGAGTTGCGGCCGCTGGTTCCGCTCGATGGCGGCCGTTTTGCGACGTCGGATTTGAACGACCTGTACCGCCGCGTGATCAACCGTAACAATCGGTTGAAGAAGCTGATGGAACTGCACGCGCCGGACGTCATTGTCCGCAACGAAAAGCGCATGTTGCAGGAAGCCGTCGACGCATTGTTCGATAACGGGCGCCGCGGCCGCGTGCTGCGCGGGGCGAATAACCGTCCGCTGAAGTCGCTCTCCGACGCGCTCAAAGGCAAGCAGGGACGTTTCCGGCAGAACCTTCTCGGCAAACGTGTCGACTACTCCGGCCGTTCGGTCATTGTCGTCGGTCCGGAACTGAAGCTGCACCAGTGCGGCTTGCCGAAGAAGATGGCGCTCGAACTCTTCAAGCCTTTTATCTATCACCGGTTGGAACAGCGCGGCCACTGCACGACCATCAAACAGGCGAAAGAATTGGTGGAGCAGCAGGATCCGGTGGTTTGGGACATCCTGGAAGAAGTCATCCGCGATCATCCGATCCTTCTAAACCGCGCTCCGACGCTCCATCGCCTGGGTATCCAGGCCTTCGAACCGGTCCTGGTGGAAGGTAAGGCGATCAAGCTCCATCCGCTGGTGTGTACCGCGTTCAACGCCGACTTTGACGGTGACCAGATGGCGGTCCACATTCCGCTCTCGCCCGAGTCGCAGATTGAAGCTTCGACGCTGATGCTGGCTTCGAACAACATTCTGTCGCCGGCCCATGGTTCGCCGATCGCGATTCCGTCGCAGGACATGGTGTTGGGACTTTATTACCTCACCAAATCGCGGGTCGGTTCCAAGGGCGAAGGCAAGAAGTTTGCCTCGATGGACGACGTGCTGATCGCGCTGGAAATGGGTGAAGTGGAAACGCTGACCCCGATCAAACTGCGCTACACGGGCAAGGTGCTGGATCTGACGACGTCGAAAGACGGCCAGAACCTGATGCACTCGGAGGCAGTCGAGTATAACAAACAGGACATGGACACGACGGTAGGCCGCGTCATTCTAAATGACGTTCTGCCGGAGGACATGCCGTTTGTGAACGGCCTGCTGAAGAAGAAGGGTCTCACGCAACTGGTGCAGTACTGCTACCTGAAGTTTGGGCTGCAGACCACGGTGCGGATGCTCGACGACATCAAGGCACTAGGCTTCCAGTACGCAACGCGCGCCGGTATCTCGATCGGTATCGACGACATGGTGGTGCCGGAGCAAAAGGCTCAGATGGTGAAGGACGCCGAGAAGGCGGTCATCGAGGTACAGAGCCAGTATCAGTCGGGTGCCATCACGCAGGGCGAACGCTACAACAAGATCATCGAAATCTGGACTCGCGTTACCGAAGAAGTCTCCGACCGCATGTTCAAGAAGATGGAAGAGGACGACCGGACCGGCCGGTACCTCAACCCGATCTACATCATGGCTGACTCGGGCGCCCGCGGTTCGAAACAGCAGATCCGCCAGCTCTCCGGTATGCGCGGGTTGATGGCCAAGCCGTCGGGCGAAATTATCGAAACCCCGATTACGGCCAACTTCCGCGAAGGTCTGAACGTGTTGCAGTACTTCATCTCCACGCACGGCGCCCGTAAGGGTTTGGCCGACACGGCGTTGAAGACGGCCGACTCGGGCTACCTGACGCGCCGCCTGGTGGACGTGGCGCAGGACGTGATCATCAGCGACCACGACTGCGGAACGACCGAGGGCATCTACGTCGAGCCGATCGTCGAAGCGGGCGAAGTGATCGAACCGTTGCGCGACCGTATTGTGGGCCGCGTGGTACTCGAAGACCAGCTCGACTTTGAAGGCATGCGGATTGTTGGCGTTAACCAGTTGATTACCGAAGATCTGGCGACGGCGATTCAGGCGGCTGGTATCGAACGGGTGAAGATTCGCTCGGTGCTGACGTGCGAAAGCCGGCGGGGCGTTTGCCAGCTCTGCTATGGTCGCAATCTGGCCACCGGCCGGATGGTGGAACGCGGCGAGGCTGTCGGCGTCATCGCGGCGCAGTCGATTGGTGAACCGGGTACACAGCTGACGATGCGTACGTTCCATATCGGTGGCGCGGCGACGCGTGCGTCCGAACAGAACACCCAGGAATCCAAGGGCGCCGGGTTCGTGAAGCATATCGGCATCCACACGGTGAAGAATGCGGCGGGCGAGAACATCGTCATGAACCGCAACGGTATCATCGCGGTGGTCGACGAGAAGCATCGCGAAAAGGAACGCTACCAGGTCGTTTATGGCGCGAAGGTGAAATACCTCGATGGCCAGGCGATCGGGGCCGGCGATGTCATGGTGGAGTGGGATCCGTATTCGTTCTCCATCCTCACCGAAGTCTCGGGCAAGGTTCACTTCAAGGACATTGACGAAGGCATCACGGTGCAGGAACAGGTGGACGATGTTTCAGGCCTGTCGCAGTTGGTCATTGTTGACTCGCTCGACGGCAAGAAGGTTCCGACGATCATCATCCGTCCGGAAGGCGGCACCAAGCACGACGAAAAGCGGTACCTGATGCCGACGCACGCTCACCTTATGGTGCGCGACGGCGATATGGTCCACGCGGCCGATGTGCTGGCCAAGATCCCGCGCGCCACTTCGAAGACGAAAGACATCACGGGCGGTCTGCCGCGCGTCGTCGAGTTGTTCGAAGCCCGCAAGCCTCGTGACCCAGCTCAGATCGCCGAGATCAACGGCGTGGTTCGTTTCGGCGAAATCACGAAGACGAGCCGGAAAATCTACGTGACGGGCGACGACGGGCAGGAACGCGAATACGCAATCCCGCGTGGCGCTCATATCAATGTGCAGGAAGGCGAGCGTGTGGAGGCGGGCGACCAGTTGATGGACGGCCCGATCGATCCCCACGACATCCTGAAGGTTCGGGGCGAGAAGGAACTGCAGAAGTACCTCGTCAACGAAGTGCAGGAAGTCTACCGGTTACAGGGTGTGAACATCAACGACAAGCACCTGGAAGTGATCGTGCGCCAGATGCTGCGGTGGTTGAAGATCGAAGATATCGGCGATACCGACTTCCTTCCGGAAGAGGTGGTGGACCGGTTCAAATTCAAGGAAGAGAACGAGAAGACCAACGACAAGGGCGGGCGCCGGTCGCATGCGCGTCCCATCCTGCTGGGCATCACTAAAGCCTCGCTGTCGACCGACTCGTTCATCTCCGCGGCGAGCTTCCAGGAGACGACGCGCGTGCTGACCGAAGCCGCCATCAACTCCAAGCGGGATGGCCTGCGCGGCTTGAAGGAGAACGTCATCATGGGCCGCCTGATCCCGGCCGGCACGGGTATGGACTACTACCGTGGCGTGCGGATTGCGGGAGAGGGCGTGCCGGAAGAGGAGCCGCAACCCGAAGTCGAGATTTCCTTCAACGACTCGATGTCGGACTACGAAGATACCGCGCGGACGTTCTACGCCGGCGGGCTTTCGGAGACCGAAGGCGCTCCGGACGAGACGATCGTCGAATAGCTTCCAACCGAACGCAGTTCAAAGAAAAACGGCAGGCCGCCATGGCCTGCCGTTTTTCTTTGGCCGCGCTCACGCTGATACACTCTTCGGAGTGAATCCCGAACTGCTCACCCTGGCCGCGAGCGCCCGCGTATACGATCTGGCGCAGCCCTACTTTGTGGGGATGCCGCACCATCCCTCGCACCCGCCCTATCTGTTTTCGTTAACCAAAAAGCACGGCGACATGCATTCGCCGGCCGGCCATAGCTCGGCCGCAGACGCGATCGCCATGGGGAGCCATGTGGGAACCCATCTGGACGGGTTCGGACACTTTTCCTGCGGGGGGAAACTGCACGGTGGGTATGTCGCCGACGAAGTGCAAAGTTACGCCGGCGGATTGCGTGTGCATACGGCGGAGAGCATTGCTCCGATTGTGCGGCGTGGCGTATTGCTGGACGCCGCCGGTCCGGATGGTCCGCTAAGGGCGGATGCGGTGTTGACCGCAGAGGCGCTACAGGGGATCGCCGAGCGGCAGGGGACACGGATTCAAAGTGGAGACGTCGTGCTGATCCGGACCGGGTGGGCGCAGTACTGGGAGGATGCGACGCGTTACATTAATGCCGTTCGTGGGACGCCCGCTGGACCAGGGCCGGATCTGGGCGGAGCGCGCTGGCTGAGCGGACACGGGATATTCGCGGCTGGGTCCGATACAGTGGCCTTCGAGCACGTTCCGTCGCATGATATGCCTGTGCACATTCACCTGCTGTTCGAACGAGGGATTCACATTGTTGAAGCGCTGGATCTGGAGGTGTTGGCGCGGGACCAGGTGTACGAATTCCTCTTCGTAGCCGCACCATTGAAGCTGCGAGGCGGCACCGGGGCGCCGCTGCGACCGCTGGCACTGGCATAGAATGGTGACTACCTCACATGGCAAACGGAATAACAGGCAAGACAGCGATTGTAACGGGCGCATCGCGCGGAATTGGCGCGGCGACGTGCCGGATGTTGGCTCGGGAAGGGGCGGCAAAGATCGTCGTCCACTACCACTCCTTTCGGGAGGGTGCCGAGGAATTGGCTAAGGAGTTGGAGGGGCTGGGCGCACAAGCCATCCTGATCGGCGCCGACCTGGCCACGCAGGAGGGGATCGCCGGGTTCGTTCTGGATCTGCATGAGAAGGCGGCGGGCGCCCAGATTCTGATCAACAACGCGGGCCACCTGGTGAAGCGGGCGAAACTGGCCGAGTTTACCAGCGACCTATGGGACGAAGTGATGAATTTAAACGCGAAGAGCGTCTACTTCGTATCCCAGGCCGTGGCGCCCGGTATGGCGGCGGCGGGCGGCGGCGCGATCATCAATCTGAGTTCGATTGCCGCGCGGAACGGCGGCGGGCCGGGGGCGACGATCTACGCGGCTTCCAAAGCGGCCGTCGCCTGCATCACGAAAGGAATGGCCAAAGAACTGGCGCCTCTCGGTATTCGGGTGAATGCGGTAAGCCCAGGGACGGTGGATAACTACTTTCACGAGAAGTACTCGTCGCGGCAGATGCTGGACGGCGTGATTGCGCAGACGCCGGCTGGGAAACTCGGTACGAACGAGGAGATTGCCGACTGCATCCAGTTCCTGCTGTCGGATGGTGCCACTTACATCATCGGGCAGACGATTGAGATCAACGGCGGGATGTATATGGTCTAGTTAAACAGTTTGACGCGGTAGAGGCCGGGGCCGCCGGCGCCCGGCTTCTCCGATCCCACCACTGGGTTGTTGCCCAGATAGATGGCGCAGCACGGTTTGTTGTTGTTGGTGCAAGAGTCTTCTTCCAGGAGGAAGCGGGCAAACCCGACGACGATGGCCGGTTCCTGGGCATTATTGACCGGAGTGATCATGAGCCGGCGGCCATTGCCGTCATAGTCGGCATCGGTGAGCGAGGTGGTGTCGGTATCCTGGTTAAACCGCATTTCCAGGGCCGGGCCGACATGCTTGTTTCCATTCACATGATCGATGACGCTGCCGATCGTCAATGGCACCGTGGCATAGAAGCTGTTGTTGACGATGGCGTCATAGAGCCCCGAGTTTCCATTGCCTTGGCCGACATCGATGTAGCCGCGGTCGCTGGAGCCGCCGCCGGGGTCAAAAGCCAGATCGCCGGGGCAACGGCCTCCGGCTTTGTTTCTTTGTCCGGGAGGCGCCCATTTCAGCGTATAGCGCTGCCCGATTGTGAACCCGAAGTGCGGGTCGGCCGGTACCTGGGCGTCGGGGGAGAACGGAGCGGCCCCTGGTCCGATGGTGTTGTCCAATCCCTGCCCTGCCACCGCGGTAGCGGTCACGTCCTGTGAACTGCTCACGCCGGGTACCACACGAAGGAAGTAGACGGCGACGGGTCCGGACGCGGTGACGCGCACGAACCGATAACCTGCGGCTGAGGGCGGGTTGGCGGAGTAGGTCCCGTTGGGAGAGTCGGAAAACTCAACGGTTGGCGCAGGTACCGACTGGGAACTGAAGTTCCATCGGTTGCGGGTTGCCGAGGTTCCCGGTCCGCTTTCGGCCGCCGTTCTTGCGTCGGAAAAGCCGGCCATCGTGCCGTCGAGCTCGAAAGCGGCATTGAGTGCCGCGGTGTCGGCAAAATTTTGCAACTCCGTCTTGGCGACGTAGACCCTGCCGAGGTCGACCGAGAGTCCGGTGACGGCGAGGAGCACAGGAATGAGGAGCGCCATCGCCAGTAGCGAGTATCCGCGTTCTCCGCGGCCCTGTTGTTGTCCGGAACCGGGCATAGCGCTCACAAGGAGTAATCGGCAGAGCCGCCTCGCTTCGATAGGTTGTTCCCAGGAATAGGCCCGATGTGTCTCATTTCAATTAGTAGCGCCGAGCGACTCGGCGGTGAGTATGACCCGGAATGGTTTGAGTGTCCAGTTTTTGGGTAACAAAGGGACCAGGAGACTTACCGGGTAGTTGTTGATGGAAATTTCAATCCGGTCAGTGTCGGTGCCTTGGCTAAACCGGGATACATTGATCATCGACGGTGTAAGCCCGAAGAGACCGGACGCGACGTTGTCAGATCCGTTGGTTGCCGGAGCAGAAGCGGAATTATAGGCGACCCAGTTCTTAATGACATTGACGTCATAGTTGGAGACGGCCGCGTAGCGGGCGCCGGCGCGAGCCCGTTCGGTAAAGAACTGAATGAACAGTATGTACCGGCTGAGTTCCAGGATCGCCACCAGGCAAGTGATAAAGGCAATCGCAACGAGCGCTCCTTCCACCATGGCCTGTCCGCGCTGGAAACGGCGCCGAAGGGAGGAAACCGGACGTTGCGGGTCAGGCTCCATAGGGCTGATACCTGCCGGCGTAACGGGAGGTTGCGTACGGCTTGTTGACGAGATTGGTCTTCCAGAAGACGCCGTCAATGTTGAAGCTGCTGACCTCGACGGTGACGTTTCGTGGTACGCCGGCGCTATCTTCCTCTATTTCGACATCGATGTTCGAGGTTTGGAGCCCGGAGACAACCGGCGAGCCGGTGCCTTCCGGATTACCGTAGACGGCGACGTTTTTGATTCGGTCCTTGAATTGTTCCTTGGATGGCACGATGCCGTCGCGTCCGGCGAACCGGGCTGCGTTGGAGACTGCAATCGTGAGTTGGTTGTAAGTGTAGAGTGAGTGGCCCATGGAGTAGACTCCGGAGACGAGTCCCCACAAGAGGGCAAAGCTAAGTGCGAATTCGATGCTGACGTTGCCGCCCTGACGGCGTTTTCTTGTTATTGTTGTTGTCCGCATTGTTTCCTCTCAAAAGTACAGCTTGACCCGGTACAGGCCGCTACCGCCCGCACCGGGTTTGTCGGAATAAAGAACGGGGTTGTTGCTCAGGTAAATGCCGCAACACGGTTTGACGTTCGATTCGGCGCAGGAATCTTCGGTGAGAAGAAAGAGCGCGAAGCCGACGACCAGACTGTTGTCCATGCCGTTGTTTACCGGTACGGCCATCATTCGGCGGCCGTTGCCGGAATAACTGCCAAGACTCATCGATTCCGGGTCGGTGTCCTGGTTGTATCGCATTTTGATAGCAGGACCGACGTGCTTGTTTCCCTGCACATGGTCAATCGCACTCCCGATGACGAGCGGGTTGCTCAAGTAGTAGCCGCCGTTGACGATCGCATCGTAGAGCCCAGATTGACCGTCGCCCTGTCCGACATTGATGTAACCGCGGTCGCTGTCGCCGCCGCCGGGAAGAAAGTTCCTGTCGCCATGGCAACGGTTGTTCTTCGCCCGTTGCCCCGGAGGCGCCCACTTTAATGTGTATTCCTCTCCGACTGTGTATCCGAAGTTCGGATCGTTTCGGTCCTGCGCGTCCGGAGAGAACGGCGCCATCCCGGGTCCAAGTTGGTTTTCCAGCCCCTGACCGGCGATGGCGGTCGCGTCCACGGTCTTTTCCGAACCCGCGCCCGGCAGCACCCGCAGAAAATAGATGGGGATGTTTGCCGAGGCCACAACACGAATGAAGCGATAGTTGGCCGCTGACGCCGGACTGGCTGTCCACGGACCCGCCGGTTGTTGCGAGAACTGGACCGAGGTCACCGAAACGCTGGAGGTGTCAAAGTTCCAACGGTTCCGGGTGGAACTGGTCCCCGGACCGACTTGGGCTTTGGTATAGGCGTCGCTGATTCCTGCCGTCGTTCCGTCGAGCTCGAAGGCGGCGGCGACGGCGGCTGAGTCGGCAAACTGCTGCAACTCGGTCTTTGTGACATAAACGCGGCCGAGGTCAACGGAAAGTCCGGTACCCGCGATTACGACAGGAAGGAGGATGGCCAACGTAATCAGGCTAAATCCGCGTCGTCGCTTGGAGGAGGGTTTCATATCCGTGTGACAATTTGTCATGTTGGTACTGGCGTGCGGTACTAGTACTATTGAAATCATCGCATCACTCGAATCAGTTTTCACGGGAAATTCATACCTAGCCATTCAAAGGTTCAACGTCGGAAAATTAGGGTTTTGCCTGAGTCGTGCGGCACTGGGACATCGATCGCGGTTGCGGTACACTAAAAAACAAGGAGTTTTCATTGGCTAACGACAGCAATCTTTACAGCGCCGAGTACATCGGCAGCGGCACGTTCATTATCAAGAAACCGAAGCGGAATGCGCGGAAGCGGCGCCAGTCGAAGTTGAAGGGTCCGAAGCGCGGCATGCGGAAGTAGTTCCTCCCTCCCTCCTCCCCAACCTCCCGTGAAAATCAAACATCTGAAGCTCCATCCGATCGCGGTGGCCGATGGGCCATTGCGTTCGTCTTATGGGTTGCACGCCCCGTACGCGCTGCGAACGATTGTCGAGGTGGAGACCACCGATGGCATCACGGGGATCAGCGAAACGTACGGGGGCGATGGGCCGGTGGCGGCGCTGGAGAGCGTCCGTTCGCGGGTGGAGGGCATGGACCCCTTCCATTTGATGGGCTTCCGGCAGTACATCGACGCGCAGGCGGCGAGTGCGGCGCGGGAGTCCGAAGGTGGACGTTCCCAGACGTGGCTGGTGCCGGGGGAGAACCCGCTCGACACCCACGCGCGGACTTTTGCGGCCATTGAAGTGGCCTGTCTGGATGCGATTGGCAAGGCGCTGGGACGGCCGCTGTGCGATCTGGTGGGCGGAAGATGTCGCGACCGGGTTCCGTTTTCTGCGTATCTGTTCTACAAGCACGCCGGAGGCGGCGGCATGGGCGCGGATGCGCGCGAGGACGAATACGGCGAAATCATGACGCCCGAGGCGGTGGTTCGGTCCTGCAAGCAGATGATGGCGAAGTACGGTTTTGAAGAGATCAAGCTGAAGGGCGGCGTGCTGCCTCCCGAAGACGAGATCGCCGCCATCCGAGCGCTCCGCGCCGAGTTTGGCGAAAAGCATCCGCTACGGATTGACCCCAACTGCGCCTGGAGCATTGATACCTCGGTTCACGTGGGTCAGTCGCTGCGCGAAGAGTTGAAGTATGGCGGGTATTTGGAAGACCCCTGCGCGTCGATCGAAGGCATGGCCGAGGTGCGGCGCCGTCTCTTGGCCGACGGAAATGACGTACCCTTGGCCTCGAACGTGGCGACAACTTGTTTTGCCCATGTCCCGGTAGCCAAGCAGACGGACGGGGTGCAGGTGATCCTCTCCGATCCCCACTATTGGGGCGGAATTCGCGCCCAGCAGAAGCTCTCCGACTTGTGCGAAGTGCTGGGGTTGGGAATGTCGATGCACTCCAATAATCATCTGGGTGTGAGCCTGATGACGATGGCCCATGCGGCGGCGGTCTGCCCCGCCCTCACCTATGCTTGCGATACCCACTATCCCTGGCAGACCGAGATCGACGAAGTGGTTGTCGGCGGCCGGGTTAAGTTCGAGAAGGGTTGTCTCGTGATTCCGGACAAGCCCGGGTTGGGCGTTGAACTCGATTATGATCAAGTGGCGCGCGGCGAGGAGCGTTATCGCAATCTGCCGTTCCGAAAGCGCGACGATGAGGCCGAGATGCGTAAGCATGTCGACCCGAACTGGAAACGTATCCTCCCCCGTTGGTAAAGGAAAAATATGCTCGATCCGAAGAAGGCATTTCATGGCGTGTTTGGGTTCCCGGTTACGCCGTTTCAGAAAGATTTGTCGCTGGACCTGGCGGCCTTGGAACGCAACTGCGACTGGATGGCGGGATTCCCGTTTTGTTCGCAGGTGATTGCGGGCGGGACCGGCGAGGTTTACTCGATGACGCCCGACGAATCGATCGAGTGCGTCCGGGTGGCCGTGAAGGCGATCAATGGCCGTATGCCCGTGGTGGCCGGTGTTGCCTACAACACAACCATGGCCTGCCATATGGCGCGGGAAATGGAAAAGGCCGGGGCCGAAGCGCTGTTAGTGATGCCTCCGTACTACATCAACGCTCCGGAAGAGGGCTTGCTGCAATACTTTGAAGCCATCGGGAACAGTTGCGGCCTGCCGTTGTCGTTCTACACCCGCGACTGGGCGGCGTTCTCGCCGGCACAGGTGAAGCGGTTGCTGGATCGTGTGCCGTCGCTCAAGATGTGGAAGGACGGCCAGGGTGATATGCGGAAGTACCAGCGAATCATCTGTGAAGTCGGCGACCGGATTGCGTGGGTCGGCGGCATCGGAGACGACTGCGCGCCTGGCTATTTTGCCGTCGGCTGCCAGGCTTATACGTCGAGCATTTCCAACATCGCGCCGAAGCTATCGCTGTTGATTGCCGAGAAGGGGTTATCAGGCGATTTCGCTGGTTTGGCGGCGCTGATGAAGAAGTACGTTCATCCGCTGTACGAACTGCGCGACCGGAAGAAGGGCTACGAAGTGTCGATGATGAAGGCAGCGATGGAGATCCTTGGCCATCCCGCCGGACCGGTACGGCCGCCTCTGGTGAACATCAACGACGCCGAAATGGCGGAGTTGCGGAAGTTGATGGAAGTCTACAGCGACATGATCTAGCTGGGTTCCAGCCGGGTTGCCGGTTGACGCTCCCATCGAAACAAGAACGCCTGGCGGCGATTGCGCGGCCAGGCGTTTTTCTTTCCGGGTCTGTTGGGAACGTCACAATTACAGAGCCATTGCGGCGGCGTTCCGTTGATACAATGGAAAATTACCACGTGAGTCTACGTACTGACAGCGTCGTTGCCATTTACCCCGGGTCGTTTGACCCGTTGACGAACGGGCATTTGGACCTAATCCACCGCGGCCGCCGCCTGGTCGGGAAGCTCGTTGTCTCGGTGTTGAACAATGAGACGAAGCACCCGCTGTTCAGTGTGGAAGAGCGGATGGACATGTTGCGCGAGGCGGTCGGCGACCTCGACAACATCGAGATTGAGAGCTTCGACGGGTTATTGGCCGAGTATGCGGCGCGACGCGGGGCGAGCGTCATTCTGCGCGGCATCCGGGCGATTTCCGATTACGAGTACGAACTGCAGATGGCCTTGATGAATCGCCGTCTGCGCCCTGACATTGAAACGATGTTCTTGCTGGCCGGGGAGGGGAACTCATTTCTCAGTTCCCGGCTGGTGAAAGAGGTTGCCCGCCTCGGCGGGAATGTTTCCGGCCTCGTGCCGGCGGCGGTGGAGCGGCGCCTGGCGGCGCGTTTCAGTTTAGCCGGAACCGTAAAGTAAGGTGTAATGAAAGGATGAGTTCTCCTGTGCAAGCTGCCCAGCTCACTGTAGCCGAAAGAATGTCGACGATCAGCGTCTCGTCGACGATGAAGGTCGCCGCTGATGCCGACCGTATGCGCCGGGAAGGGATCGACGTGGTCGATTTCGGTGCAGGCGAGCCGGATTTCCCGACGCCCGACAATATCAAGCAGGCGGCGTTTGATGCGATCAACAAGAACTTCACCAAATACACGCCCGCCGGCGGAACCCAGGAGTTGAAAGCGGCGATCTGCGAACGGCACAAGACCGACTACGGCACCAACTACACCCCGGCAGAGTGTGTGATCAGCGTCGGTGGCAAGCATGTGATCTTCAACGCGATGCAGGCTTGCATCAATCCGGGCGATGAAGTGATCATCCCGGTCCCCTACTGGGTGACCTACAAAGATGTTGTCAACTTCGCCTATGGCAAGTGTGTGTTCGTGGAGACGGACGAATCGAACGGCTTCAACCTGACGGCGGAAATGATCGAAAAAGCGATCACGCCGAAGACGAAGATGGTCATTATCAACTCGCCTTCGAATCCCTCTGGGGCGGTGTTGCCGAACGACGAGTTCATCAAGATCTTCCAGTTGACCTCGTCGCGGGGAATCTGGCTGCTGACCGACGAATGCTACTGCCGGTTCCTGTATGACAGCGAGCCGTTCTCGATTGCGGCGCAGCCCGGGGCGAAGGACACGGTGATTGTGGCCGGTTCGCTCTCTAAAACTTATGCGATGACCGGTTGGCGCATTGGATTCGCTCTCGCCCCGGTGGCCGTCACCAGCGCGATGATGAAGTTGCAGAGCCACTCCACTTCCAATCCGACCTCGATCGTCCAGAAGGCTGCCGTGGAGGCCGTCAAGGGCCCCCAGGAAGGCGTAGGCGTGATGCTGGCCGAGTACCGCAAGCGCCGTGACTATGTCATCGAGCGGATCCGCCAGATCCCTGGTGTGACGCTGCAGGTGCCGCAGGGTGCTTTCTACGTCTATCCGGACATCAGCGTGACCTTTGGCAAGGGCGGTATCACCAACACGATGCAGTTCTGCGAGAAGCTGTTGTCGGAAGCGCATGTTGCGGTGGTCCCTGGGGAAGCGTTCGGTACCGAGAAGCACATCCGGATCAGCTATGCGACGTCGATGCAGGAGCTCGAGCGCGGCTTGGACCGGTTGCACAAGTTCATCGTTGCGCTGGCATGAAGCCGATCCAGTTAGCACCCCGATTTGTGGAGCGTGTTTGGGGGACCACGGCCCTATCGCCGTGGTTCCCAGATACAGAAAACACCGTCGGGGAGGTGTGGTTTACCGCCGACGACAATGGCACCTCGGAGGGCTTGACGCTGCGGACCCTGATGGAACGTGACGGGGAGAAGCTGCTGGGAACGGCGGTGAAGCCGGCATTCGGGGGCCGTTTTCCCATCCTGGTGAAGTTCCTGTTCACGAGGGAAAAGCTGTCCGTGCAGGTGCATCCAGACGACGACTACGGCGAAGCGAACGAGGGCTCGCCCGGCAAGACGGAGATGTGGTACGTGCTTCGGGCCGAGGACGATGCCACGATCGCGGCCGGGTTTCAGCAGACGCTGCATCCGGCGCAGTTGCGCCAGGCGGTATTTGAAGGGAGCGTTGAGGATCAGTTGCAGTGGTGGCCCGCCGCCGCCGGGCAGACCTATTTCGTTCCAGCGAAGACCGTGCACGCCGTGGGCGCCGGCGTCGTGATTTGCGAGATTCAGCAGAACTCCGACATCACCTACCGGTTGTGGGATTATGGCCGCCCGCGAGAACTGCACGTGGAGAGTTCGCTCGCCGTCGCCGACCTCGGACCCCACCCGGGTCCAAGTGAACCGGTGCCATTCGGGGGCGGGGAACTGCTGGCATCCTGCCCGTACTTTGCGACGGAACGAATGGATTTGAACGAACCGGTGGAGTGGCATTCCGATTCGGAGCGGTTCCACCTGCTCGTTGCGACGCGAGGCAGCGGAGTGATGAACACCGAGCAAGGGGAGTGGCGGATCCGCCAAGGGGAGTGCTGGCTGATCCCGGCGCGTTGCGGACGATACCGGATTGATGGGGCGGACCTGGAAATTTTGCGTGTTTACGTGCCCGCTTGAGCTAAACTTGAAGGTGCTCTGGCGCAGCCGGTAGTCAGGCGAATGCGCTTCTCATCTGTACTGTATATCGTTGTATTGGCCGCGGCGGCATTGACCTCCTGCTCCGACGGTCCCGAACCCGCGTCGGCAATCGGCGAAGCGTTCGCGGGCCCAATGACTTTGAACATCCGGCAAGAGTTGAGTCTGAAGTCGCCGGTGGTGGCGACCGTGAAGCACGGCGAACAGCTGGAAGTTTTGTCGGTTCGGCGCCGTTTCATGCGTGTCCGCACGGCAGGCGGCGCAGAGGGCTGGTGTGATAGTGAGAAGTTGCTTACCACCGAGCAAATGGCACGTCTGCGGGCGGTGGCCGATGCGGCGGCGAAGTTGCCCTCGCAGGCCGAGGCTACCGTGTTTGACGCCCGAAATGTGCACACCGAACCGCACCGGCAGGCGCCGAGTTTCCTGATGTTGAAAGAGGAAGAGCGTTTCCACGTGCTTGGACATAAGTTGGTGGAACGCGGTCCCTACGAATCGGAAGTGACGAAGAAGATCGAAAAGGCGAGCGCCCCGCAGCCCCGCAAGAAGCCGTCAAGGACGTCGAAAACGAAGGACCGCCGGCGGAAAGACGAAGATGTGGATCTTCCTCCCATGCCACCGGGCCCCAAGCTGCCCGAGAACTGGAGGGAACTCTCGTTCCGGGCACCGGTTGAAGCCGCGCCGCCTCCTCCGAAGAAGGAGGAAAAGTCGGCGCTGGCGATGCTGATCCGCCAACCACAGGAGCCTCCAAAGTTCGAGGACTGGAGTCTGATCCGCACCAGTGACGGGCGGGCGGGGTGGATCCTGACCCGGTCGATGACGATGACCATACCGGATGACGTGGCCCGTTACGCCGAAGGCCACCGGATCACGTCTTGGTTCGCCCTCGGCGATGTCCACGATGGAGATGTGGTGAAGAAGCACTATTTGTGGACCACCATCGCCAAGGGGGGCGAGCCGTTTGAGTTCGACGGCTTCCGTATCTTTGTCTACAACGCCCGGCGGCACCGCTATGAAACCGGATACCGGGAAAAGGGCGTTCGCGGCTACTTTCCCAGCGCGCTGCATCCAGTTGAGGTCACCGAAGGCCGACGCACCCATACGGTGCAAGGGTTCTCCCTGGTGGTGGAAGACGAAGACGGTTCCCTGGTGCGCAAGACATATTCCTTCGAGGGCTATCGGGTCCGTCTATTGAGCAAGACGCCATGGACCAAGCTGGAGGATCCGCTTGATCTGAAAGCTCTGGCGATTACCCAGCCTGCCAGCCCGAAACCGGAGGCGTCCGGCGGTGGTCTGTGGGAGAACATGAAGAAGAAACTGCCCTGGAACAAGAAGTCGTAACGCGAAATCTGGGACAATCCAGCTATATGCGGCGACGGGCATTTCTGAGGGCGATGGCGGCATGGAGTTCGGCTGCCGGTACAAGCGCAATTGGGGCGACCAGGATGATGAAACCGAAAGTGTTGAAGAAGGGCGACACGGTGGGACTGGTGACGCCATCGACTTATGTTTCCTCACCCGACGAGATCGCCACGGCGCTGCGAACGGCGGAATACTTCGGGCTGAAAGTGAAAATGGGCCCTAACGTCCGCAAGCGGGCCGGCTATCTAGGCGGTTCCATCGCTGAACGGGCCGCCGATGTGAACGCGATGTTCGCCGACCCGGAAGTAAAGGCGATCTTTGCGATCCGCGGCGGCTACGGCAGTGCCCAGATCCTGCCTGCGCTCGACTACGGGCTCATCGAGCGGAACCCGAAGATCTTCCAAGGGTATAGCGATATCACCGCAATGCACCTGGCGATCCACCAGAAGACCGGACTGGTTACGTTCCACGGCCCGGTAATGCTGAGTGGCTTCACCGCCTATACGATCGATCATTTCCGGCGCGCGTTGTTTGAAACAAAGCCGATTGGTACGGTGAGTAATCCGGCGGAGTCCAATCCCCTACGGCCGAACCACACGCTACGGACGGTGAAAGGCGGACGGGCCACAGGGCCGATAGTGGCCGGAAACCTGACGCTGATTTCCACCACTATGGGGACCCCCTACGAGATCGATACCCGGGGAAAAATCCTGTGCATCGAGGATGTCGGTGAAGAGCCGTACTCGATGGATCGCATGCTCACCCAGTTACGGCTGTCAGGCAAGTTGGAGCAGGCAGCGGGCGTGGTGATGGGCGAATGTTCCCGTTGCACGCCTCGGGAGTTTCGCCCGGGGTTCGATTCCACCTTCTCGCTCGGCGAGATTGTGGACGATATTCTCGGCGGACTCAAGATCCCCGTGCTCACCGGCTTGACGTTCGGCCATACGGCGGATCAATTGACACTTCCTCTCGGGTGCCGGGCGACGCTGGACGCCGATCAGGGTACGCTTTCTATTGAAGAGGCTGGTGTGGAGGGATAGTTCACATGGCGCAGCAGTATGACGCGATCATCGTCGGGGGCGGGCATAATGGGCTAGTTACGGCGTTCTACCTGGCGAAGGCAGGCCGCAAGGTGCTCGTGCTGGAGCGCCGGGAACTCGTCGGCGGTTGTGCGGTGACGGAGGCGATCTGGCCGGGCTACAAAGTCTCCACGGCCAGTTACCTGGTAAGCCTGCTGCAGCAGAAGATCGTCGACGACATGCAATTGGAGCGTCATGGCTATCAGGTGGATGCGAAGGACCCGGCGTTCTTTTCCCCGTTCCCTGACGGACGGTTCTTCTTCACCTGGCAGGACAGCGCGAAGACCCTTGCCGAGGTGGCAAAATTCTCCAAGCGAGACGCCGCGCGGATGCCGGAGTTTGAGGCGCAACTGGAGCGACTGGCAAAGCTGGTCGAGTCCCTGCTCCTCGTCTGTCCGCCTCCATTCCCGCCGAAGGGCGTCTGGGAGATCATCGAATACTTGAAGTTGGCCGGCCGCCTGCGCGGATTATCGGCCAAGGATATGGTTTCGCTGGTGAAAGTCTTCACCATGAGCGCTTCGGACTATCTCGACGAGTGGTTTGAGTCGCCAGAGGTGAAAGTGACGTTGGCCACCGATGGCGTGATCGGCGCCAACGGCGGGCCGCGATCGCCGGGCACAGCCTACATCCTGCTGCACCATTGCATGGGCGGTGTTGGAGGAAAGCGTGGCTTATGGGGGTTCGTCCGCGGAGGGATGGGCGCTGTTTCAGAAGCCATGGCGAGCGCCGCAAAACAGGCCGGGGCAGAGATTCGCTGTGCCACGCCGGTGACGCGGATTTCGGTGAAGGAGAACCGGGCCATTGGCGTGACTTTAAAAAACGGGGACGAGTTGGAAGCAAAGCAGATCGCTTCGAATTTGGACCCGAAACGGACCTTTCTCAAGATGTTGGACACGAAAACACTCGATTCGGAGTTCGTTTCTTCGATCCAAAATTTCCGTTGCGAGGGGATCAGCGCGAAGATAAACCTGGCAGTGAAGGCACTGCCGAATTTCAAGGCCCTGCCGGGCGCCAGCGCGCCCCATCACAAGGCGACAATGCACATTTGCCCGTCCATGGATTACGTGGAGAAGGCCTGGGACGATGCCAAATATGGCAAACCGAGCGAGCGTCCAATGTTGGAAATGACCTGCCCGACGCTCTACGATCCGTCTTTGGCGCCGGCAGGGCGGCACATCATCGGTATCTTTCTCCAATATGCCCCCTACACCCTGCGCAATGGATCCTGGGACGATTTGCGGGATCCGTTTTTCAAACGGGTCTTGAGGATCATTGACGACTACGCGCCTGGATTCTCAGGCGGCATCGAACATGCCGAGCTATTGACGCCTGTGGATCTGGAGCGCCGCTATTCCATCACCGGTGGCAACATTTTTCACGGGGAGATGGCGATCGACCAGATGTTCTCGCTTCGTCCGGCGGCACGCTATGCGAACTATAAGACGCCGGTGGAGAATCTGTTTCTTTGCGGCAGCGGGGCTCATCCTGGTGGCGGCGTGATGGGCGCGCCGGGCTACAACGCGGCGATGGCGATGCTGAAGGGCTAATTGCGGCGGCCCCGGATCCAGAGCACCTGGAAGTCCGGCTTCCCGCCGATGCTGACGCTGCTTGACGAGGATCCGCTGGGGCCGGGTGTCCGCGTCGGGCCGGGCGATGGCCGCGCCGCATCGGTCGCCAGCGGAGTATTGTCCGTCTTCGTCTCCTTCACGATGCGGGAGGCCGTTTGCGGAGGCCGATACTCGACCTTCGCGATCTGGTCCTTCGGAATGGAAAGCTGCTCGGTCTTGGTCGCGATGATGAGGCTCTCGTCGGTTGCCTGATCGATTTTGGCTAAAATCGGAGTCCGGGAGCCGATCTTCCCGATCCGCAGTTCCGTACCGCTGGCGAGTGCTTTCACTTTGGCCCAGCCGTCGTCCGCAGCGAATGCGGACATGGCAAGAAGTAGGAGCGCAGGGATTTGCCACATACTGGGCTGAGGATAACAAAATTTGGGGGGCCTCCCAACGCCCTGGCAGACCGGGGCGTCTAATGGAGCGAAAGTAGGAGATGTTTTCGCTTGGGAGAGGTTCTGAGTCTGCCTGTTGAAATCGCGGCGGAAACCGGCACGGAGTGGAACGCGCTGGAAGCGGTGTTCCGGATTCATGCGGGACGAATGAAGTCTATCGCCTATAATTTGCTGGGGAATGAGCCCGATGCCGAAGACGCTGTGCAGGAGGCTTTTGTAAAGTCCTGCCGGGCGCGAGGTCTGTTTCAGCAGGGCGCGGCGCTGCATACCTGGGTATACCGGATCCTGATCAACCTTTGCCTGGACGAGAACCGGCGCCGGACGCGCCGTCCGCGGCTGGACGCCGAGGTCGAGCCGCGTTCCGGCCAGTCCGGCGCTGACCTCCGCTTCGCATTGCGCCAGGCGCTAATGCAGTTGCCTGGGCGCCACCGGGCCGTGTTTTTGATGGCCGTTGTGGAAGGCCTTCCACATGCTGAAATCGCCGGCATTCTGGAGACCTCCGAGAGCAACTCGCGGACGTTGCTGCTGGAAGCGCGCCGCCAACTACAGAGCAAGTTAAGCCAATGACACCGGAACAATTGGACGAACTGGCCAAGGGACTCCACCACGAGTGGGAGTCCCCCGGCCTATGGTCGCGGATCGTGCGGGAGGCCCGAGGCGGGCTTCGGGTGCGGCACGCCGCGCTCTGGGCCGCGGGCCTCGCCGCGGCAATCGCGGTCGGGCTGTACTTGGCTCCGGCGCCCCGTCGCGCTTCCGGTCCCATTCCCGCCGATACCCCTCTACTGACCGAGCAGGCAATGGCCGACGTGGAGCGGGCTGAGGCCGCCTACCGGGAATCGATCGATCGATTGGCCCGTCTGGCAGCGCCGCGGTTGCAATCACCGGCAACCCCGCTCCATCGAGCCTATGCCGAGAAACTGACAGTTCTTGACCATGCCATCGCGGAAATCCGCAAGGAATTGGATCGGAATGGCTTTAACACTCACCTGCGCGTGCAAATGGCCGCGCTATACCGGGACAAACAGAAGACGCTGGAAGGGGTTTTGCATGATTAGGCTTATCTATTTCGCCGCCGTCGTGGCGTTGGTGGGGGCTCCGGCTCGAGAAGAGGTGAGCCGGGAGTTCTCCCGGAAGGTAACACTGCCTGCGGGCGCACGCGTGAGTATCACCAGCAAAAATGGAGATGTGGTCGTCCGCGGGGCGGCTGGGAATGAGGCGTCGGTGCGGGCGTTCCTCCGCGTCTCGGCCGCCGAGCGCGCCGATGCCGAGAAATTTGCCGGCGCCGTAGCGTTCGACGTCACCACAGGGGCTGGGGAATTGCGTTTGCACGTCCGCTACCCGGATGGCGAACCCTCACGCGGTTTCTGGGATCGCATTTTCGGCGGCCGCCAACTCGGGTATTCGGTGCGTCTGGAACTGCAGTTGCCGGAAGGTTCGCCGCTAGAGGTCCGCAACGGGTTCGGCGCGGTGGAGGTCGATGAAATGAAGGGCGGGGCAACCATCGTCAATTCGAATGGTCCGGTGGTGGTCCGCAAAGGGCGTGGTGCCCTGCGGCTGGAGACATCGTTTGGCCGAATCCACGCCTCCCGCATTGCCGGAGATACCGTCGTGGCGAACGACAACGGCGACGTCACGTTGAGCGAGATCACGGGAAACGCCTGGGTGCGGACACGATTCGGCGCTGTGGACGTAGCTCATGTCTCCGGGAGCGTCGAGGTACAGAATGACAACCAATCGGTAACGGTGAGTGATGTCGGCGGACGGGCAACGCTGACGACCTCGTTCGGCGGGGTGACAGCCAACCGTGTAAGGGGCGATTTGATGGCCCGCAACAACAACGGTTCCATTGATCTGACCGACATCACCGGCGGCGCCGAAGTCACCACCTCGTTCGGAAAGGTCCGGTTTTCCAATGTTGGCAAATGGTTGTCGGTGAAGAACGATAACGGTGCGGTGGAGGGCTACAAAGTAAATGGAAACGCGACGGTACGGACCTCCTTCGCCGCGGTTCAAATCGCAGAGGTTGCCGGTGATGCCGTTGTGCAGAACGACAACGGCGGAATCGCGTTGAAGGACGTCACCGGTGGTGCGCGGCTGCGGACCAAGTTCGGAACGATCGATGCCTCACGCATTGGCAAAGTCCTGACGGCAAACAATGACAACGGATCGATTCACGTATTCAACGCAGTGGGTGGTTCGACCGTGGCGACGAAGTTTGGAGGAATCAAACTGGATGGCGCCGGCGGACCCGTCGAAGCGACGAATGACAATGGAGAGATCTCCGTGTCCACGCGGCGAGGCCCGGTGAAAGGATGCGAACCAATCAGGTTGGCTACGAAGTTCAGTCCGATTCGGGTGACCCTGCCCGCCGGCGGAGGGGATTACGATCTATCTGCATCCACCCATTTCGGCAAGATTCATGCCAACGTCACGGTGGCCGTGCAGGGCGAGCAGAGTGAAAACAAGATGGCGGGACGAATCGGGCGTGGCGGTTGTGAGTTGCGACTGACGAACGACAATGGCGGGATCGACATTAACGCCGCACAAAACTGATCCCCCGGGCTCGCCCGACGCTGACGGCAAAACCGGTCACCTGCCCACCCTCTGACCGCACCGGCCTCAGTTCCGCCCCGCCGGCGCGATAGGTCTCCGCACCGGCCGGAGTAACCGGAATCGGGGATCCGTCGGATTCCGCCCAAAGCTTGCCACCTCGCTCGACCAGATGCCAGACGCTGTAGAGTTCTTCACTCCAGTACGTTCCTGCCAGCCTGGCCATCTCGCCTTCTTTCCACGGCCGCGCTGTGGGTTCCTTCTCCGCCGCCGGTTCCGGTTCTGCCGGCTTGTCCCCGGTGAACACCGAAGCAACGCGCGAGGCCAGTCGCGCCACCGGTGCGCCGCCGATATTGCACAGACATACGACGGTGACTTCGTGCTTGGGGACACGCAGGAAAAACGTACTGTAGCCGACTGCGCCTCCGCTGTGGCTATACGTGCCGTTCTTTTCCACCATCCCGAGGGCATAACCGCCCGGTGTGCGTCGGCCGTCCACCAGTGCCCCGGGCGTCTGCAGCGTCTTCAGTACCGCTCCGCCGACCACCGGCTTCTCGAAATTGCGCGCCCATCGCAACATGTCTTCGATGTTGGAGTACATGCCGCCACTGCCGATCAGATCGAACCCGACATCGGCGGTCTTCCACCCGCCGTCCCGCCGGTGGTAGCCGTGAGCCCGATCCGGCACCGGGGTGCCGTGGTCGGCCTGAAAACGCGATGAACCCATTTCGAGCGGTTTGTAGATCTTCTCGGCCGCGTAGACGTGCAACGGTTTACCTGTGGCCCGCTCCAGCGCAATGGCTGCCAACAGGTAGCCGCTATTGCTGTAATTCTGATCGGTACCCGGCGCGAAATTGAGCGCCTTCTGCCGCGCGATCAGGGCCAGCGTCGGTTGCTCCTTCAAAACGCTTTCATTGGAGAAGCCCCGCAGGCCCCACAGGCCGAGGTAATCCCGGAGCCCGGCCGTGTGGTCGAGCATGCGGCGGATAGAAATGCCATCGGCATAAGCAGGCATCTCAGGAACGTATTTGCGAATGCTATCGTCGAGCCGCAGTTTGCCATCCTGTTCGGCCAGCAGGAGCGCCATCGACGTAAACTGCTTGGAAACCGAGGCCATATAGAAACGGGTCTGCGGGGTGATGGGCAGATTGTGCTCCAGGTCGCCCAAACCGTAGCCCTTTGCCAGGACAGTCGATCCTCGCTGCAGTACCCCGACGGCGCAACCCGGTGAGCCCGGCTTTCGGTACCCAGCGAAAATAGAATCGACACTCTTTTCCGGGCTCTCCTGGGCAACCGAGGTGCTCATGGCCAGCACAGATACCAAAATCAGGCGCATTGCCGATTGTAGATTTTTTTTCGGTGCGATGTCGAAAACCGCCAAACATGCACGTCGACAGTGTAGAAAAGGAGTATTACCATGAGCGATTTTCTTCTGATTCTGCATGATCCGATCGACAGCCGTTTTCAGGCGCTGAGCCCGGAGGAGATGCAAAGCGTGATCGCCAGATACGGTGAGTGGGCCGGTCAGATGGCCGAACAGGGCCGATTGAAGGGCGGCAACAAGCTGGAGGATGGCACGGCGCGCCACGTGGTTGGAACCATCGGCCAGGCCACGGTCACCGATGGGCCGTTCCCGGAAACCAAGGAGGTAGTAGGCGGCTATTTCCTGATCTCCGCCGAAAGTTATGAACAGGCGGTGGAGATTGCCTCTACCTGTCCCCACCTGGATTTTGGCCGGATTGAAGTCCGGCGCATCGACCCGACGGCGTGAGCACGGTTCATTCGCTGGTCGATCACCTGTTTCGCCACGAGGCGGGCCGCATCACCGCGGCCCTCACTCGTCTCTTGGGGGCACACCATCTTTCGCTCGCCGAGGAAGCCACTCAGGAGGCGCTTACCCGTGCTCTCCAAATCTGGCCCTTCCGTGGTATCCCCGCTGAACCGGGTGCCTGGCTCCACACCGTTGCCCGGAACTACGCCCGCGATCAGGTCCGTCGCCTCTCCAGCCGGGACGCGAAAGAACCGGCTCTGATACTCTTCCTGGAGGCGCAGGGCGCCGGGGCGCTTGTTCCTCCGCAGGTTGACGACACGCTGGTGATGATGCTGCTCTGTTGCCATCCGGATCTGCCCGCTGAGAGCCGGGTGGCGCTCACTCTTAAGACGGTGTCCGGGTTTTCCACGCGGGAGATTTCCGCTGCCCTGCTCGCCCAGGAAGAGGCAGTTGCGCAGCGCATTGTTCGCGCGAAACGTCTGATCCGGGAGCGGGAACTCCGAATGGAAATGCCGGAGGGCAGGAAGTTGGACGAGCGCCTGGATACTGTCTGCAATGTTCTCTACCTGCTCTTCAATGAGGGATACTTCGCCTCCGACGGCCCGGCCGCGCTGCGGCGCGACCTTTGTGAGGAAGCCGTCCGGCTGCTGCGATGTGTGCTGACAGCCGGCGTGGCGACCGCGGAACGGTGGTCGCTGGCCGCTCTGTTTCACCTGCACCTGGCACGATTTGAGGCCCGGCTCGGCCCGGGCGGCGAATTCCTGGACTTTGACCGGATTCAATCGTCTGCCTACGACCGCCACCATCTCTCTCTTGCCGACGCCGCTCTGCGCGAGGCGATGAAGGCGGACTCACTTAGCGCCTGGCACCTGGAGGCGGCCATCGCCGCGGCGCACTGCCACGCGCGCCGGGATTGGTCTCATATCGTCTCGCTTTATGACGCGCTACTGCAGATGACGGCCTCCCCTCTCGTGCGGTTGAATCGCGCGGTCGCGGTATTCCGTGCCGGCCGCCGGCAGGAGGCGCTGACGGAGTTGTCGGAACTGGATAAAGAAAAAGGCCTGCGCGGCTATTCTCTTCTTTCAGCCACACAGGCCCGCCTCCAGGAGGAGGCTGGAAACCACGAGGGGGCCGAGCGCGCCTACGAACGCGCGCTCGCCTGCCCAATGAGCGCCCCGGCGCGAGAGTATCTCGAGCGCCGGCGTGCCAGACTACGGTCCTAGGCCGCGGGTGGCTGCTTCTTTCCGCGCTTGCCTTTGGCCTTGGCGTTTTCCAGATGCTTGGCCAGTTTGGCTCGGTCTTCTTCCTTCAAATTGGTGCTGCGGGAGAGGGCGGCAAGGTCCTGCATTGCCTGGCGCGTCGCCTGCCGGTCCACCGTGCCACCGCTCTTGCGGGCCTGCCGTTGGTCGTCCAGCGACTTGAGCGCGGCTTCGTACTTCTGTTTTTCTTCTGCGGTCAGACTGCCGTTACTGACGGCGGCAGCCAAGTCCTGACGAAATGCTTTCAGGTTGTCGACGCGCGCACGCTGCGCGAAGGCGGGCGTCATGAGGAGGGTGATTACTAGAATCCACTTACGCATGCTTGTTAGAACCCCGCCGTCCGCAATTGGTTTCGGGCAAGTTACCAGATAAAGTCCTTGGCGTCGCTCCGGCGGGCATGGCTGTCCAGTATGTGCACCACGCGGAGCCGCTTGAGCTTCTCGGAACTCAGCGCCCCGATAGGTAAGTAAATAATCGAGCGGTTCAGCCGCGAAGCCATACTCCGAAAGATGCTGCGAGGCGGCTTCTTCGCCACATAAACGATGTGCTTTTCAACGGAGTAATCGAGCGCCGCCATCAACAAAGTCTCCGGCTTCGATTCGGCGAATGCGTAGTCCGGATCCGACCAGACGTAGGCCATCCGGCGCGGGGGCAGGGTCATCAGGAAGCCGCCGTACTCCGCCCTGCCAATTCCCGGACCCACCACATGCGCCGATGGCTCGGTGGCATAAAAAGCCATATCGGACTCGTTCTGATGCTCGCCCTGCCAGGTGGCCAGATAGGTATAACGGTCGGTGGCGTCGTCTTCATCGAAGATCACTACCAGTGCCCCGACCGCACCCGAGATCCGGTTCGCTTCCCGCACATAGATCTTGCCCTGATACCAGTTCCGCAGCGTCTCGCGCAGGTCGATTCCGTCCAGCAGCGACGTCGTGAAAGGATGGACTCGCAGCCGCTCTTCGCTCAACAGGCTATGTGCTTTTTGCTTCAAAAACCGCCCGTAATTCTCAATGTGAATGTCTTCCGGCGGGTAGCTGCAGATGGAGTCGCCATCGAGCTTGTGCTTCCACTCGCCCTTGGTCTTTTCCTTCTTCCGCTCCTTTAGCCCGCGCGGGATCAGGCGTTGTTTGGGCCGCGGCAGTCGCCGGCGAAGCCGTATGCGCCGGGTATCCATCCATACCCACTCCCCGGAGATCTTCACCGTCTGCATGTCCGGGGCGATCTGCTGGTGTGGATAGCGGTTAGCCAGTTCCCAGACCTCCCACCCGAAGTTGTCGTCCACAATACCGCGCGCGGCCACCGTCAGGTCGAACAGTCCGGCTACCAGATCCCCCTGAATCCGGGCCAGGTTCCGTGTGTACTTTGCCATCAGCCGCCGCTGCCAGTGGCTCATCGTGTCCCCGGTGTTCTTGGCGTAAAGCGCCTCGGCCTCGCGTAGCAGGTCGAGATTCGCGCGCTGCCGGTCGATGAGAATCGTCTCTTTCTGGTCAATGCGCCACTGCTCGTAGCGGCACTGCAAATACGGTGTCTCGCTGCAGATTTCCGCCAGGCACTCCGGGTCCGGATTCACCACCTGAACCAGATTGGCGCTCAACTTTCGGGGCGCCTCCTCCTGCGGGATCTGGACGGCGTCCAGCAGCGGGTGGAGCATGTTCAGCGAAACCACCACCGTTGTCTTGGCGAACGGATCGGCCCCCTGCAGCCGCCACGCCATCGCCGTCGCGTGGGCCTCCAGGTCTTCGTTGCGCGGCTGCGCCTGCAACCGGTAGGCATTCAAATACGGCTCCAGCCCCAGCCGGTGAACGGCATAGGTGTCGGGATAGGCCCCAGCGACATGCGGACGGTCGCCGAGGCTTGGCTCAATAAACACCACCGTTGCCCCGATCTCTCGTGCCGTCCGTACCGCCTCGATGAAGGGATCGCAGGGCTCCACCGGAACGTAGAGCATCTGGTAGGTGACGGCCTCTTCTTCCTCGCTCGACGGCAATCCGGATTCCGGCCGGTGGGGATACATCAACGCCGAGATTTGCGGCAACCGCTCCACGGCCCGGATGAGCCCCTGCTCACACTCCGAAGGCAGTTCAACGGCTACTACACTGGGCCGGTCGGCCAGCAGCGCCTGACGAACCAGCACGGCGAACTCCATCCGCCCGGGGACGACGGGAAAGTACCGCCACGGGCCGCGGTGCAAACTGGCCGGATCGTCCTGAGGTCCAAACACGCTTCCGCTCCCTTCCTCGTCTAGGTCCGGCGCGGCGCGTAGCGCATCGCTTCTTCGCCCAGCGTTTCCAGAATGGAGACGCGCAACGCCTCGGCCTGCTGCACGCGGTCCTTGGCGATATGCTGCAACTTCAGCGCAAAACGGGCGATATTGATGCCGTCCCGCGCGGAATATCGCTCATCGGCGGCGTGCGCGTGCTGCAGGAACTCGGTGACGTATTCCAGAATGTCGTCGTCGGCGAACGGCAGGTTCTCTTTCAAAATCGCCAATTCCTCGTCGTAGCCCGGGAAGTCGATGAGGATCTGCGGCTGCAGGCGGGAGTGAATATACTCAGGAAGGTCGAATGTGGAACTGTCGTCGTTCATCGTGGAGACCAACCGGAACAACGGGCTTGCTTTCACCTTGATGCCGGCGACGATCGATTCCACATAACGGCGATTGTCGAGCAACGGCGCCAGCGACGCCCAACTCTTCTCGCTCATACGGTTCCCCTCATCAAGGATGACGATGCCGCCGCGGATCATCGCCGTTACCAGCGGTGAAGCCACATACTTCAGCATCCCTTCGCCTTCAATCACCGGGGTGACCAGCAGATCTTCCGGCCGGGTATCCGACGTCGCCTGCATAATGTAGACTTCCCGTCCCAGGCGCTGTGCGGCCGCATAGGCCAGCGTCGTCTTGCCGACCCCCGGCTTGCCCACCAGTCGCGGGTTCATCGGCAAATCCCGATCATCAATCACTAGCCAGGCGGCCAATAACTGCCGCATCACATCGTCCTGTCCCACCCACTGCACCTTCAACTCATCGGGGTGAGCCAAGTGGAGCAGAACGCCATCAATCTCAACGACCATATGAGACATTTTCCCGCAAATCCGTTTTCCGGGTGCGCCTTTTTTCCCTACCCGGGAATCACCCGGAACTTGTGCTTTACCTTTGCCGTCTGCAGGCACTCACGCAGCGCGGTAATGGGCGTTCCGGTGGATGCCAGATAGGCCCGCAGAAGCGCGCACACGGCCTTTTGCACCTCGCTGGCGGGGATCAGCAGTTCGTACTCCAAATCCTCCCGGCCGTAAGTCTCCATCGGTGCTGCGCCACAGTCGAAGCCCTCAATGGCCAGGGACCCGTCGGGCCGCTGCACCGCGTCCAACTGCACCGTTGTGGCGCCGCGGCGCTCATACACCCGGGTACCCGTCTTCATGCCTGCCTTCGCGTCAATATCGGCTTAATCACCTGCCCGTGGACATCGGTGAGCCGGAAATCGCGCCCCCCAAAACGGAACGTCAGCCGCTCATGATCAATCCCCAGCAGGTGCAAAACAGTCGCATGGAGATCATGGATAGTAAGGGCGTTCTCCACCGTCCGGTAGCCGTATTCATCGGTCTCGCCAAACGTCATGCCGCCCCGAATCCCGCCCCCGGCTAGCCATAGGCTGAAACCGTAGGGGTTATGGTCTCGGCCGTCCTTGCCTTGTACGAACGGAGCCCGTCCGAACTCTCCGGACCAGATCACCAGCGTCCGCTCCAATAGCCCGCGGGCTTTCAAATCCCTGACCAACGCCGCGATCGGCTGATCCACATGGTAGGCGTTCGCGGCGTGATGTTCCCGGAGATTCCCGTGCTGATCCCAGGCATTGCCGCCTCCGGTCCCCGGTGGGGGAACAATGGTCAGTTCGATGAAACGAACCCCGCGCTCCACCAGTCGCCGCGCCAGCAGACACTGCCGGGCATAGGCCGCCTTCCCGGGATTCGGGTCTTCCACCCCGTACAGCCTCTTGGTCGCCTCGGATTCGCCGCTGATATCCACCAACTCCGGTACCGACGATTGCATCCGGTAGGCTGTCTCATAGTTCTGGATTGCGGCTTCCACTTGGGCGTTGTTCCCCGTCGCCGCCAGAAACGGCCGGTCCATGTCGGCCAAGAATTGCAGCCGCTTCCGCTGCCGCGCGTCCGGTTCCTTCGGAGAGATATCCTGCAGCGGTTCCCCGCGCTCCGGATGAACGAACGAAGCCTGATGCACCGCCGGAAGAAATCCGCTGCCGTAGACATTGATACCGCCCAACGGGATCTCTCCACTGGCGAGCACCACAAACCCGGGAAGGTCCTTCGAACGGCTGCCAAGCCCGTAGGTGGTCCAGGCCCCCATGCTCGGGAATCCGGTAAACGGCTGGCCGCAGTGAAAGTAGAAGTTCCCCTGCGCGTGTTCCATGAACTTCACCGTCATCGAGCGGATGACGCAGATATCGTCGACGATCGATCCCATGTGCGGAAAGAGATCGCTGACCGGAATGCCACTCTGGCCGTAGCGCCGGAATTCCCACGGGCTCGGCATGATGTTGCCATTCTGGTTGAACATGGTGCGTTCGATCGGAAACGGCATCGGCTGGCCGGCTTCCTTCGCCAGCCGAGGTTTGGGGTCGAACGAATCGATATGGGAAACACCGCCGGACATGAAGCAGAAGATCACGCTGTCGATCTGCGGCGCATGGTGGGTGCGCGCCAATGCCTGTGCCCGCGCCTCTTCCCCCATCAGGCCGCTCAGGGCCAGCATGCCGAATCCGGTGGAACCTCTGCCGAGCACCTCCCGGCGGGATAGCGGTGGTCGCCTCATGGGATGTACAGAAACTCCTTCAGGTTAAACAGGGATTGCGCTACGTCCTGCCACACTTTCTGTTCCGCCCCCCTGTGCTCGGAATGGAGCTCATAGACCAGCGACATCATCCGTTCTTTCTCGTTTGGCGCGGGAGCACGGCCAATGGCAGTAGTGAACATTCGGTCCAGCCGGGCGCTGTCCGACGGATCCTCCCGCAGCGCCTTTGCGGCCCAGCGGCCCGATTGTTCGATGACAAATGGGCTGTTCAACAGCGCCAGCGACTGTGCCGGAACGTTGGTCCAGTCCCGCTCGCCGCGTGTCGACGACGGCACCGGGAAGTCAAAAACCTCCAGGAACGGATTCGTGGCATTCCGGCGAATCTCGAGGTAAACGCTGCGCCGCCCGGCCCCGTCGGCGGGGCCTTTCGGCCGGTCACCCTTCGTTTTGCCGGTGTCGTGCAGATAATAGACCGGGACGGAGGGGCCAAACATCTTGGCGTCCAATTCGCCGCTAATGGCCAAGATGGAATCTCGCAGCGCCTCGGCCTCCATCCGCTTCAGCGGCATGTGCTGCAGAAGACGATTGGCCGGATCCTTCCCTGCTGCCTCCGGGCTTGCCTGGCTGGTTCTCTGGTATGCCTCACTCGTCACCATGCGGCGAACCATGCGTTTGATGGACCACCCATCATTCATAAACTCCCGTGCCAGCCAGTCGAGCAACTCGGGATGGCTCGGCGCATCCCCCAGACGTCCGAAGTTGTCCACGCTGCTCACGATTCCTTTGCCAAACAGCTTCGCCCAAATCCGGTTCACCATCACCCGGCTAGTGAGCGGATTCGCCGGGCGGGTCACCTCCTCAGCCAGCCGCAATCGGACCGTGCCAGGGTCCGGGTAGTCCTTGCTGCCGAGGGCCTCCAGGTATCTTCGGGGAACGATCTCGCCCGGGTTCTTGTGCCCGCCGCGGATCAGGAGCGCCTGCGCCGCTCCAGCCTCTTCAAAGACACCGGGCGCCCGGCGGGCCCGCGGTACCTCAGCCTCCAGGGCCCTGTATTCGGCCTGCAGTTCGGGTAGGGACGCCGGCAGCATACCCGCCTCCAACAGCGCGTTGAGCCAAGCCGCCTGCGCCTCGCTGGCCTTCCCCGCCGCCCACGCGTTCACTGCCTCCCGGGTAATGGCCGCGGCCCGTTCCCGTGCCGGAATCGACGTCCGCTCCAGCAGTAATCCTCCTGGGAGTATCTCGTCCTTGGGCGGCTCTTTTGTGTTGTGAAACACCACAGACTGCACCCCGAACCAGGATCGGCCGTTGTCGAGCGGCTTCGGCCTCGGCCGCTGCATATGGTCGGCGTCGGAGAGCGTCAGGTGCGTCATCTCCTCCTTGGTCACTAACTCCACGTAGGCAGTGAACCCCTTCCAGAACTCCGTCTTGATGGTGGCCCAGCGCATGCCGGCCTGGCTCGGAGATTGACGGAGCTGATAAATCCCTCCTCGTCCTACGGCGTAATTCTCCACCACAATCTGCGCGAACGCGTAGTTGCCGCCGGCGATTCGAACGCTGATGTAGTCGCTATTGATCCGAAAACGCGGCGAAGTAAACACGGCGCCGTGTTTATCTGAGAGGGTGTTGGAGTAAACCCCGCCCGGCAGGAGCGTGGAAACCACCCGCGGCCCGTCGATTGCGACAGAGAACTCTCCCGGTGCCGACGGCGCCGCCGGCACCCCGGTACCATGGCCAATCCACTTCCCGAAGTCCCCTCCTCGCACATCCCACACTTTCCGAAACTTCGCGTTAAACGACCGGCGGGCCTCCTCCTCCGCTTTCCATTTCCGGATAACGGCTGCGTCCTCCCCGGCCTCCTCCAACTCGGCAACCAATGCCTGCGGCGACCAGGGGGGCCCCGGCTTCCATTCCAGTCGTGCCGCCGCACGCAGCCACTCCGCCGCCAGCGCATTCCGTATTCTGCCCTTCGTCTCCCGCAAGGGCGCCATATTCCGTGTGAGCGCCTCCGGGGCGTCGATCGCCCTCTGCGTCGGACGGCAGTTGCTGAAGATTCCAAACAACGCGTAATAGTCCTTCTGGCTGATGGCGTCGAACTTGTGATCGTGACACCGGGCGCAGGAGATCGTCAGACCCTGAAAAGTCTTAGCAAAGACATCCACCTGGTTGTCCACCCACTTCACCCGGTCCTCCCAGGGATCCACCGGTTGAAAACCGTGCTCCACCATCCGCAGGTGAGCCATAGCCAGCATCGACTCATTGATCCCGGTGGCCGCATCAATGCGAGGGGAGGGCAGCAGGTCACCCGCCAAATGCTCCCGCACCAGCTGATCGTACGCTACATCGCCGTTGAACGCCCGGATCAGGTAGTCCCGATACTGCCACGCTTGCGGGACATCGGGATCCCCTTCACTGCCGTGCGACTCGCTGTAGCGCACCAGATCCATCCAATGCCGCGCCCACCGCTCCCCGTAGCGCGGACTGGCGAGCAACCCGTCCACCAGCTTCTCATAGGCGTCGGGCGACGTGTCGTTCAGAAAACGCTCCCGCTCCGCCGCCGGCAGCGGCAGACCGGTCAGGTCAAATGCCAACCGCCGTGCCAGCGCCGTACGGCCAGCCCTTGGCGCCGCGGTCAATCCGGCTTTTTGCAGGCCGTCATTCAGAAAGCGGTCGATCGATACCAGCCCCGGCGGCGGTTGCCGCAACGGTTGCCACGCCCAATGCGAAGCCCGGCGCTGCGCCAGGTCAAACGACGCGGCCGCCGGCTTCGTTCGCGCTGCCTCTCCCGGCACATGTGCGCCGCCCCGGATCCAGGCTTCAATTTCGGCCATCTCCGCTGCCGGCAGTGCTCCGGCCGGCGGCATCTTCGCTGCCAACTCGCCGCGCAGCGCTTTCCACAACCGGCTGGCCCCCGGATCGCCAGGCACCACCACCGGCCCCGCGTCACTGCCCTTCCGAATACCTTCGGCGGAATCCAGCACCAGTCCGGCAAACTTCACTTTTGCGTTGCTGCCATGGCAGGCGCCACAACTCCGGACAAACAGCGGCCTTATCTTTTGCTCGAACAGTTCCTCGGGAACCTGCCCGAATAGCGGCCAGACGATCAGGAATAAGCGTGCGACATGGCGCATGGGTTGACTTGCATTCTATGTCAAGCCAGCACGCCGGGGAGGGGGCCCGTCGAATCGGCAAACCGTTCCACCGGTGTGCCAAATGCGTTGAGCATGGAAACGTAGAGGTTGGAAAGCGGTGTGTCCTTCTCGTAGCTGAGATGCTGGCCGCTTGCCAGCCGTCCGCCAGCCCTGCCGCCAATCACCACCGGCAGGTTATGCGGGTCGTGCTTGTTGCCGTCGCGAATCCCGGCCCCGAACAGGATCATGGAGTTGTCGAGCACATTCGATTCACCCTCCTGCATCCCCTTCAACTTCCGCAGCAGATAGCCGTACTGCTCGATGTGCCACTTGTTGATCAGCTGATACTGCCGCATCTTGTCGGGGTCCTTCTCGTGGTGAGACAACGAGTGGTGCGCGCCGCTGACGCCGTCGACAAACGAGAAGTTCTGATTGCTGACTTCGTTGCCGAAAAGGAACGTCGCCACGCGTGTCGAGTCGGACTGAAACGCCAATGCGATGATATCGAACATCAGCCGCACATGCTCTGCGTAGTCTTTCGGATTCCCTGTCGGCTTGGATGCCGGGTCCAACGCCGCCCGCGGCTTCCACTTCGACTGTTCCGGGCTCGCCGCTCGTTCCAGTCGGTCTTCCAACGAACGAACTACCGACAGATATTCATCCAGTCGCTGGCGGTCGCTGCCGCCCAGGTTCTGCCGCAACTGCTTGGCATCTTCCAGAACGCGGTCAAGCAGCAACCTGTCATCCTTGGACGAATCGGTCTGCCCATTTCCGGCGCGGAACAGCCGCTCAAACGCCAGTTGCGGATTCAGTTCGCGGGCCAGTGGCGCACTCGGGCCGGCCCAGGCGATGTGGGACCCATACACCCGCGTATAGCCCACGTTTTTGTCGACACCCGTCGTCACCGGCGCGATACCCAGTTCCATCGAAGCGATCGGCGTCTGACGTCCCGCCTTCTGTACCGCTAGCTGGTCCATTGAAATCCCGTTACAGCTCACATCGACGCCCAGCGTCTTGGTTACCGTGGTGCACGTCAGCCAGCCGGAGATCTTGACGTAATGCCCGTCGCCACCCACGCTGCCCGGGTTCCACAGGTTCGTCAGAACCAGCAACTGGTCCTGCAAATCGCTGAGCGGATGGAGCGTCGGAGAGAGCCGGAAGTCCTTCTTTTCGCCCTCCGGTGTCCACATATCCTCGCGAACCCCGTTGGGCATGTAGAGCGCCGCCATCCGAATGGGCGGCTTATCGCCCGCTTTGGTCGCGGCCATTGCTTCCAGCCACGGCAGGCCGACAGCGGCTCCCGCGCCTCGCAGCAGGGTCCGGCGGGTCAGAGAAAAATGGCGCATCAGTTCTCCTCAGTTCGATTTTGCGGCGGGCGGCAATACGGGAATGTTGGGCGAGGTGCCGGGCTGATACCGGAACGGCACACTCCGCACAATCTCCAGTATAAGGCTGTGGGCACTGTAGTTTTCCCGCTTCACTGCGTCCACGATCCGGTCCACCGAGCAGTGGTCCTCCAGCGTCAATCCGCGGCCCAGCGCGTAGCCCAGCAGTTTCACCGTCAGGTTTCGGATCAGCAGGTCTTTTTGCTTCATCAGCACCTGTTTCATCTCGGCCGGGCCATCAAACGCCGTGCCATCCGGCAACACCCCCTTGGCGTCGATCGGTCGCCCGGCATCCTCGGTTCGCCATACGCCCAGCACGTCGTAGTTTTCCAGTCCGAAGCCCAGTGGATCAATTCGGTCATGGCACACCGCGCAAGCGGCGTTGGCCCGATGCAACGTCAATCGCTCCCGCAGTGTCTGCGGTGCCTCTCCTTTGTGCTCCGGCAATGGCGGCACATTGGGCGGCGGCGGGGGCGGCGGTGTCCCCAATAAGGCCTCCAGAATCCACTTGCCGCGCAACACCGGGCTCGTCCGGTTCGGGTACGACGATACCGCCAGCACCGCCGCCATTCCCAGCACTCCGCCCCGGTGCGAGTCCGGAGGAAGTTCCACCACCACCGGTTGTTGCCGGATCGGTTTGGCCGGTTTGATTCCGTAATGCCGCGCCAGCTTGTTGCTCATCACCGTGAACGGCGAGTCGATCAGATTCAGCAGAGAGAGATTGGCCGTCAACAACTCCTGGAAGAACAGGATTGGCTCGTACCGAATGCCCGACTGCACCTCCTGGTCGTAGTAGGCCGGGAACAGCTTGGCGTCAGGTTTGATGTCCCGTCCCAGTTCCCGCGTGTTCAACCACTGTTCCACAAACTGCTCGGCAAACTCCCGGGTTCGCGCATCCTTCAGCATCCGGATTGCCTGTTCGCCCAGAACCTTCTCGTCCTTCAACTTCCCTGCGGCCGCGGCTTTGTTCAACTCGTCGTCTGGAATGCTGCCCCAAAGGAAGTAGCTCAGCCGCGTGGCCAGTGCATAGTCGTCCAGCAACCGCGGTCCGGCACCCGGATTCGGTTCCTCCAGCCGGAACAGAAACTGCGGAGAGATCAACACCCCCTGTAAGGCGTGCAGGATCGATGCCTCGTAGCTCTGGGTTCGTTTGTAATAGTTGGCAAACAGCGTGTAGTACTTTTCCACCTCCTCCGGCTTCGCCGGCCGCCGAAAAGCCCTTGGCAGAAACGCCTCCAGCACCGTCCGCCCGGCCTGTCCGGCCGTCACCTTGTCACTCGGTTCGGCGATCAGAAACCGGGCCCGCGACTTAGGATCCTTGGCGCCATATCCAAGCGCCTCCCGCGCCGCCTCCAGGTACTTTTCCGCGTGCATCGGCGACAGGAATAACGTTTCGGCGGCATTGTCGAACCCCTCCCCGCCGGCGCCGTCGGCCGGCAGGCCGCTGCCGGTGTTGATGTGGATGTTGAGCAGATCGCGAATCGTCGACGAATATTCGGCACGATTCAGCCGCCGCAGCAGCGCCGGCCTCGGTGAAATGCCGTCCGCGCAAGCCGCCGTCCTCATCGTGTCGTCCACATACTTGACGAACGCTTCCCGCTCTTTCAATGCCGGGCTCGGGGCGCCTCGCGGCGGCATCTCATTGTCTCGAACCCGCGCCAGCATCCGGCCCCATTTCCGGTGCTCCACCTGCGTCGACTCCTGCGTCCGAAGGCTCGCCACATTGAATCCCGCCGAAGGCTTGGCCCCCTGGTGGCACGAACTGCAGTACTTCTTCAAAAACGCTTGGGTAGGCGCAAACTCATCCGCTCCCGCCGCCGGACAGGCCATGAGCAACAAGATCGCCACGAGGAAAAAGGGTGCGCGCATCTAGCCAGCAGGATATCAGGATACGATTGCGAAATGAGAGTTGTTGAGATTGTTCGCGCTGGCGTTCGCCAGCGCGTGATGACTTTCCTCGAGGAGGAGGAACTTCGCCAGCTTGACGGCCTGCCGCCGCAAGCCGTCATCGGCCTTGTCGACGCCGCCGGCCAGTTGCAGGTCAACTCCGTTTTCCGCGAATTCCTTCACGAGACCATCTCCCGCTACGCCCCGCTCGATCCCGACATGCGCGAAGCCGCCCGCCAGACCGTTGACGGCCGCATGGTTTACGTCGATTCCCGGGTCCCCGAAACCCTGAAGCCGGTCCCCGAGGAGGACATCATCGGCTGGTTCCAGGTCCGCGGCGGACAAATTGTCGACGCCTCCTATCTGCCCAATCCTGACCACCGCTTGACCGGAAACTTCGGCATCTCCGCCGCCATTTCGGCGATGCGCAAGCCCATGGTGCAGATATTGATTGCCCGCCACACTGCCGGCTAGATCTCCGCCATTCCGTCCAGGCTGCGCCACAGATACCAACTCGCCACCGACGCATAGGGCCGCCACGGCGCCCCAATTCGCTCAATCTCCCGCGGTGCCGGCGGCGTCTCAAGGCCGTAGGCCTTCCAGATCGCGTTGCGTACCCCCAAATCGCCCGTCGGCAGGATGTCGTGCCGCTGCAGCGCAAACATCAGAAACATCTGCGCCGTCCAAACACCGACGCCCTTGACCGCCGTCAGTTGGCGGATCACCTCGTCATCCGGCAACTCTCTCATCTTGCGGAAATCGATGGCCTTTTGGCGTGTTTTTTCGCTCAAATCGAGCAGATAAGACGCTTTTTGACGCGAAATACCGCACGGCCGCAGTCCTTCGACTCCCAGGTCCAGGATCTTTTTCGGACTCAACTGTCCGCCTCTCCCGGCGGCCGCCGTTAGCCGGGTGAGCATCGTAGCCGCCGCCGCACCGCTCACCTGCTGGTAGACAATCGAGCGCGCCAGTGTCGTGAAGTCCGGCTCACGGTATACGATCTTGTATGGGCCGACTGCGCCGATGATGCGCGCCATCACCGCGTCGGCGTTTTTCAAATGGGAAAGGGCTTTTCTCATGGAACGTGATTATCGAAGGGGCCATCTATGAGGATAGTGAATCGCAGAAACCTGTTTTCGACCCTGTGTGGCGGCGCCCTGGCCGCCGGTTCCGCTCTGCGGGCCCAGAAGCCGCCCGCTCAACCCGATCCCCAGGACGACCTCCCCACCATCAAAGTCGACGTCGACCTCGTCAACGTCATGTTTACCGTGCGCAACAAGAACAACGCGCTGGTCTCCACGTTGACCAAGGACGACTTCACGATCTTCGAGGACGGCAAGCCGCAAACCACTAAGTACTTCACTCGCGAAACGAACCTGCCACTCACCATCGGACTCCTCGTCGATGTCAGCGGCAGCCAGGAAACGCTGATCCCCCAGGAAAAACACGCCGCCGGTCAGTTTTTCGACCAGGTCCTGCGGGCCAAGGACATGGCCTTTCTCATCAGCTTCGGCGCCGATGCCGAACTCCTCCAGGACTCCACCAACTCCGCCCGTCTGCTCAAGCGCGGCTTGGAAGGCCTCCGCCTTTCCACCAGCGTTGGCGGTCTCCACCCCGGCCCCGTCCCCACCGCTTCCAAGCCCAAAGGCACCATTCTCTACGATGCCGTCTACCTGGCGGCGAACGAAAAGCTGAAGACCGAGGTCGGTCGCAAAGCGATCGTTCTCATTACCGACGGCATGGACTACGGCTCCAGCTATAAGCTTCGCGACGCCATTGAAATGGCGCACAAAGCCGACACGATTATCTACAGCATCTATTACGTCGATCAGCGGGCCTACTACGGCCGCGGTTTTGGCGGCGCCAGCGATGGTGACCTCCGCAAGATGTCGGAAGAAACCGGCGGCCGGCTCTTCCATGTTGGCCGCAACAACTCGCTGGAGGAGATCTTTCGCCAGATCCAGGAGGAGATGCGTAGCCAGTACGCCCTCGCCTATTCCCCCACCAACGACAAAAGGGACGGTTCGTTCCGAAAGCTCGAAATCCGTCCCAATGATAAGGCGCTCAAAATCCAGGCGCGCAAGGGCTATTACGCTTCCAAATAGCCTATTTGTAGCGGATACGGTCTTCCATATAGACCGCCAACGCTTCATCGAGCGGCGGCATCGGCGCCACGCCGCTCTCGGCCAGCCGGGCATTCGCCAACGCGGAGAACTTGGGCCGCCGCGCGGCCGTCCGGTACTCCCGCTCATTCGTCGGTCGTAGTTCCGGGCTCAGACCCGCCGCCCGGAAAATCTTCGCGGCAAAGTCGAACCACGATACCGCTTCACCTCCGCCGATATGGAAGACGCCCCGGTGCGGCGTCTCCATCAGGTCCACGGTCCTCGCCGCCAGTGCCGGAGCGTAGGTCGGCGACGCGACATGATCCTCCACCACCCGGATTGGCTGTCCCGATTGTGCCAGCCGTAACATCAGCTCTACAAAGTTCCCTCTCGCCGTCCGCAACCCGCCCGGGCCGAAGACGCCGGAGGTCCGAATGATCAGCGGATTGTCCAGATACGCTTGCGCGTAAAGCTCGCCCGCCAGTTTCGAGACCGCGTATGCGCCCAACGGGTGGGGCCGGTCTGCCTCAACGTACGGCCTTCCCAGCTGCCCGTCGAATACGTAATCGGTCGAAAAATGAACCAACAGCGCGTCCAGTTGCCGGCAAGCGACGGCGAGGTTTCGTACCCCGAGAGCATTGGCGGCATAGGCCGCCTGCGGCTCCTGTTCCGCGACGTCCACCTGATTGTAGGCGGCGGCATTAATCACCGCTTTCGGATCGAGCGGCGCTAGCGTCTGCTCCAGCAGCGTCAGGTTCGTGATGTCTACCGAGGCCCGATTGAACGAATGGACGGCATAGCCGCGATTCTTAAGAACTTGCACAAGCTCGACGCCCAACTGGCCGGCCGCGCCAAACACTACGACGTTATTCAACATTCAGTCGCAGAATAACATGTCGCCTCAAACCCGCTCCTGCGCCGGTGTACCAGCCGGTGATAGAGCTCGAATGAGATGCTGCAATCCGCTGAGATCCGTCAGGCATTGCTCCACCACGATCCCAACGTAGTAGCCGCGTCCCGGATTCTCCGTCGGAACGCAGTAACAGCTCTCACCGAGAATCATTGCATCCCCCAAATCAACTCGCACCGCTCTGCCGGCCGGGATTGCCATCCCGGTCTCCACTCGCATTCCTACCGGACTCGCATCGACAATCCGCACCCCGGTCGCCGGGCCATTTGCCTGCACCCCACTGCCCAATACCTGTAGAGTCGCCGGCAGATCCACTGCAGTTCGCGGTATCGCACGCTGGTCCGTATTCATCGCTCCCTATCCCTTCGCTACTCTCATCGGCGCTCAAAATGATTCCTTTCGATGCATTTCGCTCTTCAGAAAGCCTTCAATCTTGGCAACCAGAGCCTCGTAGGTGCGTCCTTCGCCGGTAGAAAACAGCGCCCACGTGGAACTCAACGGCAGCAAGATCTCCCGGCCATGGTGTGCCAGCGTCATCTCCAGCTTCGCCGACGCAAACCGCGACAGATCCGCACGCACCGAGTCCTGCGGTTGGTGCCGCTCCACCAATGCAAGAAACGAGTTCTCACTCCAACGGAACAGCGCATCTTTGGGGTGCAGGTGGCGCTTCACGTATTCAGCGAAGAACTGGACCACTTTGTCCATCGCGGCTGAGCCAAAACGGCTGTTCACTAACGCCAGGCGGTCAACCGGCAGCACCGCCGCGAAGACGTGGGTCCGGCCTCGCGCCTGGAACAGTGCATCTTCGGCGTCAGCCCGTGCCGGCAGATCGGTCACCGTGTCGCGCATCAGCGTCTGCTTTTGCGTCACCGTCGAGGTTGGCGCCACTTCGGCCATCCGTTGCTGTGCATCAGAAACCGTCCGCTGGATGCTATGAATTGTCGCCGACGTCAGTTCCCGCTGTCGGAATGTCTCCTCGCGCACCATCGCCAAACAGTCGGCCAACTCTGATTTCAGCGACGGAAGATCAGTAGCGAAGCTGATTTGCTCGATCCGGCGTTCCACTTTCGACAATTGTTCGATGGCCGACTGACTGCCAGCCGAGATGGAGGCGACTGTCGACGTCAGCATCCCCATCATCGTCGCCAGTTCGCTGTTCTGCACCTGCAGAAACCGGTTGGTATGGTGGCAGTAGTCCTCAAAGGTTTTGGCCGCCTCACCGGCCACCAGCAACACCTCCCGGGCTTCCGGCGCCGATCCGACCCGCTGCTCCAACCCGAGAACTGCGCTCTGAAATCGAAGTACCTCGGTCTCCTCACCACGAATCACGTGGAGGCGCATCGACCGCAGGAGGAAATGACACAACTGCAGTAGCGCACCGTTCAATTCCCCGGCAGACCCTTCCAGGTGCCTCTTTATCGAGAGAAACATGGCTGCTCCACCTCTCTCTTATCGGAGAGTTGGCACAGTTGCTGAGCAGAACCTATTTGGCGGCGATCATCAACGCGTAAAATCCAGCACCGATCGCTGCCGGAAGCACGAATGCGATCAATGCGCGCACCCACCGGCTTCGCAGCCACACCGGAACCAATACGCGGGATGGCGCCGGCGCCTCCGGCCGCAATTTCCGGCGGATACTCCCCGAATTGCTGCGCAAAGCCGACGGTTCGCCGCGCAACAACTTCAAAATCTCTTCCCGTCCCCGCTGATCGGCAATCAGTATCGTCGCCGCCATCGACGAGTTCAGCGTTCGTTGCATCTCCTGCCGGGTCTCGACCGGCATTTCGGAACGCGACTTGTACATCCGCGTTTGCCCGTCGGTGGAGATGAGGATCGTCGATGTCCGGAAGGTCTTGATTTCCACGAAGCCCTGCTATGAAATGACGGGAGCAGTGGATGCCGGGTTACTGGCGCTCGCGTTCACTCCTGCCTGATCCAGGATAACCTGAATAAAGCCCAGCGCCGCCTTAGACAGGGCCTTATCCTTTCGATAAATCAACCCGAGTCTGCGGTCCAGCGGCTCTGGCGCCAGCGGAATCGATCGCAATTTACCTTCCCGCACCTCATCGGCGCAATTGGATGCCGCCAGGAACGCGATCCCCAATCCGGCCATCACAAATCGCTTCATCATTTCGGTTGAATCGAGCTCCATCGAAATGTTCAGGTTGTCCTCGCTCGGCTCCAGCCATGCGTTCAGCCGCGCCCGCGTCGTCCCCGCCCGCGGCAGCAACAGCGGGTGCGTCGTGATATCCTCGCACGCGATCGACTTCGCGCCCGCTAGCGGGTGCGTCGGCGGTACGATGCACTTGATCTCATCGGTGTGGATCAATACCACCTGCAGCTTTTTCTCCTGAATCGGCAACTGGCAGATCCCGAAATCGGCCAGATTGTCGATCACGGCCTCCACCACACGCGCCCCGAACGACCGGTCCACCTGCAACTGCACGTTCGGAAACATCTCCTTGTAACGCGAAAACACCCCGGGCAGCACGTAGATGCAAGTGGCCTCATTGGCCGCGATCACCAACTCCCCTCGCGGCACTTTTTCCAACTCGTTGATGGAATCCTGCGCTTGGCGCCGCAGGTTCAGAATCTGCTCGGCGTACTCGGCAAAGATCTTTCCCGCCATTGTCAGAGAAATGCGCGTTCCCAGCCGCTCAAACAGCGTCGTGTTCAACTCCTGTTCCAGTTGACGAACCTGCGCCGAAATCGCCGGCTGCGTACGAAAACAGGTCTGCGCCGCCTTCGAAAAGCTTTTTAGGCGGACGATTTCCAAAAAAGTGTGGAGTTGATCCAGATCCATGCAGAAAATTGAGACGGGGAGGCTCGTTTGAATTGTAGCCTACCCTGTACCCCCCTCGGCATCATCTCTTCGCCCGCTCCGAAAACGCACGCCCTGGTAAGAAGATTCCGCTCGGTTTCCCGCTATTCTGACTATATGAGGTTGGGAATCGATTTCGGCACTACCCGGATCGTGGTTACCGCGTCGGACCGCGGCAACTACCCGATCGTCGCGTTTGAAACCGCCGGTGGCGAAGTCTGTGACTGGTACCCCCCTCTGGCCGCCGTCCGCGATGGCCGGCGCCTCTACGGATGGGAGGCCTGGGCCGCCCAGTCGGACCCCACGGCCACCGTCGTTCGCAGCCTGAAGCGTTTCCTCGCCGGTTCCGGGCCACAGACCCCCGTCGACATCGCCGACACCCTCACCCCGCTTTCGACCCTCCTCGCCGAGCTCGCCGCCTCTCTCCTCACCGACCTCCGCGAACGCTCCAACCTGGACCTTCCACCCGGCGAGCGCCTCGAAATCATGCTCGGTGTCCCCGCCGGTGCCAACTCCAATCAGCGTTTTCTCACCGTTGAAGCCTTCCGCCAGGCGGGCTTTGATGTAATTGGCCTGCTGAATGAACCCTCGGCGGCCTCCGTCGAATACGGCCACAGCCACCGTTCCAAGGCCACGCGCAAGGACACCATTCTCGTCTACGACCTCGGCGGCGGTACCTTTGATGCCTCCCTCGTCGAACTGGACGACACCTCCCACGCGGTCCTTTCCAGCGACGGCATCCCCAGCCTCGGCGGCGACGATTTCGACCATCTCCTGGCCACCCAGGCCTTGGCCGCTGCCTCCATCCCGGACGCAGTCATCGATTCGCTCACCCAGTCGGAGTGGTTCCGCCTTGAAGAGGAGGCCCGACGCAAAAAGGAAGCGCTCCATCCCCAGACTCGCCGCATCACCATCGATCTCGATCTCGTCCGGCCCGAGTGGCCCCAGGTTCATCTGCCCGTCGCCGCTTTCTACGCCCAGTGCGAACCCCTGATTGTGGAGACCCTTCACGCCGTCGAAGACCTCTGCGCGTCCACAACCAGCCTGGAGGCCATCTATGTCACCGGCGGCGGCAGTGAACTCCCCCTTGTCAGCCGGATGCTTCGCGATCGCTTCAAAGCCAGGGTCATCCGCTCTCCCTACAGCCGGGCCGCTACCGCGATTGGCCTCGCCATCCACTCCAATCAGGCCGCCGGTTACGTCCTCCGCGACCAGTTCACCCGCTACTTCGGCGTCTGGCGCGAAGCCGACAGCGGCACGCGCATGCGCTTCGACCCCCTCTTCGCCAAAGGCAGCGTCCTGCCCGCCCCAGGCGACCCTCCTCTTCGCCAAAGCCGCGAATACGTCGCCGTCCACAACATCGGCCATTTCCGCTATCTCGAATGCAGCCACCTGACTCCCGAGGGTCACCCCGATGGGGACATCACCGTCTGGGATGAAGTCCACTTTCCCTTTGATCCCGCTCACAGCGATGCGGATGGCCTGGAACTGGTCCCCATCTCTCACACCTGGCACAATCAGCGAATTGGCGAATACTACCGCTGCGGAGCCGGAGGCGAGTTACAAGTGACTATCGCCAACCTCGACGCTCGCTATGAACGAACCTACCGCCTCGGCCGCTGGGGCGCCCTTTCCGAACCGATCGTGCCCGGCAAGAAACGAACGAAATCCACTACGCGCCGCCGCAAGCCGGCAACCTCGAACTAACTCATGTTTAAGCCCTCCCTCAACTGGCTCCTCATTTTTGTCCCCATCACCGCCTGGCTCCACGTCGCCCGGGCCGACGCCCACACGGAAATCTTTGTCTGCGCCTGCCTGGCAATTCTGCCGTTGGCCGGTTGGCTCGGCAAGGGCACAGAAAACCTCGCTCACCATACCGGCGAAGCCGTCGGTGGGCTTCTCAATGCCACCTTTGGCAATGCCGCCGAATTGATCATCGCCATCGCCGCCATGCGCAATGGCCTCTATGATGTCGTCAAGGCTTCTCTCACCGGTTCCATCATCGGCAACGTCCTCCTGGTTGCCGGGCTTTCCATGCTCCTCGGCGGCCTGAAATTCAAGACCCAGACATTCAACCGCATGGCCGCCCAGAACCAGGCCACCATGCTCCTGCTCGCCGCCGTCTCCCTCATCCTTCCGGCTGCGTTTCACTACCTCGGTGGACCCGCCGCCGTCGCCAAGGAGAATGACCTGAGCATGGAGATCTCCATCATCCTCCTCGTCGTCTACGGCCTCAGCCTGCTCTTTTCCCTCGTCACCCACAAGCAGTTGTTCGGTGCCGAAGCCGCAGAATCCCATGGCGGCGAAGCCCAACCTTGGAGCGTCGGCAAATCCGTGGCGGTTCTCGCCGGCTCCACCGCCCTCATCGCCTGGGTCAGCGAAATCCTCGTCGGTTCCGTGGAGCACGCTGCTCACAGCATCGGCATGACCAGCGTCTTTGTCGGTGTCATTGTCGTCGCCATCATCGGTAACGCCGCCGAACACTCTACCGCCGTCCTCGTGGCCCGCAAGAACCGCATGGACCTCGCCCTCGGTATCGCTGTCGGATCCAGCATCCAGATCGCCCTCTTCGTCGCTCCCGTTCTCGTCCTGCTGAGCTACTTCATCGCCCCGTCGCCCATGAACCTCGTCTTCACTCCCGCCGAGGTTATTGCCGTCACCCTCAGCGTCCTTATCTGCGCCCAGGTGGCCAATGACGGCGAATCGAACTGGATGGAAGGCGTCCAAATGCTCGCCGTCTATGCCATCCTTGGCGTCGTGTTCTACTTCCTCCCCGAAGTGCACGTAAAGTAACCAACGAAGGGGATCAGATTTGTATACAATGTCGGGCACCTATGCGCTCCAGTGTCGCCCTTTGTCTCCTGTCGTTCGTATCGGCGGCGTTTGCACAGACCCAAACCGCCTCCCTCCGCGGAATCGTTCAGGATTCCTCCGGAGCCATCGTCCCCAACGCCCAGCTGACCCTGACCAATATGGACCAGAACCGTCCCTGGTCGGCCACCTCTAACGAGTCCGGCGCCTACGTCTTCTTCCAGATTCCGCCCGGTAACTACCGCCTCCAGGTGGAGGCCAAAGGTTTCAAACGCTTCACCCGGGAAGGCTTCGCCCTGCAGGTAGCCCAGGTTGCCGAAATCAATATCCCCATGGAGTTGGGCGCCGTTAACGAGGTGCTCCTCGTCACCGCCGAAACTCCGCTTCTGGATACCGCCAGTTCCACGCTCGGCGAAGTCGTTAACTCTCTCACCAGCGAAAATCTTCCGCTTAACGGCCGCAACGTCCTCCAACTCGTCGCCCTTACCCCCGGCATTAACGCCAATAGCGCCTTCCGTAACTCCGGCCAGGGCGGCGGCAGCATCACCGCCGTCGGCTTCTCCGCCAATGGCGGCCGCAACGTCTCCACCGCCGTCATGCTCGATGGCTCTCCGCAGGAGGTCATGGGCTACAACCAGCCCGCCTATGTCCCCTCGCCCGACGCCATGCAGGAATTCAAAGTGCAAACCAACTCCATGTCGGCCGAGTATGGCCGCACCGGCGGCGCCGTCGTCAACATGGTGCACCGCTCCGGCACCAGTGAATTCCACGGTGTACTTTACGAATTCCTCCGCAACAACGCCTTTGACGCCAATAACTTCTTCAGCAACCTGAACGGCCGCGATAAAGCCGCCTTCCGCTACAACCAGTTCGGCGCCACTGCCGGCGGTCCCCTCACCCGTTCCCGCCAGACCACCTTCTTCTTCGTCAACTATGAAGGAATCCGCCAAATCAACCCCGGTTCGGCTACCTTCTCGGTTCCGACCCCCCAGATGCGCCAGGGCGATTTCTCCGCGGTCAACGGCGTCATCTACGATCCGGCCACCATCAATGCTTCCGGCGAACGCCTCCCCTTCACCGGCAATCGCATTCCCTCCGCCCGCTTCGACCCCGTTGGCCAGAAGATGATGTCCTACTACCCCACCCCCAATCGGGCCGGACTCGTCAACAACTTCTTCTCCCAGGCAGGCAGCAACACCACCCGCAACAACGTCTCCACCAAGATCGACCGCCGCATCTCCGATCGCCAGAACCTCTTCGGACGCTTCTCCTGGGAAAGCGCCACCACCAACAACGCCAACCACTACGGCAATGCCGCCACCGCATCACCCGGCTTCAACGGCGCCCGCAACAAAAGCGGCACTATCGACGATTCCTACCTCTTCCGCGGTTGGATCTTCCACGGCAACTACGGTTACTCCTACCACTCCAACCCTCGCGGCCCGCTCGACAACATCGTCACCTCCACCGAACTCGGCTTCCCCGCCGCTGTAGCCGCCGCTGCCCAATTCCCCATCTTCCCCACTGTCTCTGTCACCGGCTACAGCCAGCTCGGCCCCGAATCCAGCTACATCATTGGCAACAAGTTTGAGACCCACACCTGGACCGGGGACGCCTCCCGCCTCGTCGGTACCCACACCATCAAAACCGGCGGAACCTACCGCCTCAACCGCGCTTCCAACTTCCGCCCCAATAATCCCAACGGCAGCTACACATTCAATGACGGCTTCACCCGCCGCTTCTTCAACCGGGCCGGCGGTGGCGACGCCATCGCCTCCATGCTGCTCGGCCTCGCCAGCGGCGGCCAGATGCGTTCGGAACCGGCCATCTCCCTCCAGGTCGCCTACGCGGCGTTCTACTTTCAGGACGACTGGCGCGTCAACAATCGCCTTACCCTCAATCTTGGTCTCCGCTGGGACACCGATCTGCCCATGACCGAGCGCTTCGACCGCACCTCTTGGTTCGACCTCAACGCGCCACTGCCCCTCAACGTCCGAGGCCTTCCCCCGCTACAAGGCGGCCTCGTCTTCGCCGGTTCCCGCACCCCCGGCGCCCCCCGCGGTATCAAGGACGTTGACCGCAACAACTTCGCCCCCCGTCTCGGCCTGGCCTACAAGATCAATCCCCGCCTCGTCCTCCGCACCGGCGCCGGCTTCTTCTACTCTCCCACCACCGGTACCGGCCCCAGTCCCGCCGCCGCCGGCGCCCTCGGATTCAACGCCATCACCCCGTTCAACTCCAGCATCGACGGCGGCCGCACCCCCTTCACCACCCTTCGCAACCCCTTCCCCAACGGCTTCATCGCCCCGGAAAACGGCGCCAACGGACTCCTCACCTTCATCGGCCAGGGCATCAACGCCAATCTCCGTTACGACCGTGTCCCCTATACCGCGCAGTGGAACTTCAACCTGCAGTATGAACTCCCCGGCACCATGCTCCTCGACGTTGCCTACGCCGGCAATGCCGGTGTCAAACTCCAGGCCAACTCTAATCTCAACCAGATTCCTGACGCCGCTCTCGCGCTCCGCGATGGCCTGAACACCGTCGTCCCCAACCCGTTCCTCGGCATCGTCCCCGCCGCCACCGGCCTCGGCCAAGCCACCACCACTGCCGCCCAACTCCTCCGCCCCTATCCCATCTTCACCGGCGTCACCCATCAGTGGGGCTCCCAGGCTCACTCCAGCTACCACGCCCTGCAGACCAAGTTCCGCAAACGCTACGCCAACGGACTGCAGTTCCTCGCCGCCTACACCTGGTCCAAAACCATCGACGACGTATCCTCCGTTGCCGGCTTCCTCGGGGACCAGAATCCTGGCTATACCAATAACAATCGCCGCGACCTCGATCGCTCCCTCTCCGGCAACCACATCCCCCATGTGCTCGCCTTTAACTTCCAGTGGGATCTCCCCTTCGGTAAAGGCAAACAGTTCCTCAACCGTGGCGGCGTCCTCAATCAACTCGCCGGCGGGTGGAGTGTCAACGGCATCGCCAGCATTCAGTCCGGCACACCTATCTCGGTCACCTCCCGCAACAACACCACCGCTTCTCAGGGCGGCGGCCAGACCCCCATCTCCACCGGCATCTCCAGCCAGACGCCCGGCTCCACCCGCGACCGTCTGAATAACTGGTTCAATCCGGCCGCTTTCGTCGATGCTCCGCCTTTCACTTTCGGGAACATCGGCCGGTTCCTCCCGAACAACTTCGGCCCCCCGCTCCACAATTGGGACGTTTCCATCCTCAAGGACATCCACGCCACCGAACGCATCCGCCTCCAGTTCCGCACCGAACTCTTCAATGCCTTCAATCAGGTCAATTTCGCCAACCCCTCCGGCACTGTCTTCGGACAGCCCGACTTTGGCCGCATCACCGGTGCCGACGCCGCGCGCATCATCCAGTTCGGCCTGAAGCTCTACTACTGAGGCCGTACCGAGTTCAAGAATTCCACCACCTGGGGCACAATCCGCTCTACCCCGGGGCCGGCCAGCGCATGCCCGCGCCCCTCCAGCCAGGTCAGCTCATGCCGGACCCCATGCCGCTGCAGGGCCGCCACCAGCCGCTCCACCTGTTCTGCCGCCACGGCATTATCCTGCCGCCACTGCAGAATCAGCACCGGCTTCGCTCCGCGCCCCATCTGCACCACCGGCGAGGCTGCCTCCGGCTTCGTCTCTCCCAATAGCTCCGCCACCAGCATCGCCGACGTTTTGCCCGTCGTCTTCACCAGCGTCGCCTCCGCCACCGGCCCCATCCGCCAGTCCCGCAAATCTGTCGGTCCCGAAAGATCGATCACCGCCCCAATCTCGTCCCGGTGCGCCCAACCGGCCAGCAGCGCCAAATGCGCCCCCGCCGACGCTCCCAGCAGATACACCCGCCGCGGGTCCAAATTCCACCGCGCCGCATTCGCCCGCAAATACCGGATCGCCGCATAGGTGTCCTCAATCGGGGCAGGGAAGCGGTGTCCCGGTGCCAGCCGGTATTGAATCGCCGCCGCCGCATACCCCAGCTCCGCAAACTGCGGCAGGTACTTCCGGAACGACCCCTTGCTCCCCATCGACCACCCGCCGCCATGCAGGCAAATCACCACCGGATACGGCCCCGGACCACCCTCCGGGACCGCCAGATCCAACTTCAACTCCATCCCGTCCACCGTGCGATACGGCATCTCCACCGCTACCGCCGCCGAGGCCACCACCCCCGCTGCCGCCAGCACCCACACCATCGCTCGGGTTGGCATCAACACCCTACGGCAGGAAGTTCTTCAGGAATCGCCCGCTCTGCACCAACGAAGCCTTCCGCAACTCCAGGTCGCCCTCGTAGGCGCGGTCTTCCACCTCAATGCAAACGCCGCCGCTGTAGCCGGTTTCCGTTAGCACGCTGAAGAACTTACCCCAGTCCACATCCCCCAATCCAGGCAGCTTCGGCGTATGCCACTGGTTCGGGTAGGCGAATACACCCACTTCGTTCAGCTTGTCCCGGTCGATCCGCGCATCCTTGGCGTGCATATGGAAAAGCTTCGGCCCGAACTCCCGCATCGCCTTCAGATAATCCATGTGCTGCAGAATGAAGTGCGAAGGGTCGAAATTCAAACCAAAGTTGTCGCTGGGAATGTCGTTAAACGCCCGCCGCCAGATGGCCGGCGACGTCATCAGATTCTTCCCTCCGGGCCACTCGTCCTTGGTAAACGACATCGGGCAGTTCTCAATCCCGATCTTCACGTTGTGCTTCTCGGCCAGCGCGATGAGCGGCTTCCACGTCTTCAGAAAACGCGGCCAGTTCTCGTCCACCGTCTTCGTGTAGTCCCGGCCGATAAACGTGTTCACCACGCCCACGCCCAATAGCTCCGCCGCCTTGATCACATGCTGCAGGTGCTTCACATATACCGCTGCTTCGTCCTTATCCGGAGCCAGCGGATTCGGATAGTAACCCAGCCCGCTGATCGCCACCCCGTACTTCGATGCCAGATCCTTCACCCGCGCCGCGTCGTCCTTGGTGAATCCCACCACGTCGATATGCGTAATCCCCGCGTACCGCCGCTCGGCCTTCCCTTTAGGCCAGCACATCAGTTCCACGCAGGCAAAGCCATTCGACGAAGCGAACGCCAGCACTTCTTCCAGGTTGAGGTCAGGCAGAATCGCGCTGACAAATCCGAGTGTAAGCATAGGTCTGAAAACCACTATAGAGCAGTTCCCGGACTTTGCGAAATACGCCTCCGCCTGCTCTTGCCACTCATCGGACTCCCGCCGGGAGTCTCTATCTCGGCGCTCAGGTGAATCGGCCGCTGGAATCGGTGCCGCATCCGCCCGCCGCGAAGGTCGACAGTGTGCGGGCCGCTTTTTCTCCCCCGCACATCACGCACCGCGCCGGTTGATCGGCCTCCGACATGCGCCGCAGCTTCTCGAACTTCGCTCCGCATTCGGGACAAATGTATTCATACATCGGCATACTTTAATTATGAAGCTTCGCATCCACGCCGATAGCATCCGGCTCCGCCTGAAACAGGCCGAAGTCAAACAGCTCGTGGAGGGCGGGGAAGTCGTGGAGACTTGCCCCACCCTGCCCACACCCATCTCTTACGCCCTCCGGCCGGATTCCACCGTCGAATCTCTCTTCGTTCATTCCGACGGCACCCGGCTCACCATCCACGTGCCCGCCGCCTGGCTCCCCGGCTGGGATACTGACGCCCGAGTCGGCTTTGAGTCCGCCGAAGGTCCCATCCACCTCTTGATCGAAAAGGACTGGAAATGCGCCAACCCCAGCTTCCCCAAAGATAATGAGGATACTTTCGACGGCCCCACCCCCTGCCAGTAAAACAAAAAGGCCGGCGTCCCCCGAAGGGTTCGCCGGCCTTTCTGCATGGTTTTGCTGCTTTTAGTGAACGCGAGTGAGCGCGAAGTTTACCGTCACCTGTGAGGTGGCCGTAATCCCCTGGTCATTCGTCACCGTCAGTTCGAACACATACGGGCCAAACTGCTCGCCCAACTGCACCCGCGGCGTAGCCGAGGTCGGTTCGAGCACCACCGCCGTACGCGACAGCGGACGCCACAAGTACTTCAGCGTTCCGCCCTTCGGATCCGACGACTTCGTCCCGTCCAGCGTCAGCAAACGGTAGATCGTGTCGACGTTCGGTCCGGCGTTGGCGATCGGCCGGTCCACGTTCGGCGGCGTCTTCACCCGTACCGTAACTTCGCAACGAGCCGTTTCGTTCTTCGCGTTGTAAGCAATCAAGGTGTAGGTCGTCGTCGTGTTCGGACGCACCACCACCGGATTACCCACGCCAAGCCCGTTCAGCGTAACCACCGTGAAGTTGGTGGCCGTATAGCTGATCGAAGCCTGCCCGCCCGGATCGATTTCCACCGGATTCGCCACGCAGGCCGTAATGGCCGGGCCCGGCGTCGGCGGAGGCGTCGCCGGACGAACATTGATCCCGATCGTCGAGCTCACCTGACCCACGGCGTTGGATGCCGTGATCGTGTAGAGCGTGTTCGCCGTCGGCGAGATCGCGGTGTTGCCCTGCAGTCCGACCGTGCCTAACGAACTGATCGTCACCGACGTTGCATTCTCCACCAGCCAGTCCAGCGACGAGCGCTCGCCCGCCGTGATGTCCATCGGAGAACCCGTAAACCGGATAATCCGCGGCAATCCATCGCCGCCGCCGCCCGGCCCAGGCGTTCCCACCTGAATCACCGCCGTTGCCGACGTCGATCCAAATTGGTTGGTCGCCGTGATCGTGTAGGTCGTCGTTTCCGTCGGCGAGACCGGAGCCGTCCCGTTCGGACGCACCGTGCCCACTCCCGTCACTGTTACCGTATCGGCGTTCTCGGTCTGCCAGGCCAGCGTCGAGGCGTCGCCGCGATTGATCGTCGCCGGCGTCCCCTGGAAGCTGATGATCCGCGGCAGCGGACGTTCTACGTTCACCGTCACCGTCTCCACCGCTTCGCTCGTCGAGTTCCGCGCCGTCAAACGATACGTCGTCGTCTCGGTCGGCGTCACCTGCGTCGTCCCCTGCGTTGCGTTCACCGATCCCACCACCGGGCTGATCGTCGCCGAGTCGGCATTCTCAATCAGCCACAGCAGATTCACCGGCTGGCCCGCCCGCACCTGCACCGGGTTGGCCTGGAACCGCAGAATCCGGACCGCCTGCGCGGCTCGCGTATTCACGTTCGCGCGGGCCGTGGCCTGCGCTCCCTGGTCGTCCTTCACCGTCAGCCGGAACGCGTAGTTCGCGCCCGCCACCGCCGTGAACCCGGCCACCGCCGCGTTCGGGTTGCTGATCGCCACCGTCGGCCCGGCCACCTGCGTCCACTGGAACGTGATCGGGTCGCCATCCGGATCGTAGGACGCCGAACCGTCCAGCCGCACATTGCCGGCCGAAACGTTCTGGTCCCCGCCCGCATCGGCGATCGGAGCGCCATTGCCCGTCCGTACACGCCGCGTCAACAGTTCATAACGAACGCGCGGAATGTCCATCGGCACCGGCGTATCCACCGTGCCGTAGTCCTTCGGACGCAGCCAGTTGCCGAACAGGATGCCGAATCGAACCGCGCCGCTGTTGTTCCTGCCGATCAGCGTTTCGTTCAATCCGCCTTCGATGCTCAGTGCCACCATCTTGTTCAGCGGCTGCACGAACCGCACCATGCCGCCCGGCTTGTTCCCGCCGCCATATGCGCGCAGGAAGCCCAGGTTGCCTTCCACGTAGGTGTCCTTCCACAGCGCCACCGACGTCGACCCGCCGATCTGGTCCACCGCGCGCATGTACGTTTCCAGGAACACATTCGGCGATACCGGCGCCCGGTTCACCACCGCGTTGTTCAGGAACGCCTTCGTGCCAAACAGCCCCAACCGGCCGCGCTTGAACAGATAGTCCACGGCGATCGCGCCCTGGCCCAACGTGCCGCCGCTCTGGAACTGGCTGAAGCTGGCATGCTTGAAGCTCGAGAACAGGCCCATCTGGATCTTGTCCAGACGCTGCACCAACCCGGCGTCAAACTGCCCTTCCTGACGGTCGCGGAAATACATATACTCCGCTTCGCTCTGGATCGCGCTCGATTTGCCGATCGGAGCAAAGTAACGCCCCTTGCCAGTGAACGTCAACCGGCCTTCGCTGTCGGCTCCGGCGTTGGCGCCCAGGATTGACCACTTCGGCGAGGTATTCTTCGCCATCGCCTCTTCAATCGTCTTCTTCGAAATCTCGGCCACATCCTGCTTAGCCTGCGGAGCCAGTCCCGCCGCCGGCGCTGCTGCCGCCGCCGCCAGTTTCTGGTTGTCTTCCTTCAGCTTCGCCACTTCACCGGCCAGTTTGTCGTGGTCACCCTTCATCGTCCGCAACAACGCCAAAATGTCGTCCAGCTTGTCCAGACGCTTTAGGATCTCGTCACAGCACTTCGGGTCCGCCGCTGCCGCCGGCCCGCCGGTCGCCGCGTTCAGGTTCCGGATCGCGTCACCAACGCCGCCCGCCGAAACAGGCTTTCCTTGCCCGTCCGTGACGTACAGCATCGTCCGCCGGTTCATCCACCGGCCTTCCTTGGTGTCGTTCCCCACCTTTGGCTGTCCCATTCCCTGCGTTGTCGCCGAGATCTGGTCCGGCCGTGCGCCGTACTTTTCCAGGAACGACTTTACTGCTTGTGCCCGCTGCATCCCCAACTTCTCGTTGGCCCGCTTGGAGCCGATTCCATCGGTGTGGCCTTCCACACGGACTCGGTAGCTGGGGTTCTTGGTTAACAATTCGGCCAAACGAAGCAAGCTCGGGTACCCATCGGTCAGAACTGCCGAATTTGTTTCAAAATTGATTTCTTCCCAGTCATCCTTCGTCGCATTGGTCGTTTGACCTTGGGCCATGAGCCCGGCGACGGTGAGTGACAAAAGAACGAACCATGTCAGGGACCTTTTAAGCATTACCTGGTCCTCCTCCCTAATCTCTTGTATATCGTCATTGCTTTCTTACGGTTGCGAGGCCTGCGTCAAGGCGTGAGCCAACCGCCGTACACACGGCAGCCACTCTGGAGCATAGCACATAATTGCATGAAACGGCGTGACTTACGGGAAATGGGCCGGTCCGCTCCCACCTCTCCGGATGCTGCCCGGAGGCGAACTGTTACAAGGCGCACCCAATTTTCATCGGCAATTGTCCTCAGTACCTTTATTTCTTTGCCGTATACGAAAAATCCCATACTTGTGTGTTCCCTTTTCCCTCGGTGAACTCAATCCAGGCATATTCCCCTGTCGTCAACGGTTCCATCGGCCACACTTTGTACAACCCTTCCCCCACCTGCTTGCGAAAGATCTGCACCTCTTCGTGCTGCACCACCACTTCCTTCACCACCGGTACAATCTCCCACCGCTCTACAATTCGCCCCGTCCCCTTCGGCGCCGCCACACACCGCACCAGCGCAAACCGCTCTGCCGTCGCCAGCCGGAAATAGAACTCCGGCCGCTCCTCCTTCACTACAAACCCGCTTTTCAGCCCGTCAATTTCCAGATGGCTCTTCCCGGCAAGAATTGGAATCGGCGTCAATACCTTCAGAATCTGCCGCTTCTTGTCGGTGACGATCTTCAACTCCGCCTGCTTCAGCGCCCGCATCGGCTCACCTTCCACCAGGTAGTACACCCCCGCCTCCGCCGGTACCGAGCGCACCTCCTTCCGCATCGCCTTCTCGGCCGCCTCCTCCTCCGCCTCGGCCTTCTTCTCCTCCGCCAATTCGCTGTCCCGCGCCGCCACGGCCGCCTTTGTCTTCCCCAGATCCACCAACTCCAGCGGAATCTCCTCCCAGTCGCTTCTCTCAATCGAGTAGAAACGAACCCGGTCGCTCAGAACCTGGTACTCACTCACCACGTGATACGTCCCGTCCTTCAAAAACAGACGTACGCTCGCCCCAAACGCCAACGCCGCCGAAAGGAAAAGAAGGATCCAGCGCATACTGCCTTCATAATAGAACTCTATGCGTACTCGTACACTGGGCCGCACCGGCCTGTCCGTCTCCGAGATCGGTTTTGGCGCCTGGGGCATCGGCGGCAAACAATGGCTGAACGGCTCCGATGAAGAGTCCCTCCAGGCCCTCCGCCGTGCCATTGAACTCGGCATCAACCTCATCGACACCGCCTTTGCCTACAATGAGGGCCACTCCGAACGTCTCATCGCCCAGGTCGTTGCCGAAACCGGCGCCCCCGTCACCGTCGCCACTAAAATCCCCCCTCGCAACCGTGTCTGGCCCGCTCGCAAAGGTACCCCCATCGAAGAGGTCTTCCCCTACGATTACATCGTCGACATGACCGAGCAGTCCCTCCGCAATCTCCAAACCGACTGCATCGCCCTCCAGCAGTTCCACGTCTGGAACCCCGAATGGCTCGCCTCCGACGATTGGCGCCGCGGCATCGAGGACCTCAAAAAGGCAGGTAAGGTCTGCCACTTCGGCATCTCCATCAACGACCATCAGCCCGATTCCGCCCTCGGCATCATCGCCACCGGCCTCATCGATACCGTCCAGGTCATCTACAACATCTACGAGCAGTCACCGGCCACGAACCTCTTCGCCGCCTGTAAGGAACACAATATCGGCATCCTCGCTCGCTGCCCCCTCGATGAAGGCGCCCTCACCGGTTCCGTCACCCCCGATTCCGTCTTCGAACCCGGCGAATTCCGCGACTTCTACTTCCGTGGTGACCGCAAAGCCCAGGTTGCCAAAGCCTTCGCCGCCCTTCAATCCGATCTCGCCGGTGCCAGCGAATCGGTCGCCACCACCGCCCTCCGCTTTACACTCTCAAACGACGCTGTCTCCACCGTTATCCCCGGAATGCGTAAGGTGAGAAATGTGGAAGCCAACGCCGCCGTCCCCGGCTTCGGCCCGCTTCCCGCCGAAACGCTCGCCATCCTCAAACGCCATGCCTGGTGCAAGAACTTTTATCAGTAGCCTCTTTCTCGCCGCGGCCGCCGCGTTCGCGCAGGTTCCCGACTACTTCCCGCTCGAGGTGGGCAACGTCTGGATCTACCGCGTCCGCGGCGCCCCGCCGCGCCCCGGCGATACGACCACCACTGTCGAAGTCACCCGCGCCGCCCAATTCGCCGGCGTCACCTATTACCTGCTGAACGAATACCGCCGCGGCGAATTCTGGGTCCGCAACGACGGCGCCGGCCGCATTTATCAATACGACGAAAAAGCCGGCACCGAATCTCTCTGGTACGACTTCTCCCGCAAAATCGGCGATACCTACCCCACCACCCTTCCCACCTGCTGCGGCCGCGCCCATGTCCGCGACACCGCCGCCACCAAATCGGTCGCCCTCGGCGACTTCGCCAATGTCCTCTACCAACTTGACTACCCCGGCGTCTTCCAGATCGGTATCACCGAAGAGAACTTCTTCCCCTACGTCGGATTGCTCTTCCGTAGCGAAAACACCGGCGGCCCCGCCATGCGCTCTCAGGACCTCGTCTACGCCAAGATCTCCGGGGTCACCGTCCTCAATGCTAGCGGCCTCGGCTTCGGCGCCGCCCGCGCCTCCGGCTACGTCAGGCTCTTCCTCAACAACAACACCGGCGCTCCCATCCGCGTCGTCTTCGCCAGCGGCCAAACCTTCGAACTCACTCTCCGCGATGAAAACGGCAAGATCCTCTACCGCTGGTCCGACGGCAAAGGATTCACCCTGGCCCTCCGCCCCGTGGACCTGCCCCCCGGCGAAACCAGTTGGCCCGTTATGCTCCCCGATATCCCCGGCGCCGCTACCCTCACCGCCGAACTCGTTACTCTCGGCCCCCGCTTCACTGCGACCCTCCCACTCGAACCCGGATCACCATCTCGTCCTTAGTTCCCACCGCCCCCAGCGCCGCCCGCGGTGGCTTGATCCCGAACCACGACATCAGGAACCGCGTCTCCCCTTCCCATCCCTCCGCCGTCTTTCGCACCGTCAACGCCACCTCCCGCGCCACCCCTCGCACGTTGAGCGTTCCCGCCACTCGCCCGTCCGCCCCCCGTTTCCCGCGAAACCGGATCTGCCCATGCCGCTCGGCGTCCAGCACATTCTTCCCCACCGTCTCCTTTCGTACCTCCTCCCGCTTCCCATCCCCGATCCAATCGTCCAGCACCTTTGCCGACCCCGCCTCCACCTCCACCTCCACCGTCCCCGCCTCCTCCTGATAGCTCCCCCGGAATCGCTCCCACACGATGACGTGCCGCTTCCCGCTCATCAGCCCCGTCTTTTCCACCACCGCCTCCACCCGCGCATTTCGGGGCGTAATCTCCCCGCCCCAAACCACCCCGGCCAGCAACAGTAAAAACACTTTCATCTCTGCCTACTCCCCTCTCGCTTACAATATCCCGAAGTGCACCTGATTCTATTCCTGCTCATTGCCACCCTGTCCGCGCAGGAGTGCCGGATTTCCGCCCTTACCCCCGCCCAACCCCCGAACCGGGTCGAAGAAGGAGAACGCGCCACCGAGTCGCAAACCTTCCAAACCAACGCCTTCGCCCTCTCCCCCGCCAATATCCCCCACTTCTTCGATTCCGCCAGCCGCATCCGCCGCATCGAACCCACCGGCCGCATCACCACCCTTGCCGGGAACGGCGAACGCGGCGATACCGCCACCCCCGGTCCCGCCCGCCAAACCGCCCTCCCCAACGTCACCCAGATCCTCTTCGACGGGCAGGGCACGCTCCACTTCATTGGCGCCGGCCGCGTCTTCCGCCTCGCCAACGGCAATATCGAGATCGTCGCCGGCTCCGGCCGCCCCGGCTTCAATGGCGAGTCCGGCCCGGCCGCCACCGTCAACCTCGGCACCATTGTCAAAGCCGCTTTTGACTACGCCAATAACCTCCTGATCATCGACGGCTTTAACCGCGTTCGCCTTGTTGACGCCTCCGGCCAACTCCGCACCGTTGCCGGGTCCACCCGCGTCTCGGTCGCTGCCGGCCGCGTCGGCGACGATGGCCCCGCCACCGCCGCCGCCCTCTCCAGCCCCCGCCAGGTCTTCCCCTTCCGCGACGGCTCCTTCTGGATCAACGACCTCTCCGGCCGCCACATGCGTGTCGTCTCTCCCGACGGCATCATCCGCACCATCAACGCCAATTTCGAACCCACCATCGTCATCCTCCCCTTCGCCGATGGCGCCCCCGCCGCCGCCACCGCCAATCGCGTCTACCCCATCCGGTCCGATGCCAACATCGAAACCGGCAGCGCCCCCTATCCCCCCTTCACCGGTACTCCTCTCGCCATCGCCACCGATAACGCCCTCTATTTCACCGGTTCCACCCGCCCCGAACAGCGCAATCCCGTTGTCCGCCTCGCCAACCGCCAGCAGACCATCCTCGCCGGCGCCCCCGTCGCCGCCACCGTCGACGGCCAGGCCCCTCCCTTTGGCATCTGGCTCCCCCGTACCAACAGCCTCCTCTACTCCACCACCCTTGCCGAAAAGTCCGGCATTCTCGAGGCCCGCCCCGGCCAGCAACCTCGCTTCATCGTCGGCGGTGGCACCGATGTCGGCGAAGCCGACGGCAAACCCGCCACCTCCCTCTCACTCTTCGGCGTCGTCGCCTTCACCATCGATAGCGACGGCCGCATCATCGTCGGCGATCTCTTTCGCCGTCGCCTCCTCGTCGTCGAATCCTCTGGCACCGTCAAGGTCCTCCGCGACCAGGCCGGCGACCAGATCCCCTATAACCCCATCACCAGCCTCTCCACCCTCCAGCGCCTCGCCACCGACCGCGCCGGCAACATCTATTGGGCTAACTCCGGCGCCACCCCCACCGGCGGCGTCTTCACCGCCGAAGTCACCGTCTGGAATCGCGCCAACTCCGGCATTACCACCTACACCGTACCCGGCCTCGCCGGAATCTCCCGCAATGAGAGCGGCGACGCAATCGTGTTCGCCGGTAACTCCGCCACCTTCCGGGCTCCCTACCTACTCCAACCCACCGGTCGCGGCGCCGCCATCGCCCCCTATTCCAATCTCCCCCTCGCCTCCACCACCCGTTGGAAGGACCAGCCCTTTTTCACCACCGCCTCCCGCCTCTTCCGCGGCGAGCCCGGCAAACTCCAGATGTTCAACGAACTCACCCTCCCCACCGGAGCCGCTTTCGCCCCCGACTTCGTCCTGCCTTCCCCCGATAACCTCATCGTCCACTCCACCGACGGCGGCTTCTATCGCATCGACAACATCGACTCCTGCAACTGGCTCTCCCAGCCCACCGTTTCCGCCCTCACCAACGCTGCCAGCTTTTCCAGCCTCAACACCCTCTCCCCCCGTCAACTCATCACCTTCTTCGGTACCGGCCTCGGACCCTCCGAAGGCCAGGGCTTCGTCCTCGATGGCGCCCTACGCGCCACCGCCCAGCCCGCCCCTTACCCCACACTCACCCTCGGAAACTTCTCCGGCGCCATCCCCAACGCCACCCTTACCGGTACCGCTCTCCCGGTCATCTTCTCCAACGACAACCAGATGACCACCCAGGCCCCGATCGCCAACCCCGCCTCCAACTCCTACCTCCTCTACTTCGCCTGGAACGGCCTCACCCTCATCCAGCCCCTCACCATCCGCACCGTCGCCGCTACCCCCGGCTTGTTCGCCTCTTCCGGCGCCGCCGCCGCCCTCAATGAGGATGGCAGCCGCAATTCGCCCTCCTCCCCGGCCGCTCCCGGATCGGCCGTCCAACTCTTCGCCACAGGCCTTGGCGCCATCGACGTCAATATCGCCCTCGGCGATTTCTTCCCCTCGACCCCAGTCCGCACCACCGGCGCCATCTCGGTCACCATCGGCGGTACCGAAGCCGAAATCCTCTTCTCCGGCGGCGCCCCAGGTCTCATCGGCGGCGTCTACCAGCTGAACCTCCGCGTCCCGTCAGGCCTCGCCCCCGGCCCCCATCCCGTCGTCGTCACCGTCGCCGGACAAGCCTCGCCCCCTGCTTCTCTCTTCATCCGCTAATGGCCCATTCCCCAAAGTTCGGTAGAATCTCCTAAACATGTTCCGCTCTTTGTACTTCCAGGTCCTGGTCGCCATTACGCTCGGTATCGTCATGGGCGCCGTCGCCCCGGAGACCGGAGCCGCCATGAAACCCTTCGGCGATGGCTTCATCAAGCTCATCAAGATGATCATCGCCCCCATCATCTTCTGTACCGTCGTCGTCGGTATCGCCGGCACCGCCGACATGAAGAAGGTGGGCAAAACCGGCGGCCTAGCGCTCCTTTACTTCGAAATCGTCTCCACCGTAGCCCTCCTCGTCGGCCTCTTTGTCGTCAATCTCATCCAGCCCGGCGCCGGCATGAATGTCGACCCCAAAACCCTCAACGCCGGGTCCATTGCCGCCTACACCGCCCCCGGCAAAATGACCTCCACCACCGATTTCATCCTCAACGTCATCCCCACCAGCTTCTTCGATGCCTTCGCCAAAGGCGAAATCCTCCAGGTACTCCTCCTCGCCATCCTCTTCGGCATCTCCCTCCAGCGCCTCGGCTCCCACAAAAACGAGGTCTTCCAGTTCATCGAACGCACCTCGGAGATCCTCTTCGCCATCGTCAAAATGATCACCGCCCTCGCCCCCATCGGGGCCTTCGGCGCCATGGCCTTCACCGTCGGCACCTACGGCCTGAAGAGCCTTCTCTCCCTCGCCCAGCTCATGGCCACCTTCTACCTCACCTGCGTCGTCTTTATCTTCCTCATCCTCGGATCTATCGCCCGCTTCCATGGCTTCTCCATCTTCCGCTTCCTCCGCTACATCAAGGAGGAGATCCTCATCGTCCTCGGCACCTCCTCCTCGGAGGCCGCCCTCCCCCGCATGATGCTCAAGCTCGAAAGCCTCGGGGCAGGGAAGTCCACCGTCGGCCTCGTCATCCCTACCGGCTACTCCTTCAACCTCGACGGCACTTCCATCTACCTCACCATGGCCGCCGTCTTCATTGCCCAGGCCACCAACACCCCCATGACCCTCACCCAGCAGATCACCCTCCTCGCCGTGCTGCTGCTCACTTCTAAAGGCGCCGCCGGCGTCACCGGCTCCGGCTTCATCGTCCTCGCCGCTACCCTTTCCGCCGTCGGCAATGTCCCCGTCGCCGGCCTCGCCCTCATCCTCGGCATTGATCGCTTTATGTCGGAAGCCCGCGCCATTACCAACGTCATCGGCAACGGCGTCGCCGCCGTCGTCGTCGCCAAATGGACCGGCGACCTCGACGAACAAACCCTCCACAACCGGCTCCAGTCCGGCCCTCCCCAACTCGATTAATCCCCTCGCCCGCCCCGGTGATAAACTATCCTCACCGATGAAACGCGCTGTTCTTTTCACCCTGATTCTCTCCGCCGCGCTCTACCCGCAGGCCCGTAAATACACGCTGCCTCCGCCCAATCCCGCCGGCAACGTCTCTAACCCCGCCAAGGTCGTCCCCCAGCCCGCCGGTAAGTCCCTTACCGTGCCCGCCGGCTTCACCGCCGAAGAGTTCGCCTCCGGCTTCCAGAAGCCCCGCGACCTCCTCCAACTCCCCAACGGCACCATCCTCGTCACCGAATCCGTCGCCAAAGGCGGCGTCTTCGTCGTTGCGCAGGGCCAGAAACCCAAACCCTTCATCGAAGGCCTCGATCGCCCCTTCGGCATCGCCTTCCACGACGGCTACCTCTACGTCGCCGCCGCCGAAGCCATCCAGCGCTACAAGATTGACCTCGCCGCCAACTCCGCCGGCGCCCCCGAAAAACTCATCGACCTCAAAGGCTACGGCAAAGGCCACTGGACCCGCTCTCTCGCCATCGACCCCAAGGCCAAGAAACTCTACGTCTCCATCGGCTCCGGCTCCAACGTCGATCTCGGCGACCCCGCCAACCGCAACGCCGTCAACGTCTACAACCTCGATGGCTCCAATCCCTCCATCTTCGCCACCGGCCTCCGCAACCCCGTCACCATCCGCTTCCAGCCCGAATCCAAACGCCTCTGGACCACCGTCCAGGAACGCGACGGCCTCGGTGACGAACTCCCCTCCGATTTCTTCACCGAAGTGAAGCAGGGCGCCTTCTACGGCTGGCCCTACGCCTACCTCGGCCCCAATGAAGAGCCCCGCCACAAAGGCGTCAACCCGGAAGCCGTCCGCAAAACCGTCGAGCCCGACGTTCTCCTCGGACCCCACGTCTCGGCCATGAGCTTCGCCTTCTATACCGGCAAGTCCTTCCCCGCCAAGTACAAGAACGGCGCCTTCATCGCCCTCCGCGGCTCCTCCGGCCGCTCCAAGCGCACCGGCTACTCCATCGTCTTCCAGGCCTTCAAGGGCGGCAAACCCGTCGGCCAGCCCGAAAACTTCCTCACCGGCTTCATGCTCGGCGAAGATGTCCGCGAAGTCTGGGGCCGTCCCGTCGGCGTCACCCAACTCGCCGATGGCAGCCTCCTGCTCTCCGAAGACGGCAACAACAAGATTTACCGCATCTCGTACAAAAAGTAGTGAGCAGATTCGCCGCTGCAATACGCATCAGAGGGTGTCATGCGCTTTCTGCTGTTCCTTGCCGCGGCGTCTCTTTTCGCCCAATCCCCCCTGTTCGTGATTCGCAACGGCCGCCAGTTCGGCTTCATTGACCGGACTGGCCGCGTCGTTGTTCCCCCCAAGTTCGACCGCGCCGAAGAGTTCCACGAAAACCGCGCCGCCGTCTACGTCGGCTCCAACGCCGGCTACATCGACCCCTCCGGCCGCCTCGTCATTCCCGCCATCTATTCAACCACCACCCCCTTCGAACAAGGCCGCGCCCTCGTCAGTCGCGACGGCAAGTACAGCGTCATCGACCTCCAAGGCAACACTGTCGCCGAAATCCCCTACCGCGTTCTGGGCGACTATAGCGACGGCCTCGCCGTCGTCCAGCAACCCCGCTCCGGCACCACCCCTGCCCGCTACGGCTACATCGACCGCAACGGCAAAATCGTCATCGAACCCCGCTTCATGCCCGCCGGCGCCTTCCCCGCCGATGGCCGCGGCCTCGCCGTCGGTGGCCTCGATCGCCACTGGTGCTACTTCGACAAAAACGGCAAAATCATCCTTCGCCTCCCCATGGAGGGCTACGACCGCGCTCCCGCCTTCCGCGATGGCCTCCTCCGCTGGAAAGAGGGTTTCTATTGGGGCTTCAAGGACCCCTCCGGCGCCTGGGCCATTCAGCCCCAATTCGATGACGCCCGCGACTTCGAAGACGGCACCGCCTCGGTCGAAAAACAGGGGAAATGGATTCTCATCGATACCCGCGGCAATACCGTCGCTCCCCGCAAAGGCCCCCGTCCCATCCACAAACCCTCCGACGGCCTCACGCTCGCCCAGGATGGCGACCGCCTCGGCTATCTCCTCCCCAATGGCCAGCCCGCTTTCGATTTCCGCAAATATGACGCCGCGTTCGACTTCCACTGCGGCCTCGCCCGTATCAAACTCGATGGCAAATTCGGCTACCTCGACAAAACCGGACGCCTTGCCATCCCCAACACCTTCGCCGGCGCCGGTGACTTCAAAGGCTGCCTCGCCATGGTCCTCTCCGCCGAAGGCTGGTCCTATATCGACCCTGCCGGCAAAGCCGTCTGGAAATCGGAATCCAAGTTCTAGCTCACCAGCTTCTTCCAGTTCATGATCTCCAGCGTCAACGCCGTCGACGCGTTCGAATACGGCGAACTGAGCCCCATACTCTTTTCCGCCTCGCTCCGTTTTTTCGCTGCCGCCAACTGGATTACTTGCCCAACCGCCAGGTGAAACTCGGCATGCCTCGCCTTCACCCGGTCATAGATCGCCTGTTCCTCCGCGTTGGGAAAGTACCCCTTTAGCCACTTCCCCAGTTCGCAGGCATCGTCCCGGGTTGCCGTCGCCGGATCAATGTCTGATTTCCCGCTCTGGATCAGGTCCCGCAATCGATGCTTCCACCGCCCGTGGGCCGAAATCGCTGCATCCAGCGTCTGAATCGTCGTTTGGTTTGCTCCGCTCATTCTCGTCTCTCTTCCGTTCCAACACGCCAGCGTAACGGTACCTATTTCAGTAACCGCTTCCAGTTCATGATCTCCAGCGTCAAGGCCGCCGAGGCATTGGAAAACGGCGAATTCACCGCCATCTCCTTCTCTGCCTCGGCCGCCTTCTTTGCCTGCGCCAACTGCACCACCCGCCCTACCGCCATATGGAACTCCCCATGCCGGCGCTTCACTCGGTCATAGACGGCCTCTTCCTTCGGCTCCGGACGGTACCCTTTCAGCCATTTTCCTAGATCGCACGCGTCGTCCCGCATCGCCGTTGACGGCTCTACGTCGGCCTTCCCGCTCTGGATCATGTCCCGCAATCGATGCTTCCATCTCCCATGGGCCGAAATCGCCGCATCGAGTGCTGCAAGAGTCGATTGGTTCGCCACGCTCATATCTCCCTCTTCGGCGTCGACAGCCATATTTTGAGACACTTTGTCAGTACCGCTTCGTCCCAGGCTCTCCCCGTGCTTCCCCCATTCCTCGGCCGCTGTATCATCGCTGCCAGCCTCGCCCTCCTCCTTTGGAACGAGGTCTCTTCCGCCCTCCGTGCCAACGATCTGGCCTCCTCCGGCCAGCCCATCCCCACCATCGATCCCGCCCACCCCGACCCCGCCTTCGACCGCCAAACCGTCCAACTCCGCGGCGCCCTGCAAGCGGATTCCCCCGCCGCCGACCCCGTCCTCGGTCCTATCCCCAACGCCGCTTTCCTCCGCCGCTCCGTCGAAATGTACCAGTGGAAAACGGCCGGCCGGCGTAGCACCTCCCGCACCGGCTACGATCTATCCTGGTCAAACACTCACGTGAATCTCGAAGCCCCGCCGGAATTCACCAATCCTCCCTTGCCGCTCCGCTCCGGTTCCTTTTCCGCCAACGGTCTCCGCCTCGGCGCCTTCCTGATCGCCGAACCTCCCGGCGAATTGCAGGCCCTCCCCATCACTCCCGAACTCCTCCAGCAGGTCGCCGCCGCCTTCCCCAAATCCCGCCCCGTTGTTTCCAACGGCTGGATCCAACTCGATTCCCCGCCCGTCGCCGGCACCCTCCGCTTCAAATTCGAATACATCCCCCTCGGCCCCCACACCGTCGTCGCCATCCAGCGCGGCAACTCCCTCCACCCCCTCGCCGCCGCTCCCGGAACGGCTGACCCGGAACGCCTCCGCGCCGATGCCGCCAGTTCCAGTAACTTCCTCCTCTGGGCCGTCCGCGCCTTCGGGGCCGGCCTCCTGTTCCTCGGCATCCGCCTCCTCGCCAAATCGCGCCCCGGCCCCTGCCTCCGCTGACGGCCGTCCCCCCTACCGGAACTCCACGCTCCGCACCACCGAAGCGCCGTAAATCAACTCCGCCTGATAATACCCCTCCAGCGGAACCTTCACCGGCGTCATCGTATTCCCGACCGAAACCGTCCCCGATGGCACCCCGCCCGACACCACCGTCGCTGGCAAAAACTGCAGCACCGCCGCCGGTATCCGGAATCGCCCCAGGTTCGCCGGCACCCGGCAACTGAACAGCGCCCCCGCCTGCACCGGTTGCGTCGCCGACCGCGGCAACCGCGACGCCCCCGCAATATCCACCCACCCTGTCGCATCCCCCCCGCTCCAGGTCACCTCCATCCCTTGCGCTCGCTGAATCACCAGCGATTGGTCCGCATTCGTCCACGCAAACGCCGGGTCCGGCAGCGTGATCGACGCCGTGAACGCCGGCACATCCGGCCCGCCCGCCCCGTTGTCCATCGTGTACACCCCCGGCGATGAATACGGCGGCGGCAGCGTCGGCGGCGCCCCCGGAATCGGCGTCATTCCCAATATCGCCCCATACCCCGTCGCCGACCGCTCCATCTGCCTCACCCCGTTCGGCCCCCGCAAGTTCATGGATGCCCCCGCGTTCAGATAACTGATCGCCGCCGCTCCCCCGTCCCCCGTCGGCGTCGTGTTCACAATCGGTCCCACCAGGCACCCGCCTACCATCGCCATCGGACTCCTCTGTGGCGCCGTTACCGGGATCTTGCTCAAATCCGTCGCCGAAAACGCCGCCGCCGCCGAATCCGTCGTCAACTCCAGCGACGTTCCCCCCAGCGGGACCTTCTGCTGCACCCGCACCATCTGCAGCCCCGCTACCTTCAGGATCCCCGTCAGCCCGCCTCCGCCCCCGCTCACCATCGGGTCCGGACACGACCCGCCTGCCCCCACCGAAATCGTCGTCAAATTGCTGATCACCGTCCCCGTCTGGAAATACACCGTCACCGCACACCCGCTCACCCCCTCTGGAATCTCGACATTGAACTGGTCCAGCCCCGCCAACCCCGGCACCCGCCCCTGATACAGAATCTTCGCCGGCTTCCCGTCCACAAACGCCTGCGCCGCCGCATCCAGGTTCAGCAATGGCGCCCCCCGGCTCTCATCAAACGGCACCGCGCCCAATCCCGTCCCATAGAACACCCCCACCTGCCCGCCTCGCGCACTGTTCGTCGCCGAGTTCAACGCCACCTCCCCGCCACTCCCGCTCAACTGCATCACCGCCGCCCCCTGCCCGTTCTGCGCCAGCGAAAGAATCCCGATGCTCCGCGCCGTCACCGTGATCGGCGTCGCCGCGCTCCGCTGCCCGTTCGCCGTCACCACCAGCGTCCCCGTCCCCACCGGCGTCCGCGACGGCAGCAGCCCCGCAATCTGACCGGCCGAAACGTAGAAAAGCAGGACGTCCGTCGTCGTCCCTGCCACCGTCACCTGTACCGACGTCCCGCCCAGTTGCGCCGGCAGCGGAAAACCGTTCGCCTGCACCAGCGCCGCCGGCCCCATGTTGGTCCCGAAAATGTCGAAGATCGACCCCTGCGCAATCCCGCCGTTCGGCATCCCGGGGAGCGCATAGCTGAAATGGTTCACCACCCCGCCCGCACCCACCACCGGCGCCTGTCCCCAAGCCGCCAAATTCCAGGCCGCCCAAGCCGCCAGAAACACCAGAATTCGCATGTCGATCCCTCCTTCCCGTCTCTACGCATTTCCCGTCCGCCGGCTGTCATCCGGTATCCACGATAAGATGAAAGTCGCATGTTCCCCCGCCTGTTTCTGCTTCCCGTTGCCGCGCTTCTCGCCTTCGCCGCTCCCCGCCACTCTGACGTCCTCATCTACGGCTGCACCTCCGGCGCCATCACCGCCGCCGTCCAGGTCAAAAAGATGGGCAAGTCCGTCCAACTCGTTTGCCCCGAAAAGCATCTCGGCGGTCTCACCGCCGGCGGTCTCGGCTGGACCGATTCCGGCAATAAAGCCGTCATCGGCGGCCTCTCCCGCGAGTTCTACCACCGCGTCTGGAAACACTACGACCAGCCCGCCGCCTGGCGCTGGCAGGAACGCGCCAAGTACGGCAATACAGGGCAGGGAACTCCCGCCCTCGATACCACCGGCCGCACCATGTGGATCTTCGAACCTCACGTCGCCGAAAAGGTCTATGAGGAGTGGGTCAAGGAACTCAATATCCCCATCGTCCGCAATGCCTGGCTCAACCGCGAATCCGGCGTCAAACTCGAAGGCGACCGCATCACCCAGATCACCACCCTCGACGGCAAATCCTACACCGCCGGCATCTTCATGGATGCCACCTACGAAGGCGACCTCATGGCCGCCGCCAAGGTCGATTACCACGTTGGCCGCGAATCCACCAAAACCTATAACGAAGAGTGGAACGGCGTCCAGACCGGCGTCCTTCACCACCGCCACCACTTCGGCGCCGTCGCCAAACCCATCTCCCCTTACGTCATCCCCGGCGACCCCAAAAGCGGCGTCCTCCCCCGCATCTCCACCGAACACCCCGGCACCAAAGGCGAAGGCGATAAGAAGGTGCAGGCCTACTGCTTCCGCATGTGCCTCACCCAGAACCCCGCCAACCGCGTCGCCTTCCCCAAGCCCCCCGGCTACAACCCCAAAGAATACGAACTCCTCGTCCGCATCTTTGAGGCCGGCTGGCGCGAGACTTTCCAGAAGTTCGATCCCATCCCCAATCTCAAGACCGACACCAATAACCACGGGCCCTTTTCCACCGACAACATCGGACGGAATTACGACTACCCCGAAGCCTCCTACGCCCGCCGCAAAGAGATCATCCAGGAGCACATCAACTACCAGCAGGGCTGGTTCTACTTCATCGCCAACGACCCCCGCGTCCCCGCCGATGTCCGCACCGAGTTCGCCAAATGGGGCCTCGCCAAAGACGAGTTCCGCGATAACAAAAACTGGCCCCATCAGATGTACGTCCGCGAAGCCCGTCGCATGATCGGCCGCTACGTCATGACCGAAAACGAACTCCTGAAAAAACGGCCCACCCCCGAATCGGTCGGCATGGGCTCCTACGGCATCGATTCCCACAACATCCAGCGCTACATCACCCCCGAAGGCTACGTCCAGAACGAAGGCGACATCGGCGTCTCCACCAAAGGCCCCTACCAGATCTCCTACGGCTCCCTGGTCCCCAAAAAAGGCCAGGCCTCCAACCTCCTCGTCCCCGTCTGCCTCTCCAGTTCCCACATCGCCTACGGCTCCATCCGTATGGAACCCGTCTTCATGATCCTCGGCCAGTCCGCCGCCACCGCCGCCGTCATGGCCCTCGACGCGAAAATCCCCGTCCAGGACGTCCCCTACGACAAACTCCGTGCTCGCTTACTCGCCGATGGCCAGGTCCTGGAATTCAGTGCCGGGAAGTAACAGTATTCCTCCCCATCGCTCTATAGATCGATGGGCGGATTGTCGATATCCTGGGGGAACGTTTCCCGACGTTTGAAAACCATGTCCTCATGGCGCCCGTCGTTCTTTAAAGGCTCTTCCCCGCCGTGGAAATTGGCCCTGCTCGTCGTAGCGGTGGTCCTCGGCGGTGCTGCGTCCATCTACGCCCTGCGCTCGGCCATTTCCAAGCGCGAAGTCCGCGCCCGCCTCTGGCGGATCGGCTACCACAACACCGAGCCCTTCATCTCCAGAGGTCCCGCGGGTACCCCCGTCGGCTTCGGCCACGATGTCCTGGAAGCCGCCGCCGCCCGCGCCGGCATCCGCCTCTCCTGGGTTTTCATCCCCCAAGGCGCCGGCGCCGCCTTCCGCGATAATGTTATCGATCTCTTCCCCCGCTCCGCCGACGTCTCCGGCATGGCCCGCGCCCCCTATATCAGCGCTCCCTGGTTTGAGTCCTTCTACGGTCTCGTCCAAAAGGCCCCGCAGGGCGCTCCTCCGCCGGCCTCCCTCGCCGGTAAACCCGTCGCCACCGCTTCCTCCCACTTCCTCAAAGCCTACGCCGCCCGCAACCTCCCCGGTGCCGTCATCCTTCCCCGCAACTCCTGGAGCAGCGTCCTCGTCAGCGTCTGTGACGGCACTGCCGATGCCGCCTTCGCCGAACTCCGCGAAGCGACCTCCGTCCTTATGTCCAGTATCCCGGAGTGCCGCAATCAACCCCTCCGCCTCTGGCCACTGCAAAGCGCCGTCGTCCAGGCCGGCATCGGCGCCGCCGCCCACGCCGCCCCCGCCGCCGACCTCCTCCGCGAGGAGATCGGTAACCTCGCCTCCGAAGGCGTCCTCACCGATCTCCATGCCCGCTGGTTCCTCGCCACACCCAATGAAGTCACCAGCGTCGAACAGGTCTTCGTCTTTAAAAACCGCCAGCGCATCCTCCTCGTCGTCTCCGGCATCTTCATCTTCCTCACTTTCCTCACCGTTGCCGTCTCGCTCCGCATGCGCCGCCTCCGCCTCGCCGCCATGCGTGCCAGCGAAGCCAAGTCCATGTTCGTCGCCACAATGAGCCACGAAATCCGGACCCCCATGAATGGCGTCATCGGCATGGCTGCCCTCCTCCGCGATACCCCCCTCTCCTCCGAACAGCGCGAAATGCTCGATACCATCACCCAGTCGAGCGAATCCCTCCTCACCGTCATCAATGACGTCCTCGATCTCTCCAAACTCGAGGCACAGCAGATGCGCGTCACCCTCGCCGACTACTCCCCGCGCAATCTGGTCGCCGGTGTCGCCGCCCTCGTCCGGCCCGCCGCCCGCAAAAAAGGCCTCGTCGTCTTCACCGAGATATCCCCCAACGTCCCCGCACTCGGCCGGGGCGATGCCCTCCGCGTCCGCCAGATCCTCCTCAACCTCGTCGGCAACGCCATCAAATTCACCGAGTCCGGCTCGGTCACCCTAAAACTCGATTACGCCGTCGAACCCCAGGGCCCCGCCCTCCACTTCTCCGTCCTCGATACCGGCATCGGCATCCCGAAGTCCCACCTGTCTTCCCTCTTCACCCCCTTTACGCAGGTCGATTCCTCGACCACTCGCTCCTACGAAGGCACCGGTCTCGGCCTCGCCATCTCCAAAAAACTCGTCGATCTCCTCGACGGAGAAATCGGCGTCGACTCCCCCGCCGGCCAAGGCAGCAACTTCTGGTTCCGCATACCCTTCCCGGAACCCGCCGCCCCTGCCGTCCCCGCCCCCGAATCTCCGGCCGCCTCCTCCGCCCCCAAACCCTCCCTCCGCATCCTCCTCGCCGAGGATAACCCCGTCAACCAGCTTGTCGCCTCCAAGCTTCTCCAAAAGCTCGGCCACTCCGTCACCTGCGCCGCCAACGGTGTCCAGGCCGTCCGCGCCTTCTCGGAGTCCCAATGGGACCTCATCCTCATGGACTGCCAGATGCCCGATATGGACGGCTACCAGGCCACCCGCGAAATCCGTGCCCTCGAAGCCGCTCTCGGTCGCCATACCCGGATCGTCGCCGTCACCGCCCACGCCATGGCCGAGGACCATCGCAAATGCGTCGAATCCGGCATGGACGACTACATCACCAAACCCATCAGCACCGCCGACCTTCTTCGCATCACTTCTCTGCAAACCCCCACAACGCCCCCCGAGTCCGCACAAGCAGCATCCGCCCGCTGATCGCCGGCGTCGCGTACACCTCATCCCCCAATTCGTTCACCCGCAATAACTCCCACTGCGCCCCTGCCTTCAGCACCGCCATCTTCCCCTCCACATTCGCCGCATAGATCTTCCCGTCCGCCGCCACCGGCGAAGAGTGATACTCCCCCAACGCCCCCGTCGCTCGCCCCTGCTTCCAAATCGCCCCCGTCGCCGGATCGAGCGACGTCACAATCCCCCCGTCTTTGATCAGATAGAACACCCCGTCATAGACCAGCGCCGATGGCACGTACGGCAGGTTCCGCTTCACCCGCCACTTCGGCTCCACCTTCCCCTTCTTCCCCAGCGGAATCGCCACCGCCCCATATTCGCCCACCCCAAACTGCCGCGCCCGCTCCCACTCCCCCGCCGTCAGTTTCCCGTTCGAGTCCGCATCCACCCACCCGAAGTGCTCAAACCAGTCCTTCTCCCCGCTCGCCTCCGCCGCTGACAACATCCCGTCCCCGTCCTTGTCCAGCCCCAGCGGAAACGCCGGCATCCACGGCTGCTCCGCTCCCGTCGCCGTCACCACCACCGTGTCCCCCGCAAACACCGCCGACCCCATCGACCCGTTCGAGTTCAACCCCATCCACCACGTCGTCTCCCCTGTCGCAATCTGATACCCCTCCACCCGCGTCGACCCCACCATCACCAACTCATCCCGCCACACCACCGGCACCCCCCACCCGTCCGGTGCCTCCGGCCTCTCCCGCCGCCACTTCTCCTTCCCCGTCGCCGCCTCTACCGCCACCGCAAACGACCCCTTCACCTGATCGCACAACATCACCACCAGCCCGTTCACCACCACCGGCGACGAGCCGATCCCGTAAAAGTTCACAAACGGCCCCAACCGCTTCCGCCACCGCTCCTCCCCGGTCAGCGAATACGAAATCAGCCCGAAATCCTGGAAAAACACATACAGGTTTTTCCCATCGGAGGCCGGCGTCGGCGCCGCCGCGTCATTGGCCTTGTAGATCGCCCGTAACCGCTCCGGCTTCACCGCCCTCCGCCATAACTCCTTGCCCGTTTTCAAATCGTAGGCCAGCGTCAGCAGCCTCTCCCCCTCGCTCGCCGTCAGAAACACCCGCTCCCCCACCACCACCGGTGACGACCGCCCGAACGGCACCGCCGTCCGCCACGCCACATTCTTCTCCGGCCCGAACTCCACCGGCAGCCCTTCTCCCTCTCCCACCCCCGACCCGTTCGGCCCCCGGAACCGCGGCCAGTCCGCCCCCGCACAGCCCAATCCCATCACCAGCCCGATCAGCAATATCCGCATATCCGCCGAGTATAGCCAACCGCGTCCCCCGATCTGTGCCACACTATCGGTCGAAAGGGTTCTCCATGAAGCTACTATTCGTCGGACTCCCGCTCGCCCTCGTCCTCTCGGGCCAGGACCCCAATACCGTCGACCAGGCTCGCGATCACCTCTCCCGCATTACCCCCGATCGCCTCACAGACCCGTCCGATCTCTCCCGCCTCGCCCTCCGCGCCCCCCTCCTCGCCGATCCCAACGTCTCCCTCGCCGAACTCCAGTCCGCCCAGACCGCCCTCATCCGCCTTGCCGATCGCCTCCAACAAACCGAGGCCATTACCCTCAACCCTCCTCCCGCGCCTTTCCCTACTCTTCCTGTCCTTCTCCCGCCGCCCGCCCGCCGCCTCCCGTCCCCCAACAACTCCCCCAACCTCGCCTTGGCCAAACCCGCCTCCCAATCCTCCACCCGCCTCTACCACGCCCGCGGCGCCGTCGATGGCCGCATCTCCGGAACTCCCGGCTTCGATACCAACCTCGAACCCAACCCCTGGTGGCAGGTCGATCTCCAACAGCCCTCCCCGCTCAAAGAAATCCGCATCTACAACAGCCGCATCAACCCCGAACGTGCCCAATCGCTCCAGGTCCTCCTCAGCCTGGATGGCAAATCCTGGACTACCGCTTACGCCCACAACGGCAAACCACTCCCCATCCCCCTCCTCGTCCCCCTCCACCAAACAACCGCCCGCTTCGTCCGCATTCGACTAACAGAAAATAACATCCTTCACCTCGACGAAGTCGAAATCTACTAACTGACCGGGGATCAGTTTGATATATACTTCCTGAAATTCGGGCTCCCCATATCCGGGCCCGGCTTCAGGAGGCACCATGTCCCGTCTCGTCCTGTTGTTCCTCGTTTCCCTCTCCGCCCTCTCCGCGCAGGAAGTGCGCGCGACCATTACGGGCACCGTCTCTGACCCCCAAGGCTCTGTCATCGTCGGCGCCCGCGTCGTCGCCCGGAACCTCGCCAACGGCGCCATCACCGAGGCTTCCACCAATGAATCGGGCCTCTTCGTCGCCCCCTTCCTCCCCATCGGCAAATACCACGTCACCGCCTCCATGCAGGGCTTCAAAAACTCCCTCCGCGATAACGTCGAACTCCGCGTCGGGGACCGCATCCAGCTCAACTTCACCCTCGAAGTCGGCGCCGCTGCCGAAACCATCACCGTCACCGGCGATGCCGCCCTCCTTGATACCGCCACCTCCTCCAACGGCCAGGTCATCGACTCGGCCAAGGTCAAGGACCTCCCCCTCCTCGGCCGCAACCCCTTCCTCCTCGCCGCCGTCTCCGCCGGCGTCCAATATACCCCCACCCGCGGCTCCCGCTCCAACCGCCCCTTCGACAACGGTGGCATGGATAGCTTCTCCATCAACGGCGGTCGCCAAACCACCAACGAGTTCCTCCTCGACGGCGTCCCCGATACCAACACCGAAACCACCTCCCCCTCCAACCTCTCCTTCGTCCCCAGCCCCGACGCCACCGAAGAGTTCAAGGTCCAAACCAATACCTACGACGCCCAATACGGCCGCACCGGCGGTGGCGTCGTCAACGTCTCCCTCAAGGCCGGTACCAACGGCCTCCACGGCGTCCTCTACCACTACCTCCGCAACGACAAACTGAACGCCAACGCCTTTGAAACCAATGCCGCCGGCCTCGGCCGCTCCGCCTTCCGCTGGAATCAGCCCGGCGTCGTCGTCCACGGCCCCGTCGTCCTCCCCAAGCTCTACAACGGCAAGGACAAAACCTTCTTCATGTTCTCCTGGGAAAAGATCAAGTCCGCCATCCCTCTGCCCCAGAACTACACCGTCCCCACCCTGGAGCAGCGCGCCGGGGACTTCTCCCGCACCGTCCAGGCCAACGGCCAGCCCATCCTCGTCTACGACCCCGCCACCACCCGCGCCGACGGCGCCAACTTCACCCGCACCCCCTTCGCCGGCAACCGCATCCCCGCCAACCGCTTTGACCCCGTCTCCAGCAACCTCCTCAAATTCATCCCCAATCCCAACCAGGCCGGCAACGCCCAGGGCTTCTTCAACATGATCTCCAGCCCCAACCCGGTCTCCGACGAATACGACCAGTTCGCCGTCCGCATCGATCAGCAACTCACCTCCAAACACCGCTTCTTCTCCCGCTACGTCCGCGGCAATCGCCACGAAACCAACTCCTTCGCCGGCTTTGAAAAGGCCGCCTCCCCCTGGTACCAGCACTGGCGCATCAACCAGGGCGGCAACTTCGACCTCACCTCCACCCTCGGCCCCACCCTCGTCTCCAGCTTCCGCATGGGCTACATCCGCCACCAGTTCGCCATCCAGCAGTACGGCGAAGGCTTCGACCCCACTACCCTCGGCTTCCCCGCCTCCTCCACCGCCAGCCTCCCCCGCAAGTTCTTCCCCCGCATCGACTACACCGACTACACCGCCTTCGGCCCCCAGCGCTCCACCGGCTCCGAATTCACCTTCTCCGACACCTGGTCCATTGCCGAAACCCTCTCCAAGGTCTATCGCAGCCATTCGTTTAAATTCGGCTTCGAGGGCCGCCAGATGTTCAACAACCAGGACCGCCCCACCTCCTCCTTTGCCCGCTTCAACTTCCGCCGCAACTTCACCCAGCGCGACCCGCTCCGTGGCGACGCCGCCAGCGGCAACGCCTTCGCCTCTCTCCTCCTCGGCGCCGTCGAAAGCGGCGAGTCGGTCCGCCAGCCGGCGCTCGCCTATGGCAACCGCTACTACGTCCTCTTCTTCCAGGACGATTGGCGGGTCAATAGCAAACTCACCCTCAACCTCGGCCTCCGCTGGGATTATGAGACCCCGCAAACCGAGCGTTTCGACCAGCAGAACCGCGGCTTCGATGCCTCCGCCGCCTCCCCCCTCCAGGTCCCCGGCTTGAACCTGAAAGGCGGCCTGCTCTTCACCGACTCCTCCAACCGCCTCCCCTTCACCACCGACAAGAACAACTTCCAGCCCCGCATCGGCGCCGCCTACCAGTTGGCGCCCAAGACCGTTTTCCGCGGCGGCTATGGCATCTCCTACCTGCCGACCTTTGACACCGGCTTCAATAATGGCTTTGCCATCACCACCGCCATGGTCACCTCCACCGATGGCGGCCTCACCCCGGCCAACACCCTCCGCAACCCCTTCCCGGACGGCTACCTCGCCCCGCTCGGCCGCTCCCTCGGCCTCGGAACCCTCCTCGGCCAGGGCTACTCCTATGGCTATCAGAACCGCGAGATCCCCTTCGTCCACCAGTTCTCCGCCGGAATCCAGCATGAACTCCCCGGCCGCATCCTGATCGACGCCTCCTACTCCGGTTCCCGCACCCGCTCCCTCCAGACCGCCAAGGGCATCAACGAAATCTCCGCCGCCGACCTCGCCCAAGGCAACGCCCTCCTCACCCAGGTCCCCAATCCGCTCGCCGGACGTCTCCCCGGCTCGGCCTTCAACGGCGCCACTGTTCCCCGGCAGCAACTTCTCCGCCCCTTCCCCCAGTTCGCCGGCATCACAGAGGATCGCCGCACCATCGGCTGGTCCAACTACAACTCCCTCCAGCTCCGTGTCGAAAAGCGCATGACCAACGGCGTCCACATGCTCCTGAGCTACACGTTCTCGAAGTCGATTGAGGCCGTCGGCTACCTCAACGCCCAGGACAGCTTCGGACAGATGGCCAGCGTCCTCACCGGCGTCGATTCCCCCCAGCGCGCCGTCGTCAGCGGCGGCTGGGAACTGCCGTTCTTCAAGACCGGCCGCGGCCTAAACCGCCAGTTGTTCGGCGGCTGGCAGCTCACCGGCATCATGACCATTCAGTCCGGCCTTCCGATTGGAGCTCCCGGCGGCGTCTACTCCACCGGCCTTGACCCCAAGATCCCTGACGCCCAGCGCAGCCGCGCCCGCTGGTTCAATACCTGTACGGTCAACCTGACGGGCGCCCGCCAGAACTGTGCCAGCACCAGCGAACCGGTGGCCTTCACGGTCCAGCCCCCGTTCACTCTGCGCACGCTGTCGACCCGTTTCCCCAACATCCGCGACCTCCGTCCACTGAATCTGGACTTCAGCATCTTCAAGCGTTTTCCGATCACCGAGCGGCTGAACGTCGAGTTCCGCGCCGAGTCGTTCAATCTGACGAACACGCCCTGGTTTGGAGCCCCGAACCTGACCGTCGGCGGCGCCGCCTTCGGCACGGTCACCCCGTCCCAGGCCAACGACCCCCGCAACGTCCAATTCGCCCTCCGCCTCGCCTTCTAAGACTTCCCCTGGATGCTGCTTACCGGGGAAGTCCGTGATTACGGACTTCCCCGGCCTCCCTCACGGCTCCAACGCCTGCCGCGTCTGCCGCGCCACCTCCCGGTAGAACGGCAGCGCCGCCGCCGCTTCCACCCGCTCGCAGAACGGCGGAATCCAGGCCAGATGCTCCTCCCGGAATCGCGCCAGCACCTCCGCCTCCGCCCCGTCTTCCAGCAGCTTTGCATAGAAGGACAACAGCAGCCCGGCGTGGTCAGCCGGTTCGGACGCTCCCACCGGCTCCAGCCCCGCGCTCCGGTACCACTCCAGCGCCGAATGATGCGTCGCCCCCATGATCACCGGCTCCGGACCCTGTGCGGATTGCCACGGCGGACACGGCGCCCCTTCCGGCGAAAGGAACAGCCGCGTATGCTCCCGCGCCAGTTCCAACTCCCCCGGCAGCAGCCCCCGGTACGCCTCCCCGCCGGGCACCTCCTCCAGCATCTCGCGCAGCAGCCCCACGTCCGGCTCCAGCAGCGCCCGCCCGGCAAACAGCAGTTGCCCGCTCATGCCGCCCCCGCTTTCGCCACGTTCACCACCGCGTCCATGATGCACGACGCTCCCCCATAATTCCCCGCCGCCACCACCTCATCAATGCTCTGCGCCGGTACCAGGTCCCCGTCCCGTACCCCGCGCCCGCCTGCCACCGTCAACAGCCGTGACCGGTGCCCAAAACCGTGCGCCAACATCACGCAATCCTCCCGGATCGTGTCGGTAATCTGCGCCGGCGCCTCCACCGATCCCACCCGCGACCACACCCGCACCCGCTCCCCGGCCTGTATCCCCAGTTTCCCGGCCAGCGTCCGAGACAGGATCACGTTGTTGGATCCCATCATCTCGTTCAGAATCGCGTTGTTCTGCGTCGTATTCCGTTTATGCACCGCCGGAATGAACGTCAGCAGGTAATACGGATACCCGCTCGACGGCACATCCCGCTTCGGATGCCACTGCGGCAGCGGCTCGGCCCCTTTCTCAAATTGGGGCACATAGATCTGGCATTTCCCCGTGCCACCGGCCGTGTTGAACCGCTCCATCGGCACAAACGGCTGCTCCTTGGTTAGGATCCCCACCTCGGCAAACTCGGCGAAGTTCCCGGCAATACCCGCCCGCTTTACCTTTTCGTCCAGCAGCGTGTTCAGGTTGATGAAGGACCCATCGGCCAGCTTGAAGAAGTCCGGCACCAGCCGTTTGCCTAACTCCAGTGCCACATAACCGGCTCCCCGCGCCTCGAAAATCGGTGCCGCCACCGCCGTCCGCGCCACCACCTGCGGCGTCCGCGTGTTGTACTCCCGGCTCACCACATCGTTGGTTTCCATGTAGATCGCCGAAGGCAGCGCGATATCGGACATCGACACCGTATCGGTCGGCAGAAAGTCCATCGTCACCAGGAACGGGATCGTCGCCAGCGCCTTCTCCATCAGCTTCGGCTCCGGGAACCCCAGCGCCGTATACGCATTCACGAAGGCGAACTTCGTCATCCCCGGGAACTTGTTCAAGATCCCGTCGGCCAGCGTGCTGAACATTCCCCCGCCATCCTCCAGCACGAACGGCAGCTTGTCTTTCCCGTCGATCCGCCGTCCTTGCTTGGGCGGATAGGCCGGCGGCGGATAGACCGCATCCACGCCCGGTACCGCCCACGTCCGCGCGAAGTACCGCCCGCCCGGCCGGTCGATCGTTCCCGCCAGGATGTTCAGAATGGAGATCGCATGGCTCAGTTGGGTCGAATTGGCATAATTGGCCACCAGCGTTTTTTTGTGTGCCGGCACAATGGCCGCTTTCGCCGCCCCGAACTCCCGCGCGATCCTCCGGATGACATCGGCCGGCACTCCGCTCTCCCCAGCCGCCCATTCCGGCGTATAGGGCGCGAAATGCTCCCGGATTTTCTGTTCATAGGCCCCAAAGTTCGTGTAGGCGTCCACGAAAGCCTTGTTGTACAGATTCTCCTCCAGCAGAACCTCGATCATCGCCAGCGCTACCGCCAGATCGGTTCCCGGCCGGATGTTGTGCCACTCGTCGGCAAACCGCGCCGTCGTGCTGTACTGCGGGTTGAAGCAGACCACCTTGGCCCCCTTCGCCTTCCCGTCCACCAGATCGGTCGCATACACAATCTTCGACTTGGTCAGAATATCCCAGCCGAAAAGCAGGATGAAATCGGAGTTGGCAAAGTCCACGCACCAGGACTTGCCGCCCGTCGTATACCGCTGGATTATCCGGTCCGACAGGAAGCACTCGTCAATATGGTCGACCCGGTTCACCACGCCCATCGCGTTCAGGAACCGCGCCCAGATGTCCGGCGCCGGCAGGCTGACGAACAGCAGCGACTCGGCCCCGAAGTCCTTCTTCGCCGCCGCCATCTTCTCCGCGATCGTATCCAGCGCCTCCGTCCACGAGATGCGCACCCACCCCGGGTCCTCGTCGAACCCCTTGCGCGGGTTCGTCCTCTTCATCGGGTACTTCAACCGGTCCGGATCGTACAGAAATCCGGCCGCCGAGGCGCCTTTCCCGCAGAGTTTCCCTTTGCCGGAGAAGTCTCCAGGCAACCCCTCCACAAACCGGACTACCCCGTCTTCCACCGTCACCTTCATGCCGCAGGCCGGCGAACAGATACCGCACGCCGTCGTCAGTGTCTTCACCGTCGCCGCCCGCGACGACGCCGGCTGGAAGATCTGGTCCAGACTCGCAAACAACGGAGAGGCTGCCAGTGCGCCCCCGTGCATCGGAATAGATTTCTTCTCGTCAGGGACATGGTTCACCGGTTGCCTTTCCATTTGTTCTCGACAAAGCGGATCCGCGGATACGTGGAGTAGGGATACGGGAAGTTGGGTGTCTCCGTCGAACCCTGGGTCTTGATCGCCTCCAACGGCAGGAACTGCAGCGCACCGGTGGGGCACATCGTCGCGCACGCCGGTTGCAGCCCCGCGTCCAATCGGTCCACACACATCGTGCACTTCATCATCTTCTTGGTCTTGGTGTTGAACACCGGCGCGTCATAGGGGCAGAACTGCTGGCAAAGCCGGCAGCCGATGCATTTGTCGCCGTCGATCAGCACCGCGCCATCTTCGGCCCGGCGCGTAATCGCCTTGGTGGGGCAAACGAAGAGGCAGTAGGGGCGGTCGCAGTGATTGCACGCCCACGACAGCGCCTGTGTGGTCACCTTCGGATAGCTGCCGGTTTCAAAGGTGCGAACTTTGCGGAATTGGATGCCCGGTTCGAGTTGGTTCCACTGCTTGCAGGCTGCTTCGCAAGCGCGGCACTCGATACATCGCTTCTCATCCAAGAGCCAGCCGTACTGAGGCATAAGCGGGGTATACTCCTGCCCCAGGCTGGTGCAATTGCCCCACCGATCTATCTGATTGAAAGCAAAGACACGGAGTGCCCCCAAAGTGGGTCAAATCACCCGATGGAAAAAACGGGTGTCACCATTTGGCGCGGCCCGCATCTTCGCCATTTGAGGCGCTATTCGTGTCCCCGCCGCCACCCCCGGACTTCCCCGGGTGCCTGGCTACCGGGGAAGTCCGGGATTTCAGATTTCCCCAACGCCTCCAGCTTCTTTCCGTATTCGACCTTGATCGAGCCGTTGTCGTCCGGATCCTCCCCGATCGCCTACAGTCTCCCAAACTCCGCCGCGACCAGGCTCAACGCTAATAACCCAGCCAGCGCCCACAAGGAATCCTAGTCCCCCTTCACGATCTTGCCGAACATCTGCCCCCCGTGGTTCTTCCCGCTCCAGGTGCCGGCGTACTGATCCCGGTAGAGCAGCACCCGCGCCGTCCATGTTCCCACCCCGGGAATCGTCAGGTCCGTCATCGTGATCACCGGCGTGTCCCCGGCCCACTTCAGCGTCACCGGAATCGGCACCGGGAGGTCCTTGCCGTCGTAGCGCAGCCGAGTCTGGAACAGCCAGGTATCCCCGCTCACCTTCCGCACGCTCTCGATCTTATACTTCTCCGGCCCAAACGTCCCCTCTTTGTTCGTCCGCGTCGAGTAGCCCAGCAGCGTGACATTCTTCATCCGCTCCTCGAACAGCCGCTCATACTCGGCCTGCTGCGTCACCGGGTTCCCGCAACCGGCCAGCAGCGCCAGCGTAACCAGCAGTAGGTGCCTCATTTCCGCCGGTTCTCCATCCAGATGACATTCTGCGTGTTCTGCCCGGCCACCAGGACATCCAGATCGCCGTCGGAGTCCAGATCCACCAGGCGGATGTCATAAGCGGCATTCCCGTACCAGATGTCGTGCCGGGTGAAGCGACCCTTGCCGTCGTTCTCAAACCAGGCGACGATGTGGCTGTCCTTGGCGCAGGTCACGGCGTCGGTATCCCCATCGCCGTCGATGTCGCCTACGGCCAGATCGTGCGGCCCGCCTAACTCGCTGTCCACCTCGTGCGCCGTCCAGCCCGGTGCCTCGAACCATACCACCCCGAACCCGTGCCCGCGGGTGGCGAAGAAGTCGTTCTTCCCATCCCCGTTCACGTCGAAGATGGCGATGTTGGTAGCACCGGGCTGTTTGTCGGCGATCAGGTGCTTCTTCCACCCCGCCTGCCGCGGATCGGCCGGCGCCTCCCACCAGGCGAAGTAGTTCCCATCCGCCCCTATCTTGGCTCCCACCGCGATGTCGGCCCGCTTATCCCCGTTCACGTCCCCGATCCCCATATAGTGGCTCAGCCCCGGCGCATCCTTCATCGCGAACACGGTCCGCTCCCACTTCGGCGGCTTGAACCAGGCGATGGAGTTGGGGAAGGTGCCCGTCGGCTGCCCGCTGTTACCCACCAGGTCCGGCTTGCCGTCGCCGTCGATATCACCGGCCATCAGGCCGTGCACCCCGTTCACCCCGCCGCGCTCCGTGCTGTCCACCACGTGGTACTTCCACTTGTCCCGCAGCGGGTTCTTCGGCCGCTCCAGCCAGTAGATCAGCCCGGGCGAATACTGTCCGCCAATCCAGTCGATATCCCCATCGCCGTCCACGTCGAAGGCCTCGGAATGGATGGCCCAGTTGCCCTCGTGCAGCACCACCGGTTTCCAGGACGGGGCCACGTAGAGGATGGTCTTCTTGTTGGTCTGGTCGTTGACGATGATGTCCTTCTTCCCGTCGCCGGTAAAGTCGGCGGCGATGGCCGTGTGGTTGGCAAAGCCGCGCGTCACCTCATGGAAGCGCCAGGCGGGCTTGGTTTCGTTCCAGTAGATGCGGACATTGGCGGTCTTGCGGCCCACGCCGATGATGTCGGCCAGGCCGTCGCCGTTCAGGTCGGCTACCTCCAGATCCTCGGTCGCCATGCCGCCATCGTCCACCAGCGCCATTCGCGACCATTTCCCGGCCTGGGAACGCCCGTAGACGGCCACGCCGAAGTTCTTGTCCCGCCAGCCGACCGCCAGTTCGTCGGCGCCGTCGCCGTCCATATCGCCCCAGCCGAGGGCGTGGGCCTGTGCCAGACGCTCCTCGATAAACTGCCGCGGCCACATCTTGCCGTCCCACTTCTTCGGCCCGCGCAAAGGCGGCGCGGCCTGCGGATCCATCTTCGGGGCGGGCTCCTCATAGATCACCACGCCGTTGCCATGCCAGGGCTCGACGGTGGCGATGGCCCGCTGCAGGCCATTCACCATACCCATCTTGATTTCGCCCGGCGCGCCCTCGCCCAACTGCCGTTTGCTCCACGCCCCGGCCGTCTTCTGGATGACGAAGAGCCCGTCGCGGGAGGCGGCGATGATCTCGTCGCCCTTGGCGCCGTCGAAGTCGGTGAGGATGAAGTTGTGGACGATGTGCAGGGAACTGTCGGCGACCTCGGTCCGCCACGGCTCCTTGGCCGGGTTCCTGGGCGGGTAGAGCACCAGGATGCGCGCGCCGGCGCCGTCCCAGCCCGGCCCCTTCGTGCCGCGGCCGTGGAGCGGCACCACCACCAGTTCCTTCTCCCCGTCGCCGTCGACGTCGCCAAAGCGGATGCGGTGCAGCGTCGGCTCCTCGCCCAGCGGGACGACGTTGCCTTTCTGATCGGTCCACTGCAGGCTGCCGCCGGCGGCGGTATTGGTGGGCTGCCAGTCGGCGCCGACGGCGAAGTCGAGTTTGCCGTCGCGGTCAATGTCGTGGGCGGCCATGCAGACGTTATCTTTCCTGGTCTTCCCGTCGAGGATGACGTGCTTCTCCCAGCCCGGATTCTGGTACCAGACCAGTTGGGTGGGGTTGAGGGCGACAATGTCCAGCTTGCCGTCTTTATTGACGTCGGCGGTGAGGACGGCGTAGACGACGCCGAAGTCTCTCTGGATCTCCTGTGTCCGGAAACGCAGTTCCGCCGCCGCGGCTGGGACCACGGCGGCAAGAAGGAAGGCAAGAAGGCGCATCGCCGGATTCTATCAAGCTAGCGGACGGCCACGGTGAGCAGGCGCTGGCTTTGTGCGGTGCCGATGGTGACTTGCACCGGCACCGGGCCGCTATTGCTGTTGTCGGGGATTCTGGCGTTCACCTGCATCAGTCCGGCCACCTGACCCGGCACGGCGCCGGCATAGAGAATCTCGGCCTGGAAGCCGGAGATGTCGACGCGGACCGGCAGGGCCGGTTTAGGGAAGGTGGCCGTGGCGATCTGGCCGTCGGTGCCGGGCGGGTCCGTCTGCCCTTCGCCGGTCACGAAGAAGACGATGACCGAGCCCTTGGCGGCGGGATTCTGGGCGTTGTTGAAGGAGTTGTCCTGGTTCAGGATGGCCCCCTGCCCGGTGCCGGAGCTATTGGCGGAAAAGACGCCGGGGCTGGCTGCGACGACCGGGACGGAGAAGGGCGAAGAACGAACGCCTTTGTAGGAGATGACGATCTGCGCGTTGGCGCCGGTGGCGGTCTCGTAGGGAACGATGAAGCTGGTTTGGCCCTTGGAGACATACACCAGAGGTGCGGGCCGGTTGTTGACGAAGACCTGGGTTTCGGCGATGGTCGTCGCGAGGAGGCCATTGGAGTCGAGTTGGGCAGTGAGTAAGGTATCGGGGCCGATGTTACTACCGGCGACGACGGCGATCATGCCGGGAGCGGCATTGTTGGTGTAACTGGCGGCGTTCACGAAGCCCCCGATGGCGGGCTGGGCCTGGTCGCCGAACTTCGCCACGAATACATCGCCGAGGGGGCGAAAGTTATCGGCGCCTCCGAAGTAAGTTCGTTGATAGGCGCCAGCGGTGGTGGCGAGGTCGGAACTCCCGGAGGTTCCGGTGATGGCAACCGAGCCATCGGCGGCGAGCGCGACACCATTCGCCCAATCGTTGTTGGTGCCGCCGAGGAAGGTTCCGTAGAGGAGGCGAGCGCCGGTGGGATCGAGTTGGGCGAGGAAGGCGTTGCCCATCTTGACTCGCGAAGGGCTGGCGGCCAGCGTGCGATTGCGGGTTTGGGTGGCGTCGGGGGTGATGGGGAAGTCGGTGCTGAGGGTGTTGCCGACGACATAGGCACTGCCGGTGCGGTCGACGGCCACGCCGAGAGCGCGGTCGTCCATGCTACCGCCGAGGAGGGTGGAGTACCCGAATCCGCGGCCATCGGGGTTGATCTTCACGACGAAAGCGTCGCCGGCTTTCAGCGTTGGTTCGCCACCGATGCCTTTGAAGGTGCGCGAGAAGGCGTTAGGCGTGGTGAGGAAGTCGGTGGAGAGGGTGTTTCCGACAACGTAAGCGGCGCCTTGCGCGTCGACCGCGATGGCGAAGGCCATTTCGTCGCGATTGCCGCCGAGGTACGTGGAATAGACCAGTTGGGTGCCGGTCGGGTTCAGTTTGACCGCGAACGCGTCCCCCCAGCGGGTCCAATCTTCATTGCCGCCGTGGCCCCCGTAGGTGGTGTCGGCGGCGCCTTGGGTGAGGGGGAAGCTCTGCGAGGAGGTCGTGGTGCCGGTGACGTAGGCGTTGCCCTGGGCGTCGATGGCGATGGCGGTGGCGAAGTCATTGCCGCCGCCGCCGAGGAACGTGGAATAGGCCAGTTGGCTGCCCGCCGGATTGAGTTTCGAGACGAAGACGTCGTACTTCAAGGTTTCGTTGCCGAGCCGGTAGGTTTGTTGGACGGCACCTTCCGTGGTGGGAAAGTCGTTAGAGTCTGTACCTCCGGTGACAAAGGCGGCGCCTGAGGAATCCACGGCGATGCCGGTACAGCCATCATTCTTACGTCCGCTGAGGTAGGTGGAATAGACCAACGCCGAGCCGGCGGCATTGAGCTTGGTAATGAAGCAGTTGGACTTATCAGTACTGGAGGGGCTGGCCGGGGGTACGGTCTGGCGAAAGGCTCCAGCGGTTGTGGGGTAATCGGTGGAATTGGTGACACCGGCCACATAGGCGTTGCCTTGCGCGTCAACGGCGATCGCCGCGCCGAGTTCGGCTTCGGTTCCTCCGATGAACGTGGAATAGGCGATCGCGGAACCGGCGGCGTTCATCTTGGTGATGAACACGTTGGACGGGGTGAAGCCGAGACGGTTGGGAGTAACGGCTCCGGGTGTGGCGGGCCAGGTGCCATCGGCGGTAGCGCCCGTCAGGTAGACGTTGCCTGCGGCATCGACGGTACTGCGGCCGGCGATACTCGATTCGGCCTGCCCGAGGTAGGTGAGATACGAGATCACCGGGTCGATGATGAGCGGTTTTGTCTTGTCGTATTTGCCCAGGCGGAAGCCGGCGCGGTTGGCACCTCGCATTTCGTAGCGGGCCTCAATCGGTGTACGGCGCCCCTGCGATTCCTGATAGACACGGGGGCGCTGCCAGCGAACTTCTGCCTTGCCCGTGCGGAGCTCGAGTTCGCCGCTGTCGTTGAGAGCAACGGTGTCAGCGCCTTCGAAACGCATGCGGATGCGGCTGGCGTCTGAACCTGGCTGGACGATAAAGTCGTGTTCGAACTCCCCTTGATTGGGGTAGAACGCGACGTCGATACCGGGATAGACTTCGCGGAATCTCACTTGGGCGAAGACCGGCACGTTGGTTGTGTGGCGATCCCCGATGAGGTAGTTCAGGCGGTGGGGGAGCGGGTCGATCCCTTCGCCCTGCGAGAGGCTGGCGTTTTCCAGACGCATGCGGAGAACGCCTAAGTTGACACCTCGGGCGTCGCGGAGATCGACGGCGGTCTCGACGGCGCTCAGGAACAGGTAGTGGCCTCGGCCGCGGGCGAGGAATGGGTACTTAGAGTCGGATTGGCCCAGATTGGCTTCGAGGCGGGTGGTTCCCAACGGTGTCGGCGCCGATGGAGTGGGAGCCTCAGAACCGCCGCCAGCCAGACCGCCACAGATAGCCAACCCAATACCCTGCCCAACATCATCATCCTCTACGCCGCAGTCTTCGAGGAACTTTATGAATGCTTTGTCGAAGGGGCCATCAAGCCCGCCTAGCAGTTCGGCGATCGGACCAGCTTGGGCGAGTAACAGCGGGACCGCAAGGAACAGGCCCAAAAGGAGGCTGGATATGTGACGGTGCATAGTTGTCTACCCTTTCTGTGAGCGGGAGTGGCGAAACATCACGATCCCGGACACGAGTAGAATAACGGCCCCGGCCCCATCGAGTGCTGAGGGCTCGATGCGGAGGGGGGCGATGGCGGCTCGGACGAGGCCGTAAGTAACCAGAAGCTTCGGCACCGGGTTGGCGGGCCACCGCGCGAAGACCGCTGTCAGCGCGAGGGCCCAGAGGATTTCGTAGGCCGCCAGGTCGTGGCGGGGGCCGGTGGGCGATTGCAGCGCCAGCGGACCATCGTAGAGCTTGCCGACGCTGTCGTGGGCCAGGAAGCAGCCGGTACGCAAGACGGCCCATGCCGGCGGGAAGGCCCAGGCGGCGGCGTCCAGGTGCCGGCGGAGCGGCAATCGGCGCCAGCGGGCGTAGGAGAACGCGGCGAGGAATCCCCCACCGAGACCGCCGAGCGAGATGCCGCCCGCGTAGGGGAACAGCACCAGCGCCCAGTGGCTGGTGAACAGCCGCCCTTGGCTCAGCAGGGCCAGCCAGTGGGCGCCGAAAGCGGCGCCGAGGACCAGGACGAAGCTGAGCATGCCGGCCTGCACGTGATCGAGCCCGAGTTGACGGGCTCGGATGCGCTGCAGCGCGTGGCCCAATAAGACCGCCGCCGCTAGCAGGGTATAGTGCGTGAGCGGCGGCGCTTGAAAATAGGGGAGCATGGGGCTCCCCTCATGTTACGCGGCGATGGAGGAGGCCAGTTGGGTGGCCAGCGACGGGATCATGTCGGCCAGCACCTCTTCGACGCGGTCGACGAAGAGGAACTGCAGTTCGGCGCGGACCGAATCCGGGACGTCGCGGAGGTCCTTCTCGTTGGCTTTGGGAAGGATGACCCGCTTCATTCCGGCGCGGCGGGCGGCGAGCACCTTTTCCTTGACGCCGCCGATCGGCAGCACCAGGCCGGTAAGGGTAATCTCCCCGGTCATGGCCGTATCGCTGCGAACCGGTTGTTTCAGATAGGCCGAGGTCATCGCCGTCGCCGAAGCGATGCCGGCGCTGGGCCCGTCCTTCGGAATCGCGCCGGCCGGCACATGGACATGGATACCGTACTCCTTGAAGAGCTTGGGATCCAGGCCCAGTTCCTCGGCGTGCGACCAGATGTAGCTCTGCGCGGTCTTCATCGACTCCTGCATCACCTCGCCCAATTGGCCGGTGATGGTGAGGCCCTTGCCCTGCGGGAGCGTGGTGGCTTCCAGGTAGAGCACGTCGCCGCCGGATTCGGTCCAGGCGAGGCCGGTGACAACGCCGGCCGGGAGGTTCTTGCGGAACCGTTCGGGCTGGACGAGTTCGGGGCCGAGCAGGTCGAGGACCTGCGCGGGATCGACGGTGACGGCTTCGCCGTTGCCTTCGACGATCTTGAGCGCCACTTTGCGGACCACCTTCGCAATGGACCGTTCCAGGCGGCGGAGACCGGCTTCGCGGGTATAGCCGCTGATGAGGAAGCGGAGACCTTCGTCGGTGAAGGTGATCTGCTCATTCTTGACGCCGGTTTCGGCGATCTGCCGCGGGATGATGTAGCGCCGGGCGATCTGCACCTTCTCCTCTTCGCTGTAGCCGGAGAGGCGGATGATCTCCATGCGGTCCAGCAACGGGCGCGGGACGGTGTCCAGCGTGTTGGCGGTGCAGAGGAACATCACCTTCGACAAGTCGAAATCGAGGTCGAGGTAGTTATCGCGGAACGTCTTGTTCTGCTCGGGGTCGAGGACCTCGAGGAGGGCGTGGGCGGGGTCGCCGCGGAAGTCGCGGCCGACCTTATCGACTTCGTCGAGAAGGATGACCGGATTCTTCGTGCCGGCGCGGCGCATGGCCTGGAGGAGCCGTCCGGCCATGGCGCCGATGTAGGTGCGGCGGTGGCCGCGGAGTTCGGCTTCATCGTGCATGCCGCCGAGCGACATGCGTTCGAACTTGCGGCCGAGCGAGCGGGCGACCGACTGGCCGAGGCTGGTTTTGCCGACGCCTGGAGGTCCGACGAGGCAGAGGATGGGCGCCTTGGCGAGCGGGTTGAGCTTCATGACACTCAGGTGCTCGAGGATGCGGTCCTTGACCTCTTTCAGCTCATAGTGGTCCTCGTCGAGGATCTGGCGCGCGTTCTTGATGTCCAGATTGTCGTCGGTGGTGGCGTGCCAGGGCAGGTCGAGGACGAACTCGACCCAGCCGCGGTTGATCTGGAAATCGGGCGAGGCGGAGTTGGTGCGTTCGAGCTTTTTGAGCTCGCGGTCGACCTCTTTTTTGGCGGCCTCGGGGAGGTTGGCCTTTTCGGCGCGTTCGCGGAGGATGGCCAGGTCGCCGGCGTCGTCCTTATCGCCGAGTTCCTGCTGGATGGCCTTCATCTGCTGGCGGAGCATGTAGTCGCGCTGCTCCTTGGACATTTCGGCGCGGGCTTCGGTGGCGATTTTGCTCTTGAGTTCCAGGACCTCGACCTCATGGGAGAGGTATTTGTGGAGCTCGCGGAGGGCGTCCAAGCGGGTGGCGGCCTCCAGGAGGACCTGTTCCTTGTCGACCGGGAGCGACATCATGGAGGCGAGGAGGAAGACCATATGGAGGGGGTCTTCCTGGCCTTTGAGGACGCGTGCGAGGTCACGGGAGGAGTCGCCGTGGGCGAGTTGAACGGCTTTGGTAGCCAAATCGAGGATTTCGCGTTCCAGGGCCTCGACCTCGGTCCCGGAATCTTCGGGGAGGGGGAGGGGCTGGACGCGGGCGCGGAGGTAGACGGCGGCGCCGTCTTCGTCCGAGACCTGATCGAGTTTGGCCAGCTGGGCACGTTCCTCGCCCATGACCATGACTTCCATCATTCCGCCGGGATGGCGTTCGATACGGCGGACGACGGCGATGGTGCCGACCGGGTAGAGGTCAGCAGCACCGGGGTTTTCGGTATTGGAGTCCCGCTGGGAGACGATGAAAATCTCCTTTTCTTCTGTGGCCAGGGCGGCTTCGACGGCTGCCTGGGTGGACTTGCGGCCGACGCTGAGCGGCAGCATGAGGCCGGGGAACAGGACCGTGTTTTTCAACGGCAGGACCGGCAAATTGCGGAACTCTTCGGATTGTGCCATGTTATTCCTCTCTTATTGGCTCACTTACACACAGGTGATCAGGCGACCGCTGAAATCGGAGGCGAAAAATCGAGTTCGCCGCGCAGCGGATTCAGTTCGACTTTGACAATCTGGCCGTCGCGGATGGCGCCGGAGATGAGTTTGCGGGCGAGCGGGGTTTCCACTTCCCGCTGGATGACGCGTTTGAGCGGCCGGGCGCCGAAATTGGGATCGTAGCCGTTGCGGACGAGCCAATTGAGGGCGGTATCGGTAAACTCGAGCGTGATATTCCGTTCGGAGAGCCGTTTGCGCAGCCCGGCGAGCTGGATTTTGACGATATCCTTCAGATGCTCTTCGCTCAGAGCATGGAATACGATGATTTCGTCGACGCGGTTCAAGAATTCCGGCCGGAAGCCCTGGCGGAGCTCTTCCATGACGGCGCGTTTCATGCGCTCGTAGTTGTCGCCTTTCCAGTCGCCTTTGTATTCGAGGATACGGGGGCTGCCGATGTTACTGGTCATGATGACGATCGAGTTTTTGAAGTCGACGGTGCGGCCCTGGCCATCGGTGAGGCGGCCGTCGTCGAGGACCTGGAGCAGGATGTTGAAGACGTCGGTGTGGGCCTTTTCGATTTCGTCAAAGAGGATGACGCAATAGGGCCGGCGGCGGACGGCTTCGGTCAATTGCCCGCCTTCCTCAAAGCCGACGTATCCGGGAGGGGCGCCGACGAGGCGGGAGACGGTATGTTTCTCCTGGTACTCGGACATATCGATGCGAATCATGGCGTGTTCGTCATCGAAGAGGGACTCGGCGAGGGCGCGGGCGAGTTCGGTTTTGCCGACGCCGGTGGGGCCGAGGAAGATGAACGAGCCGATGGGGCGCGCCGGATCCTTGAGGCCGCTGCGGGCGCGGAGAACGGCGTCGGCGACCGCGTCGACGGCTTCCTCCTGGCCGATGACGCGGCCGTGGAGTTCCTTTTCCAGGTTGAGGAGCTTCTGCATGTCGCCGGCGAGTAGCTTGGTGACCGGGACACCGGTCCAGCGGCTGACGACGGCGGCGATATCTTCTTCGCCGACCTCCTCCTTGATGAGGCGTCCGGCGGCGCTTTCGGCGATCTTGGCGCTTTCGCGGTCGAGTTCCTTTTCCAGGTTGACGAGGGTGCCGTACTTGAGTTCGGCGGCCTTGTTGAGGTCGTAGGCGCGTTCGGCGCGTTCGATGTCGCCTTTGGCGGACTCGATTTTCTCCTTCAAGGCGCGGAGGACGTCGACCGACTTCTTCTCGTTCTGCCACTGAGCGCGGAGGCTATCGGCCTGGCCTTTGAGTTCGGCGAGTTCCTTTTCCAGGCGGGCGAGGCGGTCCTTGGAGGCGACGTCGGACTCCTTTTTCAGGGCTTCGCGTTCGATTTCCAGCTGCATGACGCGGCGCTGGACTTCGTCGAGTTCGCTGGGGACCGAGTCGATTTCGGTCCGGAGTTTGGCGGCCGATTCGTCGACCAGATCGATGGCCTTGTCGGGCAGGAAGCGATCGGTGATATAGCGATTGCTGAGGACGGCGGCCGAGACTAGGGCGGCGTCCTTGATGCGTACGCCGTGGTGGACCTCGTAGCGTTCGCGGAGGCCGCGAAGGATCGAGATGGTGTCTTCGACCGAGGGCTGATCGACCTGAACGGGCTGGAAGCGGCGTTCGAGGGCGGGGTCCTTCTCAATGTACTTGCGGTACTCATCGAGGGTGGTGGCGCCAATGCAGTGCAGTTCGCCGCGGGCCAGAAGCGGCTTGAGCAGGTTACCGGCGTCCATGGAACCTTCGGCCTTGCCGGCGCCGACGACGGTATGGAGTTCGTCGATAAAGAGGATAATCTTGCCTTCGGAGCTGGTGACCTCTTTGAGGACGGCCTTGAGGCGTTCCTCGAACTCGCCGCGGAACTTGGCGCCGGCGATGAGGGCGCCCATATCGAGTGCGATCAGCTTCTTTTCCTTGATGCCTTCGGGGACGTCGCCGCGGACGATGCGGTTGGCGAGGCCTTCGGCGATGGCGGTTTTACCGACGCCGGGTTCGCCGATGAGGACGGGATTGTTCTTCGTGCGGCGAGAGAGGACCTGGATGACGCGGCGGATCTCT
>CAYSFR010000038.1:0-98777 GCA_964430625.1 uncultured Solibacteraceae bacterium
CATCCTTACCCATCCTCCCGATCCCTGCATTTTTCGGTTGACAAGATCATAGATAGGAAAAGGTTTGCGCCCACGCGTCGCTCCCCGTATTCGCCGCGCTCGCCAACCGGTTCAGCGCATCGTAGGTATAACCTACCACCTGATAAGAAACATTATTCTTCCGCTGACTGATCCTCCCGTTGTTACTATTCGCCGGATACAGATACTCAATCTCGGCCACCGTCCCGCCCGTCCCCACATGTCTCTGTTTCGTCATCTGATACAAGAAGTTGTAGTTCCGCGTCTCCGTCAGAAAATACGGCACGCCAATCAGATTCTGGTTCCCATCATAGTCCGGCGTCTCCCCCTGCAGATACTTCATCGCCGTCACCTCGCCCGCCGCCCCATACCCCACTTCCTTCACCTGATCGATCAGGTTCCCTCCCAAATACCCAGGCCCTGTCATCTTAGTAGGCCGGTCCATCGCATCATACGTATACGAGTAAGGAATCGTCGCCCCGGGATACAGCACCGTCGCCAGTTTCCCGTCCGTCCCATACCCGTAAGTAACGTCCTTGTCCACCGTCCCGCCAGGCCGCACCAGCCGCAACCGCTTCTTCGTCACCGCACCCGCCGCCGTGTACGAATAGATCTCGATCACTTCCCCAGGTCCCGCACCCGCGCACCCCGTCTGGGTCGCCGCCAGCCGCCCCGTCGCGTTCTGCGTGAACCCCGCCGCAAAACTCTGCGTGTTATAGAAATACTTCACCCGCCCGCAGGTATCCTCCCCGCCGTTCGCATAGTACCGCCGCCGCTCCGTCACTCGTCCGTCGGTGTCGTAAGTAAACTCCACCCGCTGATCCTTGGCATCCTTCGTCCACAGGATACTCCCGTCGGCATTATAGGCATACCGCGTCGACGGATTCGCCACCGTCGAACTCTCCGGATGCCGCACCGACGTCAACTGCACGTTGGCATTGTACACCCACGTCCGCGTCTGCGTCACCGCCGAACCGCCCCCATACCCTGGCCTCGTCATCGTCGCCGTCAACAGCTTCCCAAATACCGAATACGTGTAATCGGTCACATAGTCCGCCCCGCCCGCCGGGTTCGGCTCGATCACCGACACCAGGTTCCCCAGCACATCGCTCACACTCTTCTTCCACTTCCCTGCCGGATCGGTCACCGTCACCGTATTCGCCACATAGCTATAGGTCGTCATCCCCGCCGACCCGGCCCCCTGCGAAGCCTCCGGCTGCGTCACTCGTCGTCACAGGAACAGAACAACAGTTACTCGACCATTTTGTCAAGGATCGGCCCTCCGAAACACGGTCCTTGACCTTGCAATACTATTTGCGAAAGTGGCGAAGCTCGGCGGATATCTTGCGCGGAAACACGACTGGCCGCCGGGTAACATCGTTATCTGGCGCGGCTTTCGGAAACTGAACGATCTCCATGCCGGGTTCCTCGCAGCTCGGCAAATTGTGGGTAATTGAAAGGAGAATCGGACGCTTATGGCCCTATGCGATGTCTACAAACATCTCATGTTCGTCAGGCAAATTGAAACAGATCCCTGTTATCTTATGCTTTTTGCATATCGACCGAAACTTGTCACTGACACATCGATGAGCCGTTCGTTTACTACGTCCCATAAACAGGTCTGTGCCGTCCCATTCCGTCAAGTCAACGTCCAGTACAGAATACAGCAGCCGGCGACCCTTTTTGTCTAGTTTCATCCGAAGATTTGCAGATTTCTCGACTGCAAATGTAATTTCGCGGCATCGCCCGGTTATGCCCATAACGAAGTATTTCGCATTACTTGGTTGGAGGGTCTTGACGATGCAAGGATACAACCGACATCCAGTGATCCCTTCCAATTCAATGAGTCCCGCCAATCTATCTGATACTATTGGGTAGAATCCATTCCACATTACATCTGGTAATACCGACCCTTGTATAACCTCGAACAAAATTGGTTCGAGCGCCTTAGTCTCGCCCCGAGCCAGCGCCCATTCCTCATCACCGTCAACCATTCCCAATTTCCTCAGGTCGACACAATTAGCAGCTTTACCCATTGACATGACAAATATATTACTCGAATCAGACATTTTGACAATCCTACTTCAAGAAACCTAAAATCCATACTTTAGCTTCAATTTGGCCGCATAGTCCGCCGCCTCTTGCTGGGCGAGAGCGATATTCTTCCCGTTCAAAATGGAAGCGTTCTGAGCGATCCATAACTCCCAATCCTTATTATACTGATACGCATTCCTAAGGTGATCCTTAGCCTCCCACCATGCGCCGTTAGCAGCATCGTCCCCCTTATTACCATTAGCCTCCCAGACGGCACTGAATTTCCGTGAATAGACATGATGGGCATGCTGGTCTGCAACTTCAGCACAGTCTTCCCAGTTGCTTTCATTAGCGCTTCATGTGCCAACCGTCCACCGGTGCCTACTTGGCCCCTAGCTGGTAGAAGCGCAGCAAGAGACAGCACAGCATTTGCACCATCACCCTTAGCGGCATACATGATGGCGTTGGCTAGGTCGGCCACTTCTCCAATCCCAGGTACAAGCCCCGCGAGGTCTAGAATTGTATGGATGCCGTCAATGACATGCGCCAGTGACTGCTGCTCCGCGTAACAAGGTATCCGCAGGCGCGTAGTGCTCTCGTCACTTGCCGCAGGATCACGCCGGCCGTCACGAGCACCAGGTAGCAAATGTACACCGGGGCGAATCGGTATACGAACAGAGCCCATAACTCTGGGTCGAGGATTCCACCGAACGTCCCGACAATCGGAGACTCCTGCCCATGCCGGCAACCCACCAGTGCGGGAATGGTCAAGCAAAATGCCGCAAACCAAACTTCACACTTTCGAGTAAAGACGCCAATCGCAACGGGGATGAATGCAAGCGACGCGTAGTACGACCAGGAAATCAAACACCCTCCTGGTGGGAGATACAAAACCATCACATTCACCATCCCGAAAACGAGAATGGGTATGATTTCCCGTCCGGCGAACCAACGAATACTGATCACACGGCAATGACGCCGCCGAATCCGAAATAGCCGAGCCTTACCTCCACACCCACTCGCGCCGCCCCACCACCCAGTACCACCCCCCACCTCGTACTGTCCCGCCAAAATCCCAAAAGCCGTTCACCGATTTTTAAAAAACTCGCACTCCACTCATTCCAAACGAGATACACTCCGCCACCGACCCCCGGAAACACCGAAAACACTGGACAACTTCATATAATGGAAGTAGAGATAGGGCCTCGCCCCCAACTCACCACACCCGGAGATGCTCTCCGGGTTTTTCCTTTTTGCGGCCCCCATTCCCGCAGAGAGAAAGGACTCTCTATGTCGCTTCCCCACCCTGCCCGTCTCGCCGAACTGACTTTTGAGGCCATCGAGTCCCTCCAGCCCGTCGACGACTTCGAACACTGGTTCGTCAGCCAGGTCGCCTACGCCGCCTGGGAGATGGAGACCGTCCGCCTTAACGCCGACAACCTCGATGCCGAACCGCGTCTCAACGCCGCCTACAGCCGCGCCCACCGCAACTGGCTCCGCGCTCGCAAGGAACTCGCCAAGGTCCAGGCCGCACGCGTCGCTCACGGCATCTCCTGCGCCCAAGGCATCCAGAAGATTGCCACCGCCTCTCCCCTCGCCGACCTCTCTCGTGTCCCTGCCCTCAGACGAAGCAAACACATGGCCAAACACGCACTCGACCTGTATGAAAACGGCAAAATCGAAGCCGAAATCTTCAAAACCATCCGCGAACTGGAGAACAAATAGTCATGTCTACCCCCGCTCAAGTCCAGGCCAATCAGGCCAATGCCCAGCATTCCACCGGTCCCCGGACCGAAGAAGGAAAGGCGCGCGCCTCCCGGAACAACACCCGCCACGGCCTCACTCTCGGTGTCCTTACCATGTCACCGGAAGAACGGGTCTGCGCCGACGAATTTGAGGCCAAAATGCGGCCGATCCTCCAGCCCTTTGGGCCCATGGAGGAACACGCTTTCCGCCACTTCCTCGACGGCGCCGCCCGCCTTCGCCGCATCGAAGCACTCATCGGCGACCTGATTCATAAGTACAACGACGCTCCCGTCGTCGTCCCCGAAACCGAGGCCACGCTCAACCAGCTCAACCGTTACCGTGCCGCCGCCGAAATGCTCGTCTATCGTTCCATCGGCGCCCTCCGCGAGATGCAGACCACCCGCCTCCAGCGCCGTATCCATCTCACAGCCGCGGAAGCCGAAGTCATCCCGGAATCGGTCCGCCCGCCGGCCAAACTGGTGCTCAACGGTAACCGCTTCGGCCGCAACGACCGGGAGATCTTCTACACCATCTACAAGACGAAGCCATTCACCGGCCGCCTCGTTCCGCTTCCCTGGCGCTGTCCGCGCCCGAGCAGCTTCATGGCCTCGACCACGAGTTAACGCCGTAACCAACCCGTCGAGCCGGCCTTGGCTCCGCCATCGCCAGCCGCGGACCCGTTCTTTGACAAACGAATAGAAACCCAGCCCGGCCACAGGCGTAGTGTGCCCAAAGGCGGCTGCGAGAAAGGGAAAATTGCAGATTCGAACCCAATCCAACCGAGGAGGATAGCCGGGTAGGGCACAGGAGGACCATGAACGGGAAGTCGCCCACCGGGGAATCACCCCCACAGACCGAACACAACCCCTCTGGGGGATAGCCGGGGCAAGCACAGACACCGTTCCGCACACCCAAGCGGCACGGCTATCCCCCAAAGACGCCGCCAACCCGCCGCGGAATGCGAGAAAAGGGAAAATTGCAAATTCGAACCCAATCCAACCGAGGAGGATAGCCGGGTAGGGCACAGAAGGACCGTGAACGGGAAGTCACAGACCGAACACAACCCCTCTGGGGGATAGCCGGGGCAAGCACAGACACCGTTCCGCACACCCAAGCGGCACGGCTATCCCCCAAAGACGCCGCCAACCCGCCGCGGAATGCGAGAAAAGGGAAAATTGCAAATTCGAACCCAATCCAACCGAGGAGGATAGCCGGGTAGGGCACAGAAGGACCGTGAACGGGAAGTCACAGACCGAACACAACCCCTCTGGGGGATAGCCGGGGCAAGCACAGACACCGTTCCGCACACCCAAGCGGCACGGCTGTCCCCCAAAGACGCCGCAAACCCGCCGCGGCGAGAAAGGGAAAATTGCAAATTCGAACCCAATCCCGAGAAGGAGCGGGAGATACAAGGAGAGGGAGCTAAAAGAGCGGAAGACAAAGAAGGACACGACCAATGCCAACCAGCAAACGACTCACGAAACCTGCGAAACCCACCGGCCCCGCGGCCCAAAGGAAAAGGGGAGCCGCGATGACGCACCGCGGCTCCCCCTCGAGACGAAAACTACTGCGCCAGGATGTCGTACGTCGTCGTGCCCGCCACGCGGACCTTCTCGTACTTCGCCATCCACTCCTTGTGGAACGCGTTCGCCGTGTACGCCTTCAGTGCGTCCGGCCCCGTCATCAGCATGCAAACCCCATGCTGACGCATCAGCCGGTTCGCCTTCGTGTCCACGTCCTTCTCTCCGGCGGCCAGCTTCTTCCGGGCTTCCGCGGAAACCGTGAACTGCGCCAGCGGAGCACGCAACTTGCCGTGCCAGATCTTCTGGATGCCAGAGAATTTCGAGGGCCACTGGTCGGTCGCCTCGGCAAATGCCTTCCAGTCGGCATCGGTCGCCTCCGGAATCACCGTGAACGCAAAGCAGTGCATCATGCCCTTTTCACCGGCCATCGCCAGGCCGGAGGTAAGCAACAGGGTCGCTGCGGCAGTCAAGAAAAATTTCATGTGGTAATGGTCTCCTGTCCTGAGATTCTAGCAGCCGCTCAACCGTTTCCGCGTGCCGGAATCTCTGTAGCGTTCACTTTCGGCAGCCACTTGGCATGTTCGGCCTTCACTGCGGCCAGCGCCGGGTCCCCGGCCAGATTCTTCCACTCCATCGGATCCTTCGACCGGTCGTACAACTCCTCGGTCCCGTCGCTGTACCGGATGTACCGCCACCGCTCGCTCCGCACCGCGTGGTTCTGCCGGCCAAATGTCGTCACCGCCGGCCGGTCCCACTTCGCCTTCGGGTTCGCCAGCAGCGGGCGCAGGCTCACCCCTTCGCACCCGTTCTTTGCCGGCACCCCGCAAACATCGGTCACCGTCGGGAACACGTCCATCAGGCTCACCGGCCGGTCGCAGCGCCCGCCCGGCTTCGTCAGCCCCGGTACCTTCATCATCAGAACGTTGTGCGTCGCCTCTTCCCACAACGTGAACTTGCGCCAGTGTAGCTTCTCGCCCAGGTGCCACCCGTGGTCGCTCCACAACAGCACCACCGCGTTCTTCGCCAGCGGGCTCTTCGCAAACGCGTCCAGCAGCCGCCCTAGCTCGGTATCGGTGAACCGGATCGACGCCAGGTACGCCTGCACGCCCTCCTTCCACTTCCCGTGGTCGGTCACCACCTTGTGGTCCCCGTTCGGCTTCGCCATCTTCTTGCCGATCGCCGGCACATCGTCCAAGTCGTCGCCGTTTACCTTCGGCAGCGTCAACTTGTCCACCGGGTACATGTCGAAGTACTTCTTCGGCACATACCACGGCAAATGCGGCCGGAACAGCCCCACCGCCAGGAACAGCGGCTTGCCGTGCTCTTTGCCCATCTGCCCGATCGCCCAGTCCACCACCTTGTGGTCCCCCATCGCCGCGTCATCCCCGGCAAGCGGCCCCCAATCGAAGTGGCCCATCGGCGGCAACCCGCTCGCCGGTATCTTCGCCGGATGCGGATCCTCCGGCTTCTGCCGCGTCTTGGAGGGGAAATACTCCTCCCAACTCTCCGGATCGGGGTAGGCATCGTGATAGGTCTTCCCGCCCCCGATCGCCTTATAGCCATGGTCGGCGAGGTGCTGCGGCAACGTCCGCGTCTTCGCCAGCACCGGCGACGTCCGCCACGGCTGATTGTTCTGGTACACCCCCGATGTCGCCGGCGTAATGCCGGTCAGCAGCGCCGCCCGCGAGGGGTTGCACAACGGCGCCGCGCAGTGCGCGCTCGTGAACAGCACGCTCTCCTTCGCCAGCCGGTCAAAGTTCGGCGTCACCGAGTCCGGGTTTCCACCCAGGCACCCGATCCAGTCATTCAGATCGTCCACACAGATCATGAGCACGTTCGGCTTGGTGGCCGGCGCCGTCTGCGCCGCCCCCAGCCCGGCACCTATCAGGGAGAGGAAGGCCCGTCGAGTCGGTATCGTTGTCCGCATTGCGACAACAGTATATCGGGTCTTCCCCTCCCTGTAGCCGTGCTACGGCACCAGCCAGGCCCCCTTGGCCTGCCAGCCCGAGTTGTTCTCGGCCACGTCCCGCGCGGCCATGTAGAGCAACCGGTTGCCGCCAAATGCCGAAGTGAACGTCACCGGCAGCGTCAGCGTCACCACGTTCCCGTTGCCCGTCGCCGTCGCGCCCGCGCCGTTGATCGTGCAGTAGCTGTTGGCCAGCGTGCCGCTCCCGTTCAGCAACAGGCCCGGCAGCAGTGCCGTCCCGGTGTCGTTCACTAGGTAGAGCACGTTCAGCGGGCGGCTATACGCCAGGTAGCAGCCAAACCGCCCGTCCAGGGCATCGTTGATCAACACGTTTAAGACGCCCAGGTTCTGCCAGCCAAACGTATCGGTGAAGGTGAAGGTGAACGTCTGCGCGTTCCCCGCCCCTTGCGCCGGCGTCACGCCCATCGTCGTCAACTGCCCGATCTGCAGTCCCGGAACGTTCCACGTCCCGATGCCCTTCCAGCCCGAGTTGTTCGCCGTGTCCCGCGCCGCCGCGTAGAAGATCCGGTTTCCTCCGAACCCCGCCGGGAACGTCATGTTCAGCGTCAGCGTCAGCGTGTTCCCCGCCCCTGTCGCCGACGTTCCCGCGCCGTTCACCGTGCACTGGCTGTTGCTCAACGTTCCGGACCCGTTCAACACCAGGCCCGGCAACAGCGCCGTACCCGGATCGTTCACCAGGTACAGCACGTTCAGCGGCCGGCTGTAGGCCAGGTAGCAGGCCACCCGTCCATCCAGGAAGTTGTTCACCAGCACGTTCACCACGTCCAGATCCTGGTACCCCTGCGGGTCGGTGAAGGTAAAGGTGAAAGCCTGCGTGGCCGTGTTGCCGCCCGACGGCGTCACCAGCCCCACGCTGGGAGTCTGCGACACTGGCAGCGCCCCGAACACCTCCACCTCGGCCACGCTCGGATTGGCCGCGGCCTCCATCACCCAGTTCTGCATATACAACCAGACGTAGCGTGCCGTCACCGGCGCCGGCAAAAAGAACTTCTGTGTCGCCGAACTCGTCTGCACCGGCTTGGACGCCACCGCCGCCGGGTCGCCCCAGAAGCCCCACCACTTGTTCGGGCTCCAGGTGTCGCTGGCATCGTTGAGCGCCACCAGAAAGCTCTGCGCGCCCGGAGTCCCCTGCGGGAAGGTGATCCGGATCGCCTGTACCGGCTGCGCCGACCCCAGGTCGATGCGCGCGTACCCGTAGGTATTGAACCACTTGTTCAACGGACACAGACTCGTGTTGTAAATATAAGTGCAGTTATCCAGCTTGTAACTCCCCTCCCAGTAAGTGGCGGTGTTCCCGTCGGTCAGCAGCCCCGGGTCGTGCCCCGCCGTCGAGGAGTATCCCGGACCGTTGGCTACCGCCTTTCCCGCCGCCAGGTTGGCCAGCCCGGCCAGGCTCGGCTCAGCCGGCCCGCCGCCCTGCCACTCGTACACTTCAAACTCCATGATGCCCACATACTGGTTCCACCACGCCTTCCCCTCGTACTTCAGGTACCGCGCCGCATACGCCCCGCCCGCGTTGATCGTCACCGGCGCGCCCAGGGTCGGCGTCGTCAGCCCCGTCGCCGCCGTCCAGTTAAAAGCGTGCCGCTGCGTCCACGCCGCCCCGTCCGGCGATGACCAGATCGTCACCGCCGCTGTCTGCGAGGCATAAAGATTGATCTTCCCGATCGAGTAACTCGCCCCTAAGTCGATGGTGAACGAGTTGATGTAGGCGCCGCCCGTTCCCTGGTAGCTGTACCAGACATTGGAGACGCCGTCGGTCACGTTGGCCGGAACCCCCTGCACCGTATTCGTCAATGCCGTGATCGCCCGTCCGCTCGCCAGATTCACCGGGTTGGCGCCCGATGCGGCGCCGAATAGGCCACCTCCGCCAGCGAAAACCAGGGCGCCCAGCGCCGCGTATGAGAGAACCTGTTGGATCCTCACGAAAGCCTCCTTTCCGGGCGAGAGGCACGCATGGGCCACCGCACACTACCCCAGCGGGGCATTGCGCAGCCTCAACGTCGAGTCAATCTCATCGCCGGCCAAGTCAGCGATTCATCTGGACCCGGATCTCAGTGTTTCGACCCTGTCCGGCCTTAGTATAGACCCGTCCGCCGCGATTGGATCCCTTTATTTTCTTGCTCTCTGCCGGGGGGAAGACTTTGGAGTGCAAAAGGAGTATGGTGCCCGTAGGAGGTGTTTCCCCTATGAAGTTCACGCGCCGCAACTGCCTTTGGGCCTCCGCCGCCGCCGGAATGCCCGCCATCGCCAGGACCTCGCGCGAGGCCAAAAGCCCCGGCAAGTTCCTGCTCTCCGAGGTCCTCGGAAATCCCGGCAGCAAGGACGTTACCATCGCCCGCCAGGTGGGGATCAAATGGGTCATCGCCAACGGCGGTATGGCGCGCGTGCGCAAGGAAGATTACGTAGAAGCCGTCCGCAAGCAAAAGGAAGCCTTCGCCGCCTCCGGAATGCAGATCGCCGGTATCGAAGGCCACCCCGTGCCCTTCGACAAGATCAAACTCGGCCTCGACGGCCGCGACGAACAGATCGAAAACACCAAGTGGGCCATCGAGGCGCTCGCCAAAAACGGCATCCACATGATCTGCTACAACTTCATGGCCGGTCTCGGCTGGACCCGCACCAACCAGAGCGTGCCCGAGCGCGGCGGCGCCCTCACCAGCGAATTCGACCTCACCGAAGCCACCTCCCAAGGCCTCACCGAGTACGGCGAGGTCAGCGAAGAGAAGATGTGGGCCAACTGCGAGTACTTCATCAAGGCCGTCATGCCAGTCGCCGAACGGTTCCAGGTGAAGATGGCGCTCCATCCCGACGACCCGCCGCTCAGCCCCCTGCGCGGCATCGCCCGCATCATCACCAGCAAACGGAACTACGAGCGCATCATGGCCATGGCCCCCAGCGCCTACAACGGCGTCACCTTCTGCCAGGCCAACTTCCTGCTGATGAAGGAGGACATCTACAGCCTCGCCAAAGAGTGGTGTGAGAAGAAGAAGGTCTTCTTCGTCCACTACCGCGACGTCACCGGTGACAAGACGCACTTCCGCGAGACCTTCCACGACAACGGCCCCACCGACATGGTGAAGATGCTGGAGATCTACAGCAAGGCGGGGTTTGACGGGCCCATCCGCCCCGACCACGCTCCGGCGCTGGCCGGCGAGGCCGAGGGCGGCAAAGCCAGTGGCTACACCATCGGCGGCAAGGTGCTCGCCTTCGGCTACATGAAGGGGATCATGGATTCGCTGGGGCTGCGTTACGAGTAGCGGCTACTTCTTCGGCGCGTAGGCCGGGTTGTACTTGCCCTCTTCGGCAAATCCGCCGAGCGCCGGGCGCATCGGCGAATGGCGAGGATAACTGTCGAAGATCGCTCCAGTCCCGAGAATCCGCGGGTCGCCTTCGGCTTTCAGGATCTTTTCCAGCTCCGCCCGGTGGGTGGCCAGCGTCTTCTTGTGGTCCGGGTGCGTGGCCAGGTTCACCAGGCACGCCGGGTCGGAGGAGATGTCGAACAGCTCTTCGGCCGGCCGTTTGGCGAGTGCGAGGTCGTAGTAACGGCCGGGGGTGGAGGTGACCACCGTCTTGCTGGGCCCGTTGTCGATATCGGCGAATAGCGGCGGATCGCCCGCCGGCCACAGGTCGGGGGCAAAGTTGCGGATGTAGAGATAGCGCCGGGTGCGCAGCGCGCGGCACGGGTAGCCCAGGTTGTCGCGGCGGGCATGGGAGTGGCGCTCGCGGCCGGCGGTAATCGAGGACCGGGTGGGGTCGATCTGCCCGGATTTGGAGGATTTCAGGATCGGCAGCAGCGACCGGCCCGCCATGGCCGGGTGCGCCGGAAGGCGGGCGGCGTCCAGGAACGTCGGGGCAAAGTCGCGGAAGCTGATCAGGTCATCGATGCGGCGGCGGCCAGGGACGGCGGCCGGCCAGGCGATGGCCAGCGGCAGGTGGATGCCGTGCTCGTAGAGATTGGCCTTGGCCCGCGGGAAACTCATCCCGTTGTCGGCGCAGACCACGATCAGCGTATTGGCCAGCTCCCCGGACTTTTCGATGGAGGCCAGAATCCGGCCCAGGTGACGGTCAAAGTACTCGATCTCCTCGTAGTAGTCGAGCAGGTCCGACCGGACTTCCGGCGTATCCGGAAGGAAGGCCGGGACGGGAGCGGCGGCGGGATTCTTGCCTGCAGCGGCCCCGGAGCCACGGCGGTAGCCGCGGTGGGGCTCATGGCTGCCAAACCAGAAGAACCAGGGCTTTCCTGCCGGACGGCCAGCGAGGAAAGTATCGAAGTTGGCCGAGTAGTTGTCGGCGTGGACATCCAGATTCGACTTCGGCAGCTTGTGCTCATCGAAGGCGGGGCCGGCCGGGTTATGGGGCCAGCCCGGATCGCGGAAGTTCGCCGGGCCGGCGCCCTTGCCGGTCAGTCCGGTATAGTAGCCCGCCTTGGCCAGCAGATCCGGAAAAACGGTGAACTTGCGGGGGAAATAGCTGGCATGGGTGCCCGCCTCCTCCAGTTGCCAGATGGAGCGGCCGGTGAGGATGGAGGCGCGGGAGGGGGCACACCCGGGACAGGTGGAAAAAGCGTTGCGGCACAGGACACCGGACTGCGCGACGCGGTCAAAGTTTGGCGTCTTGACGACGGGATCGCCGGCGGCGGAGGTGTGGAGCCAGGACTGGTCATCGGCGATGGCGAAAAGGATATTGGGGCGGGCGGGCGTTTGGGCCGCGGCGGAGGCCGCGGCGGCGAGGAATTGGCGGCGTTGCATGAATTTGGTTACTATACCGGATCGGCGTGGCCGATGGAGATGCCGCGGGCGGCGAGTTCGGCCAGTAGTTGGGTCACCGCCGGAGAGTGCGGCGTGGGACTCCCGACCACCATGGCCCAGGCAAGTTCTTCGCGGAAGGCACGGGTGCGGATCCGCCATCCGGGGATCTCCTGAATAGGGCCGATGGAGATGAAGGACCACTGGCGGACCAGAGCGCGCGCGGTGGCCGCGTCCGGCGCCGGGCCGTCGACGATGAAGTGATTGTCGCCGTAGACGAGCAGACCTTCCATGGGACTAGCGAAACGAGGCGCGGAGGGCGCGGGCTTCGGCCAGAAGTTCCGCCGCTGCCTGATCAACGGTGGCTTCCGGGGTGGAAGCGGGCGGATGGTCCGGGTCGCCGAGACCGGCGTCGCGGTATTGGCGGAGGCGCTCGACGATGAGATCCCGGAGGACTTCGGCGTTGTCGACGCCGCTGAACCGCGCCGCATGAGAGGTGCCGGGCGCATGGGGGGACGCCGATCCGCCGCCGGCGCTTTTCACCACCAGGTCCGCCAGACCGAGCGCCAGTTGCAGCGGGCCGCTTTCGATGCGGATGTCCTGGATGTTGGCGAAGGTCATGGTGAGCTCTTCCACGGTCCAGATGCCGCTGCGGATGCGCAGGCTGCGGTCGGTAACGATGTACCAGCGGAGTTCGTAGTTCAGGCGCTGGAGCAGAAAGGATGCCGCCGCCCAGCCGGCCCAGAGCGCGAAGAGCAGGAACGCGCCAACCTGCCAGATGCCCCGCACCGTGGGGTTCATCTTGGCGTTGGGCAACAGGAGCGGAAGGCAGGCGAGCAGGACCATCAGCAGCAGGCCGAAGGCCGTAGAGGCCCACATGGCGATCCGCCAGCGGTAGTAGTTGCGGCCGGCGCGGAAGATGCGGATGGAGTCCGGGGAGCCATCGGGGGCATCCGGCTGTGGCGGCACGCGGAGGAGGCGGAGCAGGAAGGCGCTCATGCCCGCTTTTCCAGGGCCGTACGAATGGCGCGCAGTTCGCCGGCCACCTCCTTGAGCACCACCGCCAGCGGGGCTTCCGGAGCCGGGGGATGATGGGTCGCGCCGCGCATGCGGGAATACAGGAAGTCCCGCATGCCCGCCGTATCGGTGAGCCCCTCCAGCGTCATCACGGAACTGGCCGAGCCGCTGGCCGTCTGGATCTCAATCCGCGCCAGGCCGAGAAACCGTTCCACCGCGTTCGACCGCAGGTGAATGTCCTGGATCCGGGCGTAGTTCAAGACGATCTCGTTGCGGAAGATGATGCCCCAGCTCATCCGGTTGCCCTGGTCACTGAACTGGTACCGCATGGTGTGGTAGCGGAAGTACAGCACCGTCATGGTGATCGGAAATGCCACCAGGCTCATGGCGGCCGTCAGGACGTAGTAGGTCATCAAGCGGTCGACAGGCCGGGTGATGGCGGCGATTTGGGGCGGGACGGGCTCCATATCCTATTGGAACAGTTTCGGCGCGAATTCGGTCAGGTAGTCGCGCCAGTTCATCCAGGTATGGCCGCCTTCGGTCTCCTTATAAACGACATCAAAACCATGTTTTTTGAGCATTTCCACGGTTCCTTGCGCTGTTTTGAGCAGAAAATCGTCCTTTCCGATGGCAAACCAGACCAGTTTCAACCCCTTCTTGGACGCGGGGTTGTCGAGCGCGGCCTTGTGGCGCTCCTCAAACGAGGGGCCCGCCGGGCGGGCCGGGGCGCCGGGGCGCGTGGAGCCGAACTCGCCGATCAGACCGCTGCTGTAGACGCCGAGGTAGGCGAACTTCTCCAGATTCGGGAGGCCGATGGCGAGCGTCTGGTTGCCGCCCATGGAAAGGCCGGCCAGGGCGCGGTTGGCGCGGCCAGGCGCGGTGCGATAGTTCTTTTCGATGTAAGGGAGGATGTCGGAGAGGAAGTCACGGGAGAACTCGTCGGCGGCGCCGGGAACGCGGAAACCGCCCTGGTTGGTGTGTCCGGCGGGCATTACCATGATCATCGGCTTGGCCTTCTTGTCGGCGATGAGGTTATCGAGAATGATGCCGGCGCGGCCGACGGTGGACCAGGAGGCGTCCGAATCGCTGGCGCCGTGGAGGAGGAAGAACACCGGGTACTTCCCTTTGCCGAGTTCGTAGCCCGGCGGGGTATAGACCGTCATGCGGCGGAAGCGCTTCAGTTCGGTGGAGTAGTAGGTAACGGCGGAGACGGCGCCGTGAGGGACCTGGCGGGTGTCGACGAAATCGGCGCCGGGGACAACGGTGAGGCTCCAGGAGTTGTTGTTGGATTCGCTGGTGGCGGGATTGCGGGGGTCGAGGACGGAGAGGCCATCCACGTTGAAGTGGTAGCGGTAGGCACCGGCGGGGACGGGGCCGATGGTGGCTTCCCAGACGCCGCTGGCGTTCTTGGTCATCTCGGCCCCCTTGTTGTTGCCCGGGATGTCGCCGCCGATGACGCGGACGGCCTGGGCTTTGGGGGCGAGAAGGCGGAAGGTGACCTTGCGGTCGGCCGCGATTTCAGGCGAGACGACCGGAGGCGTCTGCGGAGGCTGGGCAGAGAGGACGAAGCCGGCCAGGGCGGCAAGGGCGATCAGACGGGGACGGAGCATGGCGAGATTTTATCGCAGTGGCTGCGGCGGGCGGAGAGCAGAAATTGTCTGGACCGTTTACGTCTGGCAATTCGAGCTTGTTTGCAGGAGAGCGTCGAATGGCGATTGGAGAGAAGAAGACGACGGGTGGACATGCGGCGGGGCATCCATCGGTGGCGGCGTTGCCGGTGCATGCGGCGACATCGACAAAGTCGGAGAAGACCGTCATCAGGGAAGAGTTGGTCACCGTCGCCTGCTGGCGGCTGAACGACGTACGGTTCGACTTTGGGAGTTCGTTTATCGGGCCGGAGGCGCAGCCGGAATTCGAGAACTTGCGGATGGTGGTGGACGCCTATCCCAAGGCGCCCATGTCGGTATTCGGCCACGCGGATCCCATTGGAGATGACGCATTCAACAAGATTCTCAGTGGGCGGCGGGCAGAGGCGATTTATGGGGTGATGACGCACGACGTCGCGCGCTGGGAGAAGCTCTATTCGTGTCCGCCGGGCGGGGACTATTGGGGCTTGAAGCATGTTCAGCTGATGCTGCAGGCGGTGGGGTTCGACCCCGGGAACACGGACGGAGCAACGACAGGGACGAGCACGGAAGCAATTCGGGCGTTCCAACAGGCGAACGGGCTGACCGCGGACGGGTCGGCGGGATCGGGGACCAGGGCAAAGCTGTTCGAGAGGTATTTTCAGTATCTGTTTCCAGAGCGGGTGGAGAAGCAATCGTTCCTGGGGCGGGGCGCGGACGCCAACGGGAAAGCCGACATACAGGGCTGCGGGGAATTCAACCCGGCGATGGTGTTTTCTCAGAGCGAGGCGGCGGCCTTCGCCGCCAGCGGGGACACGACGGCGCGGAACGAGGAGAATGCGGTGAACCGCCGGGTGCTAGTGCTGTTTTTCCGGCCTGGGACGGTGGTGCCGCCGGAGCGATGGCCGTGTCCGCGGGTGACGGAGGGGACCGACGGATGCCGGCGGCGGATGTGGAGCAACGGCGAGGCCCGGCGGGGGCAGCAGGAGGTGCGGCGTGAGTTTGCGACGACTTCCGATACGTTCGCCTGCCGGTTCTATCATCGGCTGGTGGGTGCGTCGCCATGCGAGGGAATCGCCTCGCCGCTGGTGGCCGTGGAGATCTTCATTGAAGTCCCGGAGGACAACGATGGGGTGGAGGACAAGTTCCAACTGGTCAACGCTGACCGGACGTACAACCAGACGCTGCCGCGGACAGCGGCGACGAAGCGGACGAAGAAGAAGTGCGTGCTGGTGTTCACGGAGGTGGTGGTGGGCGGAGAGTATTCGCTACACCACTACCCGGCGCCCGGAGTGAAGTATGTGATCTTCTCCGGGGTTCCGTTCGGATCCCTGGACGATTTGGGGAAGAAGGCGGGGGAACCGAGGGTGGTGACCCCGGCGAAGTACCACGGGGAGCCGGCGCCGGACTTGAAGACAAGAGATCCGCTGATTCTGGACAGCGACGTCGACTTCGAGACGCCGCACGAGCACCACGAAGATCCGGTGGCGGTATAGGGGATTGGGAGGAGAGCGATGAGCAATATATTGGGGCCGGCGTTTGTCTTTGTCGAGTGGAAGACGATCATCGCCAACTCGCCGGACGAATCGAAATGGGCACCTGGCCTGGAGCCGGGACCGGGAAACGGGCCACAGACGCTGCACCAACCGGTGGTGGCGAAATGGGTGTACCTGTTTCAGAACGACGCGGGGAGGGTGAAGTGGTACGGGGAGTATTACGTCGACGACGGGATCCGCCCGGTGGATCTCACCGAGCACCGGGCGCATGAGCGGGATCTGCGGAAGCCTTCCGAGACGCGGGCAGCGGCGTTGTCACTGCCCCATACGGTGAACGGGACACAGGTCTTCTATTATGCCTACATCAGCCGGATTCAGCTGCATTTGGCGAAGATCCACGAGTTGGAGGACCGGGCGGAAGAACTGCTGTTCCCAATGGACGCATCGTTGCCGGAGGTAGTGAACGAATACGGGAACCCGAGCCAGTTGTGGTACGACACGGCTTGGTTTTACCGGGCCGTGGACCCGCTGACAATCACGCATTATCTGGGGCAAAAGTACCGGAATGCCTGTGACGACGTGATCGGGTATTCGGGATTTTACGATGGCCAACCGGCGGCACAGAAGCAGCAGGTGCAGGACCGGTTGTGCAAGTTGGCGATCAGCAAACATCTGATCGCGGCGATAGACAGTCCGAGTGGGGATGCGGCGGCGGTACGGGGCGAGTTATCGGCAACGGGAGAAGCCGATATGCGCAAGTACGTGGAGGATTACGAGAAGCAGAATCAAGCGAAGAAAGCGGAGGCCGAACGGCGGGCGGCGCAATTGGCGCAGTGGTTGAGCGGAGGGTTGTGGGACTTTGCGGTGAGCGCGCACGAAGTGGACGTGGAAGCGGACATGCCGGTGCTGCTGAAGGTTTGGGGACTGGGGCTGACGCGGTTATCGGAAACCCTTCCCGGGATCAGCTACCTGGTAAAGCAGGTGGAAGATGAATCGAGCCTGGTGCGGAAGTATGCGTTACGGAAGTCGGCGGCGCCGGGCAACATATTCCGGGCGGGACGAAGAGCGTCCGATGGGGTGATTCGCGCGTGGAACGAGGCGGCGAAGATACTGCCGGTGGTGATGAAAAGCGCACCGAAAGAAGCGGCGGAGGAGGCGGCGGCTGCGTTGAAGAACATCTCGCAGGAAGATCTGGTTATCGTGCGGCAGGTGGAAGTTTCGAGCGAGTTGCCGGACGGGAACCAGAACTTCAGCGGAATGAAGAAGAGCGTGACGGTGATGGAGGAGAATCCGGCGGCCAATTGGGGGCGATGGCTGGTAGAAAACAAGCAGGCGGCCGAGGCGAGGCAGTTGCTCTCGGATGGGTTGAAAGTGATGGCGTTCCTGCTGACGCTGTCGGCCATCGTCGATGCGGATAACCCGTGGACCGTCAAAAATGGGCTGCGGATTCTATCGGCATTGTGCGCGTCACCTGGCATCGTGGAGGCGCTGGGCTTGATGCCGTTGAGCAAACTGTACAAGTATCCGATGGGGGTGGTGGGAGGGATTTCCGGGGCAATCGATATGATCGCGGCGGAATTGGATGCGGTTGATTCCTATGGAAAGAACGATTACTCGGCGATGGTGGGTTATGGGGTATTCATCGGGATCGGGTCGGGCATCATGGGGTTAGGGAGCGCGATGGCGGGAGCGGGGGCGTTGGAGACCTCAACGGTGGTGGGGGTACCGCCGGGAGTGGCGATGATGGTGGTGGGAGCGGTGATGGTATCGGTGGGATACCTGATCGTCACGTTTACCGGGGAGTCCGATTTTCAATTGTTCATCTCCCATTGTGTGTGGGGGTCGGCGTACGGAATGGGGACGGGGAAGACGAAGTGGTCCGAGGGACTGTTTGCCGACTGGCGAGGCCGGCTGGATATTCAACTGATGGCTTTGACGAATCTACTCTCTGCGTTCAGTATTCGCGCGACCGGGATACAACAGTTGCGGGTGGATATCGGGGCAGTGCACGACCAATCACGGTTTTACCTGGAGTTTGATTCCTGGACGAGTTCCGGTTCGCACCGGCCGATTCTCTGCGTGGACGTGGCAAGGAAGCGGATGACGCAGGCCGGAGGGGATCCGGCGGATTTGAGCCGGGTCCACTTCTGCGAGCGCGACGGGAGAAACGGTTTCGAGGTGACGGCGAAATGGCCTCCTGGGGCGGTTCCCCCTGGCCAGGAGTACAGCACGGAATGCACCTGTCAGGTCTACCTGGATGTGAATGGAGACAGGGAGTACACGATACCGCGGAATCACGTGAAGGTTCCGTACGTGATCCAGGACATCAGCTGGAGCTGGAACGAATACGTTCGCAGCAGTAAGGATTTCTAACGATACCCCGCGGCCTGCAGTTCGAAGAGTTCAGCGTAGCGGGCGCCGTTGGCGAGTAGTTGGGCGTGCGTTCCCTGCTCTTCGATTCGGCCGCCGCCGAGGACCAGGATGCGGTCGGCCATGCGGACTGTGGAAAACCTGTGGGAAATCAGAATGGCCATCTTGCCCTTGGTGAGTTCGGCGAAGCGCTGGAAGACCTCAAACTCGGCGCGGGCGTCGAGGGAGGAGGTGGGTTCGTCGAGGACCAGGAGTTGGGCATCGCGCATGTAGGCTCTGGCCAGAGCGATTTTCTGCCACTGGCCCATGGAGAGGTCGGCGCCGCCTTCGAAGCGGCGGCCGAGCATGTGGGCGTAGCCGTTGGGCAGGTGGGCGGCCACGTCGGAGGCGAGCGACTTCTGGGCCGCAGCCTCGATCCGGCTCAAACTGGCCAATTCCTCAATGCGTCCAACCCCAATGTTTTCTTTAAGAAGCATGTCGTACTTCACGTAGTCTTGGAAGATGACGCCGATCTCTTTGCGGAGGTCGGCCGGGGAGTATTCGCGGAGGTCGACGCCGTCGAGGAGGATGCGGCCGGCGGTGGGGTCATAGAGGCGGGAGATGAGTTTAATGAGTGTCGTCTTGCCGGCGCCGTTTTCGCCGATCAGCGCAAGGCGTTCGGCGGGTTCCAGGCGGAAGGAGACGTTCTCCAGGACCGGTTTGGCGGAGTTGGCGTAGGCGAAGGAGACGTTCTGGAACTCGAATCCCTGGCGGATGGGACGGGGGGCCGGGAGGCGGGATGCGCTGGTTTCAATAGCGGGCTTGGAATCGAAGAACTCAAAGAGATCGCGAACGAAGAGCGCTTGTTCGGAGACGTTGGAGAGGGTGGAGAAGAGGGATTCCAAGGCAGACCGGGAGCGGAGAAAGGCGCCGGAGAGGAAGGTGAGGTCGCCGAGGGAGAGTTCGCCGCGGGCGGTGCGGTAGAGGATGACGGCATAGGCACCGTAGTAGCCGGCGAGGGGGAGGACGTTCAAAGCGGCGTTGGTGAACGCCTTCTGGATCGCCAGTTTGCGGTTTTCCTGGAAGTAGCGATCGAAGAGGGACTCGGTGCGCTGGATGAGGAAGTCGCCGAGACCGAAGAGCTTCACCTCCTTCGCAGTGGAGATGGAGGCGCCGAGGAGGCGAAGGTAGTCGAGTTCACGGCGCTCTGGGGTCCAGCGGTAGAGCAGCGAGTAGGCGAGCATGGCGAACCGGGTTTCGCCCCAGAAGACGGGCAGCAGCGCGAGCGTCAAAACCGGCAGGAACCACCAGGAGAATGAGATAATTACGACGGAAACTGAAAGTAACGATAGAAGCGTCTGAACGAGACTGGCGATTTGGGACAGCATGCCGAGGCGAGCGGCCGATTGGCGGCGGGCGCGTTCCAGTTTGTCGTAGAAGACGGGGTCTTCAAAGCTGGCCAGATCGAGCGTAGAGGCGTGGCGCATGAGGCGGACGCCGATGTGGTGGGTAAAGCGGTCACCGAGGAGGCTTTCGGCGAGACCGGCGGCGCGCATGAGGAGATCGCCGAGGATGGCGAGGGCAAGTTCGGTGGCAACCAGGGGCCAAAGGTCATCAGGAACGCCGGTTTTGGCGGCAGAGGCGGCGGCTACGCGGTCAACGATGAGTTTGGCGACCCAGAGCATCCCGAGGGGGATGAGGGCCCATAGAAGTCGTGCCAGGAGCGAGGTGAGGGTGAGTGCAGGACTGGTTTCCCAGACCATCTTCAGCAGCGGAGGAAGGTTGCGGAGAGCGGAGAGGCGGTCGCGCCAGGAGGCCGGCGGATCGGTTTTGGGGACGTGGGGGTTCAAATAGAGAGTATAGACGGGCAGAGACGACAACGGCGGGCATGTGCCCGCCGGTCGATGTTTGGGAGAATCAGGCCTCGAGGCTACGCTTGCCCGCGATTCCTGTGTGTGACTGTGATGTTATGGCGTTCCGACGATTTCGTCAAGAGCAAAGTTGGGAATGCGGGCGAAAGCGGTAACCGATTGACCCGAATAGACTTATTGAAAACCATGCCAGTGGAGCAGTTGTGCATTTCCTGTGGAAAACAGGTGAGCCAGTGACGCCAAGTTTAAGAATCTGGGACGTTTATTTGCTCGACGACTGGTCAATGTGAAGCGCAATGACCGCGGAGTCCTCGCCGGGCTTCTGGCCTGAAAATTTTCTACCTAGAGAGCGGAAACCGGCGAAAATGCCACCCGCAAGGAGGGCAAACAGGATTAACATGCCGGAAAACTTGGACACATTGAGGAAAAGTACGCCGATGTTGTCGCCCTTCGGATCCGGCATCTGCTGGTTCAGGGTGACGTTCACTTCCCAGCGGATCTGGGAGAGGATGCGCTCGGCGGCGTCCGGGGATGGGGTTTGGGTGACGACGCCGACCAGGGGACCGGAGCGGCGGGCGACATACTGCTTCTGTTCCTGGAAGGCGGCCAGGCGTTCCTTGGCGATCTGCGGGCTAGGGTAGTTGAAGATCACCAGGGTAAGATCGCCATCCTTGTCCTTGTAGCGGGCCAACTGGCCTTCGGTACCGAAGTGGAACCCGACCAGGGAGGGTGACATACCGGGGACGAAGGCTTCCAGGGAGTTGGGGCCGAGGATATAGCGTTCGCTGTTGCCGTGGCGGGCGGCGGCGGGGAGGAAACCAGGAAGGGCCGGCAGCGAAGAACTGTCGTAGCGCGGCATGTGGAGGATCAACTGGTTCATGGTCTCCTCCTCGGGCTTATATCCTTCAAACTGAAGGACATAGTTTCCGCGCTGCTGGATAGTGGCGCCGGCCGGGCGGGCGCCGCGAAGGAGTTGGAGGGCGGCCAGGGCGTTGGTAGCGTCCGGCAGTCGCCAGGCGGAGACGGTGAAACTCCCCTTGGGGCTGGAGTAATCCGCCTTTTCGGCCTCCTGGAGGCCATATTCCGCCCAAACGGCGGCTGGCTCAGGTTTGAGGGGGGTGACCGTCTTACGGGAGTGCATCTCCATCCCCTCCGGCAGGATGGCTGCCGGAAGAGAGTGGAAGGAAAACACGAAGAGGGCGAAGGCTACTCGTTGACACCGTGGCATTTTTTGTATTTTTTACCGCTGCCGCACCAACATGGGTCGTTGCGTCCTGGTTTCTTAGACGCCAACACGGGGCCTTTTGGTGCCGAAGGTTCGCCACCTAAGAACTGGAGGTCGGCAAGTTCGCGTTCCTTCTTCTTCTGGATGTTGCGGGTAAAGTCGTCGATGGAGGCGCGGGCGGCCTGGCGCTCCTCGGGTGTGGGCTCGGGCTCCGGTTCCGGCTCGGCGATGGCAACGGGGCCGTCCTCGTCCTCGTCGTAATCGGGGGCGAAGGGCATGTCGGGGCGAGAGTCTTCGGCGATCTGCAGGAAGAAGAGATAGCGGATGGTCTCGTCTTCAATGCGGTCCATCATGTCCTGGAAGAGGGTGAAGGACTCCTTCTTGTACTCCAGGAGGGGGTCTTTCTGACCGTAGCCGCGGAGGCCGATGCCTTCTTTGAGGTGGTCCATCGACAGCAGGTGGTCTTTCCACTGGTTGTCGATGACGTTGAGCATGATGACGCGTTCGGCTTCGCGGAGGTACTCGGCGCCGATGAGGGCTTCCTTGTCCTCGTACTTCTGCTTGATCTGGTCGAAGATGGTGTCTTCGAGCTCATCAAGCGGCGCTCCGCGATGTTCGTGGAGCCGGAGTTGGGCGCCGAAGCGGGTGAGGATGTCGCTTTCCAGCCCGGTGATATCCCACTCGTCGGGGTGGGTTTTTTCGGGGATGCGCTCGGCGACGACGGTGGCGATGATGCCCTTGGCCATCTCGTAGATGCGCTCTTTCTGGTCGGTGCCTTCCAGCAGGTTGCGGCGCATGGAGTAGACGGCGCCGCGCTGCTTGTTCATCACGTCGTCGTATTCAAGGACGTGTTTCCGGGAAGCGAAGTTCTGGGCTTCAACAGCTTTCTGGGCTGCGGCGATGCGCTTGGTGATGAGGCCGGAATCGATCGGCACATCCTCCTCCATGCCGAGGCGGAGCATGAGGTTCTGCATGCGCTCGCCGCCGAAGATGCGGAGGAGGTCGTCCTGAAGCGAGAGGAAGAAGCGGGAGGAGCCGGGGTCGCCCTGACGGCCGGAGCGGCCGCGGAGCTGGTTATCGATGCGGCGGGACTCGTGACGTTCGGTACCGATGATGCAGAGACCGCCGGTGGCGACGACCTTCTCGCGTTCGGCGTCGCAGGCCGCTTTGTGGCGGTCGTGCATCTCGTGCCAGGCCACCAGCGGAACGCGGTAGTTCATATCGGCGCGCTGGAAGTAGTAGTAGCGTTCATCGGCGACGAAACCGGCTTCCTGTTCGCGGACCGATTCGGCGATCCCTTTTTTGATGGACTCCTCCTGGGAGAGGAAGTCGGGGTTACCGCCGAGGAGAATGTCGGTACCGCGGCCGGCCATATTCGTGGAGACAGTAACGGCGGCGTAACGGCCGGCCTGGGCGATGATGTAGGCTTCGCGTTCGTGGTTCTTGGCGTTGAGGACTTCGTGTTTCACGCCCATCTTGGTGAGGATGCCGGAGAGTTTTTCGCTCTTGGTAACCGAGATGGTGCCGACAAGGACGGGCTGGCCTTTGGCGTTGCGTTCCTTGATCTCTTTGGCGGCGTTGCGGAACTTTTCCTCTTCGGTGCGGTAGACGATGTCGTTGGCGTCTTCGCGCTTGGCAACGCGATTGGGCGGGATGGGAGTGACGTCGAGTTTGTAGGTCTTGCCGAACTCGGCGGCTTCGGTGTCGGCTGTACCGGTCATGCCGGCCAGCTTTTTGTACATGCGGAAGTAGTTCTGGAAGGTAATGGTGGCCAGCGTCTGGTTTTCGCGCTGGATTTTTACATTTTCCTTGGCTTCGATGGCCTGGTGGAGGCCATCGGACCAGCGGCGGCCGGGCATGAGGCGGCCGGTGAACTCGTCGACGATGATGACTTCGAGTTCGCCTTCTTCGCCGGGGCGGACCACGTAGTCCTTGTCGCGGATGTACATGACGTGGGCCTTAAGGGCCTGCTGGACGTGGTGGTTGAACTCGATGTTCTGGGCTTCGTAGAGGTTGCCGAGGCCGAGGAGGCGCTCGATCTTCATGACGCCTTCTTCGGTGAGGGCGACGGTGCGGTGTTTTTCGTCGACGGTATAGTCACCGGTGAAGTACTTTTCGCCGGGTTCCTTGCCTTCGATGACCTCGCCGCGGACCAGGCGGGGGATGATCTTGTTGATGCGGTAGTACTTGTCGGTGGACTCTTCGGAGGGGCCGGAGATGATGAGCGGGGTACGGGCTTCGTCGATGAGGATGGAGTCGACTTCGTCGACGATGGCGAAGAAGTGGCCGCGCTGGACGCAATCTTCCAGGCGGAACTTCATGTTGTCGCGGAGGTAGTCGAAGCCGAACTCGTTATTGGTGCCGTAGGTGATGTCGGCCTGGTAGGCGGCGCGGCGGTCGCGATCGGAGATGTCGTGGGTGATACAGCCGACATGGAGGCCGAGGAACTTGTAGATGCGGCCCATCCATTCGGCGTCGCGTTTGGCCAGGTAGTCATTGACGGTGACGACGTGGACGCCCTTGCCGGCCAGGGCGTTGAGGTACACCGGGAGGGTGGCGACGAGGGTTTTGCCTTCGCCGGTTTTCATTTCGGCGATGCGGCCTTTGTGGAGTTCCATACCGCCAATGAGCTGGACGTCGTAGTGGCGCATGTTGAGGATGCGCCGGCCGGCTTCGCGGACGGTGGCAAAGGCTTCGACGAGGAGGTCGTCGAGGGTGGCGCCCTGGTCGATTTTGAGCTTAAACTCGGCTGTTTTGGCGGCGAGTTCGGCGTCAGAGAGGGACTTGTAGTGGGGCTCGCGAGCGTTGATGGCTTCTTTGAGCGGCTGCAGGGCCTTGATCTCCCGGTCCGCTTTGGTGCCGAAGATTTTCGCGAGTACGTTTGGAAACATAGACAGAGGGCGCAGAGCGCCTCGTATCAGTTTAGCGTAGGCGGGAGCGTTTCTTCATTTTTGATGCGCGGGAAGGGGGGCCGGTTGCGGGGGCGGTTAGGATTTGGCTGATCACCCGCGGCAGGGGAATCGTCGCGCCGATGTACCCGATAATGAAGGGGGACATCCATGGCCCATCGCTACGACGTATCGCTGAAGTCGTTGTTCCAGCATGATGGCGACGGCATCATCCGCCGGCGGTTGTTCGGCGGCCGCGTGATCGAGCACCTGGCCACCGAACAGCCGCAGGTGTTGAACAACCGCGCCGACCTGGTGGTCCGCACCGAGGATGGCTCGCTTCATCAGGTCGAGTTCCAGACCGCAAACGAAGCGGACTTCGGGCGGCGGATGTACGAATACTACGCCTATCTGCATTGTGCCCACCGGCAGCATGTGGTCCAGACCGTACTCTACCTGGGGCGGGAACCAATGCGATTGGAGACCGGCTACCGCACCCCGTCGATGGACTTCCGGTTTGAGATCGTCAACCTGCGGGAATACGACGCCGAAATGTTGTTGGGCAGCGACGATTGGGCCGATATTGCTCTGGCGCTGCTGGCCAATGGCGACCGGGAGAAGGTGCTGGCGGTGGCCGTATCCCGGCTTCGACAGATGGGGCGCGAGGAACGGGCCTGGGCGTCGGGTACAATCATTCTGCTATCTGGGATACTGGGAATGGAAGACACCGTCAACGAGCGGATGAAGGAGGCTGGCATGATCGACTTGATGGAGAACAAGGTCGTGGGTCCGATGATCCTTCAGGCCGAACAGAGAGGCCGGAACGAGGGGCGGCAGGAAGGGCGGCAAGAGGGGCGGCAGGAAGGACGGCAAGAAGGCATGCAGGGCTTGCTGCTCGACTTGTTGACGGAGAAGTTCGGCCTTTTGCCCGAATGGGCCACGCAACGGTTACACGCCGCGTCCGCTGGCGAGTTACAAATCTGGGCCAAGCGGGTACTTCACAGCGCGTCGCTGGAAGAAACCTTGCGGTAAACGGCCTTTCCCGCGCCGGCGCTTGTCGTCGCCCCCGGAACCGTTACCGGACCGGGACCGATGGTGGGCGGCGGGCATTAGCGGGCCGCAAAAGGTGAGGACCTGGCAGAGGGTTGCAAAGGGACCGTAATCGCCGTTGTCGATGGCGCCTTGGAGGACGGTCTCCACTAGGTGGTTGCGGGGGCTGTCACGTTTTGGCTGATCACCCGCGGCAGGGGAATCGTCGCGCCGATGTGCCCGATAATGAAGGGGGACATCCATGGCCCATCGCTACGACGTATCGCTGAAGTCGTTGTTCCAGCATGATGGCGACGGCATCATCCGCCGGCGGTTGTTCGGCGGCCGCGTGATCGAGCACCTGGCCACCGAACAGCCGCAGGTGTTGAACAACCGCGCCGACCTGGTGGTCCGCACCGAGGATGGCTCGCTTCATCAGGTCGAGTTCCAGACCGCAAACGAAGCGGACTTCGGGCGGCGGATGTACGAATACTACGCCTATCTGCATTGTGCCCACCGGCAGCATGTGGTCCAGACCGTACTCTACCTGGGGCGGGAACCAATGCGATTGGAGACCGGCTACCGCACCCCGTCGATGGACTTCCGGTTTGAGATCGTCAACCTGCGGGAATACGACGCCGAAATGTTGTTGGGCAGCGACGATTGGGCCGATATTGCTCTGGCGCTGCTGGCCAATGGCGACCGGGAGAAGGTGCTGGCGGTGGCCGTATCCCGGCTTCGACAGATGGGGCGCGAGGAACGGGCCTGGGCGTCGGGTACAATCATTCTGCTATCTGGGATACTGGGAATGGAAGACACCGTCAACGAGCGGATGAAGGAGGCTGGCATGATCGACTTGATGGAGAACAAGGTCGTGGGTCCGATGATCCTTCAGGCCGAACAGAGAGGCCGGAACGAGGGGCGGCAGGAAGGGCGGCAAGAGGGGCGGCAGGAAGGACGGCAAGAAGGCATGCAGGGCTTGCTGCTCGACTTGTTGACGGAGAAGTTCGGCCTTTTGCCCGAATGGGCCACGCAACGGTTACACGCCGCGTCCGCTGGCGAGTTACAAATCTGGGCCAAGCGGGTACTTCACAGCGCGTCGCTGGAAGAAACCTTGCGGTAAACGGCCTTTCCCGCGCCGGCGCGCGGCGGGCACTCACGTCCCGCAGAAGGTGCGGTAGCCGGGGTTGGGCTCGGGGTCGGGCTGGCCGAAGGACTCCAGGCCGGGACGTTCCTGGAACGGGCCGGTGAGGACCTGGCAGAGGGTTTCGAAAGGGCCGAAATCGTTGTTGGCCACCGCGCTTTGGAGGGCGGCCTCCACAAGATGGTTGCGGGGGATATAGAGCGGGTTGGCCTGATTGAGGGCCTCGGCGGTGGCGGTGCGCCGGGGCTGCCAGCGGGCGGCCCACTCGGGCGAGGGCGTTTCGCCGGTGGCGAGGCGGCGGAAAGAGAGCGTGAAATCGAGTTGGCGATCCTGGAGGACTTGAAGGAAATCGGCGGCGAGGGCCTTATCTTCCGCGGCGGGTGTTTCGATGCCGAGTTTGGCGCGCATCCTTGTAAGCCACTCGGCTTCGTAGCACGGAAGGAATTCGCCGAGCGCGGCGGTGGCCATGTCGATGGACGTCTTTTCGTCGGGATGTATGAGAGGCAGCAGTGTTTCGGCGAAGCGAGAGAGGTTCCATAGGGCGATGGAGGGCTGGTTGCCGAAGGCGTAGCGGCCGTGGTGATCGATGGAGCTGAAGACGGTTTCGGCGTGGTAGGTATCGAGGAAGGCGCAGGGACCGTAGTCGATGGTTTCGCCGGAGATGGCCATGTTGTCGGTATTCATGACGCCGTGGATGAAGCCCACCGACATCCATTGGGCGAGGAGGGAGGCCTGGGCATCGCGGGCGGCGGCAAGCAGGGCGAGGTAGGGATTGGGCTCGGCGGCGAGATGGGGGTAATGGCGGGCGATGGTGTAATCGGCAAGCCGCTGGATCTGCGCGGACTGGCCGCGGGCGGCGAAAAACTGAAAAGTCCCGACGCGGATGTGGCTGGCGGCGACCCGGGTGAGGACAGCGCCGGGGAGGGCGCGTTCGCGGTAGACGTGTTCGCCGGTGGCGACGGCGGCCAGGGCGCGCGTGGTGGGGATGCCGAGGGCGTGCATGGCCTCCCCCATGAGGTATTCGCGCAGGACGGGGCCGATGGCGGCTTTGCCGTCGCCGCCGCGGGAAAAGGCCGTGCGGCCGGAGCCTTTCAGCTGGATATCGCGGCGGCGGTTGCGGGTGTCGGTGACTTCGCCGAGGAGGATGGCACGGCCGTCGCCGAGTTGGGGGACGAAGTGGCCGAACTGGTGGCCGGCGTAGGCCTGAGCGAGAGGATCGGCGCCGGGAGGCGGGGTGTTGCCGGAGAACCAGAGGGCGGCGGTGGGGTCGTCAATGGCGGGGAGGCCGAGTTCGGCGGCGAGGGCGTGGTTGAAGCGGATGAGGCGGGGGGCGGGAACCTGGGCGGGTTGGGCGGCGGCGTAGAAACCGGGGAGTTGGCGTGCGAAGGTGTTGTCGAAGGGAATGGAGTTCATGAGGGGCGTCTTTTGAGTATGACGCGGGGGAGCGGCAGGCCGGCGCTATGGAATGGCAAGCGGAACGGGAGTCTCCCAGGACTGGAACTTTTGCGCTTCGCGAAACCACTTCGTGTGGCGGTACCGGGTGGAGAGGAGGCGGGCGGCGGATTGGAGACTGGTATAGTCGGGGCTATCGTCGGGGAGCACGCCCCACCAACCACGACGGCTGGCATCAAGGACGCGGTAAAGAAGTTCGGGCGCGTCGGGGCGGGCGGGGTTGGCGCGAACGGTAGCGACGACCCGTTTTGCTATCCCGTAGAAGCCAAAAGCGCCAGTCTGTTGGAGGATCCGCCACTCCTGTTCCGCCTCGCGGGTTTGGGCCGGGGAGAGGAACGGCAGGGGACCAGGGTCATCGAAACGGGGGAGGCGAATTTCCGAAAGGTAGGGCAGGTCCCGTTTGGTGATCGATTCCGGGGTTGGGCGCTGCCACCAATTGCGGCCGAACTCGTCGACGGATTGGAGAGGGAGGTTGCGGCCGTAGCCCCAGGAGGGGATGGGGCGGGCGCCGGGGAGTTGGAGAAGAAGTTCGGCGGCAGTCGCTTCGTTGGGGTTCTTGAGGAAGGCGGCGGTGTTTGTCACGGGTAGGCGCGGGGCGACGGCACTGGCTTCGCTCCAGCGGCCGAGGAGCGCGGCGCGCGTAAAGACGACAAGGGCGAGTTCATCGCGGAGATGGCCGGGGAGGCTGGAGTGGTTGGCAGCGCTCAGCAGGATTGTCAGCGGAGCATGGCGGGCGAGGACGGCGACAGCGGCTTCGTCCCAGTGGGTTTGGGAACCGAGTTCGCTGGACCGCTTACGCGCCAGCAGGTACCTCGCGAGTTCCTTTTTGCCAAGGTCGCGTTCCAGTCTGCGGGCAGTGGCAGGGTCAGTGGTTTCGCTGGAGGTCCACTCGTCGGGATCCAGTTCGCGGGAACCGAGAATGGGCCGGCGAGGGGCGCGGGCGAGGAATTCGTCCCAGGTGGGAGCCAGGAGCGCGTGGAGTTGGAGGGCGCGGTTACGGGCCGAGGGCAGGGCCTCAAAGGCTTGGAGGACAGGGGCGAGGGTCTGGCGGGCCTGGTCGAACTGGCCCTGCCGGGCGAGGTGGCGGGCGGCGAGGAATCCGAGCGCGGGTATTCCACTGGTTCGAGCGGCTTCGATTTGGGCGGCGGGCGCGGATTTCCGATGCCAGAGCGTGGAATAAACGGCGGCGGGGGAGGCTGGCGCGGGGAGCGGCACGCCCTTCTGAAAGGCAACGATCCACTGGGTGAGGGGGTCGGCCGGGCGCTGGGGTGTCTCGTCCATGCCGTTGAGATAGAGAATGAGGTCGGTTTCCGCCCAATCGCCGCGGAGGAGGCGGCGGCCGATGCGTTGGAGGGCGGCGGTGTGGTTGGTGATCAGGAGGCAGCGAACGTAGAGATACTCGGCGGCCTGGTGGGATTCGCGGAGCGCGGGGTTGTGGATAATGGCGTAGAACTGGTTCTGGGCGGCGAGGAGGGCGGTGCGGTAGACGGTTTCCGATTGGGTTTGGCGGGCCTTGTAGAGCAGTGCGCGGCCGGCCTGATAGGGCGCCCAGACTCGCCAGGGGGAGGTGTTATCGGCAGCGATCTTGTGAAAGAGGGCGGCGGCGCGGTCAAACTGCTGGGCGTAGAGGGCGGCGGCGGCGATCTGATAGTCACGGTCGGCGCGGAGGAGCGGGTTTTGGGTGGAGGCGAGTTTCTGTGGGGCGGCGGTGGCGCAGGCCTCAAAAACGGCGTCCTGCCCCTCAACCCAGAACTTCATCTCGGCGCTTCCCGGGCCGAATCGTCGGGCGCGGGCATCCAGCGTTCGGGCCGCGGTGAGGAAGGCATCGTCCTGGCAGGGACCGGTGTAGACGTAGGCGCGCTGCTGCAGTTCGGCGGGTTGCAGGCGTTCCAAGTGGAACGGGATGGGGAGGCGTTTGCGGGCGTCGATCCAGACCTGGCTGGCGTTGGGGGCGGGCGGGTCGTTGCGCGTGCGGAGATTCCAGACGTTGCGCCAGCGCTGTTGTTCGGCCGAAGAGAGTGGCTTTCCCTCCAGGTACCGGTAGGCGGGAAAGAGGTAGATGCGGGCATAGGAGGGAGCAGGGATGCCGATTTCTCCGGCGGCAAATCGGGTAACGGGAACATCGGGGTGGAAGGTGAAAACGAAGACCGGGCGTTCGAAATCGTGGCGCGTTCCGGCGTGCGCGGACAGGGCCAGGATTAGCGCAAGCGAGAGCGGATTTGGTCGAAGGACTCGCGGGTCCATGGTTGCGGGTTGAAGACGTAGACGCGTTTGGCGGGCGGAAGCCAGGGAAGCGGTTCGTCGACCGAGATGCCGAAGGAACCGCGGCATTCGGGGGCAAAATCACCCTGTGATTGCAGCTTAGCAAGATAGGAATTGCGCTGCGGCCCCAACCGGAACAGCATGGGAACGATTTCCGGGGGGAGGCCGGCCAGCGGGGGCGAATCCAGGCACGCCGAGAGAACGGAGGTGATGGAGGGGTTGAGCTTGGCGTTGGCGGCGAGGGCGAGGAGTTCGCGGTACCAGGGGAGTTGGGACTGGCGAACGTCGAAATCGATCTGGTGGCGGGATCCCGGGCTTAGGAACTGGTAGGTGAGTTCGGGAGAGGGGAGAGCAGAGCCGTCGGATTCGAAGCGGGTAACGTAGATAGGTTCGATGCCTTCGGGGAGAAAAAGGGGCAGTTTGCGGCGCCAGGGATCGGCATTCCCGTTGCGGAGATAGACGGTTTGCATGAGGGCGGCGACTTCAGCTTCGCCGGGCTGCAGGAAACGGAGATCTTCGGCGCGATCCCAGGCCCAGAGGATGATTGTTGGGGGTGGCGCGGGGGCAACAGGCGCCTGGCGTTTGCAGCCCGGCGAGAGAACGAGGAGGAGCAGGAGGGGGAACGGCCTCACCCCTTCACGGTACACGGAGTTGGGTCCGCTTTTCGCGGAATTACGCCTTGGATCACTGTGAAAGAGAACATGGGGCTGGCGTTGGTGGCGGGGGCGGCGGATTCTGCAATGGCGGAGGCTCTGCGCCAGGAGGGGTACACGGTTCACGGACTGACTACGGCGGAGGCCAACCCGGGGGCCTGCCGCACGATGACAGTGGTAGCGGAGGGGACCGAGCGGGAGGCGATGCTGGCCTGTGTCGCGCGACTGCGGCCGGAGGTTCTGGTGCCGGTGGGGAAGCAGTTTACCTATGCGGCGTGCCAGGATTGGGCCGTTTATGGGAAGCAGACGGGGTTACTGGTGCCGCCGCGGGAGGCGTTTGAGGCGGCGCACCAGCCGGCGGAGTGCCGGAAGTGGTGTGAACGGTTGGGGATTGCCGTGCCGGCGCTGCTGGAGGAGAATGTGCCGGGCAGAGAGGAGTTGACAAAATCGGTGCTGCTGCTGTTTGGAGGGGACAGCCGGCTGCGGGCGGCGTTTACGGCGCGGGGACGGCCGCGGGAGAGTAGCTGGGAGGGCGAGGCGGTGGAGCGGATCCGGCCGTTCTTTGCGACTTGGGCCTGGCGCGGGCCAGCGCAGGTGTGGATGAAATTCGACAGGCGGGACGGGCGGGATCAGGTGTTGGCGATCCGGCCGTGGTGGCCGGAGTCGTTGCGGTTTGTGGCCGAAGCCTACCCGGGGATGCTGTCGATGGCGGTACGGCTGGCGCGGGGCGAGGAGGTGGCCGGGGAGGCGTATCCGGCCTATGCGCGGGGACGGAGAGAGGACTTAGGATTCCCCCACCCCGTGCTTTACAGCCACGAGTAGATGGCGACGGCGAAGCCGATGACGACTACGAAGGCGCGAATATAGTCGGGTTTGACGCGGCGGGCCACGCGGGCGCCGAGATAGCCGCCGAGCGTGCCGGCGATGCCCATGACGATCGCGTACTTCCAGACAATCGCGCCGGAGAGCAGGAAGATCAGCAGCGTGATGCCGTTCATGGCCGCCGCCAGTATGCTCTTCACGGCGTTCATCTGATGGATATCGGGAATGCCGACAAAGGCCAGCGAGCTCAACATCAGAATACCGATTCCGGCGCCGAAGTAGCCGCCGTAGACGCCCACCAGGAACTGGAAGAAGACAATGGCGGCCAAGGCTTTGGGCGTCGGTTCGTCATGGGGATGGGCACCGAAATAGCGGGCGATGGGGCGCTGCAGGAGCAGCAGGACGGAAGCCCCGATCAGCAGCCAGGGGACGGCGGTGGCGAAGACCTTTTCCGGAAGGCGGGTGACCAGGAGAGAGCCGATCAGGCCGCCAATCAGGCTGGGCGGCAGGAGACGGATGAGATGGCGGCGACAAAGCGCCAGTTCGCTGCGATAGCCCAAGCCGCTGGCCAGCGAACCGGGAAAAAGGGCAAAGGTGGAGGTGGCATTGGCGCTGACCGGGCTGAGAACCGCCAGCAGCGAGGGGAAGGTGAGCAGCGTCCCGCCACCAGCGACGGCATTGACGGCGCCGGCAGCGAAGGCGGCGGCACAAAGAAAGGCCCAATGCCAGAGTGGATTATCCATGCAAACAGCAAGAGTAACAAAGGCGGCCACCCGACGCCGAAGGCAGGCAATATTTTCTCTCGTTTCGGCAAAATCCACCGACAAGGTATGCAGGGAAACAAACAATGTCGATGCTCACGCCTTCATTTGCAGATGTGATCGATCCGGGAAACTACACCCTGGATCAAGCCGAGTTCATGGCGAAAAGGCTGATGGACGCGGGCCAGCGAATCCCGGAACGATGCGCTTTGGCGCTACAGGCCGAACCGCCGCCGGACCCCGGGCGAGCCGAGCGGATGCTGGAACTGCTGCCTCGGATCACCACACCGGAACGGCTCTTGCCGCTTCTGGACCGGATCATGCCGTCGTCGAACGCGCGGATTCGCTCCAAGGCCTGGAAACTATACGCCAAGGCGAGCGAGAATCTGACGTGGGTTCGGGAACAGTTGGATGATGCCGATCCGCGAGTGGCGGCCAATGTGGTGGAAGCGCTGTGGCGGGCGCGGCCGAGTGCACAGTTGGAAGAGATCTTTGAGCTGGCCTCGGCCCAGGAGCGCAACCGGGTGGCCGGGAATGGGCTGGTGGGGCTGTTCCTGTGCCGGGAGGCGCAGGCAATCGGACTGCTGCGGAAGATGGCCGAGCATGCAGATCCGGACTTCCGGGCCACGGCGGCGTGGAACTGCTGCGAAAGATGCGGCAGGATCCGGTGGAAAAGGTGCGGTTGAACGCTTCGCGGAGCCTATTGCGGTTGGCGCACCGGATTTCCGGCGCGGCCTAGGTGGCTACGGCCACTGCAGGTGACGGTGCAGGAATTCAAACGCGCCGTGCCCCCAGATCTGGTGGATGCCGTTGAAGTATTCAATCTGGGTGCGGTCGCCTAGCTGCCACTGGGCAAACAGGCGCCGCACCTTGGCGTATTCATAGGAGACCCACTCATCGATGCCGACGCCATCGGCATGGCCGCGTTCGACAAAGAACGGGCGCGGCGCGATGAGCGTAGCCATTTCGGCGTGACCAAAGGTGTTGGTCTGGTTGAACTCGTAGATCTCGTACTCGCGGGTGAACTGGTAGGAAAAGGGCTGCTCGTCCGTGGTGATCTTCCAGGACCACTCGTTGAAGTTGCCGCTGCAGACGACGGCCTTGATGCGCGGTTCCATGGCGGGGACGCGCACGGCGGTGGCGCCGCCGTAGCTGAGGCCGTAGAAGCCGATGCGGTCCTTGTCGACGAACGGGAGGGTCTCCAGCCAGTCGATGGAGCGGGAGTATTGGGCGGCAATGAAGGCGAAGAGGCCGATCTGCAGGGGGTCGCCTTTACGGCAGAGTTGGCGAAACTTGGAGCCGTGGATGTAGGGGTTTTGCGGGGCAAAGACGATGAAACCGCGCTCGGCGAGGCGGGCGGCGAAGCGCTGGTAGGTGCGCATTTCGCCCGGGATCGTGGGCTGGATGATCTCCTGGGGCCGGCCCTCCAGGCCGTGCTGCGCGATGACAAGCGGGCGGCGTTCACCCGGTTTCAGGCCTTTGGGAATGAGCAGGATTCCATAGGCGAAGACTTCGTCGACGACCGGGAGATAGACCTCGTAGCCGTCGAAGAGGTGGGTATCGTAGATTTGCCGCGTTTCCGGGCGCGGGGCGCCGGTGGGTTTGGGAAGGGCGCCGATGATCTCGTGCTGGAACTGCTGATCGTAGAAGGCGCGAGTTTCCGCCCAGGATTGGGGGGTAGCGAGATTGGCGTTGGACCAGAACTGTTTGCGGTTGCGTTCGCCGTTTCGGACAGTTTGCTGGGTGAACTGGACGAGTTGCCGGAACTGGCGCTCCATGCGGCCGGGGGCGGCGGGGAGTTGAGGGGCGGGCCCGGAGGGCGAAGGTTCGCGATTGAGGAGCGCCTTCAGGGTAGGGGCGCCGGGTTGTTCGATGAGGGTGATATTGGAGGTGGCGGCGCGCTGGATTTCGGCCTTCACCTCGTCAAGACTCGGGGTGTCGATGGCGCCGGGAGCGGCGCCGGCGCGGCCAGGGCGCTCGGCCGGGGGCCCTGAGACGGCGGGGTGGCGCTGGGCCTCGATGATGAGCCGGCGGGGGGCGATGAGGCGGGCAATTTCGGCGTCACCGTAGTTGGGGAGCAGGCCCCAGACGTTGCGGTAGATGGGTTCGTTGTGGAGATTGCGCCGGTTGCGGAAGTAGCCGCTGACGACGGTAGAGTGGATCCGTTCATCGGCTGCGGCGGCGTAGAAGGCGATCAGGCCGCCTTCGCCGTAGCCGGAGAGGAAGATGGGGAGTTGGGGGTTTTCCGATTGGAACCAGTCGACGGCGGCGAGTACTTTCTGGACTTCGTAGCCGATGATGTGGCGGCCTGCCTGGAAGGCCATGCGGTAGATGTATTCGCGGTGAGGCTGGTTGGTGAGGCGGTTCAGGGAGGGGTTGCCGGAGAGTTCGTCGTTGCGGTCGATAAGGGTGGGAATCAGGACGCGGCAGCCATTTTCGGCGAGGCGGACGGCGTAGAACTGGGCGATCTGTTCGGGGGTCTGGCTGGCATCGGGAAGGGCGACGGCGTGGCAGACGGGTTTGGTTTTGGGTTCGATGAGCAGGCCGTTGGCGTCGACGTTCTCAAAGACCTGCCAGCGGACGGCGTGGATTTCGTACTGGGGGGTGGAGGCGAGGGAGCGGAGGCGGAGGAGTTCAATACGGGGGAGACGGGGGTCGGCGAGGCCGATGATGTGGCGGAAGCGGAGGCGATCGGGGGGGGCGGTGGGAGTGTCGGAGGCGATGCGGCGGGCGAGGTAGCGGTCGATGGATTCGACCATGTGGAGGGCGAGGTCACCGGGCCGGGAGAGGGGTTGGGTGCCAGGCAGGGCTGCGGCGAGGAGGAGGGTGGACAGGAGCATCGCCTACTCACTATACCCGAGGGGGGAGAGGACGGAAAAATATCTGCGCAGAACGACTGGAAGTGATTGATTATGAACTACTTAAAAATGGGGTCGGCCGCGCCCGACACTATTTTTGGGGGGAGGGCGGTGGCGGGGAGGTAGTGGTGGAGGATTTCGGCGGCGGATTTGCCCTGGCGGGCCAGGCCGGCGCCGCCTCGCTGACAGTAGCCCAGACCGTGGCCTTGACCGCGACCGGTGATTTCTTCGCCGCGGATGGTGTAGTTGTTCCCCGGTAAGGCGTCCCAACCGGAACGGCGGCCGATCGCCAGACGGGTCGCTTCGTTGTGGGGGTTCGCCCGAATCTCCGCCAGGTCGGACGGGGAGAGACGGCGGGTCCACGGGGGCTCCTCGCGCTGGCAGATGGGACAATCGACGGCGAAATAGGGGTAGCGGCCATCGTCGCGCCAGCCGATGGCGGCGGCGGTTTGCGTTTTTCCGCCGCAACTGGCCGAATAGGCGGGGGCGAAGGGCTGGTCCTGCCAGTGGAGGACCAGGCCCCGGGTTCGGGCGGCGGCGCGGATGCCGCGGGCGGTGGGCTCCTTAAAGTGTTGACAATGCGTGGTATCGCAGAAATCGTAGGCGCCGTGGCGGTTGCGGGCGGCACGGAGCCAGGAGCGGGCGAGGATCGCCTGGGCTTCCAGAGCGGCGGGCGGGGCGCCCGGAGGGCTCTCGGCGGAGGCGATGGCGGCTACCAAATCCTCTTCCGAGGTCGTTAAAAGCAGCAAAAGTGCGTCATTTTTGCGCGAAATATGCAAAGAACCAGCGTATTTTCGATGCAAATTACCCGCTTTTATGCGCACCGGACCGGCGATCGTGACCGGTTCCGAGGCCAGGTTGTACACCACATCGTTCACCGTCACCGACTGCAAACGGAGCAACCCGAGAATAGCCACCTTGATGAGCACCATCTAGAGCGGCTCCCTTTTCAGGTCCGCGGCGAGGGCGGCGGCGGCCTGGGCGCCGGTGACACCTGGCTGGCGGAAGATTACCAACTTCACCGGCATCTGCGCCGGGTGGGCGGCGAACACCCAGCCATCGCCGGCGTGGCGGCTCGACGGACCAGTACCCGTTTTGGCGAGGTACTGGGGACCGAGGGGGCGGGCCGTTCCCTGCTCCGCCGCCTGGCGGAGGCCGGCGATGACCAGCGGATGGTGGGCGCGGCGTTGAAGCAGTTCGGCGTAGGCCAGCGCGAGCGCCCGGGGGGAGCAGGGCCAGTTGGGCCAGTCGGCGTCTTCCGGCGCCGGGAGGCCGAGCAGCGACAGCGGTTGCGGGAGGGTGGGATAGAGCTGATGGAACCACTGGTTGCAGGACTGGGCGAGGGCGCCGGGGAGATCCAGCCAGCCGTGGCGGCGGCCGAGCCAGCAGCGTTTGCCATCACAGTGGAAACGCGGATTCGGGCCGGAGTGGGCGGCGGCGAGGAAGGGTTTCCAGAGGCTGCCCGGCTGGGCGGGTTGATCGATGCCGCCGCTCCAATCGGTGCGGAGGAACTGGCGGCTGGGGATATGGAGCACGATCCGGCCGGGCGGCGGAAGCGGGGCGGCGAGCGCGGCGAGGAGCGAGCGGCGGGTGAGCATCACTGCATGCGGTAGGTGATGGTTTGGGAGAGCCGGTCGCCGGTATCGGCGGTGGCCACCGAATGTTCGGCGACGCCGCGAAGGGAGTTCGACAGGCTGCCGACGACGCCGGTGAGGAACTCCGGTTCGCGCTGCTGGCCCTGGGGCGGCGGCGTGTAAGTGGGCTGGCCGATGCGGTCCATCCAGCGGGAGAAGCGGGCGCGCTCACTCGTATGGCGGAAGCCGCCGACGAAACGGACATTGGCGGCGGGCGCCGGATTGGCGTTGGCGCCGCGCATGGCGGCCAGGAAGGCGGGCGAATTGGCGATGAAGAGGCGGTTGCCGTCGACGGCGGTCTGAATGGGGGCGGCGCCGAGCAGGGCGAGTTCGGCCTGGACTTCGGCGGCATTCCAGTTGCCATTGCGGGTGAGGACAAGGCCGGTGTCCTGGAGGACCCAGACGGCGTCGGCGCTATCGCGAGTGCCCTGGACGTGGGCGAGGCCGGTGAGTTGGGCGCGGGCTAGGTAGGCGGCCAGGCGGGCGGCATCGGGACGGGTGTCACCGGGGACGAAGGGGGCTTCGTCGATACGGTCCTCCCAATCGGTTTCGCCGCCCGCTTCGCCGGCTTCGGCGATCTGCGGGGCGGACTCCGAGGCCGGGCCGGAGCCCGGTGTGGGATCGAAGAACTTCTGGAGGAGTAGCGCGGCAGCAAAGCGCGGTTCCGGTTGGAGCCAGGCGCGGTAGAGGCCGGCGGTGGCGGGGACCGAGTTCAGCAACGGCTGCCAGTTGGCGGCGTTGACCGGAGTGGGGATGGCGGGCTGTTTGCGGATGAGGACGCGGCGCTCGGTCCAGGTATTGCCCTGGCGGTCGAGGTCGCTCATGGAGGCAAGGAACGGCTCCAGTTCGACGCGGTTGCGATGGACCCAGTAGCTGCGGAAGTGGGGGGAGCGGTAGAGGGCGTCGAGGTTGGCGGCCATGCGGAGTTCGCCGGGAGCGCCGGCGGCGGCGGCAGCGCGGGAGTACCAGTCTTCGGCGGTGAGGCCGTTGGCGGTATTGGCGGCCATGCGCTGGAGGCACTGGGCGACGAGGGCTTCGGTGGTGCCGACGATGAGCCATTCTCCGCGGATGGAGAAGGCGACGACGCGGCGGGAGGCGGCGTTGGTGGCGACGTAGTAGGGCGTGCCGCCGGCGTTGCGCGGGGAAATCGAGGCGCGCTGGCGGCCCAGGAGCGAGGCGGCGAAACGGGCCTCGGTCATGCGGGTGACGAGGAGGAACTCCAGGTCGCCGGGGTTATAGAGGGCGAGGGCGGCGCGGTCCCCGGCGAGTTGCTCGACGAGGGTCATGTCGATGGGGGCTTTCCCGGCGTCGGCGAACTCCTGCTGGGCCTCCTGGAGGCGCTGGGCGAGGCGGGAGACGGCAAACTGGCGGTAGGCGTCGCCGGCCAGCCAGTCCCGTTTGGCCTGCGAGGCGTTCCACTGGCGAAGCAGTTGGCCGAAGTCGCGGGCGTCGAGCGAGAGCATGGCGCCGGGCGGGAAGTGGGGCAGCGGGGAGGCAGGCGGCGTGGCGTTCTGGGCGACGAGCCAGGCAGCGGCACCGATGACGGGCATCAGGAAGAGATAACGGCGGTTCATCGGGCACCTCCTTGCGGGGCGAGGACTCTGGGTTTGACGATCGACCTTTGTTCGAGCTCTTCGCCGATGACAGGGCGGCGGGCCTGGTTTTCCTCGTCGCGGGCGGCCTGGGCGGTGACGGCGGCGATGGCGTTGCGCCAGCGGCGGTTCTGCTCGGGGGTACCGCTCTCGACCACGGACTCAAAGATGCCGATGGCGCGTTGGAGTTGCCCGATGCGAACGTAGGCATCGGCCTGGCGGGCGCGATCTTCGGGTTCGACGAGGACCTGCTGGCGATCCTCGATGGCGGAACTGGCTTCGCGGGGGCGGCCGGACTGCAGAAGGGTGCGGAATAGGACGAGGACGGAGGCATCGTCGGTGGGAGCGATGGCTAGGACGCCGCGGAGGAGGCGGATTTTGGTGGCGGCATCCTTGGCGGCCGCGGCGGCGGTGCGGCGGGCGGCGGCCCAGAGCGGCTGTTCAGCGGCGGTGGGTGCGGCGGTGTTGGCGGCGAGCAGGTCGAGTTCACCGGAGCCCGATTGGATGGCCTTGGGCCGGTTGGCGCCGATCCACTGGGCGGCACGAAGACGGTCGTTGTAGCTCAACTCTTTATCGGCGGAGAGGGTGGCCAGAGCACCATCGTCATCGCGGGCCTCGGCGAGCAGGACGCGCGCCGTCCGGTTCCAGGGTTCGGCGGCGACGAGCGGCTCCAGATAGCGGACGGCTTCGGCCTTGCGCTTGTTGCGGAGGAAGACGTCGCCGGCGGTCTGGTGGCGGGCGAAGGGCACGTCCGACTGCATGACGTAGACGTCGAAGAGCGGGATGGCCTTTTCCGGGGTGCCGGCTTCGATGTAGAGGGCGGCGAGACCGGGGATGGCGCTATCGACATTGCCATTGCGGAGGTCGATTTCATACGACGCGGTGAACAGGGCACGGGCCGGGAGGGCGTGGCCGGCGCGGCGGAGCGAGTTCCCGAGATTGCGGAGCATTTCCGGGTCGCTGGGGAGGTCCGCAAGGATGGCGTCGACGCGCTGTTCGGCGATGGCGAGCAGCAGACGGATCTCGACGATGTCGTAGCGGCCGCGCAGGTCCGGGTTGGCAAGAAGGGCGTCGACAACGGGCCGGGCGAGAGCGGCGCGGTTGTGCGTAACCAGATAGGACGCGTAACGGACCCGCGCGGAATCGACGGCTTCGCGGGCCATTTCGCGATTGTCGCCGGTGGCGCGGCTGAAGTTGTCGATGGCGAGATCCATTTGGAGCTTCAGCAGCGATTCGCGGCCCGATTCGGGGAGCCAGGATTCGTTGTTGATCTGGGCGAGGAAGGCGGCCGGGTCGGCGGCGGACCGGGAGATCCGGGAGATCCACTGCACGCCGGCGGCGGGATCGGCGGAAAGGAGGAGCGCACCCTCCAGGAGTTCGCGGACGCGGTAGTTGCCGTTGCGTTTGACGTAGGCGCGGATGAGGCTATCGACTGGATCGCGGAGTTCGTCGCGGAACCCGGCGGCGGCGGCTTCGCGGATGGCGCGGGTGGCTTCCGGCCAGAACCACTGCTGGACGCGGCGGTTCTCCTGGTACCAGTTCAGCTCTTCGATGGTCTGGCGCCAGAGGGAGACGGCGGCGGTGCGGTCGCCTTTGGCCAGGGCGAGCGAGGCGAGGCGGGAGTAGACGGCCGGTTGATGGGAGTCGAGGATGAGCGCGGTGCGATAGGCCTGTTCGGCGGTAGCGCCGCCGGACTCTTCGGCGAGGTCGAAGTAGGCGGCGGCGGAGTTGGAGCGGCGCTCGATGAGGGCGGCGAGGTAGTGGGGGGAGTTGGCGTCCTGGGCGAGTTGGAGCCAGGCGCCGTAGCGGCCGGCGTAGTAGAACCAGAGGTCGCCGGTGAGAGTGGAGTCACGGTTGCCGGCCAGGGCGAGTTTGTCGCCGATCCGTTCGGGCCCGAGTGAATCGAGGAACGCTTTGCGGACGGTGGGCGTGTTCTCGTTGAAATAGAGTCCGGTGACGGCGCGCACGGCGTTCTGCCAGAGCGGGGAGCGGCGGTTGGAGATGGCCTGGATGGCGATGGGCGCTTTGCCGGAGCGAAGGGCGTAGTTGGCCAGCGAATCCATGAAGACCGGATCCTGCGCCTGGCGGGCGGTGATGGTGGCGGGAGCGCGGCGGGTGGTGAGTTCGAAGAGCCGCTGGAGTTCCTCTTCGCTGGTGGATCCGGCAGCGCTGAGGGCACTCAACATGCGAAGTTCCCCGGCGTCGTCGCCGGCGGCGTAGAAGGCGCGCTGCGCGCGGCGGAGCAGGCCGGACTTCTCGTCATTATTGGGGGCGGCGCGGTGGTAGGCCTCAATCTGGCGGCCGAGTTCGCCGAACTGCTGGCGCTGGGTCTGCAGGCGGACGAGTTGTTCGAGGTAGTTGGACGCGGTGTCGCCGGCCGGGGCGGCCATGAGGGCCTGGGCGTAGGTTTTGGCGGCGAGGTCGGCGAGGCCGGCCTGGAGGGCGGCGTTGGCGACAGTATCGGCGCCGGCGGTGGCGCGCTGGGCCTCCAGCCAGAGGCCGAAGCGCTGTTTTTCCTCGGGGGTATATAGGGCGGCGGCGGTTTCGGCGGCGGCCGAGAGCCAGCGCTGGCGGAATTGGCCGATCCGTTCCGGCGTCATGCCGGCCGTTTTGGCGTTGAGCGCAGGGGCGATGGCGTCGAGTTGGCGGAGGCGGGTGGCAACGCGGGCGAACTGGGCGGCCACCGTGTCGATGGGGGTGGTGGCGTTGGCGGTGGCGAGCGCCTGGGTGAGTTCCGAGCGGGCCTGGTCGACGGCGCCCCACTCCAGCAGGCGGCCGGCGATAGCGAGGCTGTTGTTGGCCGAAGGCGGATTGTAGGCTTCGCGCAGCCACTTGAGCGCCTCGTCGGGCTTATTCTGGCGGGCCAGGACGCGCGCGCCTTCTTCCAGCCACGAGGGGTTCTTGAAGCTGATGTCGTAGAGTTTGCGGTAGGAGACAGCGGCCTTATCGAACTGGGAGAGGCGCTCTTCCAGGCGGGCGCGGCTGGTGAGGAGGTCGACGCGTTCCGGGCGGAGGGCGACGGCGCGGCCCCAGGCGGCGAGGGCAGCGTTGAAATCGCCGAACTCATTTTCCAGGCGGGCGCGGACGATGGGCCAGCGGGCATCGCGCGGGGAGTCGGTTTCGGCCTTGGCGAAGTAGGCGGTAATACGGTCGCGCTGTCCGCTGGAGGCGGCAAAGCGGGCGGCTTCGCGCTGCAGGTACTCATCCTCGGAGAACTGTTTGAGGAGTTCAATGTACTGGTCGGCGGCGCCGTTATTGTCGTTCAGGCGGATCAGGGCGGGGATCCAGGCGCGGCGAATGGCGGCGGTGGGGCGATTGGCCTTCTGGAACGCGGCGAGGGTGTCCTTGTAGAACGTACTGAGCGCCGCATCGTCCTTGGCGCGGGCGAAGGCGTCGGCCTTCAGGGCGATCACCTGTTCGTCGAGCGGATTGGCGTTGAGAAGAGTGGCGGCCTCGCGGTGGGCGCGGGCGTAATCGCCGGCATCGGCGAGTTTGCGGATGGCTTCCAGGCGGAACTGGCGTTGGAGGTCCGGATAGGCATTCGGGGCCGAGGCCAGGAGGACATCGGCGGCGCGGGAGCGCTGGCCGGAGCGCCAGTAGTAATTGACAGCGGTACGGATGGCGCCAACCGAGCGGGGATTTTCGCGCAGCAGGGTGTCGGCGGCCTGAGCGGCGGCGGCACTGGAGTTGGCGGACTCTTCAAAGCGCAGGCGTTCGGCGAGCGCGGCCATTTTGGCGGCCGGATGGTCGGCGAGCGAGTATTGGCGGTCCATGACGCGCCGCTCCACGTTGACGAGGCCGGAGCGCTGGGCGTGCTGGCGGATTTCGACGAGCAGGTCGGCATCGGCGCCGGCGGCAGCCTGGGAGAGGAGGTTTTCCAGGTCCTGGCGGCGGGACTGCGATTCCAGCAGGGCGACGCGGAGGGCGAGGGTTTTGGCGTTGTTCCCGGCGGTGGTGATGGCGGCGTCAACGGGTTGGCGCCAGGCGGGGCGGGTGGCCACTTTGATGAGGCGCTGGCGGGCGTTGGATTCCGGCCCATCTTCCATGGCGCCGCTCACATATTCGCGGGCGGCGGCGGCCAGGTTGCCCTGGTTTTCGCGAATGGCGCCGGCTTCAAAGGCGAACAGGCGGGGCGAGTTCAGACGGCGGCGGCCCTCTTCGATGCGGGCGAGCGCTTCGTCATAGCGGTAGTAGTCCCAGTGGAGCGTGGCGGCTTCCAGGTAGTTGGCGGCACGGCCCGGGGCGGCGGTGATGATGCGGTTCCAGTAGGCGCCGGCCAGGTCGTAGCGTTCGCGGTCGGCCTGCATTTCCCCGAGGCGAGTGAGGATGGCGGCGTCAGTGGGATGGGCCTTGGCGAGGGTCTCCTCCAGTTGAATGGCGGTATCCACTTGCTGCAGGGAGCGGTGGACGGAGGCAGCGCGGGCGACCAGCGCCGTATCGGCGGGAAACTCGGCGGCGACGGCCTTTAGCAGCGGGGCGGCGGCCTCAAAGTGGCCTTTCCAGGACTCGGCTTCGGCCACCCAGAGCGCGGCGGCGGGATTGCCGGCGGTCTGCTGCTGGAGGGCGGCGAGTTCGGCGTCAAGTTTCTTGGAGGTGGACAGGTGCTGGAAGAAGCGGCTGCGGAGGCCTTCGTCGTAGATCCAGTTGGCGCGCAGGAGCCGTTCCCATTCCGCCGGATCGGGGGTGGCGCGATTGGCGTAGGCGGCCAGCAGGTTCTGCACGAACGGCAGATGGTGGGGGAAGCGGCGGTAGGCGTAGAGATTGACCTGGCGATAGAGCACCGGATCGAGCGCGCCGCCCTGCTGGGAGACCGAGAGATACTGAGCGAGTTCGGTGCCGCTGAAGGCGGCGGCCACTTCGCGGGTGAACTGGTCATACTGCGCGTTCATCTTCTGGCGAAGGAAGAAGCGGGCAAGTTTGTGGGACCAACTCTTATCGGGGAACTGCTGAATTGCGCGGCGGTAGGTAGCTTCGATCTCGCCGGTCATTTTGTTCTGTTCCAGGAAGGCGGCCAGGCGTTCGTAGAGGCCGGGATCGTTCGGATTGCGATCGATTTCGCGGCGGTAGAGGGCCAGCGCCTGAGCGGGTTGGCGCATGGAAACCAGGCGGGCGATATAGCGATCGAGCACGCGGGGGTACTCGGCATTGCGGACGGCGGAGGCGTTTTCGCCGATGGGGACGCGGCCGGCCTTGGCGGCGAGTTCGTTGAGCAGCGCGTCATAGAGGGCGAACTCCAACTGCGTCTGATTGAGCCTGGCGTGGGCATCGGCGGTGAGCAGAGCGATGCGGGGGCGTTCCTGGGTATCGGGGAAGGCGGCGAGGAAAGCCGTGCCCAACCGCACAACGCGGTCCGATTCGGCGTGGAGCGCGGAGGCCTCGATCACCTGGGCATGGAGCGCGGCGCGGCGGGCGGAGGCGGCAAAGCGCGCGTCAAAAACGCGAAGCAGTTCGGCGGCGGCGGCGCGGTGGAAGTAGGGAATCGCCTTGCGTTCCTGCTGGCCGAGTTCCGACGACGGAGACTGCCCGTTCAGCACCAGGGAGACAATGCCGTTCCAGAAGCCGGGGTTGGAATCGAGCGTGGCGATGTCGCGATAGAAGGAGAGGTCGCCGCCGCCGTAGCGGAAGGGTTGGGCGGCGTTCTGGACCAGCAGTTGAATGAGCGAAGCGAGGCCCTGTTCGCTGGCGGCGGCATCGTTGGACTGATAGGCGGCGTGGTAGCGGCGGGCGGCTTCTTCCAGGTTCTGGACACTGGCATAGAAACCGGCGACCAGGAGTTGTTCGGCGGGGGTCCAGCGGGCGCCGCGGGCTTTATTGAGTTCGTGGAGGACGCGCTGTGCGCCGGCGGCGTCGCCGGCCAGGCGGTAGTGGTGGAAGAGGCGGGCGGCGGGGTCGATGGCGGCCGGGTCAGCGGCATGGCGCTGGCGCGTTGCGGCGACAAACTGACGGCGGGTGCCGGACTCATCGAGCAGGCGGAAGTATTCGCCGAGCAGCGACTCCGGCCAATCGGGCCGGAAGGCACGATCGTAGAGCGCGATGGCGGCGGGGGCGCCGTTGCGACCGCGTTCGATGGAGGCGCGGAGTTGGAGTGGCCAGGTTTCGTCGTTGGGACGGACGCGCTGGTAGCGGCCAATGAGGGCTTCGGCGTCGGCCCAGCGTTTGCGCTCGATGAGCCAGGAGGCCTGCTGCGAATAGGAGTCAAACTCGTTGGGGTAGCGGGTTTCGCGGGCGCGGAGGACATCGAGGGCGCGATCGTCGTTCAGGAGATGATCGGGGACAAGGCGGGCGGCGCGGTCGAGCGCGATCCAGGCCTGCTGGGCGCGGACGGGGCGATAGATTTCGGCGCCGGCGGCGGGGAATTTGGCGGATTCCAGCAGCGCGGCCAGTTCTTTTTCGGGTTCGGCGCGGCGATGGTGGAAATCGGCCTTTTCGCGCCAGGCGGCGGCGCGGGAGGGAGCGATTTGGGCGTACTTGGTCCAGTCGGCCTCGGCGGTGGCGAAATCGAGTTGGGCCTCGGCTTCCCGGGCGCGCAGGTAGTAGAGTTGGGCGTCGGCCGGGGATTGCTGGATCTGCTGGGAGAGGGCGGGGACGGTTTCCTTCGGGGCACGGCGCCAGGAGATGGTGTTGGCGCCGAAGGTGACGGTCTTGTAGAAGACCTCTTCCAGTTTGTGGCGCACCTCGACGGTGGAGATCCATTCCGGTAAGTCCGCGGCGACGGTGACGGCGAGTCCGGCGGCGATGAGGAGTTTACGGGAGTACATCGAGTGCAACCTCCTCTGTACCGATATTGTGGGCCATGTCTTCGGCGGTGACGGTGATGGTGTAGCGGCCGGGGGCGATGTCGCGAGGCAGCGTGAGGCGGCCGACGTTGGAGAGCGACTTGGAGTCCCACCGCAGCGCCACCGGGGCAACGCCGTACATCCGCGCCGAAACGGTGCGGGTGGTGGCCGAGGCGGAGGCGCGCAGCAGGATGGACTCTCCGGCGCGGTAACTCTTCTTGTCCAGGCGGGAGCGGACAATGGGTGGTTTGCTGGCGATGACGAAGGTGCGGGTTTCCTTATAGGTATTGCCGTTGCGGTCGCGAAGGACGAGATTGACGTTGTGGGTGCCGTCGGCCATATCGACCGGGGCGAGGAAGCGGGTCTGCCAGATATCCTCGCCCGGCAGGAACTTGAGCGGTTTGACGAGGCCGAAGGGGAAGACGGCGACGACCGAGGAGATCAACTTGTCGGTGCGGACGCGGAGCACGGGGTCACCGGGGCGGATGAGGCGGGGCCGGAGGAGTGCGCGGGGCGCGGCGAGGAAGGAGGTATAGGGGGTGACGAACTTGTATTTGCGGGAGAGGCGGATGATCTCGTCGATGGTGGCGCGGTCTTCGCCGTCGCGTTCGATCTTTTCAAGGAGGGCGTCGACGCGGGCCTTGGCCCAGGTACGGGGCAGTTGCGGATGGGCGGTTTCCTGGGCGGGGAGCGAAACGGCGAGTTGGGCGGGGCCGGCGCGGAAGGTGGTGCTGGCCGGACGGGTATAGCGGCCCACCCAGGCGGCTTCGGCACCGCCATAGGTCTGCTCCTGGAGCGGATAGACATCGGTCAGGTTGGCGTCGGCGGCCAGCGCCAAGCCCGGCACCGGGCGGCGCTGCAACTTGGAGAGGAAGGCGTTGATTTTGAAGTCGGGGGTCTCCGTGGAGTTGATGGTTTCCAGGACACCATCGTTACGGGCGAGGGCGCGGAGCAGGTTCACATTGGCGTCGTCGCCGGCAGCGAAGACGAAGGTGCGGGGTTTGCGGGAAGCGGCCCACTTTTTCGCATAGGCATCGGCGATCTTGCCGCTGCGGATTTCGCCATCGGAGGCGCCGCCGTCAGTGAAGAGGACAAGGGCGGTGTTCTCCGTATTCACGGCGCCAAGCGCGGCATCGAGAGCCGCGGAGAGGTTGGTGGCGCCGCGCAGCGGCTGTTCCTTGAGCCAGGCCAGGGCCTTTTCGGCCTCGGCCGAACCGCCCGGCGCGGGGCCGGTGCCGTAGCGGGTGATGGCGGAGTTGAAGACGAAGAGGTCGAACTGATCCTCGGGGCGGAGGCCGGTGAGGAGTTTGGCCAGCGCAGCGTAGGAGCGTTCCAACTTGTCCCACTGCATGGAGAGCGAAGCGTCAAAGAGGGCAACCACGCGGCGGGGCGGGCCACTCTGCGCAGGCGGGTCCGGGGGCAGTACCAGCGAGGCTTCAAAGTAGCCGGGTTCGTTCGTCGCCTCCCGCTGTGCGCTGACCGAAAGGGCGGCCGCACGGGGGGCGGCGCGGCGAAGCGTGATGGCAAAATCCTCGCTCAACACGAAGTTGCGAACATCGAGCGAGGCGCGCACTTTGTTCGCCGTCTTCTCATGAACCTGGAGCGGATAGCTCTTGCCGGTCACATCAAAGGCTTCGATATTGTGGGCCGACTGGGCGTGTACGGTGATCCAAAGCCGGCCCACGGTCTGCTGGCGGTAGACCTCCGGCTTCAGCGGAATTGCCAGGTAGGAGACCAGATTCTCCAGCGGCAGGCGCTGGTGATACTCCAGTTCCACCCGTTTGGTGCCGAAGGCGGGTATGGGGACCACCTTGGCGCTGAAGACGGAGGTGCGGCGGCCGGCGGCATCGTCGGACTCGCCCATCTGGAGCAGGCCGGGATCGATGGCCTGCAGGCGGATGTTTTCGTAGAGTTCCTGGGCTCGTTTCCGTTCCAGAATGACGCCGGGGATGCGGACGGTGCCGTCCCAGACGGCGAAATCGGAGACCAGGGCGCCGCCGGGGAGCGAGAAGACGTAGTTGCCCTCGGAGACGCCGGCGACGTGGCTGGCAAAGATCTGGCGCATCAGGACACGGGCATTGCTGCCGTCGATATAGATATCGATGGCCATCTCCTCCATGGAGAGAATCGCCGGGTCCGGCGCCTGCTTCGTATTCGGAATCAGCGTCCCCGCGTCGGCAAACAATCCGCTCGCCATAGCGAGCGCGCACAGAATTCTAAGCAGCATCAAAGCCCCAAAACGCTCTCCGGCACCACGATCAATCCATTGTCGGTGCCCAGGTAGAGCTTGTTCTCATGATAGAGGATCGCCGTGACATTCGAAGACGGCAAACCGGCGCGGATGGAGCGCCAGGCCTGGCGTTGCTCCTCCCAAACCAGCAGTCCGTGCTCGAGCGTTCCGGCATAAACGGCGCGCGGCGTGGCGGCCATGGCGTTCGGATTCACAACGGCGTTGGCGGGCATGGAATCGAACTGGCGCCAGACGCCGGCCGCATCGAGCCGTTGGACGCCGCCGCCATAGGTTCCCGCGAACCATTCGCCGCCACGCGGGACCAGCGCCGTGATCCAGTTCGTCTTCAGTGCTGAGTTGGCGGTGGTAAAGCTGGCCTTGACGCTTTCCCGCTGCAGCAGGGAGGCGCCGCCCAGGGTGCCGGCCATGAGGGTATCGCCGGCGGCGGCGACGGTATAGACGTGGTTGTTCACCAGGCCATGGAAGGCATAGACGCTGCGCATGCCGCCATCCAGGAAGGTCAATCCGGCGGGTGTAGCGGCCACCCAGTGGTTCCCGCGCTGCGTGACATCGGTAACGTGGGAGGCGATGAGGCCATCGGCGCGCGTCAGCACCTGACGCTGCTGGCCGGCGGCGTCGAAAAAGACGAGGCCATTGGCCGTGGCTACCGCCATCTGTTGTCCGTCACTGGAACGTACGATGCGATTCACGCAGAAGATCCGCTCATCCTCTACAGGCGTAATCCGCTTGCGAGGCGTATCAACAATATCCATGCCGCGGTCAAAATAGCCGACCCAAAGGCGGCCGGAGGCGTCGGCGGCCAGCGCGCTGATGTTGCCGTGGGTGAGCAGGGCGGTGCCACCGGCGATCGCCTGGGCCAGGCGGCCATCGCGCAGGACCTGCAACCCGGCGGGGCGGAGGACATAGAGATCGGCACCTACCGGGAAGACGCGCCGCACTTCCCCGCCCTCGCCCACTTCGGCGCGTGACCGGCGCGCGGCACGGCCATCGACCGGGATACGCAGCCATCCGTCAGCCAGGGTTCCCACGGCGATCTCTTCGCCCACGGCGGCAATCGACTTGGCGAGCAAGCCGCTGGCCAGCACCCGTTCAAACCGCCCGGCACGGAAAGCGGCGATGCCGGTAGAGGTGCCGACCCAGGCGCGATCGCCCTGCGCGGCGAGCGAGTGGACGGCCTTGTCCGGCAACCCCTCCGCCTCGGCAAACCGTTCGGCGTGCCCGGCGCGGAGATGGAAGACGCCGCCGTCGCGGGTGCCGACCCACAGGTCGTCCTCGGCCCCGGCGAGCGCGGTGACGGCGAGGGCGGCGAGCGACGGATGGAACGGGCGCAGGCGGGTGCCATCGTAGCGGACCACACCCAATTCGGCCGTCCCCAGCAGCACGCCGCCGGTGGAAAGCGGGAGGATGGCGCGCAGTTTCCGCGCTCCGCGGGCGGCCGGCAGGATGCGGCGGAAGCGGGCGCCGTCAAAGGAAAGGGCCCCTTCGCCTTCGGTAGCGATCCACAACTCCTCCCCCACGGCGAGTGAGACGAGCGGGGCGGGCGGCAGTTCCATCCCGGCGCGCCAGGTGGCGGTGAGCGTGCCGGCGCTATCGTATAGAAACAGCGCGTTGGCGCCGGCGACATAAAGGTTGCCGTTCCAGACGGCGGCGTCGCGGTAATCGGCCGGGCTGGCCAGCGTCTCCCAACCGGCCGGCGGCGGGTCGCTCAACACCTGCTCGGTGAACGACAACTCGCCGGAGGCGCGCACCTCGGCGCGGGCATCCTTTTCGGCCTGGTTGGCACGGTGGTAGGCCCACCCGGCGAAGGCGGCCAGCGCGACGGCGGCGGCAACGGTGTAGCGGCGCATCAGGAAACCAGCAGGAGGCTCAACTCCGGACGGCAGTTCACGCGCAGGCCGGCCACGTTGCCCACGCCGCGGGTGGTGTGGATCCAACGGTCGCGATACGGGTTCAGCCCGTGGACGTAACGTTTGTCGATCACCGGGGCGAAGGGCGTCCCGTAGAACGGGACAATCAACTGCCCGCCGTGGGTATGGCCGCACAGCATGAGGTCCCAGCGGAAGGGATCGCAATCCTCCTTGCCGTCCGGATTATGGTTCAACACGATCACCGGGGCGCCATCCTCGGCCACCAGGCGAAACGCCAGGGGCGCCCGCAACTCGTCCGACCACCAGTCCCCTACCCCGGTGAGCCACAACCCCATGCCGTCGATCTCCACCCGGCGCGATTCGTTGTAGAGCACGGTCACGCCGCCCCGGGTCACCATGTCGCGGACAAAGGCGGGCGTGGAGAACCAACCGGCGCGGGCGGCCCATTCGCCGCCATCGTGATTGCCCAACACCGCGTAAACCGGCACTTTGGCCGTCAGCATCTGCAGCGACGTTTCGTAGCGTTTGGCGTCGAAATCGGTATCGGTGGTGACGAAATCGCCGGTGATACAGATCAGGTCCGGCTGCAGGGCCAGGGTGCGGAGGAAGGCCTCTTCGATAAAGGAATGCGGGATGACGGTGGAGGCGTGAAGGTCGGAGAGATGGGCCAGGCGCAGCGGACGGCGCAACCGGCGGCCGGTGACGACGGTTTTCACGGTCGTCTCCAGCCACGCGGGTTCAATGTATCTGGCGTACCCGAAGGCGGAAAGCGCAGCCGCGGGCAGGCCCATCAGGAAGACTCGTCGATTCACTGCTCCTTAAATGGTAGCGGAGAATCAGGCGACGATTTTGCGGCAATAATCCACGCACTTACGAATTTCGGCCACGGTGTCGGCGCCCTTGTACTCGTACTCAATGTTGGCGGGGATGGCGATGCGGTTGGTCTTCAGCCAGCTGAGCACGTCCTTGATGGGCGTGTCGCCTTCGCCGAAGGGCAGATTGGCGCCCTGGTTCTTCTTCCGGTCCTTGATGTGGAGCGTGACGATACGCGAGTGCCACTCTTCCATGAACTTCACTGGCTCAAAGTTGGCGGCGACGAAGTGGCCAATGTCGAGGTTGATGCAGATGTACTTGCTCATGCCTTTCATGGCCGAAAGGAAGTCCTCGGGCGTGGCAAACTCGTTGGCGACGATGCGGGAATGGTTGTGCATGCCGACGCGGATTTTGGCTTTCTTGGCGAACGGGTCCACCTTTTTGGCGGTGGAGACGTTGGAGGAGGCGGTGATGATCTTGGCGCCCAGGGCGTCGGCGAATTCAAATCCGCGGGCGATTTCCTGGTCAGTATAGTCCTCGCGGAAGCTGTAGTTGTAGGCGTGGATGGTGACGCCGGCGTCGTTGTACTTTTTGCGGATGTCCTTGAAGTGGGTGATGGGCACCGTAAGCCGCCACTGGCGGACCTCTTCGCGGGGCGTGCCGCGCTTGAAGGCGGGCTCGGCGTGGCCGCTGAACATTTCCACGGTGTCGATCTTCAATTCCTGAAGCGCGGCGAGGCAACCGTTGACGTCGCGATCGCGCAGGCTGTAGGTCTGCGCGCCGATGATGACGCCCTTAAAATTCTTGTCCGGCTTCACGGCGGCGGAAAGGGCCGCGCCCGCGGCGGAGGAGAGGAAAACACGACGGCTTTGCATAGACTTTGCCTATGCTATCACTGCCGGCCGGGCAGCATATAGCGCGCCTTGGCGTATTTCAGAAAGACGTAAAGGGAACCCATCCAGGCGATGGCCAGGCCCTCGGCGCCGTCCTGAAAACCGCGTTTCAGGAAGTAAGTCCGGTTGAACTCCCACCATGGCTTGAAAAACAGCTGCCAGAGGGAGATTTTCGCCCGGCGCTCCACCATCTGTTCGGCGGCCAGGGTGGTATAGCGATCCATGGTCCGCAGGTGTTCGGAGAGCGACTGGCAGGTGAAATGGAGCAGCGGTCCTTCGAACTCGGCCACCTTCCCCTTTACGGCCAGGCCTTCATGGACGAACTTGCCCTCCCACTGCGCGCCGCGGCGGTCATAAAGGCGAATTTTGCGGTCCGGATACCAGCCGGAATGGAGGATCCACCGGCCCAGATATTGCGCCAGGCGCGGCATGGTGTAGGCGTCGGCGGTGGGACCGTTCTTCTTCAACTGCCAGATCTCGGCTTCCAGCATCTCGCTCACCGCTTCATCGGCGTCTAGAGAGAGAATCCAGTCATGCTTGGCCTGTTCGGCGGCCCAGTTCTTCTGATCGGCGTAGCCGATCCAGTTGCGGTCCAGCACGCGGGCGCCGAGCTTTTCGGCGATCTCCACGGTGCGGTCGCTGGAGCCGCTGTCGACCACCAGAATTTCATCGGCGCAACGGAGGCTCTCGATCGCCCGGGCGATGTTGCGTTCCTCGTTGTAGGTGATGATGGTGGCCGAAATCTTCATAGGCGCGTCATAGATAAATCGATCCGCGAACCGGTACCGGCGTGAAGGAGAGTGCCAGGATGGCGATGGCGATGACCGCGACGCGGACTCGCCCTCCGCCCACCGGGCTCTCATCCACTATCGGCGGATGGCGCAATCCGGTCCAGAGGAAGAACCCCGCCCACAGTATCCACCCCAGCCAGCCGAAAATCACCCCTACGGCGGCCAGGAGGATGGCGAAGATCTGCGACAGGCGCCGGTGTTGCCGCCCGAAAAAGGCGTATAGAATGTGGCCGCCATCGAGTTGGCCGATCGGGAGCAGGTTCAACGCCGTGGCCAGCAGCCCCACCCAGGCGGCGCGGGCCACCGGATGGAGATAGAGGTCGGCAGCGTCGACGCCGGGGAATATCAGGTGCGAGGCAAGCCACAGCAGGAGCGGCGACCCGAAGACCAGATCGCCCTGTTCGGCTATGCCGGGTACCACTTTTGAGTACGCCAGGCCGACGCCCAGCGCCGGCAACAGGAAGGCGAATCCGGCAATGGGACCAGCTACGCCCACGTCGAATAGTTCGCGGCGGGAGAAGATGGGTGCGCGTATGCGGATGAACGCGCCGAAGGTTCCAATCAGTGTCGGAGCGGGGAGAAAATACGGCAGCGAAGCGTCGATCCGGTGAAACTGGCAGGCCCAGAAGTGGCCCAGTTCATGGGCCAGAAGTATGGTGAGCAGGGTCAGCGAAAAGGGCAGGCCGGCGGTGAGTATGCCCGGGTTCCGCCAGATCTCCAGAAAATAGGAGAAGTCCTCGTCAATGACGAAAGCAGGCCGGTTGGCTTGAAAATTCGCGTCGAGCCGCGCACCGACAATCGTCGTCGTCACCACGGTCAACAGCAATAGGAGCCCATGCAGCCACCACCGCTGCCCGGACCGCGGACGCTGCCACCGGGCGTCCATCTCCGGTCCCATTAATGCAGCTGCTGAAGTTCTTTCCCAGGTTTAAACCGCACGGCTTTCCCGGGCGGAATGGCCACCTCGGCGCCGGTGCGCGGATTGCGGCCGATCCCGGTTTTCCGCGGCCGGACATTGAAGATGCCAAAACCACGCAATTCAATCCGGTCGCCGTTGGCCAGAGCCTGTTTCATGCTCTCAAAGACGGTTTCCACCGCCATCTCGGCTTTGGTCTTCGTGATGCCGGTGCGATTTACGACTTCATTGATGATGTCGAGTTTGATCATCCCCGCCTCCTGCGCGCAAGCTGAAAACCAATGATAAGATTAGGCTTACGGTCCTGTCAAGCAGCCCATGCACGAACCATTCGACCCAGTCCGATTTCGCCGCGCCTGCGCGCGCTTTGCCACCGGCATTACGGTATCGACGGCGCTTGCCGCCGACGGCACCCCGCACGGCTTCACCGCCAACTCGTTTACCAGTGTTTCCATGGAGCCGCCGCTGATTCTCATCTGCGTCGACCACCGTGCCAATGTCCTGCGACACTTCGAACAAGCCACCCATTTCGGCGTCAATATTCTCGCCGAGGATCAGGAAGCCCTTTCGGTCCGATTCGCCGAACGCGGGCTCGACCGGTTCGTCGGTATCGACTGGCATCCCGGCGCCACGGGCGTGCCGCTTCTGGCCGGCGCGCTGGCCCGTTTTGAATGTGCCACCCGCCAGACCATCGCCGCCGGCGACCACACCATCATCCTCGGTGAAGTCCTGCGGACCGAGTGGCAGGAAGGCGCCCCGCTGCTCTACTACGCCAGCGCCTACCATACGGCCCGCGCCCGCAAACGCGACGACCAGCTGTGACGGCGTGGCACCAGCCGTGCCTGGAATTCACACTTTTCCGTCCAACCTACACATTTCAAGGGAGATAAGTTTACTTTTCGGCTCCTTGACGACGGCTCATTCGGTGCTAGAATCAGATGTAGCGTGGGAAGCTCTAGCCACGCGGTAGGTACTTTCTTATGAAACTGCGCCGATCTCTGCTAATCCCGGGCGTGATTCTCGGATCCTCGCTGCTTGCTCTGCCGGCTTACGCCGCCGAGAAAAAAGGCAAGGACGAGGGGCCTCGCGAAACAGTGGCCAAACCGCTCTCGGAGAAGGAGCGCAAGCGCCGCGAAGAAAAACTCCGCAAGGAGTTGGAAGGCCCCTATCGCAAGTGGCTCAACGAAGACGTGCTGTACATCATCACCGATGAAGAACGCACCGCTTTCAAGCGCATGTCCACCGACGAAGAACGCGAACAGTTCATCGAACAGTTCTGGCTGCGCCGCGACCCCACCCCCGACACCCAGGAAAATGAGTTCAAAGAAGAACACTACCGCCGCGTGGCCTACGCCAACGAGCGGTACGCCTCCGGTATCCCCGGGTGGAAGACCGACCGCGGCCGCATCTACATCACCTTCGGCCCACCCGACGAAAACGAATCCCACCCCTCCGGCGGCACCTACGAACGTCCCTTCGAAGAAGGCGGCGGCACAACCTCCACCTATCCGTTCGAAAAGTGGCGCTACCGCTGGATTGAGGGCATCGGCTCGGACATCATCATCGAATTCGTTGACCCCACCATGACCGGCGAATACCGCATGACCATGGACCCCTCGGAAAAAGACGCCTTGATGATGGTTCCCAACGCCGGCCTCACGCTGATGGAACAGATGGGCATGGCCTCCAAAGCAGACCGCTTCAGCCGTACCGACGGTACCCGCCTCGGCACCGGCACCAACCCGCTGCCCATGCGCATGAACCAGTTCGAGCGCCTGCAGCAGTTCGCCCGCCTGCAGAAGCCGCCGGCCGTCAAGTTTAAGGATCTGGAAGCCGCCGTTAATTCGACGGTGAAGTTCAACCTGCTCCCCATCCGCGTTCGCGCCGACTTTATGCGCATGACGTCGTCCTCCATCCAGACCAACGTCACCATCCAGCTCGACAAGAAGGACCTCCAGTTCCAGAACAAGGATGGCGTCGCCAAAGCGGCCGTGAACATCTACTCGCGCATCACCTCCATGTCGCGCCGTGTGGTCAACGTCTTTGAAGACGTGGTGACCACCGAAGTGCCGGCCGAAATGCTCGAAGCCGCTTCCAAAGGCCAGTCGATCTACCAGAAGTCGATTCCCCTCCCGCCCGGCACCTACCGCATGAACGTGGTGGTCAAGGATGTCTTCGGCGGCAACATGAACAACTATGAAATGGCGCTGAACGTCCCCCGCATGGAAGACGATACGTTCACCCACTCCTCGGTCGTCCTCGCCGACCTGATCGAAAAAGTGCCCACGCGCTCCATCGGCGCCGGCCAGTTCGTCATCGGCAGCACCAAGGTCCGCCCCCGCGTCACCGAGTCCTTCACCCGGGACGAGAAGATGGGCATCTATGTCAAGCTGTACAATTTTGAAGCCGACGAGAAAACCCGCAAGCCGGTAGGCCAGGTAGTCTACGAGGTGAATAAGGTCGGATCCACGGACAAGATCTTTGAGTTCACGGAAGAGATCAAAGATGGCAGCCCCACCGAAGTGACCATTGAGAAGCTACTCCCGCTCAAGTCGCTGGCGCCTGGGCAGTACGAATTGAAGATGAAAGTGACGGATAAGATCCGGAACCTGACCGTAACCCCGTCCGCCAAGTTCACTGTCACGTAGTTCCAGGCAGGGCTTGGCGGCCCATCCGGAAAGCTGGATATTATGTTCTCGCGCTGGCGCCATTTGGCTCTCTTCCATGCCGGGTTACTCCTGGCGGGTGCGGGTGCGTCTTCGATCGTCTCCGCCGCTGATCTGCCCAAGACAGCCGGCACCATTATTGGCATCGTGGCTGATCCGGGCGGCATCGCCCAGATGGGCGCGACCGTCCTGCTTTATAACCGGCTCGAAAAACTGGTGCAGCGCGCCGTCACGAACGAACGGGGCCAGTTTGGGTTCGATAACCTCGTCCCGGACGCCTACATCGTCCGCGTCTCCCTCGGCAGTTTCGTTCCCGCCGTTCGCGAGGGCATCCTCGTCCAACCCGGCATGCGCAGCTTTCTGAACATCAACCTGGCCAGCGTGCTCAGTTCGGTGGAGTTCGTCTACGCGACGCCCCATGCCGCACGCCTGCTCACCGACGACTGGCGCTGGGTGCTGCGCAGTTCCATGTCCACCCGGCCCGTCCTCCGCTTGTTGCCGATCCCGGCGCGCCAGGAAAACATCTTCACCAATACGCGCGGCGTGGTCCGCCTCTCGGCTGGAGACGGCGCCAACCCCGTGCAAGGCAACCAGCCGGATCTGGGCACCGCGTTCGCCGTCGCCACCTCGCTCTACGGCGTGAACAACGTCCAGGTCTCCGGAAACGTGGGCTACGTCTCCCGCGCCGGCATGCCTGCCGCCAGTTTCCGCACCCGCTACAGCCGCGACTCCATTTCCAACGGCCTTGCCGTCTCCAACTCTCCCGAAGTTCAGCTGACCGTCCGCCAGACTTTCCTTCCCTCCCGCACCAACGCCCTCCTCAACGGCGCCTCCGCCCCCAGCCTCGGCACCATGACCGGCCTCGTCCTCGACCGCGCCAAGCTCGGCGACCACATCGAACTTACCTACGGCGCGCAGCTGGAATCGGTCTCCTACTTTGATCGCCTCAGCCTGCTCAGCCCCTTCGCCCGCCTCGACGTCGAACTGACGAAGAAGGACTCTTTGCGCATGGCCTGGTCCTCCGGCGCCGCCCCGGAAGAACTCTACGCCGCCGGCCCGGCCGCACCCGGTGACTTCCAGCAGGACCTTTCCACCCTGAGCAGCTTCCCCCGGCTCTCCATGCGCGACGGGCATACCCACTTGCAGCGCGTTAACCAGGCCGAAGCCTCCATTGCTCACGAGTTCGATCCGGAAACCCGCGTCTCCATCTCCGCTTACCTGGAAGATGTCGCCAACGCCGCCCTCACCGCCGTCGGCGATACCAGCGACTACGCCACCAACGAAATGATGCCGGACCTGTTCACCCGCTCCAGCGTCTTCAATATCGGCTCCTACCAGCGCCGCGGGATGATGGCGTCGCTTGAACGCCGCTTCGGCGAAAACCTCTCCGCCAACGTCGCCTTCGGCAGCGGCGGCACCTTGCAGCCCCGCGACACCGTTGTCACCGCCGGCGACCCGGACAGCCTCCGCGGCGCTCTCCGCCGCACCCAGCGCAGCTGGACCAGCTTCCGCGTCCGCGCCACTCTGCCCGGTTCCGGAACTCGCATCGCCGCCAGCTACATGATGACCGACTACCGCGCCGCCCTCCCGGCGCATCGGTACCTCACGCAGCGCTACTCCCCGGATCTCGGCCTGAACCTGCAGTTCCGCCAGCCCATTCCCAGCCTCGGTATGTGGTCCGGCCGGCTGGAGGCCATCGCCGAACTGCGCAACCTCTTCCAACAGGGGTACTTGCCGATTCAGGGCAGCAACGGCCGCCGCGTCGTCCTGCTCCCCTCGCCGCGCAGCGTCCGCGGCGGGTTGGCTTTTATCTTCTAGTTTTCGTACCGGAACACGTTGAGCGCCGCCATTCCCTCATTGCCCAGATTGTCCTTGGCGAAGACGCGGACCACGTAGGTTCCCGGCACGAACGTGATGTTGGGGATCATCCAGTTCGTCGTGCCTTGGGCGATTCCCTTCGATCCGCAGGTGCACTCCCAACGGACCTCCGCCACGCCCGACGGGTCATAAGCCGTCCCGCGCACCGCCAGCGCATAAACCGTCGTCATCAGAAACGTCGTATTCGGCGAGACAATCTTCAATTGGGGCGGCCAAACGTCTTTCTCCGGATCCTCCCCTTCCCCGTCAGTGTGGTTGATCCGGATGGATTCAAAACTCGTCCGCCCCGCCGAATCGGTGGCTACAAACGTCACCGTGTTCAGCCCCACCAGCAACGGAAGTGGATTCACATCCCACCGGTAGCGGCCCTCTTCGAGTAGCAGCACCACCGCCGTCCCGCTGAACCCCCGATCGCTCGTCCACCGTACCGCCGGCAATCCCGTAGCCCCGGCGACAGTCCCGCTGGCCGCCGTCGGATTTCGCGGCACCACCGCATTGGAGCTCGGCGAACTCACAACGATTGTCAAAACAGGCGTCGGCGCCGGTGTGGGAGTCGGAGTGGGAGTCGGCGTCGGCGACGGAATCGGCGCGGGCGTGGGTGTCGGCGCTGCCGGCGCACCCGGCGTCGGTGTCACTGACGTCACCACCCGCCGCACCACCGCCACCGCCGTCGCGCTCCGCCCCAGGCTGTCGCTTGCCGTGAACGTGATTGTATTCTCCCCAATCTCCAGTGGATAGACCATCACCTGCCACGCCCATCCCCCTCGCCCGTCACTCGCCGCCGCCGCCCCACCCACAATTCCCTGCTCCGTCCGCCAACGTACCGCGGGCACCGTCGCCGTTCCGGTCACCGTCCCAGACAGGCTGACAAATGTAGCCGCCGTTGTCGTCGCGTTCGCCGCCGTATTCATCATCACCGCCATCGGTGCCGGATCCGGCACCGGACTCGCCCCGCTCACCGCCGCATACAGCATTTGAGCGGCGCCTATATCCTCCGGCGTCAACTCCGTCGTTCGCCGGTAGTACGGATACATCACAGCGTTCGGCACATCGGAATGTCCTAGCCCGAGCGAATGCCCCAGCTCATGCAGCGCCACGCTATACAAGTCGATGTCCCGTCCTATGTTCCACCCTTCCTCCGCGTCAAAGTGCAGATCCCCGGCAATCGGCTCCGGATTCGGCGGCGCCGGGTAAAACGTATGCGCCAACACCGTCCCCGCCCCGTCAAACGGATACGGATCTCCGTGCGCCCCCGCCCCGAACAGAATATTGATATTCTTCGGCGCCGACACCGTCGCCGTCTGCTGAAAACGCACCTGCACCACCCGGCTCCAGGCCGCCATGGCCCTCCGGATCTCCGCCTGCGCCTCCACACTCCCCAATTTCGACGTCATCGCCTGAAACGAATACGTCAGCTCCGCCTTATTCGCTCCCGCTCCGTCCCACCCCTCCCCCACCCGCTGCGTCTGCTGCCCCACCAGCCCCGCCTCGGTCGCCCCGCCCACGCAGCCGATCAGCGGCAATCCCGTCGCCAGTTCCCCGCTCGCCGGAAAGACGTAGGAAACCTCGTCCCACTCCGCCAGCCGCCGCACCTGCTCCAGCGTTCCCCGCACCAGCATATGTTCGCCCACCAGGTCCACATGATCCCGGATCTCCAACCCGAGTTCCGCCACCAGCGCCCGGCGCTCCTGGCGCGGTACGTCCCCGTGAAACTCCACCACATAATACTGCCGGCGCGCTCCGGCCACCCCTCGCCCGTCCTCCCGCGCCGCCCGGCCCAACTCTGCGCTCAACCGGTCCTCCGGCTGCAAGGCATCATAACCCGCCAGATCCAGGCCGCCCAGGTTCGGCTCCCGGTCAAATCCCACCACCACCCCGGTCTCCGGCAGATAAGCCACCACGCGCATCCCCCGCGCCGCCAACTCCTTCACGGTCTCCGCCGCCGGCGCCTTGCCAAAGTCCAGAATCAGGTGCGACCGCACCGCTGACCGGCTCTTGGACCCGCTCATCCGGTTCCCCAGACGCCCCTGCCCCTCCCGGCTCTTCATCTGCACTTCCCCCCAAATCGGCCCGAAATACCCCCAAACCATCACCATCAGTGCAACCCGGAACCATCTACCACCGCTTTCCATGTCCCTCATATCGGGTTTGCATGAGAATATTCCGACCCTCTTCCTACTTACTAGCTAGAGGGATTCACTCCTATGCACCTCCACCCGTACGGACTAGCCGTCCTCCTGGCTGGGTTATTCTCCTGCTTCGCCCAGGCTACCTTCCGTGTCCAGACGATCGCCGGCTCCAACCTCGCCGGCGACGGCAGCCTCGCCACCCAGGCCCTCCTCCAACAGCCCGAAGGCGTCGCCGTCGCCCCCGACGGCACCCTCTTCGTCACCGACGCCGCCGACCACCGCATCCGCGCCGTCTCCCCCTCCGGCGACATCCGCACCATCGCCGGCGACGGCTCCCCGGGCTTCTCCGGCGACGGCGGCCCCGCCGCCAAAGCCCGCCTCCGCAGCCCCTACGGCCTCTCCCTCGACCGCCAGGGCAACCTCTACATCGCCGACCTCGGCAACGCCCGCATCCGACTCATCGCCCCCGATGGCACCATCCGCACCGTCGCCGGCGGCGGCGCCATCCCGGCCGGCGACGCCGCCGACGGCAGTCCCGCCACCAGCCTCAAGTTCACCACCCCCCGCAACGTCCTCGCCGACCCTTTCGGTGGCTTCTACCTCTCCGATTTTGACGCCCACCGCGTCTATTTCGTCGATTTTCGCGGCATTTTGACCATTTTCGCCGGCACCGGCTTCCCCGGCTACGGCGCCGATAACATCGCCGCCACCCGCTCGGCCCTCCGCAACCCCGCCGGCCTCGCCTTTGAGCCCCAGGGCGGCGTCATCATCGTCGAAAGCGGCGCGCAACGCCTCCGCCGCGTCGCCCGCGGCACCATTAGCGCCTTCCTCTCCGACGCCCTCCGCTACTACCCCCTCTATTCCCCCACCGGCGTCGCCTTCGACATGGCCGGCAACATGTACCTCGCCGACGCCCGCGCCACCGGCGCCCTCAAACGCACCCCGCAAGGCGAAATCACTGCCCTTCCCCTCTCCGGCCGCGCCGTCGCCGCCGATCCCCGCGGCGGCGCCTGCTATGCCTGGAACAACGCCGTCTACCGCGTCGACCTCGCCAACAAAGTCGCCCTCGCCGCCGGCGGCGCCGCCCCCGGCATCGGCGAACTCACCGGCGATGGCGGCCTCGCCGAAAATGCCCGCCTCCTGGCGCCCGCCGGCCTCGCCTACGACCGCGACGGCAACCTCTATGTCGCCGATGAACGCGCCCACCGCATCCGCCGCGTCACCCCGTCCGGCCTCATCACCACCGTCGCCGGCACCGGCCGCGCCGGCTACTCCGGCGATGGCGGGCCCGCCTTCAAGGCTGCCCTCAACGCCCCCCGCGGCCTCGCCTTCGATCCCTCCGGCAATCTCTACATCGCCGACTCGGCCAACCACGCCGTCCGCCTTCTCTCCCCCTCGGGCACCATCACCTCCGTCGCCGGCAACGGCTTCCCCGGCTTCCGCGGCGACGGCGGCCCTGCCTCCGCCGCCCTCCTGCACTCCCCCTCCGCCGTCGCCATCGACCCCAACGGCGACCTCTTTATCGCCGATACCGCCAACCACCGCGTCCGCCGCGTCAACCGTGCCGGCCTCATCGCCACCTTCGCCGGTTCCGGCGCCCCGGGCCTCGCCTTCGATGGCGCCGCCGCCGTCTTCGCCCAACTCCATGAACCCCGCGGCCTCGCCTTCGACCCCTCCGGCAACCTCTACATCGCCGACTCGGCCAACAACCGCATCCGCATGGTCGACCTCACCGGCCTCCTCACCACCTTCGGCGAACCCGCTTTCTCCTCCCCGCGCGCGGTCACCGTTGCCCTCGATGGCTCCCTCTACGTCGCCGACACGGCCAAACACCGCATCTGCCAGATCGTCAACGGCACCACCCGCCCCGTCGCCGGCGGCGCCTCCCCGGGCTTCGCCGGTGACGGCGGCCCCGCCCTCGATGCCGAATTCCAGGACCCTGCCGCCCTCGTCTTCGATCCGCTCGGCAACCTCGCCATCGCCGATTCCGGCAACGCCCGCGTCCGCCAACTCCGCCCGGAAGCCGTCCTCGTCTCCAGCGAACTCCAATCGGATCTGCGCCTCGTCAACGCCGCCAATGGCGTCGAAACGCCCGCCGTCTCCGGCATGCTCGCCACCCTCCGCGGCACCAGCCTCGGCCCCGCCGAACCGCTCGCCGCCCCCGCCGGCGCCCCGTGGCCGTCCCTCCTCGGCGCCACCAACGTCTACATTGACGGCGAACCCGCCCCTTTACTCTTCGTCTCCCCCGAACAGATCAATTTCCAGTTCCCCGCCTCCATCGGCGCCCGCAATTCCGTCCGCATTGAGGTCTTCCACCAGGGCACTCTGCGCGCCCAACGCACCGCCTCGGTCGCCCCCGCCGCTCCCGGTCTCTATCCGCAGATCTTTCACGAGGATGGCTCGGTAAACTCCCTGCAGAACCCCGCCCCCCGCGGATCGGTCGTCGCGCTCCTCGTCACCGGCACCGGCGCCTTCCCGGCCGGCACCGCCGAAATCCGCATCGGCACCATGGCCGCCCAGATCACCGCCGCCGCTCTCGCCGCCCCCGGACTCTGGGAGTTCCGCCTCCGTCTGCCCTCCGGCTTCTTTCCTTCCGGCAGCCATCCGGTTCAGTTCAAAATCGGTGGCATCGCCGCCGCCGCCCCTTCGGTGGTCCTACAATGACGCGCGCGCCTCCTCCATCGTCCGGAACAATAGATCGATATCTTCCGGCCGCGTATGAATGTGCGCCGACACCCGGAACCGCTCCGACTGCATGATCCAGATCTTCCGCTCCCGGCACAGCGCCGAAAACTTCCGGAAATGCGCCGGCTCCATCTGCAGACTCACCAGCGAACCGAACATCCGGTCATCGTCCGGCGTCAATAGCCGCACCCCCGGCACGCGCCGCGCCCGCTCCAGCGACATCCGCGCCAGTTGGTGGATCCGCGCGTAAATCCGCTCCGGACCGATCGCCTTCGCAAACGCCAACCCCGCCACCATCCCCTCAAAAATCGCCCGGTTGTTCGTCCCCACCTGCATGAACCGCGCCCCTTGCAGCGCCAGGTTCGGCCAGGCGTCGGTCGTAATCGACGGCCATACCCGCTCCTGCATCTCCGGACGCATATAAAGCAACCCGCACCCGGCCGGCGCAAACAGCCACTTGTGCGGACTCCCCGCCATAAAGTCGCACTCGGTCTCCTCCATCCGGAACGGAATCTGGCCGTGCATGTGCGCCCCGTCCACCAGCGTCAGCACGCCCTTGGCCCGCGCCGCCCGGCAGATCTCCCGCACCGGCAACACCATCCCCGTCGTCGTCGTAATCCCGCTGAAGCTCAACACGCGCGTCCGCGGCCCGATCGCCCCGATCAGCAATTCCGCAATCTGCCCCGGATCCTTCGGCGGCAATGGCAGCGCCACCTCCCGCAGCGCAATCCCGTGCCGCGCCTGCCGCACCAGCCACGCCCCCCGCCCCGACGGATGCTCCTGATCGGTCGTCACCACCTCGTCGCCCGCCTTCAGGTCCAGCCCCGACGCCACAATGCTCATCGCCTCGGTCGCATTGTGCGTCAGCGTCAGATCCGCCGGCTTGCACCCCGTATACTCGGCCAACGCCGCGCGGTGGGCGTCCATTTTCTCGTAGCCCCAACGCGGATACTCGTCCATGTCCAGCGTCGCGCTCTTCTCCAGATATCTCTGCACCGCCGCCACCACCGGCTTCGGCGCCACCCCCAGGCTGCCGTTGTTCATGTACGCCCGCCACCCCGGCAAATGGAACTGCTCGTCCCGGATCCGCTTCCAATACGCCTCCGGATTTTCCTCCGCCAGTGCCGCCGCCGGCAGGCCCGCCAGTGCGCTAAACAGGGTGCGTCGTCGCATGATCCATTCTATCCGGCCCGCCCGTCTGCTAGCATAATGCCAAGATGACTCTTAGCCGCCGTCACTTCCTCGAATCCGCCGCCATGGCCTCGCTCGTCGCCGCCACCGGTCACGCCGCCGAACCCGGGAAACTCCCCACCCGCCTCCTCGGCAAAACCGGCGTCCGCGTCTCCGTCCTCGGCATCGGCGGCGGCAGCCGTTTCCTCGCCTACAAAGAGGAGGACAAGGCCCTCGAAGCCCTCAATAAGGCGATCGATAGCGGCATCCACTATGTCGATACCGCCCAGACCTACGGCAATGGCGTCAGCGAAACCCGCGTCGGTAAAGTCATGGCCTCCCGCCGCAAAGAGGTCTTCCTCGTCACCAAAATCCAGGAACGCGATCCCGATAAAGCCATGGCCCGCCTGGAGGCCAGCTTCAAAAACCTCCAAACTGACCGTATCGACCTCGTCCACATCCACTCCCTCACCACCGCCGACGACCTCGCCCTCATCGAGAAAAAAGGCGGCGTCCTCGACCGCCTCCTCAAAATGCGCGACGGCAAAGCCATCCGCTTCGTCGGCGTCACCAGCCATACCGACCCCCACGTCCTCAAAACCGCCCTCGAACGCCACGATTTCGACTGCACCCAGATGGCCCTCAACGCCGCCCTCGTCGGCATGATGAACGGCAAAGGAGGCATGGTCATCAACCCCGCCATGATCCCCAGCTTCGAAACCATCGCCCTCCCGGTGGCGATCAAAAAGAAGATGGGCATCCTCGCCATGAAGGTCTTCGCCGCCGATGGCATCGTTGGCCAGGCCCCGCTCGACAAACTCCTCTACTACTCCATGTCCCTGCCCGTCTCGGCCTGCGTCGTCGGCATGCCGAAACTCGAGTTCATCACCCAGAACACCGCCCTCGCCAAGCAGTTCAAGCCGCTACCGGAAGCCGAACGCCGCGAACTCTCCATTGCCCTCTCCGGCAAAAACAAGCAGGCCCTCGACCGCTACTTCCGCAACCACGTCGACGCCTGAAACAGGCCTACGACGGCAGAAACTCCGACACCGGCCCTTCAAACGTCTGCACGAATTCCAGCGCGGTCTTCATGGCCGCGTCAACCCCATCCGGCCCCACCGCCACCGTCACCCGCACCAGCGCCGTGTCGGTACGGTTCAACCGGATCGCGTCCGACATCACGTAAAACTTGGCCTTATATTCATCGGCTACGGTCCGCCCGTGCGACTGGTACCAGTAGACCACCACACTCTTGTTGTCGCCCCGCTGAATCAGGTAGTTGTTGGCCTCCACCGGTTCGGCCCGCCCCGCCACGGGAATGTGGATCACCGTGCTCTTTTCTGCCACCCACCCGTTACCCGGCAGGCAATTCTTTGGTGAATGGGGAGCCACCCCCGCCCGCTGTGTCTTGAAAAACGCGATGAAGAGTCCCACACCCGCCGGCCGCGACGGTTTCGCGTAGTGGCGCGACAAAGTGTCGTCCGCCTTCAAAACCGCCTGCACTTCCGGCTCCATTGGCCATTCCTTCACCATCGTCCACTCGCCGACCCGCTGCGCGATTCCCGCCAGCGGCCGCGACGTCGGCACATACTCCTGCCGCGCGTTTAAGAAATACCCCGCTGTTCCCTGCAACACGGCAACCACCGAAAACAACACGATGTTCCGGGTTTGAAAAAGTCCCATCGCCACTCCCTATCCCGCCGCCGGGCGTCCGGCCCGCAGGGCGATCCATTTCTTCAGCACCAGATGAAAGGAGATCATCAGCGCAAACGCGAAGCCAAACGAGACGCCCCCTTCCAACGTATGGAAGAATCCTTGCGCCAATTCCGGATTGTATTCACTCAACACGCCCGTCGCCGACACCCGGAAAGCGTTCGCCGCCACCGCAATCGGAATCGATGCCAGGAATATCGCCCATTTCACCCACAACCGTTCCTCGGAAAAATACCCGTATACCAGCGACAAAAACGTCAACGACAACAGCGACCGGATACCACTGCAAGCCTCCACCACCGATAACTTCTGGTTCGCTAACTCCAGCACATTCCCGTCCCGCAATACGGGTATCCCCAACAGCGACAGTGCGTTCTCCGCCACCGCGCTCGCAAATAACTGCAAGGGAAACGTGATGTTGTTATAAATCACCGCCGGAATCGGCACCATCAATGGGAGCATCAGCAGCGGCAGCGCCAGTTTCTTTATATACGGCCACCCGCCCAGTAACAGTACAGCCCCCCAGATGGACCCTACAAACGCTGACCGCTGCAGAAACAACTCCGCGCCCAATATCCCTAACGCCATCTGTACCACCGCCCACAACATCACCGCCAAACCCAGATAGTTGGGCTTGGCCTCGGTGGCCATTAACTCTTCCCGGCGGCACCAGGCAATATACCCTGCAATCGCCGGTACGAAAAATCCATGACCCATGTCATCGTCTTCCGTCCATTGCGTTGCCATCCGAATCAGAATAGGCAAATAAGCGAGAACCAGTAATCCCAGTACCCACCCGATATTCAGCCAGGGAAGCGGCGCAGTCTGCCCACTCGTGGGGACCGGGACCGCACCTTCGTTTTCGCTCATGCACCCTCAGTTTGGCACAGCCGAGAGGTCCCTCACAATTATCTCGTCTCCCCGATACGGTGTAGGAGCATCAGGTTCGTCGTCCCCGATCGCCACATCGGTTGTCCCGCCACCAGGATCACCGTGTCGCGAGCTTTACATAAGCCCCGCTCCACCAGCGTCCTGTCCATCACCGCCACCATCTCATCGGTCGATGTCTCCGATGGCGTTACCACCGCATGGATCCCGTATACCGCCGACAACTGCCGGGCAACCGTCTCCTTTAATGTAAAGGCATAAATAGGGACCGGCGGCCGGTACTGCGCCACTAGCCGCGCCGTCGAACCCGACGTCGTGAACACCACAATCGCCGCCACATTCGCCGATTTCGCCGAATGATACGTCGCGTCAGCCAGAATCTCGGCGATCGAAGGATTCATCCGCTGCGCCGGCGGCTGATACCCGCGCGGACGCATCGCTGACTCCGCCTCCGCCGCAATCCGCGCCATCATCCGTACACTTTCCACCGGATAGGCACCCGCCGACGTCTCCGCCGACAGCATCACCGCATCCGTCCCGTCATAAATGGCATTGGCGACGTCGCTCACCTCCGCCCGCGTCGGAACAGCGTTCTCAATCATCGATTCCAGCATCTGCGTCGCCGTAATCACAAACTTACCGGCATGCCGCGCCCGCTCAATCACCGACTTCTGGATAAACGGCACTTTCTCGCACGGCAACTCCACGCCCAGGTCCCCGCGCGCCACCATCACCCCGTCGGACTCCTGCACAATCTCGTTCAGATTCTGCCACGCCTCCGGCTTTTCGATCTTCGCCACAATCGGAATCATCACCTCCCGCTCCTCCAGAAACAGCCGCAAGCGGATGATATCGGAGGCCTTCCGCACAAACGAGAGGGCAACATAGTCAATCCCCTCGTTGATCCCGAACTGCAGATCTGCCATGTCCTTCTTCGTCAGCGAAGGCGTCGAAACGTTCACCCCGGGCAGGTTGATCCCTTTCCGGTCCCCGATCATCCCTCCCGCAACCACTTCCGTCTGCACCGCCACCCCGTCGGTCGATTTCACCCGCAACTCCACCGCCCCGTCGGCCAGCAGAATCCGGTCCCCCGGCGTCACATCCCGCGCCAGGTTCGCATACACCGTCGACGCCCTCTGCGCATTCCCCAGAATCTCCACCGTGCTGATCTCAAACGGATCGCCCGCCTTCAACTCCGCCGTCCCGCCTTCAAACTTCCCTAACCGAATCTTCGGTCCCTGCAAGTCCAATAACAATCCGGCCATCGAGCCTGCTTCCTGGCAGACCTCCCGCACCAGACGAATCCGGGCACTATGATCTTCGTGGGTGCCGTGAGACATGTTCATTCGAAATACATTGACGCCGGCGGCCAAAAGCTTCGCGATCACTTCGCGGCTCCCGGATGCGGGCCCAAGTGTGGCTACGATTTTTGTTGTTCTCACGCTAATCTGAATAGACCCTCTCTCCCTTCCATCATGCCATTAGTCCAAGTCATCGTCCTTGCGATTCTCCAAGGTGTAACCGAATTCCTCCCCATCTCCAGTTCCGCTCACCTGGCTCTCACGCCATGGCTATTCGGCTGGAAGGACCAGGGGTTGGAGTTCGACATCGCTCTCCACTTCGGCACCCTCTTCTCCGTTTTGCTCTACTTCTTCCGCGACTGGCTCCGTATCATTGCCAATGGCATCGGCATGCCCAACCCCGCCCTGCTCGGCGCCGACCCCTCCGTCGACCGCAATCCCCGCCTCCTCTGGTACCTCATCGCCGCCACCCTCCCCGCCGGCATCGCCGGCCTCCTCTTTAAGGACACCGTCGAAACCACCCTCCGGTCCCCTTATGTCATGGGAACCATGCTCATCGTCGTCGGCCTCATCATGTGGGCGGCCGAAAAATTCGCTAAACACGAACGCTCCATGGGAGAAATGACGCTCACCGACTGCCTCTTCGTCGGTTTCGCCCAGGCCCTGGCCCTCATCCCCGGCACCTCCCGCAGCGGCATCACCATGACCGCCGGCCTCTTCCGCAACCTCGACCGCGCCACCGCCGCCCGCTTTTCGTTCCTCTTGTCCACTCCCATCGTCGCCGCCGCGGCCTTAAAGGGACTGAACGATCTCCGCAAACACGGCACCTTGGACGCTGACGTCATGCCCATCGTAATCGGAATTGTCGTCACCGCCATCACCGGCTGCTTCGTCATCGCCGTGCTCCTCAAGTTCCTCCGCGCCAACTCGGTTCTGCCCTTCGTCGTCTACCGCATCGCCTTCGGCCTGCTGGTGCTCGGCCTCGCCTTCACCCGCGGCTGATCGCGATATACTGCGGCCATGCTGCTCGCCCTGCCGCTCCTGTTCGCCCTCGCCGCCGAAACGCCTCTCTTCAACGGAAAGAACCTGGACGGCTGGGAAGTCATCGGCGACGGCCAGTGGACGGTGATGGCCGATGGAACCCTCCTCGCCCAGCGTACCGCCGACGTCCGCAAACTATTGAGCCCCGGCGCCCGCTTCACCGACAAGAAGGAGTTCGAGGCCTGGGAGAATACGCAGTCCTGGCTCTATACAAAACGGAACGACTTCGGCGAGTTCGATCTTCATGTGGAGTTCTGGACCCGCACGGCCGGCAACAGCGGAATCTCCATCCGCGACTCCTCCCGCGGCAAGTACGGCGCCGCCACCCCGCCGGACTTCAAGCGGACGCCCTCGAAGATCGGCTACGAGATCCAGATCAATAATCGTTACCCCGACCCTCACCCAACGGGCAGCATCTACGGCTTCATGGACGCCAAGCCCGGGCAGATGAAGGAGGACGATTGGAACACCCTGGACATCTCCTCCCGGAACGAGAAGATCACCGTGCGCCTCAACGGCAAAGTGGTAGCCGAGCACGCCGGCGACCCTGCCCGTCCCAAGACCGGTCCCATCGGCCTCCAGTTGCACGACCAGTTCTCCGTCGTCATGTTCCGCAACATCCGCATCCGCGAAAAATAACCCCGGTCTGCCCCGGACTTTCGAATTCCCCGCACCCTGATTCCCGTTGGACGAAGGCGGCCCCCCTCCGGCGCCGGGTTATTTCTTCGGCGTTTTCTCCATATGCTCCTTCCGCATGATCGACATCCGCTTCTCCATCGGCAGCTTATCGAATAGATCGGACTTCTTCTGCTCGGTCATCTTTTCCATCTTCGCCGTATGTTCCTGTTCGGTCGTGTGATGCCTTTCCATCCCGGCGATCTTCAGCGCCGCAATCTCCTTCATCGACATCTTGCCCACAATCCCGGCTTTCTCTCCGGTGGACATCTTGTCCAACACTGCCATCTGCTCTTTTCGGACATCTTGCCCTTGCCCTTTGCCGGGGTGTCTTGCGAAAACCCCGGAGCAGCCAGAGTCGCAAATACGACTCCAGCCATCGCCAGAGTCTGGATCAATCTTTCACTTTCAGAACTAAGTGGCGTACTTCCGTCATCATTATTTGGCGTACTCTTCAAGCATGGACCAACTGGCCGGACTCACAGAATAGGCCCGGAAACTCGCACTTGATCGGTTTCGGCTGATCCAACCTCACCTTGAGCAGAACCAGTCACTGTAGTCTGTGGCGGGTCCGGCAGGGATTCCATATCGGACGCTGCAGCGCTGGGTTGCTCAGTATCGGCTGTTCGGTTTGGCTGCCCTGGCGCGCAAGAGGCGTGACGATCGCGGTCAGCGCCGGGTGGTTTCGGCGAAGCGCAAAGAGGTCGTTGAGGGCCTTGCACGGCAGAAGCCACCCTTGCCGCTGGCGGCCGTATTCCGACAGGTGCAGAGGTGGTCCAAGGACTTGGGCGAAAAGGGCCCCAGCTACGGCTCCCGTTTTCAGCATCGTCCGCGATTTGGGAGCTGACCTCGTGACGCTCGCCCACGAAGGCACGAAGCCGTATAGCAACACATTTGAGTTAGTTCACCGGAGAGCAGCGGCGGGGCCGAACGCGATCTGGCAGGCCGACCACACGCCGCTGGACATTTTGTTGATCCGTCCGGACGGCGAGCCCGCCAAGCCTTGGCTCAGTACCGTGATCGACGACGACAGCCGGGCGGTGGCTGGGTATTTTCTCTCGTTCCAAGACCCGTCCGCCTTGCACACGTCACTGACGTTGCGTCAGGCCATTTGGCGCAAAGAGGATTCTCGCTGGGTCGTCTGCGGCATCCCTGATGTGCTCTACACCGACAATGGGAGCGACTTCACGTCTCAACATTTGGAACAGGTGCGCGGATTTGAAGATTCGACTCGTGTTTTCGATTCCTGGCAAGCCGCGAGGACGTGGCCGCGTCGAGCGTTTCTTCGCGACTGTAAACGAGATGTTCCTGTGCGAACTGGATGGTTATGCTCCCGCCGCCGGCGGGGTCCGTAGGAAACCAGCGTTAACGTTGACAGAGTTTGACGCCAAGTTCCGCACTTTCCTGTTGGACGGCTACCACCGGCGCGACAACGCAGAGACCAAGACGCCGCCCATCGAGCGCTGGGAGGCAAACGGCTTTTTGCCACGAATGCCGGAATCGCTGGAGCAACTTGACCTGCTGCTCATCCCTGTGGCCAAGGCCCGCCAGGTGCGTGCGGACGGCATTCACTTCCAGAACCTCCGCTACATCTCCCCAACGCTTGCGGCCTACGTCGGGGAAACCGTCACCTTGCGCATCGATCCAAGAGACATGGCGGAGGTACGCGTCTTCTATAAAGACAAATTTCTGTGCCGCGCGGTCTGCGCTGAACTTGCCGGCCAGACCGTACCTCTCCGTGAAATCATCCGCGCCCGGAACCAGCGTCATCAGGAGCCGCGTGATGTACTTCGAGACACTCAGGCTGCCGGGAATACGCTGATTGATCTGAAGCGCGGAGACACGGAGTATGCGCCACCATCAACCCCCATAGCCGAGCCAGGAAAACCCTCAACCCCTGCCCGCAAGCGATGCCGAAACGAGTAGGCATCACCAATCGCCGATTGTCGAAACACTCGAACACCGACGCTTCACCGAATTCTGTGAGGCATGCCGACGATACCGCTATTTCGGTCTTTGCTACGGGCCGCCGGGGGTTGGCAAGACGCCTTCAGCTCGAAGCTACAGCCGTTGGGACAAGGTCAAGCATTCAGACCGTTGGGGTTCAGGACCGACCGAAACTCCACTCCTCGACACGGTTTTCTACACACCTGAAGTCGTCATAGCACCTGGTTGCGTCGCCTCCGGCATCCGATTTCTTCGCGACACACTCCAGGATTTAGCCAGACGCCCTCTGCGGATCGAAAGGCAAGAGCAGTTAGAATCTATTCGTCAGCGAGACGAGGATCATCAGCGAGCCATGTTCTACAAACACGGCGGGCTGATGGAACCTTTTCCTGAACTCCATCCGACAGCCGAGGAAGTAGCCAAGGAGTACAACATGAGAAACGTGCGGCTTTCTGATCCAACGACGCTAATCATCATTGAGGAGGCGGACCGGCTCCGGATGGCGAGCCTCGAACACAGGTGCGTTCCATCTTCGATGCCGAAGATGTCGGCGTGATCCGGATTGGAATGCCGGGGCTGGAGAAAAACCTGGCACGCTTTCCGCAATTTTATTCTCGGATCGGGTTTGTTCATGAGTTTCGCCCGTTGGGAGCTGAAGAGATTCGTGAATTGTTGGACCGGGTTTGGGCGCCACCCGGCGTCTGTCTTCCGCAGCAATCGCCGGATGCGGAAACAGTGGCGGCGATCATCCGAATCACGGGCGGCAACTTCCGACTGTTGAATCGGCTTCTCACCCAGATGGAGCGAATTCTCGAAATCAACTCATTGCAAGAGGTAACCAGGACGGTTGTAGAAGCCGCACGGGAGAGCCTCGTAATCGGGCAAGCCTAAACCGCGCAAGGCACACCCTAGCCGGTCGAGCGGCCGAACTGCAACGGATGCTCGATCAAGTCCGGGAGGGCGACATCATTGTGGTCTGGATACTGGACCGCTTGGCGCGATCCACCCGGGCGCCGGAGGCGGCATAGAATAGTACCGCCCCCAAGGCCCACACTAAGATCGCCAAGTTCTTCTATCAGGCGCGGCGGCGGCGGAGACCGGCAAGGGTCAGGATACCGGCAGCGGTTAGGAACACGGTGGACGGTTCAGGGATGGCGGTATCGTCGGCCTGCACGAGGACGTTGAGGTCGCTAGCGAAGTTGCTGCAGCCCGCGTCGCAAATCGGCGGGGAATAGACGTAGTCGGAACCACTCTGAAAGTAGTAGCGGAAGGAATCGTCGGCGCCCTGTTGCGTGACACCGCTGGCAACGGTGAGTGCGGCGTTGCTGGCATGGGTTGAGAACACATTGATGCCGATCGGGGTTCCGTCGATGGCGAACCCCCAGAGGGTGTTGGCGGGAACTACGAGACCCAGCCCTGCAAGATCGAAGGTGAGTGAGTATATTGCGTAGAAGTTGCCTGAGGGGGCCTGGTAGTTGGCGTTGTCGGGTTGGTATTGTACCGGCGCAGTGCTGGGTGCGACATTCACAAGGCTCAAAGTGCCGGTCGCGTTGCCGAGGTACAACTGGATGGCGCTGAACTCCGACGCTGGGGTGCCAGGGAGCGAATTCGTGGTCATCCAAACTGTCAGGCTCGAAAGGGTGACTGCGCTGCCGAAACTGAAGTCGTCGCCGAAGATGAAGCCGGACCCTGGTTCATTCCAGGAGGTGTTGGCGCGGTTGGCGCCAGCGGCGTTGTTCACATAAGGTGTACCAACGTTGGACGAGTTTGGCAGACCGCGGGTGAACGTTACGGGCGCGGCGCTCAAGGTGCTAGCCAAGCAGGCCAGCCCAAACAGAGACAGAGATAGCTTGGCCATCACAAAATTCCTCCGACTGAAGTGTCCCTGGAAGTATGGCACAATCTCAGCGCGGCGCGTGTCAACATTCACCAAAGGTTTTGGAGAGTGCACAAACGTCCGGTTTCGCAACAATCCGATAAAAGTTGATTTGCGGGGCTTCTCACATTGCAACAAGGTATTGCGTTATTGATTCGATTGCCGATACCGTCGGGGCGTTCGCCGAGTTCGAAAGGGCAATACGCAAAGAACGGACAAAGGCCGGATTGGATGCCGCCCGCGAAGAGGGCCGCATCGGCGGACGCCGTCCGAAGCTGACGCCTCAATAGCAGGTTGAAATCCGCAAGATGGTATCGAAGGGCGACAAGACGGCCGCCGACGCCGCCCGGCTGTTCAAGATCCATCCGGCCACCCTCAGCAGGCTCCTTGCCCGGACGCTGACATCAGCAAGGAAGGCCAAACATGCCAAATAATGTTGACGGAAGTACGCCTCTTAATTCTGAAAGTGACGCGCTGCTTACCGTCTTTTTCCTGGATTGAGGACTTTCCCGGGACCCAACGGTGCCTTTTGCCTGACGCGTCCCTCCCCGACGTCAGCTATTCCCACCGAATCGTCGAAAGCCGAATCCCCGGACGGAAGCGCAGCGGTTCTCCCCCCGCACTCCGTTCCCGTCCCCGTCGTGCGGCGCCACCCGGCCACGAACGGAGCCACGACGAACGCGCCAACTCCGAAAAGCGGCAGAAGTAGCAGGGAATAGACAACCCATGCGCCAGGAACAGTAACAGGCCTGTCACCGCGGTAATGCGCCACGCCCTCCCGTCCTTCCTTCAGCAGAACCAACCCACGCCCTTAACGCCCAAACGCATCTACACTCAAAGGAGAACCCCAGGAGGCGCTATGTCCGCCGGACACGATCACGCCCACGGCATTACCGGGGAGCGCGGCCTGCTCACCGCCCTGGCCCTCACCGTCACCATCCTCTTCGCCGAAGTGGCCGGCGCCGCTCTCACCAATAGCCTCGCGCTCCTCTCTGCCGCCGCCCACATGCTTACCGACGTCACCGCCCTCGTCATCGCCCTCATTGCCATCCGCCTCGGGCGCCGCCCCGCCGATTGCCGCCGCACCTATGGGTACTACCGCTTCGAAATCCTCGCCGCCGCCGTCAACGCCGTCGCCCGCTTCTTCGCCGCCATCTATATCCTGTGGGAAGCCGCCCAGCGCTTTCAACAGCCTAAGGAGGTTGCCTCCACCGGCATGCTGATCGTCGCCGCCTTTGGCCTGGCAGCCAATCTCGTCAGTATGCGCGTCCTCCACGCCCATGCCGAATCGTCCCTCAATCTGAAGGCGGCCTACCTCGAGGTCTGGAGCGACGCCCTCGGCTCGGGCGGCGTCATACTCGCCGCCGCCGTCATTCACTTCACCGGTTGGACCGCCGCCGACCCCATCGCCGCCGTCGCCATCGGCCTTTGGGTCCTCCCCCGCAGTTGGGCTTTACTCGCAGAAAGCATCAACGCGCTCCTCGAAGGCGCTCCGCGAGGCCTCGAACTCGACGCCATCCACTCCCGCCTCCGAGGTATCGCCGGTGTGCTCGATGTCCATGACCTCCACGTCTGGTCCATCACTACCGGCAAGAATACCCTCACCGCGCACCTCACCCTCGACCCCTCCGCCACAGACCCGCAGACAATACGCAACCACGCCCGCGAAGCCATCGAAGCCTTCGGCATCACCCACAGCACCGTGCGGATGGAAACCGCCACCTGCCACCCGGATCCCAATTGCACCGGGTTCACCCACAGGCACTAGCGAGCCTGGGATTCTCCCGCACCCCACACCCCATATCTGCGATAATGGTCTCGCTCTGGCTATTGCGCGCTCCTGACCGCGCCCCATGCACATTCTCAGGCCATCTGCCGATCGGCGGCTCAATTTGCTGACGGGACTTCTGTTCCTGATCGGCGCAGGCGTCCTTGCGGCTAGCCTTATTTCGCATTCCCCCGAAGACCCGGCTTGGAACACCGCCGCCGAGGCCCTACGCCCCCATAACTGGATCGGCTACCCCGGCGCCCTCTTCTCGGACATCGTCCTCAGCCTCGCCGGCTTCGCCTCCTGGCTCATCCCCATCATGGTCTGCCTGTTCGGCCTCCGCCGCATGCGCTCCCAGTCGGTGGAAGCCCCCGGCCTCCGCCTCTTCGGCGCCGCCCTCCTCGTCCTCTCCGCCTGCACCCTCCTCTCTCTCGCCCCCGATTGGAAGCCGCTCCACGAAACCATGCCCCCCGGTGGCGTCGTCGGACTCGCCCTCTCCGCCTATCTCCTTGCCAATCTGAACTTTGGCGGCACCCTCGCCCTCGTTGCCGCCGCTATCCTCGTCTCGCTTTACCTCACCACCTCCTTCACCGTTGAAACCGTCGAAGGCTGGATCGCCGCCCCCATCGCATGGTGGGATGCCCGCGTCGAAGGCTACCAGAACTGGCAGGACCGCCGCCGCGCCCGCGCCGAACAGAACCGGCTCATTAAAGAGGCAAAGCGACAGTCCAACAACCTTCCCCCCGAACCGCCCCAGGAAAAGAAGCCCCGCAAACCCAAGCGGGAAGAACGCGACGAACGCGACGAGCACGAACAATCCGCCGAGGAATCCCGCCCGTCCACCGCCACCTTCCAGCCCCCCGTTTTCGTCGAGGACGAACCCGCTCCGTCGAATTTCATTCCCATCGTCCCCCTCGAACACCTCGAGCCTTCGCCGCCCCAGACGCCCCCGCCCGCCGCCGCCCACGCCGATACGCCCCCGTGGGAAACCTCCGCACCCCGCCGCAAGTCCAAACGGCACGACTCCGTTTTCATCCTCCCCCCCACCACCCTGCTCAGCGAGCCCCCGGCCCGCTCCGCCTACGACGAACAGGAACTCCACGAAACCGCCGCCCGCATCAAGGTGAAGTTCGAAGAGTTCAACGTCTTCGGCTCCGTCGTCCAGATCAACCCCGGCCCCGTCGTCACGACGTTCGAGTTCAAACCCGAAGCCGGCATCAAAGTCGCCCGCATCACCCAACTCAGCGAGGACCTCTGCCTCGGCCTCCAGGCCGAATCCGTCCTCATTGAACGCATCCCCGGCAAATCCACCGTCGGCATCGAGGTCCCTAACCGGAAACGCGAGGTCATCAGCCTCCGCCAGATCCTGGAATCCGACGAGTTCAAGGACGCCCCCTCCAAACTCACCATCTCCCTCGGCAAGGACATCAGCGGCCGCATCAAAGTCGCCTCGCTCGAATCCATGCCCCACGTCCTCATCGCCGGCTCCACCGGTTCGGGCAAATCGGTCATGCTGAATACCCTCATCATGTCCGTGCTCTATAAATCGACCCCCGAAGACGTCCGCATGATCATGGTCGACCCCAAACGCGTCGAACTCGGCGTCTACGAGGGCATCCCCCACCTGCTCACCCCCGTCATCACCGACCCCAAAAAGGCGACCTACGCGCTCCGCAACGCCGTGCTCGAAATGGAGCGCCGTCTCAAGCTCCTCGCCTCCCAGGGCGTCCGCAACATCGACCAGTACAACCGCAAGATCCGCGACATCATCTCCAAACCGCGCGATCTCTTTGCCGATCCCCACGAACTCGCCGAACTCGACGAACTCCGCCCGCTGCCCTACATCCTCATCATCATCGACGAGTTGGCCGACCTCATGATGCTCGAACGCGCCGGGGTCGAGGAGAGCATCACCCGTCTCGCCCAGATGGCCCGCGCCGTCGGCATGCACCTGGTGCTCGCCACCCAGCGCCCGTCCGTGGACGTCATCACCGGCCTCATCAAGGCCAACTTCCCCACCCGCATCTCCTTCCGCGTCGCCACCCGCGTCGACTCCCGGACGATTCTTGACGACATGGGTGCCCAGCACCTGCTCGGCAAAGGCGACATGCTCTACCGTCCGCCGGGCACCTCCCGCCTCACCCGCGTCCACGGCGCCTACGTCTCGGAGGAGGAAACCAGCCACGTCGTCGAAAACTGGAAGGCGCAAGCCGTCCCCGACTACGACCAGAGCTTCCTCATGGCCCCGCCCAACGAGGAAACCGACGACGACGATGCCGATCTCGACGCCCCCGCGTCCGGCGAAGAAGATCCCCGTTACCAGGACGCCGTTCGCGCCGTCTGCGAGCTCGGCAAGGCGTCGACCTCCGTGCTCCAGCGCCGTCTCCGCCTAGGATACGGCCGCGCCGCCCGCATCCTCGACATGATGTACCGCGACGGCATCATCGGGCCTCCCGACGGCAGCCGCCCCCGCGAAGTGCTCAAGCGCCCCGACTGGCTCGACGAAGTCGGCGACGAAGAGGAGTAAGCTGGTTCCATGCGCTGCCTCCTCTTTGTCCTCCTGATACCCGTCGTGCTGCCAGCCGCGGACCCGGTAACCGCCGCCTTTAAGGCCCGCTACCAGACGCAAAAACTCAATTTCACCGAATCGGCCGAAGCCATGCCCGAAGCCGAAATGAAGTTCCGCCTGACCCCGGACCAGCGGGCGTTTGGGGACTGGCTGGAACACACCGCCGACATGAATTACCGCATGTGTTCCCAGATCGTAGGGCAGCCGGCGCCCAAAAATACCGGCGTAAATGGTGTGCAAAACAGGGGTAAAAACGCGATAAAAGAGGCAATAAACGCGTCTTTTGCGCATTGTGACAAGGTTTTTGAGACACTTTCGGACGCCAAAGCAATGGAAGAAGTACCGGCGGGAAACAAAAAAGTCCCCGCAGTGGACGTCATGTTCAGCTATATCGCCAACCTGAACGCCCACTACGGGAATATGGTGGGTTATATGCGTGTGAAAGGCATCATTCCGCCCTCCACCGCTCGCACGAATCGCGCTAAGAAATAGAAAAGATTACGGGTTAGACTGCGCCGGATAGCGCAGAACCGTAAACTGGACCAGCTTCAGCTCCTCCCCGGCGGTCTGCGAATTGCCCTCAAAAGCAATCGTCAGACCGCCGCTGTAGCTCTGGGTGTTCTGATCCAACGACGCCGCCGTGAACCCATTCGCCCCGCGGGAGGCGATATCGATCACCGTGCCGTCCCCGGCGAGGGCCACTTCCCCCTTTTGATCCAACAAGTTAGCGGCGCCGGGCGCACTCACCGTCCCGGCCGTCATCCCGCCCCAACGCCAGCGCGTCGTGTAGCCATCAGCCCCGGCGTGGCTCCAGGTGGCGCGAATCGCCAGCCGGTCGCCCGGCTTCAACAGGTCCGCCGGAATAGTGCAGGACCCCAGTGAGGCCAGACTCCCGGCCGTGGAAGTCCCGCCGGCAGCGGCGCAGATCACCTCCGGAAAGGTGTGTACCTGTCCGGAAGCGACTGATTTCCTTGCCTTTACGGCCGTGCTATACCAGGCGTCGCCGTCGGCGCGGATTACCGGATCGGTAGCGGTCCCGGACTCCCGCCAGGCCGCTCGGGCCGGCGACGAGGTCACTTCCAGCGACTTCACCGCCAGCACCCCGTCGGCCCCCACCGAGGCCTGCTCCACCCCGGAGCTGTTCTGCCACACCTGGAGTACATTCTGCCCCTGCGCCAGGCCGCCGCGAACGGTCACGGTAGTGGATCCGTTGGCGTGACTGTCAAAGACGGTCAGCGTGGAGGCGTTCAGGTTGTTGCCCAGCGAGAGCCTCCGGTTGGAGTTGTCCCAAGTGAAGTGCATCGGGGCCTCGGCGAGCAGGCCCTGATTGGCCATAAACGGGACCGCGCCGGCGGTGAAACCGGTGAACAGACAAGTGTTCCAGACGGCGTCGACACCGTTGGAGGTGAGGCACCGGTTGGACGGCCCGAGCGGCAGGCGGGTCCATTTCGCCGAGCCGGTGTTGAAAGAGCCGTACACCAGGTCCCCGCGTTGCGGCACGCCGGCGGTGGAATCGGAATGGGCGTCGCCGAGGAGCGGATGGGCTTGCGGCGGACGGGCATTCGAGAGCCGGGAGTCGAGATCCGTCACGTATTTGTTGGTGGCGGAGGGCGGCCCGGCGGTACCGGAGAGGGCGGCCTTTTCGTTGGGCGCCGGGTCGCTGACATTGGAGTGAGTCGGGAACTGGAGGGCCAGTTTGGACTCGGCAATGCCGGCGGCGGCGGCTATGTTGTAGTTGCTAATGACACTTTCGGCGATTTGTGGCGCCGGGAAAGAGCCGGTAAGCGCACCGGCGGCCAGGCCGCTGGGGTTATCGCTGCTGGCCAACCGGTAGGAGGCCAGCAGGAGGTCGCCCGTTTGCGGAACCGATGCGCTCCCAAACGTCACTGTCGACCCGGAAACGGTGTAATCGACGCCGTTTTTCTGCAGAATTCCGTTGCGGAAGATCTGCAGGCTGGATGCCGGGGCGGGCGCCTGCGCGAGGGTGAAAACGGTATTGGAACCGTTGACGTTACCCGCGGGCGTCTCGCCGTCGGCGAAGCCGGGTCCGGAGGAGCCGGAAGTGGTTGATCCGCAAGGACCTGTGGACCCATCGACGCGGATGCAGTCGTCGAGGTTGCCCTGGACGGACTCGAGCGCGCCGGTGGCGCCGGACTTGACGATCCGGTCGCTGGCAAAGGCGAAGCCTTTGACGGGCCGGGCCTGGAGTTCGTCGGAGAGGCCGGCGATGTCGGTAATCGACAGAGCAGCCGGCGGGGTGGTGGTTCCGCCGGTGCCTGTCCCGTTGGCGACGCGGACGGCGGCGACGGCGATTGGAGTCGCCGATGGCACCACGTTCCAGGTTTCGGTGAACAGCACCTTGCCGTCGGCATGATAGCGAACGGTGTAGCGGGCGCCCGCGCTGGCGTTGCTGGTTGGGATCAACCGCACGCGGAGAGCGCCGTCGACAATGGGAACGACCACGCTGGAGGTGGCCACAGCCGAGGCATCCGACGCCTGGAAAGAGTTCCATTCGATATAGGCAACGCCATTGAAGCGAGTGCCATCGGCTTTATAGAGCGTGTCCTGGACGGTGGTGAGCGGCGGGGCCGCCACCAGCGGTTGGGCCGGGACAAGGCAAATGAGAATGAGATGAACCAAGCAGGTCCACCCGAGGAAACTACGCATGGAAACGGCCTCCGGAAAACAAAAAACCCGCCGGCCTTGGGAAAGGCGGGCGGGTGCAAACCAGATTGTTGCTACCCTCAGTTTACCCCCCGGGTTGCAAGCAACCGGCCAGCTCGCGAATCGGAGAATTCCTCTAACTAGTTGCACAAACTGCACTTACCAGACGGAAAAAATATTTCCTGCCCGTTGTACTGACTTTTCCACAGGCTCCCTTTTGCGCATTCCTCGAGGCGCTGGGATATGGCCGACGGTCATGAACACGCTTCTGCCGCTGCTGCTCCCGATGAGGCTTCTTGCCCAGAGTCAAAATCGGCAAAGGCGGCAGGAAGGGGGACGAGTACCGGCGCATGGCGTCGTGATGCCGCGGGTGGGGCGGTAAAACCGGGGAAGGGGCTACCTGATGCGCCTGCGTCCGATCCTGCGCCGCAGGAGGTGGGCGGCGGCGAGGAGGAGACTCCAGGCTGCTCGGACGTTCGGCTTGAGGCGGGTTTCCAATTTGGGGACGGCGGCGATTCCGATGAGTTGGGATTCGTGGACCCACGCGAAATCCTGGTTCGCGCGGTTATCCCCCGCCTCGACCCACCAGCCACCCGGGCCACCCCATATCAACCGGTGGACGATGATGGTTCCGGCGGGAGTGACGAACGCGGCCGCGACTCCTCTGGATGGCGGGAGCGGGCGGACCGGGAAGCGTTCGCCCGGAGAAAGGGCCGGCTCCATGGAACGGCCGCCACAGGTGAGCGTGAGCGAACCTTCGGCGGCCCTCTCGCGCAGCAAAAGCAGGCGCGCCCTGGCCGACGGCTCGAGATCCGGGACGGGAATGGGCACGATGGATGGGGGCGCTAGGACCGGTCCGGATTGCCGCCTGGACATGTAAACTGATTGGCGCGGGCACAGGAGAGAGCCAGGGTCTCGAACACCTCATCGGAGACTACGGCGGGTTTCTCGTAGGGTCTGCGGGGCAGTTGCTGGTCGGGATGGTTGATCTGGTTGGGATCGCTCATGGTCTTGGGAATCGGTCCTTTTGCGTGGAGTTTGCAGGGGTCCTGTCACTGCAGGATGGGAAAGGGATTTGCGGGAGATGACCGTGCCCCAGTGTGGCGCCGTCGGGGTGGACGCGATGCCAGGTGGGTGGCAGGGCGGTGTCATCGGCGGGAATCAGGCCTTGCTCGCGGAGGGTGTCCCGAACCGTTACGGCGTGGCGGCAGGCTTCCAGGGAAGGGCCCGCCATTTCGCCCTGTTCGACCAGGGCCATTCCATGGCAGCGCTGGCAGTACTGGCGCAACTGGCAGCGATTGCACTCGCTGATTTTGGCCCAGCGAAGGTCGCGCACATCGCTCAGATTCGCCGAACCGGACCAGATCTCCTCAAAGTCCTGTTCGCGGAGGTTGCCGCAGGAAACGGGAAGCGCGTTACAGGGCCAAATGTCGCCGGAAGAGGTGATGGCGACCGATTGCTGGCCGGCGCTGCAGGGGGTGTGATGGAGAGGCCGAAGGGTTTCAGTGGCGGCAGGGTGCCGGGAGCGTAGACAGTTCCGAGGTATTCGCGCATGGGGCCGCGATAGAAGGCGCGGAGCGTTTCCTCCTTCATGCGCAAATCGGTAGAAGCCTGGTCCCCGTTTTCGACGGCGGTGATCTTGGGGTCAAAACTCCATTTGGCGCCAATCTGGTCGGCCAGGGTGGCGAGAGACGGGACGTCGGCGACGTTGGCTTCCATGACCGGGGCCTTGAGGAGGACAGGAATCTTACGTTCGACGAGGAGCCGGGCGGCGGCAACAGTCCGATCCCAGGAACCGGGCGAGCGGGTGATGGACTCGTGGGTATGGGAGTGTCCGGAGTAGAGGGACATGTCCACCTGAATGGGGCGAAGGGAAGCGAGGAAGTCGGCACGCCTGGCGGTGATGTGATGCCCGGTGGTGAGGAGCTTGATGGCGAAGCCGCGCTGATGGGCGGCGGAGAGAATGTGGTCGGCATCGGGGCGCATGAAGAACTCTCCGCCCATGAGAGTGAGAAAGAGAACGCCGGCGTTGGCGAGCTGGTCGAGGACGCGTTCGATTTCCGGCAGGGTGAGTTCGTCGTATTTCGCTTGGCCGTCCTGGTAGCAATGGGTGCAATCGTAGTTGCACCGGTTGGTGACTTGAATGGTCACGGTTACCGGCCGTTTCTGGCGCCGGGCATGGGTAGCCAGCAGATCAGCGGCTCCACGGCGAATCTTCATAGTCTGGTCGACGGCCCTTTTGGCAAAGGTTTTTGCCGTGGTAACACAGGGCTATTTCAGAGCCCGCGGAAGCCTGCGGGAGGCGGAGGGATGCCGAGCACGGCGGCAACGCCGGGATCCTTAAGAAACTCCAGGATGTGGGAAGGAACGGAGTGGCAGAGTTCATCGGCAAGAGCGAGAACGAGCGCGGCGGTGCGGGAGCGGGGAGCGTTTGTGGAAGGGAGCCTGGACGAGGAAATGAATGGCGGACAGGGGCAGGGCGGCGCCATGGGGGACGCCGTTGGGGCCGAAGTATGGAGGGACGACGAGTTCATCGGCGATTTTCGAGCAAGCGGGGCAGGCGGCGGGAAGCATGGCGGAAATGGTGGATTTTCCAGCGCCGCTGTGGCCGGAAAAGACGAGTGCGGAGCCTTGGCAGGCGATGGCGGAAGAGTGGAGCAGAAAGGCCCCGATGCGGGGGAGAGCAAGGGAGGCGGCAATGCGGATACAGGCTTCGAGGCTGTTTGCGCTGGGGCCGACGCGGAAGGATGCCATCAGAGGCAGGGAGCCTGTATCGATTTCGCCTTCGGCGTCGAAACGCTGGACGAAGAGGCGGGAATCGGGCAGAACCTGGCGGGAGAAGGCGGGGTATTCCGGGCTGCGGTCCCGATGAAAACCGGGGACGCGGGCGACGGAGATGGTCAGCATGGGGTGCGCTTGGGCGGGGAAATCGAGGTAGATGAGAGGCAGATCGTCGATGGCGCCGGGAGCGGCGGCGCGCACTTCGATGGGGAGGCCGGCGATGTGGAAGAGGATGGATTTCACGGGAATTTACTGTTTTCGAAAGACGGCCACCAAGTGGCCCCAGAATTTGACCGGGCAGAGGCGATCGACGAGGAGGGGGATGGGGAGAAGGTAGCGCGGGGCGGGGCGGGAGCGGTAGAGGCGGACGGTAACCGGGGCAAAGCCGTGGCGCTGCGCGGTGGCGAGCAGTTCCGGCAGTTATTCGACTTCGCAGACGCCAGCGGCCGGGGAGCGGTGATGGCGAAGGGTCCAGGTACGGGCGCCAAACTGCTGCAGGGCGAGCAGGCCGCCACGGCGGAGCACGCGCGCCGATTCGGCAAATGCGCCGTCCTGCTCCAGGTAGCGAAACACTCCTTTGGCGGCGAGAACGGCGTCGAAAGCGGCATCGGGGAACGGGAGGCAGTGGGCATCGGCGCGGGCAACGATTCCGCCATGGTGGCGGGCGGTCTGGAGCAAGGCGTGGGAAACGTCAATGCCGACGGGAAAGGGTGTGGCGACCTGTCTGAGCAACCGGCCCGTACCGGCGCCGAGGTCAAGGACGCGGGGAGCGCCGGCGGCGGCTTCCAGCAGCGGGCCATCGAGGATCCGGGAGCGGGCGAGGGACACGGGGTCGCCGTGACGGGAGTCATAGCCCGGGGCAGCGGCGTCGTAGCCGGCGGCAACCTCCCGCCACGGACGAAGCACTACAGGCTCGGGGAGTCCGCGGCAGGATGGAGAACCAGAATCTGCCGGGAGACAAGTTCATTCAGACACTGCTTTGCGTCGCGTTGGGCGGTATCGGGATCGATTTCATAGGTCGCGGCGAGGTAGAGGCCGGCGGCACGGGAGGAGAGTCCCTCCTCGCAAAGTCGCCACAGTTCCGTGGCAGAGGCATTCAGAGTATGGAGTTTATTGTCGTCAGGAGTCACGATAAACGCCTGGCCATCGATCGCACGCCCGGCGGTGTGAGGGTGGCGCCGATACAGGTTCATTTGAAGAATGTACCACCAGGTTTCCGGGGCCCTTTTCCGTCAAAGGAGGAGGATCGCGCCCTTCCCGGCCGATCCGACGTAGCTCCGATAGCGGAGCAAGGCGACCATCACGACCAGCGCAATTACGCCGAAGATGACGTGAGCGATGGGGGAGAAGTTCGGTGTTTCCGGTTGAGCCATGCGCCGAGCATGGCGGCTATAGCGCGCTTTCCCGGCGGGGATGAGTAAACAAATGGCCAGCGGGTTAGCGGTCGCGGTAGTAAACCTGGCTATCGCCGAGAACCCCGTTCTGATAGTATTTGGCGTCGATACTGGCACCGTCGAGGGAGAGGGTGAGGACCCCGCGCCACTCGGGGACGGGGCCGTGGGTCATGGGGGAGTAGCGAATGCGCAGGTCGGCGACGCGGCCGGACAACTTCCCTTCTCCGCGGATCACCACATACTTGCCGTCGGCCCGTTTCCAACTGGCGGTGATGAGCATGTCGGTTCCGTCCTGCCAGATGTGGACGAGGCCTTTGGTCCAACTGCCGTTCCAATCCACGGCTGACGGCGGAGGAGGCGGCGGCGGGGGTGGAGGCGTGGAACCGCGGCGGCGGGTGGCGGTGAAACGGGTGCCTCGGTCATTGGCCACCTGCATCGACGCGCCATCGGCGGCGACCACGGCCGTATCCGTATAGCCGTGGCTCCAGGTGAACCGATAGTTACCGGCGCCGGGACCGATGAAGACCCACTTCATGGTATTGCCGCGTCCGTCGCGGCCCGTGCCGTCCGGTTGGATGTCCACGATACCGCCGCCTACGCCCCACTCCCACTGGCCGACGATCGGCACGCCGGCGGCAGGCGCCGATGGCGCCGGCACACGGGTGGCGGAGAATCGATAGCCTTGCTGGTTGACCCCGGCAAGCGAGTTGCCGTCCGGGGACAGCGTGACGGTATCGGTGAAGTTGTGGCTCCATTGGAGTACGTAGACGCGGGCAGCGGCGTCCTTTCGGCTCCAGCGGACGGTGTTGCCGCGGGGGTCGCGACCGGTGCCGCCAGCATCGAGTTCCACCACGCCCCCACCGGCCCCCCAATTCCATCTGCCGGCCAACTCCTGCGAAGCGGCGGGAAGGGTTACGAACGAACCCAGCAGAACCCAACGGAGCAGGATAGATGTCATATCCCCCCCTCTCTGCCCGCAGTATAGACCTAATGTGAGCGGGTGGGAATGGTTCGTTTTCCGGACCGGCGACGATCCAGCCTGAGGCAGGTTATCCAGAAGGGGGATACTCGACCCTGCCCAGGTCTACGGGAGGCGTCCGTCTGCACCCTTAGTAAACGCCGCTGATGCCTAAGGACGCGCAGCCCGCGGGTCCTGGACTCTGTGGGATGCGATTTTCATGGACGCATGCTGGCCCGCACCCCTAATGTCTGAAGAAGTGCCTGAAAGTCCGGGGGAGGTTCGCAGTCAATGGACATGTTTTCTCGAGTGCGTGGATGATTGAACTCGAGATGCGCCGCGTGGAGAGCAACGCGAGTTATTCGGCGTTCCAGTTTTCCATCCGGGTTGTACTTCCTGTCACCGAGGATCGGGTGGCCGATTGCCGACAACTGAACACGGATTTGGTTTTGTAGGCCGGTCTTCAGCCAAACTCGGACGACCGATGCCCCTTTCAGGCGGTGTTCGACGGCATACCGAAGTTCCGCTCGAGAAGATTGCGGATCCCGCTCCGTGGTCACCCTTTGAAACGTTCCGTCCTGCCGAAAGTAATGCACGAGTGTGCCTTCTTCCAGGCGAAGATGACCGTCCACTACCGCCAGATATTCCCGCACCGGGGTGTGGCGGATGAACTGTTCCACGAGTGCTTCCCGATCCGGCCAGGTTTTTGCAAAGAGCAGAATCCCCGATGTGTCGCGATCGATGCGATGCACCACAAAGGCTCGCTGCCGCCTTGCTGCCAGTTCCGCCGATAGAATCGAGAGGGCAGAGGGAAGATCGCCCTCATCCTTCGGCACCGCCAGCATTTTGGCCAGCTTGTTGAGGACAACCACGGCATCGTCCTGGTAAAGGACGCGAAGCTGCCGCCGAGCCTCTTTTCCTAAACGGCGACCGCCACCGGGTCGAATGATTCTCATGAGAATGGATTGTTCCTTGGCAGGGCAGCAATCGACCACTGGCGAAGCAACGTAGTTATGCTATCAGGATGCGGGCCGGTGGATGCGCGATTGGTCCATTGAGGGATTGGGGCGATCCGGAGGGAGAAGAAGTCCTGTTTCGAGGTTCCGTTTTCCAGGCGGTTGCCGTCATTTCGTTCTCAATTGGGGAGCGTAGCGAGCTCATGATTCTGGATCTGGTGACGGATGACAAATGATGAGACCTGGAATTCGGCAGCCAGTTCATCGACCGCCTCTCCGTCCACCGTTACCGCCTTCGGAGCCAACGAGTTCGGGCGGAACCTCATCCATGGCCACCGGGTATCCTTTGTACGGACCCGATCTCTGATTCGTCAATCGGCCCGCAAACCAACGGAGGTTGACGCGGCGCCACACGTAGCGTGGAAACCGCCCTTCGATCGGTCCACCGATACGACCGGCCCGGATGGGGCTTCCCACCCGTTCTGTCCGAGTTGCCTGCGGACCTTTCAGTTCGGGCGGGCAAAGGCTGGCGTCGCTGCGGGCACTCGGCAGTTTGTGCTCAGGGCTACCACCGCAGGTTGCGGCCGCCGCAGCCTCCATTCGATCAGGCTCTGGCATCTCGATGAGGCCCTGACGAGGCGTTCGGGCACGTCTGGACGGTCGTTTCCTGATCTCGCTTTTTGCCTCGCCTTCGTACTGATTCGCCTGCTTTAAGCGCGGGAAGATCATCGGCTTACTCCTCCCATCTCATTCATTCACGCCGTTTCCGTGCCCCCGATGGTAAAACGCGCGATCGGGCCATTGCCGGATAGCCAAACGCGGGGACAGGATTCGTCCATTCCACCCCGCTGCAAACCGTCCAACCGGCGACGAACGAATCCTCGAATTCGACTGCGTCCGGTCATGGACCCAGGCGCACCAGGGTATCCGGATTGAGTTCCTTGGGGAGCGGACAGGGTGACTCCACGACAACCCGCTAACCCGATGGGGTTTTGTCAGGTTGTAGGTGCCATGATAGGATTGCGGCAGCCTGAAGAACGCACTCGGTCCACAGAAACGGTAGAAGCCCGCCTCCTCCGATTCGAAGTCTCAGCAACTTACTTTCCGCCCGATTGTCCGGACACCGGGCGCATTGATGAAAGGGGGGCGCTATGTCGACCGATTCCCACCCGCCGCACCGCCCACTGCCCGACCGTCCCAATCTCGGCGATCTCAAGGACGAGGCTAAGGAGTTGCTGAAGACCGGTCAGGCGGCATCGCTTGCCGAGGCGCAGTTGCAGACCGCACGACTCTACGGGTTTGCGAGTTGGCCCAAGCTGAAAGCCCACGTCGAGTCATTCGCGGAAACGGGTCAACTCAAGCAAGCGATCGACACCAATGACCTCGCGAGGGTCAAGCGCCTGATGACGCGAAATCCAGCGCTGCACAGTGCCCCACTAGGGTATGGCAACGATGGACCGCTGACGTGGGTTGCCGAATGCCGCGTGCCTTGGGAACCACCGGGTGGCGTGAGGCTGGCGATGGCGGAATGGATGATCACCCACGGATCGGACGTGCACCAAGGGGGCGATGGGCCCTTAATGCGAGCGGCGCTGAACAACTATCGCATCCCGATGATGGAACTGCTGGTGGAGCACGGCGCCGATGTGAACGCTTTGTGGCACGGGCATTTCCCGATCGTGTTTGCGCCATGCGAGTCGATGGATCCGGTTGCATTGAAATGGCTTCTCGATCACGGCGCAAATCCAAATTGCCGTGACCATGGGTACGAGTTTGGCGGACATCCGTATCCGGGCACGGCTCTCGACTACCTCATCGCGTGTTACGGGCGCTCGGTAGAACGACTGAGCGCGTGCATCGACGTGCTAGTAGAAGCCGGCGGCGAGACCCGGTTCCACGCGCCCGCGGTGATGGCACTGCTCCGCAACCGGCTCGAACGACTGGCGGAACTGATTGCGGCGGAGCCCGGACTGGTGAATCAACGATTCCCGGAACTGGATTGCGGCCAGACCGGCGGACGGAATCTCTTGCTGCGGGGAGGAACGCTTTTGCACGTGGCGGCGGAATACGGAAACGCGGCCGCCGCTGCGCTCCTTCTTGACCGGGGGGCCGATGTGAATGCCCGCGCAACGGTGGATGAGAACGGTGCCGGCGGGCAAACGGCAATCTTCCATGCGGTTACACAGTTCGATGACTACGGCTTACCGGTGGCGGAGTTACTCGTTGAGCGCGGAGCAGATCTGGGAATTCGCGTGAAGCTTCCGGGCGCCTACGAGCGGCCCGGCGAGGTGGTGGAGTGCACACCGTTGGGATACGCGCAGTTGTTTTGCGAAAGGCAGAGCAGGACAATCGCGCGACTGAGGGAGTGGGGGGCGGTAGAGTAACGATTCGGAGATCGAAGGGATCGCCTGGAGTCGAATCGCTATCGCGGAGTGCATTCCCAGGCGGCGATGGCCGGCCATGTGTAGAAGATCCACGAGTTGATCCCGTTCTCGATCAGGCGAGAAGTTTGCGGACGACGGTGCCGGCGGTATCGGTGAGGCGGAAATCGCGGCCCTGGTAACGGAAGGTGAGGCGGGTGTGCTCGAGACCGAAGAGATGGAGCACGGTGGCGTGGAGGTCGTGGATGGGGACGGGGTCGGCGACGGCGCGCATGCCGTACTCGTCAGTTTCGCCGACGGTGATGCCGGGTTTGACGCCGCCACCGGCCATCCACATGGTGTAGGCGTCGATCTGATGATTGCGGCCGAGGCCGCCGCGCTTGCCGCCTTCGCTCATGGGGGTACGGCCGAATTCCCCGCCCCAGACGACGAGGGTATCCTCCAGTAAACCGCGGCGGGCAAGATCCTTGACCAAAGCGGCGCTGGGGCGATCGACTTCCGGACACACCTTCTTCAGCCCGTTGTCGATGCCGGTATGGTGGTCCCAATCGGTGTGGTAAAGCTGGACGACTTTCACGCCGCGTTCGATGAGGCGGCGGGCGAGGAGGCAGTTATTGGCAAAGCTGCCTTTGCCGGGGGTGGCGCCGTAGAGATCGAGAGTTTCCTGGGACTCGCGGGTGAGGTCCATGAGTTCGGGGGCGCTGGCTTGCATGCGGAACGCCATCTCATACGACGCGATGCGGGTGTTGATTTCGGGGTCGCCGGTGAGGGAGAGGTGCTCCTGATTCAGGTCGCGGAGGGCGTCCATGGCGCGGCGCTGGCGGTCGACGGTGACGCCGGGTTGGCTATTGACATCGAAGATCGGCTGGGGGCCGGAGGAGAAGGGTACGCCCTGATAGGAACTGGGGAGGAAGCCGGAGCCCCAGATGTCGGGGCCGTTACGGGGGCCGCGGGGGCCGCTGATCATGCTGATGAAGGCCGGGAGGTTCTTGGACTCGTTACCGAGGCCGTAGAGGAGCCAGGCGCCGAGGCTGGGGCGGCCGGGGACCATGGAGCCGGTATGAGCGAGAACCATGGCCGGGGAGTGGTTCACGTTCTTGGTCTGGACGGTCTTGATGAGGGCGATCTGGTCGGCGATGGAGGCGATGTGGGGGAGATAGCTGGAGACGGTATTGCCGGACTGGCCGTGGGGCTGGAAGGTGGCGCGGGAGCCCTGGACGGTGGGGGCGGCCATGTTCTCCATAAAGGCAAACTTCTTGCCTTCGAGCAGGGACATGGGGAAGGGCTGGCCGTCGTTCTGGCGGAGTTTGGGCTTGTCGTCGTAGAGGTCGAGTTGGGACGGGCCGCCCTCCATGAAGAGATAGATGAGGCGTTTGGCTTTGGGGGCGAAGTGGGGTTCGCCGGCGAGGGCGAGGCGGGCGGCACCGAGTCCACAGGCGGACAGGAAGTGGCGGCGATTCCAGAGTTGAGCGGCGGGGTTCCAGAGCATGGGATGGGTTACTCGCGGGTGATGAATTCGTCGGTATTGATGAGAACGCGGGCGAGGGCGGTCCAAGGGGCGAGAGCGGGATCCGGGGAGAGTTTGGCTGCCTCCTCGGGGTGGGTGGCGAGGTCGTCCTTTTCGGTGTGGAAAAGGCGGAGGAGGCGGGCGGACTCCGAGGCAGACGGGGGGCGGGAGTGGGTGAGGCGGAAGCCGTAGGCGATGCGCGATTCGGGGGAGTCGCCCCCTTCGGCGGCGATGCGTTTGGCGAGCGATTGCGCCATTTCGTGGAAGGCGGCGCCATTGAGCAGTGTCAGGGCCTGTAGAGGGGTGTTGCTGCGTGTGCGGCGGGTGCAGGCCATCATGGCGTTGGGGGCGTCAAAGACGCTCATGGCGGGGTGGGGCGTGATGCGCCAGTAGTGGGTGTAGAGGCCGCGGCGGTAGCGATCTGGGCCGGGGGATACCTTCCAGGTTTTCTTGACCTGGCTGGCGTCCATGGCGCCATCGGGCTGAGGGGGGAAGACGCTGGGGCCGCCGATGGCAGGGTGGAGCAGGCCGCTGGCGGTGAGGGCGGAATCGCGGATGATTTCCGCTTCCAGGCGGAGCCGGTTCTGGCGGGAGAGGAGTACGTTGCGGGGGTCCTTCTTCTCGGTATCGGGGCGGGCGGTGGAGGACTGGCGGTAGGTTTTGGAGTTGACGATGGCGCGATGGATGGCTTTCTGGCTCCAGCCTTTTTCGATGAATTCGACGGCGAGCCAATCGAGGAGTTCGGGATGGGAGGGCTTGGCGCCCATGCGGCCAAAGTCGTTTTCGGTTTCGACGATGCCGCGGCCGAAGTAGCGCTGCCAGATGCGGTTGACGGTGACGCGGGCGAGGAGGGGATTTTCGGGGTCGACGAGCCAGTTGGCGAGGTCGAGGCGGGTTTTGTGGTCTTTGAGGGCCTGTTTGTGGAAGGCGGCAGGGACCTCCGCTTTGACGGGTGCGCCGGGGCGCTGGTAGTCGCCGCCCAGGAGGATATGGGCGGGGCGGGGTGTGGGGAGTTCGTCCATCACCATGGCGAGGGTGAGTTTGGGGACCTGCTTCTTTAGATTGGCAATGGCCTCATTGCGGAGGGTGAGGGCGGGGTCCTTGGCGCCTTCGAGTTGGCGGCCGTGGAGGTAGGAGGTGCGCTCCTTTTGGAGGGCGAGGAGCATGGAGCGGAGGGTGTTGTATTTGGTCACCTCTTCGGGCTTGCCGAGAGCGAGGAGGGGCTGGTGGGTGATTTCCAGATCGTTGGTGTCGGAGAAGGGGGGAAGGTCGTTGGAGTATTCGTTGACGTTGTTGAAGAAGGCGAAGAGCTGGTAGTACTCACGCTGGGTGAAGGGATCGAACTTGTGATCGTGGCAGCGGGCACAGCCGGTGGCGAGGCCGAGGAAGACGGTGCCGAACATGTCAACGCGGTCGGCGACGGCTTCGGTGCGGTAGAGTTCGCGATCGGTGCCGGCTTCAATCTGGAGGAGCGAGTTGCGCTGCATGCCGGTGGCGATGCGCTGTTCGGGGGTGGCATTGGGGAGCAGGTCGCCGGCGAGTTGTTCGGTGACGAACTGGTGGAAGGGTTTGTCCGCATTGAAGGCGTTGATGACGTATTCGCGGTATTTCCAGATTTGGCGGGGTTCGTCGCGGCTGCCGCCGTCGGAATCGGCATAGCGGACCTGATCGAGCCAGTGGCGGCCCCAGCGTTCGCCGTAGTGGGGGGAGGCGAGGAGTTTTTCGACGGTTTGTTCGTAGTTGGGGTTCTGGAGGAAGTCGTCGATTTCCCTGGGGGTGGGCGGGAGGCCGGTGAGGTCGAGGTGGAGGCGGCGGAGGAGGGTGGTTTTGTCGGCTTCGGGGGCGGGGGTGAGGCCGGCTTTGGCGAGGCCGGCGGCGATGAAGGAGTCGATAGTTCCGGGCTGGCGGCGGGGCTTTTGGAAGGCCCAGTGACGGGTTGGGGCGGTGTTGGCGGCCGATTCCGGGAGGCCGGGGAAACCGGCCTTGACCCAGCGCTGGAGGAGGGCTATGTCGGCGGCGGGGAGTTTGCCGGAGGGGGGCATTTTGAGGTCGCCGGTGTGTTCGAGGGCGGCGAGAATGCGGTCCGTAGCGGGGCCGCGGTTGCCGCCTTGCTGGATGGCGGATTTGGACTGGAGGGAGAGGCCGGAGGTGCGATTGCGGTCGTTGTGGCAGGTGAAGCAGGTGCGGGCGAGGAGGGGTTGGACCTGGGTGGAGAAGTCCTGCGCCGGGAGGGCGAGGATGGGCAGGAGGAGGAGAATGGGCCGCACGATGCGGGAATTATATCAGCGGCGGGAGCGGTAGCGCCCGCCGCTGATGGAGAGTAATGCAATTAGCCCTGGCGGCGGCCGGCGGTAACCCGTTTCGCGGTCCAGGTGGCGCCGCGATATTCGCCCATATCGAGCTTGCCGGACATTTCGCTTGCGCTGGCAGCCTGGCCGGTGAAACGGAACTGGAGGGAGTCCCCGTGGTTTTCGTTGAGGGAACTGGAGAACTCCACGTTGGATCCGTTGGCCTTGCCGAAGAGGGGACGGGAGGCGAAGTCACCCTGGTGGGTGCCGGAAAGGGAGTCGGCTTTGTGGAGGATATCGAGGTGGTGGGTGGAGGAGCCGCACAAGAACTCGATTTTGACGGCCCAGCGGCCGGAGAGGTCGTAGGCGGAGGGAGCGGCGGGTTCGGCGGGCTTCTCCTTGAGGCCGGAGAGGGCTTTGTGGAGGCCTTCGGCGACGAGTTCGGCATCGCCGGGGGCCATCATGTAGGCGACGACATTGATGCCGTTCTGCTGGGTGGCGACGGTCATGCGGGGGGAGCCGTTCATGAGCATCTGGCCCATCTGGATGCCGGTGACGCCGAACTTAGCGGCATCCCAGCGGATCTGGAGGGCGGGGGTGCGGTTGGAGAGTTGTTCCTTGGGCTCCTCGATCTTCATTTGGAGGTGGGCGAGGGGGGCAAGGCGGGTTTTGACGGTGTTGAGCCAGGTCAGCCAGCGTTGCCATTCGGCGTTGTGGTCGCGTTTGGTCCAGGCTTCGACAGCGGCGAGCATGGCCATGGTTTCTTCCTTGCCGATCTTGAGGGAGCGGGCGAAGCCATGGTGGGGGGCGGAGTGGACCCAGGCGGCCTGGATGAGGCTCTTTTTGCCGAGGAGGAGGCCGGCGGTCTGGGGTCCGCGGATGCACTTGCCGCCGGAGTAGGCGACGAGGGTGGCGCCGCGCTGGAGGTGGACGTTGGGGATGGTAAGGATTTCGGCGGCGGCGTCGACGAAGATGGGGACCTTGTGCGGGGAGGCGAGCTTGACGACGTTTTCAAAAGCCAGGGGGCCGCGCTCGGCGCTGGGGCCGGCGAGGATGTAGATCATCGCCGTGCGAGGGCCGATGGCGAGGGTGAGTTCTTCGGGAGTGGAGACTTCGATGACGCGGACGCCGACGGCGCGGATGGCCGCGTCATAGACGTTGCGGGAGTGGGTGGGGATGATGACTTCGTCTTTGGCGAAGCCGCGAAGGTCGGGGATGCGGACGTGGAGATCGGGGTTGCCTCCGGCGACACAAGCGGCGGTGGCGTGGGTGATGGCAGCGGAGCAACCGCAGGAGACCATGCCCCATTCAGCGCCGGTGAGGGTGGCGAGGCGGGCGCCGGCGGCGTCCATGAGTTCATCGAGGTGGACGTAGCGCTGGCTGGCGGCGGCCATGGCCTCGCGGGCTTCGGGCAGCATGGTGGAGCCGCTGACAATGGTGAACGTTCCGCGGGCGTTGATGATGGGGCGGACGCCGATGGAGGCGTAGACATCGTTGGGGGTTACGGCGGCGGCAGCGGCGGGCGCGGCGACGGCGGGGAGGCCGGCGAGGGATGCGGATTGGAGAAGTTTGCGGCGCGAGGTCTTCATGGAGACAGTATAGGGCCATCAGGCGCGGAGGTCGTAACAAAGCAGGCGGGGAGGCTTGTTCTGCAGGACATCCTTGCTGTGCTGGACGACATAGAGGAGCCCCTTGCTGAGCACGGGGAGGGACCAGGTTTCGCGGGCGGCGAAGAGCCAGGCGCGGGAGGTTTCCTTGTGGCCCTTGGGGGTGAGTTCGAGCCAGAGGAGATGGCCGAGTTCGCCGAGACAGAGGAAACGGCCGTCGACGTGGAGGAGATTGCCGCGATAGGTGCTCATCATCTGCTCGCGGGGCTGGCCGTTCACCTGGAAGGATTCCTTCCATTCGAGGGTGGTTTTCCAGGCGATTTTGCCGGTTTTCACCTCGATACAGGCGAGATTGGCATCGGGTTCGTTGCGGCCGTCGAAGCCGTAGAGGTAGCCATCCTTGTGAATAGGGGTGTTGAAATGAAGGCCGAAATCGGGTGTAGTCCAGAGCACCTTGTGCTTGAAGTCCGGTGTGATTTCCAGCATGGCGCCGCCGGTTTTGTAGCTGGCGGAGACAAAGACGTTATTGCCGATAATGACGGGGCAGGAGGCGTTAACGGATTCGTAGCTTTTGCTGCGCCAGGGAAAGGAGAAATCGAGCTGGCCGGTGGCGGCGTCGAGCATGAGGAGTCCGCCGGTTGGGGGCTGGCTTTCGCCGCCGGCGAAGACGAAGAGTTTGCGTTTGCCGTGGATGACGGCGGGGATGGGAGAGGCGTAGCTGCCGCCCCATTCCTTACCGGCGCCCCATTGCGTTTTCCCGGTCTTCTTATCGAGGGCGATGACACAGGGGCCGCCGGGGGCGCCGATGTTGACGATGAGGTTGGGGCCTTCGACGAGAGGGGTGGAGGCGACGCCGAAGAAGTCCTGGGGGACCTTGTACTCATCGCGGAGTTGGCGGCGCCAGAGGGGGCGGCCGGTGGCGAGGTCGAGACAGTGGAGGACGCCTTCGGCGCCCATAGTGAAGACGGTGGAGCCATCGATGACGGGGCTGGAGCGGGGGCCGTTGTTGTAGCCGTAGCGGTCCTCGAAGGTGGTGGAGTAGGTATGTTGCCAGGCGCGTTCGCCGGTTTCGGGGTGGAGGCAATCAACGACCTCCTGGGAGCCACGACGGTAGAGAAAGACGAGGCGATCGCCCTGGATGGCGGGGGAGGAGTAGCCGGTACCTTTTGTGAGTTCCCAGAGGAGGGGCGGGCCGGAAGGGGCGAACTTTTTGGCGATCTGGGTTTCGCGGGAGGTGGCGTCGTGGCGGGGGCCGAGGAAGGAGGTCCAGTCTTCGGTGACGGCGCCGGCCTTGAGGGGGTTGGGTCTGCGATGGCGCGTGAGGTCCGGGTTGGGCTTCGGCTGGGCGAAGGCGGCGAGGGGGGAGAGGAGGACGGCGCGGCGTTTCATGGTAGCGTCGGAAGCCATTCTCTCATTACAATGCCATCAGTTCCATGCGCACATTCCTTCTGGTGGTAGCGGCGATGCCGCTGATGGCGGCCGATCCGGCGAAGTTGCTGGTGGAGTTGCAGAGTCTGATCAAGCCGTCGAAGGTGCCAGCGGACGGGAGGCTGAACCCGGTTGATAAGACGTGGGAAGACTGGGTGAAGCGGACTGGGGAGTTACCGCCGGACTTTGACAAGATGCCGTCGATACCGGGGTTGCCGGATGCGCTGGCCGGGGTGACGGGCGTGGGGCAGTGGCCGGCGCGGAAGGCGGAACTGCGGCGGCAAGTGTCGCACTGGATGTACGGACAGTTTCCGCCGGCGCCGGCGAACCTGCGAGCGGTGGTGACCGGGGAACGGAAGGAGGGACGGGCGACGGTGCGGGAGGTACGGCTGGAGTTCGGCCCGGAGCATAGGGCGAAGCTGCGGGTGGAACTGATCATTCCCGAGGGAAAAGGGCCGTTTCCGGTATTTCTGACGAACCACTCGCATAACCGGCCGTGGGTCTATACGGCAGTGCGGCGGGGATATATTGCGTGCATTTACCATGCGACGGATCCGCGGTACGGGAACGGGGACGATTCGGACGCGTGGCTGGAGGTGTATCCGGGGATCGATTTTCCGGTGCTGGCGCGGTGGGCATGGGCGGGATCGCGGGCGGTGGATTATCTGGTGACGCTGCCGGAGGTGAACAAGGCGCAGATCGGGATTACGGGGCACTCGCGGAACGGGAAGATGGCGTTGCTGGCGGCGGCGTTTGATGAACGGATCGGAGCGGCGGTGCCGTCGAGCGGGAACAGCGGCGAAGGGGATCCTTGGCGATTTACGACGGAGCCGTTTGCGAATGAGAGTATCGAGTTACTTACGGGCGGGCAGTCCCACTGGTTTCATCCGCGCTTGCGTTTCTTCTCCGGGCGGGAGGATAAGTTACCGGTGGATCAGAATACGTTAATGGCGCTGGTGGCGCCGCGGGGGCTGATGTTATATACGGGCTATGCGGAGTCGGCGAGTAATCCGGTGGGGTTTGAGCAGGCCTACCGGGATGCGTTGCGGGTGTACCGGTTTCTGGGCCGGGAACAAAATCTGTGGCTGCATCTGCGGTCCGGGGAGCACGGGACGACGGCGGAGGATATTGAGAAGTTCTGCGACTTTTTCGATTCCGTTTTTGGGCGGAAGGCGCGTCCGAAACTGGAGAGTTTCGCGCACGGGTATACGTTTGCGGGGTGGAAGACGCTGTCGAAAGAGATGCCGGGGCCGGTAGCGGCGAAGACGGCGCGGGAGCGGATTCTGTGGGCGCTGGGAGAGGAACCGGCCGGGGTAAGAAATCTGCAAATGCAGAAGAAGGCGCTGGAGTTTTCCGATGCGGATAACCCGCTGGCGTCGATGTTCCACCGGCCGTCGGCGGATGCGTCGGTGCGGGAACGGCTGGCGAAGGAAGGGATTGGCTGGGGGCAGGTGCCGATCGGGGATGGGATTGTGGGCGATCTGTTTCATCCGGTTACGGCAAAGGGTAAGTTGCCGGTGGTGATCTGGCTGCACGGGTATAGTTATCAGTACGGGTGGTCGATTCAATCGCCCTGGCTGGCAACCGTGAATGATTTACGGATGGACCAGAGGCCGTCGATACCGAGCCTGGTGAAGCGCGGGTATGCGGTGCTGGTGTTTGACCAGATCGGGTTCGGGACGCGGCTGCCGGAGGCCCGGGAGTTTTATGCGCGGTATCCGAAGTGGTCGTTGATGGGGAAGATGGTGGCGGACACGCGGGCGGCGATTGATGCGTGTTTTGACCTGCGGATGATCGATTCGTCGCGGATTTCGTTGATGGGATATTCGCTGGGGGCGAAGGTGGGATTGTTGACGATGGCGCTGGATTCTCGGGTGACAGCGCTGGCGGCGGTAGCGGGATTTGAGTCGCTGCGGCGGGCGACGCCGGACCGGGGTGTGGAGGGGATTGCGCACTATTCGCATATCCACGGATTGATGCCGCGGCTGGGTTTCTATATCGGTAAGGAAGCGGCGTTGCCGTTTGATTTCGACGCGGCGCTGGAGTTAGCGGCGGGGCGGCGGGTATTGATCGTGGCGCCGTCGCTGGACCGCTATGCACGGGTGGAGGATGTGCGCGCGGCGGTGGGGGAGGGTAAGTTCGCGGGAGTGGAGTTAGAGACGCCGGCGGGTTTCAACCAGTTCGGCCGCAAGTTACAGGAGCGGGTATTTGACTGGTTTTCGCCGGAGTGGAGCGCGGTGACGCTGCCGGGGTTCGGGAAGGCGCGGATCAGCGGCGGGGAGATTACGCTGGAACCCGGGGCGCCGATGACGGCCGTGGTGCGGACGGGGGCGTTTCCGGTGAACAACTATGAGGTTTCCTTCGAGGCGATGCGGGTGCGCGGGGGCGACTTCTTTGCCAGTTTGACGTTTCCGGTGGGAGCGTCGCATTGCACCTTTGTGAGTGGCGGATGGGGGGGAGATATCATCGGGCTATCGAGTATTGACGGGTGGGACGCCTCCGACAACGAGACGCGCACTTACTTTACGTTCGAGACGGGGCGGTGGTACCGGTTCCGGGTGGCAGTAAGCGGCGACCGGATCCGGGTCTATATCGACGATAAGATGGTGGTGAACGCGGCGATTGGCGGACGAGAGATCAGTTTGCGGCGGGGGATGGAATTTTCGCGGCCGGTGGCGTTTGTGAGTTACAACACGGAGGGAAAGATACGGGGGTTTGCGGTGAAGGAGATGGGGCCGCGTTAGGACACGGCCCCATCGGTTTTTAACGGGTACGGACTTTGGTCCAGGAACGGGAGGCAGCCGAGGCGAGGACGGCGTCGGTAACGTCGTCGGTGGCCAGGCCTTCGCGGAAAGTGGGCGCGGCGCTGGTGCCGCTGCCGGCGGCGGAGAGGAAGTCGGCTACCTGGTGGATGAAGGTATGTTCGTAGCCGATCTGGAGGCCGGGGACCCACCAATTCGCCATGTAGGGATGCTCGCGGTCGGTGATATGGACGCTCTTCCAGCCGCGGAGTTTGCCTTCGTCCTTATGGTCGAAGTACTGGAGGCGGTGGAGGTCGTGGAGGTCCCACTGGATGGAGGCGTGCTCGCCGTTGATTTCCAGGGTGTAGAGCGCCTTGTGGCCACGGGCGTAGCGGGTGGCTTCAAAGGTGGCCAGCGACCCGTTGTTGAAGCGCGCGAGGAAGAGGCTAGCATCGTCAATGCCGACGGGTTCCACGGCGCCGGTGAGGTTGTGTTTGCGGGCCTTGATGAAGGTCTCGGTGACGGCGGAGACTTCATCGATGCCGCCGTTGAGCCACATGGCGGTATCGATGCAGTGGGCGAGGAGGTCGCCGGTGACGCCGGAACCGGCCACCTTGACGTCGAGGCGCCAGAGGCCCTCGCCGCCCTGGGGCAGGTCGCTGGAGATGGTCCAGTCCTGGAGGAACTTGGCGCGGTAGTGGAAGATACGGCCGAGGCGGCCTTC
>CAYSFR010000039.1:0-25082 GCA_964430625.1 uncultured Solibacteraceae bacterium
TGCTCTCAGCGAGAGCGAGCGGATTACGCCGACGTCTTCTCGCTCGGCGACCTGACCGTAGCTTTCGCGGACGGAGGCGGGTTCCTTGGAGAGGTCGAAGACGTCCTCGGCCTCCATCTGCATGCGGAAGGCGAGTTCAAAAGACTGGACGCGGGATTCGAGGGCTTCGTCCTCGGCGCGAGTCTTCTGATACTCCTGGTTCATGGCGGCGAGGAGGGCTAACTGGCGCTCCTGTTCGGCGCGGGAGGTCAACTTATTCTGGACGTTCTCCACTAACTTATCGAGTTCGGTTTCGCGGGTATCGATATGGGTGCCCTGGTAGGCGCCCGGGAGGAAGGCGGATTTCCAGTTCTGGGCGCCGCGGATGGGCAGGCCGCCGGGGCAGAGGGAGATGAAACCGGGGAGGTTCTGGTTCTCCGAGCCGAGGCCGTAGACGACCCAGGAGCCGAAACTGGGGCGGCTTTGCTGCTGCGCGCCGCAGTTCATCATCATCAGCGAGGGCTCGTGGTTGGGCACCTCGGTGTGCATGGAACGAATGACGCAGAGGTCGTCGGCGTGGGCGGCGCCCACCTTGGCGAAGACATCCGATATTTCGAGGCCGCTTTGCCCGTACTTGCGGAAGGCGAAGGGCGAGGGGAGGGCGGTGCCGGTTTTGCGTTCGGTGCGCAGGTGGACGGGGAGGGGCTGGCCGGCGTACTTCTGGAGGGCGGGCTTGGGGTCGAAGGTGTCCATGTGGGACGGCCCGCCGTTGGCGAAGATGTGAATGACGCGTTTGGCCTTGGCGGCGAAGTGGGGTTTGCGGGGATTGAGGGGCCCGGCGAGGCCGGATTGCTGGAAAACGCTGGCCAGGCCGGCCAGCCCCATCCCCTGCAGTAACATCCGTCTGTTCATCGATTTTCTACCTTGATCCGGGCTTAGTCCAGGAAAGCGAACTCATTGGTTAACAGTAACACCTGGGCTAACTGCTCCCTGGGCGTGAGGCGGGGAATGGCGGGGCCGGCGAAGTCCCGGCGGGCGTCCCACTGGCGGGTGCCGATGTGGAGGACGGGGGCCCACTGGAAGTCGTCGGCTTCGTAGTCGCCGTCGGAATCGACGACAAAATCGAGGATTTCGCCGGCGGTGACGCGGAGGCCTTTGAGGTCGGTGTCGACGCTGGGGTTGGCCTTATAGGAGATGCCGTCGGCGGGGGCGGGCGGAGGCACGACAGACCATTTGCCGAGCACGCCTTGTTTGTTGGAGACCACCCAACCGCGGATGCCGTTGCTCAGTTTGAAGCGAATGGAGAAGGCGCCGACGGAGAGGACTAACTTACCACTCACCTGTAACTCGCCCGATTCGGGGACGACGAAGCGGCGGACGGCGGCGGAGGAGAGGTCATCACCGGGGGCGCCGCCGGCGGCGGTGAGTTTGGCGGGGCCGGTAGCGGGATCGATGCCGGCGGAGGCGTTCTGCCAGGCGCGGCCGGTGAAGAAGCGGAAGGGGGTGAAGCCGGAGACGCGGCCGGCGGCGGGGTCGAGACGGGCGGTGCCGTATTGCCACGGGCTCGGTGGTGGAGCGGCGGGGGCGTTGGTGTTGGCGGACCAGAGCGGGGCGGCCCGTTGGGCTTCGGCGGCGGTTGGGGCGCGTCCGAACACCTGTTGATAAAGGGCTTCGACGCTGGAGGCACGGGCGGCGAGGGCGCGGGCCATTTCGCCGACGAAGGGGCTATTGAGCAGGAACAGGCCTTGCTGGGGGACGGTGGTCTGGTAGCGCTGGGGGGAGTGCTGTTCGGGGTCGGCGACGTCGAAGGTTTTGAGCAGGGCCAGGGGGCGTTCGCGCTCGATGAGGGAGTAGAGGGTGCGGCGGGGGTCGGCGGGGAGGGTGACGAGGGAGACGGGTTGGCCGCCGATGGCGGGGTCGAGTTTGCCGGCGACGGCGAGCATGCTATCGCGGAGGGCCTCAAAATCGAGGCGGCGGCGGGGCATGCGCCAGAGTAACTTGTTTTCGGGATCCTTGGCGCGGGCGTCAGGGCGGTCGGCGGCGGACTGGGTGTAAGTGGAAGAGAGGACGAGGCGGCGGATGAGGCGTTTGACGCTCCAGCCGTCGCGCATGAACTCGGCGGCGAGGGAGTCGAGTAACTCAGGGTGGGTGGGTTTGTCGCCGCGGATGCCGAAGTCACTGGGGGTGCGGACGAGGCCTTCGCCGAACAACTTCTGCCAGACGCGGTTGACCATGACGCGGGCAGCGATGGGGTTGCGGTCCGTAGTGATGGCGCGGGCGAGGGCGAGGCGGCCGGAACCCTGGTCAAAACAGGTATTTTTGGCGAGAACGGAGGGAAAACAGCGGCCGACGGGGTCGCCGAGGTCGTTCTGGTTGCCGCGGACGAAGACGTGGGCGGGCTTGATGACGGGACGATCGGCGGCGCCCATCAGGGCACCTTTGGCACCGCGGTAGACGGCGTCATTCAGTATCTGCTCATACTGCCACTGTAAGTCACGGGTGGTGTTGGCATCGCCCTCGGTCATGATGTAGGGGAACTCTTCGACGGGGACCTCGGGGGGAGCGTCCGGACCGTAGAGGAGGGCGCGCCAAGCGGGGTCGGAGGGATTTGTCAGGCGGGCGACGTATTTTTCGACCGGCGAGGATTCGGCGGCGCGCCATTCGGCGAAGAGGGGGGAGTCGGCAATGCGGGCGGCCCAGCGGGCGGCGACGAGGGAGAGCAGGTTCTTCTCGCGGGCGAGGTTTTCCAGGCGCGCGGGGGGGAGCTTGCGGCCTTCCCAGAGGGCTTCCAGGTAGCGGCGGACCTCTTTGGGGTCGCGGAACTCGGCGCGGAGGACCTCAAGGCGTTCGGCGATATAGGCGTGGAGGATGCGGCGGCGTTCGGCGGCGCGCTGTTCGTAGAAGGGGGGGAGGGGGCCGGTGCGGACGGGTTCGACGCCGTAGCGGGTGTTGGCGAAGATGCCGTAGAGGCCGTAGTAGTCCTTGGTAGGGATGGGATCGAACTTATGGTCGTGGCAGCGGGCGCAGCTGACGGTAAGTCCGAGTAAGCCGCGAGATACGAGGTCGATTTTGTCGTCGACGACGTCGGGTAAGTCGACGGCGCGGTTGGGATTGAGGCCGAGGGAGAGGAAGCCGAGGGCGGCGTGGTCCTCTTTGGCAGCACCGGGAAGCTGATCGGCGGCTAACTGCAGGGCGATGAATTGGTCATAGGGGACATCGCGGTTGAAGGCGGAGATGAGCCAGTCGCGGTAGCCGAAGGAGAGTAAGAGAGGGCGGCTGAGGAAGCCGGTGTCGGCGTAGCGGGCGACGTCCATCCAGTGACGGGCCCAGCGTTCGCCGAAGCGGGGGGAGGCGAGATACTGATCGACGGCCTTTTCCGGGGAGAGGGCGAAATCGGCCGGGGCGGGCGGAAGGCCGGTGAGATCAAAACTAAGGCGGCGGATGAGGGTGCGGGAATCGGCGCGGGGGGAGGGGGTGAGGCCGTTGGCGGTGAGTTGGGCGTGGATCTGGGCATCGACGGAGCCGGTGCCGGGGCGGAGCGGTTGCCAGGCCCAGTGGTCGAGATGGGTGTTGGCGGTGGTGGAGGGGGCGGGGGTGGGAGCGTCCGGGACAGGGGCGCCGAGTTCGACCCAACGGGCGAGGGTGGCGATCTCGTCGTCTTTCAGGCGGCCGCCGGGGGGCATGCCGACGGACTGGTAGCGGACGGCCTGGAGGATGCGGCTGGCGGCGGGGTCACGCGGGTTGGCGACGGAGCGGAGGGAGGCGGGGGAGTCAAAGCGGAGGCCGCCCATGGGGGAGGCGAGTTTGGCGGAGTGGCAGGAGTAGCACTTGGCGGCAAGGAGGGGGCGGACTTTGGATTCGAAGAAATCGGTGGCGGGGTCAGCCAGGAGAGGGAGGGCTGCGGCGAGGCAGAGGGCGGGACGGAATGTCACGCTCTTTAGGATATGACAGTGGGCTAGCGGACGCGGAAGTAGGGGAGGGTGCCAAAGACGAGGAGGTCGCCGGAGAGGCCGACGCGGTCGATCCAGCCGGGGGCGCCGTCGGGAATAAAGCGCATCAGATAGCCGTCGACCTGGTAGCGGCCGCCCTTGCCGGCAGCGTATTGGAATGTGCCATCGGGGCGGAAAGTGATCTCGGCTTCCGTGCTGCGCCAGCGTCCGGCGATGGATTGGGGAGTAACGGCGGCGAGCGGGCGATAGAGGGCTTCGCCGCTCTTGAAGTAGATACCGGCGGAGTCCGAGCCGGTGCGGAAGGCGCCGCGATTTTCAAAGCCGTCGTAGCGTTGGATGAACTGGCCGTTTTCGATGGAGTAAGTGCCTGCGCCGGTGGCGCCGGCCTGCTGGCGCTGGCCATCCAGATCAAACAAGCGGGGGCCGCCGGGGCGTGGGGAACTGGCGCGGATGCCGCCATCGAGGAAGACGTGGACGACGGGTTTCATCAGGCCGCGGCCGTCGGTGGTGGTGAGATACCAGAGGCCGACGGGGCGGCCCTGGAGGATGGCGGGATCGGGGATGGGCAGGCCGGAGCCACTGGGGAGCCAGCCAGGCGTGCCGGGAAAGAGCCGGGGGGTATTGCCGGTGGGGATGGCGTAGGATGTTGGGGGTGCGGCCGGTGTTGCGGGTGCGGCGGAGGGCTGAATGGAGCGGAGGAGGCCGGTGAGGTCGGATTGGCAGGCGTTGATGGCTTCCTGGTTGGAGGCATTGAAGAGGACTCCGATGTAGCGGCCGGGAAAGCGGAGGACGATCAGGTTGGAGAGGAGTGACGGCACGCCGGCGGTGGAGGTGGCGGCGGTGCGGATGATGCTGTCGGGAGCGCCAGGGAAGGCGAGGGGGGCGGTGGTGGGCTGGCCCTTGATCTGATAGGTGGACCCGAGGACGATGTTCCATTCGGCGTCGATGTCCTGGGCGGCGGAGCCTTTAGTGGGTTGGGAAACCTGGAGGAGGAACTGGCAGAAGAAGCGGCGGGCGGGGTCGAGGCGGGCGAGTTCGACCTGGGATTTGGCTTCGCGGGCGGTGTAGCCGGACGGTGGGGTAAAGGTGTAGGTGTCGAAGGAGCGGGGTTGAGCGAGGAGGGCGGCGAGGGTGAATGGGGCGACGAGGAATCGCATTTGGAGATGGTCGCACAGTGGAGGGGTGGCGGGGCTTGCCGAAGATGTTCCCATTATGGGAACATATTGCCATGCGGGTGATCTCCCGGCGGGCCATTCGCGAGTTTGTGAGCCATCACGCGGATGCCGCGACGGCCCTTTACCGGTGGGCCAATGTGGTGGAATCGACCAGTTGGGAAGGCCCCGCTGCTGTCCGCGAGAGTTTTCATTCTGCGGATTTTGTTGGGAATCTGGTCGTTTTTAATATTGCCGGCAACAAGTACCGGTTGATCGCGTTTCTCCACTACTCGCGGAAGGCCGCGTACATTAAGCATATATTGACGCACAGCGAATACGACAAAGGAGCCTGGAAATCATGATCGTGAAGGAACCAGAACTGGACAGGAAGGCATACGGGCGGCTGTTGCAGAGAACCTATCCCGGTGTGATCAAGAACGACGCGGAGAACGAGCGGCTGCTGGTGATTATCGAGGGGCTGATGGCGAAGGGTGACGGAGAACTTACGCCTGAGGAGGACGCGCTGTTGGAGTTATTGCTGCGTCTGGTTCATGACTACGAGCGGGAACGTTACCCGATTCCGCCGAGTCCGCCACACGAGGTGGTCAGTTACCTGATGGAGCAAAGGGGGCTGCGCCCGAAGGACCTGGTTCCGGTGCTGGGGACGAAGGGCCGGGTGTCGGAGGTTTTATCGGGGACGCGAGGGATCAGTAAGGAGCAGGCGAAGGCGCTGGCGGGGTTCTTTGGGGTGGATGTTGGGTTGTTTATTTAGGGGAGGTCGACTTACCTACCGGCGCTGGTCAACGCGGCCACCCGCTTACCAAGCGAAAAACGGGAATCCTGCGCATAAGGTGTGAATTACGAGGTTGGGAGACAGGGAAACGCCATGCGGAATCGGGACGCAAGAGCCGATGCCAGGTGTCCCGACGCCCCCCTGGAACGCAAAACGGCGGCCGATTGGCCGCCGTTTTGCATTCCTTGCTTTGGTTTTGACTAGAGCAACTGCGAAGCCGGGAAGTAGTACACCGTCTCCACCGCTGCCGTTTCCGGGGCGTCGGAGCCGTGGGAGCAGTTGCGCTCGATCGATTCGGCGAAGCGCTTGCGGACCGTGCCTTCGGCGGCGTTGGCGGGGTTGGTGGCGCCCATCAGTTCGCGCCACTGGGCGATCGCGTTTTCCTTCTCCAACACCAGCAGAATCGACGGGCCTTCCGTCATGAACTTCACCAGCGAACCGAAGAACGGACGCTCGCGGTGAACCGCGTAGAACCCTTCGGCTTCTTTTACCGAAATGTGATGCTTCTTCATCGCCACAATGCGGAAACCGTTTTCCTCAATCATGGTGATGATCTGGCCACTGATCCCGCGCGCAACCGCGTCGGGCTTGATCATCGCAAATGTACGTTCCAATGCCATATGTTAGTTCGAAAGTCTTTCTTTGATTTTCTGGCCGAGGTCGGCCGGAGTACTGCAAACTGTGATTCCGGCGGCTTCCATGGCCGCCATCTTGTCGGAAGCCTTGCCGCTGCCGCCGGCGACAATCGCGCCGGCGTGGCCCATACGGCGGCCGGGAGGCGCCGTCTGGCCGGCAATGAAGCCAACCACCGGCTTGGTGACGTTTTCCTTGATCCAGGCCGCGGCGATCTCTTCGTTGTTGCCGCCGATTTCGCCGATCATCACGATGGCGTGGGTGTCCGGATCGTCGTTGAACAACTTGATGGCATCGAGGTGGGTGGTGCCGATGATGGGGTCGCCGCCGATGCCGATACAGGTCGACTGGCCGATGCCCAAGGCGGTCAACTGGCCCACGGCTTCGTAGGTCAAAGTCCCGGAGCGGCTGACGACGCCGACATGGCCGCGCAAGTGGATATGACCCGGCATGATCCCGATACGGCACTCGCCCGGGGTGATGATACCGGGGCAGTTGGGGCCGATGAGGCGGGATCCGCGGGTGGTGAGGAACTGTTTGGCGGCGATCATGTCGCGCACGGGAATGCCTTCCGTGATGCAGACGATGAGGGCGATGCCGGCGTCGGCCGCTTCCATGATGGCGTCAGCGGCGAATGGCGGGGGCACGAAGATGACCGAGGCGTTGGCGCCGGTTTCGCGCACGGCCGCGTCGACGGTGTCGAAGACGGGACGGTCCAGATGCTTCGTTCCGCCCTTGCCGGGGGTGACGCCGCCAACGACGTTGGTGCCGTAGTTGATGGAGTTCGTCGCGTGGAAGGTGCCCTGGGCACCGGTGTAACCCTGCACCAGCAGGCGAGTTTCTTTATTGACTAGTACGCTCATTGTGCCGCCCTCACAACCTTTTCCGCCGCATCCTTCATCCCGTCGGCCACCAGGAAGTTAAACCCGGATTCGGCCAGAATCTGCTTGCCCTCGGCCACGTTGGTGCCTTCCATGCGGATGACCACCGGGAGGGAGATACCCAGATCGCGCGCCGCGTTGACGACGCCGGTAGCGAGCACATCGCAGCGGAGGATGCCGCCGAAGATATTGATGAGCACCGCTTTCACCGCCGTGTCGGACAGCAGGATGCGGAAGGCGTTCTTGATCTGCTCTTCGTTGGCACCGCCGCCGACGTCGAGGAAGTTGGCCGGTTCGCCACCGGCCCACTTGATGATGTCCATGGTCGCCATGGCCAGGCCGGCGCCGTTCACCATGCAAGCGATGTTGCCGTCGAGCTTGATGTAGTTCAGCGAGAACTTGGAGGCTTCCACTTCCAAGGGGTCTTCTTCGTCGAGGTCGCGGAGGTCGGCGAAGTCGGGGTGGCGGTAGAGGGCGTTGTCGTCGATGTTGATCTTGGCGTCGAGCGCCATGACGCGGCCGTCCTTGAGGAGGATGAAGGGGTTAATTTCGGCGAGCGAGGCGTCGGACTCTTCGTAGGCCTTGGCGAGAGCCATCATGGCCTTGGCGGCGGCGTTGACGCTCTTGGCGGGAAGGCCGATGCCGAAAGCCATGTTGCGGGCCTGGAAGCCCTGCAGGCCGATGCCGGGCTCGATGGTTTCCTTCAGGATCTTTTCGGGCGTATGATGAGCCACTTCCTCGATTTCCATGCCACCTTCGGAGGACGCCATGAAGACGTTCTTACCGGTGACGCGGTCGAGGGTGATACCGAGGTAGAGCTCCTTTTCGATGGGGAGCGCCTCCTCGATGAGCAGGCGGCGAACCTGCTGGCCTTGGGGGCCGGTCTGGTGGGTAACCAGTTGCATGCCGAGGATGCGTTTGGAAGCTTCGACGGCGTCTTCGACGGTCTTGCAGACCTTGACGCCGCCGCCCTTTCCGCGGCCTCCGGCATGAATCTGGGCTTTCACGACTACAAAGCCGCCGAGCTCTTTGGCCGCGGCTTCGGCCTCTTGGACGGTAAAGGCGACTTTGCTATTGGGCACCGGCACGCCGTAGCGGGCCAGGATCGCCTTTCCTTGATACTCGTGGATTTTCATACGGTAAACTCACAGTTTACCATCGTGCAGGACAACCAACCTTCCTTTTTACCGATTCTCCATCGCCTGGTGCGCGAGTTGCCGTTTGGGGAGGCTGACGCGCAGGAAGCGATGCGGCTGATCCTGGCCGGGGCGGTTTCGCCGGTGCAGTTATCCGCCTTTCTGGTGCTGCTGCCGCCGCGGCGGGTGGGTGCCGATGTGCTCACCGGGTTTGCGCGCGCGATGCGCGCCGAGATGATCCGGGTGGATCCGGGGCCGGGTCCGTCGCTGGACACCTGCGGCACGGGCGGGGACGAGGCGAACACATTTAACATCTCCACGGTGGCGGCGTTTGTGGTGGCCGGGGCGGGGGTGAAGGTGGCCAAGCACGGGAACCGGTCGGCGAGTTCGATGTGCGGGTCGGCCGATGTGCTGGAGGCGTTGGGGGTGAAGATCGACATCACGCCGGAGCGGATGGGGGAGAGCATCCGGGAGACGGGGATCGGGTTCCTGTTTGCGCCGAAGCTGCATCCGGCGCTGCGCCATGCGGCACCGGTGCGGACGGAGTTGAAGATCCGGACGGTGCTGAACCTGATGGGTCCGTTGTGCAATCCGGCCGGGGCGCAGGCGCAATTGATCGGGGTGCCGGGCGAAGGAATCGGCGACGAGATGGCGCAGGCGCTGGCCAATTTGGGGGACGGGCGGCAGTTTCTGGTGCACGGGTCGGATGGGCTGGATGAGATTACGCTGTCGGGGTCGACGACGGTGTGGACGGTGGAGGGAGGGCAGGTGGCCAAGCAGTACTGGCAGCCGGGCGATTTCGGGTTGCGGCGGGCGGGGCTGGAGGAGTTGCGGGGCGGGGACCGGTTTGCGAACGCGGCGATCACGCGGGAGATTCTGGGCGGGGCGGCGGGCGCGAAGACCGATATTGTGGTGATGAACGCGGCGGCCGGGTTGTTGGTAGCGGGCGGGGCGGCGACGCTGGCCGAGGCGGTGGAGAAGGCGCGGGAGGCAATCCGGTCCGGCGCGGCGATGGGAAAGCTGGACGCGCTGATTCGTTTTACCAATGCCTAGCGTTTACGATTTGAAGCCGCGGTTTCAGGCGATGCTGCGGCCGGTGGTGCGGTGGCTGGCCGGGGCCGGGGTGACGGCCAACCAGGTGACCGTCGTGGCCTGTCTCGCCTCTGTGGCGCTGGGGCTGGACCTGGCCTACGGGGGGCGGAGGTGGTATCTGCTGCCGGTGTGGCTGTTTGTACGGATGGCGCTGAACGCCATTGACGGGATGCTGGCGCGGGAGCACGGGCAGCAGACGCGGCTGGGGGGGTTGCTGAACGAGTTGACCGATGTGGTGGCGGATGGGGCGCTGTGGCTGCCGTTTGCCTATGTGGCGGAGTGGGGGCCGATGTGGACTGGAACCTTAGCTTTTCTCTCTCAATTCACTGAAATGACGAGTGTTGCCGGACAGACATTAACCGGAGTCAGGGAGAATCAGGGACCGATGGGGAAGAGCGACCGGGCGTTGCTACTCGGGGCGGTGGGGGCGTGGATGGCGATTGGCGGGCAGACGCATGAGGTGATCCCGCCGCTGGTGGCGCTATTGTTAGTGGCGACGATGTACAATCGCGCCAGACATATCTTGTCGAAAGAGGGATAGATGCGAAGCGTCGAAGAACGCAAGTTTTCGCTGCGGGATGGGACGGGGCTGTTCTACCGGCATTGGCCGGGAACGGAGAAGAAGGCCGTCGTTCTGCTGCACCGGGGACATGAGCATTCGGGCCGCCTGGCCCATGTGGCCGAAGAGTTGGATCTCCCGGATTTTCATATCTTTGCGTGGGACGCACGGGCGCACGGGAAGAGCGAGGGCGTGCAGGACTCGTCGGTGACGATGTCGACGTTTTCGGCGGATTTGGACGAGTTTGTGCGCCATTTGAGCGAGTTTTACGGCATTTCCGTGCCAGATATGGCGGTCGTCGCGCAGAGCGTGGGCGCGGTGTTCGCCGCGGCTTGGGTACACGACTACGCGCCACCGATCCGATGCCTGGTGCTGGCTTCGCCCGCATTCAAAGTGAAGCTCTACGTGCCATTCGCCCGGCTTGGATTAACCGTTTGGCATCAGATAGTTGGCGACTTTTTCATACAGAGCTACGTGAAGGGGGCGGCGCTGACCCACGACCCCGAGCGGGTGCGGACCTATGGAACCGATCCACTGATCAAGCGGCCGATTTCGGCGCGGGTATTACTGGGGCTTTACGAGACGGCCAACCGGGTGATCGAAGATGCGCAGGCGATCCGCGTGCCGACCCAATTACTGGTTTCCGGCCGGGATTGGGTGGTACACAACAAGCCGCAACACGTTTTTTATGAACGGCTTGGGACGAAGGAGAAGGAGATTCACACCTTCGAAGGGTTCTTCCACGATACGCTGGGCGAGAAAGACCGGCATCTGCCGATCGGGAAGGCGCGCGCGTTTGTTTTGAAATACTTCGGGCAGTCGCCGGTGCAGGAGAACCTGCTGGACGCCGACCGGCGGGGGTACACCTACGAAGAGTTTGAGGCAATGCGGCGGCCGCTGGGGATGTCGTTGAAAGCATTGAACTTCGCTGGCCAGCGGTGGTTCATGCGGACCCTGGGGAAGATGCTGTCGGCAGGGATGGCGCTGGGCGAGCGAACGGGGTACGACTCCGGAGCGACGCTCGATTACGTCTATCGCAATGAGCCGAATGGACTTATCGATTGGTTCTATCTGAATGCGATCGGGTGGCGGGGGATCCGGGTGCGACGGCGCAACCTCGAGTCATTGATTCGATCCGCGGTGGAACGCGCTCAAAAAGCTGGACTTGCTGCTCGCGTAGTGGATATTGCCGCGGGGCACGGGCGGTATGTACTGGAGGCGGCGAAGGGGGCGGCGCACATTCGTTTGCGGGATTACCGCGAGGAGAACGTGGCGGCGGGGCGGCAACTGATCGCCGAAAAAGGGGTGAGCAACGCGGTTTTCGAGCACGGCGATGCGTTTGACCGGGCGGCCCTGGCGGGGCTCGATCCGAAACCGACAATCGCTATTGTTTCAGGACTTTACGAGCTGTTCCCTGATAACTCACTGCTGTGCGAATCGCTGGGCGGACTGGCGGCGGCGGTGGCGCCGGGCGGGTACCTGATCTATACCGGCCAGCCGTGGCATCCGCAGTTGGAGATGATCGCGCGGACGCTGACGAGCCACAAGGCGGCTGGAGAGCCGTGGGTGATGCGGCGGCGAACGCAGGGGGAGTTGGACCAACTGGTAGCGGCGGCGGGGTTCCGGAAGGTGGATCAGCGGGTAGACGAATGGGGCATTTTCACCGTCTCTTTAGCGCAGAGAATCTGAGGCGTCTGGCGTGGCTCGCGGTATTGGGGCCGTTCTTCTTTGCTTCCTATCACTACGCGAATGCGTTCGCGGCGTCGCGGGAGCCGGGGGTGCCGTCGATCATCTTTGATTGGGAGTGGCAGGTGCCGCTTTGGGCGTGGACGATTGTGCCGTACTGGTCGTCGGACCTGCTGTACGCGGGGGCGTTTCTGACATGCCGGACGCGGGAGGAGATCGACCGTTTGGGGTGGCGGTTGCTGGCGATACAGCTGATTTCGCTGGTGTTTTTCATGGCTTTTCCGCTGAAATTGCTGTATCCGAGGCCTGTTTTGGACGGTTTTTACGGGTACCTCTTTCAAACGCTCGTTTCGTTTGACTGGTCGTACAACATGGCGCCGTCCTTGCACGTGAGCCTTGCCTACATTCTGTGGCGGCAGTACCGGGGGTGGTATTGGGGAGCGTGGTTCGGTCTGATTGTGGTGTCGACGATGACGACGCACCAGCATCATTTCATCGATTTGCCGACGGGGTTGTGGGCGGGGGTGCTGGTGGTGGCGGTGATCGGGGAGCGGCGGGCGGGGACGGTGAACTGGCGGCTGGCGGGGGCGTATGGGGCGGCGGCAGCGGTGATGACGGTACTGGCGTTTTGGTGGCAGGGTTGGGCATGGGTGTTGTTGTGGCCGGGGTTTGCGCTGTCGCTGGTGGCGGCGGCGTATGCGACGGGGCGGGTGGAGGTATTGGGGAAACGGGGGCACTGGCCGCCGGTGTGGATGTGGCCGTATACGGTGTGTGCGTGGGTGAGTTCGCGGGCGTGGCGGACGGGTGTGAGTGAGGTGGCCGATGGGGTATGGGTGGGGCGACCGGCGGTGGAGGGGTTTCGGTCGGTGGTGGATTTGACGGGGGAGTTGGCGGTGCGGGCGGATGTACACGTGCCGATGCTGGATTTGGCGGTGCCGGCGGTAGAGCAGATTGCGGCGGCGGTGGCGGGGATTGCGGATTTGGACGGGCGGCGGCCGACGCTGGTTTGTTGTGCGTTGGGGTACTCGCGGAGCGCGGCGGCGTTGGTGGGGTGGCTGGTGGAGTCGGGGCGGGCGCGGGATGTGGAGGAGGGGGTGGCGATGGTACGGCGGGCGCGGCCGGGGGTGGTGTTGGGCGATAAGGTGATTGCGCGGCTGCGGGAGTGGGAAATGGGTAGGGGAAATCGGGAATAGAGGGGAAAACCGGTAAGCAGCATCCAGGGGAAATCGGGGAGTGGCACAATGGAGGATTCGCACATACGCTATGGCGCCTTGGAACAGTACCGCATGCCTGCTACGGTCTGGAGTTGTTGCGGCCTATGCCGGGCATGCCGGGGCGGTGGTTGCGGGGGTGGGGATCATCTACCAGGGGCCGGGGATCGGGTTCCTGCTGGCACTGGCGGCTTGGGGCTACCTCGTCTATTTGCAGGTGCGGGTGGCGCTGGATGCTGCGTTGTTCGAGTCGCTGGAGAGGGGGGCGGCGGTGGAGGAGATTGATCAGTTTCTTGTGACCGCGGGGCTGGTGGGGAAGGTCACAACGCGCACCGATCTGGACCGGTGCCTGGGGGCGGTGCGGCTATGGCGGCGGTTGCTGGTGGCGCTGGTGGTGGAACTGGTGGCGGTGGGGGCGGGATTGGCGCTGGGGTACCGATGATCGACCGGCTGGTGGCGTGGGCGCTTTCCTTCGGGCTGCAACTGCTGACCGGGGCGCATGGGCGGTGGAGCGGGTGCGCGCCGGTGGGGGGGCAGCGGATCTACTGCGTGAACCATACGAGCCACCTGGACTTTCTTTTATTGTGGACGGCGCTGCCGGGGCGAATGCGGCAGCTGACGCGGCCGGTGGCGGCGGCCGACTACTGGAATGCCGGGCCGGTGCGGCGGTATGTGATTCAACGGGTGTTTCGGGGGGTGTTGGTGGACCGGAGCGGGAAGGCGCCGAATCCGCTGGAGCCGGTGTTTGCGGCGCTGACGGCGGGGGATTCGCTGATCTTTTTCCCGGAGGGGACGCGGGGGCCGGGGGAGGGGTTGCTGCCGTTCAAGAGCGGGATTTATCATGTGGCGCGCGAATGGCGGGGGCTGGACCTGGTGCCGGTGTGGATCGACAACTCGTACCGGGTGATGCCAAAGGGGATGTTTTTTCCGGTACCGCTGCTTTGTTCGATGACATTTGGGGCTCCGCTGCGCCTGATAGAGGGGGAGGAGAAAGAGGCCTTTCTTCTCCGGCTGCGAAACGCGATGCTGGAGTTGCAACCGCCACAATGAACGTTCCACAGGAAGCAGTGCTGATCTTTGCCGGGTTAGGCGGGGCGCTGACGATTGCCTCCGCGGTGGGGTACTGGCTGCAGCGGCGGACGGGGGGCGGGGCGGCGGTGGAGAATCTGAACGCGCGGATCCGGGCGTGGTGGGTGATGATAGCGATCTCCGGAGGCGTGTTGCTGGCGGGGAACGGGGCGATTGTTGCGTTGTTTGCCCTCCTCTCGTTTCTGGCGTTCCGGGAGTTTGTGACACAGACGCCGGTGCGGCGGGCCGACCATGCGGCGTTGTTTGTCAGCTTCTTTCTGGCGTTGCCGGCACAGTATGTTTTGGTTGGCGTGCAGTGGTACGGGCTGTTCGCGATCTTTATCCCGGTTTACGCGTTTCTGACGATTCCGATCCTGTCGGCGCTGTTTGCCGACGCGCAAAAGTTCCTGCAGCGGACGGCGGAGACGCAGTGGGGGCTGATGATTTGCGTCTACTGCCTGTCGCATGTTCCGGCGCTGCTGACGTTGCAGATACCGGGGTATCAGGGGCGGAGCGCACTGCTGGTGGTGTTTCTGATGCTGATCGTACAGGCCTCCGACGTGCTGCAGTACATCTGGGGGAAACTGTTCGGGCGGCACAAGATTGCGCCGATGGTATCGCCGTCGAAGACCGTAGAGGGGTTTGTGGGCGGGGTGGCGAGCGCGACGCTGCTGGGGGCGGCGCTGTGGCAGATCACGCCGTTTTCGCCACTGGCGGCGGGGGCGATGGCGTTATTGATTACGCTGGTGGGGTTCCTGGGGGGGCTGGTGATGTCGGCGATCAAACGGGACCGAGGGATCAAGGACTGGGGACAGATGCTGGAGGGGCATGGGGGGATGCTGGACCGGCTGGACTCGGTGTGTTTTTCGGCGCCGATCTTCTTTCACGTCACGCGGTACTTTTTTGCGCTGTAGAATAGACGTGCGATGACGAACCTCCTGTTGAAATGGGCGCTGAGCGCGGCGGCATTGTTTGTGGTGGCGTACTTTGTGCCGGGTGTGTCGGTGAGCGGTGTGACGGCGGCGCTGGTGGCGGCGGCGGCGATCGGGCTGATCAACGCGACATTGGGGGCGGCGATCAAGTTTTTTGCGTTTCCACTGCGGGTGTTGACGCTGGGGCTGTTTTCGCTGGTGATTAACGCGCTGATGCTGATGCTGGCGGCGGCGATTGTGCCGGGGTTCCGGGTGGATGGGTTTATCACCGCGGTGATCGGGTCGGTGGTGTTGAGCCTGGTGAATATGGTGTTCGGGTGGTTCCTGTCGGAAGGGGACGGGAAGGGAAAGTAGGGAGGGGCGCCCGATCTGCTTGGAAGAGGGGTGGTGGCGAGCGGGTTTTCGTGCGGGTAATGCGCCGGCCGTGCCTTGTTTGGCGCGAACCGGGAAGCCAGAGAATTTTTTTGTCCAAGGTGTCACTTTTCGTGAAGGATTGACCAGTATCCGGGTGAGAGGGTTAAGGGGACGGGCACGTCGCAGACGAAATCCCTCATGACCTCACGAAAGGAAACAAGATTCAATGAGAATGAAAACGGGAGCCGCAGCAGGTTGCCTGCTGGCGGCCGTGCAAGTCGCTGCCCTTGGGCAGCCGGCGAAGCCGAAAGTCGGCCCATGGGAGGTTCACGAGGGACCCGCACAGTTTGTGGCGTTCAACACCGACACTCCGGAGCAACGGAAACAGGCACTCGACCAGGGAGTGATCCCGCCGGCGGGAGATGGCGGGTGGAACCCGGCACCGACGGTATCCGGGAATGATGCGGCCGCCAAGTACACACGGCAGTCGAAGGTGACCAAGCCCAAGAGGGAGTTGGACTTCACCTACTTCCAGTCCATTGTGACGATACCGGCTGGGTTTACGGTGAGTAATTTCGAGGTCTTTTACGACTCGGTGGATGACGCGGCGCGGGTTTGGATTTTCAACGAGAAGTTTCCCAAAGGGACTTTTCTGCCGGAAGCGGACGTCGTGAGCCGTCAAGTGCGGAAAGCGACGGCGGACATGAAGGCGTTCGTGACGACGGGCGACAACCGGGTGGTAATTGTCCAGTATGACCAGCATCCTCCGGGCAACGACATCAGCGGTATCCGGATCAAGCTGAACGGGAGTGAAGTGAAGGCGCCGACGGAAGCGGAGATCGGGGTGATCCTCTACGACGGCGAGAATTTCCAGGGGCTGAAGCTGCCATATACGGAAGGCACGCACGACATCTATTCGAGCCAGGTGGGACTCAATGACCTGGTGAGTTCGGTGAAAGTGAAGCCGGGCTGGAAGGTGACGCTGTATGAGCACTTCAAGATGGGCGGCCGGTCGGTGGTGTTGACTGCGGACACGGCGGAACTGCGTACCAAGCAGTTCAATAACATCACGTCGGGCGTGAAGATCGAGAAGATCCAGTAAAAGGGTACGGGGCTTCCCGGGGCCGGCTGGTACGGCCCCGGGGATGGCGGCGGACGGCGTCAGGTTTCCGGGGCGAGGGCTTCGGCGTGGCGGTTGAGGATGGCGGGGAGATTCGATGAGAACGTGGACCGGGGCATGACCATGTCGGCACCGGCTTCCTGCGCCTTTTGCTTCAGTTCCACCTGGACGTGAGAGACGAAGCCGAGGAGGCTGATGTGTTTCGTCTCGGGGGCGTGTTTGAGCTTCTGAATCAGCTTCAGCGGGTTCACGGCGCGGGTATTCAAATCGAAGATGATAAGCGTCGGGAGGTCCTTGGCGAGTTCGAAGACCTTGGCCTCCTCCTTGACGAACAGGACTTCGAGGCCGGCCCGTTTGGCGGCATCCATGATTTTGACGGTAAAAAAGAGGTCGTCGAGGACGGCGACGACTTTCGGGGTCACGCGGGGCACTAGGCTTCGACAGTCTCCAGGGATGAGGCGGTGAAATAGGCGCAATCGGGGTGCTGGAAGACCAGGGCGCTGACACTGGCTTCCGGTTCCATCATCATTCCTTCGGTAAGATGGACGCCGATCTCATCCGGTTGCAGGAGTTTCCAGATGCCCTGCTGATCATCGAGGTTGGGGCAGGCCGGGTAGCCGAAGCTGTAGCGCTTGCCGCGGTAACGGCTGGTGAAGCGCTCCTGCATGGTCATCGTGGGGGAATCGGGGAAGCCCCAGTCTTCGCGGATGCGGCGGTGGAGCCATTCGGCGGCGCCTTCAGCGGTTTCGATGGCGAGGGCCTGGAGGGCGTGGGCCTTCAGATATTCGCCCTTGGCTTTGCACTCCTCGCTCTTTTCGCGAATGCCTTCGCCGGCGGTGACGACAAGGAGGGCGATATGGTCGCGGCGTCCGTCGTCGGCGACGGGGAGGACGTAATCGCTCAGGCAGAGGCCGTCGTCCTTGGGCTGGCGGCCGAATTGGAAGGTATGGATGGGCTGCTCGCCCTGGTGGGCGAAGAGGTGGATCTTGTTGCCTTCGCGCTCCACTTCAAAGAACTGCCAGACAGCGCGGACCTTCATGAAGCCGGCGGCCCAGTGTTTGACGTCCTCCACCTGGTGGAAGAGTTCGAGGGCCTTGGGGTCGCGTTCGGCGAGGAGTTTTTCGAAGTTGCCTTTGAAGCCGAGGTGGCGGCCGAAGAGCATGAAGGGGTTGATGTAGCTCCAGAGTTCGGCGAGCTGGGGGACATCGCGCTTTTTGCGGTCGTAATAGGGCGCCGGAGGGATGGGGATGTCGATGCGGACCTTGGTGGAGCGGTGTTCGGAGGTGTTGACCGTTTCAACGGGAGCAGGGGCGGCTTCGGCGCCTTCGTGCCAGGTGGCGGCGGCGAGGGCGGCGTCGCGGGTAGCCGGATCGGTGACCTGGTTCATGACGCGGAGGCCGGTCATGGCGTCCTTGCAATAGAACGTGGGGGCGGCGTATTCGGGGGCGATGCGGGATTTAGCGAACTTTTCACTGAGGGCGGCGCCGCCGACGAGGAGGGGGACGTGGATGCCGGCGGTTTTGAAGTCGCTGGCGGTGATCACCATCTGGTGAGTGCTCTTGACGAGGAGGCCGCTGAGGCCGATGGCGTCGGGTTTGTGTTCGCGGTAAGCGTGGATGAGCGTTTCCGGGAGGACCTTGATGCCGAGGTTGACGACGGTGAAGCCGTTGTTGGCGAGGATGATCTCGACGAGGTTCTTGCCGATGTCGTGGACGTCGCCTTTGACGGTGGCGAGGACGATTTTGCCGCGGGCGGCGGTATCGGCCTTCTCCATGAACTGTTCGAGGTGGGCGACGGCGGTTTTCATGGCTTCGGCGGACTGCAGCACCTCGGCGACGATGAGTTCGTTGTTATTGAAGAGACGGCCGACCTCGCTCATACCGGCCATGAGGGGACCGTTGATGATATCGAGGGGGTTGGCGCCTTCGGCGCGTTTGCGGTCGAGGTCTTCGACGAGGCCGTCCTTGGAGCCCTGGATGATGTAGCTGGCGAGGCGTTCATCGAGAGGGAGGTGGGCGGCCTTGGCCTTGGTTTTGGGGGCAGCTTTGCGGAAGTGCTCGGTGATGGCGGCGATGTGGAACTGGTTGACGGCGGCGCGCTGTTCCTTGGGCTGGAGGCGCCAATCGTCGGGGACGTTCTGGAGGAGGTCGAATTGGGCGTGGTCCGCGGGGACGTCGACGGGAGGGGAGTTGAAGAGGAGGTGTTCGGCGAGGCGGCGTTCGTGTTCGGGGATGCCGGCGAAGCGTTCGAGCTTTTCGGCGTTCACGATGGCGAGGTCGAGGCCGGCCTTGGTGCAGTAGTAGAGGAAGACGGAGTTGACGATCTCGCGGGCGGCGGCGGGGAGGCCGAAAGAGATGTTGGAGACGCCGAGGACGGTTTTGACGAAGGGTATGTTTTCTTTGACGAGGCGGAGGGCCTCGATGGTCTCGACGGCGCCGCCGATGTAGTTTTCGTCGCCGGTGGCGCAGGGGAAGACGAGGGGATCAATGATGATGTCTTCCGGGGGGATGCCGTACTTTTCGGTGAGGAGGGAGACGGAGCGCTGGGCGACGGCGAGTTTGCGTTCGCGGGTGAAGGCCTGGGCCTGAATGGGGTCCTCATCGATGGTCCCGACGACGAGAGCAGCGCCGTAGGAGCGGGCGATGGGGCACATCTTTTCGAACTTTTCTTCGCCGTCTTCGAGGTTGACGGAGTTGATGATGGACTTGCCCTGGCAGTACTTGAGCGACAGTTCGACGGCGGCTGGGTCCGTGGTGTCGATCATGATGGGGGCTTTCACCTTCTTGACCAGAAGGTTATAGAAGAAGGGGATGTCGTTGATCTCCTCACGGTCGGAGGACTGGAGGCAGACATCGATGATGTGAGCGCCGTTGCGGACCTGGCGGCGGGCGATGTCGGTGGCTTCTTCCCACTTCTCTTCGGCCACCATGTTCTTGAAGAGGCGGGAGCCGATGACGTTAGTCCGTTCGCCGACGATGAGGGGGCGATTGGAGTCTTCGGCTTCGACGAGGTCGATGCCGGAGAAGTAGGTGCGGTGTGCGGAGGGCTTGTTGGGGCGGGGCTTTTTGCCATCGGCCATCTGGGCGATGGCTTTGATGTGGGCAGGGGTGGTGCCGCAGCAGCCGCCAACGATGTTGAGCCAGCCGTTATCGGCGAAGCGTTCGAGTTGGGAGGCGAGAGATTCCGGGGTTTCCAGGTACTTGCCTTCCTCGTTGGGGAGGCCGGCGTTGGGGTAGCAGGAGATGCGGGTTTCGGCGATGTCGTTGAGCGACCGGATGTGGTCGGTCATGAACTCGGGGCCGGTGGCGCAGTTGAGGCCGATGGAGAGGAGGTCAGCGTGGGCGACGGAGGTGTAGAGGGCTTCGGCGGGTTGGCCGGCGAGCATGGTGCCCATCTGTTCGATGGTGCCGGAGACCATGGTGGGGATAGGGCGGCCGATTTCGCGTTCGAGGCGCTGGCGGGCGAGGAGGGCGGCCTTGACGTTGAGGGTATCGGGGCAGGTTTCGATGAGGAGGATGTCGGCGCCGCCGTCGATGAGGCCGCGGAATTGGATGTAATACGATTCGAGCATCTGCTCGAAGGTGACTCCACCGGTGAGGTAGAGCATTTTTGTGGTGGGGCCGACGGAGGCGGCGACGAAGCGGGGTTTTTGCGGGGTGGAGAATTCGGCTGCAGCCTGGCGGGCGAGGCGCGCAGCGACGGCGGAGATTTCGTAGGCTTTGCCGTCGAGGCCGTATTCGGCGAGAACCAATGGCATGGAGCCAAAGGTATTGGTTTCAATGATATCGGAGCCGGCGGTGAGGTAGTCGCGATGAACCTTCAGGACGACATCGGGGCGGGTGAGGACGAGGTTTTCGTTACAGCCGTCGTACTCGGGGCCGCCGAAATCGTGGGCGTGGAGGTTGCAGCGTTGCATCTCGGTGCCCATGGCGCCATCGAGCACGAGGATGCGGGACGCAAGGGCGTCGTAGAGGGCCTCACGGCGAGAGTTGGGGTCAGTCATTGACACCAATAATTATCGCATGGGCCTGGAAAGGGGCCGGCAGGAGAGGGGGGAGAGGGGGCGGTGCCGACGCGAATATTCATTGGCGGAATGGACGGTAACCTATTGAATGTAGGGTATTTAAAAATGGGGTCAGGTGCACCCGGTCCCATTTATTTGCGGAAGAGCCAGGGGGGTGTGGGGTGGGGGTCGCGCCAGAGGCCGGTGCGGTGGCGGCGGGCGTGGTCTTCGGCCTTCTCCAGATCGGGGTCGGCCGGAGCGTAACGGCGATACCACCAGGCCAGGCCGGCGCGAACGAGTTCGTGGTTCAGGTTGCGGCCGTCCGGCAGGATTACCACCGCGACCTTTCGCAGATAGCGATCCTTGGACACGACGCGGACGGTGACCGTTTTGCCGAAGGCGAGAGAGGAGGCCAGGCGGCGAGCTTCCTTGGAATATGGCTGGCGGGCTTCCGGCGCGTCAATGCCCCAGAGGCGGATACGCTCCGGGGTGGTTCCATGCAGGACGGTGAGGGTGTCGCCGTCGGCAATTCCGGTCACGCGGGCTGGGAAGGAAGGGGGTTGAGCGGCGAGGGTGGCGATTGCCAGCAGGAGGGACAGAAAGGCGTGTATAGAAGATAGAATGACATGCATGAAATCGATCTGGCGAATAGCGGCACTTTGCGCGGTGGCGGCATGGGGACAGGACATGGAGCTGTTCCTGCTGATTGGACAATCCAATATGGCGGGGCGCGGGGTGATCGAGGCGGAAGACAAGGTTGCGCATCCGCGCGTGTTCACTCTCACCAAGGAAGAGACCTGGGTTCCGGCGGTGGAGCCGATCCATTTTGACCGGCCGGACCGGTTGGGGACGGGGTTGGGACGTTCCTTTGCGAAGACGCTGGCGGAGTTGGCACCGGGGAAGAAGATCGGGCTGATCCCGGCGGCAATGGGGGGAAGTGCACTCGATGAGTGGAAGCCGGGCGGGAAACTCTATGGCGACGCGGTACGGCGGGCTAAGGTGGCGATGAAGAGTGGGCGGCTGCGAGGGATTCTATGGCATCAGGGGGAGGCGGATTCGTCGAAGCTGGAGCTGATCCGGAGTTACCAGACGCGGTGGCTGGCGGTGATGGAATCGTTGCGCGGGGAGTTGGGGGACGTGCCGATTGTGGTGGGTGAGTTGGGGCAGTTTTTGTATACGCGGGAGAAGAACGACTACGCGATGGCGCGGATGATAAATGAGCAGTTGGCGATGCTGGCGGTGAATGGGAAGCGGGTGGCGTTTGTGAGTTCGCAGGGACTGGGGCATAAGGGCGATGTGCTGCATTTCGATTCGCCGGGGTTGCGGGAGTTTGGGCGGCGGTACGCGCATGCGTTCTTGACGCTGGACGGGGGATGGAAGTAGGCGGGTCCCCGCAAAAGGGGAGGTATTCCGGTACGCAAGAGAGGGGAATGGTGCCCAGACCGAGCGGTACTTCCCTGCCCTGGTAACTGTACTGATTGCCCATGGTTCGATTGCGGGGGAACGGGTAGGTTGAATATACGGCCGACTCTTCGGCCGCTTCAACTACTTGTGAAACACCAACAGAACCCTGTCAATAGACGAGCCCCTGGCCGGCGAGGGCGGCATGAATAGCCGGCATGAGATCGCCGATGCCATTTTCCGGCGAAAAACGTTCATTTTGGTGAGTTCGCTGCTGCTGATGCTGGCAGTGGGGGCGGCGTGGAAGTTTTCCGGCGGGCGGTATGAATCGCAGATGATCCTGCTGGTACGGAACAACCGCGCCGATGTGGTTCTGGTACCGGGGCAGGCGCCGGGGCAGATGCGGCAACCGAGCCTGATGGAAGGGCAGATTGCGACCGAAGTGCAGTTGCTGCTGAGCCGGAGTTCGCTGCGGGAAGTGGTAAAGCGGTGCAAACTGGCGGATGGGGACGCGGCGGCGGTGGACAAGGCGATCACGGCGCTGGGGCGTGACATCAAAGTGACACCGATGCCGAAGGCGAGCATCATCGAGGTACGCTACGGACACACGGACGCGAAGAAAGCGGCAGAGGTCTTGCGGGAGTTGCTGGCCGTCTATACCGATCAGCATTTGCGGGTACACAAGGGCGGGGGCACAGATTTCTTCGAGAAACAGGCCGAGGAACAGGCAGCGCGGCTGCGGAAGGCGCAGGAGCGGCTGACGGCATTTCAGCAGAACGCGAAGATCGTATTACTGGCCGAGCAAAAGGATCTGAATTTGCGCCGGTTGATGGATTTGGAAGCCAACGACCGGGAGACGCGAGTGGCGCTGCAGGAAGGCAAGCAGCGGATTACGACGCTGCAGGAGATGGTGCAGTCGCTGTCACCCCGGATTACGACGCAGGTGAAGACGTTGCCGAGTCAGTTACTGGTGGAACGGCTGAACACGATGTTAGTGGAGTTGGGGAATAAGCGGACGGATCTGCTCTCGAAGTTCCATGCCGAAGACCGGCTGGTGAAGCAGGTGGAGCAGCAGATTGCCGATACCCGGGCGACGCTGGAGCGGGCGACGCGGATGAACGCGACCGAGCAGGCAACCGACATCAATCCGCTGCGGCAGAGTCTGGACGGGGATCTGGCGCGGGCGCGGATGACGCAGAAAATACTGACAGCGCGGGTATCGACGGTGGGCGGACAGATCAAGGAATACAAGAAAGAGATTGCGAAGCTGGAGAAGGCGACGGCGGGGTACACGGAGTTGGTACGGGAGGTGAAGCAGTTGGAAGAGAACTACCACCTGTACTCGCGGAAGTGGGAGGAGTCGCGGATTGCCGATGCGCTGGATCAGCAGAAGATTGCCAACGTGACGGTGGTGGAGCAACCGGAAGTGGCGGCGTTGCCGGTGCACCGGTCGTTGATTCTGCCGGTGGGCACGGTTCTATTGGGGCTCTGTTTGATTTTGTTTATCGCGGTGCTGAGCGGTGCGCGCGGCGAGGATTTGTATACGCCGCAGGCGGTGTTTGAGGCGAGTGGAATCCAGGTGCTGGCAACGGTTCCGGAGTTTCGGAAAAAGCGATGATAGAACAAGTTACTGGCAACGAATACGAGACGTTTCTGGGGGCGCCGACGGGATTACCGTTGGAACAATCGCTGCCGACGACGGCCGGCTATTACTTACCGCTGGTGCGTACGTTAATGGCCGAGTATGAGAAATCGGCGGCAGGCGCGGCGTTTGTCTTTACATCGACGGCGCGGCGGGAAGGGGTATCGGTCACGGTCGACATGGTGGCGCGGGAACTGGCGGCCACGTCTGGCGAAAAGGTACTGATTGCGGCGACTTCGGCGATTGGTAACTTTGCTCCGGCGAAGGGGCAAATGGCACAGGAACCGGTGATCCGGGAGGGGAATGGGGTATTCCGGTTGCGTTCGCCGGAGAAACCGGACATTACGACGCGGGTGGAGCGATTTGGCTTACTGCGTCAACTTACCCATTTGTTTCACTTCGTGCTGATTGACGCGCCGGCACTGTCGGAATCGGTGGAGGCGCTGGAATACGGAGTCAAGACGCAGGGGGTGGTTCTGGTGACCGGGGCGGGGCTGGTCCGGCGGCACCGGCTGCTGCAGGCGCGGCGGATGATGGAAGTGGCGCGAGTACCGCTGCTGGGGTGCGCATTGAATCGGCGCACCTATCCGATACCGAATTTCTTGTATAAGAGGCTATAACTGGATGCGACGTTTGTTGTTATTGATTGCGTTGGCGTGTGCGGCCTACGCGCAGGGCCCACAGTTAGAATCGCGGAACGCGGCGTACCGGCTGCAGGCCGGGGATGCGGTGGAGGTGCAGTATCGTTACACGCCGGAGTTTAACGCCAAGGCGGTGTTGCAGCCGGACGGGGCGATTACGTTGCCGATTACCGGGATGGTGCGCGTGGGCGGGATGACAGTCGAGGAGGCCCGAGCGGCGATTGCCGTGAAGGCTGGGGAGCGGTTGCGAGATCCGGAAGTGAATCTACTGCTGACGGATTTTGTGAAGCCCTCGTTCACCGTGGCTGGAGAAGTTGGGCGACCGGGACGTTATGATCTGCGGGGGTCGATATCGGCGATTGATGCGGTAGCGATCAGCGGGGGGCTGCGAGAGACGTCGAAGCATTCGCAGGTATTGTTAGTTCGGCGGGTGAACAGCGAGTATGCCGATGTTCGGATATTGAATATGAAGGACATGATGAAAGCGGGCGGGATTAAGGAAGATGTCCAGGTGCGGGATGGGGATTTGTTGATTGTTCCGCAGAGTTTTGTGAGTAAGTTGGAGCGGTATGTGCGGTGGGGAACGTTGTATGCGAATTTGGGAGTGATTCGGCGGTAGGTTTTTTAGGGGTTGGGGATGGGTTGATTGTGCGGCTTGGTGGGGGCCAGCCGTGCTGCTTGGAGTGTTTGTGCGTGCCTCGGCGATGCCCGAGGGGTTTTGCGGGTTGGGGGTGGAGGGGGCGGGCGCGTTGGCGGGGTTGGGGTAGTGTGCGGCGGTGGGGACAGCCGTGCGGATTGGGTGTGCGGAGGTTGTGTCGGTGCTTGCCCCGGCTATCCCCGAGGGGTT
>CAYSFR010000039.1:25182-86580 GCA_964430625.1 uncultured Solibacteraceae bacterium
AGGGGCGGGCCCGCTGGCGGGGTTGGGGTAGTGTGCGGCGGTGGGGACAGCCGTGTGGATTGGGTGTGCGGAGGTTGTGTCGGTGCTTGCCCCGGCTATCCCCGAGGGGTTTTACGGGTTGGGGTGGAGGGGGCGGGCCTGTTGGCGGGGTTGGGGTAATGTGCGGCGCTGGGGACAGCCGTGCTGATTGGGTGTGCGGAGGTTGTGTCGGTGCTTGCCCCGGCTATCCCCGAGCGGTTTTGCGGGTTGGGGTGGAGGGGCGGGCCCGCTGGCGGGGTTGGGGTAGTGTGCGGCGGTGGGGACAGCCGTGCGGATTGGGTGTGCGGAGGTTGTGTCGGTGCTTGCCCCGGCTATCCCCGAGTGGTTTTACGGGTTGGGGTGGAGGGGCGGGCCCGTTGGCGGGGTTGGGGTAATGTGCGGCGCTGGGGACAGCCGTGCTGATTGGGTAGGGGTATCCCGGCTATCCCCCGGCGGATTGGGAGGGGCGGGTTTGGGGCGCCCCTCCGGTAGGGTCTACTCCGCGGCGGGGGCGGGGGTGTAACGGTACGAGGGGAAGTAGGTGACTTCTCCCAAGTCGATTCCGCGGGCTGCGTAGGTGGCACGGTTTCGGGCGTCGAGTTCCCGATAGAGCGCCGGGTCCAGGATCCAGCTACCTGTGTGGAAGGGGTGCGTGCAGGGAGAAAACTTGCGTTTGAACTGATACAGGGCGTCTTCCCGGCCGCCGAGTCCGCCGCCTAAGTGCATCGAAGTGTAGCCGTTTTCGGTGGCCCAGAGACGGACGTCATCCAGCAGGAGCTTCGAAGGGGAGAAGGAGACCAGATCCGGAGCACTACCGGTCAGGTGGCACTGAAGGATGGGTCCATGGAGCAGGACGATCATCGCCGCGGCCACGGTGTCGCCTTTCCAGGTTACGAACAGTTTGGCGCGGCGGCCGAGGGTTTTGCGGAACTCGTCCACCCATTCCTCATCCACGATGTACTCCGGACGGCTGCCACAACGGGCCATGGTGTCGCGGTAGACGGCTACAAATTCCGCCTTGCAAGACCAGGTGTCGTCGATGCGGGTAACCAGGCCGGCTTCGCGGGCCTTTCGGATGTCATAGCGGAGATTCTTCGAATACTGCTGGAACTGGGTGTCGGCCGGCAATTTGAGGTCGATACAGACGGTGTTACCGAATTCGCGCAGCCCTTCCCGGGCCTCGGGAATATGATCCAGCAGGCGGTAGTTCTCCAGGAGCGGATGGAAGCGGGTGAACGCCGAGACAACGTGCAGCTGGCGCCAGTGGTCCAGGAGTGCGTGCCAGGCACGGGTGAGGAACTCCGGGCCGGGGGTGGCGACGGGTCCGGGATAGCCGTAGACGGAGGTCGCGTCGTGGCAACCGGGAGCACCTTCGATGGGGGTGAGGAGATAGGGCCAGAGAAAGGCGCGGTCGCCTTCCTGGTAGGTGAAGGCCTGAGGGGTCCCCTTCTGGCCAAAGCCGGAGAGTCGGTGATACGCCGGGAGATGGTAGATGTCGTGCGGGACGCGATCGAGGACATCCATCCATTGGGTAAAGTTCGGCGTTGATACCTCTGGGTGAGCCAAGGTTAGCACTTCGATCCTTCCGAGTCCGCGCGCCACAGGGCGGGAAAGACGGACTCATCGGCATAATCGGGCAGGCCGGCGGCGGTTTTGCGGCAGATCAGGTCGTTGTAGAGCTGAACAGGGCGGCCGTCAGGTTTGAAGGCGGCGCGGTATTCGTTGTCCTTATCCTGCACATGGACGGCGAGGGCGATCCGCGGGTTGGCGCTGCGGTTGGGGTAGCTACCGTGGATGGCACGGCAGTGGTGGAGGCTGAACTGACCGCGTTTCAACTGCATGGTGACGGGTTTGTACTCGTAGCCCTGGCCCTCGATGTGGCGCTGGAGGGCGTCCATATCGGCGCTATGGAAGGAGAGAACGGAGCGGTCAATTTTGTGGGACCACTTGTGGCTGCCGTCGAGGACAACGATGGGGCCCATTTCTTCCGGGCAATCGTGGAGGGGGATCCAGGCGGTGAGCATGTTCCAGGAGGAGCAGGTACCCCAGTAGTCGCCATCGACGTGCCAGCCGACGACAGCATTGGTCTGGCCACCGGGTTTGTAGACGGTCTGGTCATCGAAGAGGCGGATTTCCGAGGTCCCGGCGGCGGAGGCGGCGATGGCGCCGACGACAGGGGACCAGGCGAGAGCGCGGACCTTGCGGTTCTGCAGGGAGATGTACTCGTTGTTGCGGGTGCCGGCGGAGTGGCCGGGCATCCAATCGACGAAGTGCTTGCCGGCGCCGTCGAGAGTGAAATCGCGATGGCCGGACCAGTGCTGCTGGAGGCCATCGAGGACCTCCTCAATGACGGAGTCTTCCAATACCTGAGAGGTTGTCACCCAGCCATGTTCCTGATAGAAGGCTGCTTCGGCGGCGGATAAACCGGCCGGAATCTGCAATGAAGTTGCTACCATGACGATCGACTCCTGAGTAAGAAAAAGAACGGGTTAAGGGATTTCGGTTTAGCCGGCGGCGAGCGCTCTGTTGGCAAGAGGCTTTGGCGCTGTTTTTGCGGCCTTTCGAGATTTATCGGCAGACGCGCTGCGAACTACATGGTCACTGACCACATATTCAGGAACGAGTTCCTGAATCAGGGGAACAATCTCGCTCAGTTGGCGGGAGTTGCAGAGAGTGCGGAGGCGGTCCAACTGCTCCAGAACGCGGGCTGAAGTGGCGCCGCCGCCGGTGAAGGTCTTGATTTTGCGGTGGGAGGTGGGAACCGTCTCCTCGTCGTTGAGGTTGAGTTCCTCGTAGAGTTTTTCGCCGGGACGGATGCCGGTGAACTCGATTTGGATATCTTCGCCAGGGACGAGTCCGGAGAGGAGAATGAGTTTGCGGGCGATGTCGACGATTTTGACCTGGGCGCCCATGTCGAGGACGAAGATTTCGCCGCCGTGGCCCATGGCGGAGGCTTGGAGGACGAGTTGGGAGGCCTCGGGGATGGTCATGAAGTAGCGGCGCATCTCGGGATCGGTGACGGTGACGGGGCCGCCGTCGGCGATCTGTTTTTTGAAGAGCGGGATGACGCTGCCGTTGGAGCCGAGAACATTGCCGAATCGGACGGCGACGAAGCGGGTGCGGCCGGCCGGGAGGGCGCGAATGAGGAGTTCGCAGAGGCGTTTGCTGGCGCCCATGACGCTGGTGGGGCGGACGGCCTTATCGGAAGAGATAAGAACGAACTCTTCGGCGCCGAACTCGGCAGCCGCCTGGGCAACGTTGAGGGTGCCGAAGACATTGTTGGAAACCGCCTCGATCACGCTGGACTCCATGATGGGAACGTGTTTGTAGGCAGCGGCGTGATAGACGAGGGCGGGGCTGTGGGCCTTCATGACGGAGGCGACGCGGGAGGCGTCCTGGATGTTGCCGATTTCGAGGGCGAAATCGAGGTCGGGGAACGAGGCGCGGATTTCCCGTTCGAGGTGGAAGAGGGGAGTTTCGGCGATTTCGAAGGCGACGAGGCGGGAGGGGCGGAAGCGGGCGATCTGGCGGCAGAGTTCGGATCCGATGGAGCCGGCGGCGCCGGTGACCATGACGACCTTATTGGCGATGCGTTCCTGGAGGAGAGCGTGGTCGAGTTCGACGGGGTCGCGGGAGAGGAGGTCCTGGACATCGACGTCGCGGATTTGGGAGAGGATGGCTTTGTTGTCGACCATTTCGCCGAGAGTGGCGACGGTACGGAAGCGGACATCGGCCTGCTGGCAGAACTGGAGGATGCGGAACATCTGTTCCGAGGAGGCCGAGGGTAGGGCGATGAGGACTTCCGAGGCACCGGTGCGGGCGACGACGCGAGCCAGGTCGGCTCCGGTACCGAGGACTTTGGCGCCCTGGACGTAGAGGTGATGGAGGGAGGGGTCGTCATCGATGAAGCCGACGACGCGGTAGTTGAGGTTCGGATTGGCGCGGAGTTCGCAAAGGAGGGCGATGCCGGCGCGGCCGGCGCCGTAGATGAGGACGTCGCGGCCGTCGGCAGAGTTGGCGTCATTGGAGCGGGCTTCGCGGGCGAGGCGCATGCTCATGAAGCGTCCGCCGATGAAAAGGGAGCAGAGCAGGAGGTCCATGACGGGAATGGAGCGGGGGAAGCCGGCCGGGGCGAGGGCGAGGAGGATGGGGAGGCTGATGAGGGAGCCGGCGAGGTTGGCGCGGCCGACCTGAATGACGTCGGAGACGGAAAAGTAGCGCCAGTCGCGGCGATGGAGGCGGTACCACTGGAACGCGCCGAGTTTGACGACAACCCAGACGGCGAGGGCGGCCTTCAGGTGGGGGAGGTACCGCGCTGGGAGTTCGAATTCAAAGCGCAGCAAGAAGGCACCTAGGCCTGCGAGGAGGATGAGCGAGGCTTCGGCGGCGAGTTGGAGAAGAAGCAAACCTGGCATCACGTACGATGATTTGCGGTTGGCATTAGGCATGGCGAATGGCTCCTGGTTAGGCGCTGACTGCAGTGGGAAAAACGGGTACGTTTGCGGAACGATCGAGCTGATTGAGGGCGCGGGACAGGGCGCCGGCGACTTCATTCACCTGTTGTTCCGAGAGGTGGTTGAAGAAGGGGAGGGCGATGGTGCGGTCGGCGACGTGCTCCGTTACGGGGAAGTCGCCGGGGCGGTAGCCGAATTCGGAGCGATAGAAGGCCTGGAGGTGGATGGGAGAGAAGTAGTTATTGCAGCCAATGCCCTCCTGGCGCAGGAATTCGAGGACGTGATCCCGATCTTCGCGGGTGAACTCATCGGCGAGGCGGACGACGTAGACGAACCAGCTCATTTCGGTGCCGGGGCCGGGTTGCGGAGGGAGGATGACTCCGGGGACGCGGGAGAGGGCGTGGTTGTAGGATTCGGCGACGGCCTTGCGCATGCGGAGGAACTGGGGAAGGCGAGCGAGTTGACCGAGGCCGAGGGCGCAATTGATGTCGGAGAGGCGGTAGTTATAGCCGAGGCGTTCGTGCTGGAGCCAGGCGGAGCCATCGCCGCGGCCCTGGTTGCGCCAGGAACGGCAGAGGCGGGCGACGCGCTCGTCGTCGGTAACGATGGCGCCGCCTTCGCCGGTGGTGATCTGTTTATTGGGGTAGAAGGCGAAAGCGCCGCTCTGGCCGAAGGAGCCGGCTTTGCGGCCGCCGATGGTGGCACCGATGGCTTCGCAGGAGTCCTCAATTACGGTCAGGTTGTGGGCGGCGGCGATGCGGTTGATTTCGGGCATGTCGGCGGGGTGGCCGAAGACATGGACGGGAAGGATCCCGCGGGTACGGGAGTTAATGGCCGCGGGTATGTTAGCCGGGTCGATGTTATAGGTATTGATATCGATGTCGACGAAGCGGGGGACAGCGCGTTCGTAGAGCATGCAGTTGGCCGAGGCGACAAACGAGAAGGGGGAGGTAATGACCTCGTCACCGTCGGCGATCCCGGCGGCTTTGACACAAAGATGGAGGGCGGAGGTACCGGAGTTGACGGCGACGGCGAAGCGGGTGCCGGCGGCGGCGGCCATGGCCTCCTCAAAGGCGGGCAACTGCGGGCCGAGGCTCAGGTTACGGCCATTAAGGACGTCGAGGACGCGCTGGCGGTCGTCCTCGCAGACGTCGGGCGCCGACAGAGGGATGGGTTGGGAGACACGGGGAGCGGCGTCCCAGTTTGCGACCGCGGGGAGGGGACGAATGGCAGGCTGAGTAGACATGATGTATTAGTTCCTTGAATAATCTGAGTGAAGGGGGGAAGTTACTTCCGCATCCCTTCGGCGGCGCCGAGAAACTCTTCCATGGAGGCGTGGCCGGCTTTGGCGATACCGGCGGCGGTAACTACTTTCCAGAAAGTGAGAACGAGTATTTTGAGATCGAGAGCAAGGCTGCGATTGTCGACGTACCAGATATCGAGGGCGAATTTGCGGTCCCATTCGATTTCGTTGCGGCCATTGACCTGGGCCCAGCCGGTGATGCCGGGCGGGACGGTGTGGCGTCGGCGCTGTTCGGGGGAGTAGCGGGGCAGGTAGCGAATCTCGAGGGGGCGGGGACCGACGAGGCTCATGTCGCCGGTGAGGACGCTCCAGAGCTGGGGGAGTTCGTCGAGGCTGGTGGCACGGAGTAACTTGCCGAACTCGGTCAGGCGCAACTCCTCCTTGATCAACTGGCCGCTGGCATCGCGTTCATTGGTCATGGTGCGGAACTTGATGCAATCGAAGATCTTCTCCTGGTAGCCGGGGCGCGGATGGCGAAAAAGGACAGGGCCGCCGAGTTTGAGGCGGACGAGGACAGCGACGATGGCCATGACCGGCGCAAAGACAATGAGCACGGAGGCGGCGATGAGGACATCGAGGGCGCGTTTGGCGAAAGGGTAGAAGAAAGAAGGTTGGTTAGTCATGGTGTTAGCGCCGGGAAGCGGCGTTGGGATCTCCGAGATAGCGCTCACCGGCGGCGCGCGGGTGAATGACCCGGGCAGGAACGCCGAAGGCGACCACATGGTCCGGGATGTGGCGGACGACGACGGCGCCGGCGCCGACGACGACGTGATCGCCGATCATGATTTCCTGGATAACGGTGGCGCCAATGCCCAGGCTGGAGAAGGCGCCGATGCGGACGGAACCGCCGACGGCGGCGGCGGGGCCGAGGCTGGAAAAGGCGCCCATGGTGGAGTCGTGATCAAGAGAGGCGCGGGTGTTGATGATACAGCCTTCGGCGAGGCGGGACGACGGGTTAAGGACGGCTCCGGCCATGATCACGGAACCGGCGCCGATGGTGACATCGCGGGCAATCTGTGCGGAGGGATGGATCGCAATGGCGAAGCGGATATCAGGGCAATGGTCGAGTATCTCGGCGGAGATACGGGCGCGGGCCCAGTTATCCCCGATGGCAACGATTACCTCGAGTTCGGGAATATCCCGAAACATGTGGGGAAGGTCTTCGATGGTGCCGGAGACACGGAATCCGCCGCAGAGAGTTCCGGCGGGTTTGTAGCGATCGAGGACGCTGTAGACGCGGTAAGCGCCCTGGCGCTGGACAATGTCGAAGACGACTTTGGCATGTCCGGCCGCACCGTATACCACGAGCGGTTTGGGTACGTGTTGTTGCGAAGTGGGCATTTGGGGGGTCAGTTACCTGCAGTTCGGTGAAACATGGGCAGTGAGTTCGTTGGCATCGGATTGTGACCGTGGCGGCGCGCCGGGAAGGGCGGCGATCAGGTTCTGGTATTCGGCCATCCAGAGGCCGTTGATGTGTTTGTCGGAGAAGTTGGCATGGACGTGGGTGATGCCTGCCTGGCCCATCTGAAGGCGGAGTGCGGGCGAGGCGGCAAGGCGGCAGAGGGCGTCGGTCAAGAGCGCGGGTTCGCGCGGGGCGACCAGGATGCCGGTGACGCCGTTGATCACGGGATCGGTGACGCCGGGAACATCGCTGGAGACGATGGGGACCCCCATGGCGCCGGATTCGAGGGCGACCTGCGAGAGGCCTTCGCGGAAGGTGGGGAGAACGCAGATGTCGGCGGCGTCGAAGATGGCGGGGACAGAGTGAGCGGGGATACTGCCGGTCCAGTGGACGGAGGGATCCTGGCGGAGGCTGGCGAGGGCTTCCGGGGCTACCGGATCGGTGGTATCATCCTCGCCGGCGAGGATGAGGCGAAGATTCGGGTGGCGGCGGACAGCTTCCGGCCAGGCGGCGGCGAGGACGCCGATGCCTTTGTCCTTGGCAAGGCGGCCGATGAAGGCGACGAGGACAGCGTCCTGGGGGATGCCGAGGGTGGTGCGGGTGGCGCGGCGGCCGGGCCCGGGGCGGAAGTGATCGAGGTTGATACCGGCGCAGGTCCCGGCGCCGAGGGTGAAGGCCTTGTTATCAGGGCAGAGCTTCAGCTTGACGAGTTCGCGGCGAACGGAATGGCTGACGCAATAGGTGCGGGTGGAGAGGGAGGCGCTAGCGCGTTCCGCGGCTTCCAGGATGCGGCGCCAGATGCCGGTCCGGGTGAGGAGGGGAAGGCCATGGACCGTGTAGAGACGGACGCCGACGCCGGCGAGGCGGGCGGCGGCCATGCCGAGCAGGCCGGCCTTCGGGGTGTGGGCGTGGACGACGTGGGGCCGGATGGAACGAATAAGGCGGAAGAGGTTCCAGAGCGAGGCCAGATCGCGGAGGGGATCAACCTGGCGCTGCATGGGAAGGGCGTGGGTGGTGATGCCGCATTCGGGGCCGAGGCGATCGAGAGCCTCCCCGGGTGCAGAGACGGCGTGGACTTCCAGACCGGCCTGGGCGAGCATGCGCAGTTGGCGGGGGAAGAAGGCGGCCATGGTCTGCGGGGCGGTGGTGAGGACCATGATGCGGAGGGGTTCGCTCATGCGACGGTCCTTTCCCGCCAGGCGTTGGCATAGGAGGGATTTGCGAGGGCGGCGAGGATGGAGTTCCAGTCGGCGATTTCCTCGGCGGAAAGAGCGACTTCGCGGAGGCGGAGCCAGGAGTAACGGGCGCCGGCGGTGGTGAGGGCCGCGTCGAGGACAACCTTTGTCGCTTCGGCGGCGGTGGCGCGGGCGAGGAGTCCTACGCCGAGGCCGGCTTTGCGGGCATGAAGGTAGCGGATGCGGCCCAGGCGGGTTTTGGAGCGTTTGTTGAGGCCCCCGCGCATTTCACGATAGCCGTAGAGGGGCTCGGTGATATTGGCGAAACGGCTGGTGGGAGCGGCGCGATAGAGCAACTCGATATCTTCAAAGCGGAGGGCGGTGGGATCGTAAAGGAACTGGCGGTACCAGGTGGCGCGGGCCATCCAGGTGGGGTGGGCGAGGCCGAAGCCCAAGGCGGGGTTGGCGACGATTTCGGCGTGGGAGGCCGGGGCGGTGCGTTTCCCGATGGGGGAACCGGACTCCTCGCAGATGAGCATGGAGCAGCCGAGGAGGTCGATTTCGGGGTGAGCGGAGAGGTACTCTACCTGACGGCGGAAGCGATCCGGGTAGCTGATGTCATCGGCGTCCATGCGGGCGATCCATGCCCCCCGGGCGCGCTGGATGCATTCGTTGAGGCGGGCGGCGAGGCCTTTGGATTGGCCGTCGGACCAGACGATGACGCGGGGGTCCTGGAGTTGGAGGGAGCGGGCGAATTCGAGACTGCCATCGGTGGAGCCGTCGTCGCACAGCAGGAGTTCCCAATCGGTAAATGTCTGATTGAGGATGGAGCGGACGGCAGGCACGAACGCGGGGCCGCCGTTCAGAAACGGCAGCATGACGGTGACGCGCGGGTTAGGGGTGGATGAGGTAGTCACGGAAGTACCCTTTACTTGCCGGCGCGGTAGACTTCGCCGAGTTCGTCGGTGATGGTTTCCCAGGCGAATCGGCGGGCGTTGACGACGGCAGCTTCGCTGAACTTCTGGCGGAGGCCGGGGTTTTCGATGAGAGTGCGGAGTTGCTGGGTGAGGTCGTCGAGATCGCCGGAGCGGAAGAGGAGACCGCTGGACTGGTTGACGACTTCGGGGAGACCGCCGTGGTTGCTGCAAACGGCGGGGCGGCCGCAGGCCTGGGCCTCAATGGCGGCCATACCGAACATTTCGTTATTGCGAGTGGGGAGAACGAAGACGTCGGCCATGTTGTAGACCGAGGGGAGGATGGATTCGTCGACCGGGCCTAAGTAGAGGCCGTTATTGACCTGGAGTTTGGCGGTGATGGCATCCGAGCCTTCGTGGCCGAACTGGCCGATAGGGCCGGCGATGACAAGGCGGACGTTACGGCCTTCGGCGCGGAGGCGGGCGTAGGCATCGACGAGGAGGTCAGTACCTTTCTGGAGACAGACGCGGCCGACGTAGAGGAGGACAAATTCTTCGGGAGAGATGCCGAGGGCAGCGCGGCGGGCAGCGGCGGCGGCGGGATCGGGGAAGAACTGCTGGAGGCTGACGCCGTTGTAGAGCACCTGCATGCGGTCCTGGGGGATGGACCAGTAGGAGGCTGACTCGCGGCGGCAGTAGTCGCTGACGGGGAGGAGCGAGGAGAAAGAGTTGAGGGCGCGTTTGTACCAGGGGAAGAAGGGGTTCTGCTTACCGCGGCGAAAGATGAAGTAGTCAAACGAGAGGACGGTGCGGGCCTGGATGCCGCGGGCGAACAGCTTGGCGAACATAGCGCCTTCGGCCAGGGTGTGGAAATGGATGACGTCGGGAGCGGCGCGTCGGGCATCGCGGAGGCTTTTGGCGAGGAACTCCGCGGCGCGGAGGAGGCCTTTCTGGCGACAGGCGACGGCGCGGATCTCGGCACCGAAGTAGTTCGTAGAGTTGTCCTGGTCTTCGGCGGAGTAAACGATGACGCGGGAACCCTGGCTGGCCTGGCGGGTAGCCAGTTCGCGCATGCGGCGTTCGGTAGCGCCACCGAGGTTGTAGAGGATCGGCAGGTGAGGGGGACCGATATGGACGATAGTCATAAGGATTAGGCCACTTTCGTAACGGAAGCGTGCTGGGAGACCGCGGGACCGGCGGTGCCGAGGCGGTGGGCGGCGGCGCGCGCCAGGAGGCGCGAGGCGGCAAACCGGAGGGCATGGCGGCGGGGGCGAAGACCCTGCAGACGCTGGTAGAGGTTCAGGTGCTGCTCAACCATCGAGGAGATAGCGAACGTGCGGCGGGCGTACCCACTCATGGATTCGGCGTTGGCGAGGAAGTCCGGGTAGTTATCGAAGACCTGGGCCATGGCGTTGGCCAGAGCGGCGGCGGAGCGATGGCGGAAGAGGTTGCCGAAGCCGTTGGCCTGTTCGGGGATACCGCCGACGGCGCTGGCGACAAAGGGGAGGCCACAGAGCATCGCTTCCGTGAGGACGGAAGGGAGGGCCTCGGTATCGCTGGGGAGGACGAAGAGGTCACTCTGCTGGTAGAGAGCGGCGAGTTCCGGAGGGGTGGCCGGACCGCGAAAATGAACGCGGTGGGCGAGACCGAGCGAAGCGGCGAGCGCCTTCCATTCGGCGGCCATCTGGCCGTTCTGATAGACCAGCGTCAACTCGGTGGAATGGGGGAGAGTGGCCATGGCGTGCAGCAGCAGGTCACAGCGCTTGAGAGGGATCAACTGGCCGACGAAGAGGATGCGCCAGGGTACATTCCGGCCGGCGGAGTTGCCGCGGCGGAAGGTGAAGTTGGAATCATCGATGCCGTTGGGGATGGTGGCGAGCCGGGTGGCGGGGATGCCGTAGATTTCGCCGGTTTTTGCCACTTCCGACTCGGTGAGCCCGACGACGGTATCGGAGACCGAGAGAATGAACCGCATGGCGAGGCGGCGGGCACGGCTGGACTCGGTGCCGTCTATGTGGACGGAGCAGTGGGGGGAAAAGACGAAGGGGGTGCGGGACGGATCGCCTGCAAGGCGGAGAGCGCCGAAGCTGAGGTGGTGGACGTGAACGACGTCGAAGGGGGAAAAATCCGTTTCGTCGTAGTGGCTAAGGGTCGTGACGTGGTGGCCGGCAGCGCGGAGGCCGTTTTCAAGGGTGGTTTCCGGGGTGACGCGCAGGTAACTGGAGCGCGCGCCGCCCTTGCCGTAGATGCCGCCGATGAGACAGATTTTCATTTCGCGGAGGCTCCGAGGGGATGGGTCATGGGGGCAACGGCGGGCCGGCGGAGGATACCGCGGAACTGGAGGACAGCGAGGTAGAGATAGACGGGGCCGAGGAAGTAGAAGAGAATCTGGACGTAGACGGCAAGGCTCCAGACGGTGAGCATGGCGCCCCAAACGGCGATGTACTGGACGATGAAGGCGCCGAAGGTGGACTGGACGGCGGTGATCCAGGATTCAAAGAGGGCGAGGAGCCAGGCGAGGGCGAGGAAACCGCCGACCACACCGGCGATGTAGAGATTGGCGAAAAGTTCAGCCGTGAAGGGGGGAATCTGGTCGTCGATTCCGGAGACACCGTAAATGGCGTGGTTGTAGACGACCGGGCCGGAGGTGTCACGGAAGCCCTTGCCGAGGATGGGGATGGGGCTCATGACGGAGGAGAGGAGGGTTTGTCCGCCGTAAAGGTGACGGCCCCAGTCGATGCTTTCGTAGAAGACGCCGGTGAGCTGAGGGCCGCCGGCGTAGACGAGGATGCTTTCGGTAAGTTCCGAGGACGAGACTTCGACTTCGCGGGAGGTTTCCGGAACATATTGGGCCAGTTGGGAGTTGGAGCGGAAAGAGCCTACGGCAAGCAGGAGGGGGACGGCGACGGCGACGGCAACGAGCGTGAAAGCGGGAGGAATGCGGCGGACGCGGGCCGAGTAGACAGCGGCCAGGGCGAGGATGGGGAAGACAACGGCACCGCGATTGAGGCCGAAGGTGGAGTTGGCGATGGTGATGCCGGCGGCAGTGGCAAGACCAATAAGGAACGGGCGCCAGCGGCCGTCGGATTGACGCGACTGATCGACAGAGCGAGCCCACCAGGTGACGAGGGAAAAAGCAAAGAAGGGGCGGAGGATAGTGCCAAAGAATTCCCCCCAGCCAGCGCCCGCCTGTGGATCGACGATGGCCGCCGGGTCAGAGAAGTATTCGATGAAGCGGCCGATAGAGCCGAAGGTAAGAACGAGACCGAGGAAGCCGAGCGCGGCGAAGGCGAGAATGAACTCAGGTCCCGGTGTGCGAGAGAGTGCCGGGAGCAGGGAAAACGGACCGGGGCGGGCAGGGCGGCCGGCGGTGAGTTGGAGGCCGGCGGCAAAGGCAGCAAAGGCGAGGGTATCGATGAGAATCGCGGCTTCCGTGGAAGCGGGAGTGGCGGTGAGCGCCATGATCTTGTTCTCATAGCCGAACATCATGAGGATGAATGGGACGATGAGGATCTTGGCCTGGAGGAGCAGGAGGGCCAGATTCACGGGGGAGAAATAGTGGTTTGTACGAAAGCGGGCCTGCGGGAGGAACCACTGCACAAGAACGCAGACGAGTGCGGAGATGAGGACCGAGTGGAGCCGCTGATGGGCAGGGCAGGCGAGGAGTCCGACAAGGGCAAGCGCGCCGGCGGCGACAGACCAGGCCGGACTCAGGCGATCGTCGTCGGAAGGAGCGGCGACGAGGAGAGGGGAGGTGAAGAGTTTCACGCGGTCTCCTCCGGGGCGCTCTGGCGGACGCAGAGCCAAAGGGCGAGGGACGCGGCGGAGTAGGAGAAGAGGAACGCGGCGGCCAGGCCGAAGGCATTCCAGCGGGGAATGGCGAACCAGGAGGCGCCGAGGAAGGAGACGGCGAGTAGCAGGTCAATCGCTGTGCGGGCCCAGGCGCGGCCGTGGCTGAGGAGCGCGGAGCCGAGTTGGTTGTTCAGGACCGTGGGCACGGCGGAGGCGGCGAGGAGGGCGAGGACCGGCCAACCGGAGGCGAAGGATTTGCCAAAGATCTCTAGCAGGCGGGGAGAGAGGAGGGCGCACAGCGCGGCGGCGGGGACGGTTGCCAGGAGGCTGAAACCGAGGTTCCAGTGGAAGGCGCTGCGGTAGGCGGAGTGATTCTTCTCCGCATGGAAGCGGGACAGGGCCGGCATGGCGATGCGGGAGACGGCCATGGGGATGAAGATGAGGAGGAAGCGGAAGCGATCGGCAGCGGAGAAGAGGGCCATTTCGGCGAAGCCGTTTGGCTGTTGGACGAGGAGTACGGTGCTGAGCCAGCTGACCGGGGCGACGACGATCCCGGAGACATAGGAAGGGAGGCTGAACGAGAGCAGAATCCCCTTTTCCGAGCCGCAGCCGGCGAGGCTGGGGCGGATGTTCCAATCGCGGCATTCGGCGTGGAGAACGAAGGCATTGAGGAGGCAGGAGAGAGCGAGGGAGAGGGTAAGGCCGGCGATGGCGCCGGAGGTGCCGTATTGATGAGCGAGGAGGGCGGTGACGGGAATGGAGAGGACGCCGCTCCAGGCAGAGAGTTTGGCGATGCGGCTGAAGGCCTCCAGCCCGGCAAGGGCGCCGTTCTGAACGGCATCGATGACACCGAGGAAGAGGAGACCCGAGGACTCGACGAGCTGTTTGCGAAGCGCGGGATCGGCGAAGCCCTGGGCCGCCAGGACGGGAGCCAGGAAGATGAGGGCAGCGGTCATCAGGCCGCCGGCGACGGCGCCGGCGGCGAGAGAAAGGGCGATAATGCGGCCGGCGCGCTCCGGAGAGTGGGAACGATATTCGGCGACGAATTTGGTGGTGGTGAGAGCAAGCCCCAGGCTGGCCAGCGGGGCGAACATGCCGACTGTGGTTTGGATGACAGCGACCTGACCGAATTCAACCTGGCCAAGAAGGCGCGCGCACAGGGCGAAAGCGATGAGATTGGATCCGCGGGCGACGACGGCGGCGAGAAAGGACCAGCCGGCGGCGGAGATCATTCCCCGCTGCTGCTGCCAGTGGCGGGAGATCGCGTCAGTCCAGGGGGACTGGCGAAGCACGGGGGCAATGGGGCTAGCGTCACTCATGCCGAGGCATGCCTGCGCGCGGCGAAATTCGATGCGGTCCGGTGCATCATGCTTCCCAGGACGGCGATCCAGTGGCTCCCCAATCTCTTTCCCTCCAAGCGGCAGACCTAGTGCAATCCGCCCGGTCATTCAGGGGATTGTCTCTTGCAGGCCTGCGGAATACGTTCAGTTTTGCGGAGGGGGTCCAGAGGGTCAATGGAACCGACCGCACAGAACCAGCCAACCGGAATTGACGGGCGGTACCAGGACGAGGGCAAGCGTAAGGGTAGGACAAAACGGGGGTAAGGGCCGGCGCCAGCCAGCGCGAAACGACACGAAACAGGGGAGTCATGTCCTGCTTTTGCAGACAGTTACGAAGACACACCCGCATGCGCGACGAGAGTGAGCACAGATGCGCGCAAGGGGGTACTTTCGCTCTATTTCCGCGCGATTCCGTACCGCCGGAACGGCCCGCGGAAGAAAGAAATGTCGATGATTAGCCCTTGTTAACTGGGGGTTAACGAGGCTGGAATTCGACCGCGAGGACCTTCACATCGTAGGGCGGAACCTGCACAAGGACGTGCACTCGATTGCGGGAGGGCATCCAGGGAGACTCCTGGCCGGAGATGTATTCGCGGACCGCGGCAACTTCGCGGCGGGCCTGAACGGTGATGGAGCCGGACCAGGGCGTGGCGGCGTTATTCACCACGGTGACGATGACCCGGGTATCGTCCTGGTTGACAATGTATTCGACCGGAGGACCGGAAAGGGCGACCGCGGAGTGCTGGGCAGCGAGCCAATCAAAGAGGCGGACCCCGGCGTCGAGGAGTTGGTCCTGAGCGGTGGTTTGCAGGTACGGGGCGCCGGAGACGATGACACGCCCGGCGCCGAAGGGATTTTGGGTGATGAGCGGGGAAGAGTCGGCGGCGAGGGCAATGGGGGAGGCGGTAAGAAGCGCGATGGGGGAGTGGTTGTAGGGGCGCTCGGTCGTGGTGGCGTTGGCGGGGAGCCACGTGGAGGCGGTGGCACGGCGCGAACCTGCATCGATGTGAACACCGAGAAAGGCGTCATCGAACGCGGCGCGCTGGGACACGGTAAGGACGAGAGTTCCCCCGTCACGGACCCAGGCGATGAGAGCGTCGCGCAGGCGAGCATCGATGGGGACGTCACCGAGGAGGAGGATGACCTTGAAAGAGGACAGGGTGGCGGCGGGAACACGGTCGGTGAGGATGTCGATGCTGTGGCCGTAACGGGTGGTTCCCATGGGCTCAAAGGGCCGGGGATCGCCGCCGCGTGCGAGATAGGCCTGAAAGGCACGGGGATCCGCTTTGCCGGAGGCATCGTTGAAGGGGGCCCCGGGGGTGAGGCCATGGAGCCAGTGATTGGGGTAGGCGAGCTTGAAGAAGTTATTGATCATCCGGTCGCCGGCGGTGTAGGGGATGTCCTGGTACCAAACGGAGTCGGCCTGATTGTATAGCCAGTGTTTGGGGTCGAACCCGGAGTAGTGATCCAGGAGGAGTGCGGTGGGCACGAGGGTGCGGCCGACATCGGGGTGGCGTTCCAGGGCAAACTCGGCAAACTCTCGATTCATGCGGCCGAAGGGATCCAGTTGAGGGAAGGGCTTATAGTAAGTGGTCGGTTCGTTCTTAATGATATGGGCGCCGGACATGTAGGCAATGAAATAATGACGGCGGATATAACTGGGGGACCAACCGCCAAGCAAGTTTTCGCGGTCGTCGAACTGGGTCGACAAGTTATTCGAGGTACGGAAGGTGGAGACATCAATACCCCACTGGCGATTGTACTGGCGGGCAGCGCCGCGGACGAAGGCGACGCCGGTGGAGATGTCACCGAGTTCATCGATGGAGCGTTCGAGAAGGCAGATATCGGCGCCCATTTCGTAGGCATACACCGCATTGGGAGCATGGTCGGTGACAGAGGTCAGCCAGTAGCGGCGGGAGGACGGAGGCTGGCGGAAGTAAGAAAGAAGGGCGGGATAGTTCGTCTGGTAGTAGTCGCGGAAGCGGTTGTAGGCTTGCTGGCGGGAGAGGCCGATGTAAGAAGGCCGTCCGTCGGGGACCCAACTGCCGCCGGACTGGTCCCATTCGGGCATGGGGTTCCAGAGCACCTTGTTCATGCCGGGGCGAGCGGCGAGATCGCTAATTGCGCTGTGAAGGGAGGCTAGGTTTGCCTCATTCAGATCGCGTTTGAGTCGATTCACAGGATCGACCATGAGGTGGATGCCCCGGCTGCGAACGAACTCAATGAGAGCGGCATCGAGGGGAGGCTGGAGGCTGACTCCGTTGGCCATGCGATTGCGGAAATTCGCCGCGGCCTCCGGGTTGGTGAAGGCGCGGTTACCGAAGAACTCGTGGTAAAAGTCGAAGGTGGTATCGAGGAAGGAGGAACCGGCAGGGCCGGCGCTCTGCCCCCAGCATCCAAGTCCCGCCAGAGTTACCACGCTTAGCCTTACCAACTTTCCGATTCCTTGTCGAAACATCGTTCTCGTGATCAGCGGCCAGGGAGTGTCCGAAAGGACATATCTGATGATAGCGCCCTGGCCGGCGGCGGCTAGCGAGGTTCGCCGATGAGAACGAAGGGCGCCCAGAAGTAGGGATGGCGCCAGCGTCCGCCGGGAGCGCGAAGGTGGGCGAGTTTAGCCGCCTGGAGAGCCTCCTCTTTCGACAGCCCCGCCTTCAGACCGGTGTAGAAGCGCTTCATCAGGTCAGCGGTGGCGGAATCGTTGACGTTCCAGAGGCTGACGAGCACGCTCTGCGCACCGGCGTGAAAGAACGCGCGGGCGAGGCCCTGGACCCCTTCGCCGGCGAGCATCTTCCCGAGGCCGGACTGGCAGGCGGAGAGGGTGACGAGGTCACTGTTCAGATGGAGGCGGGAGACTTCGCGGGCCTGCAGAAAACCGTCATCGACGGCACCGGCGCCTTGGGCGAGGACGATGCCACTGCGGGCCGGTTCGGACTCATCGAAGTAGCCATGGGCGGCGAAATGGAGATAACGAAAATCGCCAAGGGATTCGCTTTTGAGGCGTTGTTCGGTAGCGGCATTGCCGAAGTAGGTACGGGCAGAGGCGGAAGGAAAAAGACTGCCGATGGCCGCCACCTCCGCACGGGCGTTGGGCAGAGCGGTGAAGAGGAAGCCGCGTTCGCCGGCGGGGGCGGCCATGCCATGGTTGGGGTCGGCGAAGGCCAGGAGCATCTTTGCAGCGGGCGCACGGCGTTGCCCTCGCTGGCGAAGGGCCCCGGCGGTGGAAGCCGACGGGGCATAGGCGACGCGGACCCGTTCGATGAGGCGAGGACCATCGCCAAGGACCTCAAAGGGCAGGAAGGCGAGCGCGCCGTCCGGGACGAAGAGAAGGCGCTTTTTGCCGGCAATCGCGCTGGCAACCGGGCCGAGCAACAGGGCGTAGATCGCCCGGGATTCGGAGTCGATGGCAGCCATCGCGCGAGCGGCGGTCAGCGCGCCGGCCGGTTTGGCCAGCAGCGCACGGAAGCCAGCGACGCGCTGCTCAATCTGTTTGCGCGGGGGAAGTACGGCACTGGCGACCCCTCCGGCCGTAAGCACCCAGACGTAGGACCGGGCACTGCCCAAAGAGTACGCAACCACGGCGCCATCCGGACCGGCCAATTCACGACGGGTACGGACGGTATCCCAGGCTTCAAAGAGGGTTTCGGCCTCTTTTCCGGCATAGGCAACGCTCTGGAAGAGGTCGAGTTCGCGTTCGGCCTGGCTGAGGGCGGCGCGCAGTTCGTCGCGGCGCGAAGCGGGGACGGCATCTCGAAAGAGTTCGCGCTGCACTTCGGCCAATTTGGCCAGCAGGCCGGCTTCGTGAGCACGTTGTTCACGGGTCAATACGGCGGCGCGCCCCGGGCCAGAGATCAACTCAGCAAGGCTGCGGGCGCGCGCGCGTTCCGAGACATCGAAGGCGCGTTCGGCATATCCGGCGGCAGGCTCCTTTTCATGCTGGCGCATGAGGATATCGAGGTGGCTGGCGTGGATCGTGGCGCGACTGGCGCGATAGCGCGTGCGTAGTTCGGCTGTAGGCAGTTGGAGCGCGTCTGTCTCGGCGGCGGCGGCGGACTGCTCCAGATAGGCGATGCCGCTGTGAACGTCGCCCTTGCGCTCGGCAAGGCGGGACAGGGTCATCAGAAGGCGCATCTCTTCGCCCCGATCATTGACACGGCGGGCGATAGTGACCGCCTCGAGCAGGATCTTCTCCGCTTTGTCGTTGGCGTTCTCCTTCATCGCCGCCTGGGCGAGGCAGCGCATGGGCTTAAGGAGTTCAATGGGGGAGGCAATCTGGCGGCTGACTTCAAGCCCTTCTTCAGCAGCCTGCTTCGATCTTTCCCATTGCCCGGTGGAACCGAAATAGTCGCACAGGCCAGCTAGGGCGCGGGCGAGTCCAGCGCGGTAGCCGGTTTTGCGGTAGAGAGCGGTGGCCTCCTCCAGGGCTTTTCCGGCCGTGGGGTAGTCGCTGTTCCACAGGGCCAGGCCGCCCTTTCCGTAGAGAACGCCGGCGAGACCGGCCTCGTTGCCGGCGTGGCGATAAATTTCCTCCGCACGGGCCCAGTATTCGTTGGCCTTGTCCCGTTCCTGGAGTTCTCCATGAATCATGCCGAGAGTGAACAGGACCCGGGCCTCCCAGGTCTCCTCTTTCAGTTCGAGGAAGATGCGAAGGGCCTCGGCGGCAGCCTCAATCGCTTTTTGCAGGTCGCGCAAGTTGTAGTAAAAGGTGGCGAGACCGGCATTGGAAGAGCCCTCGCCGAGGCGGTCACCAATCTCGCGCCGCAGGGCCAGGGCACGCAATTTGTATTCGAGAGCCTTGTCGTTCTGCCCCAGGCGGGCGTACTCGTTGCCGATACCGCTGATGGCCATGGCACGCAATGCTCTACCGCCGTCAGCGGGCAGGATCTGCAGCGCCTCCTCATTAAAGGCGATCGCCTTGCGCACCTCGCCAACACCGGTATGGAGCGTGGCGAGGCTAACCAGCGACGCGGCAAGGCCCACGCGCTCGTCCGGGAGAGCGCGCTGGAGTTCGGCGGCACGAAGATAGAGCGGGAGGGCTGCCTTCAACTGGCTGAGGTTAAAGAGAGCCTCGCCCCGCTGCGTCAGGGCATAGGCTTCCCTGCGCGTGTCGCCGGCTTTACGGAATTCGGCGATGGCCAACTCCAACTGCGCGGCCAGCTTACGAGTGGCGGCGGCGGAACGCTGCGCGCGGAGAGGGCGAGTCTCCACCCAGCCGATGCGAAAACCGCTGGCCCGGGCCGTGTCGCTCTCCGACGGCGGGCGCACGTCGGCTTCGATCCGGTAGCGGGAGTCGGGACCCTTGTTTGCGGTAACAACAATCCGGTAATTTCCGGAGGTGGCGGCGATCCACGGCAGGTCCTCAAAGCCGTCGTACTCCACCCGGTCGGTGGAACCATACTCGGCGCCATCGGGAAGGCGGACCGCCACCGTGACGTCGCCTGCCTGCTGAAAGACCTTCAAATCCGCAAACTGGCCGGTTGTGAGCGGAAGTTCGTAGGTGTGGGATTGGCCGGCGCGAAGTATCTCCTCGACCGGTGCACCCGTGAAGAGACGCGCCGCTTGGCCGGAAAGGCACATCGTCACCGCAGCAAACAGGGGCAAGATGGCGCGTATCATACCTCGTCATCTTGCCCCGTGCCGCGGCGTGCGGTCAAGCGTTGGAGAGTTACTTTGCCGGCTTCTTGAATTTCATTGCCTCTTCCACCTCGATATTGTTGGTGACAGAGAAGGCGCCGGAAACGCCGTTGGCCTGTAACTCAGCGATGATGCGGTCCCCCGAGGTGGGAAGGACACCCTCCAGTGTGATGTTGCCATTCTTGACGATGATATGAACGGGGTGGTTCCCGGGAGGGGGGTTATTCGTGATCCCGGTCATCGCACTCATTCTGGACATAAACAGCGGGGTACCCCGATTGGGATTGAAGCGGGCAAGCGAAGGGTGACCGTAGATGGCTACGTAGGCGCGAAGCCGGATGCCGTCGTCCATCGGGGAGAGGGGCAGAACTTCGATCTGGTTATCGACCTTCGCCACGCCTTCCACCCGCTTGGTGACGTTCTCCGCGCCGGATTTCAGGGTAGGGCGGGACGCCTGCCCGCGCAGTAGCACGGTGTCCCCTTTGAAGCTGAAACGGATACTGTCGAATACGCCGTACTCGGGCAGCGTAAGTATCTCGCGCTGGATGGTCTTGGCCATGCGGATGATGGCCTGTTCATTTACCGCGGGGGTCTGTGCGGCCAGGGCGCCGCCCACCGCTAATGCTAGCAATGCAACTTGGATTCGCATAGGGACTCCTGCGTAGATAGACGTAAACGAGGAGATTTCGGATGCGAAAATCGAAGGTCTTACTGCGGGCGGAGAATATAAGTACCGGGTTCGAGGGGGATGCCCTCTATCAGCTCAAACCCAGCGAGCAGCCGCTCGCCCAGGAAGTACAGGCGATTGGGCTCCACGGTGAACCACTCGGGGAATTCGTTAAGCCGCACGTAGTTTCGCTGCCAGTTGTGGACGGCGCGGTGGCGGGGAAAGTCGAAGGCAACGCGGGCTGGCTGATTGAGGGTGAATCGCAACGCGTCACCCTCCCGCACGGCGCCCAATTGCAGGCCCGGCTTCCAGGGCTCAGCACGCAGTCCCTGCGATTTCATGAGCGCCCAGAGCAGGGCCGTGCGATTGAAGTTCCCTTCTCCATACCAATCCTCCAGATGGCCGTCGGACCGCTGCATGGAGAGCATTACCTCCATCTCCGAATCGATCCAGGCGAGCGCCTCCGGCACCGGTTCCCGGTTCACCAGATAGAGGGCGCTCTCAATGGCATCGGCGTAGCCGTCAAACGAACCCAGTTTCGGATCCTTGCGGGCGTTGACCAAGGCGTTCGAGGATGGCTCCCAGCACCAGTTGCGGTACTTCGGCAAGTTTCGAAGGACGCGCAGAACGGCATCGCGGTACTTCCCTTCCCCGGTCACCTGATAAAAGGTATACATCGCGCCGTAGAGGTAGCCCCAGTTGTCGCTCAGCCGTTCGTCGAGCGGGCGAAGGGTCTCGGTGTCGATGGTGTTGTAGAGCATGCCGTCGGGATTGGCGGAGGCGAGCACGCGATCGAACATGCGGGCGAGCAAGGGGCGCATCTGCGCGGCGCGCGGGGAACCGAGTTGGTGCTCCAGTGCGAACTGGGTGACCAGGCCGACGATGATCTCATTGCCGTGGTCGCGAAGCTTCAGCCTCTTGTCGCCGCTGTGGCGGGCAAAGTCCCACGCCATACTGGGCAGGCCAAAGTTACCGGGAAGCACCTCTTCCAGGTAGGCGGCGGCAATGCGCCGGCCCCAGGTGAGATAGCGCTCGTCACCCGTCAACAGGTACAGTCGGGGCAACACCTGCAGATAGTCGCCGTTTAACTCGCTGTCGGCGGCGGGAAGCGCGCCGAACTTGGAGGAGATGGGGGCGCGTTCCATGGCGGCGGCGACCAGCGAGGCCAGGCGGCCGGTCCACGGCGTGCGGCCGAGATACTCGGTGACAGTGATTAGACCGTCTTTGGCATACTCGCCGGCGCCGAATAAGCTGGGCGGCCCGAGCGTGCCGGTGGACATTTCCAGATTCCCGGGTACGCCATCGGGCGCCGTGGTGAAGCGGATCTCGTTGCGGAGCATTTCGCGCATGCGGCCGTGGTAGAGATCAGGGTCAGTGAGGCGCGCGGTAAGAATGAGATAGGGATAGAGGTCGGCGCCGGAATTGTGGGGAGTATAGGTGCGTTTGGCGTCGCCGGTGCGGTCCGGCAGGAGAAGAGTCTTCGAATCGGCGTGCCGTAGCCAGGCGTGCAATAGGCGGCGGGAGGCATCGACAGCGCGGCCATGCTCGGTGGCATTCCGCTCCAGTTGTCCCCAGGCAACCAGTCCCACCGCCAGCCATAACCCGAATGCGCGCACAAAAAACCCTCCAGCCATACGCTACACCGTATGGCCGGAGGGCTCAATCCCCTGTGGTCTAGAAGTTGACGATGGAGGCGAAGGAGGAGGCCTCCAGACTGGCGCCGCCAACGAGCGCGCCGTCGATCTCCGGTTGCGCCATCAGGCCTTTGACGTTGTCCGGCTTGACGCTGCCGCCGTAGAGGATGCGGACCGCGGCACCCGCTTCGGCGCCGTACTTGGCGGTGACCAGCGCGCGCAGGGCCCGGTGAGCATCGGCGGCCATGTCGGGGGTGGCCGTCTTGCCGGTACCGATGGCCCAGACGGGCTCATAGGCGATGACGATCTTGGCGAACGAATCGGCGTCGAGAGGTGCGATACCGCCGTTGAACTGTTCCGTGAGCACGGCCTCCGTGCGGCCGGCTTCGCGCTCTTCCAGACGCTCGCCGACACAGACAATCGGTTTCAACCCGCAGGCCAGCGCCGCCTTGGTGCGTTCGAGGACCGTGGCTTCAGTTTCGCCGAAATACTGGCGCCGCTCGCTGTGGCCGATGATGACCCACTCGGCTCCGGTGGCCTTGATCATGGGGCCGGAGATCTCGCCGGTGAAGGCGCCTTCGTTCTTCCAGTAGAGGTTCTGCGCGCCGACGCCGACGCGCGTGCCGCGCGCCGCGTCCACTGCCGTAGGGATGTTCACGAACGGCGGACAGATGGCGATTTCGCAGTGCTTCGCCTCAGCCACCAGCGGCAAAAAGGCGTCAAAAAATGCTTTGGTTTCCGCCGGGGTTTTGTACATCTTCCAATTGCCGGCCATTAGCGGTGTTCTCATAACTGTTGTAAGAAACTCGTTCCTTTCTCGATGACGGCCCCGAAGTTTTCGGCAACCGTTTGTCCGATATCGCTCAGCGTGGCGCGAGTACCCAAATTCACGCCGCCCTGCCCGCCCGGCGAATACGCCAGCAGCGGAGTGTACTCGCGGCTATGGTCCGTCGATTCGGTCGTCGGATCGCAGCCGTGGTCGGCGCAGAAGATCAGGAGGTCGTCGTCGCGCAGTGCGCTCAGCAGGGTGGGCACCCAGCGGTCGGCTTCCTCCAGCGCGCGGGCGTAGCCTTCGACGTCGTTGCGGTGGCCGAAGAGCATGTCGAAATCCACCAGATTGACGTAGATGAGCCCTTCCGGAGTCGCCTCGAGCGCCTCGAGCGTGATGCGCATCCCATCGGCGTTTGTCTTGGTTTTATCGAAAACCGAGATCCCTCGCCCCAGGAAAACATCGAAGATCTTGCCCACCGAATGGACGGGGACCTTCCGCGCGGCGAGTTGATCGAGCAGCATGCCGGCAGGCGGCGGAACCGCGTAATCGTGACGGTTGGCGGTGCGGGCGAAAGCGCCCGCTTCCCCGGTAAATGGCCGCGCAATCACCCGGCCCACTTCATAGGGACCGCGGAGAATCTCGCGCGCCGTCTCGCAGATTTTGTACTGTTCCCAGAGCGGGATCACGTCTTCGTGCGCGGCGATCTGGAAGACGCTGTCGGCCGATGTGTAGACGATGGGGGAACCGGTGCGAACGTGTTCCTCGCCCAGTTCCTTAATGATCTCGGTACCGGAAGCGGCTTTGTTGCCAATGGTGGCGCGGCCGATGCGGTCCTCAAATACGTCGAGAATTTCGCGCGGAAAGCCATTCGGGAAAAGAGGGAACGGTTTGGCAAGATGGATACCCACCATCTCCCAATGACCGGTGGTCGTATCCTTGCCGGGTGAGGCGAGCGCGCACTTCCCGTAGGCGCCAAGCGGTGCGGGGTCCGCAGGCAGGCCCGTCAGCGGCTTAATGTTGGCCAAGCCGAGGCGGGTGAAGTTGGGCAGCGTCAAGGCGCGCTGACGGGCAATATTGCCCAGGGTGTCGCTCCCCGCGTCGCCATAATCCGCCGCGTCGGGCATCTCGCCGATGCCCACGCTGTCGAGCACAATCCAGATGATTCGCCGGAAACGTCCAGCCATGTCTACTCCGCCAAAATCCGCTGCACCCGTTCGGTGAGCATGTCCACAAACTTTTCGGGAACGAACCCGTTCATGCGGCTGGCAATCTCGCCGCGCTTATTCAGGATCACAGTCGTAGGAATCGACGAGACGTTCAGCAGGCGCGACAGGCCGCCTTCAAAATACACCTTCTTCGACCACTGGTTCGCCTCCAGAAACGGCATCACCAGCGCCTTGTCCTCGTCGGTATTCAGATAGACGAACTCCACATCGGTCCGCCCAGCAAACTTCTGCTTGGCTTTCTCGTAGAGCGGATGTTGCGTCCGGCAGGGCCCGCACCAGGTGGCCCAGAAATCCAACACAACCACTTTTCCCTGCAGCGAAGCCAGCGGCAATTTATCGCCGCCAACGCCGGTGAGCACGAACTCGGACGGCTTGCCTTTCAACGCGTTGGGGTCATACTCGCGGAGACGGGCGATCTTGGCGTCGTTCCACTTGTTGAAACGGTCATGAGCGGCCAGCAACCGCTCCCCGACGCCCTTTTCTTCGCCGTGCCCCTTGGCCCACGCGGCACGCATGGCGTCCAGGTCTTCCGGGCGCTTGGCATCGCTGGCGACGAAGGCGTCGGCCCAAGCGTCCACGGCCCCATCCCACTTACTTTGCGCCACGCGCGCCTGCGCCAGCGCCCGCGCGGTTTCATCGAAGGGAAAGACCGTCCAGGACTGCGCCGCGAGCGCCTCGGCCTCAGCGGCCTTGCCGAGCGTCAACTGTGCCTTGGCTTGCGCCTGTAGCGCGCGGCTGAGTCCCTGGTCCAGGTCCATCCGAGTCTGCCAGCGGATCTTTTCCGTCGAGTCGCGCGGTTCCAGCGAACGCAGTACCTGTTCCCATTTCTTCGCGAAACCGAGTCCCTTTTCGGCTGCCGCCTTGTCGACGATCTTCACCAGCGCCCGGGTTACCGCTTCCAAGGTCTGCAGATCCTCGCTTTCGCGCACCAGAACGGCCTCGCCCCACTTCACCACACGGGCATCGTCGCCAATCTCGCGCGCGGCCTTCACCAGAGCCCGCTCCAGTTCCCACCGCGACTTCGTCATCGGGTACTTTTTCAAGTGCCCTTCCAGCGCGGAGATGAATTCGTGACTGGAGTTGCCCGCGTCGGCAAGAGCCGTGCTCAGATCCTGCTGCTCCTGCGGGGGCAGCTGCGACTGCGCCAAGAGCGCTACCGCCGCCAGTACCCCGAACAAGATGATTTTCATGGCTTTGTTCCCTCGGCCGGCGGAGGATTGCGGAACGTTTCGGCCAACCGCGCCGCGCGCTCCCGCGCCATGTTCAGATAGCTCTCATTCTTCGTGATGCGGTCCAGCCACTTCAAATACTGGTCCACGGCCACCAGTCGCTTCTTTTCCCACGCCGCCTGGATCAGCAGAATCACCCGGTTAACGCCCAGCTTGTCGAAACGTGCCGCCTGTTCCAGGTCCACCAGGTAGCGCTCCGTTTCGCTGATGCGCTCAAACCAGTCGGCCAGCAGTTGCGCGTCCGGGTCGGAGGAGTAGTTGAACTTCTGCTCCTGAACCTTCCCGCCGCCTTCGTACCGGAGGATCTTGTCACCCATCTTCGCCACCGGAAGGCCGGACTCCAGCGTCCGGCTGAAGTAGCCCAACTTCTCGGCCAGCGCAAACATGGTCGCCGTGTCCGCTTCCGGAAGCTTGAACGTCATCGGTTGCGGATCGTCGGCGGCTTCGGTGTAGACGCCCTGGCCATTGCGCTCCAGAACGATTTTCACCCAAGCCGGCACGCTGCCGGGAAAGGTCTTTTGGAAGGTCAGCTTACCATCCTGCGCCAACGCAGCCGCCGCGAGCGCCAGGGCGATGCAGGCGAACTTCATCGAACCGCCTCCACGCGAGCCGCGAAACCGGCACGCATTGCATGGCAAATGGCCACGGCCAGCGCGTCGCTTGCATCTTCTGACCGAATCACCTCGGGCAACCGGAGGATCGTCTTCACCATCAGTTGCACCTGTCCTTTTTCGGCACGCCCGTAGCCCACCACGCTCGTCTTCACTTCCATCGGCGAGTATTCGCCAACGGCCAGATCGGCCTCGGCGATGGCCAGCATCGCCACGCCGCGAACGTGCGCGAGTTTGATGGCCGTCTGCGTGTTGACGGCGTGGAAGACGCCCTCAATCGCCGCCGCTTCCGGCTGATGCTTCTGAATGGCTTCGCGCAACCCTTTGGCAATCGCCAGCAGCCGCTCGGAAAGCGGCCGCTTCGGCGAGGTCACAATGACATCGGCGGCGATCAGGCGGTGGGTACGGCCGTCACTTTCAATGACTCCGAAGCCCGTCCGCTCTGATCCGCAATCGATGCCCAGAATGCGCATACGCCAGGCGCCGTTAGCCGTCGACGTCCGCGTCGTCGCTGATTTCGAAGTTCCCGTAGACGTTCTGCACGTCGTCGTGATCGTCAATAGCGTCGAAAAGTTTCATCATCGCCGCCGCGTCCTTGCCTTCCAGGTTCACGGTGTTCTTCGGCACCAGCGCGGTCGCCTCCGACTCGGTGACGGCAATACCGGCCGCCGACAGCGCGTCGAGCACCGACTGGTGCGACGAAGGATCCGAGATCACCTGCCAGCTGTCGCCGTTATTGCGAATGTCCTCGGCGCCTGCATCCAGCGCCACGTCCATCAGCTTTTCTTCGGTAACGCCTTCAGCGTCGATCACGATGTTCGACTTCATCTCGAACATCCAGCCCACCGCGCCCGGTTCGGCCATGTTGCCGCCGTTCTTGGAGAACACGTGACGGATATCGCTCACCGTGCGGTTCTTGTTGTCGGTGGCGACTTTCACCATCACCGCCGCTCCGCCAGGGCCATATCCTTCATAGGTGAACTCTTCAATAGTGGCGCCTTCCAGTTCCCCGGTACCGCGCTTGATGGCGCGAATAATGTTGTCCTGGGGCATCGACACGGCCTTGGCCGCGGTGATCGCCGTGCGCAGTCGAGCGTTCGAAGATGGATCTCCGCCCCCGCGAGCGGCAATCACGATTTCCTTAATCAGTCGTGTGAATGCCTTTCCGCGTTTGGCGTCCAAAGCCGCCTTCTTGTGTTTAATTGTGTGCCATTTTGAGTGACCTGACATGGTTCAGCCTCAGTTGTCCTAATCTAATAGGGTACCATCCCCCATGGCGGAACCGGCAGAAGACTCGCAACAACGTGACCTCGGACTTTCCGGCCGCATCGCCCAGTCCCGCCAGGCTCGCATCATGCGGCCCGACGGCCGTCTGAACGTTATTCGGCTCGGACACGGCTTCTGGCAGTCGCTCAACGTCTACCAACACCTGCTCACCGTCACCTGGCCGCGCTTCTTTCTCTACGTTCTCTGTTTCTACATCGCCGCCAACGCCCTGTTTGCGTCGCTGTTCATCGCCGCCGGACCGGGCGCCATCAACGGTGGCGAACCCGACGCACCTTGGCACAACGCCATCTTTTTTTCCGTCCAAACCATCGCCACCATCGGTTACGGCCAGATGACGCCGAAGGGCACCATCGCCAACTCGCTGGTAGCGCTCGAAGCACTCACCGGCCTGATGGGCTTCGCCCTCATTACAGGAATACTCTTCGCCCGCTTCTCGCGCCCCTCGGCGCATGTGCTCCGCTCCCGGGTCGCGCTGATTGCCCCCTATCGCTCCACGGGAACAGGACTCATGTTCCGTGTCGCCAACGGGCGCGACAGCCAGTTGATCGACATCAAAGCCACCGTCACCTATAGCTGGATGGACCGTACCGACCCGGCCCGCCAGATCCGCCGCTTCCTCTCCCTCCCGTTGGAGCGCGATAACGTCGTGCTGCTGCCCACCCAATGGGTCATCGTCCATCCCATCGACGACAAGAGCCCGTTCTTCGGCCGCTCCCAGCAACAGATTCTCGATGCCGACCCGGAGGTCTTCGTCTCCATTTCCGCCGTCGATGAGACCTTCTCGCAGTCCGTTCACACCCGCTTTTCCTACGCCGACAACGACATCGTCTACGGTGCCCGGTTTACTGATCTGTTTGGCGCCACGCCCGATGGCACCGTCACCATCGATCTCTCCAAGCTCAGCGAGTTCGTCCCAGCGCCGCTGCCAGCCTCTCCAGATTCCGCACAAACGTTGTCGTCCGGATCACCTTCTGCCGCGGCGGCTGCGCCCCGTTGAAGAGTTCCACGCGATCATTTTCCTTCACCGGAATCGGTCGCCCGTTGATCGTCAGCACCATATCGCGGGCGGCAAACACGGAAACCAGCTTGTCCGCCTTGCCAATGACGCCATCCTCCACCCAGGCGCCGCGATCGTCCATTCCGTTGATTACCGCCGCCACCCCGCCGCCGCCCCGCCCGCCTTCCCCACCGGACCACGGCGATAGTCCGTGCAACCGGTCGGGACGCGGCTTGCGCTCCTTCCGCAACGACTCGTACTCTTTCCGGATCCGCGGCAACCGGTCCGCGCTCGTCACCACGCTATAGTGCGTAATCACGCTTGACCCGTCATAGCTGATCTCATAGCCGTCAATCCGCTTGGATCCCAGCCCCTTGGCCTGCACTTGCGTCCCCTTGGTGATGTAGAGCGGCCGGTTCGTTTTCAGTTCGAGAAACCGCGCGATCTTCCCCTGTCCGGCAAATGCGGATTTCTCCAGGTATGCGAGCGCCGGCCCAATTGCGTCCATATATTTCTGCTCTCCGGTCTCCCGGTAGAGAACCATGAGTACTTGGATGATCCCCTGTGACTCCCCGCCGGTCACCGACGGCGGCTCAAACAGCCGCGCCCACGCCGGGTGCATCTCGGCATCATATTGCTGCGCCCAGGCCGGTTGCGGTTCCGGCATCTGCGCCAGCAGGATGAATCCGCCGCCCCTCTCCGCCGCCGCGGTGTAGCGTTTATCGCCATAAATTCGGCCCGCTTCCAGGAACACGTCGATCATATCGGCGATCGAGTTGTCGTTAAACGTGTAGTGCTCCTTATAGACCTCGCCGGGCCACTTCTTAGACCAGCTTTCCGGATAACTGGCCTTCTTCACCGGGTACTTCGCCGCGTCCGGCGGAATGGCAAACCGCTGCGGCCAGGCGCCGTTGGGATACTGCGCCGCCATCAGCCTGTCCAGCGCGAACAGCACAGCGCCATGAATCTCCGCGTCCTGGAAACCCAGTTCCTTGTCCACGCGCATCAGCAACCGGACCATCGCCTGCGTGACGTTGTCATCGAGCGTGGTCGGCGGCGACTTCTGTCCGCGACAGTTCCCATCGGCGCGATAGGGGTATTCCGCCCGTTTGGCCGGGTCGAACTCAATAATGTAGTCCCAGCCGCCGCTGCAAAGTTGGCCCTGCACGCCGGCGCGAGCAGCCTTGGTGGCCGCGTCGAGATAGAATCGGTCTCCGGTCGCCCACCATGCCTCCAGGAAAGCCATTCCCGCCGCCGGAGTTCCTTCGCGCTGCGTCTCAATCTGCGTCGGCCCTTCGCCGTGCTCACTGCGGCCGTAACTCAGGTCATCGGTATAGGTGAAGTGGTAGCCGCCGCGCAGGGAGACCTTCTCCACATAGAACGTGGCGGCCCGCTTCATCGCCGCCAGAATTTCGTCCCGCGTCTGGGCCGGCAGAACGGTCGAAGCCGCCAGGATCCACAAGAGGTGTGCGCGCATGCGTCAATTGTACGCGTTCTTTCAACTCGCCAATCCCAGCGCGGACAACTCCTCCTTCCGCCTCCGCAGATAAAGCGCGGCCAATCCGCCGGCACCCAGTAGCGCCGCCAGCACGCCGCCCGCCACTCTCGGATTTTCCGCGATGATGCGGCCCGTGTCCTCGGCCAGCTTGCGAATTTTCACCAAGCTGACCTTCATCCCCCGATACGGATCGGCGATCTCCTCCGGGCGCCGCTCCGAGGTCGTGGAGTCGGCGGGCGGCGGCACCGATTTGCTGGCGGCCTCGCGAAACTGCTTCTCGAACTCCGCCACGCCCTTCGCACCCATCTGCCTCGCCTCGCGCAGCACCGACAACTGCAGCCGCTTGTTCCCGCACACGTTCGCCGAACAGCCCACGCCGGTTTTCGCCACCAGCCGGACATATTCACGAACCAACTCCTGCCTTTCAGAAGCCGTAAACCGGTAGGTCCCCTGCCGGTCCACTTCCAGCAACCGCGATACCAGCTCCTGCCGCGCCGCCGGGTTCGCTTTGTCGAAAAACTCCTTCATCCCCAGCTTGTACTCGTCGGCCACGTACACGTCAAAGGTCTTCTTCCAGACTGTATCGGAGATAGCCTCCGGCGCCGTCGCCTGCCACCCGTAGAGGTTCTCAATCGACCGCGCCATCAGCCGCCCGCCGGCGTAGCCCTCTTTCTGCAACTCGGTGATCCACTTCGGATTCCAGTTCCGCGCGTGCAACTCCGTGGTGATAAAGCTCCGTGCATCCTCCACCTTTTCCTGGCCGGCCCGCCGCATATTGTTGATCACCATCTTCGGCTTCGCCCCCACAGACTCCGATGCCGTCCGCAGCCCGCCCATCCACTGATAAACATCGTCGTTATCCACCGACCCATAAAGATTCGACGACCGGCTATGAACGATCGTCTCGTTTCCCTTCAGATGGTTCTCCAGCAACTGCGGCGCGGACCCGCCCCACGTCGTTTCCGTGAATACATAGTTCATCTTCGTCAGGTACAGTTGCGCCATCGTCTCCGGCTCATCCTTGTCCCGGCTCTGCTCCACGAACTGCGAGAGCCCCAGGCCATAGGAACCAGGCGCGGTTGCAAAAACTCGCGCGCCCGCAAACTCCCGCGCCTTCTCCGCACTGACACCCTTGGCCAGCAGCGCCCTCTCCACCTCCCGATTCTGCCGGCTGATGGCGTTGTCCCCGGCGGAGGCAGCCAGCCGCGCCGCCCGGTCCAGCAGGATGATCTTGTCCGCCAGTCCGTCACGGTATAGACCGCTCGCCGTGAACACCACGTTCACCCGCGGCCGGCCCAGTTCGGCGTCCGGAATCAGCTTCAGCCGGTCCACCACTCCACGCGCGTTCCACTCCGGTTCCACGCCCATCAGGAACAGAGCCTGCGCCTCCATCGCCCCCTGGTGCCGCCCCGTCTCCCCCTGCCACAGAACCATCGAAATACGCTCCGGATACTTCCCTTCCCGCTCCTTGTGGCCCTCCAGCATCGCCTGGCCGAGCTTTTTCCCCAACTCCCAGGCAGCCCGAGTCGGCATCTGGGACGGATCCCCTTGATGTAGGTTCCGTCCCGTCGGCAAGGCATCCGGAACCTTCAGTGGATCGCCCACCAATCCGCTGGGCAGGTACTCTCCGCGCAACACCTTCGGAAGTACGTCCAACTCCCTCGGCGCCGACGCGCGCAGCCCCTTCAACCATTCGGCCCCCTGCGCCAACACCCGGCCCAACTTCTCCCGCAGCGCCGGATGCAGGTCCCCCGTTAACTCCGCCGGTCTTCCTGCAAACACCGCGTCGTTCCACGCCGGCATCCGCTCGCTCACCCGCTTCCACTCTTCCGGCTGCAGTGCCGTCCGTTGAAACGTCTCAAACGCCTCCCGCGCGCGCGCTTCCGTCGGCGCCACTCCCAGTGTCGGCAGCCCCAGCGGGATCGCCGCATCTTCCATCGCCTCCAGAAATTCCGCTGCCTTCTCCAGCGCCTCGTCCCGCCTGGTCATGTCGAGCGGTATCTGCTTCACCAGGTCTAGCTTTTCCAACTCCGCCGCCGCCGTCACCGCATACTCCGCCGCCAGCGCCGGCGAACTCTCCCGCGTCTCCTCCCACCTGGTGAGCGCCTCCTGAGCAGCCACAAATCGTGCCGAACTCCCCGTCCGAACCAGCATCGGCGTCAAGTGCGAGATGTCCACCGCCGCCGAACGGCGCCGCGCCTGCAGCGCCTCCCCGTCGCCATCCATGATGTAGTAGTTCACGTTCGGAAGGTCGCCCAGCAACACCTCCGAGCAGTCCCACCCGGCCTGGCCGGCGTTCTTTCCCGGCAGCCACTCCAGCGTCCCGTGGCGCCCCATGTGGATAATCGCATCGGCCTTCAACTGATGCCGGTAATAAAGGTAGGACGCCACGTAGCCGTGGTGCGGCGGAAGCGTCGAGCTGTGCTGCACGTTGGTGTACTCGGCAAACGAGGCCCGCAACAGTTGCGGCCCCACGAAGATGTTCTCCATCCGGAATCCCGGGATGACGAAATACTTCTTCCCCTCCGGCGCGGTCCAGGTCATCAGTTCCGCTTTCTCCGGTTCGCCCCACCGCCCGTTCACCATCTCACGGAACTCCCGCGGCAGCTTGTCGAACCACTCGCGGTACTTCCGCACCGGCAGCAGCGTAACTCCACCGCCGGCAAGCATTTTCGATAACTCCCCCGGCGCCCACGCCTCCACGTTCCGGCCTGATTTATTCACTAACTCCAGGATCTGCTCCGGACCCGGTACGCGAACGCCGGTTCGATAACCCTCCCGTTGCAGCCGCCCCAGTACGTTAGTCAAACTCGGGGCTAAGTTCAAATAACTCGCCCCGACGTTCCCCTTCCCCGGCGGGTTGTTGTAATAAAGGACCACCAACTGTTTCTCGTGGTTCGGCTTTTCCCGCAGTACCACCCACCGGCGCGCACGCTTGGCCGCCATCTCCACTCGCTCGGCAATCGGCAGGGTCCGCGTTAGGGTCCCGTCGGCAGAGGTCTCGGTGGTGGCAATCATGATCGGATCCGTGGCGCCATTGCGCTCCGGTTCGCTCACCGAGGTGGCCAGGCGATCCGGCGTCACGCCCCGCTCCGCCTTAGCCCAGGTAGCGTAGGAGTCGCGCGTCGTCATCAGGCCAATCACGTGGACATTCTGCTTCTCCAGATAATCCTTGTCTTCCGGCTTGGACAGGCTCACCGTGAACGAGAGCAGCACGCGCAACGGATCGCCCTCTCCCTGGTTGTAGATTTTCTCCGTAGTGTGGTGGGGCCATCCGTAAATGGCCGCCGCCGCCAACCCTTCCCGTTCCAACCCGCGCAGCAGGGCGTCGATCATCGCCATATCCCGATTCTTCAAATAGGAGTGGAAGAAGGTGACCACGGCAAGTGCACCCTGCTTCGGCTTCGCCCCTCGATACCACGCCAGATAGCTCTTCAGATCGTCGAAGTTGCGCCCGGCGTCCGGATGGTAGACACCCATCCGTGCCACCTCGACCGGCTTGGGGACGGCAAGTTCTTTCGGCCCTCCTGCCTCCTGGTAGAGCGCCGCGAAGAACGCCGCCATGTTCTCCACGCCTCCGTTGTCCCAATACGGGAGCAGTCGACGCGCCAGCCGGACTTCCATCTCCACGCCCCACCCGCGCTGTACCAGTTCCGGCGTCGGACTCACCACGCGCAGGCCCTTCTTGATCGCCGCCAGCGCCGGAACTTTCAGCCGTGCCAACAGTTTCGGCGACGGATGGTCCAGGAACACAACCCGAGCCTCCGCCAACCGTTCGGCAGTCAACTCTTCGCCCCCGACGAAACAGGCGAACGCACTCTCCCCATGCTGCGCCCGGAACCGGCCCCACGCCTCGACCACTGTCTCCGAGGGCCGCAACACCACCACCGCGTTCGGCCGCGCCTGCCCCAGCGCCGCCAGACTCAAAACCAGTCCCAGTAACGTCTTCATGACTTATATCTGCCAGCGGAATCCAGCAAATACGCTCCGGCCGGGCGTCAGGAAGAACAGATAGTATCTCCGGTCCAACAAGTTATCCGCGTTCACCTGCAATGAAAGGCGCCGGTTTACTTGATAGGAGACCGTAATGTCCATTTCAAAGAACGGGCTGTAAGCCCCCGGAACACCCCGCACGACGTCGGTGTTCGTATCGGTGGAGAAGTACGACCCCAGATAGCGCCCTGTCCACGTCCCGGCCCAACGCTTCTTAGCCGCCGTCACCATGTACGTCAACGTGTGCCGTGGCACATAGGGCACACGGCGGCCAACCGTGGCCGGTAGCGTGGGGTTCTTCGTGATCACTGCGTCATTGAATACATAGCCTTCCCGGAACTGCAGCCAAGGCAGAATCCGCTGCCGCATGGAGAGTTCCACCCCGCGAGTCCGGCTCAGTCCGGCGTTCGTCAACCTCCGGATTCGCCCTGTCGGATCGGCATCAAAGTCCGTCGTCCGGTAAATCAGATCCGACACCCGGTTTTCATAAAAAGTGCCTTCCACGGCGTGCCCGCCGCCGAAGTTCCGCAGCAGCCCAATCTCATAAGCCAACAGCCGTTCCGGCTTCACCAGCGGATTGGCTAACAACAGACTGCCTGCCAGGTTCAGGTCGCGGTACTGGTCATACACGGTCGGATTGCGGAACGCGTTGCCGATGCTGCCCCGCAACTGCCAGCGCCCCGGCAACGTATAGGAGGCCGCAATCTTGCCGGTCAGCGCCGTTGCCGACCGCGTACCGTAACTCACCAGCGGCGAGGTGATTCCCGTCTGGTTGGCCCCATCGTAGGTCCGCCAGTAGTCCCATCGCCCGCCCGCCACCACATTCAGCCCCTCCCACGAACGTTGATACTGCACATACCCCGCCTGATTGAACGACTGCCCCTGCGCCACCGAATCAAACGGCCCGCCGTCGGCGCGAATCGCGTAGTTGGGAATGTTCTGCCCCTGAATCCGCGCCTTATCCTGCCGCGTCTCGGCGCCAAAGATCAACCCCTGCCCGCCGCTCTGCCAGTTGGCCTGAAAATTCCCGTAAAAGGCCCGATTCGTCTGGTCCACCCAGTTTCCCCCACCGCCGTTGAGCGTCCCATTCGCGCCCACCGTCACATACCAGTCGCTCGGACTGTTGTTCATCCCGGCCGCCGCGCGCAGGTTCCACCGCGGGGAAAGCGTCGCCAGTACCTGGCCCTGGTAAATGTTCAACTGCCCAGCCGTCGGCGTCCCCAGGAAGTTGGAGGGAGTCACCGTCAGCCGCCGCGTCACCCCGCCGTCCAGAAACGACACAGTTCCGCTATCCACCACCCGTCCCGATGCGTCCCGCAGGTCACTCGTATAAGCGTCGTAGCCCTCCCCGCGCGACTGCCGCATATGCTGAAACGTCACAAACACCTTCGGCGTGATGGCGTATTCCACCCGCCCCCGCTTGGCTTCCTGATTAAACCAGTCTCGCCCGCGCATTCCCACCTGATAGGTCACTCCGCCCGTCGGCGTCAGCCACCGGGTCACTCCCGTCACCGGCGTCCCGCCCGTCGCCGTTACCGTCGTCCGCAGGATCTCTTGCGGCGCATACCCGCCCGTCTGGAACCGGCTATAGCCGAGACTCACCCCAAGCTTGTCGAAAAACCGGTCCGCTACCCGGACGGAATAGTTCATCGTGTCCCGGTTCCCGTACTGCCCGAAAAACTCCGCATGCCGCTTGTCCACCGGCCGCGTAATCATATTTACCACCCCGCCCATTGCGTTCCCGCCATATAGCGATGAGAACGGCCCCTTGGCTACCTCCACCCGCTCCATCTCGCTGACCGCAAATGTCGACCAGTTCACGCTGCCAATATAGGAGTTGTTCACCGGTTGCCCGTCCACCAGAATCAACGTGCGGTTCTGTCCGCCTCGGCCGGCAAATCCCCGCAGACCAAGGCCGAAGTCGTTGTCCGACGGCCCCTTCGACCGGATCACGATGGCTCCTTCCACCTGCGCCAGCGCCTGGTCAATCTGACGGATGTTCCGCCCTTCCAGTTCTTTCCTGTCCACCACCGCCGTCGCCACCGGAGACTTGTCGATCTCCATCGGGCTCCGCGTCCCCGTCACCGTCACCGTAGTCTTCACCGGCTCCAGCCCCGGAGTCTGAGCCGCCAACCATCCGCCCAACCCAATCAAAAGAACAAAAAGAAGCATAGTGATATTGATAACACTATATCGAGTTTTGTCAATACTGATTTATCAATAAAAAGAAGCGGGCCACCGACTCCGGTGGCCCGCTTTCTCTCACTACCCTGGAAAAACCGCCCTAACGCCCCAGCGCTGTTCCCTTGTGTATCTCTTGCAAACTCCACACACGGATGGGATCACGCCGCCGGCTTGCCGCCGCCTGCACGGCCGCCCGCGCCGCGCTCATCGTCGTAATGCAAGGCACCCGGTACTGAATCGCGGCCCGCCGGATGGCCTTCTCGTCGCTGAAGCTATGCACTCCGGCCGTCGTGTAGATGGCCAGTTTCAGCTTCCCGGCCTTCAACAGGTCAACGGCGTTCGGCCGCCCTTCATTCACCTTGAACACCGTCTGGCACTCGATGCCGGCAGCCTTCAATGCGCTCGCCGTTCCACGGGTCGCGGCCAGTTTATAGCCCAGGTCAAAGAACCGCCGCGCCACTTCCACCGCTTCGTTCTTGTGCTTCTCGCTGACGCTGATGAACACCGTCCCATCGGCCGGAAGCGGTGACCCGGCGCTCAACTGCGCCTTGGCAAACGCCTCGCCGAAGTTCTCGCCCACGCCCATCACTTCGCCCGTAGACCGCATTTCCGGCCCCAGCACAGGGTCCACGCCGTGGAACTTGTTGAAGGGGAACACCGGCGACTTCACGAAGAACTGCGGTACATCCAGCACACCGCTCGTCTTGCCCTGCGTCAGATGCGCAAACTCGGTCAGTTTCTTGCCCAACATCAAACCCACAGCAATCTTCGGCAGCGCCACGCCCGTCGCCTTGGCCACGAACGGCACCGTCCGCGAAGCGCGAGGATTCACTTCAATCACGTACACCTTGCCCTCTTTGATGGCAAACTGCACGTTCATCAAGCCGATGACGTTCAACGCCCGCGCCATCTTCACCGAGTATTCCTGGATCGTCTGCAACTCGCGCGCACCCAGCCCGAATGGCGGCAGCACGCAGGAGCTATCGCCGGAGTGAATACCAGCCTCTTCAATATGCTCCATGATGCCGGCGATCAGGACGTTCTCCCCGTCGCTCAGGCAATCGACGTCTACTTCCACCGCGTCCTGCAGGAATCGGTCCACCAGAACCGGCCGGTCCTGAGAGAACACCACGGCTTCGCGCATGTACTTGCGCACCGTGTCCTCGTCGTAGGCGATAGTCATCGCCCGTCCGCCCAGCACGTAGCTCGGCCGCACCAGCACCGGGTAACCCAGCCGCGCCGCAACTTCGCAGGCCTCTTCCACGCTCGTCGCGGTCCCGTTCGGCGGGCACGGGATCTGCAGGTCGTCCAGCAATTTGCCGAACAGCTTCCGGTCCTCGGCCAGGTCGATGTTCTTCGGATCGGTCCCGATGATCGGCACTCCGGCCCGCTGCAGCGGCAACGCCAGGTTCAGCGGGGTTTGCCCGCCGAACTGCACGATCACGCCATCCGGCTTCTCCCGGTCGTAGATGTTCAGAACTTCTTCCAGCGTCAGCGGCTCAAAGTACAGCCGGTCGGAGGTGTCGTAGTCGGTGGACACCGTCTCCGGGTTGCAGTTCACCATGATCGATTCATGGTCGAACTCCTGCAGCGCGAAACTGGCATGGCAGCAGCAGTAGTCGAACTCAATCCCCTGCCCGATCCGGTTTGGCCCGGCGCCCAGAATCATCACCTTTTTGCGGTCCGAAGGATCCGCCTCGCACTCCGACTCGTAGCTCGAATAGAGGTACGGCGTGAAACTCTCAAACTCCGCCGCGCAAGTATCGACGCGGTTGAATACGGCCGTCACGCCCAGTTCCTTACGCTTGGCCCGCACGGTGAGCGCGTCGCTCTTCCACAGCTTGCCCAGCGTCACATCGGAGACCCCATTGCGCTTGGCATGCCGCATCGTCGCCGCGGAAACGTCGTCCAGCGTTTCGCCTCCCAGCTGCTGATTCAGCTGAATCCCCTCCAGCAATTGCAGCAGGAACCAAGGATCGATGTTCGTCAACTCGAACACCTGCTCCACCGTCCAGCCCCGCTCAAAGGCAAACAGAACGTAGTTCAGCCGGTCCGCCGTTGGCGTGATCAGCTTCGCCGGAATCAGCGACTCGTCGAACGCCTCTTCCTTCGTCGCCGATTTGCCGGTCTCAAGCGAACGGATCGCCTTCGCCAGACTCTGCTTGAAAGTCCGCCCGATCGACATCACCTCGCCCACCGACTTCATCTGCGTCCCCAGCGTCGTGTCCGCGCCCGGGAACTTCTCGAACTGCCACCGAGGAATCTTCGTCACCACATAATCGATCGTCGGCTCAAAACACGCCGGCGTCAGCCGCGTAATGTCGTTCCGGATCTCGTCCAGCCGGTAGCCCACAGCCAGTTTCGCCGCGATCTTCGCAATCGGGAAACCCGTCGCCTTGGAAGCCAGCGCCGACGACCGCGACACACGCGGATTCATCTCCACCACCACCATCCGCCCGTCTTTCGGGTTAATGGCGAACTGCACGTTCGAACCGCCGGTGTCGACGCCGATCTCCCGCAAACATGCCAGCGATGCATCGCGCATCATCTGGTATTCCTTATCGGAAAGCGTCTGCGCCGGCGCCACCGTTATGGAGTCGCCCGTGTGCACACCCATCGGGTCGAAATTCTCAATCGAGCAGACGATGATGCAGTTATCGGCCAGGTCACGCATCACCTCCATTTCGTACTCTTTCCAACCCAGCACCGACTCTTCGATCAGCACTTCCCCCACCGGCGAAAGATCCAGCCCGCGGGAGAGAATCTCTTCCATCTCTTCGGAGTTGTAAGCGATTCCGCCGCCGGTTCCGCCCATCGTGAAACTCGGCCGAAGAATGAGCGGATAGCCCACGCGCTCGGCAAAGTCGAACCCGCCCTGCATGTCCGTCACTAATTGCGAAGTCGGCGTCGCCAGACCGATCTTCCGCATGGCATCCTTAAACAGCAACCGGTCTTCGGCCTTTTTGATGCTGTCGATCTTGGCGCCGATCAACTCCACGCCATACTCGTCCAACACGCCAGCCTCAGCCAGCGCCACCGAAAGGTTCAGCCCCGTCTGCCCGCCCACGGTCGATAACAGCGCATCCGGCCTTTCTTTCTTGATGATCTCCGTCAAATACGGAACACTCAGCGGCTCCACATAGGTGCGGTCCGCCAGTTCCGGATCGGTCATGATGGTGGCTGGATTCGAATTCACCAGCACCACTTCAAACCCGTCGGCCTTCAGCGCCTTGCAAGCCTGCGTGCCCGAGTAATCGAACTCGCACGCCTGTCCGATAATGATCGGTCCCGATCCGATGATCAGGATGCGGTGGATGTCAGTACGGCGTGGCATGAATTACTTTTTGTGCTCCTGCATCAGGCGGATAAAGTCGTCAAAGAGGTACAGCGAGTCATGCGGCCCGGGCGCGGCCTCCGGGTGATACTGCACGCAAAACACCGGCTCCGATTTGTGCCGCAGACCTTCTACGGTCATATCGTTCAGGTTCACGTGCGTAATTTCGGCCACATTGTCGTGGATGGAATCCGGGTCCACCGCGAACCCGTGATTCTGGGCCGTAATCTCCACCTTGTTCGTCTGTTTGTTCAGTACCGGATGGTTCCCGCCGCGGTGCCCGAATTTCAACTTATAAGTCTTGCCGCCCATCGCCAACCCCAGGATCTGGTGACCCAGGCAGATGCCGAAGATCGGCTTCTTCCCCACCAGTTTCCGCACTTCGGCAGCCTGCGCCGCCAAGGGCTCCGGATCGCCCGGCCCGTTGGAGAGAAACACGCCGTCGGGCCGCAGGCTCAGCACATCCTCGGCCGAGGTCCCCGCAGGCACCACCGTCACCCGGCAACCGCTCGTTACCAGGCGCCGCAAAATATTGCGCTTGATCCCGAAATCGAACGCCACCACATGATGCGCCAGCGCCCCGCCGCCGCGGATCCGTTCGCTCGGCGAACACGGCTCCACCGGCGAGGTCCACGGATACGAATTCGCCGTCGTCACCCTTGTCGCCAGGTCCAATCCAGCCATCGACGGAATGTTCCGGGCCTTCTCGATCAGTCCCTTCACATCGGTGGAAATGGACGACAGCACCCCGCGCATCACACCGCGGGTCCGCAGATGCCGTACCAGTTTCCGTGTGTCGATCGAATCGATAATCGGGATGTTGTGCAGCTTCAGAAAGGCATCGGCCGCCTGGTCGCTTCGCCAACTGGAAACCATCGGCGAAAAGTCGCGCACCGCCAGCCCTTCGATATAGGGACGGGCCGATTCCATGTCGTCGTCGGTCGCGCCGTAATTCCCGATCTGCGGGTATGTTAGAACAACAATTTGCCCCGAATAGGAAGGATCGGTGAAGATCTCCTGATAACCGGTGAGCGAAGTATTAAAAACAACTTCACCGGAGCGCTCCGTGAGCGCACCAAAAGCCCGGCCTTCGAAGACGGTCCCGTCTTCTAGGGCAAGGATTGCTGGATTCAATGTGGGGGTTCCTCCGAGGAGTGGACTCTATCTATTGAATCAAACCCTCGCCACTTTGGGCAACCTCCATTTTGTTTACCTGGCAAACGATACCTCCAAAAACCTTATAATGAAGGCGCATGGTCGTCCACCTCGATTCTCGTGCCGAACGCCTCATCCAGGAGCAACTCAGCACCGGCCGCTTCCACTCCGCCGAAGAGGTTGTCGCTCGCGCATTGGAATCGTTGGCGGCCACCGAATCGCAACACCAGAATTCGCCAGAACAAATCCGGGCCGTTGACGAAATGATGGACTTCGCAAAGACACACCGAATCACGCTCGGCGACAATCTCTCCATTCGTGACTTGATCACAGAGGGCCGCAAATACTGATGGGTCCTTTCGTCGCCGACACCTCCGTTACCTTGGCTTGGTGCTTTGCCGACGAATCCAACGAATACAGCCGCAACCTTCTCGCTGCGTTGCAAACTTCCTACGCGGTCGTTCCCGGACTCTGGCCATTTGAAGTGGCTAACGCACTGGCCACCGCCGAAAGACGCGGCCGGATCACCCGGCCGGAGATAGATCGGTTCGTCGGGGTTCTCAACCGAATGCCCATCCACATCGAACGCCGCGAATCCCTTTGGCTCTGGCAAGCCATCCTCCCCCTCGCTCGCCAGCATCGCCTCTCCGCCTACGACGCTGCCTACCTCGACCTGGCGAAGCGGGAATCCCTCCCGCTCGCCACGCGCGATGCCAACCTCCACCAGGCCGCGCTCTCCCTCCAGATACCCGTCCTCGGCTAGTCCCCGCTAGTTCTTTTTCCAGGAAATCCCGTCCACCACCAACTGCGTCCCGGTCCCCGCCGGAATCTCATAGATCAGGTGCCGCGTCGTCGCCCCGTTCTCGGTCAACTCCAGCGTGTTCCCGCTCAACCGGTACGCCCCCCGCGTCGCACTCGCCGAGGTCGCCCCAGTCCCGCCGGACCGCACCGCCCCCACCTTCTCCACCGTGTAGCTCCCATCCGGACTGAACACAAACGTCGTGGCCGAGGCGATCCCCCCGTACGCCTGCCCCGAAGTATACTTCCCATTCAACTTCGCGTTCGCCGGATAGCTCGCCGTAATCCGCTGGCAGTCCACCCCGCCGATCTTCCACTTCCCGCCGCCCGGATCGGCAAAGTCCGCTGTCCACGGTTTCCCCTTATTCGGCGTCAGATTCAGCTTCCCGCCCGCCACCGCATACTTCCCGCACTCCCCGGCATACTTCGCGCACACCGGCTCCATGCCCTTCGGGCTCAACTCCTCTTTCGGCGCATCATTCAGATACCGCCCATCGGACAGAAAATACCAGTGGCGCGGCGCGAAATTGCGAGCAATCACCTGATATTCCAGATAAACGCACAATCCGTTCAGGGTTTGGGCCTGCGCCGCCGCCGAGGCCACCAGCAGCGCCACGGCAGCAAAATACGAGCGATGTTTCATCCCCAGAGTATAGCCGCCCATCCCCAACGAGATATTTAAACCGCGCACCAAAAGACGGCATCCCATATAATGAGTTTTCACGGATTATGAGCTCGTCGGCCTCCTCCATGGCGCGCGCTGCGCGCCTCATCGATGCCCCAGTAGGAAAAAAGGCGGTGATGGCGCTGTCAGGCATTGTCCTGTTCGGCTTCGTTCTCGGCCACATGCTGGGCAATCTGCAGATCTACCTCCCGCCCGGCCCCGATGGCAAACATGCCCTCGATGTCTATGGCGAAACCCTCCACAAAAACGCTGCTCTTCTCTGGGGCGCCCGCTCCGTCATCCTCTTGAGCGTTCTTGCTCACATCGCCACGGCCATTCAACTCGCCCAGCGTAAGAATGCCGCCCGCCCCACCCCCTACGTCAAGCACACGGCCATCGTCTCCACCTACGCCTCCCGCACCATGTACTGGTCCGGACCCATCATCGGCGCCTTCCTGGTCTATCATCTCCTCCACTTCACCACCGGACAGGCCCACCCCAACTTCCAGTACCTGCATGTGCACGATAACGTCATCGCCGGCTTCTCCGTCTGGTACGTTTCTCTCTTCTACATCGTCGCCATGGCTATGCTCGCCATGCATCTCTATCACGGCGTCTGGTCGCTGTTTCAATCCCTCGGCTTCTCCCACCCCTCCTATACCCCGAAATTGAAACTCGCCGCCAAGGTCTTCGCCGCCGTCGTCGCCACTGGCAATATCTCGATTCCCCTCTCCGTTCTCCTGGGATTGGTGAAATAAATGGCTCTCAACTCCCGCACCCCTTCCGGCCCCATTGAATCCCGCTGGGACAACGCCAAGTTTGAAATGAAACTGGTGAACCCGGCCAATAAGCGCAAGTACAACGTACTCGTCGTCGGCTCCGGCTTGGCCGGTGGCGCCGCTGCCGCCACCCTCGCCGAACTTGGCTACAACGTCAAGTGCTTCTGCTTCCAGGATTCGCCCCGCCGCGCCCATTCCATCGCCGCGCAGGGCGGTATCAATGCCGCCAAAAACTACCAGAACGACGGCGATTCCATCTACCGCCTCTTCTACGACACCGTCAAAGGCGGCGACTTCCGCGCCCGCGAATCCAACGTCTATCGCCTCGCCCAGATCTCGGTCAACATCATCGATCAGGCCGTCGCCCAGGGCGTCCCCTTCGCTCGCGAATACGGCGGCACCCTCGCCAATCGCTCCTTCGGCGGCGCCCAGGTCTCCCGTACCTTCTACGCCCGCGGCCAGACGGGCCAGCAACTCCTCCTCGGCGCCTATCAGGCCCTCGAGCGCCAGATCGACGCCGGCCGCGTCAAGATGTTCGCCCGCACCGAGATGCTCGACCTCATCGTCGTCGACGGCAAAGCCCGCGGCATCGTCACGCGCAACCTCGTCACCGGCCAGATCGACGTGCATATGGCGGACGCCGTCATCCTCGCCACCGGCGGCTATGGCAACGTCTTCTACCTCTCCACCAACGCCAAGGGCTGCAACGTCACCGCCAGTTGGCGCGCCTACAAGCGAGGCGCCTTCTTCGGTAACCCCTGCTTCACCCAGATCCACCCCACCTGCATCCCCGTCTCCGGCGACTACCAGTCCAAGCTGACCCTCATGTCGGAGTCGCTCCGCAACGACGGCCGCATCTGGGTCCCCGTCAAACCCGGCGACACCCGCAACCCCCAGCAGATCCCCGACGCCGAACGCGACTACTTCCTCGAACGCATCTACCCCAGCTTCGGCAACCTCGTCCCCCGCGACGTCGCCTCCCGCGCCGCCAAACGCATGTGCGATGAAGGCCGCGGCGTCGGCCCCACCGGCCTCGGCGTCTATCTCGATTTCGCCGCCTCCATCGAACGCCTCGGCAAACAGGCCATCACCGAACGCTACGGCAATCTCTTCGAAATGTATGAGCGCATTACCGGCGAATCCCCCTACGAAACGCCCATGCGCATCTTCCCCGCCGTCCACTACACCATGGGCGGCCTCTGGGTCGACTACCACCTCATGTCGACCATCCCCGGCCTCTTCGTCCTCGGCGAAGCCAACTTCTCCGACCACGGTGCCAACCGCCTCGGCGCCTCCGCCCTCATGCAGGGCCTCGCCGATGGCTACTTCGTCATCCCCTACACCCTCGGCAACTATCTCGCCTCCACCAAGCTCGAAAAGGTGACCGACGATAACCCCGCCGCTAAGGCAGCCAAGGACGAGGTCAACGGCCGCATCTCCAAACTGCTCGCCATCAAGGGCAAACGCACCGTCGACAGCTTCCACCGCGAACTCGGCAAGCTCATGTGGGAATACTGCGGCATGGCCCGCAACGAAAAAGGCCTCCGCCTCGCCGCCGAAAAGATCCGCGCCCTCAAAGCCGAGTTCTGGCAGAACGTCAACGTCCTCGGCGAGTCCAACGACCTCAACCAGAGCCTCGAAAAAGCCGGACGCGTCGCCGATTTCCTCGAACTCGGCGAACTCATGTGCATCGATGCCGCCGAACGCAATGAATCCTGCGGCGGCCACTTCCGCGAAGAGTTCCAAACCCCGGAAGGCGAGGCCATGCGCGACGACGACAAATACGCCTACGCCGCCGCCTGGGAGTTCACCGGCGACGGCAAACCCGCCGCGCTCCACAAAGAACCCCTCACTTTTGAATACGTGCACCCGTCGCAGCGGAGCTACAAATAATGCGCTTAACACTCAATATTTGGCGCCAGAAAGGTCCCTCCGACAAGGGACAGATGGTCCCCTACTCCCTCGATAACGTCTCTGAACATATGTCGTTCCTGGAGATGCTCGATGTCCTTAACGAACAACTGATCGCCAAAGGCGAAGAACCCGTCGCCTTCGACCACGATTGCCGCGAAGGCATCTGCGGCATGTGCGGCTTTGTCATCAACGGCGTCGCCCACGGCCCTCGCCGCGGTACCACCGTCTGCCAACTCCACATGCGCGAGTTCCACGATAACGACGAACTCTTCCTCGAACCCTGGCGCGCCTCGGCCTTCCCCGTCCTCAAGGACCTGGTCGTCAACCGCTCCGCCTTTGACCGCATCATCGCCGCCGGCGGCTACATCTCCGTCCCCACCGGCAGCGCCCCGGACGGCAACGCCATCCCGGTCCCGAAAATCGAGTCGGACCTCGCCATGTCCGCCGCCGCCTGCATCGGTTGCGGGGCCTGCGTCGCCGCCTGCCCCAACGCCAGCGCGTCCCTCTTCACCAGCGCCAAAATCAGCCACCTCGGCCTCCTGCCCCAAGGCCAGCCGGAACGCCACACCCGCGCCATCCGCATGGTCTCCCAGGCCGCCGACGAAGGCTTCGGCAACTGCACCAATATCGGCGAATGCGAAGCCGTCTGCCCCAAAGGCATTCAACTCGATTACATCGCCCGCATGAACCGCGATTACCTCGTCGGCGCAGCCACTTACCGCGAACCCCAGGCCGAGGGCGGCGCCGGCTGAGCCCCGGCGCCCCGGAGCGCCCCTTGCGCCTCACCCGCCGTTCCCTCTTCAGCTTCCCCTTCGTCTTCCCCCTCGCCTTCGACGAGCAAGGCCGTGTCACCCGCACGGAAACACGCTCCGTCGAAGGCTTCTCCCAACCCCTCCGCGCTCGAAATGGTCCACATCCCCGGCGGCGAACTCCTCGGTCCTCGCGGCCGCCCCACTCTCATCTCCCCCTTCTCCCTTTGCCGCTTCGAAGTCACCAACCTCCAGTGGAATGCCGTCGCCCGGCTCCCCAAACGCAAACGCCATCTTCCCCTCCGTACGTTCGGTAAGGAATCCCCCTTCGGCTGGGAACCGGAACAGGCCGTCGAAATGGTCGCCTACGACGACTGCCTCGAATTCTGCGCCCGCATCGCCCGCTACTCCGGCCGCCCCTACCGCCTCCCCCTGGAGCCGGAGTGGCAGTACGCCTGCCGCGCCGGCACCCGCACCCGCTTCTGGTGGGGCGATCCCTGGACCCCCTCCGTCGTCGCCGTCCCCGGCGATAAAGCCCCCAAACCGCCCGGCTCCACTGGCTTCGCCAACGCCTTCGGCATTTTCGACATCATCGGCAATGTCGACGAATGGGTCACCCCCAGCGGCAAAGGCCGGGACCGCTTTCACCTCTATCACGCCACCGCCACCGAAAGCGATTGGCTGAGCGACCAGTTCGTCCGCAACGGCCTCGGCTTCCGCGTCGCCCTCTGAATTCCCCCCGCTTCCTTCCGTCATAGCGCTGCGCTAAACTCGGCCCTTAGATTACCCCTATGGACCTTGGTACCGTAGTTCTCTCCGGCCTCGGCTGGTACATCGGCCTCGCCGCCTTCATTCTCTTCCTCGTCCTCTATAAATGGACCTTCCGCCTCCTCGGCATCTACATCATCCCCGATAACGCCATCGGTACCGTCGTCAAGAAGTTCGTCCTGTTCGGAGCCAACAAACAACTACCCCCAGGCAAAATCGTCGCCCTCAAGGGCGAAGCCGGCATTCAGGCCGATACCCTCGCCCCAGGCCTCCACATCGGCCTCTGGCCCTGGCAGTACGACATCTCCATCGTCCCCCAGAAGATCATCGCCTCCGGCCAGGTCGGCGTTGTTGAAAGCTGCGACGGCCGCGTCCTCCCCGATGGCCGCATCATCGCCCGCCAGGTCGAGTGCGACAACTTCCAGGACGCCCGCGCCTTCCTCGAAGGCGGCGGCGAACGCGGCCCCCAAATGGCCCTCCTCTCCCCCGGCACCTGGCGCATCAACCCCCTCGTCTTCAAGGTCACCCCCGTCCCCATGACCTTCATCGAAGCCGGCGAAATCGGCGTCGTCGAAGCCCGCGACGGCAAACCCCTCACCGGCGGACGCATCATCGGCCGCCACGTCGATTGCGACTCCTTCCAGGACGCCCGCGCCTTTATCGAAGGCGGCGGAGAACGCGGCCCCCAGATGGCCATCATCCCCCAAGGTACCTACCGCATCAACCCCATCCTATTCCGCATCGAAAAGGCCCCCGTCACCGACGTCCCCGATGGCAAAATCGGCATCATCACCACCCGCGAAGGTACCCCGCTCAAAACCGGTGACATCGCCGGCCCCGAAGTCCCCGGCCATAACATGTTCCAGGACCCCATGCAGTTCGTCGCCAACGGCGGCACCAAGGGCCTTCAGGAACAGGTCCTCCTCAACGGCCGCTACTTCATCAATCCCAAATTCGCCACCGTCGAATTCGTCGACCAAACCAACGTCCCCATCGCCAATGTCGGCGTCGTCGTCGCCTACGTCGGCCGCGAAGGCAAGGACGTCACCGGCGCCGATTTCCGCCATGGCAACCTCGTCGCCCGCGGCGAAAAAGGCGTCTGGGTCGAACCCCTCGACCCCGGCATGTACCCCATCAACCCCCACACCCACAAGGTGAAAATCGTCCCCACCGCCAACGTCGTCCTCAATTGGGCCACCGGCCGCACCGAAAGCCATAACCTCGACGCCAAACTCTCCACCATCACCGTCCGCTCCGCCGACGGCTTCTCCTATAACCTCGACGTCTCCCAGATCATCCATATCCCCCGCAACGACGCCCCCCGCGTCATCGCCCGCTTCGGCAGCATGGAAGCCCTCGTCACCCAGGTGCTCGAACCCACCATCGGCAACTACTTCCGCAACACCGCCCAAGGCTCCGACGTCATCGACTTCCTCACCAAACGAACCGAACGGCAAAAGGAGGCCAAGGAAGCCATCGCCCGCGCCCTCGGTGAGTACAACGTCGGCGCCGTCGAAACCCTCATTGGCGACATCAACCCGCCCGCCGAACTCATGAAGCCTCTCACCGAGCGCAAAGTCGCCGAAACCCAGAAACATACCTTCGAGGTGCAAACCGAAGCCCAGGCCCAGCGCCAGCAACTCGAACAGGCCAAAGCGTTAGCCGATACCCAACCCCAGGTCGTCGCCGCCGAACGCCAGGTCGCCATCGCCCGCTTCACCGCCGAATCCGCCGTCGCCGCCGCCCGCGGCCAGGCCGAAGCCAAAACCATCAACGCCAAGGCCGACGCCGAAGTCACCCGCGTCACCGGCGACGCTCTCGCCGCCAAAACCCTGGCCCTCGGCGAAGCCGAAGCTACCGTCATTAAACAGAAAATCGAGTCCATGGACGCCGCTAATTACGCCATCGTCCAGGTCGCCAACGCCCTCTCCGCCGCCGGCGAAAAGGGGATGAAAATCGTGCCCGACGTCCTCGTCAACGGCGGCACCGGCTCCAATGGCGGCGGCTCCATCGTCGACGTCCTCATGGCCAATCTCATCCGCGACAACCTCAAATCCAAATAGAGCCCCGGCGACATGGCATTCGCGCGAAGGCGGTACCACTCGGCTACTATGGGATTGAACCCTCGGACAGGAAACGAATTATGGCAACCGTCACCATCTCACTTCCGGAATCCTTGAACGCGTTCGTCGAGAACCAGATGGCGGCGAAAGGCTATAAAAACGTCAGCGAGTATCTTGGCTCGCTCGTGGAAGAGGCGCACCAGCGCCAGCAGGACGAACGCCTGGAAGCTCTGTTGCTCGAAGGGCTCACCGCTAGCGGCGAAGACATCGAGCTAAACCAGACTTTCTGGGACGGCCTGAACGCTGAGGCTGACCAGATGGCAAAAGAGTACCAGAAACGCAAACTACGTAGGTGAAACTCATCATCCGGTTGGCGGCCCGAAGGGACATTCTCCGCCAAATCCGGTATTACCTCGAGGAAGACGCCGGCGACGCAGCCGTCCCCTTCCGGGGCGCCGTGAACGACTCCATCCTGTCCCTAACCAGGAATCCATTCCTCGGTATTCCGAAGAAGACGAACGCGCGTTCGCTTGTCGGATTGCGCTCTTGGCCAGTCAGGAATTTCGAAGACTTCCGTGTCTACTACGTAGCGGAGCCTGGGGCCCTCCGCGTTATTCGAGTCCTCCACGGCAAGCGAGACCTCGATGCGATTTTCAGCGGCCCTGGCCAGCAGGAAAGAGAGTGACCTCGTGCCGCGTTACAATTCACCCATGCACCGCCGCGCCCTCCTCTCCCTCCTCCCCGCCGCCCTCTCCGCTCAGCAACACAGCAAGTCCTTCGACTCCCACGGCCCCGTCGTCATCGAGAAAAAACGCGACGGCAAACCCCGCGCCGGCCAGGTCGTCGTCGCCATCCAGCCCCACTCCGACGATATCCCCATCTTCGCCGCCGGCCTTTACGCCAAACTCATCGACGAAGGCGCCACCCCCTACATGATCCGCGTTACCAACGACGACATGGCCGGCCCCGGGAACTACGCCCAAACCGTCACCGCCAACCAGCGCGACCAGGACGCCCTTGACCGCGTCTTCGGCACCAAAAAAACCTACGAGCTCAACTACAACAACCACATGATGGATAACATCGCCCGCAGCGAACTCCGCCAGCGATTTATCTTCCTCTTCCGCCTCCTCAAAGCCGACATCGTCATCACCTACGACCCCACCGGCCACTACGAAGAGAACCCCGACCACTACGTCACCAGCGCCTGCGTCGAAGCCGCCGCCTGGATGGCCGGCGGCTCCAAGGACTACCCCGAACACTTCGACGCCGGCCTCAAACCCCACAGCGTCAAAGAAAAATACTACTTCGCCCGCTTCCAGCAGCAGGTCAACCGCGTCATCGACATCGCCCCCTGGGTCGAAAAGAAGATCGACGCCAACTGGGAAAACAAGGCCCAGGGCCCCGCCGGCGAAACCGGCGCCCGCCTCCGCGCCCGCCTCGCCCGCGAAGGCAAAACCCTTCCCCTCCTCGGCAACGACGACCGCACCGCCGCCCGCGAATACATCCGCCAGTTCGTACTCGACCGCGACCGCGCCATCGGCAAGGAATACGGTCTCCAGTACGCCGAACAGTACCACTACATCGGCCCCGAACCCGACGACGTCGCCGACTACATCAAGCAAAACGCCCGCCCGCGCTAGACGGCCCCCCGCCGGTTCCCGCTCACCCCCCAATTTGGCCCCGCTCACAAGTTTCCCGGCCGAAATCGCGATCCCTCGCTGCTATCCTGATAACCACTTATCATGAAGCACGCCCTCATCCTATTCGCCGCAGCTACCCTCGCCTTCTCTCAATCCCCCATCCAAGGCACAGTCTCAGGCCCCGCCAACAAGCCCCTCCCCGGTATCTCCGTCATCGCCAACCCCGGCAACCATCACACAAAATCCGCCGAAAACGGATCCTTCACCCTCTCCCTTCCCCCCGGCCAGTACCTCCTCACCGCCTCCGGCCAGGGCTTCCTCCCCGCACAGCAGGAAGCCGCCCCCGGCGCCACAATCAACTTCGAAATGAAGACCGTCCAAACCGCCGTCGACGTCCGCGAACAACTCGACGACTTCCTCGCCACCGCCTCCGTTTCCGTTTCCAAATCTCCCGAAAATCTCCTCAATACCCCCTACGCCATCCAGGTCCTCCCCAAAGCCCTCTTCGACGATCGCGCCACCCAGGACATAAAGAGCCTCTATCGCAACATCAGCGGCGTCACCGATTCGGCCTACTCCGCCATGACCTTCCGCGGCTTCACCCAACGCGAAGTCCTCTTTAACGGCGTCCGCGGCAACCCCTATGGCAGCCTCGAAAACGATATCAACGACGCCGGCTTCTCCACCAGCCAGGGCCGCCTCTCCAACATCGAATTCGTCGAAGTCCTCAAAGGCCCCGCCGCCGTCCTCTTTGGCGCCGGCGAAGCCGGCGGCGTCGTCAACTTCGTCACCCGCAAACCCCGAAACGTCCACACCGCCGAAGCAGCGTTCCGCACCGGGTCCTTTGCCCAGAAAGGCGGCTCCCTCGACCTCTCCGGCCCCATCAACCAGAAACTCTTCTACCGCGCCGCCTGGTTCCAGGAGGATCGCCGCGTCTTCCGATACAACGCCCGCAACGAAAATGCCCACCTCGCCTCCGGCCTCTCCTGGCGCCGCAGCGACGCCACCTCCCTCTCCCTCGACTTCGAATACATCGACCAGTACCTCCCCGCCCACCGCCTCCGCGGCATCCCCATCAACGCCGCCGGTACCCTCCTCACCGCCCGCGAGTGGTCCGCCGCCGAACCCTCGGACTCCTCCGCCCTCCAAGCCCGCGTCTTCCAAACCCGCCTCGACCACGCCTTCACCCCCGCCCACCGCCTCGACGCCACCTTCCGCTTCCTCAACTCCGACCGCCCCGAACTCTACCACGAACCCCGCGGCATTAACCCCGACGGCCGTACCATGCGCCGCGAATTCCGCAACCAGTTCCGCGGCAATAACGACTTCTCCCTCACCGCCAACGCCTACTTCTCCTCCCCCCGCCACGCCATCGTCTATGGCTACGAATCCGTCCGCCAGGATTGGACCGGCCGCTATGGTACCGCCCGCGAACGCTCCCGCGGCGGCCCCGTCCCCGATATCGACATGCTCGCCCCCGTCTACGGCACTACCGTCAATATCCCCTACCCCCTCACGTTTACCACGCAGCAAATCGACTCCATCCGCAACGGCTTCTTCCTCCAGGATCAGATCGCCCTCGCCCCCCGCCTCCAACTCCTCCTCGGCGGCCGCGTCGAACACATCTCCGATTCCGGTACCGCCCCCTATCCCCTTAACTTCTCCTCCACCGCCGTCACCGGTCGCATCGGCGCCGTCTACCGCGCCCTCCCGTCCCTTTCCCTCTTCGGTAGCCTCAGTAATAGCTTCAACCGCGCCCCCGCCCTCGCCCAGTCCCCCCTCGCCAACGGCCCCCATGACCCCGAAACCGGCGTCCAAATCGAAGGCGGCGCCAAATCCGAATTCGCCCGCCAGCGCGTCCTCCTCACCGCCACCGTCTTCCGTATCCGCAAAAACAATGTCCTCCGGCCCGACCCCGCCTTCGGCCCCCGCGGCGATAACTTCGCCGCCCTCCTCCCCGTCGGCCGCGTCGTCAACCAGGGCCTCGAATTCGACCTCACCGGCCGCATCACCCGCGATTTATCCGTCATCGCCAACTACGCCTTCCTCGACTCCAACATTCAGTCCGATCGCTTCACCCCCTCCGCCGTCGGCGCACCCATGCCCAACGCCGTCCGCCACGCCTTCGGCCTCCACGCCCGCTACGAAATCCGCAAAACCCGTACCTCCTTCACCATCGGCTCCGAAGCCCGCGGCCGCTTCTTCGAACCCTATGCCGGTACCCGCGCCCCCGGCTACGGCATCTGGGACCTCGGCCTCTTCCAGCGTGTCCACCGCAACGTCGAACTCCGCGCCACTCTCGAAAACGTCGCCGACCGAGTCTACGGCACCGCCCTCCTCTTTGCCGCCCGCGCCGGCGTCATGCCCGGCGCCCCCCGTACCGCGACTTTTTCCATCCGCTTCCTGATCCCCAATAAGGATTAACGTCCCGGATGCGCGTCCCCTCCGTCGATCTCCTCCGCGGCGTGGTCATGATCCTCATGGTCATCGACCACGCCCGCGAATACTCCTCCGGCCCGGGCCGCGTCTCCGACCCCATGGACCTCTCCCAGGTCTCCCCCCTCCTGTTCACCCTCCGCTGGATCTCTCACTTCTGCGCCCCCGTCTTCGCCCTTCTCATGGGCGTCTCCGCCGGCTTCAAACCCGGCCGCCGCCGCCTCCTCACCCGCGGACTCTGGCTCCTCTTCCTCGAATTCACCATCATCGATTGGTCCTGGAACTTCTACCCCCTCTGGCCCCGCAAATTCTGGCAGGTCATCGCCGCCCTCGGCGCCTCCAGCATCCTGCTCGGACTCCTCCTCCCTCTCGGCCGCCGCATCATCCTCCCCATCTCCCTCGCCATTCTCTGCTTCCATAACCTCTTCGACCCTCTCTCCTTCCCCCCTAACACCCCGCTTCACTACCTCTGGTCGTTCCTCCACCAGAAGAATGTACTTCCGCTCCCTGCCGGTTTTGAGGTGCGGACCACCTATCCCTTCCTCCCCGTCGCCGGCGTGGTCATGCTCGGCTACGTCATCTCCCCGTGGTTTTCTCTCCCCAACGCCCGCCAGCATCTCCTCCGCGCCGGCGTCATCTGTTCTGCCCTCTTCCTCTTCCTCCGCATGGTCGCCGGCTACGGCGATGCCAGCCCCTTCACCGGATCGCTCCTCTCGCTCGGCAACGTCACCAAGTACCCGCTCTCTCTCCAATTCGTCCTCATGACCATCGGCCCCGCTCTCCTCTTCCTGGCCGCCACCCATGGCCGTTCCGGCCCATCCTGGCTCGCCGCTCTCGGCCGCGCTCCGCTGGTCTTCTACATCGGGCACCTCTATCTCCTCCATGCCCTGGCTCTCCTCTGGGCCGCGGCCATCGGCCTCTCCACCGCCCCGTTCTCCCTCCGCTTCGGCGGCATCCCGGAAGCCTTCGGCTTCCCCCTCTGGCAAACCCTCCCCTTCGCCTTCCTCACCACCGCCCTGCTCATTCCCCTCTGCCGCTTCTACGCCACCCGCCGTCGGGGACTCGATAGCAACCCGAGCGTGTGAATCTACAGAGGCCCGCCTTTCCGAATTTCCCTGTCGCCACCAACCCCGATTCATTAAAATAGGGCCTTGGTGGCCACCGTGGCTCCACGTCACCTGGGAGATCCCTATTGCGCCTTTTCCACTTCCTCGAAATCGAGAACTTCAAACGTTTCGGCGAAAAGCAACGTATCGAACTCGATCACCCCGCTGTCCTCATTGGCCCGAACAACTGCGGCAAAACCAGCGCCATCCAAGCCCTCGCCCTCTGGTCTCAGGCCCTCTCCACCTGGTTTGACGTCCGCAAGCAGTCAACAGCCAAGGAGCGCACCGCCACCGCTCTCAACCGCCTCAACATCGTCTCTGTCCCCGTCCAACGAACACGCTACTTCTGGCACAATACGCAGGTCCGCACCGGCAACACCGATATCCCACTCCTCATAACGGTCGGAGTCTGGTTCCGGGATGCCGTCCGGCCCCTAACAATGCGGTTCCGTAATCAGGGGGAGGAACTCGTCTATTGCACTCCGGACGACGAATCCATGCAGGCGCTCGACTTCATCGAGTACGCTGCCTCCATTCGCGTCGAACTGCTCTATCCCATGTCCGGCCTGCAAACCCAGGAACCCATCCTCCAACCCGGATACATCGGCGTCCTTCTGGGACAAGGACAGACCGCTCAGGTTCTTCGCAACCTCTGCCTCATCGTCGCCCGCTCCGCTCCCGCCGACTGGGAACGTATCCGCAAACTCATGCACCGCCTCTTCGGCGTCGAACTCGACATCCCCGTCGAAACCGCCCGCGGTGAAGTCGAACTGCAGTACCGCCAGTCCTCAGTGAAAGAACCGCTCGACATCACCCTCGCCGGCCGCGGCTTTCAGCAATTGCTCCTTATCTTCTCTTACCTCTACTCCCACAAACACTGTGTCCTCCTTGTCGATGAGCCCGACGCCCACCTGGAAATCCTCCGCCAAAAACAGGTCTACGTTCTGCTCCGCGATATCGCCACCGAAAATCACTCTCAGGTTGTCCTCGTCACCCATTCTGAGGTGATACTCGATGAAGCACTCGACAAAAACCTGACGCTCATCCTCGACGGTCGCGCCGACAACCTCGCAAAAAAAACGAACATCAAGGATACCTTGAAGCACTTCGGTGCCGACCACTATGTCAAGGCTCGCCAGCGGGGCTATGTGCTCTATGTCGAGGGCGGCACCGATGTCGACATGCTCCGCGCTCTCGCCGAACGTCTTGGTCATCCGGTGGCGGAAATCTGGGACGAACAAATCAATACTTACTATGTGCAGAATAACTTCCCGAACCAGGACGCGGAGGCGGAGTTAGAACGAGTCGAAGGAGGATTTGGGATCAAACCCAAAGAACACTTCTTTGCGCTCCGCTCCGTCCTGCCGCAGTTGCGCGGCCTCGCTATTCTCGACAACGACGGCCAGGATCGGCGCCCCTTCACCGACGGCAACCTGAAACTCGTCTATTGGCGCCGTTACGAAGCGGAAAACTACTTCATCACTCCCGATCTCCTCCGCCGCTACGCGCGTCATGAATTCGGCGACGGCACCCTCTTCGGTGGATACGCTCAGGAAATCGAGGACACGCTCGCAGACTTGATTACACAGCGCGTATTCGCTGGCTCTGCCAAAGACTTTCAAGCCTTCCTGCAGTCCCCCCCGGAACCGGCCCGCCTCATCTGGGAAGCCCGAACCGAGCGCCTGAAACTCTCGGACTTTGCCGAAGAGTTCTTCCGCCGCCTTGCCACTCGCACCGCAACCCAATTGCTGTTAACCAAGGGCGAACTCCATCGCTTAATCGACTTCATCCAACCGGATTCCATCCCCCCGGAGGTCCACGAGAAATTGACCCTTCTCGAAGAACTTTTTCGTGCCGCTCCCGGTGAAGAACACCCCGTGTAACCGCACGGATCCCCGTCACTCACCCCGCCCCACCCTAATCCTCGTCCAAATACTCCTGCGGAATCTCATCCTCCGGCACCTGCCGCGTCCGCACTTCCCCCAGTCCCCCCTCGGCCGCTTCTTCCACCCCCAATATCAACTCGGCCTCAAAAAACTGGCCCTCTTCCACCAACTCCTCCACGCTCTCCCCGCCTACATCTTCCACATCGGACAACCCCTGCGTGTCACCCGATTGCCCGGCCGACCCCGGACCTGTACCGCGCTTCCGGGGTGTCACGGATCCGTACGTGGGAATTCCGCCGCCAAACTCGTCATACTTCATGCCTTCATTCTCCCACGCCCGCGCTCATCCCACACGGGGCAACTCATACCCCGCCCGCCGCGGCCGCGCCATCTTCCCGTTCGCCTCCGCATCCCCCACAAACTCCTCCTTCTTCGGATCCCACCGCAACCCACGCCCCAACTCCCGCGCAATGTTCACCAGATGACACACAGTCGTCGAACGGTGCGCAATCTCCACATCCGCGTTCGGCCGCTTCCGCGTCCGCATGCACTGCAGAAAGTTCCGTATGTGATAGGAGTTCTCCCCAGGCCCCTCTTTCACCACATCGGGTGCATGCTTCTTAAACTCCGGCCTCTCGTCACATACAAAGTCCCCGCGAATAATCTGCATCCGCCCTTTGGTCCCTTCAAAGATCCCCCCCAACTGCTGATGGTCTTTGATGATCTCCTGCTCCAGGCTCACCACCGTCCCGTTGGCATACCGCAGCGCCACCGCCGCCGTCTCCCCCGGCCCCGATGGCGTGATCTCCACCGGCCCCGTCAACGACGTCCCCAGCGCCGCCTGCACCTGATCCAGCGAATGCGTCCCCCACCCCGATACCCCCCACGACTGCCCGCCCCCGTCAAAATCCCACCACTTCATCCAGCCCCGGTGTAGCTCGCTATGGTAAGGACGTAACTCCGTCTGGTTGCACCACTCGTCCCAGTTCAACCCCTCCGGCATCGCCTCGGCCGGCCTCCCGTCCCACCGCGCCGGCGCCAGAAAGTTACAAACAATCACTTTCTTGATCTTTCCGATCTTCCCGTCCGCCACTAACTCGCTCGCATACCGGTTAATCGGCATCGAACGCTGCTGCGTCCCCACCTGCAGAACTCTCTTATAGTGGCGCGCCGACTGCACCAGCGCCTGCCCCTCGGCGATCGTCAGCGTCAGCGGCTTTTCGGCATATACGTCCAGCCCCGCCTCCATCGCCTGCATCACAATCCGCGCCCGCGCATGCGTCGTCGTCTCCACAAACACCGCGTCCAGCTTTTCCTTGGCAAACATCTCCCGGTAGTCGTTGTACCGCGCCCAACTCTTCCCGTCCGGCAGAATCTCGGAGGCCTTCTCCATTGCTACCGCCGAACAGTCGGCCATCGCCGTGATCCGTCCCTCGCCAAAATCCTCGTGCCGGATCAGATACGATGCCCGCCTCCCTACCCCCACAAACCCCAGTTTGATCCGGTCATTCGCTCCCAACACACTCCGCGCCGCCACAAAGGGAAACGCCAGCATCGATCTCCGGTCCATATTTAGCCTCCGCAAGCCAACTACAAACTCCGTACCCGCATCTTTCGCAACCGCACTTCCATCCCCGTAAAGGCCGCGCCCTTATGGATCTGTACCCCGAAACTCCCCGGCCCGCGGAACGTCGAGTCCCGCACATCGGCCACAATCTTCCCGTTCTGCCGCAGCGTAATGTGGTTGCCCTCCGCCCGAATCTGTAAGCGGTTCCATCCGTCCCGGTTCACCGTCGAGGCGTCCCGGTTCTCGGCAATAAACGCCTTCCCCATGCAGTACAAACTCCCTGCCAGCACGCCCGGGTGGCTCGGTTGATCCAGAAAGTCCGCCTGATACCCCGTCCGCGGCCCCATCCACCGGAACCACACCCCGGAGTTCCCCGGATACCGCATCCGCCACTCGCACTCAAAAACGAAGTCAGTAAAGGTTTCTACGGTATAGAGGTCGCCCTCCGCCCCGCCCGGTCCCTGCCGCCCCACCAACTCGCCATGCTCTACTTTCCAGTTCGCATTCCCTTCGGCCCGCCATCCGGCCAGCGTCTCCCCGTCAAACACCTCTCGCCACGTCGCCCCAAACGCCGCCGCGCTCAAAAGTAAGGCTCTCCGTCCAAACCACCCAGGTGAAGTCAACGCGCCCTCCTACCCTCGTTTGTACCTCTTTTTGCAAACGCTTACAACCATCCCCCTAAAACTCGTCCATCGAAAGACCCCCCCGCCGCAGCCCCTGTACAATCACTTGCGTACGGTTCCCCGCGCGCCCATCGCCACCGGCTGCAGAGGCAACATCGCCAACCGCTGCCCAAAGCGGACCAGGCACAGCCCGCGATTGCGTTCCGCCGGATGGCTCCCGGAGGAAAACGCCTTTCCGAAGCAGCCCCACGCCAGGAATTGGACCCGATCAGGTGCAGCATCGTCGCCCCGGCATACCGCGTTGTTGGCGCGTAGGAATGGGCCGCCTGCCAAGCAGCCAAACAGCGGTGCCGGCGAACAGCAACAGTGCGGACACCCGCAGAACCCTCTCTATCCGCGGCGATGCAAGCAAGGAAGGCATAGCCCAAGTACCCAAATCCCCGCCACTCACACATCTCTGGAAGGGCCAATCGCGCCTCCCCCGAACGAGCGGTCCTGCCTGGTGCATCCGCCGGTGCCACTCACTGGACCACGTGGAAATCCAGCGCGACGTTGACCATTGTCGGCTGGATGGAAGGCGGCGTTGACTGGCACCGGACGAGGCAACATAATAGTTCAATAAAGTTGAACTATTATGCAGACCGCTGAACGCTACCGTGAGCTCTTCGATGTCGCGCAACAGCAAGGCGGTTACTTCACGGCAAAACAAGCCGCTCGCCTCGGCTATGAGGCGAGCAAGCGTAACTACCACGTCGGCGTGGGCAACTGGGTACGCGAGTACCGCGGCATCTACCGGCTTGCCCTGTTTCCGGCTCCGGATCGACCGGATCTGATCCTTTGGTGGCTGTGGTCCCGCGGGCGGGATGATCGCCCGTCTGGCGTGATCAGCCATCGGACTGCGCTCTGCCTTCACGATCTCACCGACGTCAATCCATCAAAGATCGATCTTACCGTTCCTCCAGCTTTTCGAAAGGGTTCCGCGATCCCCGCTGTTCTGCATCTTCACTACGCAGTTCTGCCGGATTCCGACCGGGAAGTCATCGCGGATGTGCCCGTAACCACTCCCCTCCGCGCCATCATGGACGTGTGGGCGGAAGGGACCATGCCAAAGCCCGCTCTCCAAAAAGCATTCGCGGAAGCGATTCGCCGCGGTTCGATCACGAAACGCCAAGTCGATCAGACACGCAAACAGCCGGCACATATGCAGATCGTTGCCGAACTGGAAGGACGCAACGGATGACCCTTGCTCGCCGGTACACCTCGGGCTCGGCGCTCCGCATTGCACTCGAGGAGCGCCTAAGAAAGATCTCGCGCCACGAAGCAATTGATCTCCAGCGCCTCCGCCGTCAGGTCGCATTCGATCGGTTCCTCGAACGCCTCTTTTCCGGTGGCCGGTCCGATTGGGTCTTGAAAGGCGGCTACGCCATGGAACTCCGTTTCCATATGGCGCGGGCGACCAGGGACCTGGACTTTACCGTCCGCAGCAATCCCGGTGGCGCGGGCGACATGGTCTTGGCGCTCCTGCAAGATGTTGGTGCCCTCAAGTCCGGGGATCACTTCAATTTCCGTATTGGCGAGGCCGGTAAGGATCTCGATGGAGCTCCCTACGGCGGCGCCCGTTATCCGGTTGAGGCGATCATGGCCGGGCGCACATTCATAAAGTTCCACCTCGACGTCGGAATTGGCGACGTGATCCTGGATCCCCCAGATACCGTTCCGACGCGCGAATGGCTAGGCTTCGCAGGGCTGAGCGCTCCGTTAATCCCTGTAATCCAATGCGAGCAACAGTTCGCGGAAAAGATTCATGCCTATACCCTTCCCCGCGATGGAGCCCCGAACAGCCGAGTTCGGGATCTCGTCGATCTCGCGCTCCTCGTCCGGTCCGGAATCATGGACACGAAGCGCGTGGCAGAGGCGCTCCGGAAGACGTTCGCCAGGCGGGGCACACACAGCGTTCCCGATGATTTGGCGCCCCCTCCGGACGACTGGTCCGCGCCCTTCGCTGCCATGGCGGCAGAGTGCTCCCTTGGCGTTGACGCCGCGGCGGCCTTCCAGGTAGTTTCCGCCTACCTGCGCGACGCCCGCCCGCATCCCCGGTAATGTCCGGAGTTCCGGATCAGCAGCTTGGCGGTTGCTTCTTGGCAGAACAGGCCGTGCGCCCTGTTTCCCGTGGCTAGGATGACCATACCCTTCGCCGGAAACAATCCCCCCGCCCGTTCCGCCATTTCCAGTGCTTAGGCTAGTCTATAAGGATGCACGCCCCCCGCCTCTCCCGCCGCCACCTCTTCCAACTCGCCGCCGGCTCCCTCCTCGTCCACTCCGCCCCCAAACGCGGCATGATCGTCCGCTCCTCCCGCGCCGAAGACCTCGAAATGCCCCTCGAAGGCTTCCTGGAATCCTACATCACCCCCGTCGACCGCTTCTTCGTCCGCTCCCACCACTTCGTCCCCAAAGTCGACCCCGCCTCCTGGCGCCTCGAAGTCCACGGCAAAGTCGCCACCCCCATCAAACTCACCATGGAGGAGCTGAAAAAGCTCCCCCGCGTCGAACTCGTCAGCGTCCTCGAATGCGCCGGCAACGGCCGCGGACTCTATGAACCCTCCATGCCCGGCCTCCAGTGGACCTACGGTTCGGTCGGCAACGGCCGCTGGGCCGGCGTCCGCCTCGCCGACGTACTCAAAAAGGCCGGCGCCCAGCCAGCCGCCGTCGAGGTCCTCTTCGACGGCGCCGACGTCCCCGTCGGCACCCAACCCGAATTCCAGCGCGGTATCCCGTTCAACAAGGCCATGGACCCCAATACCCTCCTCGCCTATGAGATGAACGGCGCTCCCATCCCCCTCGAACACGGCGCCCCCCTCCGCCTCGTCGTCCCCGGCTGGGCCGGCGATTGCTGGGTCAAATGGGTCACCCGCATCGAAGTCCGCGACACCGAATCCGAGGGCTTCTTCATGAAAACCGCCTACCGCCACCCCGGCAAAGGCGTCGCCCCCGGCTCTGCCGTCGACCCCGCCCAGATGAAGCCCGTCACCACTCTCCAGGTGAAGAGCCTCATCGCCAGCCATACCGACGGACAGGACATCCCCATCGCCCCCACAAAGATCCGCGGCGCCGCCTGGAGCCACGAATCCCCCGTCGCCAGTCTCGAGGTCTCCACCGACGGCGGCCGCACCTGGCGTCCCGCCCGCCTCGGCACGGACTCCGCCCGCTTCGGCTGGCGGCAGTGGGAATACGATTGGACCCCGCCCCAGGCCGCCTACTACTCCGTCATGGCCCGCGCCCGCAACGTCGCCGGCGAAACGCAACCCTTCGCCCCCGAATGGAACCCTTCCGGGTATGGCCATAACGTGGTCCACACGGTACATCTCAACGCCACCGCCACCCCGAAGCCCGCCGCCGCCGTGGCCTCATCCGCTCCTGCCGCCGAAGCCCCCGCGGTTTTCAAACAAACCTGCCTCGGCTGCCACGGAATCGAGGGCATCGAACAGCAACGCCTCAACCGCACCCAGTGGGAGCGCGAAGTGGAAAAGATGCAGCGCTGGGGCGCCCGTGTCACCCCGGACAACAAAGCCGCCCTAGTCGATTACCTCGCCAACCGCTACCCCTACCGCCCCCGCAAGTAGCGGCGGAGAGCAGCCGCGGCATTTCTCCCCCGGCGTGGAAGCGATGGAGCGGCAATGGCTGAACCGCACCCGCTACCAGCGCGAAGGAAGAAAGATGCGGCACCGGGCCGCCCGTGTCACCCCGGACAACAAAGCCGCCCTAGTCGATTACCTCGCCAACCGC
>CAYSFR010000039.1:86680-98380 GCA_964430625.1 uncultured Solibacteraceae bacterium
CGCCCGTGTCACCCCGGACAACAAAGCCGCCCTAGTCGATTACCTCGCCAACCGCTACCCCTACCGCCCCCGCAAGTAGCGGCGGAGAGCAGCCGCGGCATTTCTCCCCCGGCGTGGAAGCGATGGAGCGGCAACGGCTGAACCGCACCCGCTACCAGCGCGAAGGAAGTAAGATGCGGCACCGGGCCGCCCGGGTCACCCCGGATAACAAAGCTGCCCTAGTCGATTACCTCGCCAACCGCTACCCCTACCGCCCCCGCAAGTAGCAACCGTCCCCGCCCGGGCGCCCAGGTCGGTACGCGAACCGCGCAAACCCGGCCCACTGCGTCCGTGCCGGCCCAGCCCCGTCAACCCCCTCCCCCGCCAGCGAGCCCTGCCTCAACCGCCGGCCGACAGCACCCGCCGCGCCACCCCGCTCAACCCCGCCGCGCGCACTCTCGGCGGACGAAAACCGCGGCCTAAATTAGCCGCGCCGTCCGCCGCGCGGCGGTGCGCTTTACCAGCCGCTCCCGCCGGCGGGCCAGTTCGGGCGAATGGCCCAGCCGCAGCGCCTCCTCGGTCATATCGAGCGCCAAGGCATAGTTCTTCTCGGTATGTTCAAAGTACTTCGCCAACTCTTCCAGCGCCCCGGCCTGGTGCGGGTTGCGCGCAGTGGTCAACTCGGTGAACAGCGCCACCGCACCCGGTTCGTTGCCTAACTTCTTTTCTATCAACGCGCAGTCCCACATCGTGCGCCACAAAAGCTGGTCGCCGAGGCCCTTTTCGATCGCCCGCCGCAGCAGTACCCGGGACTCCTCCATCCGCCCGGCCGCGCGCAGCCACCGCGCCAGACCCACCATCTCCGCCCCCCGGTGCAATGGCACTTCCAGAGGCGCATGAAAAGCTCGAGGAATTACTCCTGTCAAACAGGCTAAAGTCAATATATCAAAAGAGTTATGCTCGAATATCCCCACCATCCGGTGAGCCCGCCGGGTGCGTAAAAACTCGAAATAGAGGTACGGAATCATCGATCCCGGCACATCGTCGATCCGCTCCACGCCCAGAATCTGGCTTTCCAACTCCACCAGCCGGCAGCTGTCAAACGCCAGGCGGTAGAGGCGGCGGGCGCCGTAGAGCAGGTCAAAATGGGTCATCCGCGCGAACGGCGGCACCATCCGCGACATCCGGTAGCGGGTCTCCAGCAGCGGCTGGTCATAGGCCCGGCCGTTGTAGGTCACTAAAACGTCAAACTGTTGCAAATGCGCGGTTAAAGCCGCCAATTGGCTCGATTCTTCGGCATAATCGCGCATAAAGAAGTGGCGGATCTCAAAGCCTTCCTCGGTCAAACCGCCCACCCCGATCAGGAAGGCATAGGTGCCGGAACCACCGGCCAGGCCGGTGGTCTCGGTATCGAGAAAGGCGATGCGGCGGGGGTCGACCTGAGTCAGTTGCCCTTCGCTGATGGCGTGCAGCGAATCGCCCGGAAGTTCTTGTAAATCAGAGATATAGACACTGCCGTGGCGCTGGTGATTGCGCCACAGGCGGCGCGATTCAAAGTGCGCGCCTTTTTCCGTACGGACCTCTTCGCCGTCCAGGCCGCCGGTGGCGTCGGCGAAGGCCGGCTCCCTAGGGGCGGCTGGCGGTGGCGAGGCAAGTGGTTTTGAATCAACGGTTTCCATGGCCTGGGCCATCCGCTGCCGGAGGTGGGCCAGCTGATCATGGAGGTTCGACATTACGCGATTCGCCTCATGTTCGCCTAAGGCAAGAGTGTAGCACTAGTCGTGGCGTAATACCATGGCGGGATCGAGGCGGGCTGCTCTCCGCGCCGGAGCGAGGCAGGCGGCGCCGGCGGCGGCCATCATCAGCGCCGCAGCGAGCGCGATCGGATAGGGATTCGGCGCCTGGCCCAGGTAACGGGCCACCGGCCAGGTGGCGAACAGACCTAATCCTAAACCTACAGAAACCAGTCTAATTCCATGATTTAGAGAGAGTTGCACGAGAGATTCCGGCGTCGCGCCGAGCGCCAGGCGGATGCCAAACTCCTTAGTCCGGGCGCGGACGAAGCCAGCCAGCATGCCATAGACGCCGACGCAAACCAGGGCGAGGGCGGCGGCGGCAAAGACGCCCAGGAGGGTGGCGATTTGACTTGGTTCGCTCCAGGCGGCGGCGAGGCGGGATTCCAGCGGTCCGGCGAAGCGGATGAGGGCATTGGGATCGACGCGTCGAACCGCGGCGAAGGCCGCGGCGGGGTCGCCCTCCAGGTGTGCCACCAGCGCGGCGTGTGGCCAATAAGTGCGCTCAAATGGCACAAAAACGTCGCAAACTAACCGGTTATCCACGCTGTTTTGCGCTACGTTTTGCAGCAACCCGGTGATGGTGTACCAGACCGGGGGGCGGGTGGAGTCGGTAAAGGAGACCTGTTCGCCGACCGGATTGCGGTCGCCGAAGTAGCGCCTGGCGAACGCCTCGTTGACGATGGTCTCCGGGAGTTTCGGGTCGGGGAGGCGCCCCTGGAGGAGGGGGATACGGAGGGCCGAGATGGCGCCATTGGTGATGGCGCGGTAGCCATAGCTTTGGCGGGCGACGGCGTCGTCGAGGTGCCGGCCGCGGATCCGGAGGTAGCCGCGGCCCTGGGTGCCGCCTTCGAGGGGAAGGCGGTCGATGAGGCCGGCCGAGCGGACGCCGGGGACGGCGCGGATGGCATCTTCGGCATCGCGGTAGAACTGGAGGAGTTTGGCCGGGTCGGTATCCCAGGGGAAGTCGAATTGGACGGCGACGACCTGGCCGGGTTGGAAGCCCAAGGGCCGGGTCCGGGCCTCCAGGAGGGCGGTAACCAGGAGCGAGGCGGTCATGAGAAGTACCATGGATACAGTCACTTGGGCGACAACGAGGGCGGCACGCCAGGGCGAGGGGCGGGCCTTGAGGCGGGCCACCTGCCAGGCCGGGAGGAGGCCGATGGCGAGGGCGCAAAAGAGGGTGAGGGCGAAGGCGAAGAGAGCGACGCGGGTATCGATGGCGATGGTGGCCAGAAGCGGAAAGCCAGCCGGGAGGTAGGCCTTGGCAATCGCCAGCACCCAGGAGCCGGCGAGCAGGCCGAGGGCCCCGCCGGGGAGGGCAAGCCACACTGATTCAAGAAGATAGAGGCGGACGATGTCCCAGCGGGAGGCACCGATGGCGGCGCGGATGGCAGCCTCGCGGGCACGGTCGGCATTGCGGGCCAGGAGCAGGCCGGCCAGGTTGGCGCAGGCGATGAGCAGGACGGTGAAGACGACGCCGGCGAGGAGTTTGACGGGGGTTTCGACCTCGGCGGCGAGGACCTGGTTCAGCGGTTTGAGGGCCGCGGCGAGGCCTTTGTCGGTATCGGGGTTGGCGGCGCGCATGGCAGCGTTGACGGTGGCTAGTTCGGCGTTGGCGGTGGCGGGATCGACGCCGGGTTTGAGGCGGGCGATGACTTGGAGGAATCCGGCGGTGCGCGGGGTTTCGAGCGCCTCGCGGGACATGGGAACCCAGAGGTCGTAGTCCTCGATGAGGTTCGCTTCGGGGGGAAGAACTCCAATGATTTCCAGGGTTCCGGCGGCGGTGGGGAGGGTTTTTCCGATGGGGTCGGGGTAGCGCTGGGCGAAGCGGTGGCCGAGGAGGGCGACGTTTTCTTCGCCGGGACGAGGGAGGCGGCCGAGGGCGGGTTGGTAGCCGAAGGCGGCGGCGGCGTTGCCGGCGGTACGGAGTGCTTTGGCGGGGGTGCCGCCTTCCGAGGAGCGAATGACGAGGGTTTCCGAATAAAAGCCGCCGATGGCGGAGATGGATTTGAGGCCGTTGGCGTAGTCGCGGAGGCGGACGGGGTTGCCGCCGGTGGGTTCGCCGTTTCGGGTTTCGACGAAGGCGAGGAGGCGATCGGCGTCGGGGACGGGGAGGGGTTTGAGGAGCAGTGTATCGAGGAGGGAGAAGGTGGCGACGTTGACGCCGATGCCGAGGGCGAGGGTGGCGAGGCCGGTGGCGAGGAAGGCGGGGCGGCGGCGGAGGGCGCGGAGGGAGTAGACGGAATCGCGGCGGAGGGAGTCGAGCCACTGGAAGGAGTGGGCTTCGCGGGTTTCCTCGACGATGCGGGAGTGGGCGCCGAAGAGGCGGCGGGCTTCGCGGCGCGCCTCGTCCTGGCTAAGTCCTTGCTGCTCAAGCTCTTCGGCGCGAAGTTCAATGTGGAGCATGAGCTCGTCTTCGATCTCGCTGGTTTTGCGGGTGGGGAGGAGGGACTGGCGGAAGCGGGACCAGAGTGACATTAGGCGTACCTCAGGACATTGATGACGCCGTCGGTGACGCGGCGCCAGTTTGCGAGTTCGGCTTCGAGTTGTTCGCGGCCGGATTTGGTGAGGGAGTAGAAACGGGCCTTGCGGTTGGTTTCGGTGGTACCCCATTCGGCCTGGATCCAACCTTGCTCTTCGAGGCGGTGGAGGGCGGGATAGAGGGAGCCCTCTTCAATGCGGAGGAGGTCGGAACTGGCTTCCTGGACGTAGGCGGAGATGGCGTAGCCATGGCGGGGGGTGCGGGCGAGGGATTGGAGGATGAGGAGGGTGAGTGTGCCCTGGAGGGCGTCCGATTTTGGTTTCGCCATACATAGACATCTAAGCATAGATAGCTAGGCATAGGCAACTGGGTATGGAGGTTTCTGGACGGAGGGGTATGGTCCGGCGGCGCATTCCCCGAAGGCGGAAGTCGCGGACTTTATTGAACAGGGTGTTTTCAACGTGTGTTGAAATCGCCCGATTCGATGAAGTCGTTCGGGCTTAGAGGTGAGGTCCTCTGCTGTGATGCCGTCGAAGTCCTGGTGCATCTCGATGGCTGCGACCCGCCGGCGAATGCGCGTCTGCGAAGTCACGGCCAGCGGCCGTCCCGTTACAGGCGAGGCGGCCTGCTTTTGCCGCCCCCTCAGGCAGTCCGACGTACAAGCATCGCCTGCCGACAAGGCGCCTGGAGAACCGGGCGGGATTCGCAGACGTGGAGTACAATCTCGAGCCCCCATTCGGCGGCGTTTTTGTCGAACGCGTTGTCACCCGCAAAGCGGCGCCGGATCGCCGCTAACGCAATTCGTCGTTCCGCTCGCGATCCGCTCAGGGGCGCAGAACGGTGCGGAGCGACCCAAACCACCGTTGGCGCCTCAAAGAGTCCGCGCAGCGAGCGGGCTTAAACCGATAGGGCCGAGTTGGCGAAACTGAGGGATGCTCTTCATTTAACCCGCCACCCAAACCGGCCATCTGCGTTTGTTTGGTTCGTCAACGTCCAAGCCGGTGGTTTGATACGCCGGCGAACCTGTCTGGCGAATGGCGAAGAACACGGCGCACTCGTCACCGACGACAAGGCCCCCTCACGACTGGTGGCCACAAATCCAGGCATTTCCGTGACTGCCAACCGTTCCTCTCGATGTGTCATTTGAGAAGAGATGTGAGCGAACCACCACAGATGGAGCCGCGATCCGTCGCGAAGCCGGGGCCCGTTGAACAATCCCCCGTGGCAAAATCGAGCACCAGCCTTGCCGCTGCAACAAAAAACTGGTATTTTTTGTTGCAAGACAGCCGAGAATACAATGCCGCAAAGTATTGAAAATAAAATACGAAGAAGGATCGCAGGGAAGGGCCATGGGTGGGTGTTTTCGGAGAGGGACTTCCTTGATCTCGCGGGCCGCTCGACGGTCGCCTCTGCGCTTCACCGGCTGGAAAAGAAAGAGACGATCCGCCCGGTTATCAGGGGCCTCTATGAGTATCCAAGGTTTAGCGAATTGCTCAATCGGAAGTTGAGCCCGGACATCGACCAAGCTGCCCAAGCCCTTGCGCGGAAGTTCGGCTGGCGTATTCAGCCAGGCGGCGCGATGTCGGCAAATTTGCTCGCCCTCTCCATGCAAGTACCGGCGCGGGCGGTCTACCTGTCTGACGGGCCCGACCGAACGTACAAAATCGGCAATCGAGCTCTCGTGTTTGAGCACACGGCGCTTAAGGATATCGGCTTTAAATTGAAGGAAAGCGGCATGGTCGTTCATGCGCTGCGTTTTCTAGGACAGAAGCGAATCAGCCCCGACGTAATTGGAAAGCTCCAACAAAGATTCGCGACGAAGATGCAGAAGAGAATTCTCGCCGACACGACAACCGCCACCGGTTGGGTTCGCGCCGTGATCCAACAGATGTCCAGCGAAAAAGGCTCGTCGCATGCAGAAGATTGTTAAGCTTTCCCCTGCCGAGCGCCGGGACATTTTTCAGGAAGCCGCTAACATCAAGGACTTGAACCCAGCGGTTCTTGAGAAGGATTTCTGGGTGTGTTGGGTCCTTGGCCGGATCTTTTCGGCCGCTGAATTCAAGCAGCACTTGGTATTCAAAGGCGGGACGAGCCTATCGAAGGCGTATGGGCTTATTGACCGATTCTCTGAGGACATCGACATGGTCCTCGATTGGCGGCTCCTGGGGTATTCCAAACATCTCGCGACCGAGACCGTAAGACCGTTAGCGAAAACCAAACAGGTGCAGTTCAACGAAGCGATGAATGCGAAGGCAGCTCGATACGTGGAGACTGAATTCGTTGGCCGTCTGCGATCCCTCTTCGATGGCGAGGTTGAATTTTCCTACCGAGCGGATGCGAACAATCCCGACTCGCTTCAGGTCATCGAAGCCATGTATCCGGCTGCCTTTTCGGAAGCCTATCTCCGGCCTGAGATTCTGCTGGAGGTTGGCCCGCTGGCCTCTTCCGTCCCTTCGTCGACACACACGATCCGACCCTATGCGGCGGACGCGCTCCCTGAGTTGTTCGAGAACCCGACTGCTGAAGTGGTGGCCATCGACGCCGAGCGAACTTTTTGGGAAAAGGCAACGATTCTTCACCAGCAGGCGCACCGAACGGGTGCCATGCCGCCCCGCTACTCGCGTCATTATTACGACTTGTACAAACTAGCGCGGAGTTACGTCAAAAACTCCGCGCTGGCCGACATGGAGCTTTTAGAAAACGTCGTTGTGTTCAAAGAGCGGTATTATCCTTCCGCCTGGGCTCGTTATGATTTGGCAAGACCGGGGACATTTCGATTGCAACCTTCCGCGGCGCACATCGCGGAGCTTGCCAAGGACTACCGGGAGATGAAGGCAATGTTTTTTGGGGCGAGCCCGGACTTCCAAGACATCCTTGAGGCGATCGCAAACCTGGAGGTCGAAATCAACGAACGCGCGAAGGGTTAGCGCTGTTGATACGGCACGTAACAACGGCCATGAGACCATCGGCTTTCGCGACGGGTGGGACCGTATAATGGAGCTAGCCGCATGCCGCGAATCACCAGTTTGTTGGTGTTCTTCTTCACTGCCTTGACCGGGATGGCGCAGTGGGCGCAGATCGGGTGGGAGCCGGTGGTTTCCGGACTGGAACGGGTGGTGCACGTGACCGGGTCCGGAGATGGGTCCGGGCGGCTGTTTGTGGTGGAACAGTCCGGGTTGGTGCGCATCCTCAATCAAGGAGAGCTGGCGGCTAAGCCGTTTCTGGACCTGCGGGAACGGGTCGGGTTTGAAGAAGAACGGGGACTGCTGAATATCGCCTTTCCGCCCACGTTCCCCAAGTCGAACCGGGTTTATGCGTACTTCACGGACGCCGAGGGCACCGTCACCATCGCCCGCTATAGCGTATCCGCGGATGGGACGGCGGCGGACCCGGCGACCGAAGAGATCATTCTGCAAGTCCCGAATGAGTACGGGCAGCACAACGGCGGCGGTATGGCCTTCAGCCCGGTGGACGGAATGCTGTACCTAGGCATCGGGGACGGCGGCATTCAGACCGGTGACGACGGGATCTACATCGACGACCCCTATCAGGCGGGGCAGGACGGGCAACAGTTGCGCGGGAAGATTCTGCGGCTGGACGTGGAAGGCTCGGTGGCGCCCTATGACATTCCGGCGGACAATCCACGGCAGGAAGGCTGGCTGCCGGAGATCTGGAGCATTGGCTGGCGCAACCCGTGGCGGCTCTCGTTTGATTCGGCCAATGGCACGCTGTACGTCGGCGACGTGGGCGCGGACGCTTATGAAGAAGTGAACATCGAGGCGGCCGGCCGGGGCGGGCGGAACTACGGGTGGAGCGTGCGGGAAGGCAACTTCTGCCTGGGCACCGACACCTGCCCCGAGCGGGAGGACTTGACGGCGCCGGCGGTGGCGTATGCGCATAACGAAGGCTGCTCGGTGACCGGGGGCGTGGTTTACCGGGGGAAGCGGTTTCCGGAGCTGAACGGGGTATACGTTTTCGGCGACTATTGCCGGGGACCGGTGTGGAGCCTGCGGCGGGTGAATGGCGAATGGCGGCGGCTGGGGGCGGGGTTGACGCGGGCATTGATTGTTTCGTTCGGTACGGGAGACGATGGCGAGGTCTACATGGTGGACTACCGGGGGACGATTTCGCGGCTCCTCCAGGTTCCACCGGGATTGCGGATTTCGGGAGTGGGGAATGGGGCGAGCGGAGAAGAGGGAATGGTGCCGGGGAGTATTGCCTCGGTGTTCGCTTCCGGGTGGGAAGAGAGTGATGTGGCGCAACGGGCTGAGCAGTGGCCGCTGCCGGCGACGCTGGCGGGCGTGACCGTGTGGGTGAACGGGACACAGGCGGGGATTGCGGCCATTACGGTGGAAGGGAAGGTGGATTTCCAGGTTCCGTACGCGGTTCCGGCGGGTCCGGCAGAGGTGCAAATGCGGGCCGGGTTCAAGGTTTCCAATGTCCATACGGTAGAGGTTCGTCCGGTGCAACCGGGGCTATTCACCGCGTCAGGGCTGTTCGCGATGGCGGTGAACGAACAGGGCGAGATGACGTCGCGTTTTGCGCCGGGGGCGGCGGCGGTGCTCTACGGGACGGGGTTCGGAATGGCATCGAATGCTCCTCCGTATGGCTACCCGACGCCGGCGGAACCGGAGGCGCCGCTGCAGGGGACACCGAAGGTGACCATTGGGGGACAGGCAGCCGAGGTTGCCTTTTGCGCGCTGGCGCCGGGCTTTGCGGGGGTTTATGCGCTGGTTGTGCGGATTCCGGGGGAATTGGAGTCGGGGGAGGCGGAGGTGGTGGTAGAGATCGACTCGCAGCGGAGCCCGGCGGTGAAACTCATCATCGAGGCGGCGGCGCAGTAGAGGCCGGGGTGCGGCGTCGAACCTGGGCGCGCGCCGGATCTATCGTTATTGGGGAGTTGTCCCGCAACCCTTCCCCTTATTCGTTCCGGAAGGCCTCGAGCAGGCCTTCCAATTCGGGCAGGATCCCAAACAAACGGAACGCTTTCGGGGAATCCACGCGGGCGGGGATGAAATGACGCAAGAACAGTGGCCAGCCGACGAAGATTCTCCTTGCCGCGGGACTAGCAGATATCGAGGTCGTTGGTGACAGGTACGCTGCCATGGAAGATGGCAGCCCATCCACCGATCACCACAAACTCAACGCCTGCATCGCAGAGGAGTTGGATGGCTCGTTCGAAGTTCATACTACTTTCTGGCGGCGGTGCCGCGGAGGGATTCGGCAGCGACGGCCAAGCGGTGCCTGCGTTGGGCGCGATCGGCGGTGGAGAGTTTGAGTTGCTCCATCGGCAGGGTAATATCGACACCGAATGTGATGGCAGCTTCGACCTTACCGCCGGGTTTCGGATTCCGCAACCTTTCGATGACGCGAGCTAGCTCCTCGCCACTGCGGGTGGACATGATTTCCGTTTAGCGCCAATGAAATGCGGGCGGCCGTGCCGGGGTTCGCGTTCGGAGCGGGTGCTATACTGCCGCCTATGCGGACCCTCCTGTGGCTGGTAATAGCCGGACTTCCCTTCACTTCGCTAGCGATTGCGCAGGCTCCGGCAGGGACAGACGCACTGGTGGAGACGCTGCTGCGGGACTGGCGGGTGCCGGGATTGGCGCTGGCCGTGGTCCAGAATGGCGCCGTTGTCCACGAGAAGGGCTACGGGCTTGCGGTGGTGGAGAAGAAGACTCCGGTGACGACGCGGACGACCTTCGCCTATGGTTCGCTGACCAAGAGCCTGACGACGCTGCTGCTGCATTCGCTGGCGGCGGAGGGGAAGTTGGCCTGGGACAAGCCGGTGCGGGATCAGTTGCCGGGGTTTAAGCTGTCGGATCCGGTCGCCTCCGAACACGCGACGCCGCGGGACCTGGTGAGCCACCGGACGGGGATGCCGCGTCACGACGCGATGTGGGCCGGCCTCCCTGCCCCGCCTTCGCGGGAGGAGTTGGTGGAGCGGCTGCGGTTTTTGCCGGCGTCGGCGTCGTTCCGCTCCACCTATCAATACAACAACCTGATGTTTTTGACGGCGGGTATGCTGGCGGCGCAAGCGGCGGGATCGACGTGGGAGGCGGCGCTGCAGGCGCGGGTGCTGGAACCGCTGGGGTTGGGGAAGATAGCGCCGAACCGTGCAATGGCGGTGGGGAACCCGGAGCTGGCGACCTCCTACGTTTCGAAAGACAAGGGGTGGGAAGCGGTGACGATGCTGCCGGGGCTGGATGCGATTGGGCCGGCGGGGGCGGCGGCGGGGTCAATCGAAGAGCTGTCGCGGTATCTGCGGATCCATATGAACGAAGGAAAGATCGACGGCCGGCAGGCGCTACCGGAGGCGTTTTTCCGGGCGATGCAGACGCCGCACACGCCGATGCCGGCGACGGGCACCGACTCGCCGTTTCAGGCGCAGCAGTCCTACGGGATGGGGCTCTTCCTGGGGCAGTATCGCGGGCGGGCGATGGTTTATCACACGGGTACGATTGGAGGGTATCACGCCATCCTGTGGTGGCTTCCGGCAGAAAAACTGGGCGTGGCGGTGCTACTGAACCGGGTGGAGCGGGCGGTGCCGCACATCCTGTGCCTGACGCTGGCCGACCGGATGCTGGGGTTGCCGGCCACCGACTGGAACGGGGTGTATAAGCGGAACGTTGCGCCGCCGGCGGCGCCGCTGCGGCGGGTGGAGGGGACGAAGGCGGCGCATGCGCTGGGGGGGTATGCCGGGGAGTACGAGCACGGGGGTTATGGGCGGGTGACGGTGAGCGAATCGGGGGACGGGCTGCGGCTGGTGCGGGCCGGGCAGACGCTGGAGCTGAAGCACTGGCACTTTGATACGTTTGCGGCGGGGCGGGAGCGGGTGACGTTCCTGACGAACGCGGACGGAGCGGTGGGGGCGCTGCGGATACGGCTGGAGCCGGCGGTGGCCGAGATTGAGTTTGTGCGGCGGTGAGGCGGCGGGTTACTTGGGATCGGGAGTAGCGATGGTCTGCTGGACATCGACGAGGAAGCGTTGGGGGTTGGTCCAGCGGTAGAGGGTTTCGATGCGGTCCGGGAAGACGTCGGGGGCGACGTGGAAGCGGGCATGGTTTTGAGCCATGAGGCGGACGCCGTCGGGGGCGAGTTGGGTGGTGTATTCGAAGACGGGGGTGCCATCGAGGGTGGCGGCGCGCCAGGAGACGACGCGGCGGGATTTGACATCGATTTGGATTTCGCCGCGGATTTTGGGGTAGTGGGCTTCGGCGGGCCAGGGACTTTTGCAGGCGGAGAAGTCGAGGATCCACTCTGTGAGGTTGGCCACGCGGGGGGCGAGGCGGCAGTAACGGAGGATATCGGTGGCACTCATACGGACAGCGTTGAGCTGGAAGCCGGGGCCGGGGCGGGAATCGGGCGGGACAGGCTTAGCGGCGGCGGCCTGGCGGAGGGCGATATCGGCCTCCATTTTCTTGCGGGCGTTCTTGCGCTGGC
>CAYSFR010000040.1:0-92586 GCA_964430625.1 uncultured Solibacteraceae bacterium
CTCAGGACCCCGCGCCGATGCTCTGTTGAACGTGTTCAACTGCCGGATTTAGGTTCAACGGTTGACAAAATTGTCGACTCCTTGAACGCGAAGTACCTTCGGACGCTACTCGACCCGTACTTGGATGGCGCGGCAATTGCGTTCCGTTGCCGCCGTGGGAAAGTGGCGCCGCCCACAAATCACGATGTCGTCGTCAAACTATACAACCTTACCTGCAGGCACCGGAAATCCGGTATGTCTGTAGCGGAATGCGACATCAAGGGATTCTTCGATTGTGTGAGTCACGAGTTAGCCGAGTCTGCGCTCCAAGAAATGATCGCCTCCGCCACAAAGAAGGACCCATCGCTGGCGATTGACAAACGGGCGTTGGGGATCTTCCAGCGGTACCTCGCAGCATACTCCTTTCCCGAGTCAGTACTGCGGAAGGCACAATTGCAGTTGCAGAAGGTAGACCCTAAAGGCTATTTCAAATGGCCTGAGGAAGATCTGAAGGCCTTGTATACGCCGGCGTCGCCGTTCGACCTTCGAATTGGTGTACCCCAAGGTGGTGCGCATTCCTGTTTGATCGCGAATCTACTGCTACACCGCGCTGATGAAGCCATTGCGAGGCTCTCCCGGCGAAGACGCAAGGCGCTTACGTATCGAAGATACTGTGATGACATGATTCTCTTGTCCGCCAACGCATCCTTGTGTTCAGAGGCCTTCGATCTCTACGGCAAGATATTGACTGAACTTCGCCTGCCGATCCACAAGCCGGAACAAGTCGAACGCTACGATTCAACGTTTTATGACCGTAAGTCCAATAGTCCGTACCGTTGGACGCGTCCGGCAGCGATGGATCAAGTCATTCCGTGGATACAGTTTGTTGGGTATCAGATTCGATGGGATGGAATGGTTCGAATTCGACAACGATCGCTCGTTGCACACCGCAAGAAAATCACGGCGGCCACAGACGAACTACTGGGTGCTATCTTTCCTAAGGTCTCACCTCCAGACGGGCAGGGCCCGCGGAAGTCCAGGGAACAGATTATCTACAGACTTCGCCAGCGCCTAGTGTCCATTTCTGTCGGCCACCGGGTTCTCAGCAAACCCTTCGAAAGCCCGGAATCCATGTGTTGGGCGTCTGGATTCAAAGGCCTGTTTGGGAAGCGCTACTTTGCAAACGTTTTGAAGAATCTTGACCGCCACCGCGAAAGACAGATCAGACGTCTCGAGCGAGCTCTGGAGAAAACGCCTCTACCAGTCAACCCGCCAACGAAGGAGCTTAAGCATTTGCCGCGGTTTTCGGGAGCCCCCTTTAGCTACCACGATCAGTTTCGCAAGGGGAGACAAAGATAGATCTATTCGGTGGTCCAAACCAGAATGGCGGTGTCGGGAACAATTCTCACGGACGCGGGCGATACCCGAGGGGCACACTTTGCATCGACTCATTGAGGATCTCTTCGGCGGCCGCCTCCGAAATAGGGGTGCGAGCTGCGTCCACCTCCTCGAAGTACTTCCTTAACTCCTGCGCGATCTCCGCGTTCAGCTTCGGGGAGACCGACGCCGGCGAAAACGCACGCACGCTGCCAGCGTCGCCGTCCTGAACGCGGCGCCCCAGCAGCGTTTCGAGTACAGCCATCTGGTCAGGCGACAATTCGCTGGCGTTGCAGGTCATGGTGCGCTTCCTGCCTACAGTATCTCGCAAGGCAATCGAACTCGTTCGGCAGGAGTTATTTTGATCGCGGAAAACGCCCTCCTGCGTTTGCCTTGGCTCCGTTCTGCAGTTTTGCTCCATTGCTGTGCCAACCAACGCCGAAAGGTCGGCCGAGACCTTTTAGGGCGACGTAGAATAAAACCAGCGCCCACACGATGACCCAAGCCTACAACGTCTACTGCGACGAAAGCTGCCACATCGAACACGACCACCAGCCAGTCATGGTCCTCGGCGGCGTCTGGTGCCTGCAGGAAAAGGCCCGCGAAATCGCCGTCCGCCTCCGCGAGATCAAACAGCAACACGGACTCCCCGCCAACTTCGAAATCAAATGGGGCAAAGTCTCCCCGGCCAAAGCCGACTTCTACCGCGCCATCCTCGACTACTTCTTCGACGATGACGACCTCCACTTCCGCGCCTGGGTCGCCAACAAAACCAATCTCCGCCACGCCGACTACGGCCAGTCCCACGACGATTGGTACTACAAAATGATGTTCGGCCTCCTTGAACCCATCCTCAGCCCCGACGCCCGCTACCGCATCTACCTCGATAAAAAGGACACCCGCAGCGCGCGCAAAGTCGACAGACTCCACCAGGTCCTCTGCAACAGCCTCTACGATTTCGATCGTGCCATCGTCGAACGCGTGCAGGTTATCGAATCCCACGCCGTGGAACAACTCCAGCTGTCGGACCTCCTACTCGGCGCCGTCGCCTACGCCAACCGTGGCCTTTCAGCTAATGCCGGTAAGAATGCGCTCATCGCTCGCATCCGCGAACGTAGCCACTATTCCCTCACCCGCCCCACCCTGCTGCGAGAACAGAAGTTCAACCTCTTCATCTGGCAAGGCGAACCGGCCGCAGTTCACATATGAGCAACCAGTGGTTGCCGCCCCTGGTGCTATTCCAGGATTCCGGCGGCGACTGGGACCGCTATGTCCGACTTCTCTACGATTGGTTCTCGGCGGACTTCCTGCAGTCCAAGCCGCCCTGGCCGGGGAAGCGTGTCCAACTGAAACGCTACCCAATAGCGCAAGGCAAAGAAGCCACCTTCTGGCACATGGTCTCGACCGGCGACAACGAAGACGAACGCATCCCTGATCTCCGCCGCTGCGAACGCATACGTTGGCCCCGGCCCTTTATGGAAGCATTCCCCGGCCGGAAGCACCAACCCTCCGACCCCATTCTCTGGTGGAAATCCGAACGGCGCGGAGAATCCCGCTTCCTCCTCGCGCCACCCGATTTCACCTACTTAGTCGTCGTCGCCGATCGCGGCGAATACGTCCTCCCCTGGACCCACTTCGTCATCGATCAGCCCCACCGCCAGAACAAACTGCGCTAGGAATGTGCTGCCTACTGGGCCGCAAACAAAGCTGGGGCCGCCCAATGAAGGACGGCCCCGTTACTCCTTCAACACATGGTTGATGAGCTAACCCAATTCTGACACATCCACTATCCCTGTCAACACACAAACCAGGAGCGCCCTAAAGACCTGTTTCAAAAAAGTAGACTACGACCTCAGCGGCCTCCTCCACTACATCGAAATCGGCGACATCGGCTCCCCGACATCCAGCGCCCCTTCGTCTGGTCCAACGCCAAGGTCCGCTACCTCTTCGACTCCATGTACCGCGGCTTCCCTGTCGGCTACTTCCTCTTCTGGGAAAACGCCAACGCCGCCGGCACCAAACCCATCGGCATCGAAGGCAAACAACACAAGATTCCCAATCGCCTCATAGTCGACGGCCAGCAGCGCCTCACCTCCCTCTACGCCGTCTTCCGCAGCCGGACAGTCCTCGATGATAACTACGTCGAACGCACCATCGAAGTTGCCTTTCGTCCCCGCGATGGCAAGTTCGAAGTCGCCGACGCCGCCACCCGCAACGACCCGGAATGGATCCCCAACATCTCCGCCCTCTGTGCCTCTGGCCTCTCCAGCCGCCGCCTCGTTAACGGCTTCATCGAACGCCTCCGCACCAAAACCCCCATCGACGAAGTCATCGAAGACCAGATCAGCCATAACATCGATCGCCTCTTCGACATCCGCAACTACCCCTTCACCGCCCTCGAAATCGCCCCCTCCGTCGACGAGGAACAAGTAGCCGACATTTTCGTCCGCATCAATAGGGAAGGCGTCCGCCTCAACCAGGCCGACTTCATACTCACCCTCATGTCCGTCTTCTGGGAAGACGGTCGCGTAACTCTCGAACAATTCTGCCGCGCTGCCCGACAGCCACCCAAACCCGGCGGACCGCCCTCGCCCTTCAACCAATTCCTCCAACCCGACCCCGGGCAGCTCCTCCGCGTCGCCGTCGCCCTCGGCTTCCGCCGCGGTCGACTCAAAAGCGTCTACCAGGTCCTCCGCGGAAAAGATGTCGACACCGGTGAATTCTCCCCGGATCGGCGCGACTCGCAGTTCGCACTTCTCCGCTACGCGCAATATGAAAAACAATGCGATGACTCACGCCGTTGCCGTCAAACGCCTTGACCTCGTCGAACTCCTCATCATCGTCCACGTCGGCGAAGTACTTTCGCAAGGCGCTCTCAATCGTCAACCGACGCTGAGGAGAGACAAATTCTGGCGCGAATGTTCACAGGCTGACCGCCTCGCCATCCGGAACGCCCCGGCCCGCACAACTACCGCTCATCAACCCCGAGCCCATGGGAATAGCGCCGCAACTCTCCGCCATGTCTCACCGGCATGTCGGGCAACGCTGGTCGGAACGGGACGATCTCCTTGTAACTTCCAACCCATAGCCCTTGGGGCCAAGGGGCGATCGTGAACTCGTTTGAGTACCGCAGATCCAGGGGGACACTCCCGATCGGCCTTCCCTCAGCCAATACGGTGACCACCACATCCAGCGACAAGGCCATGACCTCCATTCGCTCTCCAACTCTGGCGGCAACCACCTGTCGCGCGCCATCGAACACGCCGTGGACAGACAAGAAGACTTTTTCCTTCGCCTCTCCACATCCAGCGCAAGTAAGTCCGAACGGAATCGGACAATAATCCGCCCCTCGCTCTGCCACGGCTAGGATGCAGACGCGATTGCCGGAATCAATGTCGCAATGGCCCGCCTTACCGGACTGGAACGTCGGGGTCACGACACCAATCTCATATCTGCCATAAGGGATACCCGTAGCAATACACCCGCGAAACCGGCTCTTCTCGTCCCGATCAAAAATTACACTCCGAAACGCCGTCACCGCTTCGCATTTGACGACCTTTTGACTCCACACCTCGAAAACCACAACCTCGACGACATCAGCCTCCGCGGATACCGCCTGCATCCCCGCGGCAAGCAGGAAACAGCAGAACAGGGCGTGGCCGCGACTACCCGCCATTCGCCCCACGATCGAAGGGACCAGTTTTTCGCCCGCAAAAAGACCCCGGTGACCGCGGAAAAAGATTTTTATTTCACTCATTTTCAATCACTTCCATTTTTGAACCCGAATTTTCGCTTGCCCCGCCGTGCTAGCGTGAAATCGGGTCGGGAACACTCCCGCCCGCCAAAGGCCCTCGCCACCAACGAGGGCCTTTTCTATTTCTACTCCAAGAAATGAGGTTCGAATATGTCACCCGAAGATCGTGCCCGCATCGCCCGCGAAAACGGTGCCAAATCCCAAGGCCCCATCACCGAGGAGGGCAAACTCCGCTCCGCCCGCAACTCCATGCGGCACGGCGAACGCGCCGAAAAGCTGTCCCTTTTCGCCCCGCCCCACCACGCCGCCCTCTGCACCGAGGACCGCAATCAGTTCTACGCCCTCGTCGACGAACTCCGCGCGGTCTATCAACCCGCCAACGCCGTCGAAACCGCCATCGTCCGCGACATCGCCGTCGCCCGGTGGCAAATCCTCCGTCTCGACGGATGCCTCGTCAACCAGTGGAATCTCTCCCTCGTCGACCAGGCCAAATCGCCCATCACCGTCGCCGCCGACATGGCCGAACTCGAAGTCATGGCCCGTTCAGTCGACGCCCTGTTCACCGGCAAATCGGCGATCTCCAAAATCCGCCGCGAAATCGACCAACTCCAACTCCGCGTCGCCCGTCTCGAGCGCCGTCTGAAGTTCGTGCGAGCCACTTTCGCCGCCGTGCCCCCATCCGCACGAACCCAGCCGCCCTCTCCGCAACCTGTTGAAAACACAACACCGGGCCCGGAAAAAGAGGAGGAAACAACAGAAAACGTTTCGCCCGAACCGCCGGTTTTCGTGAACGAAACCGGCCCCAAGGTTCCCGAATTCCCCCGGAAAGCCGCCTAGGAGGACCCTATGGACTCGACATTCCTCCTCCACCGCGGCCGCTTCTGGTCTATCCTGTGCCTGCTCACACCCGAAGTGTGCCCGGAGGAGCCCGTGTCAGAGCCCGAGTCCCCCGCCGAATGGGCCGAGAATCGCCTGAACTTTACCCCAACCGGGAAGCAAACGGAGGTGCTCAACAGCGATTCCCGCTACATGATCCTCTGCTGCAACCGCCAGTGGGGCAAAACCACGACCATCGCCCTCAAGTGCCTGTACAGAGCGGTCCACAACCCCGGCGAGTCGATCGTCATCCTGTCGAGGACCAAGATCCAAGCCGGCCTGCTGATAGAGAAGGCCTGCCGCTACGCCCAGCAACTCGGCCACCGAATATCGAGGGTACTGGGCCAGCGCTACTCTCTGGCCCTGCCCAACGGCTCAACGATCCTTGCGGTAGCCCACCACGAAGACACCAGCGCCGGCAACACGGCCAATGTACTGGTCATCGACGAAGCCGCCCTGGTCCAGGACAAGGTATACGCCGCGGTGACCTACTTCACCACGTGGACAAGAGGCGCCATCTGGCTCCTCTCCACGCCCAGGCGGCAAACCGGTTTCTTCTACAACATCTGGCACGGCAGCGACAGCAAGTGGCACCGGGTCCATTCGACCGTAAAGGACTGCCCCGGCATCGACCCGGAGTTCCTGAAGATGCAGGAGCAACAGGACCCGGTGCGATACCGGCAGGACTTCCTCTGCGAATTCTGCCCCCCGGCAAACCGGTTGATCAACCGCCAAACCCTGGAAAACCTGATCGACCCAACTCTGGAAGCCTGGCACTTCCCGCCCCGCTAGGACTTCCCCTGGATGCTGCTTACCGGAAATGTCCGCAATTTAGGATTCCCCCGGCCTCCCGGCCGGGGGCTGGCCCAAATCCGCTATCCTGGAGACAGCGTCCCAACGCCAGCCCCACCCGTAGGAATCCCCACTTTGAAAATCGGTTTTGTCAGCCTCGGCTGCCCCAAGAATCTCGTCGACACCGAGGTCATGATGGGCAACATCGCCTCCGCCGGCCACTCGCTCACCGCCTCCCCGGAGGACGCCGACGTCATCGTCGTCAACACCTGCAGCTTCATCGACCCGGCCAAAAAGGAGTCCATCGACACCATCCTCGAAATGGCCGAGTTCAAACGCTCCGGCAAAGCCCAACGCCTCGTCGTCGCCGGCTGCCTCGTCGAACGCTTCCGCTCCGAAATCGCCACTACGCTCCCCGAAGTTGACGCCGTCATCGGCACCAACGAACTCGACAAAGTCGTCGCCATGTGCGAAGGCCTTTCCCCCAAAGCCGAACCGGAAACGCCTTACCTGTACCACGACCTCACCCCCCGCATCCGCACCACCCCCCGCCACTTCGCCTACATGAAGATCGCCGAAGGCTGCGACCACCCCTGCACCTTCTGCGTCATCCCCCACTACCGCGGCGCCTTCCGGTCCCGCCGCTTTGAGTCCGTCGTCAACGAAGCCCGCAACCTCTTCGCTGAAGGCGTCCGCGAGATCAACCTCATCGGCCAGGACACCACCTGCTACGGCGAAGACCTCGGCCTCAAGGACGGCCTCGCCTCCCTCCTCGAACGCCTCGCCCAGATCGAAACCGGCCACGAAAAATGGGTCCGCTTCCTCTACTGCTACCCCAACCGCGTCACCCAGCGCCTCCTCGACACCATCGCCGCCCACCCCGCCCTCGTCAAGTACATCGACATGCCCCTCCAGCATGCCTCCCGCGAGGTCCTCAAGCGCATGAAGCGCGGCTCCAACGGCGACCAGTTCCTCAAACTCCTCGAGCGCATCCGCAAAACCATCCCCGGCGTCGCCATCCGGACCTCCATGATCGTCGGCTTCCCCGGCGAGTCCGACAAGGACTTCGACGAACTCCTCCAGTTCGCCCAGGCCGCCCAGTTTGACCGCCTCGGCGTCTTCTCCTACTCCGACGAAGAAACCTCCAAGAGCTTCCTCCTCGACCAGAAGGTCGACAACCGGACCATCTATAACCGCAAACGCAAGCTCATGGCCGTCCAGCGCAAGATCAGCGCCAAGCGCAACCGCCTCCTCGTCGGCTCCGAGGTCACCGTCCTCGTCGAAGGCCCCTCCGCCGAATCCGACCTCCTCTGGCAGGCCCGCATGTCCACCCAGGCCCCCGATATCGACGGCGTCTGCTACATCTCCGACCCCGGCAACGGCCCCCTCGCCCAAGGCCAGTTCCGCCGCATGCGCATCACCAAGGCCCATGACTACGACCTCGTCGGCGAACTCATCGACACCGGCCGCCCCGTCCCGGCGCCCCCCCAGCCGCTCTTCCCCATTCTCGCGTCCCACCAGACCCCGAACCCTCTTCCGCACCGATGAAATGCCCTATCTGCAAACTCCCGGTTCAACTCACTGACCCCTTCATGCCCTTCTGCTCCGAGCGCTGCAAGGAAATCGACCTCGGCAACTGGGCCACCGAAAAGTACGTCATCCCCGAGCCCCTGAAGCCCGACGAACTCGACGAGTTCCTCAGCCGCCAGAAGCCCAATTGATGACCCGCTTCGCTACCCTCATCGCCGTCTGGTTCGGCGCCGGCTATGTCCCCAAAGGCCCCGGCACCGCCGGCGCCCTCGCCGCGGTCCTCTGCGCTCTTCCCTTCCCCGGCCTCGTCCCCTGGCTCGCCGTTGGCTCCATCCTCCCCGCCATCTGGGCTTCCCACCTCCATGCCCTCGCCAAGGGCAGCAAGGACCCCCAGGAGGTCGTCGTCGATGAGGTCGTCGGCACCTGGATCGCCCTAGCCGGCGCTACCCACCTCGCCTTCTGGCTCCCCTGGCTCCTCGCCTTCGGCCTCTTCCGCCTCTTCGATATCTGGAAGCCCTTCCCCGTCCGCCTCTTCGAGAAACTCCCCGGCGGCGTCGGCATCGTCATGGACGATGTCATGGCCGGTTTGTACGCCGCGCTTGTGATGCGCCTCCTCGGGTGGAACAATCTGTATTAGGACATGGCACGCAAACCCGCCGGCAAATCGCCCAGCATCCAGACCCTCTCGCCCCAGGCCGCTATCGCCGGCGGCGAGATCCGTATCCACGGCAAAGGCTTCGCCACCGGTTCCCAACCGCGTGTCCTCCTTGGCCACGTCACCGCCCCACTTATCGTCGGCTCGGACTCCTACCTCATCGCCCGCGTCCCCGAAGACGCCGTCGATAACGTCGTTAAGGTCGAGTCCGGTAACCTCGCCTCCACCGAATGGGCCTGCGAAATCGGCATCCCCATCGCCGACTCCATCCACCCCGTTGCCAATCCCGCCGTCGACCGCAACGGCTACATCTTCACCACCTTCTCCGGCTCCCGCGGCCAGAAGACCGCCACCAGCGTCTACCGCGTCGACCCCCATGAAGGCCCCGCCCCCTTCCTCTCCGACATCATGAACGCCACCGGCCTCGCCTTCGACGCCGATGGCATCCTCTATGTCTCCAGCCGCTACGATGGCATCATCTACGAGGTCACCCCTCGCGGCCAGATGGCCGTCTACGTCGAAGGCATGGGCGTCGCCACCGGCATCACCTTCGACGCCGAAGGCAACCTCTACGTCGGCGACCGCTCCGGCACCATCTTCAAGATCAGCCGCAGCCGCCAGATCTACGTCTACGCCACCCTCGAGCCCTCCATCGCCGCCTACCACCTCGCCTTCGGCCCCGATGGCTACCTCTACGTCACCGGCCCCACCACCTCCAGCTTCGACTGCGTCCAGCGCGTCTCCGACAAGGGGGAGGTCGAGGTCTTCTACCGCGGCCTCGGCCGTCCGCAAGGCCTCGCCTTCGATACCGACGACAACCTTTATGTCGCCGCCTCCCTCGGCGGCCGCCGCGGCGTCGTCCGCATCACCCCCGATCGCGAAGCCAGCCTCTTCCTCAGCGGCCCCGGCGTCGTCGGCCTCGCCTTCAGCCCCTCCGGCAGCGCCATCGTCGCCACCAACTCCATGCTCTACCGCGTCGACTGTGCCATCCTTCCCCGTATATGAACGCCGAGATCATCGCTGTCGGCTCGGAGATGCTCACTCCCGACAAGGTCGACACCAACTCCCTCTACCTCACCAAAGAGCTCAATACCCTCGGCATCGAGGTCGTCGCCAAGTCCATCATCGGCGATGACCGCGCCCGCCTCACCGACGCCATCCGCGCCGCCTGGGAACACGCCCAACTCGTCATCCTCACCGGCGGCCTCGGCCCCACCGAGGACGACCTCACCCGCGACGCCGTCGCCTCCGCCCTCGGCGTCGGCATGACCCCCAACGCCGACGCCTGGGAGGCCATCCTCGCCCGCTTCCAGAAGTTCGGCCGCACCCCCACCGAGAACAACAAGCGCCAGACGCTCATCCTCGACGGCGCCATCATGCTCCCCAACCCCAATGGCACCGCGCCGGGCCAGTGGTTCCACCGCGATGGCCGTGTCCTGGTCCTCCTCCCCGGCCCGCCCCGCGAGATGAAGCCCATGGTCCACGCCGAACTCATCCCGCGCCTCACCGCCCTCCTCCCCCCGCTGGTCATCCGCACCCGCTGGTACCGCGTCGCCCTCATGGGCGAAAGCGACCTCGATCAGCTCATCGCCCCGGTCTACTCCAAGTACACCAACCCGGCCACCACCGTCCTCGCCGCCGCCGGCGACGTCGATATCCACCTCCGCGCCCGCTGCGAGACGGCCGAGGAGGCCGAAGCCCTCCTCGCCGAGGTCGGCGACCCCATTGCCGCCCTCATCGGCGACCGCATCTACTCCACCAACGGCGACCCGCTGGAAACCGTCGCCGGCAAGCTCCTCCGCGACCGCGGCCAGACGCTCGCCGTCGCCGAAAGCCTCACCGGCGGCATGCTCGGCCAGCAGATCACCTCCGTTCCCGGATCGAGTGACTACTTCCTCGGCGGCTTCCTCACCTACACCGATGAGGCCAAGCACCAGCTCCTCGGCGTGCCCCGCGACATCCTCGCCGAGCACACCGCCGTCAGCGAGATCGTCGCCCGCGACATGGCCGCCGGCGCCCGGGACCGCACCGGCGCCGACTATGCCTTGAGCGTCACCGGCTACGCCGACGGCGAAAACGCCGGCCACGTCTTCATCGGCCTGGCCACCCGCGAACACGTCCACGCCCGCAAGCTCCGCCTCTCCGGCGACCGCCACCGGGTCCGGACGCTGACCGTTCTCAACGCCCTGGACTGGCTGCGCCGCACGCTGCTCGCCGCGGTTTAGAAGGGCCGCTTCTTCTCCGGTTCCTTCTTCTCCCCGGCGAAGTTCAGGGTCACGTGGATGATGCCGCGCGGCTCGTCGTAGGTCAGTTGCGCCTTGGTGTCGCCCAGGTTGTCCAGAATGCCGTCGGTCCGGATCCGCTCCAGGAACTTCTCCGGGTACTTGTCCCGGAACACCGCGCCCTCTTTCAGGCCCCACATCTTGCGGATCTCCGGCTCGCTGGTGATGTCGAGCCCCTTGATGGTCAGCCGGCCCATCTTGAACTGGGTACCCAGCGTCACCTGCACCTGCATGTCCACGGTCTTGGCGGTGTCGGAGTAGGTCCGGGTGGAGTCGGTGGCCACCTTCATATAGCCCTGCCCGCGGAGGGCGGCGCGGAGCCGCTCCAGGCCGTCGACGATCTCGTGAAGCCGGAAGACCTCCCCCTCCTTGAAGGCGGCGACCTTCAGCAGTTCGGTCGCCCCCGGGGCTCCCGACAGCCGTACCTTGTTCAGCGAGTACTCCGGGCCTTCCTCGATCTCGACCTCGATATCGAGGCCTTCGATGTCGGCGGTCTTCTTGGCCGTGATCTTGGGGAAGCTCACCCGGAGCAGCCCCTTGGTCTCGTAGATCGGCCGGATTTGCGCCTGGAGCATCTCCCGGAAGCGCTCCTCGGTGAACAGGGTCCCGATGGCCACGGCGGCCATCTTGTTCTGCAGTTCCGGGGTCTCAAAGGACTTGTTGCCCTTGAAGGCGACGCTGGCCACGGTGGGCCGCGGCGTGTTGGGGCGGAACAGGAGCATGGTCTCGGTAGGCCGGTCGGCCAGCACGCGGCCGATGATGGGGGTGCCGGTCTTCAGCCGGGCGTTGAGTGCCGCCTCCAGCCGCTTGATCACCGCCTCGGTGCCGGGGACGGGGTTTGTAAACAATGGGTCGGCGGCGGCCAGAATCTTGAGCAACTCGGCCTCGGTGCCCGGGAGTTCCTCGAAGCGGACCGGGAAGACCTGGTCGACTTCGGCCACTTCAAAGGTGAGCGCGTAGCCCCCGCCGCTGGCCGAGGAGGTGTAGCGGTAGCCGACGCTGGCGAGCACGCCGGTGGCCAGCAGGCGCGCCGAAGCGGCCTCAAAATCGGGCTTATCGGCCTTCTGCCCCACCTGTAGACCGGAGACAGCGATGACTTGCGCGGGCTTAAGGCGCTTGAGCCCTTCCACCTGGATGGACTCGATGGGGAACAGCGCGGCAAGAAGGAAGAATCCGGTCAGAAAAGTCATACATCTATTGAAATGCGCGCCGAAGGGGCGATGTTACACTCAAAAATAATGGCATACGATTTAGTTGTGATTGGAAGCGGTCCGGGCGGGTACTCCGCCGCGATCCGCGCCGGTCAATACGGACTGAAAACAGCACTCATCGAGAAGGATCCGAAGCTGGGCGGCACCTGCCTGCACGTGGGCTGCGTGCCCACCAAGGCCCTTCTCCACACGGCCGAAGTCTGGGACTATTTTACACACGCCTCCGAGCAGGGGCTCTCCTGCGAGAACCCGCAGTTGCACCTGCCGGCGGTGATGAAGCGCAAGCAGGACATCGTGGACCGGCATGCCAAGGGCATCACCGGGCTGATGCGGAAGAACAAGGTGGAGGTGATCGCCGGGTTCGGGACGCTGAAGGGCGGGGGGCGGATTGAGGTCGCCTCGGCCGAGGGCGTGCGGACGATTGAGGCGAAGAACATCCTGATCGCCACCGGGTCGGAGGCGCGGATGATACCGGGCCTGGAGCCGGACGACGAGTTCATCCTGACCAACGTGGAGATCCTGAAGCTGCAGACGGTGCCCAAGACGCTGGCCATTATCGGCGCGGGCGCGGTGGGCACGGAGTTCGCCTCCATCTTCAAGCGGTACGGGTCCAACGTGACGGTGCTGGAGATGCTGCCGCGGCTGGTGCCGGTGGAGGACGAGGAAGTCTCCAAAGAATTGGAACGCTGTTTCCGGAAAGCTGGAATCCGCTGCGAGACCGGCGCCAAGGCGAGCGACATTCAGCGGACGGGCACGGGCGTGGCGTTGAACGTGACGCTGGCCAACGGCAAGGTGGAACCGCTGCATGTCGACAAGCTGCTGATCGCTGTCGGGCGGAAGCCGAACACAGACCGCATCGGGCTGGAGAACGTGCCGGGCGTGAAGGTGGAGCGGGGCTTTATCCATGTTGGGCCGGACCAGCAGACGGGCGAGCCGGGCGTTTACGCCATCGGCGACGTGGTGGCCGGGACGCCGCAACTGGCGCATGTGGCCACGGCGGAAGGCATGATCGCGGTGGCGGCGATTGCCGGGAAGTCCTACACGCCGATCCGGAAGAACCGGATTCCGGGTGCGACCTATACGGAGCCGGGGATTGGTTCGGTGGGGTTGACCGAAGCGCAGGCGCGCGCGGCCGGCCATGATGTGAAGGTGGGTAAGTTCCCGTTCATGGGGAACTCCAAGGCCACGATTCTCGGTCATCATGAGGGCTTCGTGAAGGTAGTCAGCGACGCCAAGTACGGCGAAATTCTGGGTGTGCACATCATTGGACCGCACGCCTATGAACTGATTGCCGAGGCGGTGGCGGCGATGGAAGCCGAGGCGACCGTCGATACGATGATCAACACGATCCATGCCCACCCGACGCTGTATGAGGCTCTCGGGGAAGCGTTTAACGCCGTCTACGGGCAGGCGATCAACTTCTAATCCTCCCTACATGCTTGTCAACGCTCCAGCACGCCTCTGCGTAGCGCGCGACCTTGGTCGTATGCGCTGGGCGGAGGCGTATGCGTTGCAGCAGGAGTTGGGGGAGAAGCGGAAGCACGGCGAGGTGCCCGACCAGTTGCTGCTGGTGGAGCATCCGCATGTGGTGACGATGGGCCGCAACGGGCACATGGAGAATCTGCTGGCCGGGGAAGAGGTACTGGCGCGGACGGGGATCGAGTTCCACCACACCAACCGCGGCGGGGACGTTACCTATCACGGGCCGGGGCAGATTGTCGGGTATCCGATTCTGGATTTGAACGATTGGAAGCGGGATGTCCACCTGTATGTACGGGCGGTGGAGCAGACGATCATCGATACGATCGGGGTGTTCGGGCTGACCGGGGAACGGGTGTCCGGGGCGACCGGCGTATGGGTGAACGGGGCGAAGATATGCGCGATCGGGGTGCATATCAGCCGGTGGGTGACCAGCCACGGCTTCGCGCTGAACGTGGAGACGGACCTGCAGTATTTCCAGTACATCATCCCTTGTGGGCTTACCCTTCCGGTAACCTCCATGAGGGCGCTCGGAGTTTCTGCCAGTATGGAAGAAGTGAAGCTGGCGCTGCGTCAACAGTTCGCAAAGGTATTTGGTTACGAAACGGAGAAATAGGCATGCCTGATGTCGTAATGCCCCAGATGGGCGAGAGTATTGTGGAAGGGACCTTGACGCGCTGGCTGAAGAAGCCGGGCGACCGGGTGGAGCGGGACGAGCCGTTGTTTGAGATTTCGACGGACAAGGTAGACACGGAGATCCCGTCGCCGGCAGCCGGCGTTCTGGCCGAGGTTCTGGTGCCCGAAGGGCAGACGGTGGCGATCAATACGGTAGTGGCGCGGATCAGCGATGGAGCGGCGGCGCCTGCTCCGGCTCCTGCACCTGCTCCGGTAGTAGAAGCGGCGCCGCCTCCGGCTCCGGCACCTGCTCCGGCGCCCGTGGCCGCGCCTCCTGCACCTGCTCCTGCGCCGCCGGCCCCTGCGCCTGCTCCGGCGGTGGAAGATCTGGGCCCGCTGTCACCGCTGGTGCGGAAGATGGCGCGGGAGAACAACGTTGACCTGACGACGCTGGCTGGCAGCGGCGCGGGCGGGCGGATCACGAAGGAAGACGTGGAAGCGGCGATTGGCGGGGCGCGTCCGGCGGCTCCGGCGCCTGCTCCGGCTCCTGTGGCTCCGGCTCCTGTGGCAGCGCCTGCTGCTCCGGCTCCTGCCCCTGTTGCGGCGGCTCCCGCTCCGGCGGCGGCTCCGGCGTTTGCTCCTCCGCCTCCGCGGACGGAAGCGGCGAAGTTCCGGATCGAGCCGATGTCGACGATGCGGAAGAAGATCGCCGAGCATATGGTTCATTCGGCGCATACTTCGGTCCACGTGACGACGGTCCACAAGGTGGACATGACGGCGGTGGCGAAGATCCGCGAGAAGAACAAGGCGGCGTTCCAGGCGCAGTATGGGTTCAGCCTGACGTTCCTGCCGTTCGTAGCGGCGGCGGCGTGCAAGGCGCTGCGCGAGTTCCCGATCCTGAACGCCTCGATCGACGGCGCCAACGTGATCTACCACAGCGACATCAACATGGGTTTCGCGGTGGCGCTGGACAACGGCAGCGGGCTGATTGTGCCGGTGGTGGCCAATGCCGATGAGAAGAACGTGACGGGGCTGCAGCGGTCGATTGTGGACCTGGCGGCGCGGGCGCGTTCGCGGCAGTTGAAGCCGGACGAGGTGAAGGGCGGAACGTTCGCCATCACCAACTTCGGATCGTTCGGCAGCGTGTTTGCGACGCCGATCATCAACCAGCCGAACGTGGCGATTCTGGGCGTGGGCACGGTGGAAAAGACGCCGGTGGTGATCAATGACGCCATCGCGATCCGCTCCATCTGCTACCTTGCCTTGACCTTCGACCATCGCCTGATCGACGGGGCGCTGGCCGACATGTTCACGGGCCGGATCAAGCAGTTGCTGGAGAACTGGACCGACTCGGTTCTCTAGTTCGCAGCCTTTCTGAAGACAACGGCCGCGCTTTCGGGCGCGGCCGTTTTATTTCCGGGACGCGCGGATCAACGACACGGCGGCGGTGACGAGGCTGGCGTTGTCCGGCGCGGGTGCGCCATCGGGCAGGAGGGTAACATCCTCCAATCCGGTGCGGATGCCTTCGCCTTGCGCCAGCCCGAATTGGTTCACGGCCCAACAGGCGATGCCGTAGCCGTGGTAGACCCGGGGCAGGGTGATCCCGGCCGAGCGAAGGATCTCGTCGATGGCGGCGGCGTGGCGAACGGCCACGGCTGGATCCTCGTCGAGAGGCTCGATGAGGACGCGCCGGCACTGCTCCGCCAAGCCGGAACGCACAAAGGCGTGCGCGTCCCCGGTGGTGAGCAGACCGGCCTCGATCTGCACGCCGCGGGACAGCAGCAGGTGGCAGAGCGGGACGATGCCGGGCTCGCCCTGGTTGGCGGTGACGAGATCGGGCAGGACGTCCCAGGCGGCGACGAGTTGTTGGCGTTTGGCCGGGTCGGCTTCGATGGTGGCTGATGTTGTTAGCGAGACCGGCGTTTCCGGGCAGAGGGCGCGAACGGCGCGGAGGACCGCGGCGCAGGAGGCGCCGTGGAGGGTTTCCTTTCCGGCGTCGTCGAAGGCATGGACATGCACCGAGTGCGCGCCGGCGTTCCGGGCCGCGAGAGCCGCCAACGCGATGGCGGCCGGGGTCCGCGGGGCGGCGGGGTGAATCCGGTCGCCGTTCAATGCCGCCTGCAGGAACACGGTAGACTGGCGCATCGGAGTGCGTCTTTATTGGAGGTCTTTGAGGTCGTAGTGGCGGATGGCGCCGGGGACGACGTGCTCGAAGAGTTGGGCGGGGGTGCGCTGGTTGAGGACCTCCTGGTAGGAGGTCATGCCGCCTTCGAAGCGCGGGGACTTGATGCGGGGGTCGAAGGCGGCGGCGTAACGGAGCGGGGGCGTGGCGCGGCCGGTGGCGATGGCAGTGATGTTCCCGGGGTCGACTTGGGGGTGGCGGGAGAGGATATTGACCGCGGCCACGATGTCCTGGGCGCGCATGGCGACCATGCTACGGCCGAGGAGGAGGGCGAGGGTGATGTTGGACGAGTCACCCAAGAGGGGGTCATTGGCGCGGCCTTCCGGGGTCAGTTCGCCGAGGCCGCGGATGTCGATGGCCATGACGATCTCGCCGGCTTGCATGTGGGCTTCGAGTTTCCCGGCGACGGCGGCCTTGCCAGTGCCTTCAACGTAGAGGACGGCCTTACGCCTTGCGGATGCCGCGGTTGCGGGAACGGCGAGGATGGCGGGGATACGGATGCCGGGCTCGCTCTCATAGACAATCTTCTCGATCTGGTAGGTGGGCTTCTTGAGGGTTCCGTAGTGGGTCGCCTTCCCCTGGGCGGCCGGGGGGCGGTAGCCGGAGAGGCGGCGGGCGGTGGCGACGGCGTTCCCCGGGGTTTTGGCCATGAGGGAGCGGGCTCGTTCCTGGTTGAGGGTATAGACATCCTTACTCTGGAGGGCGGTGGAGACCTGGCCGGTAGTGGTGCATTGGAGTTCGGCTTCGGAGGCGAGGGGGAACTGGGGTTCGACGCCGTCGTCATCGACGCCTTTGAGCCATTTGCTGAACCACTGGTAGGCGGCGAGGCGGCGGGGGAGGGTGTAGCCGTGGCCGTCGTCGGCCTCCACCTTTTCGATTTTGGCGGCGGCATCGAGGGTCTTGTAGGCAGCGCGGGCTTCCACGAAGGTGGCGCGGGCGCCGCCGATGGGGAAGAAGTCACGGATGGCGGCAAGGACGAGGTAGGGTTTGGGGGCGAAGGCGTAGAGGAAGTCAGGGAAGTCGTAGCCGAGGTTTAAGAAGGGCGGGAGGTTCTGTTCGGCGTCCTGGGGGCCGAGTTGGGCGAGGAGGCGGCTCCAACTGGTGATGTAGCAACTGGGGGCGGCGACCTTGAGGCGATCGTCGAGGGCGGCGAGGTAGGCGGTATGGGTACCGCCGCCGGAGTTGCCGGTAACGCCGATGCGGGTGGGGTCGACTTCGGGGCGGGAGGCGAGGTAGTCGAGGGCGCGGATGCCATCGTGGATGGTGTAGCGGGCAAAAGATTCGCCGGTGAGGAGGGTTTGGACGCCGAGGGTGGAGTGTTCGCGGGTGGACTGGACGAGGCTGGAGTTTTTGGTGGCGGGGTTGTAGAACTGAATGCGTTCGCCCTGGCCGATGGGGTCCCAAGCGAGGGCGACGAAGCCTTTGGTGGCGAGGCTGCCGAGGACGTACTGCCAGGCTTCGTGGGCTTTGGCGCCGGGTTCGTGGCCGAGGGGGAAGAGGATGGCGGGATAGGGGGCTTTGCCGTTCCTGGGGAGGTAGAGATTGGCGGTGACGAAGAAGCCGGGCTTGCTTTCGAAGATCACCTTTTCGATGCGGAAGTGCTCGCGCTCGATGGTGCCGGTGATGCGGGGGTTAAGAGGGGTCTTTTCGGGGAGACCGCCGATGTTGGCGATGAGTTGTTTGCGGAACTGAGCGGCGCGGGCCTGGATGGCGGCGGGGGTGGGGAGGGAGGGGCGTTTGGCGAGGTGGGTAGCGGCTTCGGCGCGGAGGGCGGCGCCGAGTTCGGCGGGGAGGTCCTTCACTTCGCCGATGGCTTTGGTGAAGTTGAGTTCGCTGGCGGGCTGGGCGTTTACGGCGATGAAAAGTGAGAGTAGGAACGCTAGACGCATGGGGGTTCCTGTTACTCTATCAGTGCGAAACGCATGCGGATTGCACTGTTGCTACTGGCGATGAGTTTGCGGGGAGCCGACTGGGAGGAGATCCTGGTCCGGCTGGAGCGGACATCGCGAAATCAGGCGCCGCTGGCGCATATCGACACGATGATTTCGGCGGCGGAGGTACTGCCGTTGGGAGAGAAGCGGCGGGAGCTATTGCGGTCGTCGGTTTCGTTGCTGGAGGCGGTGCGGGAGGAGGAGCCGAAGTATTTCTATTTGGCCGGGGTGGCGCATCTGCTGGCGCGGCAGGACTGGGAGGAGGCCGAGCAGATCTGTTTGCGGATTCCGGTGCGGCAGACGGCGAAGTGGCGGGCGGATTACCGGGGGCGGTGCTGGCAGTTTTTGGCCCAACAGGCGGAGGACCGCAGGGGGACGGTAAAGAAGGGATTGCAGACGGGGGCCTTTCAGATACCGGCGGCACTGGAGTTGATGACGGCAGCGCCGGAAGAGGGGGCGGAGATTCTGCAGTTACTGATGACGTCCTTTCCGGGGCGGAACGCGGGGGAAGAGGACGTGGCGCTGCTGGACAAGGCGGCACGGGTAGTGGCGCCGTTCAACCTGGGGCTGGCGCGGGAGGCGGCGGCGCGGTTGCGGCAGGCGCCGCGGGTGAACCGGGACGAGGGGGAGGGGCCGGAGGAGGCGCCGGCGGTGGACCGGGCGGAGGAGTTGTATGCAGCGGCCGATGACCTGGCGTTGCCGCCGGGAGAGCGGTCGACGCGGCTGGTGAAGGTGCTGGAGGCGACGCCGCGGATGAGGAACTACGCGCGGCGGCTGCAGTTGCAGACCTATTTGACGGCGTGGTTTACGGCGGAGGGGGCGACGGGGATGGCGACGAAGGCAGCGGAGTTGCTGGACGCGTCGCTGGGGTTGTGCCGGGACGAGAGTTGCCTGGAGAGCATGGATGAACTGGTGGAGTTCATTGTCAAGAACCGGATAGACCCGGACCATCTGCGGGTGCGGCATCCGTCGTTGGGGGCGCGCCTTTTGCTGCGGGAGTTGCGCGTATTGGTTGAGAGAGAGAGATGATGCTAGCGGCAGCAATCACGGTGGTGGCCCTGCTGGAACAGATTGAGCGGGCGTCGCATGCCGAGCCGCCGGTGTTCCAAGTGGAGACGCTGCTGATGACGGCCGAGAGGCTGCCGGTGGAGAAGTACGGGAGTGAGCGGCGGGAGTTTCTGGTGGCGGCGAGGCGGGTGAGCGCGGCGGTGCGGGACGAGGCTTCGCGGGCGGTGTTTCAGATCGGGGCGGCGCGGCTGATGGCGATGCAGGACAAGGAAGAAGCGGCGCAGTGGTGCCGGGAGATGACGGGGGAGGCGGCGGTACGGTGCTGGGGGCCGGTGGATGCGCTGGAGGGGGCGCGGGCATTGCAGGCGCTGGAGAAGCGGGACGAGTTGCAGGCAGCGGCGCGGGATGCGGTGGCGGCCGGGGACGAGAAGGCAGCCGAGGCGGTGCTCGGGAAGTGGCAGAAGCAGGCCAAGCCGCTGGTGGAGCAGAAGAAGAAGGAAAAGCCGAAGCCGGTGGGCAGGGCGGTGAAGGAGCGGATGGACCGCATCGACGAGGACGATACGACCGATGTGGAGCGTTCGCGGCTATTGCGGGAGGTAATGGACCTGTCGGAGACGATTGAAGACGTCTCCGAGCGGCTGGTGCATGAGGGGGTGATTGCGGCGTGGTTTGCCGAGCACCGGGAGGAGGCGACAGCGGCGCTGGCGGCGGCGAAGTTGCACCGGACGTTTGCCGATGTGTGTCAGTGTGAAGACGGGCAGTGCGACTCGATCGCGGGGCGGGCGGAATGTTCGGAGAACATCGACTATTTTGTGGAGTATCTGGCGGAGCGGAAGGTGGATCCGGCGGCGCTGCGGATCCGGCATCCGTCGCTGGCGGCGAGGGCGCTGTTGCAGCAGTTGAAGGAAGCGGTGCAGTAGGCGGGGCTGCAGACCGGAGGGTGACGCTGGACCGGCACGGGTCATTCCTTCTCTGGCGAGGGGAGAACCGGAGGCGGCCGAATGATGGATTCCATCCGGCTCCCGCGCCTGGTTGATCCATGTAAAGTCGCCGCATGCCAGATTGTCGGTAAGCCCGATTTTGTTGGAGGCGAACAGGGAGATCGCATGACCTGTCATCCAATTCGCGATCCCCATCAGGAGGGAAGTTGCAGATGAAGCAGCTCATTATTCTTGCGGCAGCAGCGGCAGGCTTGATGGCCGCCCCGATCTCCGTAAGCACTGGTGTAGCGCCTTGGCAGGTAAACAGCAATCCTGCGGTGTCCCAGCCGTCATTCCGGTTACGTGGGTTGCCCCCGTTGGGGATGCGATGTGGATAGGTGAACGAGACAATCCAGGCCATGATTCGGGCACCTTCGTTTTTACACTGAACCTGGGGGCGTTGGCAGGCACGGGGGGGCGTTGACCCTCCAATACGCGGCCGATAACGCGGTGGCGTGGAGCATCACCAACGGGAGCCTGACGGGAACGACCGATTGCGGCGCGGGTAGTCCCAACGCGACGTGTTACACGAGCACGAACACCCTGGGCGTGACCTTTGCGGCGGACTCGGTACTGACGGCTACGGTGGAGAACGAGGGTTTGCCGGAAGGCTCGGTGATGGGTCTGATGGCACAGGGCGCCTACGATCCGGTTCCGGAACCCGGGACGTACGCCCTGGTGCTGTTGGGTGGCGCGGGGATTGCCGCAGCCCGTTCGCGCCGGAAGTAGTTTCTTGTTTTGATTATCCTGGCAGCCGCCGGGGGGTAAAGGGCCTGCCTCGAAAGCGGGAGGCCTTTTTTGCTGGCAGCTGTGGTTCCATTGAGAAAGGAGCAGCGATGACAGGCACATTATTCACAAGCGCGGCAGCGACAACGCTACGGCAACATGGGGGACGGATTGACGTGTGTTTGGGAAAGCTGACGGCCGAGCAGATCTGGGCGCGGGGGAGCGAGAGCGAGAACGCGGTGGGCAACTTGGTGATGCATCTGGCGGGCAACCTGCGGCAGTACACGCGGCACGCGATTCTGGGGGAAGCCGACGTGCGGTTACGAGACGAGGAGTTCAACGCCGAGGGTGGAGGCGAGTTGCGGGAGTTGCTGGCGGCGGCGGTGGCGGACGCGGCGGAGGTGATCAGCGGGGTGAGTGAAGAGCGGCTGGGGGAACGGATTGTGGTGCAGAACCGGGAGATGACGGTGCTGGAGGCGATTTTCAAGACGACCGAGCACTTCTCGCTGCACGCGGGACAGATCTACTTTGCGACGAAGCAGATGACGGCGGCACCGCTGGGGTTCTTCACGCATAACCGGAGGGCGGGGGCGTGAGACTGCTGTGGCTGGTGATGGCGGTGGGGCTGGCGGCGCAGCCGAAGACGCGGTCGCTGAACGATATCAACTGGATGGAGTTCCAGGAGTTTGTTCCGGAGAAGATTGAGACGATTCTGATTCCGGTGGGGACGATGGAGGCGCACGGGGTGATCAACAACGGGGCCGACAACACGGCACCGGAGGCGATTGTGAAGGCGATCGCGGAGCCGCTGAACGCGGTCTACGCGCCGGTGCTGCCGTATGGGGTGACCGGGGCGCTGGCGCCCTACGCGGGCTCCTTTTCGATTAAGGAGAGCCATTACCGCGCCTTCCTGACCGACGTGCTGGAGGGCTGGGCGGGGCACGGGTTTAAGAACCTGATTCTGGTGAACGGGCACGGGGGGCCGCAGACGGCCATTCTGGAAGGGATTGCGACGGATGTGGGTTCGCGGCTGCGGGTACGGGTGATGGTGATCAACTGGTGGAGCCTGGCGAGCGACCTGACCAAGGAGATCTTCGGGGAAGACGGGGGGCACGCGGGTTGGAACGAGACGGCGTATGTGCAGGCGGTGGACCCGAAGCTGGTGGATGCCAAGCGGTACTCCAACGACCTGGCGACGGCGCGGCCGGCGCCGTCGACGTGGTTTGCCTATCCATTCCCCTCGTCGATCATTCTGTACCAGCCGAACCAGGGGTATGTGCGGTTTGACGGGGACAAGGCGGAGCGGTACCGGAAGGCCGTCAACGAGCGGGTGCGGGGGCTGGTGGCCGATACGATCAGGAAGTGGGATAAGGCGAAGATCTTCCGCGACTAAGTATCCCGCGCCTCCTACGGAAGGCTAGGCGGGGCGCCAGCCCCAATCGGGTTTGGTGAGATCGAGGGCGTCGCCGTTCTGTTTGAGATAGAGGCGGAGGAGGAGATCGAGCTGGTTGACGGTTTCGGCGAGTTCCGGTTTGTCGATGACGTTGGTGACTTCGTAGGGATCGGCGAGGAGGTCAAACAGCTGGCGGTTCTGGACGCCGTTGGCGTTGTAGCGGATGTATTTCCAGCGGGTAGTACGGAGGGCGCGCTGGAAGTGGCGGTAGGCGTAGACCATGCCATCGCGGGTGCGATGTTTGGGGTCCTTGAGGACGGGGAGGAAGCTTTTGCCGTCGACGGTGGGAGGGATGGGTAGGCGGAGGAGATCGCAGAGGGTGGGGAAGATGTCGAAGAGGTAGACCAGGGTATCGGTGCGGAGGTTGACGGGGATACCGGGGCCGGCGAGGATGAGGGGGACGCGGATGGAGTGGTCGTAGAGGTTCTGTTTGCCGAGGAGGCCGTGCTGGCCGACGGCGAGGCCGTTATCGCCGGCAAAGACGATGAGGGTATCTCTGGTGAGGCCTTCGCGGTCGAGGGTATCGAAGATGCGGCCGATCTGGGCATCCATGTGGGAGATCATGGCGTAGTAGTCCGAGCGTTCCTTGCGGATGGCTTCCTGGGTACGGGGCCAAGGGAGGAGGGCTTCGTCGCGGACCTTGAGTTCGCCGTTATCGAAGGGGTGTTGGGGGAGGAAGTTGGGTGGGATGCGGATTTTGTCTTCCGGGTAGAGATCTTTAAATTCTTTGGGAGGCTGGCGGGGGTCGTGGGGTGCGGTGAAGGCGAGGTAGAGGGCGAAGGGTTTGGATTTGTCGCGTTTTTTGATGTGGTCGATGGCGGCGGAGGCGAAGATTTCGCTGGAGTGGGCGGGGCGGGGTTTGACCTCTGTCTTGGGGTACTGCTGGGAGGGATTGAACTCGTGGATGGGTGTCTGGTAGTGGTTGGACATGCCGCCGAAGAGGATGGGGCCGCCTTTCTGGAAGGCGCGGTGGAAGAGAGCGGGGCCGTTGTGCCATTTGCCGATGCCGATGGTCTGGTAGCCGTTTTTGGCGAGGAGTTCGGGCCACATATCGAAGGGTTTGGGTTCGCCCCACGCCTTCTGTTTTTCGACGTTGGCGGTGACGTGGAAGGTATTCTGGCCGCTCATGAGCATGGCGCGGGAGGGGACGCAGACGGCGGGCTGGAGGCCGCCCATGATGGAGGCGTGAGTGAAGGCGGTACCGCGGGCGACGAGTTTATCGAGATTGGGGGTTTTGACTTCGGAGTTATTGAGGGCGCGGATGGTGCGGTAGCTCATGTCGTCGGCGTAGATGACGAGGATATTGGGGCGAGGTTTGGGCTGGGCGAGGGCAAGGGCAGGGGTGGCGAGGAAGGCGCGGCGCGAGATGGACATGGGGAATATGGTAGCGGAAAATGGGTCATGCTGACTCCTGTAACGTTAGTGGGTGAGAGTGTGCGGCTGGAGCCGTTGACGATGGCGCATTTGGACGGATTGTGCGCTATTGGATTTGAGCCTTCGTTGTGGTCCTATATGCTGTCGCAGGTGACGACGCGAGAGGAGATGGCGGGGTTTATCGGAGCCGCCGGGGGGCCGACGCAGCAGGCGTTCGCGGTGATCCATGTGGCGAGCGGACGGGTGGCGGGCTGCACGCGCTATATGAACTATGAGCCGGCGCATAAGCGGGTGGAGATCGGGTCGACGTGGTACGGGGTAGAGTTTCAGCGGACGGCGGTGAACACGGAGTGCAAGTATCTGCTGTTCCGGCACGGGTTTGAAGTGATGGGGATGAACCGGGTGGAGCTGAAGACGGACTCGCGGAACGTGCGATCGCAGGCGGCGATCCGGCGGGTGGGGGCGAAGGAGGAGGGGACGTTGCGGCGGCACATGGTGGTGCCGGGGCATGTGAGGGACACGGTGTATTTTTCGGTGATTGCGGAGGAATGGGGCGAGGTGAAGGCGAATCTGGAGAAGATGCTGGCGCGGCGGGGATAGCGGGAACTTTCCCGGGGCGGCGGGAGTCTATTGGGGAATCGTGCCGATCCTGGAAGTGCGTCAACTGTCCAAACGTTACGGGAGCCTGCTGGCTGTCGATGGGGTGAACTTCGCCATTTCGCGGGGGGATGTGCTGGGGTACCTGGGGCCGAACGGGTCCGGGAAGAGCACGACGGTGAAGATGATCACGGGGTTGCTGGAGCCATCGGGCGGGGAGATTCTGTTTCAGGGGCGGCCGGTGCGGGAGGATCTGACGGGGTATAAGCGGGCGATCGGGTATGTGCCGGAAGAGGCGCAGTTGTACGGGTTTCTGACGGGGTGGGAGTATCTAGAGCTGGTGGCGACGCTGCGGGAGATCCCGCGGCGGGTGTTTGAGGGGAAGGCGAAGGCGATGCTGGAGGCGTTTACGATCTACGCCTACCGGGACGCGACGATTGGATCCTATTCCAAGGGGATGCGGCAGCGGATCGCGCTGATCAGCGCGACGATGCACAACCCGGATTTACTGATCTTGGACGAGCCGTTTACGGGGCTGGATGTATCGAGCGGGATTGTGTTGCGGCAGGTGATCGAGCAGCTGGCGGCGGCGGGGAAGGCGATCTTTTTTGCGAGTCCGGCGATTGAGGTGGTGGAACGGCTGTGCAACCATCTGGTGCTGTTGCGGAAGGGAAAACAGATCGCTGCGGGGGACATGGGGGAGACGCTGGCACAGTTGGGGTACACCCGGCTGGAGGATGCATTTGTGCAGATGGCCGAGCAGACGGACACGGCGCAGACGGCACGGAACATTGTCGCGGCGATCGAGGCGGCCTAGGGTGTTCCGGACACTGGTGGGGCATTTTGCGCGGCGCCTGGCGCGGGCGGGGGGCGAGGACGAGGGCGACGTGGACATGAGCCTGGGGGCGTTGCTGGCGTTGCTGGCGTCGCCGGGGGTGTTTCTGGCGCTGGGTTTGCTGGACAAGTATTCGTCGCTGTTGCGGTATTTTCGCGGGGTGAAGATTGTGGAGGATCCGTATCCGCGGGCGGTGGGAGACGGGTACATGCTGCTGGTGTTTTCGATGGCGGTGACGGGGCTGGTGACGCTGTGGAAGTGGGACCGGATATTGCCGGACACGGCGGACCGGCTGAATCTGGGGCCGTTGCCGGTGGGGGCACGGAGCGTGTTTCTGGCGAGCCTGGCGGCGATCGGGATGGTGGCAGGGGTGTTTATTGTGGACGTGAACGCGGGGTCGATGCTGATCTTTCCGATGGTGGTGACGGCGGACCAATCGAGTATCGGGCCGTTTTTCCGGCTGGCGGGGGCGCATTTTGTGGTGCTGGCGGCGGGGAGCGTGTTCATGTTCTGCAGTTGTTTTTCGTTGATGGGGGTATTGATCGCGGTGGTGCCGGGGGCGTGGTTCGGCGGGGTATCGACGGTGGCGCGGGCGGTGGCGGGGCTGGGGATCCTGGGGATGTGGATGACGCGGGCGCGGTGGGAGTGGTCCCCGCCGGTGTGGTTTGCGGCGATGTACGGGCCGTTGATCGGGCGGGGAGAGCTAGGCGCGGCGGTGCTCTGGGAGAGGGGATTGTGGGCGTTGGGGGTGGCGATGGCCGTAGCGCTGGCGGGGTATGGGATTGGGTACCGGCGCGGGATGGAGGGAGCGCTGGCGCGCCGGGCGGAGCGGCGGCGGTGGCCGGAGTGGATCCTGGGGCAGGGGGCGACGGCGATGGAGCGGGCGGCGTTCCGGTTCAGCGTTCTGACGTTGTGGCGGAGCGAGGTACACCGACTGCTGGTGATCGGGCTGACGGGGGCGGGAGTGATGGTGGGCGCGATGCGCGGATCGCTGGAGCAGTTGCCGTTTTATGCCGGGTATTCGCTGGTGGTCTCGCTACGAATGGCTTTCGGGGTACCGGCGGCAGCGGGGGCGAACTGGCCGTTCCGGCTCCTGGCGGTGGCGAAGGAGGGGGAGGCGCGGCGGGTGGGGCGGCGGCTGCTGTGGCTGCATTTGGCGGTGCTGGTGGTGTTGCCGACGGCGGTGTTCTGTCCGGCGGCGGTGACGGGGATGGTGGTGCTGACGCACGCGGTGCTGATCGAGGGACTATTGCTGGACTACCGGCAGATTCCCTTTACCGTGCGTGGGGCGGGGTTCCGGAACACGCGGTTGGTGTATGCGCTGCTGGCGGTGATCGGGTTTGCGCTGGTGCCGTGGGTGGGGGAGAGGACGGCGGGGTGGATCGAAGACCAGCCGCGGCGGGCGATGGGGCCGCTGCTGGTGACGGCGGTGTTGATGCGGTACCGGGGGAAGGCGGCCGAGGCGATGGAGGATGGGCGGCCGGCGCTGGAGTTTGAAGACCGGGAGGAGGATGTGATCCGTTTGCGGCTATAGGGCGGGCCTCAGGTGACGGGGCCGGGGTTGAAGGGGGCGAGGGCGTTGTGGAGGCGCCACTGTTCGGCCCAGGTTTTTTTGCGGCCGCTGGCGACGTCGAGCATGTATTCGAACAGGTGGCGGCCGACCTGTTCGATGGACTGGTGGCCGGTGGCGATGGTGCCGGCGTCGACGTCGATGAGGTCGGGCCATTTTTCGGCGAGGGCGGTGCGGGAGCTGACCTTGGCGACCGGGACCATGGCGAGGCCGTAGGGGGAGCCTTCGCCGGTGGTGAAGATGTGGAGGTTCATGGAGGCCAACTGCTGGGTGCCGCAGATGAAGTCGCTGGCGGGGGTGGCGGCGAAGACGAGGCCTTTGGCGGTGACTTTTTCGCCGTGGGAGGCGACGTGATGGATGGGGCCGGAGCCGGCCTTGGCGACCGAGCCGAGGGCCTTTTCGACGATGTTGGCGAGGCCACCGCGTTTATTGCCGGGGGTGGTGTTGGCGGAACGGTCGGCGGAGCCGCGGGCGAGGTATTCGTCGTACCAGCGCATCTCCTCGATGAGTTTGCGGGCGGTGGGTTCGTCAGCGCAGCGGGGGGTGAGGAGATGGATGGCGTCGCGGACTTCGGTGACTTCGCTGAACATGACGGTACCGCCGGCGCGGACGAGGAGGTCGGCGAAGTAGCCGACGGCGGGGTTGCAGGTGACGCCGCTGAAGGCGTCGCTGCCGCCGCACTGGACGCCGACATTCAGTTCGCTGGCGGGGATGGACTGGCGGGTTCGTTTGTTGAGATCGGCGAGGCGCTTTTCGGCTTGTTCGCAGATGGCGGCGACGGTGGCGGCAAAGCCGTGGTTGTCCTGGAGGCGGATGACGTTGGGTTCGAAGAAGGGCAGGAGGCGGGAGGGCTGCATTTTCTCGCAGCCGAGGCTGACGACGAGGGGATCGCCGGCGATGTTGGCGTGGCGGGAGATGTGGCCGAGGGTTTGGATGGGGATGCGGGCGCCGGGGGCATCGATGGCGACGCCGCAGCCGTAGGTGTGGGTGATGGCGACGACGCCGTCGACGTTGGGGTATTTGGGGAGGATTTCGGCTTCGATTTTACGAACGGCGTAGTCAACGGTGGGGGCGACGCATTGGACGGTGGTGGTGATGCCGAGGAGGTTGCGGGTGCCGGCGGAGCCATCGAGGTTGCGATAGCCCTGGAAAGTATAGCCATCGAGGGGGGGAGGAGTGGGGATGTGGCGGGTGGCGAGGGAGAGTTGATCGAGGGGCGGGGGCGAGGGGAGGGTGAGCATGTCCTCGCGGATCCAACGGCCGGAATCGACGTCGTTGATGACGTGGCCGATGACTTCGCCATAGCGGATGACGGGGGAGCCGGCGGGGAGGGGGGCGAGGGTGATTTTGTGCGACTGAGGGATGGCTTCGCGGGCTTCGAGGCCGCCGGGGAAGAGGGCCCCGGTGCCGACGCCTTCGGGATTCACGATAATGGCAACATTGTCGTCGCGGTGGACTTTTACGAAAAGAGGATTCACGGATGCAACCTGAAAGTGTCTTTTCAGTCTGCAACACATTGGCGCTGATTGGGTGGGTGGTGCTGGTGGCGGGAATGGGTAAGCGGTGGGGGGTGCTGGGGGCGCGGTGGCTGGCAGTGGGGTTTGCGGTGGTGTACACGCTGGTGATCGCGCTGCATTTCGGGGAGGCCGAGGGCGGGTTCGGGACGCTGGCGGAGGTGATGGCGCTGTTCCGCGACCGGTGGGTAACGGTAGGCGGATGGGTGCATTATCTGGCGTTTGATTTGTTTGTGGGCGCTTGGATTGTGGAGCAGGGGCAGCGCGATTCCCTGCCCTGGTGGCGGGTGTTGCCGGCGTTGCCGCTCACGTTTCTGTTTGGGCCGGCGGGGTTGCTGCTGTTTGTGGTGTTGCGGGGGAGGGCGTTATGAACTGGCGGGAGGAGTGGGTGAAGCGGGAGCCGCTGCTGGCGCGGACGGCGATGGCGCATGTAGGGTTGCTGGCGGTGTGTATCTTGCTGGCGCTGGTGGATGGGACGGAAGTGGGCGGGGTGAACCGGTGGATCAAGCCGATCAAGTTTACGGCGTCGGTGGCGATTTACCTGGGGTCGCTGGCGTGGTACTGGCCGGTGGCGGTTGCCGGGGAGAGGGAGAAGAGGCGGGCGGCGTGGGTGCTGGCGGGGACGATGATTTTTGAGATTGTGGTGATTCTGGCGCAGGCGGGTCGGGGTGTGCGGAGCCATTTCAACGACGACACGCCGGTGGATTTGGCGGTGTTCAACGCGATGGGTGTGGCGATTCTGGTGAATATTGGGACGGCGGCGGTGGTAGGGAGGTGGACGTGGCGGGCAGCGCCGACGGCGTATGTATGGGGGATCCGGTTGGGGATTGTGGTGTTTGTGGTGTTTGCGTTGGAGGGGATGGTGATGGCGCGGCGGATGGCGCACGCGGTGGGGGTAGCGGACGGTGGGGTGGGGTTACCGTTGGTGAACTGGAGCCGGGAGGGTGGGGATTTGCGGGTGGCTCATTTTGTGGGGATGCATGCGTTGCAGGGGTTGCCGTTAATAGGAAGCGCTACGAGAAGCAACCTGGCAGTCGCCACGGCAAGTGCCGTTTGGGTATGGCTCGCAATAGCCACCCTGTGGCGCGCGCTGGAAGGAAAGCCTCTCGTAGCGATGTAGAGCCTGGGACGCGGATAGGCGGCCGAGGCGTGAGCAAGAGGGAGAACGGAAGCTTAATGGGGCTTCTTTTTGTCTTCTTTCTTGTGATCGTCCTTTTTCTTGTGGTCGTCGGCCGACGCACAGACGGACAGGAAGGAAAGGGCCAATAAAATGGTCGCAAACTTCTTCATTTGGTGATCGAGTCTCCTAGGAATTTGGCGGTCTGAACAACTTGCCACCTGAGGGACATATCGCATCATTGGGGCGACTCTTTAGAAAAATACCAGCGAATTTTCGAATCTGTACTGGAACCGAAGTGGGGCCGGTACCAGGACGGAAGAGGGGGTGTACGGGGTTCCCCGGGGGGAGTGGTGGGGGGCAAAATGGCAAGCGGAGCCAATCTTGCAGGACGTCATACTGGTGATTCGATACACGCGGCGGTGGATACAGTACGGGATAATTGCGCATGCGGTGATCTGTATCGTTATCGCGGCGGTGGAACAGACGCTAAAATAGGTCGAATGCAACTGCTGCAGGCTGGCACGCACCGATTGGTGCTTTTGGAATACGATTTGGAGGCGCTGGCAACGGTAGCGCAGCAGACGGATTTCCAGGTGGAGATACAGGAGACACCGCGGGCGGTGATTCTGGACATATGGACGGAGAAGCGGCAGGTGCCGTTGTTGCTGTTTGACGCGGCGGAGCCGGCGAATCTGGGGTGGTTTTCGCGTTGCCAGTTTTACGTGGATGGGGCGACGGGGAACGTACTGCAGACGCCGATCAGCGTGGGGAACAAGCGGGACCGGAGCGGGAATCTGTTGCCGGACGCATTGCGGGTTCGGTTGGCGAAGGAAGTGCCGGCGAACTTCCGTTTGCCGGGGCGGCAGCCATTGAGCGAGCAGGTGATCTACGGGTTGCTTTTCAACTTGCTGCAGGCGTTTCAGCAGGTAGGGGTCGCGGTATGCGGCGGACCGGTATTTCAGCCGTTATCGGGACGGCGGGAAGTGCCGGTGGGGCGCGACTAAGCCGGACTTTTTCCGAGAGATATTCCGTACTTTTCCGGCCGGAACTGAGGTCGATTTCGGGAAAAAGTGTGGGACGCTAGGGAGTGCCGGCAGAGAAGATCAGTCGGAGGATTTTTCTCCCGGTGCAGTAAGACTAGTGGCCGGCCTCCTCTTGCTGAGGCCGGCCCATTTTTGACTCCGATACGAGGGCGGACTCGAAGAGTTCGCGGTATTTGGCGAGGTCGTTGGGGGTCGACGCTTCCAGGCGCATGACGATGGCGGGCTGGGTATTGGAGGCGCGGATGAGGCCCCAGCCGTGGGGGAAGAGGACGCGGGCGCCGTCGGTATCGATGATGGGGTGGGTGGTGCGGAAGCGAGCGGCGACGCGGGCGACGAGGGCTTCCTTTTCGCTATCGGGGACGGGGTAGCGGAGTTCGGGGGTAGAGAAGCGCGCGGGGAGACCGGAGAGGTGCTGGCTGAGGGGGAGGGGGGAGGAGGCGACGATTTCCAGGAGGCGGCAGGCGGCGTAGAGGGCATCGTCGAAGCCGTAGTAGCGGTCGGAGAAGAAGATATGGCCGCTCATTTCGCCGGCGAGGGGGGCATCGAGCTCCTTCATTTTCTCCTTAATGAGTGCGTGGCCTGTTTTGTACATGACGGCGCAGGCGCCGAGGCGGGCGAGTTCCTCGAAGAGAGTCTGGCTGCATTTGACATCGCCGATGATGGCGGCGCCGGGGAAGCGGGCGAGGATGGGGCGGGCGTAGAGGAGCAGGAGCATGTCGGCGAGGATGGGGTTACCGAGTTCGTCGACGGCGCCGATGCGGTCGGCGTCGGTATCGAAGGCGATGCCGAGGTGGGAACCGGTGGCGCGGACGGCGTTGGAGAGGGGGGAGAGGTTGGCAGGGATGGCGGGGTCGGGGTGGTGGTTGGGGAAGCGGCCGTCCATTTGGCCGTAGAGGGAGAGGAACTGGCAGTTGAGGCGGGAGAGGAGTTGTTCGATGACAGGGCCGGCGGTGCCATTGCCAGAGTCGACGACGACCTTCAATTTGCGGGGGAGGGGGAACTGGAGGGTGAGTTCGTCAAGGTAGGCGGGGAGGATATCGAACGGGGTGCAGGTACCGGGAGAGGAGAGAAAGTGGCGGTGTTGGATGGCGAGGTGGAGATCCTGGATGGCCTGGCCGTGGAGGTTCGTGATTTTGAAGCCGTTATGATCGGGCGGGTTATGGCTGCCGGTGATGACGATGGCGGCGTGGGCGTGGAGGTGTGCGGCGGCGAAGTAGGCGAGGGGGGTGGGGACGACGCCGAGATCGATGACGTGGGCGCCGGAGGCGAGGAGACCGGAGAGGAGGGCGGTGTGGAGGCGGGGGCTGGAGAGGCGGCAATCGCGGGCGAGGACGAGTTTCGGACCGCCGGGGCAGTGGAAATGGGTAGCGAGGGCTTGTCCGAGGAGGGTGACGCCGTCGTTGGGGAGGTCACGGTCGGCGAGGCCGCGGATGTCACACGCGCGGAAGACCGCGGAGGGAAGCATCTCGATTTGAGGGTAGCAGATGGGTGGCGAGGAAGCGCAGGGGCAGATGGGCGGAGAGGCGGATGCCGATGCGTGGGGTGACTTGGATGGAAGCGGGGCGCCAGCCGTGGTCGGTGACCTGGATGGGGCTATCGGGGAGGAAGACGGGGGTGGCGTTGTGGGCGCGGGTGATGTGGAAGGCCTTCGTGAGGCGGCCGGGGCCGTTGACGCCCTGGACGGAGCGAATGAGGACACAGCCGGGGGTGCCGTCGGGTTCGGCGACGAGGTTGAGGCATTCGTGGATGCCGTAGATGAGGTAGACGTAGGCACGGCCGGGGGGGCCGAAGATGACTTTGGTGCGAGGGGTGATGCCGCGGAAGGAGTGGGCGGCCTGGTCATCGGTGGCGAGGTAGGCTTCGACTTCGGTGATGGGGGCGGCGAAGGCGGGGGTGACGAGCATTTTACCGAGAAGGTCGCGGGCGACGGTGACGGTATCGCGGCGGTAGAAGGATTCCGGGAGCGGCGGGTTGGGCGGGGCGGTGAGCAATGGGTAGACTAGAGAAGTTAACACGGCGATGCGACTTTTCACAGCGCTCGACATTCCGGGGGACGTGCGGGCCAGGCTGGTGGAACTGGCGGAGGGATTGCGTCCGCTGGCGAAGTGGCGGTGGAGCCGGGCGGAGAATCTGCATATCACGACGAAGTTTGTGGGGGAGTGGCCGGCGGGGGAGTTGGGGCGGCTGAAAGCGGGGTTGGGAGGAGTGGCGCGGGCAGGGGCGATTGAGGTGAGTGTGCGGGGGCTGGGGTGGTATCCGAATCCGCATCATCCGCGGGTGTTGTTTGCCGGGATTGAGGCAGGGCCGGGGCTGGGGGAGTTGCACCGGGCGACGGACGCGGCGTGCGCGGGGTTGGGAGTGGCGGCGGAGACGAAGAAGTATAGTCCGCATCTGACGCTGGCGCGGCTGGATTCCACCGACGGACTGGCAGCGGTGCGGGGGCGGATAGCGGGGTTGCCGAGCGTGGAGTTCGGGCGGTTTGCGGCGACGAAGTTTGGCCTGTACGAGAGCGCGCAGGGGAAATATCACTTATTGGAGGAGTATTCACTCCTATGACCGTATTGATGCTGGTGATCGCCTATTTTATTGGCGGAATTCCGTTCGGGTATCTGCTGGTGCGGTGGCGGACAGGGGAAGACGTGCGGTCGAAAGGGTCGGGGAATATCGGGGCGACGAATGTGCTGCGGTCGACGGGGCGGGCGCTGGGGGTGGCGACGCTGGTGCTGGACATTCTGAAGGGCTGGGTGGCGGTGTGGCTGATGGCGAAGTTCGGAAGCGCGGAGCCGATGTGGACGGCGCTGGCGGGGATCTTCGTCATTCTGGGGCATGCGTTTCCGGCAGTGCTGAAGTTCCAAGGGGGGAAGGCGGTGGCGAGTTTTGTGGGGGCGTTTGCGTACCTGGCCCCGCTGCCGCTGCTGGCGATCACGATTGTGTTTGTGCTGGTGGTGGCGGCGACGCGGTTTATTTCGCTGGGGTCGATTGTGGGGGCGGGACTGTTCCCGCTGGCGGTATGGATGATTGATCATCCCGATACGCCGGTGGTGGTGGCGGCGCTATTGGGGGGCGTGTTTATCATCTGGCGGCATTCGGCGAACATTGAACGGTTGCGGGCGGGGACGGAGAACGTGTTTACGTTCGGGAAGAAGAAGGCGGCCTAAGGATGGGTTCGACGCGACTGACGGTGCTGGGCGGGGGGAGTTGGGGGACGGCGCTGGCGATGGTGCTGGCCCCGCGATACGAGCGGGTGAGTTTGTGGACGTATGAAGCCGATCTGGCGGCGGAGATGGCGGCGGTACGGGAGAACCGGGTATTTTTGCCTGGGTTCCGTCTGGCACCGAATATCGATGTGAGCTCGTCGTTGGGAGAGAGTCTGCGGGGGGCGGACCTGGTGTTGGGGGTCATGCCAAGCATGGTACTGCGGCAGGTGTACACCGACGCGCGGGCGCATATTCCGCCGCATATCCCGATTGTGAGCGCGACGAAGGGGATTGAGCGGGGGACGCAGAAGCGGATGTCGGAGATCATCGCGGAGGTGACGGGGCACAGCCGGATCGCGGTGTTAAGCGGGCCGTCGTTTGCGCGGGAAGTGGCTCGGGGAGAGCCGACGCTGGTGGTGGTGGCGGCGGAGAAGGCGTTGTGCGAAGAGGTACAACGGGCGTTTACGGGGCCGACATTCCGGCTTTACATGAGCACGGACCCGGTGGGAGCGGAGATCGGGGCGGCGCTAAAGAACGTGATTGCGATCGCGGCAGGGATGTGCCACGGGTTGGGGTTGGGGTCGAATGCGATGGCGGCACTGATTACGAGGGGGTTGGCGGAGATTACGCGACTGGCGGTGTCGATGGGCGGGAAGCCGGCGACGCTGGCGGGTTTGGCCGGGTTGGGGGACCTGATCCTGACGTGTACAGGGGAGTTGAGCCGGAACCGGCGGGTGGGGGTTGAGCTATCGAAAGGGAAGAGTTTAGAAGAGATCACCGGATCGATGCGGATGGTCGCTGAGGGGGTGGAGAACACCTATTCGGCGGTGGAACTGGCGCGGCGGCAAGGGGTAACGATGCCGATTGCGGAGACGTTGTATGCGATTTTCACGCAGGGGAAGAGCCCGCACGACGCCTTGCGGGAGCTAATGGAACGGCCGGCGGGAACCGAAGTATAGGATAAGAGACTCGAGTTAACATGTCGCCGCAACCTTTGCCGGATGATGGGGTTCTGAAAGACATGATGGCCGTTGCCACATTAGAGCGCGATGCGGAGTTGATGCTCCGGGTACGCGAAGGGGACACAGAGAGCTTCGCACTGTTGCTGGAGCGGCACCGGGCGCCGGTGATCCATTTCCTGTATCGCATGGTGCAGAACCAATCGGTGGCCGAGGAACTGGCGCAGGAGGTATTCCTGCGGGTGTACCGAAGCCGGGCGAATTACGAGCCGACGGCAAAGTTTACAACCTGGCTGTTCCGGATCGCTAGCCATCTGGCGTTGAACTGGATTCGGGACCGGCGGCATGAGCGCGGGCAGGAGAGTCTGGACGCGGAGACGAGCGAGGGGATGTCGCGGCAGGTGTCGGACCGGGGCGCGAGCGCGGAACAGGCGATGGTGCGGGAATCGAAATTTGAGGAGATCCGGCGGGCGATACAGAGTTTGCCGGAGAAACAGAAGGCCGCCGTGTTGATGCACAAGTATGACGAGATGGAATACTCTCAGATTGCAGCCGTATTAGAGTGTTCGGAGTCAGCAGTCAAATCGCTGCTGTTCCGGGCGTATGAAAGTTTGCGCGCCCGGTTGGCGCACATGGCATAAGGGGGAATGGGATCATGCTGAACTCAAAGATGACCTGCCCGCTGCAGAGCGACAACGCGGATGTGTTGCTGGATTATTGCGCGCGATCGTTGGACGCCGAGCGCAAGGCCATGTTGGAAGTGCATATGGAGTACTGTGCCGATTGCCGGGAGATGGCCAAGGCGCAGATGGAAGTATGGGCTGCGATGGATTCGTATGAAGCCGAGGCGATCTCGGCAGATTTCGACCGGAAGCTGTATGCGCGGATGGCGGAAATCGATCGGGTGCCGGCGTGGGAGCGGTTCTGGGCCCCGGTGCGGGAGTACTTGCAGGGACAGCCGGCGTGGAAGCCGGTATTGTCGATTGCGGCGGCATCGGCGGTGTTGGCGCTGGTGTTTGTGGTGGGGGGAGATGGGCCGCCGGCTCCTGGTTTGGAGCCAACGGCGACGATTGATGTGCGGGACGTGGAGCAGGCCGAGCGGGCGCTGGAAGACATGGAGATGTTGAAGCAGTTTGAAGTGGTGGCGCCGGCGGATTCCACCGGGGCCAACGCGCAGAAGGAAGTGCTGTGATGCGACTGCTTCCTTTGATTGCGATGGGTTGTTTGCTGGCGGGGGCGGCGAGCGCGGATCCGCAGCCGGCGTTGAAGCGGAAGGGTCCGGGGTTCCTGAAGAAGGGGCCGGGGCCAGGGTTGCCGCCGGATGTGCTGGAGCGGTTTAACCGGATGACGCCGTCGGAGAGACGGGAAGCGCTGGGGAAACTGCCTCCGGAGCGGCGAGAGAGGATGGAGCGGCGGCTGAAGGAATGGGCCGATACTCCGCCGGAGGAGCGCAGGCGGCTGGAAGGGTCGTACGCGCGGTTTCAGGAGATGACGCCGGAGAAGCAGCAGGAAGTGCGGCAGTTGTTCCGGCGGTTTGGGGAGACATTTGAACCGGAACGGCGGCCACAGGCGCAGAACGCGATCCGGTTGTTGAAGCGGGAAGATGCCGAGGGACGGAAGAAGTTGTTGGAGTCGCGGCGTTTTCAGGACCGGTTCAGCGAAGATGAACGGAAGCTGTTGGAGCAGATGGCGAATGAGCTTCCGGACCGGGAGTAGATGAGTTGAGAAAAGGGCCCCCTGACGGGGGCCCTTTTTTGTTTGCGGGAGCGGGGGAAACTGTTTTCGGAAAACGCGCTATAGCATTGAAAACAAGATATTTAAAATTGGGGTCGGCCGCACCCGACACCAATTATTTTTTGATGGCGATGGAGAGGGTCTGGGCGATGGGTTCGCCGCCTTGGGTGACCGTCAGTTTGTGGTCGCCGTCGGAGAGGCCGGCGGGGACTTCCACGTTGAACTGGTAGAGGCCGATGAACGTCGGGGCGAGGCCACCGAAGGTTACCTTCGCTTCCGCATCACCGAACTTGAAGCTCACCGGATTCACAACCAACTGCAGGGGGCTGCTGCCGGCTTTGCGTCCGCCGAGAGGGGGGAAGTTCGGGGTCACGGGGCCGAAACCGACACCGTAGAAGATCAGCGTTTCGCCGGGGGCCGCCGGGGCAGTCTCCACATCCGGGATGTTGCCGCCGCTTACGAACTTGCCGTTGGCGGAGTGGATGGCGGCGACGTACTGGGTGTCGCCGACTTTGAACGACGCCGGGGCGAGGAGGCCGCCGTTGTAGGGACGGACGGCGATGGTGGCGATCTGGGAGGAGGCGCCGTTATAGGTCAACACCACGGGGACGGCGTCCCCGGCGGCAACACCTTCGGGAACCTGGACGTTCACCTGGGTGGGGCTGATGAAGTTCATGTAGGCGCGGACGCCGCCGACGGTCACCTGAACGACATCGAGCGTGATGGGGGCCACGGAGCCGAGGAAGTCCGAATCGGCCCAGGTACGGGTGGCGCCGGCAAGGGCGGTGCCGTAGATTTCCAGATAGGAACCGGGGGCCGTCTTGGCACCACCACCGAAGGCCGTCGCCTGAAGGACGCCGTTCTGGCTGATGGAGGGTGCGGGAACGGGGTCAAGGGCGGTGATGGACTGGATGATAATGATGTTGGCCGCGCCGGGGGTGCCGCCGCGGTAGTTGAAGAGCGGCATGGCGTCCCAGGGGGATTGGAAGAAGGTCGGGACGGGCTGGGAGGCGATGCGGTCGACAACGGCCTGGCTGGCGGCGTTGGCGACGCGGCCGAAAACGGTGAAGCCGCCGTTCTGGGCGTTCAGGTTGGCAGAGTTATCGGCAAGGTTAAAGAAGAACTCGCTGGTGGCGCTGTTGGGGTTGTTGCCCAGTTTGGCCATGGCGATGGTGCCGCGGGTGTTAGAGACGTTAAATTCGTTGCGGACGGGGGCGTCCTGAGGGACCTTGGTGGTGAAGTCGTTGCCGTTGAGAATGTAGCCACCGGTTTGGAGGACGAAGCCGGGGACGGAGCGGTGGAAGACGGTGTTATTGAAGGCACCGCGGTTGACGTAGCCGAGGAAGTTGGCAACGGTAAGGGGGGCAACGCTTTGCAGGAGCGTAATGTCGATATCGCCGAGGGAGGTGCGTCCATCGCCGAGCATAATTTTCAAGCGGAGCGTAGGATCCGCGGCTTGGCCGGCGAGCATGGCCGAAACGAACATCAAAAGACCCAGAAGGCGCATCTCTTCAGTTTATCGCGCGGTCCGCGAATGCGTACAATCAGAAACGATGCAAATGTATCGTGGCATCGTCGTGGCGTTGCTGGCGGTGGTGCTGCTGGCGGCACAACCGGGCCGGCCGGAGCGGCGATGGGCGATGTACGAGCGGGAGATGCAGGATCCGGCCGAGGATCCGCCGGATGCGTGGGACGAGACCGAGTTTGCGTTTGCGCGGCTGCGGTACCGGTCCGACCGGGATGGGGGCCGGGGCGGCGGGGGATTCCGATTCCGTTCGCGGTCGCGGTGGGGGATTGACGCGAACAAGAGCGACCGGCAGTTCCTGGCGGGGTTACGGCGGCTGACGCGGGTGAATGCGCGGAGCGTGGAGCAGATCGTCGATATTGACAGTGACGAGATCTTCAACTGGCCGTTCCTCTATGCGGTGGGGATTGGCGATTGGAGTTTAACGCCGGCGCAGGCACTGCGGATGCGGCAGTATTTCGACCGGGGCGGGTTCTTTGTGGTCGACGACTTCCATAACGAGTATGAGTGGGCGAGCTTTATGGAGGGGATGCACCAGATCTACCCGGAGTGCCAGGCGGTGGAGTTGCAGGACAGCGACGCGATTCTGCACACGGTGTTTGACTTGAACGAACGTTTCCGGGTGCCGGGATTGAACGTGGTGCATGGGGACCAGATTGAGCGGGGCGGGATCGAACCGCATTTCCGGGCAATTTTGGATGATAAGGGGCGGGTGATTGTGGGGATCTTCTTCAACATGGACCTGGGGGATGCGTGGGAGTGGGCCGATATTCCCGAGTATCCTGAGAAATACGCTTCGCTGGCGTTCCGGCTGGGCGTGAACTACGTTGTGTATTCGATGACACATTGAGGGGCTTATGATTTCCCGACGCGCGCTGCTGGCTTCCCTGCCCTTGCTGGCCGAAGAAAAGGCCGATAAGGCGACGATTGACCGGTGGATGAAGGAGCTCTCCAACTGGGGGCGGTGGGGGAAAGACGACCAGTTGGGGACGGTGAACCTGATTACGGCGGAGAAGCGGAAGGCGGCGGCGCGGCTGGTGCGGGAAGGGGTGGCTGTCTCGCTGGCGCGGGACACCGAGAAAGAGAAGGCGGAGGACAATCAGCGGCCGTTTGTGCAGGAGATGAACGCGACGGGGGCGAATCCGGCGGGGGGACAGTTTTCGGTGGATACCTATTCGGTGCTGTACCACGGGGTGGCGCACACGCATATGGATTCGCTGTGCCACATGTTCTACGAAGGGCGGATGTACAACGGGTATTCGCAGGAGGAAGTAGGCGCCGAAGGGGCGAAGAAACTGGCGATCAACGCGTTCAAGAACGGCATACTGACGCGGGGAATTCTGCTGGATTTCCCGGTGTTAAAGGGCCTGCCGTACCTGGAGCCGGGGACGGCGATCTACCCGGCGGATCTGGACGCCTGGGAGAAGCGGGCGGGGCTGCGCGTGGGGACCGGGGACGTGGTGTTTGTGCGGACGGGGCGGTGGGCGCGGCGGGCGGCGGCGGGGCCGTGGAATGTAGGGATGCGATCGGCGGGGCTGCACGCGTCGTGCGCGGCATGGCTGCGGAAGCGGGATGTGGCGATGGTGGGGAGCGATGCGGCAAGCGACGTGATGCCGTCGCAGGTGGCGGGAGTGCGGCAACCGATCCACCAACTGCTGCTGGTGGCGATGGGGACGCCGATCTTCGATAACTGCGACCTGGAGGCGGTGAGCGCGGCGGCCGGGGCGCGGAAGCGGTGGGAGTTTCTGCTGACGGCGGCGCCGATTTCGGTAAAGGGCGGAACGGGATCGCCGTTGAACCCGATCGCCGTTTTTTAGAGTTAACAAAGGACGAGAGGCGAGAAACGCGCGTTGATGAGTGTTATGGGCAAAACGACAGTTCTTCTCCTGGCGGCGGTGGCGGCGATGGCGCAGGCGGCATTCGATCCGTTTGCGGGGAGCTTTGCGGGGAAGGATCTGCGGCTGGAGCTACGGGGAACCGGGGCGGGGGCGTACGCGGGGACGATCGCGGTGCAGGGGCAGGAGTTTCCGGTGACCGGGCGGGCGGCGAACGCGCAGTTGGCGGGGGTGTTTACGAGCGGGGCAAACCGTTTTTCGTTTACGGCGACGGTGGCGGGAAACCAGATGCGGCTGGTGAGCGAGGGGAGCGAGTATCTGCTGACCCGGCAGGCGGCGATGGGAGCGGGGAATCCGCTGGCGGTGAGCGGGGCGGCCGGAACGGTGCATGAACATGCCAAGGGATTCCGCATCCGGCCGGCGGAGGGATGGCGGGCGCAGGATACGCCCGATGGCGTGATGCTGGTTCCGCCGGACGCCGCGGGGAACAATGAGGAAGTTTACCTGGCGGTGATTCAGGACGGCTACAGCGCGGCGGAGGAGGCGAACTCGGTGCGGCAACTGAGCCAGGCGTTTTTGCAGAATGGCGGGCAGGTGCGGCGGGCCGGGGAGCGGCAGCAGTTTGCGGGCGGAACGGCTTACTACTGGGAGGTTGTGGATACGGCGACGCGACGGGTGGCGGGGTTGAAGATTTACTTTACGCCGTCGGGGACGCGGGCGAATGTGGTGATCGCGTTCGGAGTGGCGGAGCGCATCGCAGGGCGGGACGGGGAGTTGCGGGCAATGCTGGGCAGTTTGCGAGCGGTGGCGCCGAAGGCGATGGCGGCAGGCGCGGGCGGGCCGTTGGCGGACAACACACCGCTGGCGCAGCAGTGGCTGCGGAAACTGCAAGGGAAGATGATCCGGCAGTTTCACGCGTATCAGGGCATGAGCAGCGATAAACGGCACATGCTGAACGCCGACGGGAGCTACTGGTTCCGGAGTTCGAGCATGGTGAGTGTGGATGCGGGCGGGGCGAGCGGGATGAGCGCGGGCAAAGCGGGGCAGCAGGGGCGGTGGCGGATTCGGGACATCGGCGGGCAGGTGGTGCTGCAGGTGCAGTATAGCGACGGCGGCAGCGGGCAGTACCGGCTGACGGCGGATGATCGAAACTGGTACATGAACGGGGAAAAAGCGTTTGCGGTAGATCCGGAGTAGGTTATGCGACTTTTATTGATGACGGTTCTGGTAACGCTGGCGGGATGGGGACAGCAGCGGGATTTGGGGTTTGAGAAGGCGCAGAAACTGGCGCTGGTGGTGGGCAACGGGGCGTACCCGAAGTGGCCGCTGCGGAATCCGGCGAACGATGCGAAGGCGGTGGCGGCCTCGTTGACGGAGTTGGGTTTCCGGGTGGAGACGGCGATCGACCTGACGCTGCCGAACCTGGACAGGGCGATTTCCAAGTTCGTGGCGCAGGTGAAGCCGGGCGATACGGCCCTGTTCTACTACGCCGGGCACGGGGTGCAACTGGAAGGGGAGAACTACCTGGTTCCGACGGATTTCGACGCCAAGGACGAGACGGATGCGAAGTATGCGGGGTATTCGGCGTCGCGGGTACAGGAGCGGATTGAGAAGGCCGGGGCGCGGGTGATTGTGGTGGTGTTGGATGCGTGCCGGAACAATCCATTTGCGGCGACGCGGTCGGCCGGGGGCGGGTTGGCGGCGATGGGAAGCGGGAAAGGGACGCTGATTGCGTTTGCCACGGCGCCGGGGAAGACGGCGGACGATAATCCACGAGGGGCGAACGGGTTGTTCACATCGCACCTGATCACGGCGCTGCGGGAGCCGGGGCTGAGCCTGGACCAGGTGTTCAACCGGGTGCGGGAGCGGGTGTACACGGAATCGAAGGGGCGGCAGGTGCCGTGGACGGTGTCGAGCGTGATTGGGGACGTGTATTTGCGGCCGGGGCAGGGGGGTGGGAAGGCAGCCCCGCCGGTGGTGGCGGAGGAGAAGGCGGCGGCGGTAAATCCGTTGACGCGACTGGCGCAGACGGCAGCGGCGCCGGCACCCGAACCGGAGCCTGTGCAGGCAGCCACCGCGGCTCCGCCGGCTTCCGAGACGCGAGCCACGCTGGTAACCGGGGTGGCGGCGCTGGAACGGGGCGACTTTGCGTCGGCGATTCAGCAGGCACAGGAGATGCTGCGGGCCGATCATCAGAACAAAGACGCGCTGCATCTGCTGGCGACCGGATACTACAGGACGCAGCAGTGGGACCTGTTTGTGCCGGCGGCACGGCAGGCGGTGCGGGCCGGGGCGAAGTTTCCGTTTCTGCTGGGCCACCATCACACGCTGACGGGCATCCACGGGGCAACGCTGACGGTATCGCGGGAGCATTTGCAATTTCAGTCCATCCAAGGGAACTGCAATCAGCAGGCGGTGACGGTGAGCTGGAAGAACCTGCAGAGCGCGCAGGCGGTGACGAGCGGGCAGGGAGAGCTTTTCCTGAACGTGAAGCTGCTCGACGAGCGGAACAAGCAGCGGAACTTCAACTTTGCCGATGCCGAATCGACGGTGACGCAGAACGCCAACGGGTTGCCGATGGTGATGTCGCCGCCCAAGGCGGCGGCATGGCTGCAGGCGATTGCGGGATTGCTGACGACCGTCGGGCTACCAGAGTAGTTTGGCGGCGACGGTGACCTTGCGCTGTTCGCTCCAGATGGTGGCGTTTACCGTTCCGAAGAGGGTATTGACGGGGGCCGTGTTGGGGGCGGCGAACATGGCGTGATTGAGAGCGTCCTGGGCCTCGGCGCGGAGTTGGAGGGTGATGCCTTCGCGGAGGCGGACGTTTTTGAAAAGGGACAGATCCCAGTTGTTGAAGCCATCGGCGCGGAGACCGGTTTGGCGAAGGGGGAAGGTGCGGAGGTTGTTGGCGAGGGCGTTGGCGGGGTTGCGGTCAAAGCCGGCGTCGATGTTGAACCAGCGTTCGACGGTGCGATCGCTATAGGGCAGCACCATGTTGGCGAGAGAGCCGTTGAAGATGATGTTGCCGAAGCCGATGGGCGGGCCGGACTGCCACTGGTAGATGGCCTGAACGCTCCAACCGCCGATGACGCGTTCGGTGAGGCTTTGGCCGCGCTTGCCCCAAGGGAACTCATACTGGCCGTTGATGACGATGTGGTGGGGTCGATCCTGCGGGGCGACGACTTTGTGGGGGTAAAGATCCTGGGCGTTGAGGCGTTCGACGGCCTCCATGAACTTGGACCAGGTGTAGGTAGCGCCCATAAAGAAGCCTTTGGCGAAGCGGCGCTCCATGCGGAGGTGGCCGGCGTGGTACCAGGAGAAGCCATCGGCGAGGGTGGTGGAGACGCCGTTCATGTGGACGAAGGGGGTGAGGAGTTGAGAGCGGGCGAGGTTGGCGCCGGTGTACCAGGTGGTGCCCTGGAACTCGCTGATGCCGCGGAAGGGGTTGGTGACGGCGGCGGTGAGGAAGTCAATGGTGGCCTGGTCCCGGGTGGCGGACCGGGAGAGGTATTGGGCAGGGATGGAGTCGTAGTCGTAGCCGACGCCTAAGTGGGTCCCGCGGGAACCGGCATAGCCGCCTTCGACCAGGATGCGGCCGGGGAGTTCGCGCTGGACGACGAAGGACCAGCGCTGGAGGTAGCCATTGGGGCGGGAGGGGGTGAAGAACGACGGGGAGCGGCCGAGGAAGGTGCGAAGGCCGTTGGCGGCACCGAGAGGCTCGAGGAAGCCGGTAGGGAAGGGGTTGGAGAGTGTGGCGACGAAGGTCTGGCCGTTGTCGTTGGAGGGGACCATGGAGGTGCGCTGGTCGAAGCCCTGCTGGCCGACGTCGTTGCGGTCCGTGCCCATGGACTCATAGAAGATGCCGTAGCCGGCGCGGATGGAGAGTTTGGGCTGGACGAGCCAGGCGATGCCGACGCGGGGGGAGAAGTTGCGTTTGTTGGCGTTCCAGAGGGTGCGGGGGACATCGCCGACGCCGGCAAAGAGCATGCCGCCGGGGGTTTTGAAATCGGCCGGGGCGAGTTGGGGGATAGGGGCGCGGGCGTAGCTGGCCCGGGCCTGGGCCTCGATGGGATTGGGGGTGGTGAAGTCAAAGCCACGATTGGCGCGGTTGTAGCGTTCGGTGGTGGGGCCTTCGTACTCCCAGCGGAGGCCGAGGTTGACGGTGAGGGTGCGGGTGAGTTTCCAATCGTCGTGGAGAAACCAGCCCTGATAGGAGGACTGCTGGGCGTAGGAGGCGTTGCGGTCGATGTAGCCGCCGGTGGGGAGGCCGAAGAGGAAGGAGGCGAGGCCCTGGCCGATGGGAGCGACGGGGGAGTTGTCGAGGGGCCCGCGGGTCCAGGCGGCGGCGAAGGCGATCTCCGGGGTGTAGTTGCCATAGCCGTAGTTGGCCTCGCGAAGGAGGCGAAACTCGCCGCCCATGCGGAGGGAGTGGGAGCCGCGGACGTACATGAGGCTGCCGGCGGTGGAGGGATAGGTGAGATAGGTGGCCGAGGGGACTTCGTCGTTGATGGGGGCGTAGCCATCGATCTCGATGAAGGGGAGGGCGGTGATGGCGGGATCGAGCTGGGAGGTGAAGGACCTGGGCCAATTCAGGGTGTTGAGATCGAAGCCGATGGAACTGGGGTTGGTGATGGAGCGGTTGCGGGTGATGGCGACGCGCCAATTGAGCATGAGGGCTGGGGAAAGGGTGACGACGTTGTCCCAGACGCCGGCGCGGTACTCGTTGGTGCTGATGAAGCCGCGAGCGGTGTTGCGGAAGAGTTGGCCGGAGGTGTTGCCGACAGAGGAACCGGAACCGGAGAGGTAGAAGCGCCATTTGGCGTTGGCGATTTGGTCGATGCGGCCCATGTGGGCGGCGTAGTCGACGCTGTTGGCTGGGGGGCTTTGGAAGTTGTTCCGGAAGTCCGCCGTACCGGGGGTGTTGGGGAGGGGGAACTGCTGGAGGAGGATTTGGGCGGTGGGATTCAGGCGGGAGGTGGGGATGATGTTACCGGGGAGGGGTTGGCGGGCGAAGCGGCCGTTGGGGGCGGGGACGACGGTGGCGGGGTCGTAGACCTGGTAGGCGGCACCGAGGCGGAGGAGGGCGGAGAGGTCACCGCGGCGCTGTTCGGGAGTGGGGACGGTCGAGAATCCTTGGGCCGGAAAGATGCGCTGCATGAAGTCGTTGCCGTAGGAGAAGAAGGTTTTGTTGCGGCCGTCATAGAGTTTGGGGACGAAGACGGGGCCGGTGAAGGAAGTTCGGGCGCGGTTGGTGCGGGTGGCGGGCCAGAGGGAGGAGCGCTTTTCGGCGGTGGGGGGGCCGGTGCGGGTGTCGTAGAGCTGGCGATTGACGAAGAAGGGGTGGGTCATCAACGGGCGGGAGAGGTGGGAGAACCAGCCGGTGCCGTGGAAGGTGTTGCCGCCGCTTTTGGGGACCATGTTGACCTGGGCGCCGGTGAAGCGGCCGACAGCGGCATCGAAGGCGGCGGTCTGGATGCGGAACTCCTGGATCATTTCCGGGGGCGGGGAGAAGGCGATGTTGCCGGACTGGGCCATATTGGGGGCGCCATCGAGCTGGAACTCGGAGTTGCGGGCACGGGAGCCGCCAACGGTGAGATTGGCGACCGAGTCGCGGGCCTGCGGGAGCCAGCCGTGGGTGGGGGCGTTGAGGGAGGAGACGCCGGGGGAAAGTTGCATGAGGTACGACGGAGCGCCGCCGGGGAGCGGGAGTTCGTTCAGCTGTTTCTGGCTGATCACCTGGCCGACGGAGGAGGAGGCGGACTCGATGAGGGGCGATTCGGTGGTGACGGTGACGCTTTCCGAGGCGGCACCGACTTCGAGGCGGGCGTCAACGGTGAGGACGTCGCCAACGGAAACAGAAAGGGAGCTCCGTTCGTATCTTTTGAAGCCGGCGAGTTCGATGGTGATTTTGTATTCGCCGGGGAGGAGATTGAGGAGCTCGTAGATCCCCTCGTTGTTGGACGAGGTAGTGACGGTGACGTTGGTTCCCTGCTGAACGGCACGGATGGCGGCGCCGGAGACAAGCGCGTCCGTGGAATCCGTGATGCGGCCCGTGACGCGGCCGTAGGAGCTCTGTGCGAAGGCGTGGGCGAGGCTGAGAAAGAACACCAGAAGCAGACGAACCATGCGGGGATTTTATCGGACGGCGCTGATCTGCGCCAGCCTGGCCTGGAGGGATGCCTTGGGAGCGCGGGGGTCGTTGATGCGGTTGGTGAGTTCGTAGGGGTCGGACTGGAGGTCGTAGAGTTCGTCGGCGCCTTCGCGGTCCGTGTAGTGGATGTACTTCCAGCGCTTCGTACGGATCGCCTGGTAGCCCATTTTGCGGATGCGGCGGAAGACGGCATCCGAGTAGTACTCGACGAGGATGGCGTCGCGTTTGGGGATTTGTGGCGCGGGGAGGCCTGCCCAACCGAGGCAGAGGGAGAAGAGGTCAGTGGACATGGTGAGTGCATCGATACGGGTGCGGGGCTTGTAGGCGCGAGGGTAGCGGATGAGGAGGGGGATGCGTATCGTTTCCTCGTAGGCGAGGCGGCGTTCGGCATTGAGGCAATGTTCGCCGTAGAAGTAGCCGTGGTCAGAGGTGAAGACGATGGCGGTGTTGGCGAGTTGGTTCGACTTCTCCAGAGACGCGAGGAGGCGGCCGAGGCCTTCGTCGATGGCCTTGGTCATGCGCATGCGATTGAGAATGGTGGCATCGTCGGTAGCGGTTTCCGGGGAGAGGGGAGCCACGCCCGGGATGGATTGGAGGAGGGCGGGTTTATCGTGGGGGACGACCTTGTAGTTGCCGCGGCGGGGAGGGGTCATGCCGGCGTAGAGGTCTTTATGGCGGGGGGCGACCTTAAAGTCATCGGCGGCGCCGGAACCGGAAACGGAGCCATCGGCGGCCTGGGTGATGTTGGGGTGGATGGCTTTGTGGGAAAGGTAGAGGCAGAAGGGCTTGGAGCGAGGGCGCTCCAGGAAAGCGACGGCATGATCGGTAAGGATGTCGGTGATATAGCCTTTGGGGCGGATGGCCTTGCCGTCGACATTGAGAGGAGGATCGAAGGACTCGCCCTGGCCGGGGAAGGAGACCCAATGGTCGAAACCGGGGCGGGGAGAGTCATCGACACCCATATGCCATTTGCCGAGGAAGGCGGTTTCATAGCCGGCGTCGTGGAGGAGGCGGGGCCAGGTGACGAGTTTGTGGGAGAGCGGGGAGCGATCCGTATTGTCGATGATGCCGTGGGTGTGGGGGTGCTGGCCGGTGAGGAAGGAGGCGCGACTGGGGGAACAGAGCGGAGTGGCGGCAAAAGCGTTGGTGAAGAGAGCGCCTTCGCGGGCGAGGCGATCGGCATGAGGGGTCTGGGCGAAGGGGTGGCCGGTGCAGGCGAGTTCGTCGAAGCGGAGGTCGTCGACGAGGACGAAGACAATGTTGGGGCGAGGGGCGGGAGCAGCGGCGAGAGCGAGGGAGAGGAATTGGCGGCGCAGCATGAACTCTATAATAGGGCCATGCCGAAACGGGGCCGGCTGGCGATTCTGCTGGGCGCAATGCTCCTGTGGCCGCAGACGGTGCCAACAGGAGAGCGGGCGGAGTTCCGTTTTTTGCGGCTGGAGTACAAAGACCTGGGCGGGATGCGGCGGGGGTTCGGGCGCGGGTGGTGGCGGCAGGACTGGCCGGAAGCGGAGATGCATTTCAAGCAGGGGTTGGAGCGGCTGACGCGCATTCACACCGGCGAGGGGCACCATCTGCCGCTGACCGATGACCGGATCTTCGACTATCCGTGGATCTACGCGACGCAGGTGGGCTATTGGGACCTAAGCGACGCGGAAACCAAGCGGTTGCGGGAGTATCTGGAGCGGGGCGGGTTCCTGGTGACCGACGACTTTTACGGGCCGGGGGAGATGGAAGTGTTCCGGCAGACGATGGAAAGGGTTCTGCCGAATGCGGGGATCGAGGATCTGCCGAACGACGACCCGATCTGGCATGTGCTCTACGACATCAACGAGCGGTTCTTTATTGCCGGATTGCGGCATTTGGGTATCGGGCGAGGGGGCGGATTTGGGATGCGGGGGAGGCTGGATCCGCCGCAATGGCAGGGGATACGGGACGGGAAGGGCCGGGTGGTGGTGGCGGTGAATGTGAACGTGGACATTGGGGATGCGTGGGAGCACGCCGACCTGGCGGATTACCCGGAGGCGATGACGGGACTGGCCTACCGGTTGGGGATCAATTTCATCGTGTACTCCATGACGCATTAAGAATCTGATATACCCAATAGGCTGCTATGAAACGCCGACATTTTTTCCAATCGCTGGCCGCCGCCACGCTGGCCGGGACACAGTATGCCGAGGCCGCGCTGCCGAAGATGAAGATCACGCGGGTACGGATCTATGAACCGCCGAACCGGAACATGACCATGGCGCAGAGCGACATGGTGGTGACGGTGGAGACCGACGCCGGGATCACGGGGATCGGCGAAGGCGGCATGCCCGATACACTGACGCAGTGTGCCGGCACGCTGATCAACAAGAATCCATTCCGGATTGAAGCGATCTGGCAGGAGATGTACATTGCCTGGTTCTACCCGCCGGGACGGGAGAAGATCCATGCGCTGGGGGCGATGGACCTGGCGCTGTGGGACATCAAGGGCAAGGCGCTGAAGGTGCCGGTGCACGAGTTGCTGGGCGGAGCGGTGCGGAACCATCTGGAGTGCTACGCGACGGGCGGGGCGCGGCCGGCGAACACGAATCCGAACGAGCGGCTGAGCCTGCGGGAGCGGGCGCGGGCGACGATGGAGGCCGGCTACCGGGCCTTCCGAATGGGTGCGGGGGACACGCAGACAGGCGGCGTTTTCAACACGCATGAGCGGGTGCGGAAGGTGGCCGCCGATTGCCGGGAAGCGCGCGAGGGCGTGGGCAAAGACGGCGACTGGTGCATCGACTTCCACCAGCGCTTCGACTACGCCGACGCGGTGCGGGCGTGCAAGCTGATCGAAGAGTTTGAGCCTTACTTCGTGGAAGACCCGACGCGGGACGAGCATGCGCACCAGGACCTGCCGAAACTGCGGCAGATGACCCACGTTCCGCTGACGCACGGCGAGGAGTGGGGACAGCGGTGGGACTTCAACCGGCTGGTGGAGAACCACGACATCGACTACATTCGGGCCACGCTGCCGAACGTGGGCGGGATTACGGAGATGATGAAGGTGGCGGCGATGTGCGAAACGCACGCGGTGGGCATTGTTCCGCACTTTACGGGGCCGATTGCGACGGCGGCGCTGGTGAACTGCCTGGGAACATTTCCGGGGCCGGTGATCATGGAGTACAACTATGCCAACCGCGTGCTGCCGCACTTGCCGGAGTGCCTGGATTTCAAGAACGGCAAGGCGCTGATGAACGACCGGCCGGGGCTGGGTGTGACGCTGGATGTGACCAAGTGCAAACTGGTGGCGGAGGTGACAACCGAAGGGCGGAAGAACGTGTTCTACCGGCCGGACGGTTCGTTGACGCACTGGTAGAGTTTGGCGCATTCGTGGGGCGGGTGTTAGCCTTGCAGTATCGAGCCGATTCGGATGAGCAACGCCCCCTCTTTGAAAGACCGCATGCAGTTGGCGGCCCAGATTCGTGAGTTGGAACAGATGGTGCAGACCGGGGCGGTGGAAACGGTAATTGCCGCTTTCACCGACCATTACGGGCGGCTGATGGGGAAGCGGTTCGACGCGGGTTTCTTCCTGGAATCAGTGGCGCAGGCGGGGACGCATGCCTGCAACTATCTGCTGACGGTGGATATGGAGATGGAGCCGACGCCGGGCTACCAGTTTGCCAACTGGGAACTGGGCTACGGCGACTTCCATCTGGTGCCGGACATGAGCACGCTGAAGATCCTGTCGTGGCAGGAGAAGACGGCGTTCGTCCACTGCAATGTGCAGGACGACAAGACGCATCAGGCGGTGGCGGTGGCGCCGCGATCGATATTGCAGAAGCAGTTGCGGGCGGCGGCGGAGATGGGTTTCGAGGCGCTGGGAGCGAGCGAACTGGAATACTTCGCGTACCGGAATTCGTACAAGAACGCGGCCAAGAAGGGGTACGAGAAGCTGGAGCCGATGGGGTGGTACCTGGAGGACTACAACCTGCTGCAAGGGACGCGGCAGGAGTTCTTCACTCGGGAAGTGCGGCGGCATTTGCGGGCATCGGGTTTCGCGGTGGAAAGCTCGAAAGGCGAGTGGGGGCTGGGTCAGCACGAAGTGAATGTGAAGTATTCGGAAGTGCTGCAGATGGCCGATCATCATGCGCTGCTGAAGCAGTGTATGAAAGAGATTGCCGACCAGACGGGCGTGAGCGTGACGTTCATGGCCAAGCCGCATCACGGGCAGGCGGGTTCCAGCTGCCACATCCATTTGAGCTTGCGGAAAGACGGGCGGAATGCGTTTTCCGGGGAATCCGGGGAGACGGACGAGTTCCGCTGGTTCCTGGGCGGATGGATGGCGCATGCGGCGGAGATGATGGTGTTCTACGCGCCGACGATCAATTCGTACAAGCGGTTCGAGGACATGTCGTGGGCGCCGACGCGTATCGCCTGGAGCCGGGACAACCGGACAGCGGGTTTTCGCGTGGTGGGGCACGGGCAGAGTTTGCGGATCGAGTGCCGGATACCGGGGGCGGACGCCAATCCGTACCTGGCATTTGCGGCGTCGGTGGCATCGGGTCTGGACGGCATCCGGCGGAAAATCGAGCCGCCGCCGATTTTTGAGGGCGACGTCTATGCGGCGCGGACGCTGCCGCGGGTGCCCTACACGCTGGAACACGCCGTGGACCTGTTTACGGCGAGCGAGTTTGCAAAAGAGCAGTTCGGCCCGGACGTGGTGGAACATTACGCCCACTTCTACCGGACCGAACAGAAAGCATTTGAGCGCGTGGTGACGGATTGGGAACGCCGCCGTTACTTCGAGCGGATTTGAACGGAGATTTCACATGCGATTAAAAGACAAAGTGGCATTGATTACGGGAGCCGGCGGCGGTATCGGCAAGGAAACCGCCCTGCTGTTCGCGGCCGAAGGGGCGAGCATTGTGGCGGTGGACTACAACGCCGGTCCGAACGAAGAGGTGGCGGCGGCGATCAATGCCGCGGGCGGGAAGGCGATCGCCGTAACGGCGGACGTTTCCAAAGCCGCCGATTGCGAGGCCATGGTGAAGGCGGCCGAAGACGCCTATGGGAAGCTGAACATCCTGTTCAACAACGCGGGCATTTCCCACGCCGATGACGACGACGCGATGTCGACGTCGGAAGAGGTGTGGGACCTGACGTTCCAGATCAACGTGAAGGGCGTGTTCCTGGGCTGCAAATATGGCATTCCGGCGCTGCGGCGCGCGGGCGGAGGGTCGATCATCAACACGGCTTCCTTCGTGGCGATTCTGGGCGCAGCGACGCCGCAATTGGCCTACACGGCGAGCAAGGGCGCGGTGCTGAGCATGTCGCGCGAGTTGGCGGCGATCCATGCGCGGGAAGGAATCCGCGTGAACGCGCTGTGCCCGGGACCGCTCTACACCGAACTGCTGATGAAGTATCTGAACACGGAAGAGAAGCGGCAGCGGCGCCTGGTGCACATTCCCATGGGCCGGTTCGGCCAGGCGAAGGAGATTGCCTACGCGGCGCTGTATCTGGCGAGCGAGGAATCGAGCTTCGTGACGGGTAGCGAGTTCCTGGTGGACGGCGGCATTACGGCGGCTTACACGACACCGCTATGAGCATCCAGAAGACGATTTCCCCGGTAGACGGCAGCGTCTACGTAGAGCGCGAGCAGGCAAGCGGCGCGCAGATCGACCAGTTGTTGAGCAAAGCAGCGGCGGCGCAGAAGGCGTGGGCGCGCGTGGGGCTCGAGGAGCGGCGCGCGGTGATCGCGCGTTTCATTGAGGCCATGAACGCCGCGGCGGAGGCGATTGGCGAAGAGTTGACGTGGCAGATGGGGCGGCCGGTACGCTACACGCCGAACGAGATCCGGCGCGGGTTCACCGAGCGGGCGCGGTTCGGCATGGAAGCGGCGCCGGGCGCGCTGGCCGATATCGCGGTGGCCCCGATCGCCGGGTTCAACCGCTTCATCCGCAAAGAGCCCGTAGGCGTGGTGCTGACCATTGCGCCGTGGAACTATCCGTATCTGGCGGCGGTGAATTCGGTTGTGCCGGCGATTCTGGCCGGGAACGCCGTGATTCTGAAGCATTCGTCACAGACGCCGCTGTGCGCCGAGCGGATCGCCACTGGTTTCGCGGCCGCCGGGTTACCCGATGGCGTCTTCAATGTGCTGCATGCGGCGCATGCGGACGTGGAAAAGATGATCGGCTCCGGGCGCGTGAATTTCGTCTCGTTCACCGGATCGGTGGAAGGCGGCCGGAAGATTCAGGCGGCGGCGAACGGCGTGTTCATCGGCATGAATCTGGAACTGGGCGGGAAGGACCCGGCCTATGTCCGGGAGGACGCCAACCTGGCCGACGCGATTGAGAACCTGGTGGACGGGGCGATGTTCAATTCCGGCCAGTGCTGCTGCGGAATTGAGCGGATCTATGTGCACCGTGGCGTCTACGACAAGTTCGTGGAAGGCGCGGTGACGTTGACGCGGACCTACAAACTCGACAACCCGCTGGATCCGGCGACGACGCTGGGGCCGATGGTGAAGACGAGTGCGGCGGAGTTCGTGCGGGCGCAGATCGCCGAGGCGGTGGCCCAGGGCGCGACGGCGCATATCGACCCGCGGGAGTTCCCGCGCGACGCGGCCGGCACGCCCTACCTGGCGCCGCAAATCCTCACCAACGTGAATCACCAGATGCGCGTGATGATGGAAGAGACGTTCGGTCCTGTGGTGGGTATCATGCCCGTGGACTCCGATGAGGAGGCCGTGCGGATGATGAACGACAGCCCGTACGGGCTCACCGCGGGCGTCTGGACCACCGACGAAGCGGCGGCGCTGCGGTTAGGCGCGGAGATCGAGACGGGGACGCTGTTTATGAACCGTTGCGATTATCTGGACCCGGCGCTGGCGTGGACGGGCGTGAAGGACACCGGGCGCGGCTGTTCGCTGAGTGTGCTCGGGTTCGATGCATTGACGCGTCCGAAGTCGTATCACTTGCGCGCGGTATGAGGCTAGGGCTGCTGCAGTGCGATCACACGCTGGAGAGCGTCCGGCACATTGCGGGCGACTACGATGCGATGTTCGCGCGGTGGCTGCCGGCCGAGTGGCGCGTGTATGATCTGCCGGCGGGCGAAGTACCGGCGGATCTGGACGAGTGCGATGGATACGTGACCAGTGGATCCAAGGCGAGCGTCTATGAAGACGAGCCCTGGATCCACGCCTTCGCCGCCCTGACGCGACGGATTCACGCCAGCGGGAAGCCGTTTCTGGGCGTCTGTTTCGGCCATCAGATGATGGGACAAGCCTTGGGCGGAAGGGTCGCGAAGAGTCCGAACGGCTGGGGCATTGGCGTTCACACGTTCGCGGTGGGGCGGCAGGCGGAATGGATGCAACCGGCGGCTCGAGAATTCCGGCTGCTGATGAGCTGCCAGGACCAGGTGTTGGAGTTGCCGCCGGACGCGGTGGTGCTTGCGGGCAATGTGCACTGCCCGGTGGGAATGTTCCAGGTGGGCAACATGGTGGGCGTGCAGGGGCACCCGGAGTTCACGCCAGCCTATGCGGAGGCGCTGCTGCATTTGCGCCGGGAGCGCATCGGGGCGGAACGGGTGGACCGGGCACTGTCGACGTTGGCCGAGCCGCTCGATTCGGCCCTGCTGGCACAGTGGGCGGCGGCGCTTGTGCGCGGACGCTAAACATGGAGACGCTGGCGTTCGAGTCGGCGGCGGGCCCGTGGCGGATGTTCACGGAAGCGGTGGAGATTCCGGGAGTGGTGACGCTGTGGGGAGTGGAGTCCCACACGCGCGCGTTCCGGGAGAAGGTGCTGCCGCGCGGGACGGTGGAGTGGATGATCAACCTGGGCTCCGGGGCACATCACATTCTGGATCGCAGCGGTGCGCGGCGCTCCACGCATCGGACGGCGTGGCTGTCGGGTCTGCAGAACGAGTGCTTGTACATTGAGAGCCCCGAGCCACCGTGCTTCGTCACGGCGAGTCTGCACCCGGCCTACGCCGCGGCGTTCACGGGACTGGAAGCAGCGGAGTACACCGGAACGGTGGTGGAGTTGGCGGGAGCGCCGGTTTATCAGGTGCTTCGCGGGACGCAGGACTGGGAGGAGCGGTTCGCGGTGTTGGCCGAATTCCTGGCGCGGCGGCGGGCGGTGGCGAATGCGGCCGTGGTGCGAGCGGTGGACATGATTGCGCAAGCGGGCGGGGCGGGACCGGTGCAGGAGATCAGCGGGATGTTGGGCATGAGCCACAAACACCTTATTGCGCTGTTCACGCGGGCTATCGGCCTGTCGCCGAAGCGGTTCGCGCGCCTGGTGCGACTGGAGCATGCGGTGGCCGAGTCACAGACGGCGACGGTGAACTGGACACGCGTGGCACAGGAGTGCGGCTTTCACGATCAGGCGCATTTCAACCGGGAGTTCCGGCGGTTCACCGGGGTGACACCGAGCGAATTTCTGGCCACGCGGGAGACATCGGGACAAGCCATGGTCGACGGGTAATTTTTGTACAAGGCGGGCGGCGCGCGAGACGCTACACTGAGGGCCATGCGCCTTTTCCTCTTTGTGATCGCCGCCGCGCTCTCCGCGCAGGATGCGCTGTATCTGGCCGCCATTGCGGCGGCATCGGCGTCCCTGCGGCTGCATGAGACGGCGGCGGCGAAACACTGGCTGCGTCAGGCGCCCGAGCCGCACCGGCATTGGGAATGGCATTACCTGCAGCGGCAGGCGAACCAGGCGGCGGCGGAGTTCCAGGCCCACCAAGCGGCGGTGACGAGCGTCGCGTTCAGCCGCGACGGCCGGCGATTGGCGACCACCTCCGGGGACAAGACGCTGCGCCTGTGGGATGCGGCGACCCGCCGCCTGCTGCGGGAGTGTCAGGGCCACACCGCGGCTGTTTGGGGCGCGGCATTCAGTCCCGATGGAACGCGCGTGGCGAGCGGGTCGTCGGACGGGACGGGGCGCGTGTGGAACACAGAGACGGGCGCGGAGTTGACGCAGTTCGCCACCGACGGCCGCGGCATTACGGCGGTGGATTGGAGCGGGGACGGAAAGTGGATTGCGGCCTCGTCGTGGCTGCTTCGGGAGCAGCAAGGGGTGATTGGCATCGTGCGCCTTTACGATGTGCAGACCGGTGCGCGGCGCCGCGCCATCGACTTTGGAGTGAAACCAGTGACGGCCATTCGCTTCAGCCCCGATTCGCAGAGACTGGCCGCGGCGACGTGGGACTCCTGGCTGGGCATCTGGGATTTGACAGCGGACGCCGAGCCCGTGGTGGCCAAAGTGTCCACCGACGACGGGGCCTATTCGGCCTTCCAAACGCTGGCGTTCCACCCGAACGGCAAGCAGGTGACAGTGGGCGGGAAGGATGGGAGGGTCCGCCATTTCGACGCCAAGACCGCTCAGTTGCAGCGCACTATCGATGCGCATCCGCAGTGGGTGAACGGCGCGGCGTGGGCACCAAACTCCGACTGGCTGGTAACGGCGTCCAGCGACCAGACGCTGCGGTTCTGGGTGGGAACAACGCCAATCCGGACGGCACATAGCCCGGTGAGTTCACTGACGGCACTGGCGGTGAGTCCGGACGGGCAGACCGTTGTGTCCGGGTCCGCCAACGGCCAGGTGCACCTGTGGAGCGGACAGTTGGCCAATCCGAACAGCGGCGGCCGCAATCACCAGGGTGACGTATACGGCCTGGATTTTTCGCGCGACGGAAGGTTCATGATCACGTCCGGATGGGGAGGCGAAATCAAGTTGTGGGACAGCGTGTCGGGCCAGACGCTATGGACCGGCAAGCCGCACAAGAGTTCGGCCAATCGCGTTGCGATGAGTCCGGACGGACTCCGAATCGCCAGCGGCGGCAACGACGGATTGTTGCCGATTACCGATGCACGGACCGGCACGGTGCTCCAGACCTGGGAGACACGCAAAACAGGCCGGGCCGCGGCGATTGCCTGGAGCCCCGACGGCCGCTGGGTGGCCAGCCCCGGAGAGAATGCGTCGGCGCGCCTCTGGGACGCCGGGAAGGGGCAGGCGAAATATGGATTTTCGCAGGGGAAAGGGGAGGTTTATGATCTGGCGTTCAGTCCCGATTCACGGTGGCTGGCGATCGGGTGGACGAGCGGCGACCTGGTGGTGGCAGACACGGCCAGTGGCGCCGTGGTGGCAACGCTGCGGGGGCAGACGGGAGCGATTCGCGCCGTCGCATTCCATCCGGGCGGGAAACAACTGGCGGCGGCAGGCGACGATCGCGCCATCCGGCTGTGGAGCCTGCCGGACGGACACCTGTTGCGGACAATGGCCGGCCACAGCGAACTGATCTATGATCTGGATTTCCACCCCGACGGAAGGCGACTGGCCTCCGCGGCCACGGACAACACGGTACGGCTGTGGGACCCGGAGTCCGGTGCCGAAGTGCTGAAGATTCCGTTTCAGCACCCGGTGTACGCCGTGCGGTTTGCGCCCGATGGAAAGACGTTGGCCACGGCGCCAATGAACGGCACGGTGCAACTCCTCCGCGCGGAGCCCTAGCGGCGTAGCCGATCGACGACAGCGGCCGGTGCGCGGAAAACGGTGCCGTGGCGGACGCCAGCGGGCATGGCAATGGAATCGGTGACGTCGTCCCAAGTCTTCAGGTCCTTGGAGCGAATCGCGCCATACTTCTTGGCGCGATACTTGTCGAAGTAGACGTACCAATAGGAGCCGATGCGCACGGGGCTCGCGCCTTCCGCCCACTGTGGTCCGGAAATCGGCGCCGAGGGCGGCGACCACGGCCCGGCCAGTGACGCCGTTTGGGTGAGGAACAGGTTCTTTGCCGGCGGCTTTTCCGTTTCATTCTTCACCACCATCCAGTATTTCCCCCCAGAGCGGAACAGCGCGCCATCGATCACCTGAAAACCCGGCTCATAGAAAAGCCGCGGAGAACTGAACTGTACGAAGTCCTTCGTAGTGGTGGCGTACAAACGGTGGTTGTAGTCCTTGGACCCGGTGCCGGCGGTCTCCGGAAACCTGCCGGGAACGGTGGAAGCCCAGACAACCACGAACTCCTTCGTAGCCTTGTCGTAGAAAACCTCCGGCGCCCAGCAGTTGACCGCTTCGGCCAGGCAGGGAATGGTCTTCTGCGGCGACCAACTGCGTAAGTCGCGCGAGCTTGCATAGCCGAGTGTGGCGCCGCGCCAGGATGTGGTCCAAACCATGTGGAAGACACCGTCGGGTGCACGGACAATGGAGGGGTCGCGCATCAGTTTGGATTCGCCGACAAGCGGAGCCAACAGCGGCTTGTCACCGTTGAGAGGCGTCCAACGAAGGCCATCCTGACTCTCCGCCAGGTACAGGCCGGTCTCCCCGTTTCCGCGGAAGAAGGAGAAGAGCAAAACGTCGGCGGCCGGCAGTGCCCCGGCCAGGGCGAGAGCGAGGAACAAAACTGCGGGCAGATTCGGCAAACCTCGGCCCTCCTTTTGGCCTCCGTCGCGCCGGATCCGAAGCCCGGCGGCTCCACCTATCGTACCCTCGGGCGAAGCCGGCATGAAGTGGGCGGCGTGGCCACGGACGCCGCTTCTGCTACCTTGAAACCAATGCGATCACTGTTTCTCCTTGCTCTTTGCGCCGCCGGCCTTTTCGCCGCGGATGCCCCCAATACACTGACGAAGGAAGAAAAGGCCGCCGGCTGGAAACTTCTCTTCGATGGCAAAACCATGAAGGGCTGGGCCGACCCCGGCGTCTCCTGGGCCATTGACGACGGTGCGCTGAAATCGCTCCCGCATCCAAAGATCCGCGAGGATCTCTTCTCCAAGGAGACCTACGGCGACTTCGAACTGACCTGGGAATGGAAGATTGAGGCCAAGGGCAACAGCGGCCTGAAGTACCGCATTCAGGACCGCTTCTATGTGAACGAACGGCGCATCAAGGAGTACAAGAAGTTTGAGGATCTGGCCAACGACGCTGTGCGCACGCGAGCGACGAAACGGGAAGAGGCGACACAGGAGTACATTGTCGGCTTTGAGTATCAGATGATCGACAACGGCGGCCATCCGGACGCCCGGCGCGGCGCCTACTACCAGGCCGGTGCGCTGTACTCGATGATCCCCGCATCGCAGGCGGCGGCGAAACCGGTGGGCGAGTACAACCTGTCCAAGTTGGTGGTGAAGGGTAACCACATCGAACACTGGCTGAACGGCGTGAAGGTGGTGGAGGGCGAACTCCATGCGGCCACCACGCTGGAAAAGTCCGCGGCCCGTTGGACCACGGAGTCGCCTATCCACAAGGCGCTGGCGGAACAGCCGAAGAAGCGCTGCCCCATCGCCCTGCAGAACCACGGGGACGCCGCCTGGTTCCGCAGCATCAAGATCCGCAAGCTATAGCAGGGAGCGCAGCAACTCCCGCGCCTTGGCCGAGTCCGGATGGAACCGCAGCACGCGCCGCAGGGTGGCCAGCGCCCCGGCCTTGTCGTCCGCCTGCATCTGGCCCATGGCAAGATTGAGCCCGGCGCTGAGCATCCCTGGATTCTTCGCGAACACCTGGGACCACAGCGCCAGCGCCTCCCGCACCCGGCCCTGGCGCATGCGATAGATGCCGAGATTCGCCATCGCGGTAGCATGATCGGGCTGCAGGCGGAGCGCCCGTTCATAAAGCGGAGCGCCCTTCCCTTCCCCGTCGTAGACCTGGGCCAACTGCACCAGCACGGCGACGTCGGCATCCGGGCGGGCGGCCAGTTTTTCCAGCAGCGGACGGCGCCGCTCCGCCAGGGCCCAGTCCCTCTCCGACGGCGCCATGCCGCGGAATGGCTGCAGTACGCGCGGCCCGCTGGCGCGCGCCGGCTTGCGGGGAATCGAATGGTCCGTAAACACGACATGCTCACCTTCCCGCGACTGCGCCTTGGGCATGTGGCAGCCCGCGCAATCGTCGCCCCCACGCGGATGAGGCTGGTGGCAATCCAGACAAGCCGCCGGGCGCGTGGACCCGGCGTGCGCGTCGTGACAGGTACCACACCATAGTTTGTCGCCGGCCGCCTGCTGGCAGCGGCTACGCGCCAGTTGTTCGGCATGGTCGGTGGCGGCGCGTTCTTCCCCGGCGCGGCTCCAGACGAAGACCATGAGGTGATCGGAGAGCAGGTCCCCGGCCCGGAAGGTTTCCGGGCCGCGGCCGGGCTGGGCGATCCGCGCGGCCCCGGTGAGGTGGCACTGCAGGCAAACGCTATCGCGCCGGGCCGGGGCCAACTTGGCGGGATTCACCACGCGGTGGCCCTCCCCGGTACCATGGCACCGCTCACAGCTCACGCCGCCCTCGGCAAACGGCGGATCGGGGTACTGATTCTCCGTACCCGGCGCGACGCGCGCGCCGCTGGCGTGACACTGCAGGCAGGCGCTTTCCACAGGCCGAGCCACATCTACGAATGGTTTCGTAGAATAACCGGGCGAAAGACCCCACGCTTTCCGCGCCGAGAAATACGAGGCCGGCGACTGGAACAGAAACCCGTCCACGAAGCCAGCGTAGCTGCGCCCCACGGCCCCCGACCCGATGAACCACTCCATGGCAAAAGTTCCTTTGCCGTAGTCGACCCGATAGTCTGGAGTCACCCGGTAGGAGGCTCCCGAGGAACGGAACGAAGCCGCATCAAATCGCTCCAGCCCATCGCCCACACGTCCGCTGCTGCGAGCCATTCCCGACTGCTTGTACTTTTCAAAAATCTCGCGGTGGCAAGCGGCACACGCCGCGCTGCCCGTCTGTCCCCAAACGGCGGCGGAGGCCAACAGCGCCACGGCGAACCACATCAGAGCACGGCCGTGACTTCGATTTCGATCAGGGCGCCTGCCCAGAGCTGGGAAACGCCCACGCCCGTCTTGGCCGGTTTGTGATCGGGAAAGAACTCATGGTAAACCTCGTTCGCCTCGCCCAGACGATTGTAGTCGGCGAGATAGAGGTTGCACCGCGCGACACGATCGAGGCCGGAACCGGCCTCTTTGAGGATCCGTTCAATATTCACCAAAGCCTGGCGGGTCTGGGAGCGCATGTCGTCGCCGGCAAGCCGGTTGGTGAGGGGATCGATACCTAACTGTCCGGAGACGAAGACAAAGCGGTCAAAAACGGTGGCTTGCGAATAGGTGGAATTCGCCGGAGGAAGGCCCGGAATAGATAAGGGGACCGGCCGCGGCCGATCCCTTTTGGTTGGTTGTGACATCACCTTCGATTAGAACGTAAATCGCAGGGCGAGTTCAATGTTGCGAGGCCCAAGTTGCTGGCCGGTGAACTGGCCAAAGAAGGGGCTCGTGAGGTTCGTGTTCAGTCCGCCGACGCCGGCCCAGTTGAAGGCATTCAGGAACGTACCGCGCAGTTCAAAGAACCGCTGCTCGTCGATCTTGAAGATCTTCTGGATACTGGCGTCGAATGTGGTGAGGCGCCGGTCACGAATGTTGGGCAGGTAGGGGCCAACCGTCCCAAGACGCGTAACGACGTTCTGGCCGCCGGCAAAGACCGGAGGATTGGTGAACGCCGCACGGTTCAGGTAGGCCGTGCCGCCGTTGATGCCGCGGAAGTTGATGCCCGCGTCCGAGTTGAGGACGATGGGGACACCGGCGACCAAGTCCGGCCGAGCGGCATTGCCCGTGGGCAGGTTGATACCGCCAGTGGCGATCGATACCGGGTTGCCACTTCGCCAATTCTGAATGCCGGACAACTGCCAGCCACCAAGGAACTTGTCGACGATCCGATTTAACGGGACAGCCTTGTTGACGCCAATGGGGAGCTCATAAATCCAGCTCAGCTTGGCCACGTGGGGATAGTTATAGTTAGTGATGCTCCGTTCCAGGTTGCGATTGAAGACGTCGGCCACGCCTTCTGCGTCAATCGCGTTGTCGGTGAGTCCAATCGCCTTCGACCAGGTATAGGCACCCAAAATTGCGAGTCCGTTTTTGAAGTGCCGCGTTACCTGCACCTGCATCCCTTGGTAGGACGAATTCCCGATGTTCGGGAAAACGTCGTTAATGCCAGTAAACTGCGGAAGCGGTCGCAGTGCCTGCAAGTTCGTCCCAACGAAGCCGGGATAAGGTGCGGGGATCGGACTCGAAGGCGTCCAGGGCCTCGGCAACAGGTCACCGTATTGGGACACCGCAGAGAACGGAACGTTGTTGGGCTGAGAGAACCCTTTGGCGATCAGCCGCGTCCCCTTGTTGGCCACGTAATTCACTTCCAGTACGGTACTCGCAGGGAGCTGATACTGTAACCCGAAGTTCCAATTCTGCACATAGGGAAGGCGATTGCCTGCCATCGGATAGTAGTCAATACCCTGCCCATTGGCGAGCGTGGGAACTTTATTCGGTAGCGTTCCCGTGAAGTCAGGGTACCGGTCCGAAATGTTCCCCAACGGGGCCTCGGCGAAGGGAATCGAGCGATTGGAAGAGTTCACTGCGATGTTTCCGTTGTATCCCAAGGTCCCACCAAAGCCGAATCCATTGGAGATCGCGGGGGTGTTGTTGATGCCATATCCGCCACGCATAACCAACTTGTTGGTAACGGCGTAGGCGAATCCGAACTTCGGCGAAATCTGCTTCCAGTACGTTTCCTGAAAGCCCTTCCGTCCGCGCTCGTCAGCAAACGCCAAAGCGCCCGGACGGTTCCCCGCGCCCGGATTGGCCAGTGCGAAGTCGATGGCCGACATACGCCCGGCCACTTCAATGAGACCACCCACCACCTCCCAGCGAAGGCCGACGTTGAGCGTCAGTTTAGGCGTAACCTTCCAATCATCCTGGAAGTAAAATCCGGCAGTGCGCCACCGGTGACCAAAATTGGACGCTGCAATGCCCCGGCTCGTTGATGCGTAATCACCCAGCAGGAAGCTCGCAAAGCTGTGTCCCGTTTGGTTGATGAATCCTGGCAAGGCTGTCTGGTTGGGCGAGAAGTTAAAGTCGCCCGATCCCGACTTATTGCGAGTGTTGTAGTAATAACGGCGGTTCTCAAATCCGAATTTGAAATTGTGCTTTCCACTGACCTTCGTCATGTCGACTTGGCCAATCGTCGAGCCATTGAAACTGCCACCCCGGTTTCCCGAGCCCAGCCGACCGCCGGCGCCAATTCCGCCGCCCTGGAACGGCTGCCCACCAAAATTCAACACCGGAAAATGGACGCCAGGGACGTTCGTCATACCAAGTTTGGCCGGCCAGTCCTGATCGACATACACGCTTTCATTCATATTGCCGAACCGGTTGTAGCCCAGGTTTACACGTCCCAGCAACGTCGGCGTCAACGTGAAGTCATAGGCCAAGCGGACCATCGTGCCAGGCGTGTCCTGATTCTGGTATACATTCGTGGGCGATCCCGGAGGCGCGCTCCAACGCGGCGAGCCCGAGTTGTAGCGTGTCCGGAAATTCCGGTTGACCATACCACTCAGCCGATGGCTGGAGTTGAAATTGTGGTCGCCCTTGAAGGTCAGCATCCGTTCCCGGAATTCCGGGCAACAGGTGCCGATGGCCGGCATGTTGTTCAACATCCCGGAGAAGATCGGATCGTCGATAGGCGCCAACTCCAGTACCTTTGCAGGCACAGCACCAAATCGATTGCGGGGGATGATATTGCCTGGGAAGATATCGCGCACCCAAGTATTGCCCACTTGCCTTGCCGATCGCGGATCGTAGATGGCACCGAACTGCACAGGCCGGCCCAACGCATCAGTTCCAGCCGTCGTGCCAGAACTGGCATTGCCCGTAAACGCTGGGTTCAGTAGGCTCGAGAAATTTCCTTGCTTGAACTCTGGCGTGGGCAACGTGGCAAATCCACTCTGGTTAAAGTCTGCCTGCGTAGTCCGCTCCATGTTGTGGAACCAGAAGGTCTTATTGCGGCCGTCGTAGACTTTCGGAATGATGACTGGGCCGCCGGCTGAATAGCCATAGTTGTGCTGTTTGAACGGCTGCCTCTTAATTCCCGCGGCGTTGCTGTTGAAAGCATTAGCGCGTAGGGCGTCGTTCTGCCCGTAGTAGTAGGCGGATCCGTGCAATTGGTTCGTGCCACTCTTGGTAGCGAAGTTGGCCACTGAAGTCTGGCCACCCGAATACTGGGCGCTGACCGTTCCGGTCTGCATCTTGAATTCGCTGATCGATTCGGCTGAGGGGCTGAACTCGGAGTTCGCGCCGCCAGCCAGGTCCATGCGGCCCACCGAGATGCCATCGATGAGAATCTCGTGCGAGTAGTTCTGGCCGCCGTTGATGGAGCCTTGCCACGTCCCGCCCACGGTGCCGGGAAGCGACGTGAAGATGAACTGTTGAATCTGCCGCCGTCCGCCGCCGACCGCGATCGGCCAGGCGTCGAACTCTTTCTTGGATACGTAGCTGCCAATTTCGGCCGTACCGGTCTCGAGCAGCGGAGCCTCGCTGGAAACCGTGATCTGGTCAGAGATGTTGCCCACTTCCAGCCGGAAGTCGACGGTCAACGTCTGCGCAACGGCCAGCACGACATTGTCGCGGATGGCGCCTTTGAACCCGGGCGCGGAGACGCTGATCCGGTAGGTGCCCGCCGACAGCGCCGGCATACGATAAACACCCGCCTCGGTCGTCGCGCTGGTAATCTCAACACCCGTTGCCGGGTTTAATACCTTGACCGTAGCGCCCGCCACAGCGGCGCCCGATGGATCGAGGACAGTTCCGTTAAATGTTCCGCGTTCGCCCTGTCCGAACAGAGCGCCGGCAAGTAGCAAAGCAATAGCGATTCGCTGAAAAACCATTCGCTAACCCCTTGTTGATTCAGTCCACCTGTGCAACACAGGATTTGTCAAACTGTATCACAGGTCGTCATGCGATTTTCATGTTTCGTAATGGGAGTACTGCTGGGATTTCCCGCCTGGGGCACATCGTGCGGCATCCTGCCTCCCTGCGCCGCGGTCAAGCCGGGCCTGACGGTTGTTCTGGCCGAAGCGACGGAGACTCGTTTGGCGGTCTCGGGGGATGACGAGAACCACCGCCTCCATCCCATCCGAATGAAGTTGCGCACCCTCGTCTACGGCAAATCGCCGGGGGATGAGTTCGTTTGGCATGGCTGGGAGTCGCAGGATGTCCACGCCGGCGACCTGTTCTACCTGGAGGCAGCAGCAGGTAACTTCCTCGCGCAAGTCTGCGGGGTGTCGGGACCCTTTTCGGAGCGGTTCCACCGGGACCGCATCTCCTTTTTCCGTCAGCTCGCCTCCGGGGAACCACAACATGCCTCGTTCCGGCTTCGAGTCGATGACGCGCTGACCGGGCCGCTCAACGGGGCCACAGCGATACTCGCTACTGCCGCGGAACGCTTCCAAGCGCGGCCGGACGGCAAGGGATCACTTTTCTGGCCTGAACTGAAGCCCGGCACGTACCGACTCACCGCGGAGCGGCAGCATTACACCTTGCAAGAGGAAACGAAACTCCCGGAAACCATTACCCTTCTCGCCGGCGCCTGCGGGCAGGAGTTCGTGCGCATGCGGGCAAACTTTCACCTCCAGGGCATCGTCCGCACTCCCGATGGCGCACCGGCCCGCGACGTACCACTCCAACTGGTTCCCGGCAGCATCACCGGCCGCAGCGACGCCGAGGGACGCTTCCGCATCCAGCATGTCCCGCCCGGTGAGTACATCCTGCGGGCGGGTGGGCGGGAGTACGAGCCAAGTCCCTATCCCGCCTCGTTTTACCCCGGTGTGCCGAACCCGGAACTCGCCGCCACAATCCGCGTCGACCCCGGCGGACGGGAACAGAATCTCCAATTCACCGTCCCCGCGCCGATGCCCGCGCGCACCATCCAGTTGATGGTTCCCCGCCCTGCGAATACTCCCGCCGATCACTTCCGGCCACGACTCACCAGTAAGGGAGACAGCCTGTACAGCCAATCGTGGTCGGAGCCAGATTCGACGATCACTGCCCTGGTCCGCGCCGATGTGCCCTTCGAAGGCTCAGTGGTGTCCATCACCTACCAGCCAATTCGCATCCAAGTCTCCAAACCAATCTCCCTTCCGCCCGGCACGGCGACCCTCACACTCCCCGTTGCCATCGAGTGATCACCACGCCTCGCGATTGGCGATCTTCACCCGGAACAGCGGCTTGGCCCTCTCGCTCTCCTCCATTTCGTACACCTCGGCCGTTTTGGCCGCGTCCCACCCGCGCCACAGCCACACCAGCGACTCCGGCAGATCCATCGCCCCCTGGGCAATCGCGTGCGCGCTTTCCCCGAATCGGAAATGGAAATCGTAGCCCTTCATCTTCAGCGAATTCGCCAGCTGAATGTTGTTCAACGGCCAACTGCCGGCCTGATTCTCAATGTCATCGGCGCCGTCGGAAAGCCATACGCGCAAGTTTTTGCGCGCCTCCCGCCGCACCCGGTGAGCCACGATATAGCCGCCCTCTAGCCCCTCCTCCGGCCGCCACTGAATCCCCGTGAAGCTGCCGATGTGGGAGAGCACGCGGCTGAACTGTCCCGGGAAGTACCAGGCCACGTTGAACGCGCAAATGGCCCCCGAGGACGCTCCCGCCACCGCCCGCGAATAGGCGTCCTTGCGGATCCGGTAAGCCTTCTCCACGTCGGGCAGAATCTCTTCCAGCAGGTACCGCCCGTAGCGGTCTGACACCGTGTCGTACTGCACGCTGCGCGGCCGCGCCCCGCGCGCCGCTCCCCCCTCGCCCGGCGCGATGAGCACATGCACCATGGGCGGGATCAACTTTTTGGCCACCAGGTTGTCGGTAACTATCTGCATCCGCAACCGCAGCGGATCCTGCTTGCCCACCAGCGTCTCGCCGTCCTGCCACACCATCAGCGGCGCGCCGTTCTTCAGATCCACGCCGGCGTTGGCGTACACCCAGTAGTTCGCCGACATCCCCGGGTAAATGCGGCTATGCATCGTCTTCTGCGCCGACAAAACCCCTCTCGGAACCCCCGAGCGCGGATAGGAGTCCGGGTTGTACCCAGCCACGTCATAGGACCCGAGCGACCGGCCTCCGGCGAAGTACTCATAATGATGCGTCGTCCCCAGGCGCAGCGTCTTCACCAGGTACCAATACGGCGAATCCGGCACCGCGCGCATCGCCTGTGGCGGCCCATGGTCAATCGATACCGTCGCCGCGCTCCTCGCTTCCACGGCGAACAGAAAATCCTGCCCCCAAACCGCTGCCCCGTCCCGCCCGGCCAGGCCGATCAACCCCGACGCCAAGAGCCCCTTTAGCCGCGGAGAACCCTCCCTCGCGGCAGTAACCAGATCCTCCAATGGATGCGGTTGCCCGCTCAGCCAGCAACTCAACAGCGGGATCAGAAATAGACGGCGCATCGGGCTATTCTATCCCGGCTCAAACGCGAAAGACCGATGCCCGCCGCGGCCAACGCGGCAGTCATCGGTCTTCCTGCGGGTGCCTCGCGTGCCTTGCGCTCGCGGGCGGTAGACTCAGCTACTCGACGGTCAATTTCACGGGTTGTTCGATATACATCGTGCAATCCGCATTCAAGATCATCAGGCCGTAGCGCCCCGGTTTCACCGTCACCGGAACTTTCACTTCCAACGTGTCCGCTTTCTGCGACACGATGGGGAGCTTGATTTCGTCTTTACCCAGGGTCAGAAAAACTTCCTTCACCGAATTCTTGTCCAGATTTTCACCAGCAATCGTGATCACTGCATCGGGCTTGGCCGTATCGGGCGTCACCGAGGTCATGCGCGGTGCCGTACCTTGTGCCATCAACACGATAGATGCGGCAATAAAAAGTAGAAAAACTGCGGTAAACCGTTTCATGGGAACTGCCTCCGATTTGAGTTTGCTCCCCTTGTAACGAAAATGCAAGCGCTTTCTAGTTCCCTAAAGTGAAGGAGATAACCTGCCCCCCGGCGGCAATAGCCACGTGCTGTTTCCCGTTCACCAGATAGGTCATCGGCGACGCTTTCCACGCTTGGCCGGTGGGGAAATGCCACAGCGTTTTGCCGGTCTTGGCGTCAGCCGCCGCGAAACTGCCACCGCTCTCGCCATAAAAGATCAGCCCGCCCGCCGTCGTCAGAACGCCGGAATAGTTGGCCTCCGGCGCTCCCACCTGCGGCACCTCCCAGACAATCTTCCCTGTCTCTATGTCCAATGCCCTCAACACTTTCTCCGGCGGATTGGCCGGATCGTTGTAGGGCACAAACCAGCTCCCGGCGGCGCGATACAGGTTGCAATCCTCCACCGCCATCACGTAGAACAGTTTCGTCATCGGGTTATAGGCTGTCGAATACCAGTTGGTCGCCCCGCGCACCGCCGGACAAACCATCGTCCCGCCAGGGGTCGGCTTGGCCGCCGGGTTCACCTGCGGACGGCCTTGCGCCGTCAACCCCGTCGACCATGTAAGCCGTTTCACAAACGGCGCCCCCAACAGGTACTCGCCCGTGGTCCGGTCCAAAACATAGAAGTACCCGTTCCGGTTGGCCTGCAGCAGCAGTTTCCGTGGCCGGCCCTTGAAATTGGCATCCACCAGCACCAGCGGTTCGGTGGCGTCCCAGTCCCACAGGTCGTGCGGGGTGAACTGGAAGTGCCACTTCAGTTTGCCGGTCTTGGCGTCGAGCGCCACCACGCAGTTCGTATAAAGATTGTCACCGCCGCGTTCGGTCCCGTCCGTATCCGGATACGGGTTCCCGGTCGGCCAATAGAGCGTGTCGGACTCCGGATCATAGGAACCGGTCAGCCACGTCGCCCCGCCGCCAAATTCGATCGCCTTCCCGCCCCAGGTTTCGGCACCCTTCTCGCCCCGTTTCGGAATCGTGCGGAATCGCCATACCTCTTCGCCGGTCGTAGCCCGGTATGCGGCAATAAAGCCCAGCAACGGCGCATCGCCGCCCCCCACGCCCCCGATCACCAGGTCACCCACCACCAGCGGCGCCGCCGTCGACCCGTAGTTCCCAATGTCGCCCGTCGGCATATACACCTGCCACACCACCGCGCCCGTCAACCGGTTCAGCGCCACCATGTGGGCGTCATCGGTGGCGAAGAACACCCGGTCCCCCAGCAGTGCCGCACCTCGCTGGGCGCCCTTGGCCGCGTCCCCGGAGATCTTCCGGGCGTCGCCCCGCGAACGCACCCAGCACCAGATCTCCCGCCCCGAGGCGCTGTCCAGCGCGCACACCTGATTGGGTGCGGTGACGTACATAATTCCGTCCGCCACCAGCGGCGTCGTTTGCAGGCTCGGATGCGGCAGCGCATAGCTCCACGCCGGCTTCAGGCGCGCCGCGTTTGCCGTCGTAATCTGTGCCAGCGGACTATGCCGGTTGGCCGACGGCAACCCGTGATAACCCGGCCATTCGCCCGCCTTCGGTTTCTGCACCGCGGCGATAGCCGCCGCACTCGCCGGCGGCACACCGGTCACCGGGCCAAGCCCGGTCCCGGCCAGCGTGCTCAGATACGCGATCAAGTCGCGGCGCTCCGCCTCGGTGCCGGAAAACGGCGGCATATAGGAGTTCTTCTCCACCGTCACGCGCGTATACTGCGCATCGGTCAGCAGGCGCATCTTGCCGTCAAAGGTCTGCAACTGCAGGTCATGCGCCCCGCGGCTCCGCGCAAACCCGCGCAGGCTGCTGCCGTCCCGCATTGCCACCGTCACCACGCCCCACGGGTCGTCCGGGCAGAACGCCCAACCCGGACACGACGCCCCGCTCTTCTTCCCCTTCCGCGAATTCGGATTGCGCAGCGTCTCGTCCAACTCCTGTACCGTGAACTCGCGGCCGATGCCGGAAAGGTCCGGTCCGTTGGAACCGCCCACGCCTTTAGCCATGTGGCACGTCAGGCACTTCTTCTCAAAGGTAGCCTTGCCGGCCGCCACATCGCCCGCCGGGTGCGCGTCAAACGCCGAGGCGTTCCAGCCGCGCACCGCCCGCGCTAACTCATCAAGCTCTGCGTCCTTCAGCGGAAACCCCGGCATTCCGCCGCGCGTGCCGTTGCGGATGATGGCGCGGATCTGCGCCTCCGTCCGCGCCCGCAGCGAGCGCACGCCGATCAATCCGGGCCCGCGGTCGGTTCCCGTGGCACGGTCGGCATGACAGGCCGCGCAGTACTTCCCATAGGACGCGGGTATCTCCTGCGCCGCCGCGGCCGCGCAGATCAGGAACAACAGAGCAAGTGGCATGTTCACCTACACAGATTGCGTCGCCAGACGCAGATCGTCTTCCAGTTCGTAAATCCGGTCTTCCAGATTCTTCGTCGACGCGCCCTTGGCCTGCGCCGCTTCCAGCTTCTTGCGCGCCGCCGCCAGTTGCTTCTCCAGCGCCACAAGCTTAGGGTCCGGCTTCGCCGCCGCCGGGGCAGGTGCCGCGGGCGCGGCGGCCGCCGGTTTCGCCGCCGGCGCCGCGGACTTCTTCACCGGCTTCTTCCCGCCCGCCTTAAACTGGAACGACGTCACCTGCGCCGGCAGCGCCAGCTTGGTTCCAAAGTCTTCTTTATACGCCTCGGCCAACTGCGCCGCCTCCGTCAACAACTCCCGGAAACGGACCTCAATCGCCTGCTTGGCCCGGGCGCGCAACTCCCCGCCCTGCTTCTTCCACTGCAAATACTCGGAGATGGGATCACTCATGAGTCTTCCATCGTATCGCCGAATCCCTAGTCGCCGCGAACCATCTTCCGCAGGAATCGCGCCGCCCGGGGGATCGCCGTCAACTCGTCTTCCTTGCCCTCGTACACCATGCTGCAAAAGCCGTTGTAGTGCACGCCACGCAGGATTTGGAAGACGCGGTTGTAGTCGATGAACTTCTCGGCACCCGCCGCATCGGTCTCATACACCTTCACCCGCACAAACGGCGCCAACGGCGCCACCTGCTCCAGCGACCGGTAGTAGTTGTCGTAGGTATGGCCCGCCATCTTCGGACCGTTCGGGCCGTCCCGCCCCGTAAAGTGTCCCGTATCGAGCACCAGCGCGAAGTTCGGATGGTTCACCGCTCTGTGGAACCGGAGCATGTCGTCACCCGTGCTGGTGAGTCCGCTATGGTTCTGCAGCGCCACCACCATGCCGATGTCGGCGCCGATTTCGGCACACCGCCGCAGCGCGTCCACGCCCCGCTGAAACGCCTCCTCCGGGTTGCCATCCTTCGGCGTCGAACCCACGAAGACGCGCGCCAGCGGCGCCCCCAGAAACAGGCCCGTTTCCATCCCCACCCGGCACTTCTCGATCTCCGCCGGTATCCGCTCCGGATACATCCCGAACTCGGTGGACACCGGAAAACTCGGCACCGACATGCCGTTGTCCAGCAGCATCCGCCGCAACTGTTTCAGGTAGATCCGGTCGAAGCTCTTCAGGTGCTGCATGTGCAGGTCAACACCGTCAAACCCCAGCGCCCGGGCCGCCGTGATGAACTTCGGCAGATCCATCTTCCCGGCGCGAAACTGGTTCTGATAGCTGAGCGAAAGACAACTGAGTCTCATCATAAGGTCACACCAAATAGGCTCACACCAAATAGGGTCACACCAAATAGGGTCACACCAGCAGGTCTTTCAAAATCTCCCCATGCACTTCCGTCAGCCGCTCCCGCCGCCCCTGGTGCAGGTAGCTCAACTGGTCCTGCTGCAGGCCAAGCTGGTGAATCAGCGTCGCGTGCAGGTCGCGGAAATGGACCGGCTTCACCGTGGCTTTCAGCCCGATATCGTCCGTTGCCCCGTAGGCTAATCCGCCCTTGAACCCGCCGCCGGCCACCCACATCGTGAAGCCGGTGTTGTGGTGGTCGCGCCCGCTGCCGCGTTCCGATTCCGGAGAACGGCCGAACTCGCCGCCCCACAGCACGATCGTCTCGTCCAGCAGTCCGCGCCGCTTCAGGTCCTTGATCAGCGCCGCGGTCGGCTGATCGGTCAGCCGCGCCATGCGCAGGTGGTTCTTCTCGATATCGGAGTGCGCGTCCCATTCGGTCTCCGCGCCGCCGCCGCCGGCCACCACACACACGAACCGCACGCCCTTCTCCACCAGGCGCCGCGCCAGCAGGCAGCGTCGCCCGTAGTCGTCCGTGTCGGCCTTGCCCACGCCGTACATGTCCAGCGTCTCCTGCGGCTCGTTGGAAAGGTCGAACACCTCGGGCGCCTGCGTCTGCATCTTGAACGCCGTGTCGTAGGCCGACATCCGCGCCGCGAACTCCGTGTCCTCGTCCAGCAGATTCGCTTCGTTCAACTGCCGGATCAGGTCGATCGTCTTCCGCCGGCGGTCCATCGTCACGCCCTGCGGCAGGTCCAGATTCAACACCGGCCGTTTCCCGGCACGGAACAGCGTCGGCTGGTAGACGGCGGGCAAGAATCCGTTCGTATACATCGGCTGCCCGGCCTCCGGCGTGCCGTTCGGATCCGGCATCACCACATACGCCGGCAGCGAATCGGACACCGTCCCCAATCCGTAAGTCACCCAGCTCCCCATCGACGGGAAGCCCGGAATCACGCGGCCCGACATCATCTGATACTGCGCCGCCGAATGCACCACCATGTCGCCGTGCATCGACCGGATGACACACAATTCATCGGCCACCTGGGCCTGATGCGGCAGCAGATCGCTGATCTCCAACCCGCTCTTGCCGTAGCGCGCGAACGTCCGCTTGGTGCCCAGAATCCGTGAGTTCTGGTTGACGTTCTGATACTCCACCTTCCCGAACGTCTCCGGGCGCTTCTGCCCGTGCAACTGGTTCAGGAGCGGCTTGGGATCGAACGTTTCCAGGTGCGACGGCCCGCCCGCCTGGAACAGAAAGATCATCGCCTTAGCCTTGGCCGGGAAGTGCGGCGCCCGCGGCGCCAGCGGGCTCTTCGCCTTCTCCGCCGCCATCAGCGAACTGAAGCCCATCGCCCCGAATCCGCAGAAGCAGTCGGTCAAAAATTCGCGCCGGTTGCGTGCAAAACGAATATGTTCTTTCATGTCAGTTCACGTAGAGAAATGCGTTTGAGTTAAACAAAGACAGCGCGAACTCCTTCGCCGCCGCCGGATCCGGATCGTCCAGGTACCGCAGCGAGATGGCCCGCTCCCGCTCATTGGGCAGCCGCCCGGCCGCCAGCCGCCAGGCATAGTCGACACGCTCCTTCGGCGTGCCCGCCGCCTCCGCCAGCCGTTTGGCCAGTGAGCCCGCCAAGTCATTGGAAAGCGTCCCGTTCAGCAGTTCCAGTGCCTGCGGCGCATGGGTCGATTGATCGCGCCGCGCACAGCTCAGCAGCGTATCCGGCGCGTCAAAGACCTGCATGAACGGCTGAATCAAGTTGCGCTTGTAGATCATGTAGATCGTGCGCCGGTCGTATTCGCTGCGGTCCTTGGTGGCCACCCAATACTGGGGCCGCTTCAGATCTTTGATCAGCTCTTCGTCGATCTTCGCCATCACCGACGGCCCGCCCGCCTTTGGGTTCAACCGCCCGGAGATGGCCAGCATCGTATCCCGGATCTCCTCGGCCGCCAGCCGCCGCCGGTTGGCCTTCCACAACCACTTGTTGTCCGGATCCTTGGCCGCGTACGCCTTCTCCTGCGGCGAACGGCTCGCCTGCCGGTAGGCCGACGACAGCAGGATCATCCGATGCATCGGCTTCATCTGCCAGCCGCCTTTCACGTAGGTATTGGCCAGCCAGTCCAGCAACTCCGGATGCGACGGCCGCGTCCCCATCCGACCGAAATCATTGGGCGTCGTCACGATCGGACGTCCGAAATGGAAGCCCCAGATGCGATTCACCATCACGCGCGAAGTCAGCGGATTCGACGGCTGTGTGACCCACTCGGCAAGCCGCGTCCGCGGCTTTTCGGTCTCCAGCGGCAACTCCGGCACACCCTCTTCCAGCAGCACGCCCGGCGGCCGCATACCCACCATCGCGCCCTTGTTCCGGTAATCTCCGCGCTGCAGCATGTGGATCGGCGTCATCTCTTTGGGCTCATTCTTGACCGCGTACATCGCCGTCAGTGGCGGCGGTATCTGCCCGTCAATCTCTTCCAGTCGCGTCAGAATCTTGCCCTTGTCCTCTTCTGACGCCCGCCGCATGGCGAACCTCAACTTCCGCATCTCGTTCTCCAGCGGCTCCATCGTCGCCTTGTACTTCTTCTGCTCTTCTTCGCTGGCGACAATCACATCGTTGGCGTGCGTCTGCGCGAAATAGCCCTGCAGCCGGTAGTAATCCGACTGCCGGATCGGGTCAAACTTGTGATCGTGGCAGCGGGCGCAGCCCATCGTCATGCCCAGGAACCCGGCACCCACGATGTTGGCCATCTCCGTCAACACTTCCGTCCGCGAACTCGCCACGTCCTGGTTGCCTGCGTTCTTGCGCAATGGCCCCAGGCGGTTAAACCCGCTCGCCACCAGCAGGGTATCGTTCTTCGGATCCATCTCGTCGCCGGCCAGCTGTTCCTTTAAGAAAACGTCGTAAGGTTTATCGGCATTGAAACTGGCAATCACGTAGTCGCGGAACCGGTAGGCATCCGGGCGGTGCGTGTCGTACTCGTACCCATCGCTTTCGGCAAACCGCACCACATCCAGCCAGTGCCGCGCCCACTGCTCGCCATACCGCGGCGAAGCGAGCAAACGCTCCACCAGATTCTCGTACGCCTTCGGATCCTTGTCCGCCACAAACGCCGCAATCTCTTCCGGTGTCGGCGGCAGTCCGTGCAGGTTGTAGGTGACTCGCCGGATCAGCGTCGCCCGGTCCGCCTCCGGCGCCGGCGTCAACTCCGCTTTCCGCAACCCGGCCAGCACAAAGGCATCGATCGGCGTCCGGATCCACGCCTTCGCCGCCGCGTCGTCAAAGGTTGGCGGCGCCACGTCTTTCCGCGGCTGAAACGCCCAATGTCTCCGCTCCACCGCCGTGTAGGTCCCCAGCGGCGCGATCTCCGGCGCGGCCCATACCGCCGTCGCCACACACACAGCACAGATCTGTCGAATCGTTGGATGCAGCATTGTTAATACTGCCTGAGTGTATCGAAATCGAACCCCGCTTTGGCAAACCGCTTAGATCTCCCAGCGTTCAGCGATTTGATCGTTCTCATCGGCCGTCGCCAGCCAGTCCAGCAACGCCCCTTTCAGCTCCGCCACCCGCCCCGGTTCACTCGCCCACAGGTTCCGCCACTCGCCAGGATCGGCGTCCAGATCGTACAACTCCCCGCCGTTGCCCGGGTAGTAGTTCAGCTTCCATCGTCCGGTCCGCACCATCTTCGCGTCCGGATGCCGGATGCCGTCAACTCCCTTCCCCGGCACATACGGGTAACCCGTATCTCCATTGGTGATCACCTCCGGCATGATGTTTTCGCAGAACACCATCTCGCGCCCGCCGCCGCGCAGCAGGCTTCGCCCCTGCACCGTCTTCGGCACCGCCACCCCGCACAAGTCCAGAATCGTCGGCATCACATCGATCGCCTCGGTCAACTCCTCCCGCACGCCCGCCGCCATCCGCCCCGGCGCGTGAATCAGCATCGGCACCCGCACCGAGTCTTCAAAAAACACATTCTTGCCGAACAGGCCGTGCTCCAGCATCTGGTCGCCGTGGTCGGAAAGCGCCAGTACCACCGTATTCTCCGCTTTCCCCGTCTTCTCCAACTCCGCCAGAATCAGCCCCACCTCCTCGTCGAGCATCGTCACGCCCGCATAGTAGCTCCGCCACATCCACTCCAGCAGCCCGCGATCGGTGTCAAACGCCGGCTTGAACCGGAGAATCATCCGCTGCACCGGCGCCGGCAGCGAGCGGATATAGGCCATATCCACGGCGCGCGGCAGCGGGATGGAAACGTCGTTATACATCGCATCAAACGGCGCCGGCACCGTGTACGGCGCATGCGGCTTGAAGAAGGAGGAGAACAGGAAGAACGGCTCCGCGGCGCCCGCCAGTTCCCGCAGCATGCGCCGCGTCTCCAGCCCTGTCCACGCCGTCGGCGTATAGGCCCGGTCAATCCGCGCCCGGAATGGATTGCCCTGCCCTTTCACCGTGTCGTTGTAATGGCAGGCACCGGCCAGCGGATCGTTCGCCTTCCGCCACGCTACATAGTCGGAGTAGCGGTCGGTGCGCGGAATCCCATCGTCGAGTTGCACCCGGTCGAATCCGGTCGCCCGCGCCGCCGCCGCGGTCGGCGGCATGAAGTGCAGTTTCCCCACGCTCCCGGTCCGGTAGCCTGCCTTCTGGAGCAGCGCCTGCAGCATCGGCGCCTCGCCCCGGTACGGCGTGTAGTTCACCCGGTTCTTGTGGCAGTGCGGATAGCGCCCGGTGAAATAGGAGATGCGCGACGGCACGCAGACCGGCGCCTGTACGAAGGTTTTCGTAAATCGAGTGGCGCGCGCCGCCAGTTTGTCCAGATTCGGTGTCCGGATCAGCCCGTTGCCGTTCGCCCCCAGACAATCGAAGCGCCACTGGTCGAACATGATCATCAACACGTTGGGCCGCGCGGCCGGCGCGGCCTGCGTCGCCGCCGTGGCCTGCAAAAAGGTGCGTCGGGAAAACTCGTCCATAGGCCCGGCCATGATACCTTAGCCAAATGGCCAACTGGGACATCGCCGCCTGCGAATTCGCTGAAAAGAACCTCTATACCGCCGTCGTTTCCGACTCGCTCGACCAACTTGGCGTGCGCCATCAGGCCATGCGCGAGTACCTCCGCCCCGTCCACAAGGGCTGCGTCTTCGCCGGTTGGGCCCGCACCATCTCCTGCTCGGACATCTATCACATCCCCGAGAATCCCTACGATATCGAGATCGAAGCCGTCGACAGCCTGCTGCCCGGCGAAGTGGCCGTCGTCGGCACCCAGAAATCGAGCCGTAACGCTCCGTGGGGCGAACTGCTCTCCACCGCCGCCAAGGCACGCGGTGCCCGCGGCGCCGTGATCGACGGCCTGGTCCGCGACATCACCAAAATTGAGGACATCAACTTCCCCGTCTTCGCCGCCGGCATCAAGCCCGTCGACTCCATGGGCCGCGGCCTGGTCACCGCCTATAACGTCCCGGTGGAATGCGGCGAAGTGATCGTCAACCCCGGCGACTTCGTCTTCGGCGATTTCGACGGCGTCATCGTCATCCCCGGCCCGATGGTCAAAGAGGTGCTCGACCTCGCCTACGACAAGGTCACCCGCGAGAACCACTCCCGCGCCGAACTCCAGAAGGGCGCCTACCTCCGCGACGTCTTCGCCAAATTTGGCGTGCTCTGATCGCACCCGGCGTGGGGAGGCCCGCGGGATCCCGTAGACGGGTGCCCCTTCGCCGAACCTACCGCAACACCTCCAACACCCGCTCCACCCATTTCGCCGGTTCCGCCGTGAAACCGCCCTGCTCCCGGCGCGCCACTCCGTCCCTGTCCACAATCCATGTCACCGGAAACCCGCGCACGCCCAGCGTCTCCATCACGTAATCGGCCGCTGGAATTACCGTCAACGGACCGATCCCGCGCGTCCGCAGAAACGGCGCAATCAGCCCCGGATTCTCGTCCACATTCAGTGTGATCACCTGCACCTCCTTCCGGTCCTTCACCGCCGCCGCAATCCGCGCCACGTACGGCAATTCGGCCACGCACGGTCCGCACCACGTCGCCCACAGGTTGACCAGCGTCACCTTCCCTCGCAGGCTCTCCTCGGTCCACCGGCGGCCATTCAAATCGGTCAGTGCCATCCCCGTGAACTTGCGCTCCGTGCGATCCCACTTCCCCGCCAACTCCCCGCCCGGCGCCGTAAACCGTCCGCCGGCTTTGTCGATCATCGCAAACCGCGACACCAGCGTCTCCCATCCCGTCCGCCTCTGTAGCACCTCCCGGTATGCCGCCGCGGCATCCGCCGTCCGCTTTTCCCGTTCGGCCATCCGCGCCACCGCTTCCCACACCAAGGCCTCCCGCATGCCGTGGGTGATCGTCTCGTGCCGCGGCGCCTGCTCCCCCGGCGCATGCGCCGCCAGCCACGCCCGCAACCGCTTCACCGCATCCTCCGCCTTCCCCTTCTCCCCCATCTCGAGGTAGGCATCCAGCAACGGCCCCATCGTGGCCCACATCGCCGCATCCCCAGTTGCCTGTTCCGCCACCCGCTCCGCCTCGGCCAGTGCGCGCCCGGCTTCGGCCGTCTTCTTCTCCCGCAGATACATCCGCACCAACAACAACTGCTCCCGCACCGCCCCCTCGGCCGCCTCCACCAGATTCTCGGCCTTCCAACTCTCCGGAAACCAGTCCAACGTGCGGTCCGCCGCCAGACGCGCCTCGGTATCCCGGCGATTCCGCGCTGCCAACTCCGGCATCCGCTCCCAGCCGATCCCCCGCTCCGCGAACGTAGCCGCCACCCGCAGACTCGGCGCCACAAAAGAGTTCGACGAGTTTCGCGCCGAAGCCCGCAGCGATCCCTCGCCTGCCTCCAATACACTTGCCGCCGAAGAATCCGGCAACTCCCGCAGCGCCCGCAGCCGTGCCGACCAGCCGTCCTCATACAGCGGACAAATTCGCACCCACTCCCCGCTGGCCTCCAGCAACTCCCGGTAGTAGCCCTGCACCCGCTCCCGCTTATCTTCCATCGTCGGCCGTGTCCGGTCAGAATACCAGCGCTGCATAGCAATATCGCAAGCCGGAAAGGACTGGGGCGCTACGGCCGATATTCGTTCCCTCGCCCACCGCGCCCCCTCCCGGTCATCGATCAACCGGTAGCCCTCCAAGGCAATCCGCAACAGCGGCAAGCTCGCCTCGCCCGCCTTCCGCAATCGGGCCAGGTCCGCCTCCACCCGCGCCCGCCGCACTTCCTTGTCCTGCGACACGTCCTGGAACTCCAACTGCCACAGCGCGCCCATCGCCCCATACACCCCTCGAGATGGGGACGCTTCCACGCGCTTCCGCAGCGCCGCGCCGGCCGCCACCCGGAACTCCACCGGCATCTTTCCGTAGGCGTCATAGGCCTCCGTCGCCAGCGTGCCCGGACACAACACGGCGAATCGCGCCGTCTCCTCCCGCTGCCGTTCCACGTGCAGAAACGCCTTGTTCTCGTAAATGCGCGCCAGCGCCAGATGCGGCCACGGAAACTCCCCGTCGGCGGCAATCACTCGCTCCAGCATCGCCTTCGCGTCGCTGGTCCGCCGGCCCCACAGCAACCGCGCGTAGGCATATCGCACCGCCAGGCTCTCCGGCCGCGCCGCCAGCAATTTTTCATACCGCGCCTCCGCCGCCGGTATCCGCAGCGATTCGATGTAGTTCAAAAACACGCGCTGATAGGCGTGGTGGAGAAAGACGTTCTCCGGCTCGGCTTCAATCGCCGCCCAGAGCGGCGCCACCCGCTCCTCGAATCCCAGCGTCGCATCGCGATAGGTGTGTTCCCACGCCTCCAGCCGCCGTACCGTCGCCTCATCCGCCTCGCACGCCCGCAGCGGCCCCGGCGATTGCCCGGTACACGCCAATCCCGCCAGCACCGCAAACAGCATCCTTCGCATCCGCAGCTACCTCCCCTCTCATCGGGCGATATCACTACTGACGCATTCGGGCCGTCAAACGTCTACGCGCTTCTCACTCCCGCCCCCGGTATTTGGCCCGGAAACTCACCAACCGGCCGTGCTCCACCTCGGTCACGTAGCACGTCTTCCCGTCCGGTCCGCCAAATGTGATGTTCGTCGGACTCTTCCCCAGCACACTCACCTCGCGGATCACCTTTCCCTTCGGCGAAACGATGGCCACCACGCCTTTGCCGTGCCGCGTGACATACAGATTCCCCTTCACGTCAGCCCGCATCCCGTCCATCCCGAAGTCGGGAAACTCGATGAGCAGCTTTTTGTCCGAGAGCGTCCGGTCACGCCCAATCCGGAACCGCCACACCTTTCGCGAGCCCGATTCGTTCACGTACAGGAACTTCCCGTTCGGCGACACTTCGATTCCGTTGGTGGTGCTGTCCATCGTCGCCACCCGTTCCACCTTCGCATCCCGGTCAATCCGCCACACCTGCCCCTTGCCGCCCTTCCAGTCCGGGTCGGACGCCCACAGCGTCCCGTCCGGCCCCAGCGCAATGTCATTGGGCTGATACGGTGTCGGCACCTTCGCGAACGTCGAAATCTTCCGCGTTCCCGGGTCGATCTCCAGAATCTGGTGGCCCTTGTAGTCGGCCACAAACATCCGCCCGCCCGGCGTGAACCGGATGCCGTTGCCCAGACTTCCCTCAGGCATCGTCACCCACACCTCCGCCTTCCCCTCCGGTGTCACGCGGCCGATCGTATCCGTGCGCGCGTAGGAGACGGCGTACACGTTCCCGGCCTTGTCCGTGGCCGGCCCTTCCACGCCGGAAGTGAAACTGTGTTCCGGCGTGAAAGGAGTCGCAACAAAGAGGGCTTGCGCCAGTACCAGCAGAAACATGGCTACTTCTTCGCCGGAGTCGCGGGCACGATGCGCGTCGTGTGGCGCTCCATCATCTGCCACTGGTTCCCGTTCTTCACCCACACCTGCAGCATGGTCAACGGAATGTCGCCCTGGGCGTTGTGCGCCGTCACGCGAGCCCGGATGGTCGCGGCCTTCCCGTAGACATGGATCGCCTGCTCATGCACCTCGAAGTTGCCTTTCGATTTCACCAGCGCCGCGATCGCTTCGGCCTTGTTCTCCAGCTTGGTGTTGGAGTGGCTATACTGCAAACCGTCGGCAAACAGCTTGCCCAGCGCCGCCCCGTCGCCCTTTTTGCAGGCGTCCACATAGGCCTGGTGCGCCGCGCGCACCGCCGCTTCGTCAGCCGTCTCGGCAAAGCCGAGCGCCGCAAAGCCCAGAACGAAGAGTGTCAACAACAGAGTTTTCATAGCCTCAAATCATATCCAATTAGCGGGCACAGTCGAAATTCGCCGCATCATCGGTGGAACCGGTGCCTTTGTATTTCGCCGTCATCGGGTAGGCGCACAGCGGACGCGTCCGCCCGGGCTTGGCCGCCACAATCCGTTCCGGCGCCGTGCCTTTCTCCACCCACTGTTCCAGGGCCATGGCAATGTTGGACGCCGCCTCGCCCTTCGGCGCGCCGCCCTGCCCGAAGTTGTTCGGACCGGCTCCCGCTCCGCAGTGCTGCATGCCCGGCACCATGAACAGGCGCACGAACGACGCCGTCGATTTGGCCCCCATCTTCTTCACCACGGAGTTGTAGTAGTCGATGACAGCCTGTCCGGGAATCGCCGCGTCGCACCAGCCGTGGTAAAGAATCAGCTTCCCGCCCCGGGCATGGAACTTCTTCAGGTCCGGGTTGGTCGCGCTCAGGTGAACCGCCATCTTCCGCGCCGCCGGCAGGTCCTTAGCCACGTCGAAGGTCTTGTAGTCCCAAGCCGGGTCGTTGTAGACCATGTACTTAAAGAAGTTGGTGCTGAAGGCGTGCAGCGCGCTCTTCTCCGGCGCCGGACCGGTGATCCACGCCGCCCAGCCGCCGTTCTCCGCTTCGCCGGAGAGCGCATAGCCGGGATACACCTGCTTGCCTTTGGCATCCTTCAGCCCGCCATAGAGTTCCTGCAGCGCTTTCACCTGCGGCGCCGTCAGGCAGGTCTTCGCGTCGCCGCTCTTGCACAGCAGCACCGCCGGATCGAACCGGCACGCGGCCGGGTTTTCGATCACGCCATCAGCCACCGCGTCGTTGCGGTCGCAGGCGCTCAGAGCCGCCGCCTGGATCGCCGGTAACTTGTCGGCCGGGATATAGCTGGCCGGATCCTTCAGCGTCGCCGCGGTGTTCTTGGCTGCGTTGGTCATCAGGTGGATCCAGTCATTGGCCGGAGCGCCGGCGATAATGCCGTCGTAGTCCTCCGGGTAGCGTTGCGCTTCCATCAGAGCCTGCCGTCCGCCGTTGGAGCAGGACGAAAAGTACGACCGCTTCGGCGCCGAGCCGTAGAAAGCCGTTGCCAGCGCCTTGCCCTGTACCGTCATCAGATGAATCGCTCGATGGCCGAAGTCGATGATCTTCTCCGGATGGTTCAGCGCCCAACTGGCGTCCACGCCGCCGGTGGCTTTGTGACCCGTGTCCGTCGATGCCGACGCGTAGCCGTTCCGTACCGCCTCCACCAGTCCGCCCCGGCTGATCGACCCGGCGTAGCCGCCGTTGCCCACGCCCAGGAACTTGCCGTTCCAGCCTTCCGCCGGAAGCCAAACCTCCAGCGCGATCTCGGAATCGGCCGTCGGCGTCATCACGCCCACCACGCGGCAGTAGGCCCGCATCCCCTTATCGGCGGCCACGCTCTTGGCCTCCGTGATCTTCGTCGCGGGTAGGGACAGTTTTGCCAGCCCCTCGCAATCAGCGGCGAAACCAGCCGCCACGCCTAACAGTCCAGCCAATAGAATCGGTCTCATACGTCTCCCTATCCAATCACTTCCCGCAGGCGCCGCGCCAGCGCGTCCAATTCGTCGTCCCGCAAACACACCGGGTTGATCACCAGCACCCCCTCGGCGGCACGGCCCGGATCCACGTGCACCGAAGGATTCCCGTTCTGCAGCCGCAGGCAAGCCGCCGCGCCATCGGCCACTTCGATCGCCAATTTTGGCACCAGCCCCTCCCGAATCGCCCCGCGCGTCCCGCCCAACTGCGCCGCCAGCCGCTCCACCCGCGCCCGATACTTCACCCGCCGCGCCTCGTCGCCTTCTGCCACGAACCGCTTCAGCGCCACCAGCAATCCCACGATCGTCTCCTTGCCCACCTTGCAGCTTCTGCCAATCCCGTGCGGCGGCAGCCCCGTCATCCGGTCTTTATCAATCAGCGACGGCGGCGGCGCCCATTGCGCCCACTCAATATCCAGATCCAGATTCTGCAGAATCGCCGACATGATCAGGTCCCGCCGGCCGCAAAGGATGCCGGAGCCTTGCGGCCCGCCGATCGCCTTTCCGCCGCTGTAGGCCACCAGATCCGCCCCGGCGGCGATGAACTTCTTCAGATTGGAGGCCGGCGGCAGTTGCGCCGCGGCGTCCACAATCACGGGCACATTCTTCCCATGCGCCACCCGCACCACCTCTTCCAGCGCCGGCCGGGCGCTGCCGGTGGCCACATAGACCACCGCCGCCGTCGACGGCCCGATGGCATCGGCGATCTCCCAGCCCTCCGCGTCGCGCACGCCCGCGCCTGCCACCCGGTCCGGCAGTCCCACTTCGACAATCTTTACCCCCGTCGCTCGCACCGCGTGGTCGTAAAAGTTACGCTGGCTGCGCACCATCACGACCTCGCTCTTCATCCCGGTAACGTCCGGCAGTCGCGCCATCCGCCCCGGGTCCAACCCGGCGACGCACGCCGCCGTCCCCAACAGCAGCCCCGCCGCCGCGCCGGCGGTGACAATCCCCGCCTCCGCCCCGGTCGCCTCCGCGATTACCTTGCTGGCTCCCGCCTGCAGTTCCGCCATGTCCACACAGTAGCTGGCCGCCTCTGCCATCGCCGCCGATACCTCCGGCGCCAGAAACCCGCCGGAGACCCGCGTCGAGGGCCCCTTGGCATTGATAATCGTCCGCACGCCGAAGTCGTCGTAGATGCCCATGACTGTCTATCCTACCCCCTCCAGCTGATTGGCAGGCGGCGTGCACTGATATTGGAGCCATGAAAATATTACTCGCGGTAGACGAAACCCCGGCGAGTCAATTCGCCGTCGAAGAAGTAGCCGGCCGTCCCTGGCCGGAGAACACCACCGTGGAGGTACTCACTGTTGTCGAACAAAGTCACCTCTGGGGCATTTCCGCGTCCGTCGAAACCGCCTACGATCGAGCCAACGAACTCATCGAGCGGCTGACTGCCATCCTGCGGATGTGCAAGCTCCGCGCCCATGGCAACGTGGCTACAGGTGACCCCAAGACCGTCATCCAGGAACGCGCCGAGGATACCAAGCCGGACCTGATTGTGGTCGGCTCCCACCGTGCCGCACCCATCGCCGATCTTTTCCTCGGCAATGTCGCCAGTCACACGCTCCGCCATGTCGATTGCTCGGTAGCCATCGTCCGTCCGCGGCTCGGCGAACGCGTGGAAGCCCGCAAAATCCTTCTTGCCACCGATGGGTCGGCCCACTCGGAGGCCGCCGCCCGCGCGATCGCGTCCCGCCCCTGGCCTCTCCGCACCGAGGTGCGAATCCTCAGCGTCGTGGAAGTGGTGCTGCCCACCATGCACGCCCTCTTTGAGCCGCCGTTCGTCGAATCGCAGGAGGTGCACCGGCTCCGCGAGGAGGCCGTGATCCACGCCCAGGAGGCCATCACCAAAGCCGCCGCCATCCTCACACCGGCCGGACTCGCCGTCTCCGAAGCACTCTCCGTGCTGCTGGAAGGCACCAAGGACATCATCCTCCACGAAGCCCGCGATTGGGGCGCTGACTGGATTTTTGTCGGCTCCCACGGGCGCCGCGGCGCCGAGAGATTCCTTATGGGAAGCGTCTCGGAGTCCGTGGCCGGGCAGGCCGGCTGTTCCGTCGAAGTCGTGCGCAGCCGCGCCAAATCACCCGGCAATGGGGCAGATGCCGCAGCTTAACCGAACAACGCCTGGTATCCAAGGATGCAGGCGATCCCCACCAGAGAGGTGATCACTTTCATCGTGGTCCAGCTTTGCAGCGTCTGCGGCACCGTCATCCCGAAGTACTCGTTGACGATCCAGAACCCGGCGTCGTTGACGTGGGAAAGAATGGTGCCGCCGGCGCTCAACGCCAGCACGATCATCTCCGGCGCATAGCCCGGAATTCCCTTTACCAGTGGCGCCACGATTCCAGCAGCCGTGATAATGGCCACCGTGGCCGAACCCTGCGCCATTCGCATGGCCGCCGCCACCAGATAGGCGACCACCAGCGGCGAGATGGCGGAGGAGGCCAGCAACTTGCCCGCATACGGGCCGACGCCGGAATCCACGATCACCTGTTTGAACGCGCCGCCGCCGCCCATGATGGCCAGCAGCGTGCCGATCGGCATCAGCGAATCGGTGGCCATCTTGCCCAACTGATCGCGATTCAAGCCGCGCCGCAGCCCGAAGACGTACATGGAGGCCAGCGCCGTGATCAATAGCGCCGAGAACGGGTGGCCCAGGAAGCCCAGCACCCCGCCGGAGGAGAACTTGGCCAGATCGGCGATGGAAGAGGCGAAGATGAACATCACCGGGAGCAGGAGGATCAGGATCACCAGGCCGACGCTGGGCGGGGGGAGGTCTGACTTCTCTTCCTTCACCCGCTCGGCGATGGCCGGCACCGGGATGTAGAGGCGGTTGGCGATCCAGCGGCCGTAAATGATGCCGCCGGAGATGGCCATGGGAATGGAGAGCAGCGCGCCGTAGAGGATGGTGCGTCCCAGGTCGGCGCCCAGCAGCGACGCGGCGGCCGAGGGCGCCGGATGCGGCGGCACCATGGCGTGGGTCACGGTCAGCGCGGCCGTCATCGGCAGGCCGTAGAAGAGCAGCGACTTCTTGGACTCCCGCGTCAGGCTCCACGCCAGCGGGACCAGGATTATGAACCCGACTTCAAAGAAGATCGGCAGCCCCACCAGGAACGCGGCCACGAGCACGGCCCATACGGCGTTCTCCTTGCCGAACTTGGTGAGCAGCCAATCGGCCAGCACCCGCCCGCCGCCGGAGTGTTCCAGGAACCGCCCGATCATGGCGCCGAGCGCGACGACCACGGCGATGAAGCCCAGCGCCTCCCCGAATCCGGTCTGAATGGACTTGATGACCTTCAGCGGATCCATGCCCACCCCGAGCCCGAGGGCCATGGAACTGATCAGCAGCGCCAGGAAGGCGTGGAGCCGCGCGGCAAGAATCAGGAACAGCAGCAGCGCAATGGCGCTGAGCGTGATGGTGAGGAGGAAGGATCCGTTATCTGGCACGAACCGTTAGTTTACACTCTAGGGATGCAACGCCGGAACTTCTTTGGATCGAGCCTCTCGGCCGGGTTGATGCAAGGCATCCCCGAGCCCCAGATTGACCGCGAGTACCAATCCGGAGGGACCGGCGGCGTCTCCTACCAGACCCCGGTGGTCGTTGAACGCAAACAGGCCGGCAAGCCCCACGCCGGCAAAGTGTTCGCCGCCATCCAGCCGCACTGCGACGACGTGCCGATCTTCGCCGGCGGGCTGTGCCTGAAACTGGTGGAAGAGGGCTACACCGGCTACCTCATCACGCTCTCCAATGACTCCATGGCCGGTACCGGGCCGTCGATCGGCGACATTGTCTACAAGAACGAGCAGGACACCTACGAGGTGGGGCGGCGGCTGAAGTGCAAGGAGTCGTTCTTTCTGAACTACCCCAACCACAATATGGACGCCTGGCCGATTGTGGAGATCCGTGCCCGGCTGATCTTCCTGTTCCGGGTGCTGAAGGTGGACACGGTGATCGTCTATGACCCGTCGTCGCTTTATGAGCGCAACCCGGATCATTATGTGACGGCGCGGGCGGTGGAGTCGGCCTTCTGGATGGCCTCCAGCCGCTGGGACTATCCCGAGCACTTCAAGGCGGGCCTGACGCCGCACGGCCCCAAGGACGCCTATTACTTTGCGCGCGGGCCGCAGATCGTCAACCGGGTGGTGGATATCAGCGACTACATCGACGGGAAGGTGCACGCCAACCTGGCCAACGTCACGCAAGGCCCGGCGGGCAACAACGGCGCCATGTTGAGGGCGCGCCTGGCGGCGCAGGGGAAGAAGTTACCGATTCTGGGGAACGATGACGCCTCGGCCAACCGCAACTACACCAAGTTCTTCGCCCTGTCGCGCGACCGCGTCCGCGCCAAGGCCCATGGCTTGCAGTACGCCGAATACTACCACTACGTCTCCAAGGACGAGAACCCGGTGGACGAGTACATCAGCCAGAACGCGGTCCCGCTCTAGGCGCGGAACCACCATTCGGCCAGCGCATAAAGACCGCCGGCGGCGAACAGCGGGCCGAAGATCTGCTTGTTGTAGCGGGCCAGCCACAGCGGGAGGAAGATGTCGAAGTTGTCCTCCCGGGCGGTGGTGTGGCGGGCGGCCAGATCGGTGAGCGGACAGCGCCAGCGGTTGAAGGCGAGCACGGCGCATTCCACCCCGACTAGCGCCGCGCAGGCGGCCGCCCAATCAAAGCGGTGGCGGGCCGCGGCGAGGGGCACGGCGACAATGCAGCTGACGAAAAAGACCCAGACGGCGGTGTGCAGGATCTTGATGCGGAGGAGCGCGGAGGCCGGACTGGAATCGGTGCCCACCACGCCGATCAGTGTATCGGATTGGCCAGGGAAAAGGGGGTGGACACTCTGATAGGATCGTCCCTATGCGTTTAGCCCTCCTATTCTGCGCGGCACCGTTGCTGGCCGCGCCGGACACGGCCGCGGAACAGTTTGAGATGAAGGTTCGGCCGATCCTGGCCAACCGGTGTTATGGGTGCCACTCCACGGCACCGCTGGGCGGCCTGGCCGTCAACTCCCGCAACGGGCTGTTGAAGGGCGGCAAGAACGGGCCGGCGCTGGTACCGGGCAAGCCGGAAGAGAGTCTGCTGATCCAGGCCGTGGCTCATACGCACGAGAAGATGAAGATGCCGATGGGCGCGCCGCGGATGCCGGAGAGCGAGATCGCCATCCTCACCGAATGGGTGAAGGCCGGCGCCTACTGGCCGGAGACCAAGAGCACCACGGCACCGGGGAAGGGCAAGTACGTGATCACCCCGGAGCAGCGGAATTTCTGGGCCTTCCAGCCGGTGAAGAAGTCCACGGGGACCATCGACAGCCTGGTGGCGGAACAGCTTCGCGCCAAGGGCATCACTCCGAACGGGCCTGCTGCCAAGCGCGACCTGATCCGTCGGGCGTATATCGACATGACCGGCCTGCCGCCCACCTTTGAGGAGGTTCGGGCCTTTGAGAAGGACACGACGCCGGGTGCGTTTGCCAAGGTGGTGGACAAGTTGCTGGCCTCGCCCCACTACGGCGAGCGGTGGGCCCGCTACTGGCTGGACGTGGCCCGCTATTCGGACGACCGGATGGACAGCGACGTGGATCTGCCCTACCCGAACTCGTTCCGCTACCGGAACTGGGTGATCGAGGCGTTCAACCAGGACATGCCCTACGACCTGTTCGTAAAGGCGCAGATCGCCGGCGACCAGTTGGACAAGAAGGAGCTGGCGGTGGGGCTGGGGTTCTACGGGCTGAGCCCGGAGTTGACCGACGACCGCGTCGACGTGACGACGCGCGGATTCCTGGGACTCACCGGCGCCTGCGCGCAGTGCCACGACCATAAGTTCGACCCGATCCCGACCAAGGACTACTACGCATTGCAGGGCGTGTTCAGCTCCACCAAGCGCGCCGAGTACGAACTCGCGCCCGCCGAGCAGGTGAAGGCCTACAAGGCACAGGAGAAGAAGGTCAACGAGCTGAAGAAGCGGATCGAGCAGTTCCTGAAAGTGCAGGCCGAGCAGTTGGCGGAGATGCTGGCGAGCGAATCGCCGCGCTACATCCGTGCGGTGCGGAACCCGTCCGCCCCGACCGACGGCCTGGACGCCGAGGTGCTGGCGCGGTGGACGAAGTACTTGAAGACGGGACCGCTCGACAACAAGTACCTGCACGGGTGGGAGAAGGAGTCCTTCGACCTGAGCGCGTTCCGGCAGGAGGCGCTGGCCGTGCTGGCCGAGCGCAAGAAGGTGGACGAGCAGAACCTGCAGCAGGGGACCAAGAATATTGACGAGGTGAAGGGCAAGACCTTCGCGCTGCCGCGGGAACGGTACTTCCTGTGGCGCGACCTGTACTTCAACGACTTCTACGGGAACACGTTCAAGCAGGAGGAGGACGGGGTGTTGTGGTTCGGGCCGAACCGCGGCTACTTCACCTCCGACGGCACGATTGAGCGGTTTCTGACGGGCCGGTGGAAGACCTACCTGGCCGACATGCGGGCGGAATTGAAGGACCTGGAATCGGCGATGCCGCCGCGGTACGCCTTCGCCCATGTGATTAAGGACAACCCGACGCCGATCACTGAGCGGGTGGCGATTGGCGGCGTGGCGGGGAACCTGGGGGAAGAGGCGCCGCGGGCGTTCCTCTCCATCCTCTCCAAAGAGGAGCCGAAGCCGTTCACGAAGGGCAGCGGGCGGCTGGAACTGGCCGAGGCGATTGTGAGCCCGGCGAACCCTCTCACTGCCCGGGTGATGGTGAACCGGATCTGGCAGCATCACTTTGGGGAAGGCCTGGTGCGGACGGTGTCCAATTTCGGGCGAATGGGCGACACGCCGAGCCATCCGGCGCTGCTGGATCATCTGGCCGCGTCGTTCATGGAGAACGGCTGGTCGATGAAGAAGCTGCACCGGGAGATCCTGCTGTCGGCGACCTATCAGCGGTCGGCCGAGCAGAACGCAAAGAACCAGGGCATCGACCCGGAGAACCGGCTGCTGTGGCGGGCCAACCGGCAGCGGCTGGACGCCGAGGCGATGCGGGACACGTTGTTGGCGGTGAGCGGAGAGCTCGACGCCGGCCCGGGCGCGCAGCCGGTGCCGCTGGAGAAGGCGGAGAACCGGAAGCGGTCGGTCTATGGCTATATCAGCCGGCGGAAGCTGGACGGGACGCTATCGCTGTTCGACTTCCCGAACCCGAACCTGACGGCGGAAAAGCGAATTGTGACGGCGACGCCGCTGCAGCAGTTGTACTTCCTGAACGGGGAGTTCCTGGGTGCGCGGGCCGAGGCGCTGGCCCAACGGCTGAAAGGGACACCGGAGGAGCGGATCCGGCAGGCTTACCGGACGGTGTACGGCCGGGAGGCGACGGCGGCCGAGTTGCAACTGGGCCGCGAATTTGTGGCTGGGGGCGAATGGCGCGCCTACGCCCAGGTGCTGTTGAGCGCCAATGAACTGCTGTTTGTGAACTAGGACCCCTATGAACCGTAGAGATGCACTGTTGCGAATGACGAACGGGTTTGGCGCGATTGGCCTGGCGGGACTGCTGCAGGCCGAGAGCGCATCGCTGGCGCCGAAGGCTCCGCACTTTGCCCCGAAGGCGAAGCGGGTGGTGTTCCTGTTCCTGAACGGCGGGCCGTCGCAGGTGGATACCTTCGACCCGAAGCCGGCGCTGGAGAAGTACGATGGGCAGCCGATGCCGGGCGAGTTCAAGGCAGCCAAGCAGGAGCAGGGCAAGCTGATGCGGTCGCCGTTCGGCTTCCGGAAGTACGGGCAGAGCGGGCTGGAGGTGAGCGACCTGTTCGCCAAGACGGCCGCGGCGCATGCCGACGATCTGTGCGTCATCCGCTCCATGCACACCGACCTGCCGGCGCACCAACAGGCGATCATGCAAATGAACTCGGGCCGGGTGATCCCTGGTTTTCCGTCGTGGGGCGCCTGGACGACCTACGGGCTGGGGACGGAGAACGCCAACCTGCCGGGCTTTATCGCGCTGTGCGCGGGGGTGCCGGACGTGGGGCCGCAGGTGTGGAGTTCGGCGTTTCTGCCGGCGGCGTATCAGGGCACCTATGTCCCGGCGGATGAGACCGACCCGGAGAAGATGATCCAGCACCTGCGGAGCCGCACCGGGGACGCGGCGGAGCAGAAGCGGCGGGTGGAGCTCTGGAAGAAGCTGAACCAGATGGACCTGGCGGCGCGCGGCGGCGACTCCCAATTGGAGGGGCGGGTCCAATCGATGGAGGTCGCCTACCGGATGCAGGCCGAGGCGCTGGAGGCGTTCGACATCTCCAAAGAGACGGCGGCGGTACGGGCTCGGTACGGCGCCGACCAGTTTGAGAACGCTGCGGAAATGAAGATCAAGTCAGCGACGCGGGACGGCGACTTTGCCCGGGGCTGCCTGGTGGCGCGGCGGCTGCTGGAGCGCGGCGTGCGCGCGGTGCAGGTATATGCCGGCAACGACAAACCGTGGGACAGCCACCATGACATTCTGGTGCACCGGCGGCTGGCGCGGCAGGCCGACCAGCCGATCGCGGCGTTGCTCTCGGACCTGAAGGCCTCCGGACTGCTGCAGGAGACCATCGTCATTATCGGCGGCGAGTTCGGCCGGCGGCCGTGGACAGAAGTGGCCGGGCGCATCAACGTACAGAACGGGCGCAACCACAACAACGAAGGGTTCACCACGGTGCTCGCCGGCGGCGGGTTCAAGGGCGGCTACGCCCATGGCGCCACCGACGAGTTCGGATACCAATCGGTGGAGAAGAAGGTGCATGTGCATGACCTTCACGCCACCGTGCTGCATCAGCTTGGGCTGGAACACACCCGGCTGACGTATCCGTACTCCGGAAGGGACTTCCGGTTGACGGATACGGCCGGGAATGTAGTGAAAGAGCTGATCGCCTAGACGGCTTTGGCGAGCACGCGGTTGAGGCGCTGGACGAAGGCGGCCGGGTCATCGAGGGTGACGCCTTCGATGAGCAGCGCCTGTTCGAAGAGCAGGTAGGCGGCGTCGCTGACGAAGCTTTCGTCGGTGGACGACTGGAGCTTCTTGACGATGTCGTGGTCCGGGTTCACCTCGAGGATGGGTTTGGAATCGGGGAGACCGGACTGGCCCATGGCGCGGAGCATCTGGCGCATCTTCATGCTCGGCTCCTCTTCGTCGGAGACGATACAGCTGGGGCTGTCGGCCAGACGCATGGAGGCGCGGACATCCTTGACCTTGGCGCCGAGGGCGGACTTGAGGCGCTCGATGAGCGGCTTGAGGTCTTCGCTCTTGTCCTTGTCCTCTTCCGATTTCAGGTCTTCGCCAGCGGAGGTTTTGTTGACCGCCTTGAGTTCGACATCGGCGTATTTGTCGATGCCGGAGAAGACGAACTCGTCGATCTCGTCGTCGAGGATGAGCACCTCGATGTCCTTCTTGCGGTAGATCTCCAGGAGCGGAGAGGTGCGGAGTTGAGCGCCGGGCCCGCCGCTGATGAAGTAGATGCCCTTCTGGCCTTCCTGCATGCGGCCCTTCACTTCGGCGAGGCTGGTCCAGCCGTCGGCCTTGGTGGACTTGACGCGGATGAGGTCGAGGAGCGCTTCGCGATTGGCGAAGTCCGAGTAGAGCCCTTCCTTCAGCGGGCGGTTGAACTGCTCGATGAACTTGGCGTACTTTTCTTTGTCCTCTTCGGCGATGGACTTGAGCTCGTTGAGCACCTTCTTCACGCTGGCGTTGCGGATGGCGGTGAGGGTGCGGTTCTGCTGGAGGATCTCGCGGCTGACGTTGAGCGGGAGGTCCTCGCTGTCGATGATGCCGCGGAGGAAGCGCAGGTAGGTGGGCAACAGTTCCTTGGAGTCATCGGTGATGAAGACGCGTTTGACGTAGAGCTTGACCCCGGGCGTATAGTCGGCCTGGTAGAGGTCGAAGGGGGCTTTGGAGGGGACGTAGAAAAGCGTCGTGTACTCCATGGTTCCTTCGGCCTTGGTGTGGAACCAGAACATGGGGTCTTCGTAGTCCCCGGAGATGGTTTTGTAGAGCTCCTTGTAGTCTTCCTCTTTGATTTCGGACTTGGAGCGTTTCCAGAGCGCGCTGGCGGAGTTGACCTGATCGGTCTTCCGCTTCTTGATGGACTTCTTCTCTTCTTCGTTCCACTCGCTTTCGTCGGAGGTAAGGAAGATGGGGAAAGCGATGTGGTTGGAGTACTTCTTAATGATGTCGCGGAGCTTCCAGCTATGGGCGTAGTCTTTGCCGTCGTCGTTGAAGTGGACGGTGACGCTGGTGCCCTGGCCGGCGCGAGTGGAGGGCTCGATTTCGAAGCCGGTCTTGCCGTCGGAAGTCCAGCGGTAGGCCTGTTCCTCGCCGGCTTTGCGGCTGACGACGTCGACACGGTCGGCGACGATGAAGGCGCTGTAGAAGCCGACGCCGAATTGACCGATGAGGTTGGAGTCGCGTTTGGCATCGCCGGTCAGGTTGGCCAGGAAGTTCTTGGTCCCGGAGCGGGCGATGGTGCCGAGGTGCGCGACGAGGTCCTCTTCGTTCATACCGATGCCGTTGTCGGAGATGGTGAGGATGCCCTTTTCTTCGTCGAGTTCGAGATCGATCCGGGGATCGAAGGCGATGGACTTGTAGGGCTCTTCGGTGAGCGTGAGGTATTTCAGTTTGTCGAGCGCGTCGGAGGCGTTCGAAACCAGCTCACGCAGGAAGATCTCCGGATGCGAGTACAGCGAGTGGACGATCAGGTGCAGGAGTTGATTGACTTCAGTTTGAAATTCGCGTTTAGACATGACTGTTTCTCTAGGATTCTGTGGTGCCGCAGGGGCACGTTACTCCATTTTTACAGAGTTCGGGAGCCGGGCGGCGGATTGGGTTTGTATTGGCGAATTGCGCGGCGCGGCGGCGCGGGCCGTTCGGCGGCGGGGCCGATTGGGTTCGAATTCGCAATTTTTCACTGCGCGACTCTCCGCCCTCCCCTCTGGGGCGGCGGATTGGGTTTGTATTGGCGAATTGCGCGGTGTGGCGGGCGCGGGCCATTCGGCGCCGGGCCGATTGGGTTCGAATTCGCAATTTTTCACTGCGCGACTCTCCGCCCTCCCCTCTGGGGCGGCGGATTGGGTTTGTATTGGCGAATTGCGCGGTGTGGCGGGCGCGGGCCATTCGGCGCCGGGCCGATTGGGTTCGAATTCGCAATTTTTCACTGCGCGACTCTCCGCCCTCCCC
>CAYSFR010000040.1:92686-98246 GCA_964430625.1 uncultured Solibacteraceae bacterium
TCTCCGCCCTCCCCTCTGGGGCGGCGGATTGGGTTTGTATTGGCGAATTGCGCGGCTTGGCAGGCGCGGGCCTTTCGGCACCGGGCCGATTGGGTTCGAATTCGCAATTTTTCACTGCGCGACTCTTCGCCTTCCCCCTGGGGCGACGGACTGGGTTTGCCTTGGCGAATTGCGCGGCGCGGCGGCGCGGGCCGTTCGGCGGCGGGGCCGATTGGGTTCGAATTCGCAATTTTTCACTGCGCGACTCTCCGCCCTCCCCTCTGGGGCGGCGGATTGGGTTTGTATTGGCGAATTGCGCGGTGTAGCCGGCGCGGGCCATTCGGCGGCGGGGCCGATTGGGTTCGAATTCGCAATTTTTCACTGCGGGACTCTTCGCCCTCCCCCCAGGGGCGGCGGATTGGGTTTGCCTTGGCGAATTGCGCGGCCTGGCAGGCGCGGGCCATTCGGCGGCGGGCCGATTGGGTTCGAATTCGCAATTTTTCACTGCGCGACTCTTCGCCCTCCCCGGGATAGCGGATTGGCCTTGCGTTGGTGATTCGTTCGGCACGGCACGGCTGGCTGAACGAATCCAACTGGCAAACTTTGGATTCGCGGGCGCGGTGCGTCTCGCACGATCGTGAAACGACGTCCCAACGAACACTCTAGCCGAGCACGAGAGCGGGTCGCCATCCCTCTCTATATTCATTATAGCGAAGCTGTCTACAAATCCGGCTTGCCGAGAGCCTCCAACCAACCAGGTATCTGTCTGTATATAAATGGGTTAACGAAATTATCCTAGGGCTGTGATTCACTTAGCTCCCACTGCCAAAATCCGGCAAAGGAACAGGAAAGCCCGGCGAAGCGGGACCTCAATCTACGCTCGGTAGCGGGGCGGCACAAGTTTCCTGGACGATGGCACGAAGCCAGCGGTGGGCGGGGTCGGCTTCCTGGCGGGGATGCCAGAGGGCGCCTCGGATCATACCGTCACGGGGAATCAGGTAGGGTAGCAGTGAAGACCGTCGCCGAGTGCGATGCTCTCCTTGCTGGCTATTCAACGAAACAGCGGCAGATGGACGCCGCGCGGGCGGCTTCCGGCGGCCGGCTGAAGAAACTGTCCAGAATCCGGTGCCACAATCCCAACTGGCACATATTGACACATTGAGCCAATCACGCTAACCCTCGGCGCTCACCAAAAGTTGACCACTTCTGCTCGGATAAAGTTGACCACGTCGAAAACACACGTTGCCACGGGGCACGGCACCGCGAGCGTCAGTTCATCACCAGCGCCGGAGGCGCATAAGTCTTTTGGCAGGTATCGCGTCGGCGTTCTCATCCGCGCGGCGAGGCCGCGTGCCATGAGACCTCACTCGGCGCATATATCGCGAAATCCGGCCCGGACTGGTGGTCAACTCTTGGTGAGCAGGGGTGGGTCATTCTTCGCGAGCGCCGAAGCGCTAACCCTCAAGCATGGCGACCAACCGAACCACAGTAAACATGTCTATCACTCCGGAACTCGACGCCTTTCTTCAGAGCCGCGTCAAGTCCGGCCGGTATCAGACTACGAGTGAGGTTGTTCGGGAAGCGCTGCGCCTTCTGGACCGCCATGAGCAGGTCCGCGAGGAAGCCCCGAAGGGACAGAACATCCTGTTCCCCGGCCCGACGGCGGGTTGGGGAGGTCCAGGAGGGGAAGACCTCCTGGGCTAATACGGTTGGTGGGAGAGTCTCAATGAAATTGCCCCCAGTAGCTGAATGGCGTGCCGTAGTGCCGAAGGACTTCAATCTCATCGCGGGAATCGCCCTTCGGGAGACTTAACGACTTGAGTCGCCTAGTCACGCGCGCTATCTGGCGATTCCGATGCCGGTCCAGCACCTTGAAACTACCGCTGATTACCTGTCGGCCAAGGAGTCCTCGGAAGCCATTGCACCAACACATCGGCATGATAACACCACTCGGCTGGCCGAGTTGACGACGCCCCACAGAGAGCGAAATGAAGCGTTGCCTGAGACGATGCTCGATCTGCCTCGCGCTCCGTCTCACGGATTCGCTCAATGCAGTGATCTCCCCCTTGCGCTTTCGTCCGGGATTCAGCGTTGCAAGAACCTCGTCGGCAATTTCGGTCAATCTCCGGCGTTGCTTCTTCAGAGAGCGAAGACGAATTCTAACGAGGCCATCGTGCCGGATTTGGTAGCCTACAAACTGAATCCACGGGATCTCCTCCTTCCCCGGTCCCCACGGATAAGGATGGTGAGATTTCCCTGAGTAGAACTCCTTGGTGTAACTGCCAACTTCTTTGCGCTGATGGATCAACAATCCAAGGTTCTCAACTCTCCCGCAGTACGCCCCAAGTGCCTCCTCGCAAATAGAACGCTCTGAGGCCACTAGAATCATGTCATCGCAGTAGCGAAGGTATAGGAGCCTTCCACTGAACTGCCGCATCAGCCGTTCAATCTCGGCATCCACTGAGTGCAGAGCTGCGTTTGCAATGAGGCAAGAGAGAGCGCCACCTTGAGGCACGCCAACCTTTTCGAGGCCAGTGGAGCCATGCAAATCAAGCAACTCGGCCTCGGGCCACTTAAACTTCGCTCGGGAACTCTTGGCCTTCAGCGCTTTCTCTGCCCCTTCCTTCACGTTCCTCTTGAACGAATACGCGGCAAGGTACGCCAAGTATATCTCAATGGCTCGCCTGTCAATTTTCTCGGCTCGCTCGCTGTCGTGTCGCGCGACAAGCGCCTCAACGGAGGATTGTGCGAGGGCATGCGGTACGCAATCGAAGAACCCGCGGATGTCGCATTCAGCGACGTAGAGCGTTTTGCTCCCACGGGTTGAACGAAACGCCATAAGAGTCTCAAGCGCATCATGTATTGTCGGTGCCGGGCGTTCGTTTCGCGAGCAACGAAACGCCAGACAGGACGGATGCAAAAATTCGTCCAAAGCCCCCCGGAAGTAACGAGCTGTTTGCCGGTCAATGATTTTGTCTTTCAGTGAGAAAACCGCAAGAGGCCTAAAGACATTCGTTCCGGGCTCTTTCTCTTCTTCAAGGATTGTGGGCTCGTTGAAGCTGAAGGAGGATGTTCCTAAAGCCCTTTTTCGGATGTCTTCGATAACAAGCTGGAGATTATTCACCCACGTGGCGTGAGGCGTCTTCTTACGAAGGGTCATCACAGCTTTCAGAAGTGCAGCTTCGTTGATGTCAACGGAGGAACCGCCACGCAGGTTCGCGGCTGGTCGGAAGCGATGCCATAGGCGTCTTGGTGGAAAAATCTCCAACGGCACATCGTCCTCCCAGTGACCTGGCTTTCCCAGTGACGGCGGAAGCCGATGGCTGCTGATGTTGTGGAGAAACATACGGCCATGTCGCTGTCTTGCGAGCTTTACTCGCTCCTTGCAAAGCTGTCGGATGATCTCCTTGTCTGTGAAGTGAGCTTCGAAGTTCATGTCTTTCGCTCTCGAAGATCCGAATCGAGCGCCGCGGTACGCTGCTCGAAAAGCGGCGTCGCTTGCAGATGGTATAAGCCACATACCATAGCGAACGTCAGTCAGCGGGGGCCTATGTCCTCAAGGGTTTAGTGCCACACCCGAACAAGGTCCGGGCTCGCCTCTTCGGAGCACCTGCGAACCGTGCTCCACACGACGTCGATTCGAATCAACAACAGTATTGATGTTTCTTCTGATGAGCTTACCATTGTGGGACTGGCCTATTCATCTTCATCGCCACGTTTCATGTGGCCCACGAAGCAAGCTGCATCGACGATACGATCTGAGCCGTCATGCCACCCCAGCGTCACCCACTCGTTGCAGTGCTCTTTGTCAAGCTTGTAGAGACTCCAGACGCTGACAAGCTCACCTAAATCCTGCTGGGCTTCTTTCCCGATGCTTAGGAACGAGATGCCACGTTTTCCGGATGAAATCATGACGGAAAGATCGTGCGTCTTGCCGTCTTTTGAGGTGCGTTGCTTGCATGCCACAATCGCCCCCATCAAATCGTGGCGGGCTTTGTAGCTCAAATCTAGCATGGCGATGGCGCAATCGATCGCATGGTCCGAATCGAGACGCTCGATATCCCGTATCAACTCTGAAAACCCGTCCGGCATTGGCGAACTTGGAGCGGCAGAAGGCTTTCCAAGGTCAAATCGTTCGAACACGTATTTGTCGATCGCACTTGAAATCCCGGCGATCCCGAGCGCGTTGATGTTGTTCGCTTCCTCTTCATCAAAAACAAGCCCTCGCGTGAGATAAAAGGCGAGGAGGTCCATTTCGTCACCGTCAATCGCAAACGATGTTTTCTCTACTTCCAACCGTCGGGTCATGTAATGGATGAAATGTGATGGCGTGGGCAAGAGATGAGTAATGAGATCCAGTGCTCCGAGTGAAAGCGACCAAGGGTAGTGTTTGTTTTTGAACAATCCTATCGCTGGGAGATTTGCGAAGCGGGTTGTCAGATGCTGAAATGCCGAAAGTGTAACATTGACAATATAGATGGCGTTAACCTGATCCATGTCGATTGCGTATCTCGTCGGTCCGAATAGAATCTCCGCAGGGGAACTTCCCCGCAGGTGATCTCTTGCCCTCGCACCTTGCGTGAATGCGTCTTCGACTCCCGCTTTCAAATCGCTCTTTACCTTCTCGATGTCTGCACCGATGTGCGAAAGATGTGTTAGCGACTTTGCTTTGCACTGTACGATGATGATCTTCCTGTCGTGCATGACAAGAACGTCCGCGAGTTCTTCACCATTTGGATAAAGCGGGTTCATCAGCACGGCATCTTCAGGAAACACTCGCCGAAAGAACTCGGCGACCTTCGTCTCGACATAGGAACCCCGCGATTTGGCGAATACGGGCCGATACGCCTTGTCTGCGAACAAATCAAAGAAGAAGGTCGTGAAGAGCGCCGACTTCAATGTCGGGGGCGCGAAATACCAATAGCGCTCACCGCGTTTTGTCAGCGGCCGTTCTTTCAAAGTATTGTAGTCCCATGGAGCTGTGAGACCATCGGAAAAGGACTGCGGGAAATCTGGATTTCGAAAGCCGAACTCCTGACTCATGCGTTTCAGGAAGGACCGACAGACTTCGATCGGGACGGCTGAGAATCCGGCAAGCTCGACATCCGTGAACGCAAGCAGATTCGCCGAGTCTACAAAGAAGTTCTGGAATGCAAGCGATGTTTGAAGTTGCTCATATTCTTCCGGAGCCGCTTGCCCGGAGGAAACGTAATCGTCTGTTTCCTTTGTTCCACGCTCGAATGCCGTTTCGTTAGCGGCAAATACACGTTTCGCATACTCGGCCGGAATGGCCTCTGCTATCTGAATTGCATCATTGATGGTGAAACCGAGGTTCGCTTTGAACCATTCGTCATGAGGCGTGTACAGTTCGCGCGCGAACTGGAGTGTTTGATGGGGGTACGCGTCACCTCGAACAAGCATGGCGTATATTTTCATCGTATTGAGAAGCCTTCGCACCTCTGCATCTTCGCTATTCTCTGAGACATCATTAACGAGCATGTGCATTTGAACTGCATGAAGGTACTTTGAAATGGACCCCAAAAACTGGACACAAAAAAGGGCCGTCCTTAAGTGGTAAGTG
>CAYSFR010000041.1:0-98071 GCA_964430625.1 uncultured Solibacteraceae bacterium
CAGGTTGTGAAAAGGACTTTCACCTTCAAGCTCTCGATCATGCTCGGCACACACAGGAAAAGGGCCTTGCCAATCGGCAAGGCCCTTTTCGGTTTCTTGGGTTGAATTCGGTTAATTCGAGCTGGCGGTTTCGCGAGCGGCTTTGATGGCAGCCGACTTCTGCAGCTTCTTCTGGAAACGGTCCACACGCCCTTCCGTGTCTACCAACTTCTGGCGACCCGTAAAGAACGGATGACACGCCGAGCAGATTTCCAATCGGATATCGCCCTTGTGCGACGAACGCGTTTCGAACTGGCTCCCGCAAGCACAGATGACTTTAACGGGGTTATATGCGGGGTGAATTCCGGCTTTCATGACTTTCCAGCTTTCATGGTACCACAAGCAGAACGCCCGCCGCGGGGACCAACCCGCGACGGGCGTTTTCTCTGCCTAATTAGGCTTGGTTCGCAGCGCAGGGAGGCACCGGTCCACGGGAACGGCGGCCTCGCCACTGATCGAAGCCTGAACGATTAAGAGGTCCGACTCAACTGTCGGCTACCTCCCTGCGCCCAGATAAACTTCCAATTTCCATGTGACTGGACCACCTCCTTTCTCAGTGATATCGACATCCTAAATCCCTCTTCGCGCCTTGTCAATACTTTTTCAACCGCCCCACTAGATCTAGTACCCGAGATTTTCCACAGATCAACAGGCAGCCCCCTCCTTACCAAAGAAATCGGCCCCAATTTCTTGGGGCCGCGAGGAGACAACTCGCACCAGAGCGAGACTGGTGTACAATGGCTGCCCTTTCCCCTGCAGTTTCCTGGCCAAACGCTAACTCGTTGATTCTTCAGTAAACCTTTGCCCCGTTCTCTCGATTCTGGAAGATTTTGCTACCAGTTCCCGAATTGAGGAGCGCTACAATAGGGCGGATGCCGGCAACAACCCAAGGAATTCCGGTTACAGCCACCGGGCGGCAACCCACGTTGCAGGCTGCCTCAGGCAGACGCGCACTCGGGGGCTTCTTCCTTTCCGGCGTCCTGTTCTCCTTTCTCGGCGCCGTGCTTCCCGCCTGGGGCTATCACCTCCATTCCGATTACGCCACCGTCGGACTCTATTTTCTTTTCCTCACCTTTGGCATCTACGCCGGGTCCCAGGCCTGCCATTGGCTCGTCCGCCACACCGGGCTTCAGCATCTCCTCACCGGCGCAAGCGCGCTTGCTTGCCTTGGATTCCTTGCCCTCGCCTACCTCTCCGGCCCGCAGCCCCCGTCCCTCCGGATGTTCGCCCTTTTCCTCATCGGCGGCGCAGGCGCCATCGTAAACACCGCCGTTTTTCACGCCATCACCCCTCTCTACCAACACGACCCCTCTGCCACGATTAACCTCTCCGGCGGCCTCTTCGGCCTCGGCTGCATCACCACCGCCCTCCTCACCGCTGGCGCCTTCGGCTTCTACACCGTCCCCAGCATGTTCATTTTGCTCGCCGTCATCCCCTTTTACTTCACCCTCGGCTTCGCCCTCGGCGGCCCCTTCGTCTATACCCCGCACGAGTTCCCTTCTCTTAAGGAAGCCCTCGCCGATTTCCGCTCCCCCGGCGCCATTCTCTTCACCCTCCTCCTCTTCTTCCAGTTCGGCAACGAATGGGCCATCGCCGGGTGGCTCCCCCTCGTTCTCATCCAGCAACTCGGCATGAGCCCCACCAACGGCCTCATGCTCCTGTTCCTGTACTGGACCGCCCTTCTCGCCGGCCGCTTCATCGCCCTCGCCATGATGACCCGTGTCCGCCACTCCCGCATGCTCATGGGCGCCGTTCTCGCCGCTCTCTTCGGCTGTGTCCTGCTTACTCTCACCGAGAAGATGGGCGGTGCCGTCGCCGGCATCATCCTCATTGGCGCCGGCTTCGCCCCCGTCTACCCCCTCACCGTCGAACGCATCGAACACCGCTTCCCCTACTACCACCCCGGCTTCTTCGGCGGCATCTTTACCCTTGGGCTCCTCGGTGGCCTCCTCTCCCCCAGTCTCCTCGGCGCCGTCGCCCAACAATGGGGAATAGGCAAGGTGATGCTGGTCCCTGCCCTAGGCTCCATCATGGTCTGCGTCCTTGTCCTGCTGATCTGGCTCGAAACCCGCCTCTCCCGCGCCGAAAAATCCTAGCGCAGCACCAGCGCCGCCTGCCCATCCGGCCCCGTATACAGCAATTCAATCTTCTTCAGTTTCCCCAGATTACCCGAGTACGGGAAATACAGCAGTCCGCCCGCCGGTCCCTTCACCGTCCCATCCGGCCAGGCCAACTTCCCCACCCAGTCCCACGGCTCGGCCCCCGTCTCCTCGGTCACCGACACCGGCGCGCCCGGCGGCGGCGTCCCCGCCCGCCGGTCTCCAGGAAATCGCGCCGCCCGGTCCCGGCCCAGAATCACGTTCGCATCCCCAACCCCAGCCGACGCCACCACCTGCCGCTGACTCTCCCAACTCGGATACTTCAGCGACGCTCCCACCATCCCCGCCGTCTGCGCCAGCAACGCCGTCTTCCCGTTCAGCCGCAGTGAAAACCGCTCCATCGGGAGCGCGAACTCCCGCGCAAACACGGCCAACTCCACCACCACATAGCTCTTCAGCAAAAACGACGCGTTCGGCGCCGGAACCGTTCGCCCTAGAAACTCCGCTCCGATCGTCGTTGCCGTGCCCAAAGCCGCCTGCGCTTTGTATTCGGCAGCCGACTCTCGTGCCGGTATTCCCTCCTGGCCCGCCAGCAGCGCCGGAACCAACGCCAAAACCGCCAGTCGCATCATGGCCACAGTATAATCGGGGAACCTCGCAATGCTAAACAGATTCCTGCTCTTTCCCCTCCTGTTTACGCTCCCGCTTGTCGCCGCACCCAAGAAAAAACGGCTCAAGCCTCTCCCAGTCCGCGTCGACCAGATCATCAACGAATCCCCTGCCCTGTCCCGCGCCCATGTCGGCGTCCGCCTTGTCGACCTCACAGGCAAAGTCCTCTACGAGCGCAACCCCCGCAACTGGTTCGTCCCCGCATCCAATACCAAACTCTACGCCACCTCCCTCGCCCTCACCCGCCTCGGCCCCGCCTACCGCTTCACCACCACCGTCGCCGCCGAATCCACCCCCGCCCCGGGCGGCATCCTCCGCGGCGATATCCGCCTTATCGGCTCCGGCGACCCTTCGCTCTCCGGCCGCACCTACCCCTATGACAAGGAGAAAGAGTGGGACGATACCGCCCCGGCCATCGAGTCCCTGGCCGACCGTATCGCCGCCGCCGGGATTACGCGCATCGAGGGCGCGGTTATCGGCGATGATACGGCCTACTTATGGGATCCCTTCCCCGACGGCTGGAGTATCGACGACCCCCTCTACGAATACGGCGCCCCCGTCTCCGCACTTACTCTGAACGATAACTCCATGCGCCTCGAGGTCCGCCCCGCCGCCACCCCCGGCGAACTCGCCGAGGTCTACCTCGCCCCCGCCGCCGGAGCCCTTACGCTCGTCCCCACCGTCACCACCATCCCCGCCGGCGAGCGCGGCCGCATCCGTCTCGACCGTGCCGCCAACACCACCGAACTTAGTGTTTACGGCACCATTCCGGCGAACGCCAAACCCTATACCACTCTCCTGGCTGTTCCCGATCCCGCCCTCTACGCCGCCCAGGTCCTCTCGGAAGCCCTCGCTCGCCGCGGCATCTCCGTCCGCGACCCCGCCCGCGCTCGCCACCGTACCGGCGACGAAGACCTCGGCCCCCAATGGACGCACATCCTCGCCGAACATACCTCCCGCCCGCTCAGCGAGTTAGTGCAAGTGGTCAACAAAGTCAGCCAGAACTTACACGCCGAGTTACTTCTCCGCGAAGCCGGCCGCCAGGGCAAACCCTTCGGCAGCCGCGAGGCCGGCCTCGCCGAACTCAAATCCTTCCTCGAGTCCTCCATCGGCCTCTCCAAGGACGATGTCAACTTCGTCGACGGCTCCGGACTCTCCCGCCTTACCCTCCTTACACCGGAGGCTACCACCAAGCTCCTCGTCTTCATGGCCGCCCAGCCCGCCGCCGACGCCTGGTTTGCCTCTCTCCCCATCGGCGGCGAAGACGGCACCCTCAACCGCCGCTTCACTGCCGCCACCGAGCGGGGACTGGTCCGCGCCAAAACCGGAACCCTCTCCCATGTCAGCGCCCTTGGCGGCTATCTCCAACACCCCCAACGCGGCCGCCTCGCCTTCACCGTCCTCGTCAACAACTACAACACCACCGCCGCCGATGCCCGCAAAGGCATTGATAAACTGGTAATGACGCTCCTGGAGTAACCCACCATGCCCATCTACGAATACCGCTGCGAAGCCTGCGGCAATCAATTCGAAAAGCTCGTCCGCGCCAGCGCCCCCGCCGTCGCCTGCCCCACCTGTGGCGGTGAAAAGCTCGAACAGCAGTACTCCACCTTCTCGGCTCAAATGGCTGGCCCCTCCGCCAAATCCCCCTGCGCGCCCATGCCCTCCGGCGGGTGCGGCGCCGGTATGTGCGGCATGCCCGGCCTCTGCGGTAAGAATTGATTTCGCCCTTTCTTCTCTTTTACTCTTGACCTTCGCCATCCTTTCGCCCATACTATGGGAGACATGGCGCTGACAAGACGGCAAAAAGAGGTTCTCGAATTCCTGGCTGGATTTATCGAGAAGAATCGTTACTCGCCTTCCTACGAGGAAATCGCGGAAGGCCTTTCGCTCAACTCCCTCGCCACCATCCATAAGCACATCTCTTCACTCGAATCGAAGGGCTACCTGCGTCGCGCATTCAACCAGAGCCGATCCCTGGAAATCGCACCCCGCTATGCCGCCGAAGTGGAAAAGCGCCGCGCCGTCGAAGTCGGCCTCGCCGTCCCGCTCCTCGGCAAAATCGCCGCCGGTGTCCCCGTTGAAGCCGTTCCCAACCCGGAAATGCTCCAATTCCAGGACTTCGCCGGCGACTCCAGCACCTACGCACTGCAGGTTCGCGGCGAGTCCATGATCGAAGACCACATCTGCCACGGTGACTTCGTCCTCATCCAGAAAACCGATTCTGTTCGGGATGGCGAAATCGTCGTCGCCCTCGTCGACGGGATGGAAACCACCCTGAAACGGTTCTATCGCGAGGCCGACGGCAAGGTTCGCCTTCAGCCGGCCAACTCCGCCATGGAACCCATCTTCGTCCCTGCCGCCAGTCTCCAGGTCCAGGGGAAACTCATCGCCGTTCTTCGCAAATACTAGCGCTTTCCGAATGGCATCGTCGAGAAGATCGACACCATCAGCGTGTGGTTATTCTCGAAAATCCGTCCGTTTCGCTGCTGCAACGTCTGCTCCATAAAGCCCACTTCCAGTCGCGATTGCTTCGGTAACTGGTACGCCAGAGCCGCATAGGCCCGGTTCTGGTCAAACACGTTGGCGGCCACGTTCTTCCCGAAGTTCAGGAAGAACTCGTCGTAGAGCGCCACCGAAAACTTCCCCTTAATCGGAATCATCACCCGGTACATATATCGGAACCGGTTCTCGTGCCGCCACCGCGTATGCTGGCGATCTCCATTCGGCGCTACCGCCAACTCCCCCAACTCCCTCTGTTCCAGCCGGTAGCGGTGCGACATGTTAACTTTCCCTACCTTGTGGACCACTTGGGCCTGTTGAAATACGCGATGTTCAGGGAAGGGTACGCCCACCGGATACTCTCCATACCGGCTCGTCGCGATGTACCCATACCCGAATGTCAAGGTCACGTTCGGGTGAATGGCGTAGTTAACGGCCGGCCGGATCAGCAGTTGCTGCCATCGCGTCACCACATCGTGACGGCGCCACTGCCCCTCTAGATGCATGCCCCACTTGGAACCACCGATCGGGTGATCCCCAAAATAATTCCACCATCCATGCGCATTATCTGTGTGCACCCTCGGCAACACACCCTGCGCCCGCAAGCCTGCGGAAAAGGCTATCGTACAAAACAATAGGAGTAGTTTCACAATGCGGTTGTTCAGCGTTCTCTTGATTTCCCTGGGATTGGCCGGTCAACATTCCCACACTTCCCATGATAAGTCCGCCACCAGCGCCTCCGAACTCCCGGCCACAGGGGACTATACGTTCCCAATCCATACCACCGTCCCCGCCGCCCAGCAGTATTTCAACGCCGGCCTTGCGATGATCTACGGCTTCAATCACGACGAAGCGCAACGCCTCTTCGCCCGCGCCGCCGAACTCGATCCCCGCTCCCCCATGCCCCATTGGGGCATGGCCCTCTCCCTCGGCAGCCACATCAACAACGAACCCGAAGCCACCCGCGAAAAGAACGCCTGGGACGCCATCTCTCGCGCCCGCTCCCTCGCCTCCTCCGCGCCCGCCCACGAACAGCGCTACATCCAGGCCCTCGCCGCCCGTTACTCCCCGGACTCCGCCGCCGATCGCAAACAACTCGCCCGTAACTACGCCGCCGCCATGGCCGCCCTCCACCGGGACTTCCCCGACGATCCCGACGCCGCCACCCTCTACGCGGAATCGCTCATGAACCTCAACCCCTGGAAATACTGGACGGCCGACGGTAAGCCCGCCGATGGCACCGCCGAGTTCGTCGCTACCCTCGAATCGGTTCTCCGTCGCTGGCCCAACCATCCCGGCGCCAATCACTACTACATCCACGCCGTCGAAGCCTCCCCCAACCCGGAACGCGCTCTCGCCGCCGCCAACCGCCTCGGCACCCTCGTCCCCGCCGCCGGACACCTCGTCCATATGCCCTCCCACATCTACGCCCGGGTCGGCCACTGGGACACCGCCGCCTCTTCCAACGCCGCCGCCGTCGCTGTCGACCGCCAATACCTGAAGGGCAAACCCGCCACTGGGCTCTACCCCCTGATGTACTACCCCCACAACATCCACTTCCTCCTCTACGCCCAGGGCGCCTCCGGCCAGTGCGCCGCCGCAGAAGCCACCGGACGGGACCTCATCGCCCAGGTCTCCCCCGGACTCGAAGCTATGCCAATGCTCCAGGGCTTCGTCGCCTACGTGTATCAACTCTCCGTCTGGTGCCCCTCGGTCCCCCTCGCCGCCCCCATCGACGAGAAGTTCGCCCTCGCCAACGTGGCCTACCACTACGCCCGCGGCACCCGCGCCGCCGCCAGCAACGATCTCCCCACCGCCCGCCAGTCGCTCGCCGCGCTCAACAAGGCCGCCGCTAAAGTGGCTCCGGAGACCATCTACGAACCCGTCTACACCGCCGCCTACCTCACCGTCGCCCGCGAATCTCTACAGGCCAGCATCGCCGAAGCCGCCGCCGACCTCCCCGCCGCCCTCCGGCACTGGCAATCCGCCATCGACGCCCAGGATCAACTCCGCTACGACGAACCGCCCATCTGGTATTACCAGGTCCGCCAGTCCTTGGGCGCCGCCCTTCTTAAGGCCGGCAAACTCCCCGAGGCGGAAGCCGCCCTCCGCGATAGCCTCGCCCGCCAACCCCGCGACGGCCGCGCCCTCGCCCTGCTCTCCAAAGTCCTTACCGCCCAGGGCCGCCTCCGCGAAGCCGCGCTCGTCGACGCCGAACACCGCGCCGTCTGGAAGTAACCCGCACGCAACGGTTTCATGGGAACCTGTACAGAGGTTCCCATGTCCCTTGCCGTCATCACCGGCGCCTCCTCCGGCATTGGCGCCGAATTTGCCACCCAACTCCGCGCCCGCGGCCACTCCCTCCTCCTCATCGCCCGCCGCACCGAGAAACTCCAGTCCCTCTCCGCCTCCCTCGGCAACTCCGAAATCCTCCCCGCCGATCTCGCTGACCCCGCCCAACTCGAACTCGTCGCCAGCGAACTCCAGCGCCGCCAACCCCACCTCCTCGTCAACAACGCCGGCTTCGGCACCCAGGGCTTTTTCCACCAGGCCGCACTCGACCGCCAAATGGAGATGCACCGCCTCCACGTCCTCGCCACCGTCCGCCTCTCCCACGCCGTCCTCCCCGCCATGGCCGAACGCAACGCCGGCGCCATCATCAACGTCGCCTCCGTCGCCAGTTTCGGCCGCTCCGCCGGCAATGTCAGCTACTGCGCCACCAAAGCCTGGATGGCCGCATTCAGCGAAGGACTCTACCTCGAAATGCGCCGCTCCGCCCCCGGCGTTGCCATCCAGGCCCTCTGCCCCGGCTTCACCTACTCCGAGTTCCACGACGTCCTCGGCTCGGACCGCTCCAAAGTCGCCCGCTCCCTCTGGCTCCAAACCCCGGACGTTGTCCGCGAATCCCTCGACAACCTCTCCCCCTCCCGCCTCTACGTCGTCCCCGACTGGCGCTACCGCTGGTTCGTCCACCTCTATCCCAAACTCCCCAACTCTTTTCGCCTCTGGCTCGCTGCCCGCTCCCCCCACAAAAAGGCCTAGCCGCCTGCGATAACATAGCGCCGATGCGAATCGCCCCCGTTGCGCTCCTCTTCGCCACCCTCGCCGCGCAGCAAATCGAAGAGCCCACCTTCCGCGTCACCGTCAACAACGTCCTGCTCGACGTCGTTGTCACCGACAGCAAAGGCAACCCCGTCCCCGGCCTTCAACCCTCCGATTTCAAAATCACCCAGGACAACAAGGCCCGCCCCGTCGTCTCCGCCAGCTTCGTCGAACTCCCCCGCCGCCTCGCCTCCGCCCCGTCCACCCCCACTTCCACCACACCCAACCCCACCCCGCAACCCGCCCAGCGCACCATCGCCTTCGTCGTCGACGACCTTGGCCTCTCCGCCCAGTCCCTCCACACCGTCCGCGAAGGCCTCCGCCGCTTCATCGACACGCAACTCCAGCCCACCGCCCGCGTTGCCATCGTCCGCACCGGCGGCAATATCGGCGCCCTCCAACAGTTCACCTCCGATTCCGCTCTCCTTCGCGTCGCCGCCTCCCGTCTCCGCTTCAATCCCCGCAGCCGCCTCTCCGTCGAACAGGACCTCCAAATCGAAGACGCTACCCTCCGCGGCGCCACCGCCCTCACCGAATCCCGCCCCCGCGAGCATGCCCTCGTCGGCTCCCTCGGCACCGTCAACATGGTCGTCTCCTCCCTCGCCGCCGCGCCCGGCCGCCGCTCCGTCATCCTCTTCACGGACTCCCTTCCTATCCTGGAACGCCAAGGCTCCTCCGCCCAGGATGGTGACGAACTCTCCGGCTACTCCGCGAATTCTCGCGTCCTCTCCGCCATTCACCGCCTCACCGATTCGGCCACCCGCCACTCCGTCGTCGTTCACACCGTCGACGCCAAAGGCGTCCTCTCCTATGGCCTGGACATGTCGGAAACCGTCAGCCGCCGCAACATCGAACTGCCCGCCACCGCTAACGGCAAACGCTCCACCCGCGATATCCGCGTCACAAATGCCCTCGATGGCCTCAAACTCCTCGCCCGCCAAACCGGCGGCACCTTCACCACCAACAACAACGACATGAACGACGCCCTCGTCAAATCCCTGAATAGCGACGCGTCTTATTACCTCCTCGCCTATCAGCCGGACTCGGCCGTCTTCCAGGCCGCCCCGGACCTATTCCACCGCCTCACCGTCTCCGTCAATCGCCCCGGCCTCCAGGTTCGTTACCGGCCCGGCTTCTTCGGCCGGCCGGATACCCCCGCCTCCGTTGCCGCCACCCCCGCCTCCGCACCTGCCCTTCACTTCAACCTCTACCCGGCCTTCTTTCAAACCCCGGAAGGCCCCGTCATCGATTCCCAACTTTTCCTCGACCCCTCCAACCTTTCCTTCACTCCGGCACCCGGCGGCCTGGAGAAAACCGTCATCGTCACCCACCTCGTCACCCTTAACGAACAGGGACTGCCCGTCAACCAGATCAATCAGGACTATACCCTCACCCTCAAGCCCGCTCAGCGCCAGGAACTCCTCCAGTCCGGCCTCATTTACCGCGTCCGCCACCCGGTCAAAAAGCCCGGCGCCTTCCTCATGAAAGCCACCCTCACCGACAAAGCCTCCGGCCGCACGGGTTCCGTCACCCAGTTCATCGACATCCCCGACACCGGCAAAAACGCCCTCGCCCTCTCCAATCTCACCATCGCCCGCCAACTCCATCCCGGCGATACCCTCGAATACGGCGCCCAAATCATCAATCACAACGGCGCCAGCCTCCAGCGCGAAGTCCGCCTCTATGCCGACGGCGATCCGGCCGGCCACTTCCCCCTCGCCCCCTTCACTCCCATCAAAGTGGAGCAGGTCGCCTACCCCGTCGCCGCAGGCCGCCTCCAACTTGGCCCCAACGCCGCCCCCGGAACCTACACCCTCTCGCTCACCGTCATTGATCCCGCCCGCAAAGGGGAGAAAGGGCGCGCCACCCAGTTCGCCACTTTCTCCGTTACTCCGCGCTAGGGCAGCGCGTACGCCACGTAGGCGCCGGCAATCTTGCCCTGCGTCCCCGGCGTCAGTCCCACCTGTGCCGCCGCACAGAACACCACATACTGCTTGCCACCTACCGAATAAACCGCCGGCATCCCTTCCAGCGCCGCGTCCGCCTCAGTCTCCCACAACACCTTTCCCGTGTCCACATCGAATGCCCGGATCTGCTTGTCCCGCGTCCCGGCAAACAACACCCCGCCCGCCGTGACCACCGGCCCTACCTTCGGGTAGTGCGATCCCGTGTTCTTGATCCCCTTCGCCGCCAGGTGCGGAACATCGCCCAGCGGAATCTTCCACCGGATCGTCCCCTCGTTCAGGTCGTAGGCCGTCAACGACGACCACGGCGGTTTGATCGGCGACAACCCGTCGCTTGCGATCATGAACCCGAACCCGCTTAGATACCGCTCCGCATCCGCCCAGTTCGTCCCTGCCGGCACATTCGCCCGCGCCCGCGCCGGATTGTACAAATAGGCGATCAACTCATCCACTTCGCTGTCCTTCAGCTTCGGATACCCCGGCATCGAACCCTGCCCCTGCCGGATCGCGTTCACAATCCGCTCCCGCGGCATCCGCACCGCAATGTCATCCAACCCCGGCATCGCCGGCGGCGCCCCGCGCCGGTCCGCCTTGTGGCAGTTCATGCAGTGTTCCTGGTAAATCCCCTGCCCCCGCTGCTCGGCCGAATCGGCATATCCGGACTTCGGCGTCCCCTCCGGTTCCAGCTTCAACATCGCCGGTAAATCTTTGGAAACGACATATAGAAACCCGCGCGAAGGCTCCACCGCCGCCCCGCTCCAGTTCGCTCCGCCATTGTTACCCGGCATTTGGATCGTGTTCCGCCGGCCCGGCGGCGTAAACAGTCCCTCATTCCGCGCCGAGAGAATATCGTCCCGGAACTTGGCCCGGTCCGCCGGACTCAGGTACGGGCTCAGATCGTCCACCGTGAACTTCTGGCGCGCAAACGGCGGCGGCTTCACTGGAAACGGCTGCGTCGGCCACGTCTGTTCCTTGGGCATGTCCGATTTCGGTACCGGCCGCTCCTCAATCGGGAACAACGACTCTCCCGTCACCCGGTTGAACACCCACACAAATCCCTGCTTGGTCACCTGCGCCACGGCGTCAATCGACTTTCCCCCCTGCCGCACCGTGATCAACTTCGGAGCCGTGGCATCGTCGTAATCCCAAATGTCGTGATGCACCATCTGGTAGTGCCAGATCCGTTTCCCGGTCCGCGCGTCCAGCGCCAGCAGAGAATCGGAGAAAAGGTTGGCCCCGGCGCGATCCGCGCCGTAGAAGTTGTACTTCGCCGACGCCGTCGGGGCATAAAGAATCCCCCGCTTCACATCGAGCGACATCTCCCCCCAGACATTGGCGCCGCCAACGGTCTTCCAGGCATCTTTCGGCCAGGTGTCGTACCCGTACTCTCCCGGACGCGGCACTGTGTGGAAACTCCACACCAGCTTGCCCGTCCGCACATCAAACGCCCGGATATCTCCCGGAGCCGACCCATACCCCTGATTGGTCGCCGAGCCTAGAATAATCAGGTCTTCGAACACCCGGCCCGGCGTCGTCGATTGCACCAGCGCGATGGTAGCCGGATCCCGGTCCAGGCCTTCCTTGAGGTCATAGCCAAAACCGGCGATCTCTTTCCCCGTCAAAGCATCGATCGCCCGCAACCGGTGGTTGGAGCAAAACAGCAGCCGCCGCTCCTTGCCGTCCTTGGAGGCCCAGTAGTTCAACCCGCGGTTGGTAATGATCTTGGTATCGGCCCCGGGCGCAAAGGACCATTTCTCCCGCCCCGTCGCCGCGTCGAGCGCCACGATGGAGTTGCCTTTCGCCATCACATAAAGGGTGCCGTCGACCATCAGCGGGTTGAAGAAATAACGATTGGAATCCCCCGTGGGATAGGACCAAACCCGCCGCAGCTTGGCCACGTTGGAGCGGTTGATTTGCGTCAACGGGGAGTACTGCGAAGCATCGGCTCCGCCGCCATAGTCCGGCCAACTCTGCGCAAAGGTACAAACGCCCGCCAAAGCAATCAAAAATCGCATCCCCCCAGCATATCCAGATTTCCCTTGGATGCTGCTTACCGGACTGCCCCTTGATCTCCGATTTCCCCTCCCCGCAACCGCCCCGCGACTGCCGGTGCCGCTCCCAGCACCAACAAGCCCAACGGCAACAGTCCCCCGCGCCACACCGCAAAGTCCGCCCCCACCTCTGCCCACGTCCGCCCGGCCAACGCCCGCCCCGCCCACACTTCAAAACACACCGTCAACACCACCCACATCGCCCCCACCGCCCACGCTCGCCGCCCCGCCCGCATCCATCCCACCATCCCCCACGTAATCCCGAACAACAGACACGATCCCGTCAACACCGCCACCTGCCGCGCCCGAAAATCTCCAACAAGCGGCTTCAAATACGTCTCCCGCAAGATTCCATGGCCAATCTCGGCCACCATCAATATCACCCAAACCACCACCCCCCGGCCCATCAGTTCCTCCTCGCCCACCTCCGCAGCACCTCTCCCACTCCCTCCAATTTGAACCGTTCCTCCAGCCAATACAACCGGTCCCGCGTCGCCTCATACGACGTGAAGTTGTGGTCGTCATCGTACCAACTGAGCCATTTCGGCCCACCTGCCAGCCGGTGGACCTCCGGACAGGCCCGAATATTATCCGCCGTGTCGAACCGAGCACACTGCACCAGCACCGGCGCCTTCCCCAACGGCAAAAACCGCTCCGCCTCCACCTCCGCCATCCCCGCAACCATCCCGGCAAAATCCGCTCGCCGCCGCAACCCCTCCCAGTACACCGATCTCGATTCCTGCATGTGACGCCCCATCGACGGCACCGCCCCTACCAGGACAAACGCCGAGATCCGCGGCTCCACCCCGGTCAGTATCCCCCCCGCAAACCCGCCGTAGCTATGCCCCACATACCCCACCCTCGTCGCCCGCTCCAGTAGCAGATCCAGCGCTCGCCGCTCGTTCAACACCAGCTTGCGCACCCCTTCCTTTCCCTCCTCCATCCCGACATCAACCACTAGTGACGTCACCCCAACTTCTGCCAGCACCAGCGTCTCCATCAGGTAGTTCGACATCGATTGCCCGCCCCCATGCTGATACAACATCCCCACGCCCCGCCGGCGCCCCTTCGGCTCCACCAGAACGTAGTTGATCCGCTCCCCACCCTCCCCGGCAAAACTCCCGCCCCACACCCGCGCCGCCTTCCGCTCCGTCAGCAACTCCTGACGCGCCTCCAGCGGCCCTCGCCCTCCCCCCTCAAACTGCCCAAAAAGTCCCAGGGAAAACAACACCACGCAAAGTCGCATGTGACCTCCCATGCACGCCACCGCCCAAATCTACTCCTGCCGGATCGCCCCCACCGGATCAATCCCCATCACCCGCCACGCCGGCGCCAGGCAAGCCAACCCCGCCACCACCAGAAACACCAGCCCCGTCACCACGAACGTCCCCGCATCCGTGGCACTCGTCGCATACAGCCAGTGCCCCAGGAATCGGGTCAGCCCCATCGCCCCAACCGCCCCAATTCCCAGCCCCGCCAGCGTCATCGCCACCCCCTGCCAGGTCACCATCCGCAGCACCATGCCCCGCGGCGCCCCCAGCGCCATCCGGATCCCCAACTCCTGCGCCCGCTGACTCACCGTCAGCGCCATCACTGCCGCCAGCCCGCTCATGCTCATCACCAGCGCCAATCCAGCGAACAGCCCCAACAGCATCGTCGTCAGCCGCGCCGGCGCCATCGAGTCCTCCTGAAACCGCGCGATCGTCGACACCCGGTCCACCGCCAACTCCCCATCCACCTCCCGCAATGCCCGCCGCACCGCCTCCACCATCCGCAGCGGCTCCCCGTTCGTCTTTACCAGCAGAATCCCGCCAAATCCGCCCTGCCGCGCCGGCAAATACAACTCATCCCCAACCGGCTTATCCAGCCCGTATTCCCGCACATCTCCCACCACACCTACAATCTGAATCCACCGCTGCCCCCCGTCAAACGTCACCCGCCGCCCCACCGGATCCTCACCCGGCCACCGGTTCCGCGCCATCGTTTCATTGATCACCGCCACCGGCAACGTCTCCGCATCGTCCCGTTCCATGAACTCCCGCCCGTTCACCACCGGCTGCCCGATCGCCGCAAAATACCCCGCGCTCACGTTCGTCAAATCGACCGTCGGTGCCAGCTGCCCCGGCGCCACCGGCCGGCCCTCCATCTGAAAATCCACGTTCCCCGGCCCCGAAGCGATCCCCGCCGGATCAAACGGCGCGTTCGACGTCGTCGCCACCGCCGCCACCCCCGGCGTCTCGCCCACCCGCCGCAGCACCTTCTGCCACAGCACGTCCAACGCCGGACGCCCCTGATACCGGTAGAAATTCGGCGTCACCCGCATCGTCAATAACTGCTCCGGGCGGAAACCCGGCCGTTCGCTCTGCAGTTTCTGGAAACTCCGGATCATCAGCCCCGCCCCCACCAGCAAGAGGAACGAAACCGCCACCTGCGCCACCACCAGCGCCGTCCGCAGCCGCCCCTTCCCCCGCCCTGCCGTGTGCCGTCCCGCCCCGCCCTCCAGACGGCTCACCGCCAGCGCCGGCGCCAGGCTGAACAGCAACCCGGTCACTACCGCCAGCCCCAGCGAAAACAGCAGCACCGGCGTGTCGATCGTCACCTCCGCCGCACGCGTCGTAAATCGCTCGGCAAATCCTACCAGCGCCCGCAAGGCAAACGGCGCCACCAGTACGCCCAGTAACCCGCCCGCCACCGAAAGCACTACCCCCTCGGCCAGCATCTGCCGCACCAGCCGCCATCGGCTTGCCCCCAGCGCCGTCCGTACCGCCAACTCCCGCTCCACCCGCAATAGCCGCGCCAACAGCAGATTCGCCACATTCGCGCACGCGATCAGAAGGACAAATCCCGTCGCCCCCAACAACACCAGCAGCAGCGGCTGCGCCCGCCCCGTCAACTCCTCCCGCAAGCCCCGCGCCACAATCCCGTACTGCCGCTCCACCGGATAGAACGACGGATACGCCCCCGCCATCCGCCCCGCCTGCGCCGACAGATCCGCCTGTGCCTCCGCCAGTGTCACCCCCGGCTTCAAACGCCCGAACACCGTCATCATCCGCCCGTTCCGGTTCTGCTGAAACCGCGCGGAAGAACGCGTCGGACACGCCGAAGTCGGCATATATACGTCGTTTTCCTGCGGATACTGCGGAATCGGCGGCAGAATTCCGATCACCGTGTGCGGCCGGCTGTTCATCTGAAACACCTTCCCGACCACTCCAGGATCGCCCCCATGCCGCGCCATCCAGTAGTTGTGGCTCAACACCAGCACCGCATTCGCCCCAGGCTTCTCATCCTCGGCCACAAACGTCCGCCCATACTTCGGCTCGACCCCCAAAACAGAGAAGAAATTGGCCGATACCACCGCCGTCGACACCCTCTCGGCCATGTTCTCGCCCAATAGCAGGAACACCATCGAATGGTGCTCCACCACCGAGGTCAGCGTCTTGTTCCCCTCCCGGTAATCGGTGATCTCCGGCACCGAGAATCGCAGGTCGTCCGCGGTCGCCGTCTTCTGCCGCAACACCACCAGGTCTTCCCCCTTCGCATACGGCAAAGGACGCAATAAAACCCCATAAACGAGCGAAAAAATGGCAGTATTTGCCCCAATTCCCGCCGCTAACGTCAACACCGCCGCCAGCGTAAATCCCGGGTTCTTCAGCAATACCCGCAGCCCGTACCGCAAATCCCGCAATGTGGTTTCCAACATGAGACCTTTCCTCGTATCCCGGCACTGTTCTTTGATCAGATCCCGCCGCCCCAACCGCTGCTCGGCCCGCGCGTAGGCCTCTTCCCGGCTCAACCCTCGCCGCATCCACTCCGCCGCGGCCTCATCCAGATGAAACCGCAACTCCCGCTCCATCTCTTCTTCAAATCTCCGCATCGAGTATCCGCCCTACCGCCCCCGCCAGCCGTGCCCAACTCTCCCGCTCCACCGCCAACTGCGCTCGCCCCTTCTCCGTCAACGAATAGAACTTCGCCTGCCGGTTGTTCTCCGTCGCCCCCCACTCAGAGGCAATCCACCCCGCCTCCTCCAACCGGTACAGCGCCGGATACAACGATCCCTGGTTCACCCGCAACACCGCCTCGGAGATCTGTTCGATCCGCTGCGTAATCCCCCACCCATGCATCTTCCCTAGGGCCAGAATTTGCAGCACCAGCATGTCTAACGTACCCTGCAGCATTTCTCTCGACATTCTAGAGGAAATCATACGGCCGACTCCCCTAGACAGTCAAGAGAACAGTCCCCCCCGATCCGCCCGCCCCCAAGCGAACAAGCGAACCGCGAACGAACCAACAATCGAACCAACAAACGAACCAAACTCAGGAAATTGCATGTCTATACAAACAAATAAGTTAACCGCCAATCACGGCAAAATGTTACCCTTAAAAATTGCATGGATTTTCTCGTCGGTCTGAACTCGCAACAACGCCAGGCTGTCGCCCATACCGAGGGGCCTCTGCTCATCCTCGCCGGCGCCGGCTCCGGCAAGACCCGCGTGATCACCCATCGCATCGGCCATCTGATTAAAACAAAAGGCGTTTATCCTTCGTCCATCCTCGCCGTCACCTTTACCAATAAGGCCTCCGGCGAAATGCGCGACCGCGTCGCCCGCCTCCTCCAGGAGCCCGACCCTAACCGCCTCCCCCGCGTCTCCACCTTCCACTCCTTCTGCGTCCGCACCCTCCGCCGCGATGGCGCCCGCCTCGCCGACATCCGCCCCAACTTCACCACCACCTTCAACATCTACGACGACGACGACCAGATCGCCCTCATCAAGGCCATCTACAAAAACCTCGGCCTCGACGAGAAGTTCATGCAGTTCCGCGCCGCCCTCTCCCGCCTCTCCACCGCCAAATCCGCCAAAGAGACCCCGGCCGACTTCTACAAGCAAACCGCCGACCCGCGCATGAGCCGCCTCGCCGTCATCTACGAACAATACGAAGCGCGCCTCCAGCAAGCCAACGCCCTCGACTTCGACGACCTGCTTCTCGAAACCGTTCGCCTCTTCGCCTACGACACCGAACTCCGCCGCCGCTATAACGACTACCTGCAGTACCTGATGATCGACGAGTACCAGGACACCAACCGTACCCAGTACGAACTGATGCGCCTGCTCTCCGCCAAACATGCCAACGTCGCCGTCGTCGGCGACGAAGACCAGTCCATCTACTCCTGGCGCGGTGCCGACATCCGCAACATCCTCGACTTCGAGAACGACTACCCCAACGCCGCCGTCATCCGTCTCGAACAAAACTACCGCTCCACCAGGAACATCCTCGACGCAGCCGGCGCTGTCGTGGAAAACAATCTCCAGCGCAAAGGCAAAAAGCTCTGGACCGAGTCCGGCGGCGGCGAGAAAGTCACCATCTACGAGGCCCTCGACGGCGAAAACGAAGCCCTCTACATCGCCGACCAGATCAACAAGGCCCTCGGCCAGAACCCCCACGACAAGGCCGCCGTCCTCTACCGGACCAACTTCCAGTCCCGCCAGATCGAAGAAGCCCTGCGCCGCTATGGCCGCCCCTATGTCGTCGTTGGCGGCTTTAGCTTCTACCAGCGCGCCGAGGTCAAGGACCTCCTCTCTTACCTGAAAGCCACACAGGCCCCCGACGACTCCATCGCCCTCCAGCGCATCATCAACGTTCCCGCCCGCGGCATCGGCAAGACCACGCTCGACCAGATCGAACAGTTCGCCAATACCGAGAAGATCCCCGTCTTCAAAGCCCTCGAGCGCATGCTCGACGAGAAGCAACTCGGCGCCCGCGCCGACAGCGCCCTCAAAGCCTTCCGCCAACTCATGGCCGAACTCCGCGAGACCGCCGATCGCGGCGACATTGGCGAAACCCTCCGTGTTATCGCCGAAAAGTCTGGCTATATGGCGATGCTTAAGTCGGACCCCTCCCCGGATGCCGAGACGCGCCTGGAAAACATCCAGGAACTCCTCAACGCCGCCGCCGAAGCCGCCGAACGCGGCGAAACCATCGCCGACTTCCTCGACCACGCCGCTCTCGTCGCCGACTCCGACCAACTCGACAGCGAAGCCCGCATCTCCCTGCTTACCATCCATAACTCGAAGGGCCTCGAGTTCCCCCTCGTCTACATCGCCGGCATGGAAGAGGGCCTCTTCCCCCACCAGCGCAGCCTCATCGACGAGAACTCCATGGAGGAGGAACGGCGCCTCTGCTACGTCGCCATGACCCGCGCCGAAAAGAAGCTCACCATCAGTTGGGCCCGCTTCCGGCGCCGCTTCGGCGGCGGCCCCGCTGAACCTACCCTCCCCTCCCGCTTCCTCAAAGAGATCCCCAAGGCCCTCGTCGAACACAAAGGCGCCAAGTCCCGCTATCAGGACGACGACCAGGACGAAGACGCCGCCGCCCTCGATCTCTTCGGCGAACGTTTCGAAGTCCGCGAAACCGCCAAGAAAAACCTCTACACCGGGAAGACCTATAACTCGGTCGAAAACGTCCGCGGCTTCTTTGAACAGCGCGGCATCAACGTCCCCATCCCGCCCCGCCCCCAGGCCGCGACGCCACCCCCAACCGCGGCGCCTAAACCCTTTGCTGTGCCCCCGCCGCCGCCCAGGCCGCAGGTTGCCCAGGCCCCCCAACGCCCCCCCCAGCAGCCCCCCCGGCCCCAACAGCAACAACAGCTCTTCGGCGCACCCACATCTCAGCCGGTGCGCCCTCCTGGCTCCCTCGCCTATGGCGGGCCGCCTAAACAACAACCGGTGAAGCGCCCGGGCTCCCAACATGTCGGAGCCGTGGTGCAGCATCCCAAATATGGCCGCGGAACCGTACTCCGCCAAGAAGGCGATGGCGAGGATGCTAAACTCACAGTTAGCTTTCCCGGCTATGGCTTGAAAAAACTAATAGCCAAATTGGCAGGACTGAAACCTTAAGAATGAATACGACGAACGTTACCGACAAAGCAGAACGCAAAGAACTCAAGCGCAAAGCGCGCGCCGAGGCTCCCCCAAAGCCCAAACGGGCCGAGGGTGTCGCCCGCGGTGATAACAAGAAGAAAGTGAAAAAGGTCGTTAAAGGCCAGCGCAAGCGCTAACAGCGCTACCACCCATCGGGGCGGCTCCGCCGCCCCTTCACATCCCGCAATCGGAGGCCCGCTTGCCTGGCTTGTTTCGCACCAAGAGCATCGACGCGTTGATCGAGGAGTCGGAACAGAAAGGGCGGAGCCTGCACAGAACGCTCGGCCCCTGGAGCCTTACCGCTCTGGGGATCGGTGCCGTCATCGGCGCAGGTATCTTTACCCTCACTGGCACTGCCGCCGCCGGGCAAACCCTGGAGGTTCACTCCTTCCTCCACGCCCCCATTCTTGACCTACTCATGAATGGAGGCGCAGCCATGTCCACCATCGGCCGCCCCGGCGCCGGCCCCGGTGTCGCCCTTTCCTTCATCCTCGTCGCCATCGCCTGTAGCTTTGCCGCCCTCTGCTACGCCGAACTGGCCTCCATGATCCCCGTCGCCGGCAGCGCTTATACCTATGCCTATGCCACCCTCGGCGAAATCGTCGCCTGGATCATCGGCTGGGATCTCATCCTGGAATACGCCGTTTCCAATATGGCCGTCGCCGTCGGCTTCTCCGCCTACTTCAACGCCATCCTCGACGCCATCTTCGGCGTCCACCTCCCACGCGAGCTATCCGAACCCATCCTCGCCGGCGGCCAGTTCACCGGCGCCTGGTTCAACCTTCCCGCCCTCCTCATCGTCCTGCTCCTCAGTTGGATCCTCGTCCGCGGCGCCAAGGAATCCGCCGGCGCCAATGGCGTCATGGTCCTCATCAAACTCGGCGCCATCCTCCTGTTCATCTTCGGCGCCGCCCGCGCCGTCAACACCGCCAACTGGCACCCCTTCATGCCCAACGGCTTCACCGGCGTCCTCTCCGGCGCGGCCATTGTCTTCTTCACCTACATCGGCTTTGACTCCGTCTCCACCGCCGCCGAAGAGTGCAAAAACCCTCGACGCGACATGCCGCTCGGCATCTTCATGACGCTCGCCATCTGCGCCGTCCTCTACGCCGGCGTCGCCCTCGTTCTCACCGGCATCGCCGACTGGCGCACGCTCACATCCGCCGCCCCGGTCGCCGACGCGCTCAAAGCCATCGGATTCGACGGCCTCCGCTCCGTCGTCAGCGTCGGCGCCGCCATCGGCATGATCAGTTCCCTCATGGTCTTCCAGTACGGCCAGGCCCGCATCTGGTTCGCCATGTCCCGCGACAAACTCCTGCCCGATGTCTTCAGCAAAGTGCACCCCCGGTTCCGCACCCCGCACATCTCCACCTGGGTCGCCGGATTCGCCGTCGGCATTCCCGCCGGCATCCTCGACATCGGTACCCTCGCCGACCTGGCTAACATCGGCACCCTCTTCGCCTTCGCCCTCGCCTCGGCCGGCGTCATCGTCCTCCGCCGCACCCAACCCGACCGCGTCCGCGGCTACCGCGTCCCCTGGGTCCCGATCCTCCCTATCCTCTCCATCGTCATGTGCTTCATCCTCATGCTCAGTCTCCCGCTGGAGACCTGGATCCGCTTCTTCGTCTGGCTCTTCCTCGGCCTGGCCGTCTACTTCCTCTACAGCCGAAAAAGAGCCGCGCAACTTGTGTAACCCACAAGCCTCCGAAAACACCGTATAATAGACGAGCGCCGGAACACCGGCGAAGCGATCTCAATTGAAGGAGTGAACGGTGAAATCATTGAAATTGACCTTCGCTGGCCTGTTACTGGCAGCGTGTGTGGCGATGGCGGGAGAGAAGCCCTCGGCCGACCACATCAAGTGGATGAAGGACCTCGCCGCCCAGAACGGTGCCATCCGTAAGGGTGTCGATGTGAAGAAAAACGCGGAAGACATGCAGGCGACCCTTAAGCTCGTCGGCGCCTTCTGGAAGACCCGCAACTCGGAAGTGGCTTCCAAGTCCTGCGGCCAGTCCTTTAAGGGCGCTGCCGCTCTCGTCGCCGCCGGTGACGACAAAGAAAAGGCCGCGGCCGCGATGAAGATGATCGGCGGCGGTTGCAAAGGCTGCCACGACGCCCACCGCGTCAAGATCTCCGACACCGAAAACGAAATCAAGTAACCAGCCCTTTCGGGCGGCCAACGGCGGCGTGATAGCGTGAGAGTACTCATGCGATTCCGCCGCCGTTCGCTTTTGCAGGGCGCCGCTGTAGCCCTTCCGCTCGCCGCCCAGTCCGCTTCCCCGCTCTTCCCCGCCAACGTCTCCCGCCCCTGGATCTCCGGCCACTTCTGGGCCAATCCGCTCCAGGACTGGCAACTGGCCAATGGCCGCATCGAATGCGTGGTCTCCGGCGGTGACCGCAACGTCAGCCTCCTCACCCGCGAGGTCTCCGGCGACTTCACCGTCCAGGTGGAACTCGGCCCCATGGAAAGCGCCGGCGATGGCTTTGCCGGGCTCCGCGTCGGCTCCCAGGGCTATTGGAAGGACTACCGCGACACCGCCCTCCGCGGCTCAGGCATCGACGCCGGTGTCACCACCAACGGCCGGCTCTTCATCGGCACGCCGGCGGCTAACGCCCCAACGGTCCCCGCCGGCCCGCTCACCCTCCGCCTCCAATCCGCGGCTGGCACCCTGACCCTCGCCGCCCTCGACACTGCCGGCAAGGAACTCGGCCGCGTCGAAGCCAAGGGCGCGCCGCAAGGCGCCGTCGGCCTCGTATGCCACGCCGGCCGCATCACCCGCACCCCGCCCCGGCGCAACATCGCCCGCGGCGGCAACGTCCGCTACTGGTTCCGCAACCTCAGCCTCTCCGGCCCCGGCGTCACCATCCACAATGACCGCGCCTTCGGCCCGCTGCTCTTCAACCAGTACACGGTCTCTGCCCGCACCCTCAAAATGGCCGTCCAGTGCGCCCCGCTCGAAGACGGCCGCCACGAAGCCGAACTCCAGACCCGCCGCGGCGCCGCCTGGCGAACCGTCGCCAAAGCCGTCATCGACCCGGCCGCCTCTGTCGCCCTCTTCCGCGTCTCCAACTGGGACGACTCCCGCCCCGCCCCCTACCGCGTCCTGTTCACCCACGACGGCCAGCGCCACACCCTCTCCGGCACCATCGCTCGCAACCCCGTCGACAAGCTCAAAATCGTCATCGGCGCCCTCACCTGCCAGAACGACATCGGCTTCCCGCATGCCCGTATCGCGGCCAACCTCAAGCACCTCCAGCCCGATGTCCTCTTCTTCACCGGAGACCAGATCTACGAACGCTCCGCCGACTACGGCAACCAGATGGAGCCTCCCGCCGCCGCCCGCCTCGACTACCTCCGCAAGTGGTTCCTCTTCGGCTGGAGTTGGGGCGCCCTGACGAAAGACATCCCGTGCGCCTGCCTCCCCGATGATCACGACGTCTACCACGGCAACCTGTGGGGCTGTGCCGGCCGGCGCGCCGAAAAGGCCGATACCGTCCAGGCCTGGCAGGACTCCGGCGGCTATAAGATGCCCGCCGATTGGGTCAACATGGTCCAGCGCACCCAGACCTGCCACATGCCCGATCCGCCCGACCCCACCCCCGTCGAACAAGGCATCACCGTCCACTACTGCCACCTTCACTGGGGCGGCGTCAGCTTCGCCCTCCTGGAAGACCGCAAGTGGAAATCCGCGCCCAAAGAGAAGATGCCCAACGCGAAGATCATCAACGGCTGGCCCCAAAATCCGCAGTGGAACTCCGCAACCGATGGCAACATCGATGGCGCCGAGATGCTCGGCGCCCGCCAGGAGAAGTTCCTGGAAGACTGGGCCCGCGACTGGTCCAGCGGCACCTTTATCAAAGCCGCCGTCAGCGCCACCATTTTCTGCAACCTGGCCACGTTGCCGCCTCCCGCCAATACGGACTCGGTGACCAGCAAACTCCCCGTCCAGCCGCTAGGCGCCTACGCCGAAGGCGAAATGCGGACGACCGATCATGACTCCAACGGCTGGCCACAGAAGCCGCGGACCCGCGCCCTGCGCTCGCTTCGTCGCGCCTTCGCCTTCCACATCGGCGGCGACCAACACCTGGCCAGCACCGTGCAGTACGGCATCGACTCCTGGAACGACGGCCCCTTTAGCCTCTGCACGCCGGCCATTTCCAACATCTTCCCCCGCCGCTGGTATCCGGCCGAACCCGGGAAGAACCCGCTGCCCCACAGCCCGCGGAACACCGGGGAGTATCTGGACGGCTTCGGCAACCGCGTCACCGTGCACGCCGTCGCCAACCCGGCCAAGTTCGGCAAGGAACCGGCCGAGCTCTACGACCGCGCCGTTGGCTTCGGCTGCGTCGAAATCGACCGCGCCACCCGCCAGATCACCCTCACCAACTGGCCCTACTGGGAGGACCTCACCCAACCCGGCGCCAAGCCCTACCCCGGCTGGCCCGTCACCATCCAGCAGACCGACAACGGCCTGCCCAAAACGGAATGGAAGCTCCCTGCTGTGCCCGGCGGTCGGGTGATCGAGGTGGTGAACGAAGAGACCCAGGAACTGGTCTACACCTTCCGACTGCCGCCGAAACCATTCACCCCCACCGTGCCCGGACCGGGAACCTATACGGTAAGGCTCTACGATCCGGAAACGAAGAAGGAAGTGGTGCGAAAGGGTCAGCGCGTCCGCTGAGCGGCGAACTCGGCGGAGAGCCGCTCCCAGTGAGCCGCCATCGCCTGCACCCGCGCCGGTTCGCGCGCCGCCAGGTTTGCCGCCTCGCCGCGGTCGGCCTTCAGGTTGTAAAGCTCCCAGGGGCCCTTCCCATTGGAGACCAGTTTCCAGTCCCCCACGCGAATCGCACGATTGTCCAGGTGATGGAAGAAGAGGGCGTCGCGCTCGATGACACGGTCCCGCGCGAAGGCCGGCACCAGACTCTTGCCCAGCGTCGGCGGCTGCTTGCCGCCGGCCAGGTCCACCAGCGTCGGCAGGATGTCGATGAAGTGGGACGGGGTATGACGCACCTTCCCCCGATCGGTGATACCGCGCGGCCAATGCACGATACACGGCGAGGAGATGCCGCCTTCGTGGGTCCAACTCTTGTGCAGCCGGAAGGGGCTGTTCGCCGCGCTCGACCAGCCCGGCCCCAACCCCAGATGCGAATCGGCCGACCCGGGCAATGATCCGGTAACGTGGCCGTCGGCGCGAATCAACTGCTCGGCGCTGGCACCGTTATCGGAGAGGAACACGATGGCGGTGTCGTCCATCGCGCCCATGGCCTTCACCTGCTCCAGCACCCGGCCAATTTCCACGTCCATCCGGTAGATCATCGCCGCATGGATCGCCATCTTCAGGGACTGGAACTGCTTCTGCTCCGGCGTCAGCGTGTTCCACGGCACCGCGCGCGCCACCTCGCCAGGCCCCACCTGGCGGGTCAACTCGGCCTCGGTCGTATTCCAGGGCGGCCAGATCTCCGGCTCCAGCGGTGCGGGCTTGCACTTGACGACGCCACGGGCCGTCGCCCGCTCCCAGCGTGCCTGGCGCAGGGCATCCCACCCCATGTCGTACTTGCCGCGGTAGCGTTCGATGTCCTCCTGCAGTGCGTGGAGGGGAAAGTGCGGCGCCGTGAAGGCCAGGTAGAGAAAGAACGGCTGGGAAGCGTGGTCCTTCTGGTGGCCGCGCAGCCAGTGGAGTGCGTGTTCGCCGATGGCCTTCGTGGCGTAGTAGCCCTCCTCCCGCTTCACCGGCGGCAGTCGCTTATCGTTGAGCGAATGCTGCTGCGGGGAGAAGAAGCGGTTCTGGTCGCCCAGCAGATAGGACTGATGGAAGCCGGCACCGGCCACCGGCGGTGCCGGGACGTGCCATTTTCCCGAGTGATAGCAGCGGTAGCCGGCCTCGCTCAGGTACTGGGGCGTGTAGCGGATCCAGGCCGGCGGCTTCACGTTGGCCGCCTGTTCGAAGCCGGACTGCTGGGCGTAGTAGCCGGTCATCAGAATGCCGCGGGAGGGCATGCAGCGCGCCGCAGAATACATCTGGGAGAAACGGAGACCGCCGGCGGCCAGCCGGTCCAGATTCGGGGTCTCCGTCTCGCCGCCGAAAGAGCCGATATCGGAAAAGCCGAGGTCGTCGGCAAGGATTACGATCAGGTTCGGACGGCGCGCCGGAGCGGCAAGCGCGGCTCCGGTGGCACTGAGAAAGGCGCGGCGGGAGAGCATTGTCCCGCCAGCGTATCGCACTAGGCGGCGGTCTTGCGAATCACCAGCAGCGTCTGGTCATCGGCGGCTGCCGCATTGCCGGTGAACGTACCAACCGCGGCCAGGATCCGGGCGCGGATCTCATCGGCCGGCAGATGGAAGTTGGCCCGGACCACGGCCTCCACACGCGCTTCGCCGAACTGTTCGTCGTCCGCGTTGGCGGCCTCCAGTATGCCGTCGGAGTACATGACGAGGAGGTCGCCATCGGCGAAGTCCCGTTCGCCTTGCTCGTAGCGAGCCATTCCGAGCAGGCCCAGCACGGGTCCGCCGGAGGTCAACCGGTGCGTCACGCCGGGCTGGGCCGCGGGGAAGAGCAGCGGCGGCAGGTGGCCGGCGTTGACGTAGCGCAGAACGTTGGACTCCGGCAGGAAGTAGCCCCAGAACATGCTGGCGTAGCGTTCGCCGGACGCGCGTTCGCAGAGTAGCTGATTCAGCTGGCGGGTGCATTCGACATGCCTCCGGCCGGTGCCCGCCCAGTTGCTCGACCGTATCGCGCCCTGCATTACCCCGGCCAGCATGGCCGCCGGAACGCCCTTGCCCGCCACGTCGCCCACTACGAATGCCGTGCCCGTACCGCGCACTTGAAACACGTCGTAGAAGTCGCCGTTCAACTCCGAAGCCGGCGCGCAGGTGCCGGAGATGGCGAAGTCGCCGCGCTCCTGACGTGCGGAGGGCAGCAGGTCCTGCTGGACCCGGCGGGCATGCTCCAACTGCGTGGCCAGATACTGGCCGGCGAGGTAGCTCTTAAACCGGATCCGCATCATCACCAGCGAGGCCAGCAGCGCCAGCGCGCCGGAGGAGTTGAGCAACAGGTTGCGCTGCAGCGGCCACAGGTTGCCGGCTCCTTCCATGTAGGCAGCGATCTCCACAATGCCAAAGGCGCTGCGCGCCGCCACCGGTTCAAAGGAAGCCAGACGGACGGCCGAGGGGCGCACGGCTCCGGACATGCGCAGCGGAAAGGCTTCCACCAGCACCTTGCCCGCGGCCGTGGATCGGGTCTGGAAAACCGGCTGCCGGCCCTTCATGCGGGAGCGGATGAACTCGGCGGAGAAGGTGGGGTTGACATCGAGCCCGGCGCCGGCCAGGGTCGTATCCCGCCCGTCGCGCAACTGGATCCAGGCGATGCGGCCGTTGGACGCCGTCCGGACCTGCTCCAGGATCTCCACCGCCTCGGCTCGGTTAGCCGGCCTCGCATTCTGCAGCAACCCTTCCAGCGAAACCGCCTGCGCCGACAAATCTTTGCGCACCTGTTCGACCACGATTCGCTGCGAAACCCAGGTGTAGTTCCACACCGAGTTGCCCAACAGCATCAGCCCGAGAGCAATCCCGAACCAGATGGAAATCGAAAACCAGCGATGCGCGGCGTTCTTCATACCTTGAGACTACGCGCCTTCCCCCGCTTTGGATAGTGGTCCGGGGCATAGCTTAACGTTCTTAACGGAGGTTTGCCATGGGCTTAACGAAACCGCCGTCGCGGGGCGCGTCAGAGGGGGTAGAACACGATGCACCAACGAATCCTCATCGTCGAAGACGACCCGAATGTGGCCCTGGTCCTCGAAGACGCTCTCAACGCCGAAGGCTACAGCACCGAACACGCCGCCGACGGGCTTTGCGCCGTCACCGCGGCGCTGGAACGGAAGTTCGACCTCGCCTTGCTCGATGTCGGCCTCCCGGGCCAGGACGGCTTCGCGGTGTGCGACGAACTGCGCCGCCGCGGCATGCACCTGCCCATTCTGCTGCTGACGGCGCGCACGGCGCCCGACGACAAAGTGCGTGGCCTGCGCATGGGCGCCGACGATTACGTCACCAAGCCGTTCCACGTCCCCGAACTGCTGGCGCGCATCCAGGCGCTGCTCCGCCGCACACAGAGCAACCCGGCGGCCGTGCTGGTGGAGTTCCGCTTCGGGGATGTCTATGTGGACTTCTACCGCGGCCGCGCCACCAAGGCCGGCCGCCCTATCGAACTCACCACCAAAGAACTGGTGCTGCTGCGATACCTCATCGCCCGCCGGGGCCTGGTTGTCTCCCGCGAAGAGTTGCTCTCGGAAGTCTGGGGTTACCAGTCCACCAACACGCGCACCGTGGATGTCCACGTGGCCACGCTGCGGCAGAAACTGGAGAACCATCCGCACGAGCCGAAATACGTCCTCACCGTCCGCGGCGAAGGCTATCAGTTTCCCTCGGCCGCCTTGTAATGAACGCTTTACTACGCCGCGGCAACCGCGTTTTCCGGGGCCGCGTTTGATAGGGCAGGAGGTTTCACACGAATGATGAAACGACGCATGACACTGGCCGCCCTGGCGCTCGCCGCGGTCCTTCCGGCACTGGCTGATGACTTCCGCGTACCGGGAGCCAACCGGCTGGATTTCCTGGCCGGCTACCTGACGCTGACGGACGCCCAGAAGGCCCAGGCCAAGACCATTTTTGACGCGGCCGACACCGCCGCCACCACCGCCCGCGGCTCGTTGACCGCCGCGCACGACGCGCTGGAAGCCGCCGTAAAGGCCAACCGCGCCGATGCCGAACTCGATCGCCTCGCCGCCGCCGTCGGCGTTGTGCAGGGTCAGTTGGCCGCAATCCACGCCAAAGCCGAAGCGAAGTTCTACGCCCTGCTTACTGCCGAGCAGAAGACCAAGTACGACGCCTTTGAAACGCGCGACGGTGCCGGAGGTGGCCCCGGCCGGCGCTAGCCCCCTCTCCTCCGATGCAAGAGAACAGGCGCGGCCAGGACGCTTTCGGCCGCGCCTCTTTTTTGTTTGGAAACGCCACGCCCGGAACCGTCATCTACAATTGGAATATGCTGCGGTTTTGGCTGATCTGCCTTCTTCTCGCGGCGCCGCTCGTCGCCGCGCCCGGTCTGGATATCGAAACGATGATGCGCTTCCGCCGCATCTCTGACCCGCAACTGTCTCCCGATGGCAAGACCGTCGCCTTCACGGCCCAATCGGTCGACCTGGCCGCAAACAAGAAGGTCACCCAGATCTACACCGTTCCTCTTTCCGGCGGCGCACCCCGCGTCCTGACCAGCGACGGCAACAACGACCGACCGCGCTGGTCGCCCGACTCCCAAGAAATCGCCTTCGTATCGACGCGCGGCGGCGCCTCCCAGATCTGGCTGATGAAAGCCGATGGCACCGGCGCCCGCCAGGTCACCAAACTTGCCACCGAAGCCAGCGGCGTGACGTTCTTCCCCGACGGCAAACGGCTGCTGTTTCTGAGCGAGGTCTACCCGGACTGCAACGACGAAGCCTGCAACGCCCGGACCCTGAAAGAAGAGCAGGAGAACAAGTCCAAGGCCCGCACCTACACTTCCCTCCTCTACCGTCACTGGAACCAGTGGGGTTCCAAACGTCGCAGCCATCTGATGATGGTGAACCTGGACAACGGGGAAGTGAAGGACCTGACCCCTGGGCGCTTTGACGTGCCCACCTTCTCGCTCGGCGGCCAGGACGGCTACGCCGTCTCCCCCGACGGCAAAGAGGTCTGCTACGTGATGAACGGCGATACCGAACAGGCGCTTTCCACCAACAGCGACTTGTGGACCGTTTCGCCCGACGGCGGCGACCCGCAGAAGATCACCGTCACCGCTGGTGCCGACGTCGGCCCGGTCTACTCGCCCGACGGCCAGTGGATCGCCTGGCGAGGCCAGAAGACCGCCGGTTACGAGAGCGACCGCTGGCGCATGTACCTCATCCGCCGCAAAGAAGGGCGCGTTCGGGATCTGACCGAAACGCTTGACCGCAGCGTACAGAGCATCAGTTGGTCGCCGGATTCCACCCGGTTGTTCTTCACTGTCGAGGACCGCGGCCGCCAGGGAATCCAGATGTTCGCCATCAACGGCACCGGCGGGGCGCGCTCCATCGTCTCCGGCAGCGCCACCTACGACGACGTCCAGTTGACCCCCGACGGCAAGACGATGATCTACACCATGCAGACCGGCTCCCGGCCGGTGGAGATCTTCCGGGTGAACTCGGCTGACAATAAGCCGGAGCCGCTCACCCGCCTGAACGAGGAACTGCTGGCGGGACTGGCCCTGCCGGCGTTTGAAGACTTCAATGTTAACGGCGCTGAAGGCACCAAGGTGCACAGCTTTGTACTGAAGCCCGACGGCTTCGACGAAAAGCAGAAGTACCCGGTGCTATTCCTGATCCACGGCGGGCCGCAGGGCGCCTGGCATGAATCCTGGAGCTACCGCTGGAACCCGCAGATCTTTGCCGCCGCGGGCTTCGTGGTGGTAATGCCGAATCCGCGCGGCTCCACCGGCTACGGGCAGAAGTTTACCGATGAGATCAACAACGACTGGGGCGGCAAGGTGTACGAGGACCTGATGGCCACCGTCGACGGCATCGCCGCCCAACCCTGGGCCGACGCCGACCGCTTCGCCGCCGCCGGCGGCAGCTATGGCGGCTACATGGTCAACTGGCTGCTGGGCCACTCCACGCGGTTCAAGGCGCTGGTAAGCCATGCCGGCGTCTACGACCTGCGGAGCATGGCGGGCGAAACCGAAGAGCTCTGGTTCCCCATGTGGGAGTTCCGCGGCATGCCGTGGGACAACCCGGAGAGCTATTCGAAGTGGTCGCCGAGCTACTTCGTCAACGACTTCCAGACCCCCACCCTGGTGATCCACGGCGAGCAGGACTATCGCGTACCCCTGGGGCAGGGATTGCAGCTGTTCACCGCGCTGCAGATGAAGAAGGTGCCGTCCAAACTGTTGCTCTTCCCCGACGAGGGCCACTGGATCCTGAAGCCCCAGAATAGCGTCGTCTGGCACAAGAACTTCCTGGACTGGATCACCGAGTGGACCCGGAAGCCGGCGGCAAAACCATGATTTTACAGGGTTCGGGCATGGTACCCTGAGAGATAGTGTCGTCCCCGCTCCATGTCCATCTGGAACAGTATGAGGGTCCGCTGGACCTTCTGCTGGACCTGATCCGTAAGCATCAGATCAACATCCACGACATCCCCATCGCGCAAATCACGGCCCAATATCTGGAGTACGTGCAGAAAGCGATGGATCTGGATATGGAGTTGGGCGCGGAGTTCGTGTACATGGCAGCCACCTTGATTCACATCAAGTCCAAGGTACTGCTGCCGCGCGATCCGGAACTGGAAAAGATGGATCCGCAGGAGGATCCCCGCCAGGAACTGGTGGACCGCCTGCTGGAGCACGAACGGTTTAAGAACGCGGCCGAAATGCTGCAGCAGAAACGGCTGCTGGAAGAGGCGGCGTGGTCCAACCCGGCCATGAAGGACTTCCTGAACGAAGAGGAAGAGCCGGGCTTGTCGGTGACGCTGTTTGACCTGGTGCAGACGCTGCAGAAGGTGCTGGAACGCGCCAAGAACCGGCCGCAATTTGAAGTGAACAAGGAGGACGTCACCGTCCCCGACATGATTCACATGCTGCGCCGCGTCCTGGAGCATACGCGCAAAGGCGAGTCGGTCTCCGCCTCGGAACTGTTTGAACGGCAAAAGACGCGGACGGCGATGATCGTCCTGTTCCTGGCCATTCTGGAGATGGTGAAGAACCAGGCGGTGCGTCTGGTGCAGAAGGAAGCATTTGGCGATATCGGGTTGACGCGGCACACCGGCTTTGAAGAGTTCGCCGCGAGTAATGAGTCGGTTGCCCGGCTGGAAGAGGAATACAAGTAAGCGATGGAACCGGAAGAACTTCAGCCGCCGCAGGAGGCGGTGGAAGAACCATTGACGAGCGGAGAGAACAGCGCGGCGTCCGAGCCGGCGGCGGAACCCGCGCCGGAGAATGCCGCGGAAACGCCCGTGGAGCCAGAGGCTGCGCAGGCTGCCGAACCGGCCGCTGAGCAGGCTTCGGAGCCGGCGGCTGAGTCCGCCGCGGAACCCGCCGCCGAAGAGCCACCCGCCGCCGGCGCTCCCCCCGAAGAGCCCGCGGCCGACGCGCCGGCCGCGGAGGAAGAAGAAGAGGAGTCCGGCGAAGAGGCTGAACCGGTGGCCATGGAGTTCACCGATGTCGAGCTGAAGGCCATTCTGGAAGCCGTCATTTACATCACCGACGAGCCGCTGGAATCCAAACAAATCGCCCAGGCGCTGCAGCAGAAACAAGAGCGCATTGACGCCATGCTCGCCCAACTGGTGGAGGAGTTCTCGCGGCCCGAACGCGGCCTGCAGATTCGCGAGATCGCCGGCGGCTTCAAGATGGCCACCAAGCCTGAGCACCACGAAGCCGTGCGGCAGTTCGTCAAGAACCTGAAACCCTCGTTCAAACTCACGGGCGCCGCGCTGGAAACGCTCGCCGTCATCGCCTATAAACAACCCATCACCGCACCCGAGATCATGGAGATCCGCGGCGTACAGGGCGCCGGCGTGCTGAAGACTCTGGTCGATCGCAAGCTCATCACCACCGCCGGCCGCAAGAACGTGATCGGCAAGCCAATCCTCTACAAGACCACCAAGGACTTCCTGGTGCAGTTCGGCCTGAAGAGCGTCAATGAACTGCCCACGCTCAAGGAGTTTGAAGAGCTCCGCCGGCTGGCCTTCAGTGAAGACGACATGGCGGAGGGAGAGGCCGAAGGGCCGGCATCCATGGCCGAAGCCGCAGCGGCAGGCGCCACCTCCGCTCCGCCGCCGGCACCCGTCGCCGCACCCGAGCCCGCCCCGGCCGAAGAACCCGCTCCTGAAACTCCGGCCGCTGCCGAAGAACCCGCCACCGAACCATCCATCGCAGATACGGCCGCTGAGGCCTGAGGTACAACTCCATGCAGGAGCGTTTACAGAAGATTATTTCCGCGGCCGGCGTGGCGAGCCGGCGCAAAGCCGAGCAGATGATCGTCGAGGGCCGCGTCACAGTCAACGGGCAGATCGTCACCGAACTCGGCTCCAAGGCGGAATTCGGGGTCGACCACATCAAGGTGGACGGCAAACTGCTCCGCCCTCCGCAGGAGTTCCTCTACATCGCGCTCAATAAGCCCGTGGGCTGCGTAACGACGATGTCCGACCCGGAGGGCCGCCCCACCGTCATCGACCTGCTCAAAGGCATCAAGCAGCGGGTCTATCCCGTCGGCCGGCTCGACTACGCCTCCGAAGGGCTCATCCTTCTCACCAACGACGGCGACTTCGCCAAGGCCGTCATGGCCGCGAAATCCGAACTGGTGAAGACCTACGTGGTGAAGGTTACCGCCTCGCTGAGCGCCGAACAGGAAGAGCAGTTCCGCCGCGGGATCTACCTGAGCGGCAAACGGACCGCCCCGGCCGGGCTGAAGAAGCTGAAACATGCCATCAACCCCTGGTACGAAGTGCAGCTCATCGAGGGGCGCCAGAACCAGATCCGACTCATGTTCAACTCCTTCGGCGTGCTGGTGGAAAAACTGCGCCGCGTTCGGATCGGGTTCCTGGAATTGGGCTCGCTTCGCCCGCGCGAGTTCCGCCCGCTAACGCCCAAAGAGGTGGCGCGGTTCTGCAAGATTCTGAAGCTGAAGGTATCGGAAGATGACTAACGACGCCGACATCATCGAGATGCTGCGAGCGGCGAAGACCATCGCCGTGGTGGGGCTCTCCTCCAAACGCCTGCGGCCCAGCAACGGCGTGGCCGCCTACATGCAGCAGCAGGGCTATCGCATCATTCCCGTCAACCCGCTGGAGACCGAAGTCCTCGGGGAAAAGGCCTACGCCAGCCTCGGCGAGGTGCCCGGGAAGATCGATATCGTGGACGTCTTCCGCCAATCGGACGCGGTGCCCGCCATCGTCGAGGAAGCCATCGCCGTGGGAGCGCCGTATCTCTGGCTGCAGGAAGGCGTGATTCACGAGGAGGCCGCCGCGCGCGCCCGCGCAGCCGGCCTGAAGGTCGTGATGGACCGCTGCATCCTGGTGGAACACCGCCGGCTGATGCTCTAGGCTTACCGCGCCGAAGCGCCAATACCCCCGCGCAGATTGTTCAACATCGTCAGCATCGCCGGTACCAGCGTGATGATAAACACGACCGGCAGAATGAAGACCACCGTCGCGAGAACCATCTTGATGCCCGCTTCACCGACGGCCTTTTCCCCGCGCAGGCGGCGCCGCATGCGGAGTGCGTCGGCATAAACCTTCAGCGCCTGCGACAGGCTGGTACCGAAACGTTCGGACTGAATAATCATCGCCGCCAGCGACTTGATGTCCTCAATCCCGGTGCGCTTCACCAGTTGCTGGAATGCTTTGCTGCGGTCCTGCCCGGCCTTCACCTGCATCACCACCGTATAGAATTCGGCGGAGAGTTCCGGGTAGATGAACTGCATTTCTTCGCAAACCCGGCTAATGGCCTGATCGAGCGCCAGACCGGTGCCGAGCACAATACCCAACAGGTCGACGGTGTCCGGCAGCGCCTCCTGCAGCTTGGCCTTATAGCGCTTCATCAGCCGGTAGAGAATCTGCTTCGGCAACAGCCAGCCCAGCAGAAATGCCGGCGCCAGGCCCAGGAGCTTGGAGATGAACGGCTTAGACTCTTCCTGAATCAGCCACGAGCCGATCATCAGTGCGATGAGAAACGCGAGGTTGAACATCGCATACCACGCCAAGGCCTCACGATTGCGGAATCCGCCCTGGCGGAGCAGTTGCTCGCTCTCTTCCAACACGCTGTCGACACCCGGAATCAACGCTACAAAATAGAGGAAGCTGTTCAGGAAGCCGCCGCCCAGCTTGCGTTTGGGGCCGCGGCCTTCGGACTGCCGGCGCGTCGCCATCAACTCGTCCAGACGCTCTTCCAGCGGGTTCTCCTGCGGCTGCAGGAGTTGCCACCCGCTCCAGGCCATCGCCCCGAGCGCCGCGAACATGAAGAGGAAAAAGAGAAGTGCGATCATGTCTGGGCCTTATATCTTGGGACTCGACATCTTGCGGATGACCAGAATGCCGACGATTTCCGAACAGATGGCGTAGATGAAGAACATGCTGCCGGTGTCGTCGTTCACCAGGATGTCGATATACTCCGGCTTCATGAACCACAGCACCAGCCCGAAAACGATGGGCATGCCGCAGAGCAGTGCCGCCGAGTAGCGCTGCTGCGCCGTGGCTGCCTTGAGCTTCTCCTGCAGCGACAACCGTTCGCGCACCAGCATGGAAAGATTCTCCAGCACCGCCACCATGTTGGCGCCCGTCTGGCGCTGCAGAATCAAGCCGGTGATGAAGAACTTCAGGTCAATCAACGGCATGCGCTCGCCCAGGTTGTGGAGTGCGGCATCGAGCGTGGATCCGAGCCCCATCTCCTCCATCACCTTCTTGAACTCCTGCTTCATCGGGTCGGCGGTTTCCGTGGAGATAGTCTCCAGGCCGGATTGAATGTTGTGGCCCGCGCGCATGGAGCGGTTGAAGAGATCAATCGCGTCCGGCAACTGCTGTTCGAACTTGTGGAGGCGGGAGGCGCGTTTGCGGGAGATGATGAAGTAAGGGATGAGCGCGATGAGCGCCGCGAACAGGACGCGCAACGCCAGCAGCGGCATGAAGAGTCCGAAGAGCAGGAACGAGCCGAGGAACAGCAGCACCGTGACGCCGGCCACATCGGCGGCGCGGTATTTCATGTCGGCCTGATTGATAGTCTTCTGCAGCTTGCCCAGGGCGCCGCCCCAACTGATCAGTTCCCCCAGCCACGCAAAACTGCCGCGCTCTTCACGGCGGAACAGGTCCGCCCGGCTGGTGCGCCGTTCGCCGCCGGCGGCCGCCGCGCGCAACTCGCGCAATCGCTGCTGTAGCGTGCCCGCGGCCGCTTTGTCGGGGATGGCAAAGACGTAGTATCCGGCCGCGAAGAACGCCCCGGCGAAGACGACGAATGCGACAAGGAAGAACAAGACCATCAGTCGGTTACCTCGTGGACTTCCTCATAGATCGCGTCGTCCAGCTTGATGCCATAGGAACGAATGCGGTCGGCGCATACGGGCTTATACTTCTGACCGCGGAACGTCCCCAACACGCGTCCTCCGGCGCTGATGCCGTGGCGCTCGAACAGGAAGATATCCTCGATCTTTACCTGGTCGCCGTCCACGCCGGTCACCTCGGAAATGCTCACCACTTTACGCGTACCGTCAGTAAGGCGGGCACAATGCACCACCAGGTTGACGGCGCTGGCCAGCATCTGACGGATGACCCGGTCCGGAATGCTCTGGCTGGCCATCATCACCATCGTCTCCAGGCGCGAGAACGCATCCCGCCCGGTGTTGGCGTGCGTTGTCGTCATCGACCCGTCGTGGCCGGTGTTCATCGCCTGCATCATATCCATCGCCTCAGCGCCGCGGCATTCCCCAATAATAATGCGGTCCGGGCGCATACGGAGGGCGTTGATCACCAGGTCGCGCTGGGTAATGGCGCCGGCGCCTTCAATGTTGATCGGCCGCGTTTCCAGCCGCACCACGTGCTCCTGCTGCATCTGCAGTTCGGCGGTATCCTCAATGGTCACCACCCGCTCTTCCTCGCGAATGAAGCGGGAGAGTGTGTTCAGCATCGTCGTTTTGCCCGAACCGGAGCCGCCGGACACCACAATATTGAGGCGCGCCTTCACGGCGCCGGCGAGGAAATCGATGACACCCGGGGTGAACGTATCGAGGCGGATCAGATCGTCTACGGTAAGCAGCCGTTTTCCGAATCGCCGGATCGACATCACCGGCCCGTTCAATGACAGCGGCGGGATGACGGCGCAGACGCGGCTGCCATCGCCCAATCGCGCGTCGACGATCGGCGAGGAGTCGTCAATGCGGCGGCCGATGTTGCTCACAATTCGGTCGATGATGGTCCGCACGTGCGCCATGTCCTTGAACCGGACGCTGGTCTCCACCACCTTCCCGTTCCGTTCCACATAGATCGAATCCGGGCCGTTCACCATGATGTCGCTGATCGTCGGGTCCTTCATCAGCCCTTCCAGCGGGCCGAGTCCGAACACCTCGTCCAGCACTTCCTCGATCAGCCGGTCCCGCTCGCCGGCGTTGAGCGGAATGCCTTCGTCGCGGACGATCCGCTCAATGTTGACGCCCAGCTGTTCGCGCACGCCCTCCTTGTTCAGCGCCCGCAGTTGCTCCGGCGTGAGGATCGTCAGGAGCTTGGCGTGGATACGCGTTTTGATGCCGAACCAGCGGTCGGCACCAGCGGCGGGGCGTGGATTTGCGCGGCTTGCCATGGGGGATTAGGCGGTCTGAGCCAGTTCCTTTTTCACTCCGGTGGCTTTGTCGACAAAGGCGCGGAACGTACGGTCCATATCGGGGAAGGCCTGGCGGTCGGTTACCAGCGGACGCGCCCGGTTGATGCTCGCCAGCACGGCCGGCGAATCGGGAATGCCATAGAACACCGGCTGGTTCAGCGTCTGCGTCACCTGCTCCAGGGAGGCGATCTGCGATCCGCCCTTCTTCTGATACTTGTTGATGACGATCTTCACCTGATCCTGCGTGAAGCCCATTCGCATCAGGTAGCTCAGATAGCGCTGCGTGTTGCGGATCGAAGGGAACTCCTGCGTGGTGACGATGAAGACCGTCGTCGACACCTGCAGCGCCGCCAGTGTCAGATCATTGGCCAGATCCGAACCGGCATCCATCACAATGCCGTCGTACTTCTCCACCAGGAACGTGGTGAACTCGCGCAGCATGGAATCGGAAAACATGCTCCGAGGCTGTTCCAGCGAGTCCGGCGGCCCGACCAGCAGAAAGCCCGACGGATCCCGCGTGACGAACCCTTCAAACAGCGACTGATCCATGCGGTCCAGGTTCTCGCCCACTTCGAGCAGCGTATACTGCGGCGCGGCGCCCAACTGCATCGCCACATCGTTGGCCGTCCAGTTTACGTCCAGCATCACGGTCTGCTTCTTCCGTTGCGCCAGCACGGTGGCAAAGTTGACGGCCAGCGCCGTGGTACCGACGCCGCCTTTCGCCCCCAGGAAGGTGTAGATGCGGCCAAGCTGACTTCCGCCGGCAATGGTACGCCGCGGCGTGCGCTCCAGGCGGGTCAGCGCGTCGCGCAAGTCGCTGCGCTTCAGCGGCATCGTCAGATAGTCGTTCGCCCCGCTGCGGATCGTCAGCAGAATGCTCTCCCCGTCTTCGGAGTAGTCGCAGACGATCACGTAGAGATCCGGCACCGCCTGCTTCAACTTCTCCAGCGACTTGATGCCGTTCACCGGGTCGGCCGAGATGTCCAGAAACAGCGCCGCATCAGCGTGACGTTCCACGTCCTGCAGCACGCGGATGTAGAGGTTGGGGGTTACTTCCGGATACTCGCCAACGATGCGCGCGTTCGGCGTGTTGGCCACGCTGTCGCGAACCAGGTCACGGACCTGGTCGTCAGAGGAAGCGATCAATAACGTAAAGGACATGCGATTGGCTCTCTTTTCCTACGGCTGACAGGTGCCCGCTTCCGGATCGCAGCCAGCGCTTTCCATGGGCATCGAAGTCATAAAATTCGGCATCTGGACCGGGGGCAGGCCCAGGTAATTCATAAACGTGCGGAACTCGTAGCCGGTCACGCGGATAGTTACCGCGTCCGGAACGCACTCGGTGCTGCAGTCACCGCCATCACAGGCGAACTCTTCCAGCGAGCCCGTCTCCGCGTTGCGGCTGTAGTAGTTGATCAGGATCTCGGCCGTCCCGGCCTGGAACTCTTGCTGGTCCATGTGCGCCGGCACGTGCGAACGCATCCAGGACCGCACGTTGTCGCCGCCGTTGGAGTAGCAGTGCGTGGCGGCATAACGCGCACCTTCCCGCGTCCACTCCACCGCCGAATGCCAGGTCCACAGCAGTTGCGCCGTGAAGACAATCATGAACGTCACGGGGATCAGCACGCCGGCCGACGCCACCACATATTCGGTCGCCGCCTGACCGCCCTGGCCGCGCCGGCATCGTGTTACAACTCGATTAAAGCGCGCCATAGGGTATCCTCACCACGGGCCGCAACAGGAACGTCTCCGAAGGGACGAAAGGGATATTCGTCCGCACGGAATATCCATCAGGAACCGATACCACCACAAAATCCGGACCGCGGCCGCCCTGCGCGTTGTCGCATCCGGTCGCCGAACATTCGCAGTCGCCGAGCGCGGCCGTGTCGGACTGGATCCGCTCCAGCCGGATCTGTATCAGGTCCGGCGTCAGCGCCGGCAATAGCAGGTCCCCGGCCGCATCGCCAACGCCCCGCGTGGCCAGGTTCTTGGCGTCGGTAAGTACCGCATCGGCATCGTCGCAGAAGTTCACCGCCGGCTGCGTGGCCGCGTACCGCCCTACCGTGTACATCATCTTCTGCAGCGTGAAGTAGGTCCAGGAGATTCGCGCGAACTCCACCATGCCGAACAACAGCATGAACAGAATCGGCACCAGCAGTACCGACTCCATCAACGTGTTCCCGCGCTGGCCCTGCCGTCTCATTGATGCAGTACCACCTTGCCCGGCCCCGCCGTCAGCGAGCAGCCGTCAATCCGCCCGGCCCGAACCGGCATCACCGTGCCCAGATACAGCGCCGCAAACCGCCCGTTCTGGTCCGCCGCATTCAGCGTCACATCGTTCGCCGCCGGCTCCAGCAGAAACTGACGGAATCCCAGCACAACCATCGTCGCCGTTGACGCCGTGTCGACAATCGGCACGGTAATCACCCGGCGCCGGTTGCCGATGTAAGCCGTGTAGTCTTCCACGTCAGCCAGATCGCTGTCGACGGTGGCCGCGCTCAGGATGGTGTCCGTCTCCGCCACCGCATTGCACGCCGCGGGCACCGTCGTGTTGTCGAACCGGGCCGCCAGACCGCAGAGAAAGGTGGTGATCTGCGTATTCACCCGGTTCTGATTGCAGTTTAGCGGCGCCGCGTTGACCCAGATCGTCTCTTCCGCGTTATATCGCACGCAGGAAAACGTCGAGTCCGTATTCGCCGGCATCCCCAGCGCGCCAATCCGATATAGCTGCGTATTCTCTTCGGCCAAGGTCTGCGCCGACTCGTTGTATTTGTTTAACAGCACGTACGGCACCCGCTGCAGGGTATTTGCCAGTGCCCCGGGATTCGGCCCGCCATTGCACAGATACCCCAGCGTGTAGCGAGACCCGACGGCGAACCCGAAGTCCGTCGTATCGTCCACGGAAATCGCCTGCAGCCCGATCGGCTCAATCCCGCAGGCCTGGCAGACCGGGGAACTCACGCCTGCCACGGCTTCCGTTACCAGGTTGAGCTTCCCTTCCTGCGCCAGCGACAGAAATCGCCAGAACACCAGCGGCGCCTCGCCGCGCACCGTCACTTTCACGTGCCGGGCCGTCGTCGCGCCAGCTTCCCCGCCCGTTGCCCCTTCCGTGCCCAGAGCGGAAGACACCGTGTCAAAAAACGTCATCACCGGCGCTTCGCTGTTCAGGTTTCCGCTTGACTCGCCCACCGCCAGCCCGCCGTAATCGTAAAGGTTCCCGCGCCCGTTGGTGGTGTTGATGGCATAAAGCCCCGCCGTCGTCGCGTTCTCAATGGAAACAGCGGTTCCAGCCAGTTGGGCCGCGGCCGCCTGCGCAATCGAGTTCGCCGCGTTCTTCAGGTCGTTCCGGGCACTATAAAGCCGTCCCAGGTCCACCGCGAACCCCATCAGCCCAAACAGCACCGGCACCAGCAGCACCACCAGCTGAAAGGACGCAGTCCCTCTCTGGCCGCCGGCACGCCGCACCATGTTGGCTCCGTTACTTGGGTTCCTGGTGTCCACGCGGTCCAATAAACTCCGGCTTCGCCGCGTCCTTCTTCGAATTCGAGCTGACCTTCGGCCGTTTCTTTCCGCCCGCGCCTTTGTCTTCCAACGTCGGCGGCAGGAAGTCTTCCACCCAGTCCGGCATCTTCGGCTTCTGATCCGGCGCCAGCGGCTTCACGAAGCGCGGCGTGATCACCACCAGCAACTCTTCGTTGGTCTTCCGCGTCGAACGGCTCCGGAACAGTTGCCCCAGCACCGGCACATCGCCCAGCCACTTCACCCGGCTCATTGTCTGAATTACGCGGTTGTCGATCAGACCGGCCACCGCGAAACTCTCGCCGTCGTTGAGGATCGCCTCGGTCTCGGCGAACCGCGTCGCCACGGCCGGAATCAGATAGCCCTGCAGCGTCACGGCGTTGGCGTAATCGAGCGAACTCACCTGCGGCCTCAGCTTCAGGTGAATCCGGTTGTCGACCGTGATCTCCGGCTTAAAGTCCAACTGCACGCCGAACTTCTTGAACTGCACCGTCACCACCGGAGCGGTCGCGCCACCGGTCGAGGTCGCCGTCAGCGTGGGAAACGGAAACTCGCCGCCGGCCAGGAAACTGGCCTCCCGGCCCTCCAGCGCAATCAGGTTCGGCTCGGCCAGCATCTGCAGCAGATTCCGCGATTGCAGCGCCCGGATCGTCGCGCCGATATTCAGATCGGGGCGGAAAATAAACATATTCAAAAGGTCGGCGAAGTTCAGCGTGGTGTTGGAGAACTCCTGGTTCTGAAACTGCAACTGGCTGAATCGCGGCGTGGAAAACTGTTGGGTGTTGATGGCCCCCAGCGTGTTCGGATTCCGGCTCAGAAAATTGAACCCCACTTCCGACAACGCAATCCGGTCGATCGCCGCAAACTTCACTTCCAGCATCACCTGGCGCGGCTCCGGCGGCGGCGGTGTTTGAATCAGATTCACCACCCGCTTGCCATAGGTAGACGCAATCGCCTCCGCCTTCTTCGCCGCTTCCACACTGGTCGCCTTACCGCTCAATACTACCGTCTCCAGATTCCCCGTCACCGCCACCGTACCGCCCGCCATGGCCTCGGCGATCGACTTCTTCACCCCGTCAAAATCCACCGAATCGTTCTGCACCGTGATGTTGTACCGCCGCGGCGCACCATTGGTTTCCCAGACAATGACGGTCGATTTCCCCAGTCCCTTGGCGTTGATCATCACCTCGCGCGGCGACACCACCGACACGTCCGCAATCTTTGGCTCCGACGCTGCCACGGTCTTGATGTCACTCGGAAACTGAACCAATTCCCCGCGCCCGATAATCAGCGTAATCTCACGCGCCGGCGCGGTTTGAGCGGGGACCACAACGGCAGCCACGGTGACGCTCAGCACCGCCAACTGGAAGAGAGAACGAGTGTTTTTCATGTGTGGTTGGGGGATGGCTGCTCTTTAATCCTGAAATGTTTCCTGCACGTGTTTGTCCCCACGGAAAACGTCGATCACCGCGCGCGGCTTGGGCGGTTCTTTCTTCTCCACGGCCGGCTTTACAGGCGCCGGAGGGCGCGGCGCGGCGGGATCCTCGCCCACCAGCGCTGCCCAGGCCTTGTCATCTTTCAAATTCGGTACGTTCATCATCGCCCGCGACGGCATCCGCCCCGTCGACATGGCTCGCGCCTTTGCCGTCCGCAGCATCAGACCCGGATCAATCGTCTCCGATGTCGCCGACAGCACTTCCTCGCTCTTGGCCCCGTCCTTGGGGTTGCGCAACGCCAGGCTGATCTTGCCCTGATTCTTCGCCAGTTCCAGGATCCGCGCCTGTTCCGGCGTCACAAGAAGAGTCACCGAACGGTTCCCGGTCGATGGCGTCGCCGCGGGCGCCGCCGTCCCTGTCGCCGTCACCGCCGCCGCGGCTTCCACATTCCGCCCGATCGACAGCACGATCACATCTTCCAGCACCGTCGTCGTCACCGCCTCGGCCATCGAACCGGTCTTGGTGAACAGCACGTCCACATGAGAACGCGGCTGGATCAAACCGCCCGCGCTCGCCGCATCGGCCACGGAAACACTGACAGCCCGCTTGCCGGGCTCAATCAGCGACGCCACCCCGTCGGCTCCCGTCACGCTCGAAAGGCGGGTCGAGAGGATCGGCTCATTCTGCGTCACCGGAAAAAGCAACGCCCGCTCCAACACCACGTTCTCTTCGGAAACCACCGCCCGCGGCGCCGTCGCCTGCGGAATCGAGATCTTCTTCAAGTGGATCTTCTGCATCCGCGTCCCCGCGGGCAGGTCCGCCGTCGCCGCCACCACCGTCACCATCTTCTCTTTCTTCGGCGCGACAGTCTGGGAGTACAGAAACCACGTCAACAGCGCGGCCGCCACAAAGGCGCCTCCAAAGATCATGAGTAGTTTCTGACGGTCCATCCACGTTCCTTATGCCAAGACCAGTGCCGGATTCCTCCCACAACCGCCAAATTCACACAATTTTAGCGTTCGCATGGGGGCTGCCACTATCCTGATATCGTAACAACACAGCATAACGTTAAAAGTTCCGCTCCAACAACACCGAAGTTGCGTCCGCATACCGTTTTCGCCACCCTTGTTTTTCCAGCACACCTGCCAGCGAATACCGTACCGGCAACAGGGCGTGCGTGAACCCGTAGCGGTTGAAAATCGCCTCCCACCCGGGCCGAACCTCCACCAGATCCACGTACTCCTTCAGAAACGCCGTCCCGTAGTAGTCGCTCCGCCCGTCGAAGAAGACCTTCCGCCCGCCGTCAAACCGGTAAATCAAGTACCCCCCGTACTTGTCGGGCGCCAGCAGCACTCCGCCGGCCGGCAAATGCGCCGCCGCCACCACCGGAAACTCAGCGGGCGGAAACCCGTTCGCACTCCCCAAAATCGCCAGCGCCGCCAAGGCACCCGCCGCCAGTCCCGCCACCCATCCCCGCAACGGCTCCTGCAGCACCCGCAACCGGTCTCCATAAGCCAGGGCAACCCTTCCCCGCTCCGGCCAAATTCGCCATCCGGCCAGCGCCCGCGTCAGCACTCCGCCCGCCAGCGGCAGGCCCGCCAGCGCCAGCACCGGAATTCCCCGCGCACTCCGCAACGCCGTCGCCGTCAACAAAAGGAGCACCGCCGCCCGCCGCCATTCCCCGCCCGCCAGCGCACTCACGCATCCGGCCATCCCCACCATCAGTAACGCACCAATCTGCCAGGCGCCTTCACTGTGAAAATTAAAGCTTTGGAACTCCGCCACCCGGCTCAGCAATTCCGCATCTCCCAGGTAGCGCACCAGATGAATATGCAGGTGCCATCCGTACGGATTCGCCAGCGTCCCGGCCAACGCCGCCGCTACCACCCGCCACCCGGCACCATAAAGGATACAGAGCACAGGGAGCAGAAAGAACGAGCCGTGTGTATTGGCCCAGACGACCGCCAGCACCGCCGCCCACCACCATCGCATCCGCTCCCGTTCCAGCAGCAACAGACTCGCCAGCAGCCAAACCCACCCGAAAACGTGCGGCCGCGCCAGCCAGTGCAGTTGCGCCGCCGTCAGCATCGGCGAGGCCAGCAGGCAGACGGCAAAGAAGTTCGCCCCGCTTGCCCACGCCAGGCGTACCCAAAGCCAGGTGCAAAGCCCGATCGCCGCTACATAGAGCAGCGTCACCCCCGCCAAACCAAGCCGGCGGTGCGCCCCGCCCATGGCCGCATCCGCTGCCCATTCCCAGGCGTACCACTCCCCGCCTGGCCGCGAAAACGAGTAAGGATCCACGCGCGGCACCGCGCAGTCCCGCACAATACGCTCCCCCGTCCGGATGTGCCATCCGGTATCGGAGTCCCGGTACAACTGCTCCGGCGCATGGTATAACGCCACGGCGTAGATCACCGTGAAGATTGCCAGCGCCAGCGCCAGATCGGGCAGGAGCCACGCCGCCGCTCGTTTCGCTCCGCGCGGCTCCATCCCCGTTGTCCGTGCCTTACTGGCCAGTCGCGCCGATGCTCGTCAGACCCTGCGTGATGCTCGAATAGAGCGACACAACGGCCGTCGACAACTGATTCACCGTCGTGATCAGCGCCAACCCGACCGCCGCGACGATCAGTGCGTACTCCACCAGGTCCTGACCCTGTTCTTCATTCCAAACGCGCAAAATCATGTTCTTAATCATGGGATTCCTTCTTCTGTTACCGGCCCGCTTCCGCAACGCCGGTAGAACGCCTTTCCTCGCCCGAGATAAAAGTTTCCCTCAATCCGCGGGCAAATGTCTTCCAAAAAGATCGCTGCTCCGACGAGGGCAGATGGATCGGTTTCCCGTCCACGGCCGCTACCTTGCGGAGATTATCCAAAATCTGAGGCATGTCCTTGCGGTATTCCAGCGCCAGTTCCAATTCCTTTCGCGCCCCCGCAAGGTCCCCCTTCTCATATAAATACGCCGCCAGATTATTGTGCGCCACCGCCAGATCCGACGCCTGCCGGAACTGCGTGATCGCCGCCGCCGGCTGATCCCCCAACGCCAGCCCCAGGTTGTTCCGCGCCGTCTCCGACGCCGGGTTCAACTCCAGTGCCCGGCGGAACTCCTCGGCCGCTTCACTCTTTCTTCCCTGCATCAACAGGTTGTACCCAAGGTTATTATGCAACGTGTCGCGGCCCGGTGCGCTCATCGCCGCCCGGCGGTGATACGCCTCCCCATTCGGGAAGTTCCCCAACTCGTCCTGTGCAATCCCTGCCCAGCTCAGCACATTCGCCGAAGCCTTTGCGTGTCCGGCCAGATACTCTCCCAGCCGTTGCGCCGCCTCCCCCACCTGCTTGCTCCGGACCAACGCCCGGCTCAGCGCCACCAAAACATCTTCCGACTCCCGGAACCGCTCCGCCGCCAGGCGCAGATGCTCCAGTTCCAACTCCACGTATCCGATCCGCCCATACTCCTCGGCCAACTCCAGCCGCGCCTTCACGTTCTCCGGTTCGGCCGCCATCCGCTTCCGCAACTCCCGCACCCGCGGATTCCCTTCGCCCGCATCCACGGCATTCAATACCTGCCGCTGCATCACCGGCTGCAACGTGTTCGCCGGCACCGTCACCCGCGCGGCGCGCGTCTTGGACGCACACCCGCCCAGCAACATCCCTGCCGCTACTACCGTCGCCGCCAGCCGCATCAGTCGCCCACCGTCCGCTTGGTGAACTCCAGAACATCCCCCACCGCAATTCCCGTCTCCGCCGCCCGGCCCGCCGGCAACTCCAGCACCGAGTGGGCCCGCAGACACAGCGACATGCGCGACTTCTTCATATTGTCCCGGATCTTCAACACTTTCTTCTGCTTATTCAAATACACCACATCGATCGGAAAGTTCATCCCAAACGTGTGCACCGCTTCGCAGGGTACAATCCAAAGCCCCTCTCCGGCAGCAAGATTAGAGTGTTTTAACAATCCCGTCCTTCGCTTCTGGCTGGTATCCGCAATGTCAGCGTTATCGGCCACCACACTGTTCCGGTTGGTGTTCTTTATCAACAGTTTAACTGTCACTGTGCCGTGGGTCCTCTGTTCAACCCCGCCTTTCGCATTTTGTTGCGCCCCGGCGAGGAACTTTCCGAGCCTGTAAGGGTTTAGACTAACGAATTGGCTATGTCCCTGCAAATGACTTTTCTCCGGCTTGGGATCTCCGTCACCCTCCTCGCCTCCATCGCGTATGCCCAGACCACCGGCGCCACCTTTGGCAGCGTCGTCAATCTCGGCGGCTCGCCGTCCGATATTGTGCTTGACGAAGCACGGGGCCGCCTCTACTCGGTCAATTCCACGGCCAATCGCATCGATGTCCTCAGCCTCAGCGAACGCAAAGTCATGAAGAGCATCGTCGTCGGCAATTTTCCTCTCGCCGGCGCTATCTCCCCGGACAACGCCTACCTCTACGTCACCAACACCCAAAGCGCCTCGCTTAGCGTCATCGATCTCGGCTCGGAGTCGGTGGTCAACACCGTCAGCCTCCCCGCGAAACCGGAAGGTGTCGCCGTCGGCGCCGATGGCCGCGTTCTCATTACCACGCAGGGCGCCGGAACGAACAACGCACTGAACACCCTCCTTCTTTATGATCGCGTCCAGGCCTCCGGCCAGCAGATCTCCTCCATCCCCAACCCGCCCACCATCTCCACCCCTGCCCCCCTCCCGGCCGTCTTTGCCGGACGCCCCGCCACTGCCTTCCCCGGTCGCCTCACTACCACTCCGGATGGCAACTTTATCATTGGCATGGTGGCAATCAACCAAAACGCCAATACCGCCCAAACCACCCTCTTCGTCTACGAAACCGCCTCCGGCACCGTCATCCGCAACCGCACCGTGACTGGACAGTCCACCATCCTCTCCATGTCGCCCGACGGCAGCAAATTTATGGCCGGGTCCACGCTTTACGACACCGCCACGCTCGCCGTCGTCGGCCAGATGAGCACGGCCAACTTTCCCTTCTTCATCGGCAACAATACAAACCCGGGCTTTAACGTCCAGCGGAATCTCGGCGGATCGGCCTACTCCCTCGACGGCAAGACGCTCTACAGCGCCTTCAATACCGCCGCCACCACGGCCCGCCCCGTATCCAATGTTCTCTACGTCGGAGGCGCCAACAACCTCTCCGTTCGCCTTGGACTTCGCCTGCGCGAGTCCATCCTCGGCGTCATGAAGTCCACTTCCGACGGAAATGACCTCTACGCCATCTCCGAATCCGGATTGCTCTACCTTCCCATCGGCGCCCTCTACGATTACCCCATCCTCCAACCCGAAACCACTCAGGTCTTCCTCGCTGTCGACAACTGCAACAAGGGCGTGGCCAAAGCCAACGTCAAGATCGGCAACCTCGGCAAGGGCCGCCTCACCTTCTCCATTCCCAACACCACCACCGCTCTCGTCATGCAGCAGTCCAGCGGTGTGGCACCCTCCACCATCACCTTCACGATGGAGCCGGGCCGGGCCGGAGTGGTTCGCCAACCCGGCACCAATCTCTACACCAACGCCGGCGGAAGCAACGGGGCAGCCATCAACATCAGCCTCCAATCCCTCGACGCCATTAACTTCCCCAACGCGATCCGCGTTTACATGAACTATCGGGAACGCGACCAGCGCGGTGTCATCTATCCTCTCCCGGTCACCTTGAACAATGGGGAAGGCCTTTGGGACATGGTTCTCGACACCAAGCGCAGCCGCATCTACATCACCAACTCCGGCTATAACCGCATCGAGATCTTCGACACCAAGGCCCAGCAGTTCCTCTCCCCCCTCGAGGTCGGCCAGTTACCGCACTCGATGGCCATGACCCCGGATGCCCAGACACTCTATGTCGGCAATTCGGGCGGCGAGTCCATCGACATCATCGACCTCGACTCCATGACCATCTCCGGCAAGGTAGATTTCCCTGCCATCCCCCGCATCGGCCAGCAGGCCCCGGTTCGCCCCCTCGCCATGGCATACGGTCTCTCCGGCCTGCAATTCATGATGTCCAACGGCAGCTTCTGGCGCGTCATCGGTAATCAGGCAACGGTCCGCCCGGCCAATAGCGTCACGCCGGCCACCATCACGGCTCCCATCTCCATGGTGGCATCACCGGGTGGCGAGTACATCCTCACCATGGCGGGCAACGCCAACGCCTACCTCTATGACGCAATCGCGGATTCGTATACCGCCGCTCGGCAGCTCTACGACCAGGCTCCGGTCTCTTACTTCGGCCCCGCCAGCGCGGGCCCTGCCGGTTCGTACTTCCTGGCCAATGGTCTGATTCTGAGTCCGTCGCTTGCCGTCATCGGCGGCACCGAACGGCCCGGCGTCACCCAGTTTGGCGCGCCAGCCGCTCCCGGCCAGCCCCCCACCCAAACCATCGTTTCCAATGGCCAGCGTAACGTCGCCAGCGTCTACGCCCTGAGCGAGAACATTTTCCTCCGCATGACCACCCCGGTCCGCCAGAATCTCACCAGTGTCACCCGCGACGACGCCCGCGCCACCCTGGAAATGGTCAACATTCAGACCGGATCGGAGACCGTCATCGCCGTGGCACCCGAGAATCCGCAGTTCTCGGTCTTCGGTGCCGCCCGGGTCAACACCCCCGCCCGCCAGATCATCGTTGACGATCAGAATCTCGCTTACTCCATCGGGGTCAGCGGCCTGAGCGTCATTCCGGTCTTCCCCACCGGCACCGCGCCCCGCCCGGCGATCACCGCCGGCGCCCGCGGCGTGGTCAACAGCGAAGACGGAACCCCCAACCTCCGCCCCGGCGGGTTCGTTACCATCAACGGGCTCCGCTTGGCAAACGCCGCCACCGCGACCACCCTCCCGGCGCCCACCGTCCTCGGCGGCTCCTGCGTCGTCATGAACGAACTGCCCCTGCCGCTCATCCAGACCTCCGACGGTCAGATCTCCGCCCAGATCCCGGAGAATCTGCCCCCCGGCCCCGCGGTGGTGCAGGTTCGCTCGCTCCTCCGCGCCGAACAGAGTGACCCCGTAGTCGTCACGATCCGCCGCTAGTCACGCCTCTCGCCGGAATTCGCGCCGGAGGATATCCCCCTTGTGATATCCTCCCCTCGAACTCCCCCATGTCCCTGTCTCGTCTGGCCGCGATCCTCTCCCTCTCCTGCCTCCTCGCCGCCCAGCCCGCCGATTTCTTCGAAGCCAAGGTCCGCCCGGTCCTCCTTGCCCGCTGCTCGGCCTGTCATGGCGACAAAGTCCAAATGGGCGGCAAGCAGTTCACTACTCGCGACGGCATGCACCGCTCGGGCTCGGTGACTCCCGGTGATCCGGCCGCAAGCCCCCTCATCCAGGCACTCCGCTACAACGGCAAGATCAAAATGCCGCCCGCGGCCAAACTCCCCGACGCCGAAATCGAGGCACTCGAAAAATGGGTCCGCGACGGCGCCGTCTGGCCGCAGACCCTGGCTACCCCGGCACCTACGGCCGGCCATTGGTCCCTCCAGCCCGTCAAACCCGCCGCGCTCCCCGCCGTGAAGGATCCATCCTGGCCCGTTACCCCAATCGACAAGTTCATCCTCGCCAAACTCGAGGCCAAGGCGCTCTCCCCGGTCGCCGATGCCGATCCCTACACCCTCCTCCGCCGCCTCACCCTCGATCTGACCGGCCTCCTCCCCACTCCCGCCGCCACCGCTCAATTCGCCGCCGACCCGTCTCCGCAGGCCCTGGAAAAAACCGTCGATGCCCTCCTCCACTCGCCGGCCTTCGGCGAACGCTGGGGCCGCCACTGGCTCGACGTCACTTATTGGGCCGAAACCACCGGCGTCGGCCGCCGCATCCCCCTCCCCGAGGCATGGCGCTATCGCGACTATGTGATCGCCTCCTTCAACGCCGACAAACCCTACAACCAGTTTCTCCGCGAACAGATCGCCGGCACCGCCGCCAAGGATTCGAAAGAGGACATCCTCCCCGCCACCGGGTTTCTCACCCTCGGCCCCTGGGCTTGGTTCTCCTATGACAAGGTCCAGATGCGTTTCGATATCGCCGACCTCCAGGTCGACCTCATCGGCCGCACCGTCCTCGGGCTCACCCTCGGCTGCGCCCGCTGTCACGACCACAAGTTCGACCCCGTCACCAACAAGGACTACTACGCCTTGGCCGGCATCTTCCTCTCCACCAAGACCACCTCTCGCACCAACTCCAATGGCGGCCTGAACCTCGTCCGCTACCCGGAAACAGCCGCAAAAATGCAGGAACATGCCGCCGCCCTCACCGCCTGGGAGAAACAGGTGGAGCAGGTGGAGGCCGCCGACAAGATCTACAAAAAGGAGCAAGCCGATCTCGCCGCCCGCATCAAGGAACTCCCCGCCGATAGCCCCGAAAAGAAAGCAGCCCAGGCCCAACTCGCGGAGCTGAAAAAGAAAACGGAATTTGCCGGCGATCGCCAGATCCTCGCCTTTACCAAGTACAATCAGCCCCGCTGGCCCCAGGCCTATGCCGCCGAAGAGATGGAGTTCCCCGAAGACGCCCGCATTGCCGCCCGAGGCGACGCCCACCAACTGGGGGACTTCGTTCCCCGCGGCGTTCTGAGCGCCATCCGCCTCCCCGACACTCCCACCGACATCCCGCCCAACTCCTCCGGCCGCAAAGAACTCGCCGAATGGCTCACCCACCCCTCTCACCCGCTCACCGCCCGCGTCTACGTGAACCGCATCTGGCACCATCTCTTCGGCCGAGGAATCGTCCCGACCACCGACAACTTCGGCATGCGCGGCGATCCCCCGTCCCACCCCGAACTCCTCGACCACCTCGCCACCCGCTTCGTCGAACAGAACTGGTCCACCAAACGCCTCATCCGCGAAATCGTCCTCAGCCGCGTCTACCGCCTCTCCAGCCGCCCCGATCCGCGCGGCAGCGAAGTCGATACCGGCAACGAACTCCTCTGGCGCTCCAACCGCCGCCGCCTCGAAGTGGAGGCCTTCCGCGACGCCGTCCTCCAGGCCAGCGGCAAACTCGATACCGCCGCCGGTGGCCCCGCCCTCCCCCTTACCGCCCAGAACGTCCACACCATTGCGCCCTTCTTTCTGGAAGACGACTCCCGCATCGAACCGCACGTCAAATATCGCCGGAGCGTCTATCAGCCCATCATGCGCGGCAGCCAGATGGAGGACGTCGACATGCTCAACGTCTTCGATTTCAAAGATCCCGATCAGATCGTCGGGACGCGCGCCGCCACCACCGTCCCCTCGCAGATGCTCTACCTCCTCAATTCCCCCTTCCTCAAGGAGGCCTCCCTGCGCCTCGCCGAATCTACCGCGACGCTCCCGTTCGATGCCCGCGTCGGCAAAATCGTCCAGGACACCCTCAGCCGCCCCGCTACCCCGCGCGACCTCCAACAAGCCCGTCAGTTCCTCTCTGACTTCCAGTCCGCGCTCACCAAATCCGACGCCGGCCAGAGCGCCGGCACCGAAGCCTGGGCTCGCTTCTGCCACGCCATCTTCGCCTCCAGCGAATTTCTGTATCGTAGATAGGACCACGTCATGCACACCGCCCCTACCCCCAGTGACCGCCGTGGCTTCCTCCGCTCCTTAGGCGGCGGGTTCGGCTCCCTCGCCTTCGCCGCCATGGCCGCCAACGCCGCCCCCGCCGATCCTCTCGCCCCCAAGGCCCCCCATTTCCCCGCCAAAGCCAAACGCGTCATTCTCCTCTGGATGCAGGGCGGCCCCTCCCAGATGGACCTCTTCGACTACAAGCCCCGCCTGCAGAAAGAGGCCGGTAAGAAGATCCCCTTCCCGGTTAACTCCGCCCAGATCCGCTCGGAAGAAAACGCCCTCCTGCTGCCACCCGTCGCCAACTTCAAACAGGTCGGCCAGGCCGGCCTCTGGATGTCGGACCTCATGCCGCAACTGGCCACCAAGGTCGACGAACTCTGCTGGCTCCGCGGAATGGTTACCGATAGCCCCGCCCACCCCGGCGCCATCCGCCTCTTCCAGACCGGCTCCTCCCAGTTCGTCCGCCCTTCCATGGGCTCCTGGATCACCTACGGACTCGGCACCGAGAACCGCAATCTCCCCGCCTTCATGGTCATCAGCCCCATGCTCTACGGCGACGACGGCAGCCCGCTCCATTACTCCTCCGGCTTCCTCCCCGCCATCTACCAGGGCATGCGACTCGGCGACGCCCGTACCCCGGTGAAAAATTCCAAAATCGGCTACCTCGGCGACCCCGCTCTCCCCGCCAACCTCCAGCGTCACCACCTCGACCTCATCCAGGCCCGCAACCGCATGGACCAGGAAGACTCCGGCGCCGACCCCAACGTCGAAGGCCTCATCCAATCCTATGAACTCGCCTTCCGCATGCAGGTCCAGGCCCCGGAAGTCTTCGACATCTCTCGCGAATCCAGCGCGACACAATCCCTATACGGCATTGGCGACGACACCACCGACAACTTCGGCCGCAAGTGCCTCATGGCGCGCCGCCTTGCCGAAGCCGGCGTACGCTATATTCAGGTCACCGACAACGGCTGGGATCACCACTCCAAGATCAACACCACCCTCCGCAAGAGCGCCGCCGGCATCGATAAACCGCTCACCGGACTCCTCACCGACCTCAAGGCCCGCGGCCTCCTCGACGACACCCTCGTCATCTGGACCGGCGAGTTCGGCCGCACCCCATTCGATCAATCCCTCGGCGGCAAACGCGAAGACGCCGGCCGTGACCACAACCCCAACTGCTGGACCATGTTCCTTGCCGGCGCAGGCGTAAAACAGGGTCTCATTCATGGCGATACCGACGAGTATGCCTGGAAGACCATCCAGGGACACGTCCACGTCCACGACCTCCACGCCACCATCCTCCACCTCCTCGGCCTGGACCACGAACGTCTCACCTATCGCTACTCCGGCCGCGACTTCCGCCTCACCGACGTTCACGGCAACGTCGTCCGCCAAATCCTCTCCTGACGCCCATGTGTTCACATAGAAGGTGAACAGCCCCCATGGATACCGTGTTTCGGAAACCACTTTCGTTCTCCGGCATCGCCGTGGGGCTCGCCGGTGTCGGTCTCGCCACCTTCGTCCTCACCGAACTCTTCCCCGCCAATTCCACCACGGCCGGCTTCATCTACCTGATGGTCGTCCTCGGTATCGCCACCTGGTGTGGATTCCGCGTCTCCGCCATCGTGTCCCTCTGTGCCATGCTCTGCATGAACTTCTGGTTCCTGCCCCCCGTCGGACACTTCACCATCGCCGACCCCGAAAACTGGGTCGCCCTCTTCGCCTTTCTTCTCACCGCCCTCGTCGCCAGCCACCTTTCGGACCGCGCCCAGCAGGAGGCCGCCGAGGCCCGGCGCCGCCAGCGCGAAACCGAACAGCTCTACGCCCTCAGCCGGTCCATCATCCTCACCGATCCCGCTCAGCCAATCGGTACGCAGGCCGCCCGCTTCATCGCCCAGATCTTTGAATCCCCCATGGTCGCCCTCCTCGACAGCCGGACCGGCCAACTCTTTCGCGGCGGCCCCGAAGAAGCCGCCGATGTCGATACCCGCCTCCACGATGCCGTCCGCCTCGCCGCCCACCACCACGACCCCACCCGCAATCTCGACATCTGGCCCATCTCCCTGGGAGGCAGTCCCGTCGGCGCCCTCGCCGCCGTCGGCATTCGTGCCTCGGACGGCGCCGTCCAGTCCATCCTTAACCTCGTCGCCATCGCCCTCGAACGCGTACACACCGAGGACGCAGCCAATCGCGCCGAAGTCGCCCGCCGCAGCGAAGAGTTCAAATCCACCCTCCTCGACGCCGTCTCCCACGAGTTCAAAACACCGCTGACCTCCATCAAGGCCGCCGTCACCGGCCTTCGCGCCCTCCACCAGCCCCTCCATCCCGATCAGCAGGAACTGGCCCTCATCATCGAGGAAGAAACCGACCGGCTCTCCCAACTCGTCACCGAAGCGGCAAAAATGTCGGAAATCGACGCCGGCAAAGTGAAACTCCACCGCGCTTCCGTCCCCGCCGCCGATATCATCGACGCCGCCTTCGCCTCCTTCCAGAGCCGCGGCGCCGATCGACTCCAAGGCGACTACCGCTCCGCCGATTCTGTCTTCGTCGATAACGAACTCATCATCCTCGCCCTCCGTCAGGTTATCGACAACGCCCTGAAATACTCCGCCCCCGGAACGCCCATCCACTGCTCCACCACCAATACCTCCGATCGTGTCCAGATCCGCATCGCTAACCTCGGCCCCGGTGTCCCCGAACGCGATCGGGAACGCATCTTCGACAAGTTCTATCGCCGCGCCAATTCCCGGAACCGCGTCACCGGCACCGGACTCGGCCTCCACATCGCCCGCGAAATCGCCCGTATCCATGGCGGAGATCTCTGGCTCGACCCCGACTCCCCCAAAGGCGCCGTCTTCTGCTTCTCACTCCCCGTCGCCCGGCAGGCCTCCGCATGACCTCCGGCCGAATCCTGATCGTCGACGACGAACCGCAGATTCGGCGCGTCCTCAAAACCACCCTCTCCGCCCAGGGTTACGAGGTCTTCGATGCCCGCAGCGGCGAGGAATCGCTTCTGGCCATCCGCGAACACCGCTTTGATCTCGTCCTCCTGGATATCAATATGCCCGGCATCGGTGGCATCGAAACCTGCCGCCAGATCCGCTCCGGTTCCGACGCCGCCATCATCATGCTCACCGTCCGCGATTCGGAAGCCGACAAAGTCACCGCCCTCGACGCCGGCGCCGACGACTTCGTCACCAAACCCTTCGGCTTCCCCGAACTCCTCGCCCGCATCCGCGCCGCCCTCCGCCGCCTTCCCGCCACCCAGGACTCCTCCAGCGAACTCATTCGCCTCGAAGGCGTCGAAATCGACCTCGCCGCCCGCAAAGTCCGCAAAGCCGGTAAAGAAATCCGCCTCACCCCCAAAGAGTTCGACCTGCTCAACTACCTCATCGCTACCCCGAACGTCCCCATCCCCCACACCAAACTCCTCCAGGCCGTGTGGGGCCCCGACTACGGCGATCAAGTCGAATACCTTCGCGTCTTCGTCAATCAACTCCGCAAAAAGATCGAACTCGACCCCTCCAAACCGCGCTATCTCCACACCGAACCCTGGGTCGGCTACCGCTTCGAACTCCCGCCGCGCAACTGAATCGCCCCTTAACGAAATCCTTATCCGGCCTTTATGACTTCCTTATGGGCCGCGCCCTATTCTCGTCACTGGAGACGAAAATATGGCTTCCGTTTCACTCTCTTATAGCCGCCAATCCGCCAGCGCCGCCGCGGCTTCCCTCGACGTTTTCACCCTGTTTACCGGCATTCGGCCCACCCTCGCCGCTCTCCGCACCGCCGGCCATCACGTCGTCCGAACCTCCGTCCGGAAAGAGTTCCCCCATGCTTGACCTCCTCTTCATCGCCGCCGCCCTTCTCTTCTTTGCCCTCTGCTGGGCCTTTACCGTCGTCTGCGACAGGCTCTAGCCCCGATAAGGACTCTTTCCATGGACTACATCGCTGCCGGCCTTTGCGCCCTCCTCCTCTTTGGCTATCTCATCTATGCCCTCCTCAAACCGGAGCGCTTCTAAGGAACTCCCATGACGGCCAACGGCGTCTTTCAAATCCTCTTCTTCTTCGCCCTCATCGTCGCGGTCGCCAGCCCCTTGGGCGGCTTTATGAACCGCCTCTTCGCCGGCGAGCGCACCTTCCTTCATCCCGTCCTCCGTCCTCTCGAACGCCTCTGCTACCGCGCCGCCGGCGTTCGCGAAGAGGCCGAACAGCGGTGGACCCAGTACACCGCCAGCCTCCTCGCCTTCAGCTTCTTCAGCTTCTTGTCTGTCTATCTCCTGCAGCGCCTGCAGGGCCTCCTTCCGCTGAATCCCGCCGGTTTCGGCACTGCCCAGGCCCCTGCCAATGCCACCGCCATCACGCCGGACCTCGCCTTCAACACCGCCGTCTCCTTCACCACCAACACCAATTGGCAGTCCTATGCCGGTGAATCCACACTCAGCTATCTCGTCCAGATGGCCGCGCTCACCGTCCAGAACTTCGCTTCCGCCGCGGCCGGCGTCGCCGTCGCCATCGCCGTCATCCGCGGCTTCTCCCGCCAGCAGTCGCCCACCATCGGCAACTTCTGGGTCGATCTCACCCGCGGCATCGTCTACCTTTTCCTCCCCCTCTCCCTGGCCGCAGCCCTCTTCTTCTGCTCCCAAGGGGTGGTCCAGAACCTCTCGCCGTACAGCCAGGTCCAGACGCTCGAAGGAAAGCCGCAGGTTATCGCCCAGGGTCCTGTCGCCTCCCAGGAAGCCATAAAAATGCTCGGCACTAACGGCGGCGGATTCTTCAACGCTAACTCGGCACACCCCTTCGAAAACCCCACCCCGCTCACCAACCTCTTTCAGATGTTCCTCATCTTCGCCATCCCCGCCGGCCTCACCTCCACCTTCGGCCACATGGCCGGCGATCGCCGCCAGGGTTGGGCCCTCTTCGCCGCCATGAGCGCACTCTTCCTCATCGGCGTCTTCGTCACCTATGGCGCCGAGCAAGCAGGCAACCCCAACATTGCCAAACTCGGCGTCGCCGTCATCCCGGCCGATTCCCATCCCGGCGGCAATATGGAGGGCAAGGAGGTCCGCTTCGGCATCGCCGCCTCCGCCCTCTTCGCCGCCATCACCACCGCTGCCAGTTGTGGCGCCGTCAACTCCATGCACGATAGCTTCACCCCGCTCGGCGGTCTCGTTCCCCTCTTCAACATCGAGTCAGGAGAAGTCATCTTTGGCGGCACCGGCGCCGGTCTCTACGGCATGCTCCTGTTCGCCATTCTCGCCGTTTTCATCGCCGGTCTCATGGTCGGCCGCACCCCGGAATACCTCGGGAAAAAGATCGAGGGCAAAGAGGTCAAAATGGCCATGGTCGCCCTCATCGCCACCTCCGCTGTCATCCTTCTGCTCACCGGCGCCAGTTCCGTAATTTCGTTCCCCAAAGATGCCTACTGGAACGGCACCTACGGCGCCGCCACCGGCAATCTGAACAATGGCGGCCCCCACGGCTTCGCCGAGATCCTCTACGCCTATTCCAGCGGCGTCGGCAACAATGGCAGCGCCTTTGCCGGCCTCTCCGCCAACACACCCTGGTACAACATCACCCTCGGCATCGCCATGGGGATCGGCCGCTTCTTCATCATCATCCCCATGCTCGCCGCCGCCGGCAGCCTCGCCGCAAAAAAGAAACTCGCTGTCACCAGCGGCACCCTGCCCACCCACGGCCCCCTATTCGTCACGCTACTCATCGGAACAGTCGTCATCGTCGGCGCGCTCACCTTCTTCCCCGCGCTCTCACTCAGCCCCATCGTCGAGCATCTCCTCATGCGCCAAGGAAGGATGTACTAACCCATGTCTCTCGATCTCCTTCCCAAAAAACTCGCCCACTCCCGCCCTCTGTTTGACCGGGACATTCTTCGCCGCGCCGTCTCTGGCGCCTTCGCCAAGCTGAACCCGGTACAACTGAGGAAGAACCCGGTCATCTTCGTCGTCGCAGCAGGGGCTGCCATCACCTCCGTCCTGCTCCTCCGCGACCTCGCCATCGGAGCCCCGGATATCGCCTTTCATCTCCAGATCGTCCTCTGGCTCTGGTTCACCGTCCTGTTTGCCAACTTCGCCGAAGCCATGGCAGAGGCTCGCGGCAAAGCCCAGGCCGATACCCTTCGCAAAACCAAAAGCGACTCCATCGCCACCCGCCTCCTTCCCAACGGTAAACAGGAGAAGGTCCCGGCCTCCCGCCTCCGCTCCGGTGACCTCGTCCTCTGCGTCGCCGGCGACATTATCCCCGGCGATGGCGAGGTCGTCGAAGGCATCGCCACCGTTGATGAGTCCGTCATCACCGGCGAAAGCGCGCCCGTCATCCGCGAATCCGGCGGCGATCGCTCCGCCGTCACCGGCGGTACCCGCGTGCTCTCCGACGAGATCAAAATCAAGATCACCTCGAACCCCGGTGAGACCTTCCTCGACCGCATGATCGCCCTCGTCGAAGGCGCCGAACGCCAGAAAACGCCCAACGAAATCGCCCTCAACATCCTCATCGCCGGCCTCACGCTCATCTTCCTCCTCGCTGTCGTCACCCTCCACCCCTTTTCCTCCTACAGCGTCTCTGTCGCCGGTGCCGGCGCCGTCCCCTCCGTCGTCATTCTCGTCTCCCTGCTCGTCTGCCTCATCCCCACCACCATCGGCGGCCTCCTCTCCGCCATCGGCATCGCCGGCATGGACCGCGTCATGCAGCACAACGTCCTCGCTATGAGCGGCAAGGCCGTCGAAGCCGCCGGCGACGTCAACACCCTTCTCCTCGACAAAACCGGCACCATCACCATCGGCAACCGCCAGGCCGTCGAGTTTCTCCCCGTCCCCGGTGTCACCGAAACTGAACTCGCCGAAGCCGCCCAGCTATCCAGCCTCGCCGACGAAACTCCCGAGGGCCGCTCCGTCGTCATCCTCGCCAAGGAAAAGTATGGCCTCCGCGGCCGCGAACTCGCCCACCACGAAGCCCACTTCATCCCCTTCTCCGCCTATACCCGAATGAGCGGCGTTGACTTCAACTCCGAGCAACTTCGCAAGGGCGCCACCGCCGCCATCGTCGACTTCGTCAAACTGCAAGGCGGCACACCCGACGAAAAGCTGCAGGAACTCGCCGAACAGATCTCCCGCCAGGGTGGCACTCCCCTCGCCGTCGCCAACGGTCCCCGCGCCCTCGGCGTCATTCACCTCAAGGATGTCGTCAAAGGCGGCATGAAGGACCGCCTCGCCCAACTCCGCCGCATGGGTATCCAAACGGTCATGATCACCGGCGATAACCCCCTCACCGCCGCCGCCATTGCCGCCGAAGCCGGCGTCGATCACTTCCTCGCCCAGGCTTCCCCCGCCGACAAGCTCAACTACATCAAAAAGGAGCAGGCCGAAGGCCGCCTCGTCGCCATGACCGGCGACGGCACCAACGATGCTCCCGCCCTCGCCCAGGCCGACGTCGGCCTCGCCATGAACACCGGCACTATGGCCGCCAAAGAGGCCGGCAACATGGTCGACCTCGACTCCAACCCCACCAAACTCATCGAAGTCGTCGCCATCGGCAAACAACTTCTCATCACCCGCGGCGCACTCACCACCTTCTCCATCGCCAACGATGTCGCCAAGTACTTCGCCATCATCCCCGCCATGTTCATGGCCACCTACCCCGCCCTCGGCGCCCTCAACGTCATGGGCCTCCATACGCCTCAAAGCGCCGTCCTCTCCGCCGTCATCTTCAACGCGCTCATCATCATCGCCCTCGTCCCGCTCGCTCTCCGCGGCGTCAAATACCGCCCCGGCTCGGCCGGCGCCCTCCTCCGCCGTAACCTGCTCGTCTACGGCGCCGGCGGCCTCATCGTCCCGTTCCCCGGAATCTGGATCATTGACCAGATCGTCCATCTCCTCCGCCTCGCCTAAGGAACAAATCTATGTGGACCCAACTTCTCCCCGCCTTTCGTATGACGCTCGCGCTGACCCTCCTCACCGGCCTCCTCTATCCCGGTCTCGTCACCGCCGCCTGCCAGGTGCTCTTCCCGTCCCAGGCGAATGGCAGCCTCCTTACCCGCGGCGGCGCCACCATCGGTTCCGCCCTCATCGGACAGGAATTCGCCCGCCCCGAGTACTTCCACTCCCGCCCCTCCGCCGTCGCCTATGACGCCTCTCTCTCCGGTGGCTCCAACCTCGGCCCCACCAGCCAGAAACTCCTCGATCGCGTCAAAACCTCCGTCGACTCCGCCCGCGCCGCCGGCCTCCCCGGCCCCCTCCCGCCCGACCTCGTCACCACCAGCGCCAGCGGCCTCGACCCCCACATCTCTCCCGCCAACGCCGCCCTCCAACTCCCCCGCGTCGCCCGCGCCCGTGCCATCGACCCCGCCGCCCTCGCCCGCCTTGTCGAGCAACACTCCGAATCCCGCGACCTCGGCTTCCTCGGCGAGCCTCGCGTCAATGTCCTTCTCCTCAACATGGCCCTCGACAAGGCTTACCCCCGCGACAAAACCGCGCAATGACCGAAAGGAGCCTCCCCATGCCCGCAACAAACCGGGCCGTACTGCGCACCTCCGTTTTGCTTCTCGTCCTCGCTCTCGCCTCCTGCGCCAGCAATGAGGAACAGGCCATCCGCCATCTCGTCACCGCCGAACTTATCCAGCGCCATCGGGTCCCGGAAAGCCACATCGATATCCTCTCCGTCTCGTTCCGCAACCCCGCCCAGGCCACCGTCCTTGTCCGCGTCTTCCCGCAAGGCAGCCGCACCGGTTCCCCGCATTCCTACCAATGTGAGCTCACCCGGAACTCCGGCCGCTGGTCCCTCGCCGCTATCTCCGAGATCGATCATGGATAGGCCCCACCGCAAACCCACCCCGGAAGAACTCCTCCGCCGCGTCGAAGCCGAAGAGGTACACCAGCGCCGCGGCCGCCTCAAGGTTTTCCTCGGCTACGCACCCGGTGTCGGCAAATCCTTCCGCATGCTCGACGAGGGCCGCCGCCGCAAACTCCGCGGCCAGGATGTCGTCGTCGCCGCCAGCCAGCCCTCCGCGGAAACCGCCGTGGCCGAACTCCTCCAGGGCTTCGAAGTCATCCCGCCCCTGCTCACGCCGGCCGGCCCCGCCATCGATCTCCCCGCCGTCAAGCGCCGCCACCCCGCCGTCTGCCTCATCGATGGCCTCGCCTATCGCAATCCCCCGGGCAGCAAAAACCCAGAACGCTGGCAGGATGTCGCTGAACTCCTCGCCGCCGGCATCTCCGTCATCACCACCATCAACATCCAGTACATCCGCGAGAAACAGGCCCAGGTCGAGGCCATTCGTGGCAAATCGGTCTCCGATTCCGTCCCCGAGTCCTTCCTCCTCCAGTCCGACGACATCGAAGTCGTCGACGCTCCCCCCGAATACTGCGTCGATCAGGCCAAGCTCGGCGACCAGTCTCTCGATCCAGAGACCCTCGCCCGCCAACTCTCCGAACTCCGCGAAATCGCCCTCGTCCTCGCCGCCGAGGTTGTCGATGCCCAACTCCTCGACTACCTCCAACGCCACGGCATCGCCCAAAGCTACGGCGCCCACGAGCGAATCCTCGTCTGCATCACCCCCCGCTCCAATGCCGCCCTCATGGTCGGCCGCGCCCGCCGCCAAGCCGACCGCTTCCACGGCGACCTCTTCGTCGCCTACGTCGAACAACCTGATCTCGCCCCAGCCGATCAGGCCATGCTCGAACGCAATCTCGCCGCCGCACGCCAGGCGCAGGCCCAACTCGCCATCCTCCACGGCGACGACTTCGTCCACGCCATCCTTCGCTTCGCCGCCCGCGAAGGAATCACCCAGATCTTCGTCGGCCACAGCCAACGCACCGGCCTCCTCGCCAACCTCCGTTCCAACCCCGTCGAACGCCTGATCCTCGAATCCGGCGGCATCGATATCCGCATCTTCCCCCAGAAAGAATCGCTTCCAGTAACCTGATCCCATGCAGCCCCCCGGCAACAGTACGGAAGGTAAACTCAAGGTCATCCTCGGCTACGCCGCCGGCGTCGGCAAAACCTACAAGATGCTCGACGAGGGACAGCAACTCGCCGCCGCCGGACGCGACGTCGTCATCGGCTACTTTGAGCCCCATGGCCGCAAGGACACCATCGCCAAAACCGAAGGCCTCGAACTCGTCCCTCGCCGCTCCGTCTCCTACCGCGGCAAGTCATTCGACGAAATGGATACCGATGCCATTCTCGCCCGCCGCCCCGAAATCTGCCTCGTCGACGAGTTCCCCCATACCAACGTCCCCGGATCCCTCCGCAACAAACGCTGGGAAGACGTCCTCGTCCTCCTCGCCTCCGGCATCGACGTCATCACCACCATGAACATCCAGCACCTGGAGAGCCTCAACGATCAGATTCGCGACCTTTCCGGCGTTCAGGTCCGCGAAACCGTCCCCGATTGGATCCTCAAACGCGCCGATGAAATCGTCCTCGTCGACCTGACCCCCGGCGCCCTCCTCAACCGCCTCAGCCGCGGCGTCGTCTACGCCCCAGAGAAGGCCCAGCGCGCCAAAGAAGGCTTCTTCAAGGAACCAACCCTCGCCGCCCTCCGCGAAATGGCACTCCGCCAAACCGCCCACGAAGTCGACCTCCGCCAGGACGAATCCGGCCGCAATTTTCCCCTTGGCACACCCCTTCCCATCCCCGCGGCCGAGCACGAACGCATCCTCATCCACGTCACGGGCTCCCCCTCCACGGTTGGTCTCATCCGACGCGGCCGCCGCGTCGCCGACTACGTCCGCGCCGATTGCTTCGCCGTCGCCGTCGTCCCCGGCCCCGGCCTCAACTCCCTCGCGCCCGCCCAACGCGAGGCGATCGAAAAACACCTCGACTTCGCCCGCAAACTCCACATCGAAACCCGCATCCTCGACGCCGCCGACCCCGCCGAAGCCCTCGTCGCCTTTGCCCGCACCAACGCCGTCACCCAGATCTTTCTCGCCAAGCCCAAACGCCCCAAGCTTCCCTTCCTCGCCGCCAGGCGACTCCTCGCCATGCAGGTCGTCCGCCTCGCCCCCGATATCCAGGTCACCGTCGTCGCCGACCGCCACACCCCCTGAATCATTACCCCCCGGAAATCGCCGTTAGAAACTGTACCTCTGTCTCCGCCCCCACTTCCTCGGCTAAGCCCATCGAACTGATCTCCCCATCAATCGCTACCGCCAAGCCCGCCGCCAGCCGCCCGTCTTTCACAAGCCGCCCCGCCAGCCCCGGATACTGCTCCTCCAGGCACACCACCACCTCGCGCACCGTCCCCCGGGTCGCCTCCACCCACTCCCGGCCCTCTGTCTCCACCCGCAGCAGAGCCGGGATAAACACCTGCGCCACTCCCGCTACCCTTTCCCGGCCAGCGCCGCCACCACCGCCGGCGGGTTCATCGGCAACCGGTACAGCCGCACTCCAATCGCATCCCGGATCGCGTTCGCCACCCCGGCCTGCGGCGGCACAATGTTGGCCTCGCCCACGCCGCGCACCCCGAACGGATGCGCCGGGTTCGGCACCTCCACAATCTGCGTGTCGATCATCGGTACGTCCAGAATCGTCGGCATCCGGTAATCCAGCAGGCTTGCATTCATCATCCGCCCCTCCGGATTCATCCAGTACTCCTCATTCAGCGCCCATCCGATTCCCTGTACACTCCCGCCCTGCATCTGCCCTTCCACATAGCTCGGATGAATCGCCCGGCCCGCGTCCTGCACCGACGTGAATCGCAGTATCGTTGTCTTCCCCGTCTCCGTGTCCACCTCCACGTCCACGATCACTCCGGCAAACGAGCCCCCGGCCCCGCGCGGATTCACGCTTCCCTGCCCCACCACCGGCCCGCCCGTCTCCGTCAACTTCCCGGCCAGTTCGGCAAACCCCATCTCCCGCTCCCCGCCCCGGAACACCCCATCAGCAAACATCACCTCCGGCACCTGCCAGATCTTCGCCGCCCGCTTCTTCATCTGCGCCACCACGTCCTGCGCCGCGTCGTGCGCCGCCCAACCGGTCGCATACGTCGTCCGGCTTCCCCCGGTCACTCCCGTATACCCGATTGTGTCCGTATCCACTACCGCCGGATGAATGTCCGCCACCGGGATCCCCAGCACTTCCGCCGCCTGCATCGCAATCGATGTCCGCGTCCCTCCAATGTCGGTCGACCCCTCGATCAGGTTCGCCGTCCCATCACTGTTCACGCTGATCACGCAACTCGACGCCAGCCCCACGTTGAACCAGTACCCGATCGCCACACCACGCCCCCGCCGCGCCTCGGCATGCGACGGCTCGCCCAACGGCGCCGCGTAGTGCGGGTGCGCCTTCATCGCTTCCAACACCTCAACGCAGCCGATGCGCCGGTACTTCGGGCCATCCGCCCGCCGTGTCCCTTCCTTGGCCGCATTCTTCAGCCGCAACTCCAGCGGGTCCATCCCCAACTGCCGCGCCATCTCGTCCACCACACTCTCGGTCGCAAACGCCGCATTCGGCGCCCCCGGCGCACGGTACGCCGCCGTCGACGGTTTGTTCACCACCACGTCATAGCCGTCAATCGTCTGGTTCGCAATGTCGTAGGCCGCGAACACACACATCGCCCCCGGACCCACCATCCCGCCCGGATACGCCCCGGCCTCATAAGCCAGGTAGGCCTGCCCCGCCACAAACTTCCCTTCGGCGTCCGCACCCAGCTTCACCCGCACAAACGATCCCGGCGTCGGCCCGCTGCCTTCAAAGACGTCCCGCCGCGACATCACCAGCTTCACCGGCCGCCCCGATTTCTTCGACAGCAGCGCCGCCACCGGCTCCAGATACACCGGGATCTTCCCGCCAAACCCGCCGCCGATCTCCGTCGGCGTCACTTTCACTTGCGATACCGGCAGGTCCAGCAGGCATGCCACCACATCCCGCACCACAAAGCTCCCCTGCGTCGAACACCACACGTTTACCCGCCCGTCGTTGTTCCAAAGCACCGTCGCCGCGTGCGGCTCAATGTAGCCCTGGTGCACCGTGGCCGTCGAAAACTCTTTCTCAATCACCACCGCCGCGTTCGCAAACGCCGCGTCACTGTCTCCCATTACGTGCCGCACATGTTCGGTCACGTTGCTGTCCTTCCCGTTGTCATGCAACAGCGGGGCTCCGGGCGCCATTCCCTCCAGCGCCGTCAGCACACACGGCAGCGGCTCATACTGCACTGCAATCAGTTTCGCCGCCTGCTCGGCCGCCTGCGCGCTTGTCGCCGCCACCGCCGCCACCGCGTGCCCCTGGTACAGCACCTTTCCCTTCGCCAGCACGTTCCCGCGCAAACTGCTGACCGGCGTCTCCCCCTCGCCCAGGTCCACAATCCGGTCCGGCGTCTGCGGAAAATCGTCCGCCGTCACCACCGCCATCACTCCCGGAAATGCCGCCGCCTTCGACGTGTCAATCCCCGCCAGCCGCGCGTGCGCGTGCGGACTCCGCACCACCGCCCCGTAGAGCAGCCCGTTCATCTGGAAGTCGGCCCCGTAGATCGCCCGGCCTGTCACCTTGTCCGCCCCGTCGTGCCGCGGCGGACGCGTCCCAATCACGTTGTAAGAAACCGTCTCGCTCATTGCGCCTCCCGCATTTCCTTCGCCGCCGTCTGCACGGCGCGTACAATCTTGTCGTAACCCGTGCACCGGCACAGGTTGTTCGCCAGCCACAGCCGGATCCGCTCCTCGCTCGGGTCAGGCTCCTTCTCCAGCAGCGCCTTGGCCGCAATCAGAAACCCGGGCGTGCAAATCCCGCACTGCAGCGCCGCCTGATCGATAAATGCCCTCTGCAGCGGGTGCAACTCCTGCCCCTTCGCCAGCCCCTCCACCGTCTCTACCGTCCGCCCTTCGGCCTCCACGCCCAGCACCAGGCACGAGGTAACCAGTTCCCCGTCCAACATCACGCAGCAACTGCCGCAGTTCCCGTCCCCGCAGCCCTCCTTCGTACCCGTCAGGTGCAGCGTGTCCCGCAGGCACTCCAACAGCGTCTGGCTCGGCTCGGCCAGGAACTCCACCGGCTCGCCGTTCAACGTCATCGATACACAACTCTTCTTCATGGCCATCGTTCCTCCCCGCCTCCTACGCCAACACCACTTGCAATGCCCGCCGCGTCAACACGCCGCATAAATGCCGCCGGTATTCGGCAGGCGCCCGCATATCCGTAATGGGCCGCGCCGCCGCTTCCGCCAGCTTCGCCGCTTCCCCGATCAACTCCGCCGATGGCGCCTTGCCCACCATCGCCTCGGTCACCTCCCGCACCAACAACGGCGTCGGCGCCACCGACGCCAGCGCCAGCCGCGCCGCCGTCACCACCCCATCCACCACCGTTGCCGATACACCCACACCCACTACCGCAATATCCATCTCATTTCGCGGCGTAAATCGCAGATAATGCGCCCGGAATCCCGCCCCCGGCCGCGGCAAAAACAGATCCACTAAAAACTCCCCCGCACCCAGCGCGTTCCGCCCCGGCGCCACGCAAAAATCCTCCACCGCAATCTCCCGCATGCCCCCCGGCCCGGCCACCCGCGCCACCGCCGACATCGCGATCAGCAGCGGCACCGCGTCGGCGCTCGGCGCCGCGTTGCACAGGTTCCCGCCGATCGATGCCCGCCCTTGAATCGCCGTCCCCCCAATCAAGGAAGCGACCTCCGCCAGCGCCGGATAGTGCGTTCGCACCTCCTCGTTCGCCGCCACACGGATACAAGGCACCGCCGCCCCTAGCCGTAGTCCGCCCTCCTCCATCCGGATCGACATCAACTCCGGAATCCGCTTCACATCCACCACCACCGCCGGCTCCCGCCGCCCCCCTTTCATCTGCACCAGCAGGTCCGTGCCCCCCGCCAGCACCCGTGCCTCTCTATTCCCCGCCAGCGCGCCCAGCGCCTCGTCAAGCGTGGCCGCGGCCACATAGTCGAACGGTTTCATCAGATGAATCGTACCAGGACCGGTGCCTTCCCTGCTCTCTCCCGGATTCGGGTTTTTACCTGAGTAAGAATTCAGGGGACTTTTCACTATTGCATTCAAATGAAATCGCGGTCATACTAAGCCCCACTAGACCAGAGGAGTTGCTGTGCCTCGCCTTTCTTTACCCCTAAATCAATTAGAAAATCACTATACGGTCGTCGTCATCGGCTCCGGATACGGCGGAGCCATTGCCGCCTCCCGCCTTGCCCGCGCCGGACAGAAAGTCTGCGTCCTCGAACGCGGCCGTGAGTTTCAGCCCGGCGAGTACCCGGACTCCCTGCCCGAAATGATCGCCGAGGTCCAGATTGACTCTCCCCGTGCACTCCTCGGCAATCGCACCGCTCTCTACGACCTCAAAGTCAACGACGACATCAACGTCTTCTCCGGCTGTGGCCTCGGCGGCACCTCCCTCGTCAACGCCAACGTCTCCCTGGAGGCCGAACCCCGCGTCCTCGAAGACCCCCGCTGGCCCGCCGCCTTCCGCGCCGACGCGCCCACCCTTCTTCAGCAATCCTACGCCCGCGCCCGCGACATGCTCAAACCCCTCCCCTACCCCACGGGAGCACCGCCTTTGGCCAAGCTGGAGGCTCTCGAAGCCTCCGCCAATTCTCTCGGCCAGCCCTTTTACCGCCCCCCCATCAATGTCACCTTTCAGGATGGCGTCAATCATGTCGGCGTCGAACAAAAGGCCTGTGTCCTTTGTGGAGATTGCGTCAGCGGCTGCAACCACTCCGCCAAAAACACCGTCCTCATGAACTACCTCCCGGACGCCTGCAACCACGGTGCCGCCATCTTTACCCAACTCGGCGTCCGCCGCCTGGAACGCAAGGACGGCAAGTGGTTCGTCCACTATCAGTTCCTCGATTCCGGCCGCGAGAAATTCTCCGCCCCCACCCTCTTCCTCACTGCGGACATCGTCATCCTCGCCGCCGGCGTCCTCGGTACCGCCGAAATCCTCCTCCGTTCTCGCGCCGCCGGCCTCCCGCTCTCCTCCCAACTCGGGGAACACTTCACCGGCAATGGCGACGTCCTCGGCTTTAGCTACAACGGCGATAAACCCGTCAACGGTATCGGCTTCGGGGACCGCCCCGCCGCCGGCCGCACTCCCGTAGGTCCTTGTATCTCCGGTATCGTCGACATCCGCGAACAGGCCTCTCTCAACGACAGTATGGTAATCGAAGAAGGCTCCATCCCCGGAGCTATCGGCGCCTTCATCGGCCCGGGCCTCGCCTCCGCCGCCCCCTGGGCAGAGCAGGACCTCCCCCCCGGCCCCGGCGAATTCTTCGCCGAACGGAATCGCGAAACCGAAACCCTCTTCCACGGCCCCTATCGCGGCGCCGTTAACCACACCCAGACCTATCTCGTCATGTCCCACGACGACGGCGCCGGCCGCCTCGTCCTGGAAAACGACCGCGTCCGCATCCTCTGGCCCGGCGTCGGACGCCAACCCGGTATCGCCAAAGTTAACGACACCCTCAAAGCCGCCACCGTTCCCCTTGGCGGCGTCTATCTCAAGAACCGCCTCTGGAGCGAATCGTTCAATAACACCCTCACCACCGTCCACCCTCTCGGCGGCTGCGTCATGGCCGAAGACGCTTCCACCGGCGTCGTCAACCACAAGGGCCAGGTCTTCTCCGGCCCCGCCGGCGCCGGCGTTCACGACGGCCTCTACGTCTGCGACGGCTCCGTCATCCCCCGCTCCCTCGGCGTGAATCCCTTGCTCACCATCTCCGCCGTCGCCGAACGTACCTGCGCTCTCCTCGCCGCCGACCGCGGCTGGCACATCGATTACACCTTCCACCCGCCTCCGCCCCGCCCCGCAACGCCCCTCAAAACCGGCATGCGTTTCACCGAAACCATGCGCGGCTTCTTCTCCCGCCAAGAAACGCAGGACTTCCAGGCCGGGGAAACCCGCGGCCGGCAGGATAGCTCTCCCTTTGAGTTCACCCTCACCATCGTCTCCGACGATCTGGAAGAGATGCTCGCCAATCCGGGCCATCACGCCCGCATGGCCGGCACCGCCACCGCTCCCGCCCTCTCCCCCCTGCCCCTCACCGTGAGCCACGGCACCTTCCAACTCCTCGCCCGCGACCCCTCCCAAGTCAATGCCCGCCTCATGCTCTATCGCATGACCCTCACCTCCGAGGACGGCCAGTCTTTCGAATTCGAAGGCTTCAAAGCCGTCAAGGCGGACAAGCCGGCCAACCTCCTCGAAATCTGGCCCGATACCTCCACCCTCTTCATCACCCTCAGCTCCGCCGGAGCCGTCATCGGGAAAGGCATCCTCCACATCCTCCCCGCCGATTTCCTCCGCCAGATGACCACCATGGTCGTCACCAACGCGCCCACTCCAAAAGCCCGCCTCGACGGCCTCATGCGCTTCGGCATGTTCTTCGCCGGCGAGGTCTTCCAGGTCTACGGGGGCGTCATTGGCCGCGCCAATGAGTTCCAACCCAATCCCATCCCCCGCAAAAAGCGCCCCCTCCGGGCTCCCGCCCCCGAAGTCCACTTCGTCGAAACCAGTGACCACACCATCGTCCGCCTCACCCGTTTTCGCGGCGGCTCAAAAGGCCCGGTCCTCATCACCCCAGGCTACGGCACCTCCACCCTCGCATTCTCCACCGACACCATCGACACCAACCTCCCCGAATTCCTCTGCGCCGGCGGCTACGACGTCTGGCTCTTCGACTATCGCGCCAGCCCCGAACTCCCCTCCGCCCGCACCCAGTTCACCCTCGACGATATCGCCACCAAGGACTACCCCGCCGCCGCCGCCTTCGTCCGCCAGGCCACCGGCGCCCCCTCCATCCAGGTCCTCGCCCACTGCATCGGCTCCATGACCTTCCTTATGGCCATGCTCTCCGGCCAACTCACCGGCGTTCGCTCCGCCATCTGCTCCCAACTCACCTTCTTTCCCGTCTCCCCGCCGGAAAACAAGCTGAAAGCCGCCTTCAACATCGGCGAATTCCTCAAAGCCCTCGGCGTCACCACCGTCACCACCGATATCAGTCCCGACAACTGGCGGGACCTCATCGCCGACGCCGTCCTCAAACTCAACGTGAACGGCCCTCCCTGCAATAGCGCCGTCTGCCGCCGCATCTGGACCATCTTCGGCCCCTCTTACGACCACGCCCAGTTGAACGACGCCACCCACAACGCCATCCATGAAATGTTCGGCGTCGCCAATGTCACCGCCTTCAACCATATTCTGGAAACGATCCGCAAAGGCCAAATCGTCGACAAGGATGGCAACGACGTCTACCTCCCCCACATCGCCCGCCTCAAGTTCCCCATCACCTTCTTCCACGGCGCTAAGAACAAGCTGTTCCTGCCGGAAGGCTCCGAGCGCACCTTCAACCTCCTGAACCAGAAGAACGGCGGCGGCGACTATCGCCGCATCGTCCTCGCCAACTACGCCCACATGGATTTCTTCGTCGGCAAGAATGCCGCCAGCGATGTCTTCCCCCTCGTCCTCGGCGAACTGGACGAATACCAGTAGCCGCCCGGAGTCCCCCACATGCCCAACCATCCCGGCCTCCAGGCCCTCTTCGACTATCCCCTCATGTCCGCCATCCGCGAACGCCGCACCCGCCGCGTCAGCCGCGGCACCTCCGTCACCGGCGACAAACTCGGCCACACCAGCACCAACTCGCCCGCTCCCCTCTCCCCTCTCGAAGAGGCCATCCTCGTCGTCGCCACCGGACTCACCGGCTCCGTCCAGCACGACGGCCCTCTCCAACTCCCCTCCGGCGGCCCAGAGATCGGCACGCCCTTCATGAATATCCTGGCCCGCTCCGGGTCCAGCGCCGACAACGCCCAGGCTACCTCCTTCTTCATGATCAACGACGAAGGCATCTGGCTCATCAAACACCCCCGCGGCCGCGATGCCCTCCACATCTTCAACGGCCTCCCCCCCTCCTGGGCCGATTGGCAGGAGTCCGACTGGCTCGCCGTCGCCTCCGCCGTCAAAGTCAAACTCTTCGACCAGCGCCTCGAATTCCCCCGCCGTTTCCCCTACTACTTCAACTGGAACAAACAACTCTCCAATCGCCCCGGCACCACACTCCTCTATCCCGTCGTCGACTGCACCCGCGCCTGCATCAATATCCTCATCATGCTCCTCTCCGAACCGGACGGCGAGCGCCCCCTCTTCCTCGACGATTGGCAAGGCTTTCACCCGAAAAACCCCAAAGAAGCCGCTGCCTGGCTCGCCGTCAAACTCGGCTTCATCGACAAACAGATTCCCTATCAGCCCATCGGCGGCATCAAGCGCGCCCAGGGCGGCTTCGTCAATCCCGAAATCAACCTCCCTCTCGGCCTCGCCTCCACCATGCGCGTCGATTTCGAAGCCTTCTTTCTCCTCCAGAACCTCATGCTCATCGGCCAGGGCATGGGCCTCGGTGGTTGGATCCATGCCGCCGTCTCCCAGCCCTATATCTTCGAGCGCGACCCCGCCAAAGACTGGCTCGGCCTCGGTTTTCGCATCGAAAAGCCCAACAAAGAGTGGATCCAGTGGCCCCCCGTTCCCGCCAGCCAGCCCAACCCCGTCGGCATCGATGGCATCCTGGAATCCCTCTCCCCTCCCTACGTCGGATCCATGAATGAGGCCGTCGATCGCGTCCTTGAAGAAAAGTACGGCTCCGCCGGCGCCTATGGCGACCTCGATATCTTCCAGCGCCCCTATAAGTCACCCGCCGACGCCGCCACTTACTTGAAACACGCCGCCCACTATCCCAAGGAAGCCATCAAGTACACCAAGGAAATCTGTAAGTACATCTTCGACACCTACGGGCGTTTCCCCGCTCATATCAACGCCTTCCACACCCCCGGCGTCTGGCTCCAGTTCTCCCACCTCGAACTCGAATACTACGAAAAATACTTCCAGCCCGGCCAGTACTCCCGACAGGCCCAGCACGCCGCCTTGTGGGACGAATCCGATAGCTAGAACCGGAACCGGTAACCGGGATCCAACGTATGCTCCAGCGGATCGGCCGCCAGCATAAACTCGCGAATTAGGTACGGATTCGTCCGCCGCCGGAATACTCCGTTCCGGATCACCTCCAGCCCGTGCCCAATCCCGGTCGACTCGTCGATGTCGATATCCGCCGCCAGCGTTCCGTCCGTCCGCCGTTGAAAAGTCATCTGAATGTTCGCGTGCGCGTCCTGCGATTTGAAACTCTGCCCCGTCATCGCAAACCCTGCCAGCGGTTCATGCAAATCCCCCCGCGCCGACCGGAATGCCGGACTCGAAGTCAATCGCGCCGGCAACCCCTCATCCACCAGCGCAAAAAAACGGTCCTGCCGGCAAATCAACAACGGTCCGATCATCCCCAGGCAACTCGCCGCTGTCGGGTGCGCCGCCTTTTTCACCAGGTTTAACAGACACGCCTGCCGCAGCGCCCCCATCCCGTCGTACAAGTCCGCGCCGGTACGCCCCGCCAGGTCCACGTCCTCCGGTTTGTCCACCGTCATCTGCGCCCCCGTCAGCATCCGTTGCGCCGCCACCGGCAGATCGCTGAAACTCGGCCCGCGAATCCCCGTCACCGCGCCCGGATCTACCCAGAAAGCCACATCGTCGGCCGACTCATTATCCACCCCCTCCCGGATCATCTGGAAAAACGTGTAGGGCCGGTGATTCGCCGTGCGCGCCGTCACCTCATACATCGTCCCCACCCCGCCCCGGCATCGGATCCCCGTGATCTTGAGCTCCGTCGCCGCCCCCATCCCCACCTGCCCGTCCATCGATTGCCCCCCGGTCCCCGCATCCCCCGAAAACGGTTCCAACGCAAACTCCAACCGGGCCCCGATCGCCTCCCCGGCCATATCGGTTATCCCTAACTCCAGGTTTCCCTTCGCCATAATCGTTTGCCTCTTGGTCTGTGGACTTCTGTCTAGTGGCAACGGCCCGCGCCGCCGCAATCATGGCCAAAACATACCATACCCTTGCACCCGCTCACAGCCTGCAATATCATCGGGAAACTCATGGCCTCCAAAATCGCCATCATCGGCTCAGGCAACATCGGCACGGACCTCATGATCAAGGTCCTCCGCACCGCAAAAAACCTCGAAATGGGCGTCCTCGTCGGCATCGACCCCAACTCCGACGGCCTCGCCCGCGCCCGCCGCCTCGGCGTCGCTACCACCGACAAAGGCGTCGAAGGCCTCCTCGCCATGCCCGAATTCGCCGATATCGAGATCGTCTTCGACGCTACCTCCGCCCCCGCCCACGCCCACCACCACGACCTCCTCAAACCCACCGGCCGCCGCCTCATCGATCTCACCCCCGCCGCCATCGGCCCCTACGTCGTCCCCGTCGTCAATATGGGCGCCAACTTCGACTCCCAGAACCTCAACATGGTCTCCTGCGGCGGCCAGGCCACCATCCCCATGGTCGCCGCCGTCCACCGCGTCGCCCCCGTCAAATACGCCGAAATCGTCGCCTCCATCGCCAGCAAGTCCGCCGGCCCCGGCACCCGCGCCAATATCGACGAGTTCACCCGCACCACCGCCCGCGCCCTCGAAACCGTCGGCGGCGCCGCAAAAGGCAAGGCCATTATCGTTCTCAACCCCGCCGAACCTCCCCTCATCATGCGCAATACCGTCTTCTGCCTCTCCGAAGACGCCGATCGCGATGCCGTCCGCGCCTCCGTCCTCCGCATGATTGACGAGGTCCACTCCTATGTCCCCGGCTACCGCCTCAAACAGGACATCCAGTTTGAAGCCTTTGAATCCCCCCGCGCCGCCGGCCTCAAAACATCCATCTACCTCGAAGTCGAAGGTGCCGGGCATTACCTCCCGCCCTACGCAGGCAACCTCGACATCATGACCTCGGCCGCCCTCCAAACCGGCGAACGCCTCGCCGCCCGCTAACCGCATCTGAGCCCAAGGAGATCCCATGGAAACCTCGCAGCGCCTCTATATCCAGGACGTCACCCTCCGCGATGGCATGCACGCCATCCGCCATCGCTATACCCTCCCCCAGGTCGCCGCCATCTCCCGCGCCCTCGATGCCGCCGGCGTCGATGCCATCGAAATCACCCACGGCGACGGCCTCGCCGGCTCCAGCTTTAACTACGGCTTCGGCCTCCACTCCGACCTCGAATGGATCCAGGCCGCCGCCGAAAACATCCAGCGCGCCCGCGTCACCGTCCTCCTCATCCCCGGTATCGGCACCATGGAGGACCTCCACGAAGCCTACCAGGCCGGCGCCCGCTCCACACGCATCGCCACCCATTGCACCGAAGCCGACATCGCCCGCCAGCACATCGAATACGCCCGCCACCTCGGCATGGATGTCGCCGGCTTCCTCATGATGTCCCATATGGCGCCCCCGAAGGAACTCGCCCGCCAGGCCCAACTCATGGAGTCCTACGGCGCCCACTGCGTCTATGTCGTCGATTCCGCCGGTGCCCTCCTCACCCACGAAGTCGGCGAACGCTTCGACGCCTTCAACGATGTCCTCAAGCCCGAAACCCAACGTGGCATGCACGCCCATCACAACCTTTCCCTCGGCGTCGCCAACTCCATAGAAGCCGTCAAACACGGCGCTACCCGCGTCGACGCCTCTCTCACCGGTATGGGCGCCGGCGCCGGCAATGCCCCCCTCGAAGTCCTCATCGCCGTCCTCAACCGCATGAGCATCCCCCACGGCTGCGAACTCTTCGCCCTCATGGATGCCGCCGAAGACCTCATTCGCCCCCTCCAGGACCGCCCCGTCCGCGTCGACCGCGAAACCCTCTCCCTCGGCTACGCCGGCGTCTACTCCAGCTTCCTCCGCCACGCCGAAGCCGCCGCCAAACGCTACGGCATCGATACCCGCGATATCCTAGTCGAACTCGGCAAACGCCGTATGGTCGGCGGCCAGGAAGATATGATCGTCGACGTCGCCCTCGATCTCGTCAAAGCCGCCACCCGCGAACCCGTCTCCGCCTGAGCATGCTCACCCGCCGCCGTCTCCTCCAGGCCCTCGCCGCCCAGAGCCCGGCCCCGAAGCCAAACGTCGTCCTCGTCCTCATGGATAACCTCGGATGGGGCGAACTCGGCGTCTACGGCGGCGGCGCGCTCCGCGGCGCTCCCACCCCTCGCCTCGATCAACTTGCCTCCCAGGGCCTCCGCCTCCTCAACTTCAACGTCGAAGCCCAGTGCACCCCCTCCCGCGCCGCCCTCCTCACCGGCCGCTACGCCGTCCGCACCGGCAATGGCTCCGTCCCCCTGGAAACGCCCCTCTACGGCCTCACCCAGTGGGAATTCACCATGGCCGAAATGTTCTCCGCTGCCGGCTACGCCACCGCCATGTACGGCAAATGGCACCTCGGCCAGACCCCCGGCCGCTTCCCTACCGACCATGGCTTCGACGAGTGGTTCGGCATCCCCAACTCCAGCAACGATAGCTTCTGGCCCGATAACCCCCGCTTCCGCCCCGGCTCCCACCCCTACGTCAAATACGCCCAGATCCTCGAATCCCGCCGCGGCGAAACGCCCCGCGAAGTCAAAGTCTACGACACCCGGGCCCGCGCCGCCATCGATGGCGAAATCACCACCAAAGCCATCGATTTCATCCGCCGCCAATCCGCCGCCCGCAAACCCTTCTTCCTCTTCCTCCCCTATACCCAGCCCCACATGCCCGTCCTCCCTTCCCCGGAGTTCCGCGGCAAAACTCGCAACGGCCTCTTCGCCGATGTCCTCGCACAAATCGACTCCTACACCGGCCGCCTCCTCGACGAAATCGACAAACAAAACCTCCGCGACAATACCGTCTTCATCTTCACCTCCGATAACGGCCCGGAAGCCACCGCCCCCTACCATGGCTTCTCCGGCCCCTGGCGCGGCACCTACTTCACCACCTTCGAAGGCTCCCTCCGTACCCCCTTCCTCATCCGCTGGCCCGGCCGCATCCCCGCCGGCGCCGTCAGCAATGAAATCGTCCACGAAATGGACCTCCTCCCCACCCTCACCCGCATCGCCGGCGGCACCCTCCCCAAGGACCGCATCATCGATGGCGTCGATCAACTCGACTTCTTCCTGGGCAAAAAAACGGAGTCCAGCCGCGAGTCCATCATCATCTACCTCGCCAACGAAATCTGCGGCGTCAAATGGCGCAACTGGAAGATGATGACCAAAGAAACCAACGCCGGCTTCGGCGAACCCCTCCGTCAGTACGGCTTCCCCGTCTGGTACGACCTCCATACCGACCCCAAGGAAGAACACCCCCTCGACCCGCAATTCGTCGAAAACCTCTGGGTCCGCTGGCCCGCCGGCCAGGCCCTCGTCGACCACCGCGCCTCCCTCAAAAAAGAGCCCCCCATCCCGCCCGGCACCCCAGACCCCTACCGCCCCTGAGCATCCCACGTACCTCCCACACGACAGTGTTACCTTTCCACGACCGCGCGGAGTGTCGTGCTAGCATTACAGTGCTTTGTATACACGTCTCGCCCAGCCGGTACTCGCACTCGCCCTCCTCGCCCCGCTCCCCGCCCAATCCAACAATGCCGAACTCCTCGGCTCCGTCCTCGACCCCGCCGGCCTCCCCGTCGCACAAGCCAAACTCCGCCTCACCAACACCCTCACCGGCCTGGAGTCCTCCGCCCTCTCCAGCGGCCTCGGACTCTTCCAGTTCCTCGCCCTGCCCCCCGGCCCCTATACCCTCCACGTCTCCAAGGACGGCTTCGCCCCGCTCACCCGCAATGGCCTCACGCTCCAGGTCGGCGGCCGCGCCTCCCTCCATCTCACCCTCCCCTTGGGCGACGCCTCCCAGTCCCTCCTCGTCACCGCCGCCCCGCCCCTCCTCCAGTCCAGCCGCGGCACCGTCAGCTTCGTCGTCGAACAGCGCAAAGTCGTCACCCTCCCCCTCGACGGCCGCAACTTCGTCCCCCTGATCGCCCTCGGCCCCGGCGTCAATCTCCCCCCCGGCAACCTCCTCCCCCGCATCAACGGCTCCCGCCCCCGCGTCAGCGAGTACGTCTACGACGGCATCTCCGTCCTCCAACCCGAACCCGGCCAGGTCGCCTTCTACCCCATCATCGACGCCATCGAGGAGTTCCGCGTCGAGGTCAACAGCTACTCCGCCGAATATGGCCGCTCCAACGGCGGCGTCATCATGGTCAACCAGAAGTCCGGCTCCAACCAGCTCCACGGCACTCTCTTTGAGTTCTTCCGCAACGAAAAACTCAACGCCCGCAACCTCTTTGCCGCTGCCGGCCCTAAGCCCCGCTTCCGCCGCAATCAGTTCGGCTTCATCCTCGGCGGCCCCCTCCGCAAAAACCGGACTTTCTTCTTTCCCGATTACCAATCCACCCGCCTCCACACCGGCGTCGTCCGCGCCAGCACCGTGCCCACCGCCCCGCAGCGCGCCGGTATCTTCGCAACCCCCATCTTCGACCCCGCCACCACCCGCCGCACCGGCACCACGTGGCTCCGCGACCCCTTCCCCGCCAATGCCATCCCCGCCGTCCGCTTGGACCGCGCCGCCCTCGCCGTCGTCGGCCGCTACCCCGCCCCCAACGTCCCCAATGCCACCGCCAATAACTTCCGCCGCGTCGGCAACGACGCTACCGTCGCCACCCAGTTCGACGGCCGCCTCGATCACTACCTCTCCCCCCGCCACCGCCTCTTCGCCCGCTACTCCTTTCTCCGCGACGACTCCAAACCCACCACCCCGCTCCCCGATGGCAGCGGCACCCTCACCGCCGGCGTCATCGGCGACACCCTCACTCGCGCCGATAGCCTCGCCGCCGAACATACCCTCACCCTCTCCCCCTCCGCCGTCAACCAACTTCGCCTCGGCTACACCCGTCGCAAATTCGATCGCGCCTCCGGCCTCCTCTCCCTACCCCTCGCCCAGGCCACCCAAATCCCCAATATCCCCGCCTCTTCCTTCTCCTCCGTCCTCCCCACCTACGATGTCGTCGGCTTCCAGCAACTCGGCCCGCCCGCCAGCGGCAACGCCCGCTTCACCACCTCCGTCACCCAATTCATCGATAATCTCTCTCTCATCCGCCGCGCCCACAGCCTCAAGATCGGCGCCGATATCCGCCTCCAAACCCTCGACGTCCTCCAGCCCCCCAGCCCCACCGGCAACTTCCAATTCACCTCCATCTTCACCGCCGCCCTCTCCCCCGCCGGCGCCGTCGTCGCCAATACCGGTAACGCCTTCGCCTCCTTCCTCACCGGCCAGGTCGGCCGCTTCTCCATCGACGCCCAGCCGGAAACCATCCAACCCCGCGCCCGCATCGCCGAACTCTTCCTCCAGGACGATTGGCGCGCCACGCCCCGGCTCACCCTCAACCTCGGCGTCCGCTACACCCTCAACTTCCCCTCCACCGTCCTCCATAACCGCGGCGCCGTCTTCAACCTGAATACCCAGCAACTCCACCAACTCGGCGCCAACGGCACCTCCCGCGCCGCCCGCAACCTCGAAAAAGCCAACTTCGCCCCACGCCTCGGCCTCGCCTTCCAGGCCGCCAACTCCTTCGCCCTTCGCGCCGGCTACGGCCTCACTTGGATCGAACAGGCCGGCATCACCACCCCCTTCACCACCCCCCTCTTCCCTTACATCCAGACCCTCGGCCAGCAGTCCCTCGACAACATCAACCCCGCCTTCCTCCTCTCCTCCGGCCCCTCCGTCACCGTCCAGCCCCCCGGCCCCGATTCCGGCCTCGGCCAGGGCGTCTTCGCCGTCCAACGTACCAACGGCAGCGGCTACGCCCAACAGTGGAACTTCACCCTCCAGAAAACCTTCGCCTCCCATTGGAGCATCGAGGCCGGCTACCTCGCCTCCAAACTCACCCGCCTGGGCGCCCCGACGTCAACCTCAACCAGCTAACGGTCGAACAACTCGCCCTCGGTGCCCAACTCACCCACCAGGTCCCCAACCCCTACTTCGGCCAGATCCCCGCCAACACCTCGCTCGGCGCCGCCAGCATCGCCCGCGGCCAACTCCTCCGCCCATTCCCCCGTTTCACCACCGTCACCCTCTATCGCAACAACACCGGCCACTCCACATACCACTCCTTCCAGGCGCGCCTCGAAAAACGCTTCTCCCGCGGCCTCACCTTCACCGCCGCCTACACCTTCTCCCGCCTCATCGACGACGCCGGCGCCGTTTTCGATTCCGCCGTCCTCACCGGTCCCGTCGCCAACTTCCAGGCCGCCGATAGCTTCAATAAACGCCTCGAAAAGGACGTCTCCACCGGCAACGTCCCCCACATCCTTTCCGCCGGATTCGTCTACGAACTCCCCTTCGCCTCCGGCTGGCAAATCGCCGGTATCGCCCGCGCCCAGTCCGGCAGCCCCATTCCCGTCACCCAGGCGACCAACCTCAACGCCTTCGCTGGCTTCGGCATCCAACGCCCCAACCGCCTCGCCTCCCCCACCCTCCCCGCCGGCCAGCGCTCCACCTCCCGCTGGTTCAACACCGCCGCCTTCTCCCAGGCCCCGCAATTCACCCTCGGTAACTCCTCCCGCAACCCCGTCTCCGGCCCCTCTTACCAGGCGCTCGATATCATGCTCGGCAAAACCTTCCGGCTCTCCGAACGCTCCCGCCTCGAACTCCGAGCCGAAGCCTTCAACGTCACCAACACGCCGCCCTTGGGCAACCCCAACGGCTCCTTCGGCAACCCCGCCTTCGGAACCATCACCACCGCCCTCGATCCCCGCGTCTTCGAACTCGCCCTCAAGTGGCACTTCTAACGGACCGGCCCGGCAACCATGGCGTCCCACAGATGAGAAGATAGCGGTGTGAAAGTGCGTGTCGCCAACAGGTTGGCCCAGGTTCGAAAAAGCCGCGGCGTCGGCGCCTCCGATCTCGCTCGCCGCGTCAACGTCAGCCGCCAGACCATCTACGCCATTGAGGCCGGTACCTACGTCCCCAATACCGAAGTCGCACTCAACCTCGCCCGCCAACTCGAAGTCACCGTCGACGAACTCTTCTCCCTCCAGGAGGAACACTCCCAGGGCGCCGAATCCGTCACCGCCGAGGTCCTCTCCTCCGAACCCGCCGCCAAGGGCCAACCCGTCCGCATCTGCCAGATCGGCTCCCGCTGGGTCTCCGTCCCCGTCAGCGCCTCCCCCTACTACATGCCGGAAGCCGATGGCATCGTCAAAAGCGCCTCCCGCACCAAAAATCGCGCCGACCTCCTCGTCTTCTCCAAAGACGAAGCCGCCCAAAAACGCATCGTCCTCGCCGGCTGCGACCCCGCCACCGGACTCCTCTCCCACATGGTCGAAAAGATCAGCGGCGTCGAAGTCGTCACCGCCGGCGCCTCCAGCAAACTCGCCCTCTCCTGGATGGTCGATGGCAAAGCCCACATCGCCGGCTCCCACCTCGAAGACGCCAAGTCCGGCGAGTTCAACCTCCCCTTTCTCCGCAAACACTTCCCCGCCGAGGACCTCACCGTCGTCACCTTCGCCCGCTGGGAAGAAGGCTTCGTCGTCCCCCCCGGCAACCCCAAGGACATCCGCAAACCCGAAGACCTCGCCCGCAAAAACGTCCGCTTCGTCAACCGCGAAGTCGGCTCCGGCAGCCGCGCCCTTCTCGATAAACTCCTGGAAAAGGCCGGTGTCGACGCCCTCCATGTCGCCGGCTACTCCAGGGTGGCCTTCGGCCATCTTGCCGCCGCCTACTGTGTCCTTACCGGCGAAGCCGATACCTGCCTCGCCACCCGCTCCGCCGCCCAAACCTTCAACCTCGACTTCATCCCTCTCCACAGCGAACGCTACGACCTCGTCATGCGCCGCCGCACCGCCGACCTCCCCGGCGTAAAAGCCTTCCTCGACGTCCTCCAACGCGCCACCCTGCGCCGAAAGCTAGAGGTCCTCGCCGGTTACGACACCACCCAAACCGGCTCCGTTGTCATGTAGCTCTACCCCTTCTTCAGATCCGCCATCAATTCAATCGCGCCTTCCCACGAAAGATACAACGAACTCAGAAACGTCAAAACCAGGATCACGTTGGAAACCCACCCGTTCACATACGCCCCCATCGTCTTCCGGTCCGTCGTCAGTTTGATCACGATCGCCGTCAAAATCGGCAGCGTGACAATCGACAGCAAACCGCCGGCCAGTACCACTCCAATCGCCGTCCATCCCGTGAAGAACACATACAGCGGGCTCAACGACAGATAAAGCACCAGCCACTTATAGGCCGGCATCTCTCCAGGCGTCACACTGCCGCCAATCACCCGGTCCGATGGGCGGATGTAGCGATGGAACACGTCCGACGTCAGAATCCCGTACGCCGCCCCGCTCCCCGTATGCTGCGTGAACGCCATGCACCAGAGAGTGATGCCGAACAGAATCCCGCCCGCGCCCCCAAAGGACTGCGAAAAAATCGGAATCAAATCGTCCAGCTTCGACACCTGGATCCCCTGCGGCCGCAGCGTCCCCGCGGCGGCAATCTGCATCAGGCTCAGCACAATGAACAGCCCCACCATGCTCCCAATCAAGTCCCGCCGCTGCACCGCGAAGGAAGCGACGCTCCGCCACCCCTTTTCATGCACGTAGGCCGGATACTTCACATTGCTCCCCCCGCCCACCGCCCCGGAGATCATCACCATCAGCACAACCATCGGGCTGAACGCCCCAGTCTCCGGCGGAAGCACCGGGTGGATCGCCGTCCATGCCAGGTCGCCCAGATCGGGCCGCGACAAAAACGCCGCCAGGATCATGCAGATCCCCAGCGCCAGTGCGATCGGCTTGAACACCCGTTCCACCGCCGCGTATCGGCCCCAATACATCAGAGCACCCGCCAGCGCCCACGAGGTGTAGCCCCAGATCTTGACGCTATGCTCCGTCGGCAGCGGAAACACCATGTGCGCCGCCGTACCCATCAACATCAGCCGGATTAGCGCCCGCGCGTGTTGCCGCAGGATTGTCGAGCCAAACCACGCCAGCGCCGCCCACTTCCCGATCCGCCCCACGCTCTGCATCAGACTTTCGCCCGTCACCATCACGCACCGCGCCATCGCATCCAGCAAAACCCCCCGAGCCACCAGCGAAATCGCGATCACCCAGATCAGGCCCGCACCCGCCACCGATCCCGCGATCGAGTTGGAAACCAGATCACGCGGACCCAATCCCGCCAGTGCAAACACCAATCCCGGGCCTACGCCCCAAAGCCATTCCAGCTTTGACCATTTGTTTTCTTCCACCACGACCGCAGGTGCGCTCATATTGCTCCTCGACCCTAAAACCGGATCTTCAATCCCATCTGTATCTCCCGGCTGTCGCCGGCCGCCGTGATCCGCGCAAAGTCCGCCCGCGTCGCCCCATTCCCCGCCCCGAATATCTCCATCCGTTCCGGCGCTGGCAACTGGAAGTTCGTGTGGTTGAACACATTGAAAAACTCCATCCGGAACTCCACCACTCCGCCATCGCCAAGCATCGGAACCCGGATCTTCTTCACCGCGGAAACATCGGTGCTCGCCAGTCCCGGCCCGATGACGGTGTTCCGCCCCAGGTTGCCCAGGTAACCCGCCACCGGCATCCGGAAGCCGCTCGGGTCCACCCATCGCAGAGGATCCCCCGTCACCGGGTTCGTACTCGCACCCGGCGCTAAGTCCGGCCGTTGCCCGGAATTTGCTCCCGTCTGCCGCGTCATCGTCCTCGCCGCATCCGGACCCAGCCACACCGTCATCGGCAGTCCCGATCCGAGAATCGATATCGCCCCCACCTGCCATCCGCCAAACACCTTCCGCACTCCGGCGCCGTCGGCTATCGGCAGGTCCCACGTTCCCGACATCGTCGCATAGTGCCGGACATCGTGGCCCGATAACCCCCGGTTAAACCGCGGACTGCCATTCAGCGGCAGAAACCCGCGATTGGGCGCTTCGCTGCCCGCATAGAAGTTGGAACTGTCGTCGATGCTCTTGGAAAACGTGTACGTCGCCTGAACCTGTAAGCCCCGGTACATCCGCAGCCGGAAGGTGTTCTGCAGCCCGTGATAAGAGGACTCCGCGTCAAACCGCCGGTCCCGAATCTGCCCGAAGACCGCGTTCACCGTCCGTTGGTTCGCAGGCCAGAACAGCCGCCCATCAGCCTGCACCGTCGGCGTGGCAAGATTGGCATCACCCACAATGCTCGACAGATTCGCCCCCCGCGACCCAACGTAAGCCATCCGCAGCGAAGCGCTCGGTGTAAACGCCTGTTCCAGGTTCACGTTCCATTGCTGCACATAAGGCTGGTTCGGCCGCACGGGTAAACGCTCCGCCCCCAGTTCGAGCGTCGGACTGCGTCCCAGTGCCGCATAGCCACCCTTCGGAAAGTCGCCCTGCACCACGTTGCGCGTCTCGGCCCGCAGAAAAAAGGGTGGATTGCGTACCCCCGAAAACGAAATGTACGGCGAGAGAATCAAATCGAAAAACAGCCCGTAGCCGCCGCGCACCACCGTCTTCCCGCTCCCGAACACATCCCACGCCACGCCCGCCCGCGGCGCAAAGTTCGTAAAGGACGGATTCGCGAAGACCGGGTTGCCCACTGTCATCTGCGGATCCGCCAGATTCACCAGATTGGATGCCTTCCCGTTCACCTCCCGTGGAACCGACGCCGGCTCCCAACGCAACCCCGCGTCCACCGTGAATCGCTGCGAAACCCGCCAGGAGTCCTGCGCATACAGCCCGCCGATCGTCTGCCGGTGCCCGCGTCCGGCATCCGCACCCGGCATCATCCCCCGGAACCGGTCCGGTATGTTCCGCAACAGCGAGGAGACATCCCGGAACCGGAAATCGCCCGCCTGCCGGCTCTGGCTTTCCGTATTGAAATGCGTCCGTTCCACGCGCCCGCCGAACTTGATCGTGTGCCTCCCGCGAATGTGGTCCGCATCGTCGCTCAATTGGTAGGAGTTCAGGATGTGCCGGGTCGCCGCCACTCCGCCCGTACCCCCAGGGAAATCGGTCACCCCGGAACTGATCACAATCTGTCCGATTCCCGGCGCACCCGGCACAAACGTCAACGCCGGATCATCGGCCCCGGCAATCAGGCTCCTCGAATCGCCATCCGCATTCTTCGTCCGCACAAACCCAATCCGCGCCGCATTCGCCGTGCTTGCCGAAAACACCCGCATATGTTCAATCACCGCCGCATGCTGCTGCGTCACGTTCGTCCTCGACGCCGCCCGGAAATCCGTCTCCAGGCTCCGCTTCCCCCCTTCAAAGCTGTACCGCCCGAATAGCCGGTCCTTCGGCCCGAAACTATGATCGAGTCGCGTCGTCACAAAGTCCTGCCGGCTCACCGTTGGATTGGCAAACGAATACAAGCCCGTATCGCCGAACACCGGCCCGTTCGGCAGGGGATACAACGCCACCAGTTTCGCCATCGTCGGATCAACCGTCACCCGGCCCGTCGTCAGGTTCCCGCTCCGCGCCGCCTCGCTCAACGTCGTGTTCACCGTCGTGCTGTCCCTTGCCTGCCGCAGGAATTCCGTGTTCGCAAAGTAGAAGGACCTGTTCTTCCGGATCGGCCCTCCCAGCGCCGCTCCTCCTTGGTGCCGCCGGAACTCCGGCACCTCCGCCCCATCAAAGTAGTTCCGCGCATCCAGGTTGTCGTTCCGATGAAAATAATAGGCTGTCCCATGCAGTTCGTTCGTCCCGGACTTCGTCACCGCATTCACAATCCCTCCGGCCGCCTGCCCGTACTGCGCCCCCGCCGAACTCCCATGCACACTGAATTCCGCAATCGAGTCCACCCCGAAATTGCTCCCGTTAATGCTGCCCGGGCTCGACCCATGCGACGTCGTCAAATACAACCCATCCACCCGGAATCCGTTCTGAAACGGCCGCGACCCCGATATGCTCAACTGCACCCCGTAGCCCGTGTTCACGCTCCGCTCCTGCGCCCGCGCCACCGGCGCACCCGATTGCAGCGCCGCCAGTTGCAGAAAGTCCCGCCCGTTCAGCGGTAGTTGTTGGATCGTCCCCGCCTCCACCAGCGACGTCAACGCCGAAGGCGTCGCCTCAATCTGCCGCGCCTGCCCCGTCACCACCACACTCTCCCGCGCCTCGCCGATCGTCAACCGGTGATCGGCCACCGTTCGTTTGTCGATGTCTACCCGCACCCCCTCATGCATCGAGACCCGGAACCCGTCACGCTCCGCCGTCACCCGGTATCCACCCGGTTCCAGCCGCAGTAGCAGATAACTGCCGTCCCCACCCGTCTTCGTCACGGACTCCTTCCCTGTCCCGGTCTCCGTTGCCCGCACCGTCGCGCTGCCCACCGGCGCGCCCTGCGGATCCGTCACCCGCCCGGTCAGCGAGCCCATCCGGTCCTGCCCCATCAGCATCGCTGCCCCGCATACCGCGTAGATTAGGTATTTCAATCCGCTGTCCCCTCATTTTTTTGGGTCCTGTTTCCCAGTAGGTGCAGTAAATGCACCTTGCGCCCCGCCGTCACGTAAGGTTCTCCAATCACCACCTGCACCGCCTCCGAATGCTGCCACATCCGCACCGTTAGCGATCCCGTCCACAGCTTCCGCATCTCTTCCAGAAAGTACTCCTTCACCACCGCTTCGTCCGCCCCGCGCACCCGCGGACTCACCCGCAGTTCAATCTCGGTCTGCCCCTTGCCTTCCCGCTCCACCAGTTGAAAGTCCCCGGGTGTTGCCCCGAACCGCGACGGCAGCCGCCGCTCCAGCATCTCCAGCAACTGCCCGCCAATCAACGTCGTCCCATGCCCCGTCAGCTTTCCATAGCTGTAAAGCCGGTCAATCTGCGTGTCGAACCCCATTCGCCGCAGATTACATCCGCAGCGCGCCGGCCCTATCTCCCCGGCATCGTCCATCTCCACGTTCACCACCACCGTCGCCGCCTCCGGCAACAGCGAAGTGAACAGCAGCGAATTCACTTCCACCTCCGTCAACGGCGCCATCCGCCGCCGGCTGATCACCGCCACCGAGTCCCGGCAGATATGCACGCAATTCCCCACCATCTCCGGACAACTCGAACCCACCGGACCTAGTTCGGAGATCGTGTACCGCGCCCACGCCTCGCACCCAGCCTCCCGGATCGATTCCAGCTTGGCGTCCGTCAGCGCCTCCCCTCCCAATCGAAACGTCGTGCCTGCAATATCCAGTCCCAATTCCCGCGCCGCCCGCGCCACCCGCACCCCTTGCGAAACGCCTCCAAACACCGCCACCGGAACCCCTTCCCGCTTCCGTTCCGCAATCCATCGCGCCGCCGGCCCGTAATCGTTCTGCGGCAGATACTGCGGCCGCTTCACCGGAACTCCTAACAGTTGAAACTCCGTCAGCATCACCGCCGTCGCCCAGCGGTACACCGCCATGTCCCCGCCCTGCGCAAACCACACCGCCACCGGCTTCCCCCGCAACCCATTCGAGAACACATGGCGCAGCCCGCCATCCCCCGGCAGGATCGGGCCCAGAAACAACACCTTGCGTTGTTCCAGCTCAAAATCCTGGATTAACACCCGATGTTGCGCTTCCCGGTACTTCTGAAACTCGATGCTGCGCATCGTCGTCGTTCCCCGGCTTCGGCTTCCCGAGGACGAGGTGCCCAGCAATCCGTCCACCGACGGGTTGGACAGATCCCCCGTATCCACCAGGCACTGTTTGCTCCCGCGCACCACCGGCGTCTTTCCCTTAAACTCGTCATGCGTCAAATAGACGCCTGCCTCCAGCAGCGTCTGTAGCGCCGCTTCCAGCCCTTCCCGCCGCACCATCCCGGCCAGATCGCCATGCGTGCACCCGGCCCACGCAAACAGGCTGTGGTACGGACTCCGCGGATTCGCAAACACGGCCTTCTGCATCAGTGTCAGAAACCGTTCTTCCCGGTGCGCCAGGGACTCCGACACTACCCGCTCCGGGTCTTCGTACAGCCCTGCCCGCCTCCACTTGGCGTACCCCCACGCCATTCGCGAGTAATACTTCGCCTCCTTGAGCAACAGCCACTCCTTCCGTCTAAAGCGATATAGGGTAGCTCTTATCCTCGACGAACCATCACCCCCCGGTCAAGCAGATTTCGCGCCCCGCCCCCCTCTCACTCCACCCAAACAAATCCCCCATTCGCCGCCGATCTCCGCCCCCCATTCACAATCGCCATCGTCACCACACCCCCATTCACGCTCCCCGGGATCCGCACCCGCAATCGCTGCACTCCCCCTCCCCCCTCTTCAACCGCTACTACCTCCGCCCTCGCCGTCCCATGATCCGGCAAATTCACCTCCACCGGCAGCCGCAAATCCAGCCCCGTGGCATACACATCCACCACCTCCCCCCGCCGCGCCGGATGCTCCGTCCCGTTCTGCCTCCCATCTTCCAATCGCACATCCGCCAGCGGATTCCCCCGGTCTTCCAGCTTCCCGTCCGCCCGTACAAACACTTTGATCGTCGGATTCGTCTCCCGCACCTCCAGTACCCGCAGTACCCGCCGCGCAAACCCAGCCCCATCCGCCTCCAAACGCATCTCCGTCCGCTCCCGCCCCCGTACCCGCTCCGGAACAACAGCGTTAATCTGCCCCGCCGACGCGTACAGAATCTCCGCCGCCTCCCCGTCGAATAACAGCCGCGCCCCCTCCGGAAACCCCGCCCCCATCAGCGTAACCAACTGCCCCGGTGCCACATAACTCTCCGTCCGGTAACTCCCCCCATTCACCGCGCAGGCCACCACCGGCCGCTCCCCCCAATCCAGCCACACCCGCGCCACCCCCATCGAACTCGGTATCGCCAACTCCCCGTCCCCTCCCGCAAACGGCACCCCCATCGACACGGCAGGCAGCACTACCCCAGCATCCAGTCGTGTCCCATCCCCGCTCAGCCGCGCCACAAATCCCGCCGAAGGCCCATTCGGCCCTGGGTCCGGCCCGCACGGCCTGGCAAACGCCCCCGTCCCCGGAAAGTCCCGTGATACCGTATCGCCCCCAACCATCGCCCGCCCTTCGCCGTCCACGCCAATCCACCGCGCCCGCTCCGCCCGCGTTCCCGCCAGGTACGTTCCGTAAACCATCCGGTCCAACTCCCTCGTCAATCGCGCCACAAACGGCGTGCTTTGAAAATTCTCCCGGCTCACGAACCAAGGGGCAAACCCGCGCCCCGCAACCACCGGCAAAAACGCCCCGGCCGTCGTCGGAAAATGCCCTTCCACACTCCCGCCCCGCACATCCCCCGTCACCACCACGCCTACATCCCCATCCACCGCCAGCGCCGTTACCCCCGCCGGCGCCGTCCCGCCCAGATACGTGGCCGCCTCCACCGTCCCCATTCTCTCCCCCAACCGCATCACGTATCCCGTCGCGCACGCAATCGGACCAACAAAGGAACTGCACGTCCCGCTCTGCCGCGTTCGTTGCAGCGCCCCCGGCCCCACCGGTAGCGTGTCGGATTGCGTGGTACCCCCAACATACAACCCGCCCCGCTCATCCAGCGCCATCGCCCCGCCAATCCACGGCGAAACAGTCTCTTCCATGACGCGCCGCGCCCCCAGGTCTAGGTGCCACAGCCGCCCGCTCAACGCCACCACAATCTCCCCCTCCCGTACCCGCAACAAACCCTCGGCCCGCGTCGCACTTCCCTCGTGCAGGTACGTGCTAAACAGCAGGCCGCCCTCCCCGCCGATCTTCATCAAAAACGCCGTCACCGCCCCCGCCACCGGTACCGGCGCCACCACTCCCTCCGTTACCGGAAGATCAGCCGACCCCGTATTACCCAGCACCAGCAGGGAACCCGCCGCATCCACCGCCACCGCCCGCGCCTCATCGGCCCCATCCCCGCCCACCACCCGCGTCCAGATCACCTCCCGCAAGTCCGCCGACAGCTTCCTCACCCGTATCTCCCGGTTCCCCCGCACCTCTACCGGGTCAACGCTGAACCACTCCCCATGCCCGCCCCGGACAACGAACCCGCTCCCGTCCATCCCCGGCCAGGTCACTTCTTGCGCCGCCGCCGTCCCGAATCCCGCGAGAAGAAGGAGCAGCCATCCCATACCCGCAGCCTAACAGAAACCTACACCGCCTCCCCTCGCGGGTCCCCCGTCTCCACGTAGATCGTTCGTTTCCCCGCATCCCCCTCCCCCGCCACATACCCCATCGCCTCGGAGAACGCCCCCCACGTGAACACAAACAGGATCAGCGGCAGCGCCTTTACGTATTCCCACCGCATCCCGGGCCGCGCCCACATCCGCCGCCCCAACCGGTAGGCGATCACCCACGGACTGAACGGCACCGCTCCCCCGAAATACGCAATCCTCCGCAACCAGCCCCACTGCTCCGCCTTCACGCGGTTTGCCGCAAATAGCCTCTGCCAGCACGCGCTATCCCTTGCGCTTCCCAGCAGACTCGGATGGTTCAAGTGCCGCACCTCCGCATCACTCGCATGCCAGAACGTCGCTCCTGCTTCCTGCAATCGGTGCAGATACAACCCCTCGCATCCCATCCACTGCGCCAGATCCCCCGCCCCCTCCAAAGTCTTCCGGCTGTAGGCCACGTTCATCCACGACGGCGTCGTCACCGGCCCCGATCGCGCCGGCCCCATCCACGGCCCGTAGGCCAGCAGCAAAAACGAGCGGCTCACCCAATTCACCGGGTTCAGATTCCCAAAGCAGTACGCCACCGCCGCGACACCCGGATTCTCCGCAAACGCCCGCTCCACCGCCGCCGCCCATCCCGGCTCCGGCACACAGTGGTCCTCCAGAAACGCGATGATCGGCGCCTTCGCCCGCCGCGCCCCCGCCGCCTTCGCCGCGTTGATCGATTCGCAATCCGGCAGGGCCAGATACTCCACCCCGGGCCCGCCGATTCGGCCCGCCTCCGGGCACACATCCACCACCACCACCTCCATCGCCGGCCCGCCCGCCTGCCCTTCGATCGCGTCAAGGCACCGCTGCGCCCGCCGCCGTAACATACCTATCGTCACCACCACCGACAGCCGCGGCTCACCCGGGGAATAATTGGAGAGTTCCATGGCGCCAACTTTCTCCATCATTATCCCGTGCTTTCATTCGGCCGCCACCTTGGACGCTTGTCTGGAATCGCTCCACCGCCAGTCGTTCTCCGATTGGGAGGCCATCGTTATCGACAGCACCCCCGGCGACCCGTCCTGCGCCGACATTGCCAACCGCCACCCCCAGACCTGCGGTCATCACCATCCGCAACCCCTCGGCGCCCACGCCGCCCGCAACCTCGCCGCCCAATCGGCCGCCGGCCACTTCCTCGCCTTCATCGACCCCGATATGACGGCCGACCCTGATTGGCTGCAAACGCTCCACCGCGCCTTCCATTCCGGTTCGGCCACCGTCGCTGGCGGTGGAGTAGATTGTCCCCCCGGCTACTGGTCCCGCGCCGTTCATCTCACCAAGTACGGCTGGTGGCTCTCCGGGGGCCGTCCTGCCATCCGCCCCCAACTGCCCTCCGGCAACTTCAGTCTCCCCAGGGACCTTTTCCTCGAACTAGGCGGCTTCCCCGGCAGGTTTTGGGAGGGCGATACGGAGTTGAGCTACACCCTCCGCGCCCGTCGCCTCGACCTCTGGCATCTGCCCGATGCCCGCACGGTTCACTACGACGCCCCTCCACTCCGTCACTTTCTTCGCGAACGCTGGTTACGCGGTATCGACACCGTGAAGGCTCGCAGCGCCCGCCTGTGCTGGTCCCTGCCGCACCGCCTGGTGCGTATCGCCGCAGCCCCAGCCATTTGGGCGGTAATGATGGCCCGCTCGGCCCGTTTCGCCTTCAAATCCCGCTGGGGTCTCCGCTGGCTCCTCGCCTCCCCGGTCATCGCCCTCGGCCTCGCCTCCTGGGTCGCCGGCGAATCCCGCGCCCTCGCCGCCTCCCCATCGGAATAACCTCCGCACCCCACTCCCGCGACGTCAACGCGGTCCCATTCCCAGCCCCAACCCACCCCGCCGCTCGCCGCGCCATCGGGTCCGGCCCCAAGTAGGCAAGGACTCCCCTCACCCGCCAACTCGCCACTTCACCCGTAACCAGCACCCCGCGACCCAGAATCGCCCCCTGCGCACCTCGCCACGGATTACACTCTATTCATCCACCCATTTTCCCGGCGCCATCCCATTCGCCCGAAACCCGCGCCGAATGAACATCCTATGCCTCGTCCCTCGAAACCCAAGTCCAACGCCGCCGTCATCGGCTTCGAAGCCAAACTCTGGCTCGCCGCCGATAAACTCCGCAATAATATGGACGCCGCCGAGTACAAACACGTCGTCCTCGGCCTCATCTTCCTCAAATACATCTCCGACGCCTTCGAAGAAATGCGCGCCCGCCTCGAAGCCGGCACCGGCGACTACGCCGGCGCCAACCCCGAAGACCCCGACGAATACCAGGCCGAAAACGTCTTCTGGGTCCCGCGCGAAGCCCGCTGGCTCCAACTCCAGGCCAGCGCCCACCAACCCGGCATCGGCAAACTCCTCGATGACGCCATGCTCGCCATCGAACGGGACAACGGGCGCCTCAAAGGCGTCCTCCCCAAGGACTACGCCCGCCCCTCCCTCGACCAGCACCGTCTCGGCGAATTAATCGACCTCATCGGCACCATCGGCCTCGGCGACCGTGACAACCGCGCAAAAGACATCCTCGGCCGCGTCTACGAATACTTCCTCACCCAGTTCGCCAGCGCCGAAGGCAAAAACGGCGGCCAATTCTATACCCCCAACTGCATCGTCGGCCTCCTTGTCCAAATGCTCGCCCCCTACAAAGGCCGCGTCTACGACCCCTGCTGCGGTTCCGGCGGCATGTTCGTCCAATCGGAAAAGTTCGTTGAAACCCACGGCGGTCGCATCGGCGATATCGCCATCTTCGGCCAGGAGTCCAACGCCACCACCCGCCGCCTCGCCGTCATGAACCTCGCCATCCGCGGCATAGAAGCCGACTTCGGCCCCGAACAGGCCGACACCTTCCGTCGCGACCTCCACCCCGACCTCCGTGCCGATTACGTCCTCGCCAACCCGCCCTTCAACGATAGTGACTGGTTCCGCAAGGATGACGATGTGCGCTGGCAGTACGGCGTGCCGCCCAAAGGCAACGCAAACTTCGCCTGGGTCCAGCACTTCATCCACCATCTCGCCCCCAAAGGCGTCGCCGGCTTCGTCTTGGCCAACGGCAGCATGAGTTCCAATCAATCCGGCGAAGGGGAAATCCGCAAGGCAATCATCGAAGCGGATCTGGTCGATTGCATGGTCGCCCTCCCCGGCCAACTCTTCTACAGCACCCAAATCCCCGTCTGCCTCTGGTTCCTCCGCAAGACCAAAGGGCTCCGCCGGCACCGCCAGACGCTGTTCATCGACGCCCGCAAACTCGGCACATTAATCGACCGTGTCCATCGCGAACTCACCGACGCCGATATCACCCGAATCGTCTCCACCTACCACGCCTGGCGTGGCGACAAAGGGGCGGGCGAATACGCCGATGTCCCCGGCTTCTGCTGTTCCGCGACTACCGAAACCATCGCCGGCCACGGCCATGTTCTCACCCCAGGCCGCTACGTCGGCGCGAAAGATATCGAGGACGATGGAGAACCCTTCGAAGCCAAAATGACCCGGCTCGTCGCCGAACTCGAGTCCCATTTCGCCGAATCCGCGAAACTCGAAGCCGCCATCCGCGCGAATCTCAAGGGGCTTGGCTATGGCAGGTGAGTGGCGTAGCGTTTCCCTCGAAGAAGTCGCCGACGAAATCACGGTAGGATTTGTCGGATCAATGTCCACTGAATACGTCGAGAAGGGAATTCCGTTCCTCAGGTCCCAAAACGTAGAACCGCTCCGAGTCAACAAATCCGACCTTAAGTTCGTTTCGCCTGAGTTCCATAAGCGCATCTCAAAATCAAGGTTGTCTCCAGGCGATGTCGTAATCGTTAGAACCGGAAAACCAGGAGCGTGTTCAGTTGTTCCCGAATGGCTTGCCGACGCGAACTGCTCCGACTTGGTAATCGTCCGTTGTGGCAAGGAGATCGACAGCCGATTCCTCGCATACTACGTGAACACCTTCGCGGCTCATCATATCTCGTCTCACCTCGTTGGGGCCGTACAGCAGCACTTTAATGTCGGGTCTGCACGAACGATGCGGATCAATCTTCCATCCCTCCCCGAACAAAAGGCCATCGTCTCAATCCTCGGCGCGCTAGACGACAACATCGAACTCAACCGCCGAATGAACGCGACGCTGGAAGCGATGGCGCGGGCGCTGTTCCAAAGCTGGTTCGTAGATTTCGACCCCGTCCGCGCCAAACTCGACGGCCGCCAACCCGCCGGCCTCGACCCCGCCACCGCCGCCCTCTTCCCCGCCTCCTTCCAAGATTCCCCCCTCGGCCCCATCCCTGCCGGTTGGCGTACAGGCACCATTGTGGAGTGTACTGAGAAGATCCAGAACGGAGGCACACCTCGCCGAGATGAACCGAGCTTCTGGATTGGTGGTAGCGTGCCATGGCTGACTTCCGGTGAAGTCCGCCAGCCCATAATCGTCACCACGGACAGCTTCATCACCAAGTTCGGCATGGATGCGTCGTCAGCCAAGTGGGTACCGCCGCTCTCCACGGTAGTGGCGTTATACGGCGCGACGGCGGGACAAGTTTCGTTCAACTCTGTACCCCTCACGACCAACCAAGCCGTTTGTGCGTTGATCCCTCGCAAGGGCTTCGCATATTTCAACTATCTGTGGATGAGGCAGGTGACGGTCGAACTTGAGGGAAAGGCGGTAGGGTCTGCCCAGCAAAACATAAGTAAGGGGATCGTGGAGGAAAGCAATGTCGTACTCCCGCCGGACTCAATTCTAGCGGCCTTCTCCCGTCACGTTGCCGCGTTCTTCGACAACTGGATTTCCAATCTCCATCAGATTAAATCTCTCAAACACACGCGTGATGCGCTGCTTCCTGCCGTGCTTTCCGGAAATCTCAATCTAGCTCGACAACTACTCGAATAGAGCAAATCAATGAGCAACGACCTTATCAGCATAAAAACCCGACAAGCGTTCCGAGAAGTTCTGACTGGTTGGATACTGAGAGAAATCGGAGATGAATTCGAGGCAGCTGGCATAGAGTGTGATCGAGATTTTGAACCGGATGTCGGCGGGCAACGGCGCGCCTTCGTCGAGAAACACTACCGCACAATCAATTGGGGTGATCCACGGCATATTGCCAAAGTGATTCAGGTCTTCGAGGACGTGCTTGAGCGACTCGAACGTCAAATAGCCCTGGCGGAGCCGAATCAGCGAGATCTATTCGAAGGTGCTAAAGAGGAATTGATCCGAACCTTGCGGAGAGACGGGTATCAATGGATAGATGGCAGAATTGAGTCAAGTCGGCAGATACCATTAGTCTCTACAATCAAAGAAACGGCAGCTACGTTTGATGCAAAGCACCTTCGCGAGCAGATTCGCCGAATCGAAACGGCCATTGAATCCGACCCGAGTCTCGCGATCGGAACAGCAAAGGAATTGATAGAGACATGCTGCAAAACAATCCTTTCTGAGCGCGGCCTACCCGTAAGCGGCTCTCCCGAGATCTCAACACTCACGAAAGACACGCTTAAAGCGTTAAAACTTGTCCCGGAAGGTATTAACGAGGCCGCCAGAGGTGCCGACGTAATCAAACGGCTACTGAGCAACCTCGGCACTATTGGAAACGGCCTTGCGGAACTTCGCGGTCTTTACGGCACTGGACATGGTCAACACGGCAAATCCGGTGGGTTGCGTCCTCGACATGCCCGCCTCGCGGCCGGCGCGGCAATCACGCTCGCCACCTTTCTGTTCGAAACACACACGGACTCGGCGGACTGACCTCCCGAAATACGAAGCACACGCAATAATGGAGAGAATATTCAAGACTTATGATCAAACCAGTTTGGGGAAGTACAGACAAACCTCTGGCCTGCAAAGCGCTGGCCAGCCAGCTGGCAGGCGCCGCTCAATTTGATGGTCTATTGTATATTGGCTACCCGATCCTAGGAACGCCAGAAGGGTCGTTTCCCCTAGACGCGCTTCTCGTATCACCCACATTGGGAGTTGTGATATTTGACGTCGTTGAAGGTAAGGGTCTGTCCAACTACATCGAACGGCAGGATGGAGCGTTCAGCAAGATGCAGTCTAAGCTATTACAGCATCAAGGGCTGATCAAGAATCGACGACTGGTCCCGCCGATCAACACAGTTACATTTGCTCCAGCCATGCCAGCACAGGCTTTACCGCTGGACGGCGAGCGTCCGATTTGCAGAACTGACAGTCTACTTGGGCACCTCGAAACAATTGAGATTCCCCCATTTGCAGAATACTCGCAGCTGCTTTCGGTTGTTCAGGCAATCTTTACCTTGCGGCGAGGACGAAAAAAGCGTCTTCTCCAAAAAATGGAATCTCGCGGGGCCAAGACTAAGAAATTGGAAGACTCGATCGCGAATTTGGATAGTCGCCAGAGTGAAGCAGTCGTCGAAACATACGACGGCGTTCAGCGTATTCGCGGACTCGCAGGCTCCGGGAAAACCATAGTCCTGGCGCTCAAAGTAGCGTACCTTCATGCGCGGCATCCCGAATGGCTCATCGCTGTTACATTCCATACCCGATCTCTAAAGGGCCAGTTTGAGCGCCTCATTACGACTTTCGTCTTAGAGCAAACAAATCAAGAGCCGGATTGGGACAACGTAAGGATATTGAATGCGTGGGGCGCGCCGGGTGGTGGGGAGCGAAGTGGAATCTACTATGAATTCTGCCAGGATCATGGCGTTGAGTATTTCGACTTCCGCGCCGCCTCGCGGTTTGGCGACGAACGACAATTTGAAGGAGCATGTGGTTTTGCCCTTCAGAACGCGACATCACTTGTACCAAAGTACGATGCAATTCTAGTTGACGAAGCTCAGGATCTGCCCCCAACTTTCCTGACACTCTGCTACGAGTACCTCAAGAGCCCCAAGCGCCTCGTCTACGCATATGACGAACTTCAGAGTCTTGGACGCCCACCATTACCTCCCGTTGAGGAACTCTTCGGCAAAGATATCGATGGCAAACCGAGAGTAGTTATTCAACCCGACCAGCCCGGAAAGCCCAAGCAAGACATCATTCTTGATACTTGCTATCGAAACTCCCGACCAGTATTGTCGACTGCGCACGCATTAGGCTTTGGTGTCTATAGACAGGAAGGACTTGCGCAAATATTCGAGAACAAATCCCTTTGGTTAGATATCGGATATAGTGTGGTGGCCGGCGACTTAGACGATGGAATGCACGTGTCACTCGCAAGAACCCAACAGTCGAGTCCTGAATTCCTGGAGAAACACTCGCCACTAGACGACCTAATCCGGTTTAAGGTTTTTGACAGTGCAGAGGAACAGACTAAATGGTTAGTGAAACAGATTAATCTCAACATCAACCAAGATGAGTTACTTCCCGATGACATTGTTGTGATAAACACCGACCCGCTGTCTACTCGCAGCGCGGTCAGCACCGCTAGGGCATCCCTTCTGGAAAAAGGAATTAACTCTGTCCTAGCTGGTGTCAGCACGAGTCCAGACGTGTTCTCAGAGCCCGGACAAGTAACTTTTACAGGGATTTTTCGTGCTAAGGGTAATGAGGCGGCGATGGTGTACATCATTAACGCCCAAGACTGCTACACAGCTCCACAACGGAGACAGGTAGCTCGCATTCGAAGTCGCCTGTTCACTGCGATCACACGCAGCAAGGCGTGGGTTCGAGTTCTTGGAATTGGTCCTGAAATGACTTCGTTAAAGTCGGAGTTTGAAGCGATAGCAGCTGCGAACTTTGAGCTGCGCTTTAAATACCCAACTATTGATGAGCGAAAAAAGATGATGATCGTTAATCGAGAACTATCTAAGTCTGCAGAGGAGCGCGTAAACAAGAAACGGGCCTCCCTAATCGAGGCAGTTGCCTCTCTAGAATCCGGTGAAACCTTCCTAGAGGACTATCCTGAAGAGATCATCCGGCGGCTACAGAACATAATCGACAAGAAGCTTAGGTAGGTATTGTATGCAGCCCCAGCAGGTAATTTCCGAAGTTCACGCTATCACAGCATCGCTCGTTCGATTAGGGCTTTCAGAGGATCAGAACTTCCCTTCCACACCCGGTAAAGCAGGGGGCGCGATTGAGATCACAGTTAACAACGCCTCACAGTTAACGATTGCACTCAGGAATCTCCCCTATCGCCAAATCTACGACGAGTTAGTTAAGGCGAGAGCCTTTAACATGAAATTGATAGATGGGGCTTTGATAGTATTGCGCTATGCATTCCGAAACGGTCAACTTACCGATCACTCGCTTTCATATTTTCCCGCGCCGGACCTCGAACACTTTCAAAACGACGCTGACATCTATTTAACCGACGAGATTTTTGCCGATATAGTTGCGCGGAATATCGTCACGATTCCACTTCGTTTCGATTACAGTAACGACGCCAATAAGTTTATCGAAATACATCACCCATATTGCCACCTGACACTCGGACAATACAAGAATTGCAGGATTCCGGTAAGTGCACCGCTTAGTCCAGTGACGTTCGTTGCGTTCATACTTCGAAGTTTTTATAACACAGCGGCAAGAAAATTCTCTGACGAGATTAATGTTCCTACATTCTTCTTCGCAAGGACTATAACGGATAAAGAATTTAAGCTCCCTCACTTTGCTTGCGATGCCTCTCGTCCCGAGCTCAAATCAGCGAGGGAAGAGACACCAAACAAAGCTGACGCCGCCACCTAATGGACGCCCCGTTACTCCTTCAACCCATGATTTCGGTTCTGAATGTCGTCAGCTCCAGCTACGCGAGCACGCGGCTCTTCGCCTGTGCAATTCTACCCTGATCGCGATCCTGTGGGGATGGCATTCGAGGATCTATGTAAACGATTCGACTCTTCCTGGCCCGGCGAAAGGCTGAAGGGGATCCTCAGGGAGGCATGATTACGCTGGACAAGACGACACGTGATACTTCGCTGCAGGAACTGAGCCGTGAGTTTCGAAAGGTCGACACGCAGTGGGGGGTGCTAAGGAATATTGCGGATACGCCTTTCTTCGCTGATTCGCGGACATCCCGGCTCGCCCGTCGTTCAAATCCTTACCACGTCGCCTATTCAGCGTTCCGCCGGTACAACTCGGGAGATGCCCCAAACTTCGACCTGATCGCTCACCGTTTTGATTCGGACGAGAATGTGATTCACGGACTCGCGCACAAGCATGGCGAACGCCACCTATGCACGTGTCCATTCTGCTTGAGTCGCCGCTTCACAGGCGGGAGGGGCGATCCCGTCGTCCGCTGGCGCTCAAACCTATCGTTTGTACCGGCGGCCGCCGCTATGGTGATCCAACGCTGAGGTACCTCGGGGTGTCGCTGTGTTAGGATAACCTTGGTTTTCTGTCGCGTCGGAGTCAAGTATGTGGCTCCATAGAGGCGGAACAAAGTTGCTGAAGGGCACCCGCTGGTTAAGTAGGCTAATCTGCCAATACCATAATCGGTCAAAGCAGAAAATCGCAGCGAATGTATTCCGCGGCAAGGAAACTCTTTATCATATGCCAACGTTTGAAGATGCGTTTTCGGTTTCAGCAATCCTCAGACAGCTGTGCCGAATGAGGGCAAAGCTGGCTGCTCGACGGGAGCGGTTGAATTTCTTGTTCCGTATCTCAACCGCGGCGAAGCATCCGCAGCGCCTCCGGTTTTCGATTGACGATCAGATGCTGCTTAGAATGTTTCCACCGAGGCGGACGTGGAACCGATTTCGACCGCGTAACCGAAGTGAGTTAACCCCGGTTGATGTCAACGCAAAGACTCTCTACAATGCTGTCCGGGAGCGTTCAGCGCATTCGATTGAGCCGGAGTGGAGGAAGAGGCTCTACGAATTTGTTGCTCGGGTTCGCGAACGGGCACTCGCCCTCGAGCCGATTGCATTCGAACAACCAAAGATTATCGCAAAGCAGAAGAAGCCCGGCGATTCGGTCTATCGTCCCCTAACGATCTTTTCAACCTAAATCCGGCAGTTGAATAGCGTTGCGGACTTGCAAAACGCCGGAAG
>CAYSFR010000042.1:0-109 GCA_964430625.1 uncultured Solibacteraceae bacterium
TTGTGAAAAGGACTTTCACCTTCAAGCTCTCGATCATGCTCGGCACACACAAAAAAAAAAGGGGCCCCCTTCCGGGAGCCCCTTTTCCCAACCCGATCACTAGTTATCG
>CAYSFR010000042.1:209-88803 GCA_964430625.1 uncultured Solibacteraceae bacterium
CTTGCCCGTCACCGTCATCGAGTTCCCGTCGGCATACCCGCCGTCCACCAGCCTCGGCGGCTGATTGCTGATTTTCCTAACCACCGCGCAGGAAACAATGCGGTGATTATGGTGTCTCTGACCATCACTGCCGTCACTAGTTGCAGGTCCAGCGCGGCTATGACGCTTTTCGGACTCTACGTCGGCGCCATAGTTGCCCGATCACCGCGACTGGGAAAGACTCGCGCTGTACGCGTGCGTTCAGTCCAGTGGGCCGAGGACTCATGCGACCATTAGATGCTGGCGTATTGTCGAGCACTGAAGTTATCTGGGAAGTTGAACGACCTACGTTCTACGAAGGGCGGCGCACTGGTCATCACTGACCGAGAGATCCTGCTAACAGAGAGGAGATGGGGCCGCTCATGCTGGTTCGCGGCGATACCGAAAACTACGGTTATGTGAGGTTCGAGCAGCGCCGACGCAGGATTCAAAGGTCCCGTAGTGGCTGACGATCTGGGTGCCGGCGATGTGTCTACCATCTTGTGCTGGAGCCCGATATCGGGAGAGGTGGATTTCATTGATCAAGATAAACAGTGGTGAGGGCTGGCCACTGGCCGGGATACAGGACCTCGCAGAGGGCAAGCTCGAGGGCCGCCGCACCATGCAGTGAGAGGTCATGACATTTGGGCCGATCGCGGTTGACCCCGTTGATGAGCTGTCTACATGGCAAGCCAGGATGGACGTGTTTATCCGTGGCCTGCCGATTCACGCGAACTCCACTCGAAATCCCCGCCGCTATCCGGATCGTTGAGGCTGTTACCCTGCTTGGCAAGATCGGTTGGATCGCTTACACTTTCCAACCGGACGCTATGCATTTATGGACTCCCAAGGCAGGACTTCACCGCATCGTGACGGCTGCGGGTGGGGCAAGCAGTGTCGTGTTCGACTCGCAGCGTGGGCCCGCCGAATTCGGGACCGCAACGGGAACGGTGGTGTTCTGGGTCCTTCCTCTGCAACGCTTAGCTGAAACCATCAGATTCTCCTCCTCTCGATAGGGCTGAGCCCAAGAAAATCAGGTCAGATTCAGTAGGGTAGGGGAGGCGGAACCCTCTGGCTACGTCAAGCCGCGACCTCGGATCCTAATTCTGTTAACCTGAACTCCCGTGCCCCTCCAAATTGAAAGTGCTGCTTCCCTGAACTTCGCGGATCAACTGCGGAGTGCACGAGAGGCGGCGATCAGAGATGGAGAAGCATTCGAAGTCGTGGTATATACCATCGAACGTTTGGGCAGCTTTCTGAAAGGTTCCATCGCCGATTTAGGTACGTATGAGCAGGAGCTATCTGCTCTAGTCGGTTCTCAGAATGAGCCCGAATCATTCACTCCGTTTCCTCTCTTGTTCGACTTAGTTCGAGAGGCACGCAACGATGCACTACACCAAGGTGCATTCGCTCGCCATCTAACCATTCACGCGATTGAATTGGCCCTACGACTGGAGGACGCATTGAGACAGCAATTGCCTGCAATCGTCGAGAACTACATGGTTCGGAATCCCACGTGTGCAGAGCTTTGGCAACCAGTTAGTTTAATTCGCCAACAGATGCTCGCGAACGCCTTCTCCTTCATGCCAGTCGAGACCGGGCGAGGTCAGTGGTCTCTACTGTCGGATGCTGACCTCGCGAAGTACCTCACGGAAAACCGAAGCGAGCGAAAAAGCGTCTGGCTCGGCAACTGAAGGAGACCGGCATAGCCCTTACCCCGGCAGTATTCGTTTCGGCGAAGGACGAACTCGCCCAGGCCACCCTTAAAGTAGCGAATGGACCAGTTTTGGTTCATCACGCGGATGACCCCATTATTGTCGTCGGCATCCTCACCGCATTTGACCTGCTGTAACCGTCGTCGGTAGGAATTCCTCGAATATTAGCACTCGTTTGGATCTCCCGGGTCGGCGTCATCCTGGGCGCATCGTTCGCTGACCGCAAGCCCGACGTTTCTGAATGGCATCGCGGAAAGGCGAACATGGCGGTCCGGCATCTTGATTGGGTGACACGCCATCCGAACGTTGGCCTGCTGTCCCGTTAGTGGAACCTCTCCCTATTGCGCGCCGCCAATCACCCCGGCCCCACCCGCTGCTCCCCCAACAAAAAAGGGGCCCCCTTCCGGGAGCCCCTTTTCCCAACCCGATCACTAGTTATCGGTAGTTGCCCCCTCCGAAGCGGACCCCACCAGCTTGATGTACTTGGAAAACACCCCGGTCTTGTACTTCGGCTCCGGCCTCACCCACGCCGCCAACCGCGTCGCAATCTCTTCCGCGGATAACTCCAGGTTGATCGAAGCCTTTTCCAGGTCGATGTGGATGATATCCCCATCCTGCACAATGGCGATCGGTCCGCCGTCAAACGCCTCCGGCGCCACATGCCCGATCATGAATCCGCGTGTCGCCCCGCTGAACCGCCCGTCGGTCAGCAGCGCCGTGCTGTCGCCCAGCCCCACGCCCATAATCGCCCCGGTCACGCCCAGCATCTCGCGCATTCCCGGCCCGCCCTTGGGCCCTTCGTAGCGGATCACCACCACATCCCCGGCCTGCACCTTCCCAGCCGTCACCGCCGCCATCGCGTCCTCTTCCCGGTTGAACACCCGCGCCGGCCCGCGCTGTTCCTTCCGCGCAATCCCGGTCACCTTGATCACGCACCCTTCCGGCGCCAGCGACCCCTTCAGAATCACCAGTCCGCCCGACGTCTTGATCGGGTTATCCAACTGGTGAATCACATCCTGGCCCGGCGTCTCGCGCACCGCCAGAATCTCCTCGGCCAGCGTCTTGCCCGTCACCGTCATCGAGTTCCCGTCGGCATACCCGCCGTCCACCAGCCTCTTCACAATCACCGGAATGCCGCCAGCCTTGTCCACATCGACGGCGAAATACTTCCCGGCCGGCTTGATGTCCACCAGCAGCGGCGTCCGCTGGCTGATCGTGTGAATGTCGTCGATATGCAGCGAAACCCCCGCGTCCTTGGCCATCGCCAGCAAATGGAGCACCGCGTTCGTCGACCCGCCGCTTGCCGCCACCGACGCGATGGCATTCTCAAACGCCTGCCGGTTGCAGATGTCCCGCGGCTTCAAATCCTTCTGCACCGCATTCAGAATCAACTCCCCGCACCGGCGCGAAATGTCGGCCTTCCGCGGATCCACCTGCGGAATGCTCGCCGTAAACATCGGCGCAATCCCGATCGCTTCCATCACCGTCGCCATCGTGTTCGCCGTAAACTGCCCGCCGCACGCCCCCGCCCCCGGACACGCGTGGTCTTCAATCGCCAGCAACTCCTGGTCGCTGATCTTCCCCGCCGCGTTCGCGCCAACGGCCTCAAACACGTCCTGAATCGATAGCTCCCGGTCCCCCAGCTTGCCCGGCAGAATCGACCCGCCGTACAGGATCAGCCCCGGCACGTTCAGCCGCAGCAGCGCCATTGCCGCGCCCGGAATCGTCTTGTCGCAGGCCACCATGGCCACAATCCCATCGAACATGTACCCGCGCGCCGTCAGTTCAATCGAGTCGGCAATCAGGTCGCGCGACACCAGCGACGCCTTCATCCCTTCGGTCCCCATCGTCACGCCGTCGCTGATGGCGATCGTGTTGAACTCCATCGGCGTTCCGCCCGCCGCGCGGATCCCCTCTTTCACCTGCGCCGCCAGCGCCCGCAGGTTATAGTTGCACGGCATCGTCTCAATCCACGTGTTGGCGATGCCGATAATCGGCTTCCGCAAATCCTCGTCGGTAAACCCGATGGCCTTCAGCATCGAGCGGGCGGGAGCGCGATCGCGTCCCTGGGTAATGGTGTAGCTGCGCAGTGGCATAAGAATCCACTAGTGTATCGTTCCCGTGGGATCATGGAGGATTATGAAAATCGCTGTGCTCGGGGCCGGCAATATGGGGTCGGCTTTGCTGGGCGGAATTCTGAAGGCCGCCGTCGTTTCCCGGGAGAACGTGCACGCCACGGTCCGCTCCCAGCCGCGGGCCGGCGAGTTGAGCGAGCGCTTCGGAATTCAGGCCACCGCCGGCGGCAACCCAGCCGCGGCTGACGGCGCCGACATCGTCATCCTCGCCGTCAAACCCGGCACCGTCCCCAAAGTCGTTCGCGAAATCCGCGACGTTCTCCGCGAATCCCAGATCCTCATCTCGCTCGCCGCGGCTTTGCCCATCTCCGCCATTGAGGATGCCGCCGCCTGCCCCATGCCCGTCTTCCGCGCCATGCCCAACATCCCCGTCCTGGTGGAGGAAGGCGCCATCGGCATCTGCCACAACGCCCTCGCCACCGCCGCCCACCGCGCCCAGGTGGAAAGCATCTTCCAGGCCGTCGGCGTCACCGCCTTCGTAGACGAAGAGCAGATGGACGCCGTCACCGCCCTCTCCGGCTCCGGTCCGGCCTACATCTACATGGTCATCGAGGCCATGATGGCCGCCGGCGTCAAAATGGGTCTCAGCCGCGAAGTCTCCCTCCGCCTCTCCGAACAAACCGTCCTCGGCGCCGCCAAACACGCCCGCGAATCCAAACTCCACCCGGCCATCCTCCGCGATCAGGTCATTACCCCCGGCGGCACCACCATTGCCGCCATCCACGAACTGGAACGCCATGGCCTGAGGTCCATGCTCATCTCCGCCATCGAAACCGCCACTCTTCACGCCGCCAAACGAACCGAAATCCTCCTCGCGGACATCGAAAAACAAAAACACTCATGAAAAAACACATTCTCTCCATCCATGCCCACCCCGACGACATGGAAATCCTCGCCGCCGGCACCCTGGCGCTCCTCGCCGAAAAGGGCCACCGCATTACCGTCGTCACCATGACCCCGGGCGATTGCGGCTCCGCCGAACACGGCCCCGAAGAGATCGCCGCCATCCGCCGCCAGGAGGCCGCCGACGGCGCCGCCCTCATCGGCGCCGAATACCAGTGCGCCGAGTTCCGCGACCTTGCCATCTTCAACGACGATCTCTCCCGCCGCCGCGTCGTCGAACTCATCCGCGCCATCCGCCCCGACATCATCCTCACCTCCGCCCCCACCGACTACCACTGCGACCACGAAGCCACCAGTGTCCTGGTCCGCGACGCCTGCTTCGCCGTCTCGGCGCCAAACTACAAAACCGGTGTCGCCGCTCCCCTCGACGCCATCCCCCATCTCTACTACATGGATTCGGTGGAGGGCACCGACCGCGACGGCAACCCCATCCACCCCGAGTTCGGCGTCAACATCGAACCCTACTTCTCCCTCAAACGCGACATGCTCGCCGCCCACGCCAGCCAGCGCAACTGGCTCCTCCGCCAGCACGGCATGGACGACTATCTCCGGACCATGGAAGAGTGGACCCACTCCCGCGGCCAGAGCCTGGGCGTCAAGTACGCCGAAGGGTTCCGCCAATACCGCCACCACCCCTACCCCACCTCTCCGCTCCTCCAGGAACTGGTCGGCAGCGCGCTTTTGCGGTAAAAAAACAGCGCAAAAACGATGTCACTAACCGGTTAGATTGCTCTCAAAACGCGCATTTTTGCGCATTTTGGGACGTGTTTTCTGCATACTCAGGCGGTAGGAGGTGGCCAGCAGGTCCCGCAACTCCTCCCCGGTCACCTCCGCCAGCCGGACCAGGATCAGCGGGTACGGCGCATAGTACTCGGTGAGGTAGTAGTTCTGGGGGGCCTCTTCCAGCAGCGCCTCCCGTTTTTCAATTTCGTAGCGGATCACCAGCGTGCCGGGTTCGGCCGAAGGGTGGGTGGCCACCCCGGCAAAGAACACGCCCCGGACCTTCCAAACCGGGGACCCGTCATATTTGACCGAGCGCTCGATCCCGGGAAACGCCCGGGCGGCCTCCGTAACCTGTTGAAAATCCAGCGCGGGCATGGGGCCATCCTCTCACATTCCGTGCTGGGCTAGGATTGGGGGATGTCGCTGAAATGGCTTTCCGTTCTGCCACTCCTAGGGGCCGTGTATGCCCAGGAAGTCTTCACCCGGCCCTCCGAGTACATTCCTCCTCCGGGTTCGGTCTTTCCCGGCGCCGAATGGGAGGCCGTGGCCGATGTGGAGAAGGCCGGGTTCTCGCGGGCCCGTCTGGAGGTTCTCCGCGCCTGGCTCCAGACCCAGGAAACCACCGGGATGATGGTGATTTACGGCGGAAAAGTGCTGTTTTCGTACGGAAATGTGGCCGAAACGAGCAAAATCGCCTCTGTTCGCAAAAGCGTCCTGGGGATGCTGTTTGGCAAGTATGTCGCCAAGGATTCCCGCGTGCTGCACGCGACGGTGAAGGACCTGGGGCTCGATGACGTGGAACCCTTTGAAAAGATTGAGGAAAGGGCAACGCTGCAGGATCTGTTGATGGCGCGCTCGGGCATCTATTTGCGGGAAGCCGAGGCGTTGAATCCGCGAAAGGGCAGCGTGGCGCCGGGAACCCAGTTCGCCTACAACAACTGGGACTTTAACGCCGCCGGTACTGCGTTTGAGCGGATTGCCGGGAAAGGGATCTATGCGGCGCTGGAAAGCGACCTGGCGCGGCCGATCGGGATGCAGGACTATGCGGTGGCGAAACAGAAAAAGATCCCGGTGGTTCCGTCCAAGCGGCTGTCGGTCCACCCGGAGTATGCCATGTACCTCTCGACGCGGGACATGGCGCGGTTGGGCTTGCTGATGGCGCGGCAGGGGCAGTGGAATGGGGTGCAGGTGCTGCCAAAGCACTGGGTGGAGTATCTGACGACGCTGTACACGCCGGCGGCGGAGATCTTTCCGCGCCCTTATCAGATCGATTTAGGCGGTTCGGTCTCGCGTTGGGGATACGGCGCGATGTGGTGGGTATGGGATGCGCCGATCGGGACGACGTCGGCCAACTGGACGCCTTTCACGGCGGCCTTTACGGCGATGGGAACCGACGGGCAGTTCCTCACGATTTTACCGGGCCAGGATCTGGTGATTGCGCACAAAAACGCCAATATTGACCAGGAACCGAACCGGAACGTGAGCATGTTCACCTACCAGACGATTCTGCAGATGCTGGTGGGAGCGCGGAAGACGGGTTAACGGGTGGCGATGGCCTCGACGATTTTCTGGAGGAGGGCGGCGCCGTCGCGGAGGGTGGATACCTTGATTCGCTCGTCATTGCCGTGGGCGCGGCCGGGTTTGTCGTCGCGGGTGAAGACCGGGACGCCGTAGACGGCCATTCCTTTGGCGCGGAGGAAACTGCCGTCGGTGGCACCGCGCGACATATAAGGAATGATGGCGGCGTTCGGGTTGTGGCGGCGGATGGTCTCCTCGATGGCCTTGTAAAGTGTTGTTGTTAAAGAGCTTGGTTCGGTGGCCGGCATGTCCTGGCCGGGTTCGGGGAGCACTTCGATGGCCGGATCGTTGATCAGTTTGCGGAACCGCTCGTAGACCTCCTCCTTGGATTCGCCGGGCAGGCGGCGGACATCGAGTTGGGCTTCGGCCTGGTTGGGAATGACGTTCACCTTCATCCCGGCGCGGAGCATGGTGGGGGAGACGGTGGTCCGGAGTTGGGCGTCGAGTTCGGGGTCGCGGTCGCCGATCTCATTCGCGTTCGCCTCCAGGCGCGGCAACAGTGGCTGTAACCACTTGAATTCATTCAGTTTGGCGAGTTCGGTGAAGTAACGGCGGGTGGTGGTATTCAACTGCACCGGCATGTAGGCCTTGGTCAGTTTGCTGATCGCGTCGGACAAATGGGCGACAGCGTTGTCCTTTCGGGGCAGGGAACCGTGGCCGGCGCTGCCGCGGGCGACGAGGATGACGCGGGTAGGCACTTTTTCCGAGGTCTGGATTTGGAAAACCTCGGTTTTGTCGTCGGTCATGGAGCGGGCACCGGCTTCGTTGAGGCAGAACTCGGCGTCGATCTTGTTCCAGGCATTGCGGATCAGCCACTGTATTCCGGTGGAGCCGGCCTCTTCATCGGCTTCGCTCAGGAAAATGATGTCGCGGTTCAGTGTGGTTTTTTGTTGCTTTAGCTCCACTAAAACGGCCATTTCGGCGGCAAGGAGGCTCTTAGTGTCGACGGCGCCGCGGCCGTAGATGAATCCCTCCTTCTGAACCGCGGCGAAGGCCGCGACGGTCCAGAGTTTCGGCTCGATGGGAACGACGTCGGAATGGGCCATGAGGAGGAGGGGGCGGTTGGGGCCGGTGCCTTTCAGGCGGGCGACGCGGTTGAGGCGGTTGGGGTCGGGGCCGAGGAGTTCGGAGTCGATGCCCTCTTTGCGCAGTTCGTTCTGGATGTAGCGGGCGACGAGGGTTTCGTTGCCGGGCGGGTTGGACGTGTCGAGTTTGAGGAGATCGATAAAGTAGCGCTGGGTGCGGTCCTCAAGGGATTCGGCGCGGACGGCGAGGGCGAACAGGACGAAGAGAAATAGCCTCATGGGGGTGAGTGTAGCGTAGAGTGGAAAGATCGCATGTTTTCTCGCTTTTTGACCGTGGCCCTGTTTGCTATTGCTGTTGTTTTCGGAGAGGACGAGCCGAAACGGAAGGACACGATCGTTGTGACCGGTTCCTATGAGCCGATTCCGTTGGAAGAGGCCGACCGGTCGGTGCGGGCGATTCCGGCGCGGCAATTGGCGCCGTTGACGGGTTCGATCTCCGATTTACTGAACCTGGACGCCTCGCTGGACCTGCGGGAAAGGGCGCCGGGGGCGATTCAGAGCGGGTTGTCGATTCGCGGGGGCTCGTTCGGGCAGACGCTGGTGCTATGGAACGGGATGCGGCTGAATAGTGTGCAGTCGGCGAACCTCAATATGGACGTGCCGGTGCCGGTGGATGCGCTGGCGCAGGTGGAGGTATTGAAGGGGTCGGGGTCGACGCTGTATGGGTCGGACGCGACGGCGGGGGTGGTCAACTTTATTACGCGGGTGCCGGAGCATAGTGAAGTGAAGTTGCGGGCGGGGATGGGGAACTGGGGGACGCAGCAGCAGCGGGCCTCGCTGGCCTATGTGCGGGGGGCGTTGGGGCAGCAGTTGACGATGTCGCGGGATTTTTCGACGGGGTTTATGGCGAACCGGGATTACCGGAACCTGTCGGTGGCGTCGACGACCAACTGGCGGCGGACCGAGATCAGCCTGGCGCATAATGACCGGCCGTTCGGGGCGGAGCAGTTTTACGGGAATTTCAACTCGTGGGAGCGGACGAAGAACTGGTTTGCGGGGGTACGGCAGGGGTTTGGGGAGAAGACCGATGCGGCGTTTGCCTACCGGCGGCACACGGACCTTTTCGTGTTGTACCGGGACCGGCCGCAGGTGTTTACGAACCGGCACATTGCCGAGAGCTATCAGGCGCAGTTGCGGCGCCGAGAGGATATGGGGAAGACGAGCCGGCTGCACTATGGGGTGGAGTATCTGCACGACGCGATTGTGAGCAACAATCTGGGGACGCATTCGCGGGCGCGGGGGGCGGCCTATGCGGCGTGGGATATGCGGGCGCTGGGGCGGTTTTCGTTTACGGCGGGGGTGCGGCAGGAGGTGTACCGGAATCTTCAGCATCAGTTTAATCCGAGTGTGGGGGTAGGGGTGTGGTTGCATCCGCGGTTGAAGTTGCGGGGGAGCGCGTCGCGGGCGTTCCGGCTGCCGAGCTATACCGATTTGTATTACCGGGATCCGGCGAATGTGGGGAATCCGTTGCTGCGGCCGGAGAGCGCGTGGAGCTATGAGGGCGGGGTGGATTGGAACGCCGAGGGGGACTGGCGGGGGACGGTGACGGTGTTTCAGCGCCGGGAGCGGGACGGGATCGATTATGTGCGGGCGACGCCGACGGCGATTTGGGAGGCGACGAATTTTCAGCGGCTGCGGTTTACGGGGGTGGAGGTGGCAGCGGCGAAGGTGGTACGGCGGCGGCACCGGGTGGAGTTGGCGTACACGGGATTGAATGGGGCGCAGAGTGTGCTGGGGGCGTTGCAATCGAAGTATGTCTTTAATTACCCGCGACATACGGGGTTGGCGACGTGGCAGGCGTCGATGGGGAAGGGGTTCGTGGCGCGGAGCCGGGTGGGGGCGATGGAGAGGCTGGGGCGGACGCCGTATGCGGTGTGGGATGTATTTGGGAGCTGGGAAAAGGGCCGGGTGGCGCCGTATGTGCAGTTGAGCAATATTACTTCGTCGCGGTATCAGGAACTGATTGGGGTGCCGATGCCGGGTCGGGGAATTGTGGCTGGGGTGGAGTTGCGGTGGATGGGGCGGTGAGGGGGGATTCGTTCGGCGACTGGGTGTAAGGTATTCGAACTGTTGGGGTGCAGGAGGGTGGTTTTTGAGGCCGGTGCTGGGGCGGTTGGGGAAAATATCTCGATGGGTCGACTCTAACCCATTGAAAACAAGTTACATAAAAATGGGGTCAGGTGCACCCGGTCCCATTTTTTTCCATTTTTTTTGGTGGGGGGAATTGTGGCTGGGGTGGTAGCGGAAAATTAGCCCGGCGTATGGTTGTAACTTATTGTAAATAAGCCACATAAGATTGGGGACGGCCGCGCCCGACACCATTTTTGGGGGAAAGTTGAGGGTTAACGACGGTCACCGGGAGCGGTGGGATACAATCAGAATCGGTGCTTCGCGTACTTTTTGCATGCGCATTCGGCGCAATGGGACTGATTGGACAGGCGCGTCCGGCCCAGCCGGGACAACTGGACTCCAGCCCTGCCTTGTTTACCGTCATGGCGGCACTCAATGCCGCCGGCTATGACGTCGACGCCGGCTCGCCCAATAACCACCCGCTGCGCGCCGCCATTACTTCCCACCTGCAGGGCCGGAACCTCTCCACGGTTCAGGAGTTGCGGGAGTATCTCGACCGGCGGAAGGTGGCCGGGCGCGGGCTCGATCTGAGCCGGTTTATCTCCTTCGCCCTCTCCGTCGACGGGCCTCCCAATTTCAACTACAAGTTTCAGGCGCATGAGATGCCGCCGGACCTGGCTCCGCTGGAGGGTTTTGACCGCCTGCTCACCCGCTTCCACAAAGAAGCCGAGATGGACAAGCTGTGGGCCGAGGCGCAGCCGGCGATCGACAAACTGCTGGAAGGTTATCAGGAGCCGTTCATCAAAACGATCGGGGAGGTGAACGCCTACCTGCGGAATCCGACCAGCGGGTATGTCGGACGGCGGTTCCAGATCTTCGTGGAACTGCTTGGGCCGCCGAACCAGATTCAGACCCGGGAGTATAAAGACGATTACTACATTGTTCTGACTCCGGCGCCGGAACCGCAGTTGGACTACCTGCGGTATGCCTATATCCGCTACCTGCTCGATCCGCTCTCCTTTAAGTTCATCGCGCAGTTGGAGAAGAAGAAGCCGCTGATTGATCTGGCGCAGGCGGCTCCGGCGCTGGAAGAGCACTACAAGAACGACTTTCAACTGCTGACGACGGCGTGCATGGCTAAGGCAATCGAGGCGCGGCTGAAGAAGGCCGAAGGGCCGAAGATGGTGGATACGGCGCTGCGGGAGGGGTTCATTCTGGTTCCGTATTTCTATGAGGCGCTGGCCGGGTATGAGAAGCAGGAGGTCGCCATGCGGCTGTTCTATCCGGACCTGATCGATGGGATCGACCTGAAGAAAGAAGACAAGCGGCTGCAGGGCGTGGAGTTTGCCGCGGCGCGGGCGACGAAGGTGGTGCGGGCGTCGCGGGCCGAGCAGGCGCGGCCGGAGTTGACCGGGGTTTTTAAGACCTTGGAGGATGCCGAGGATCTGTACCGGCTGAAGAAGTATGCCGAAGCCAAGCCGGTGTTTTTGCGGGCGCTGCAGGAGACGCCGGAGCGGCCGCTGCATGCCAAGGCGTATTACGGGCTGGCGCGGATCGCGGCGTTGCAGCGGGATCCGGAGCTGGCGGTGAAACTCTTTGAGAAAGTACTTGATCTTGAACCTGACGATACGATTCGCTCGCTGAGCCATGTGAACCTTGGCCATCTGTGGGCGGTGAACAACGAGCAGGACAAAGCGGTGGAGCATTATCAGGCGGCGCTGGCGGTAAAGGGCGCTTCGCCTGCGATACGGAAAGCGGCCGAGAAGGCATTGCAAGAGATTTCCCAACCCGAGAAGAAAAAGGAGAAGTAATGTTGAAGAATTTGTTCCTGCGGCTTGTTACCGGTACGCTGGCGGCCGCCCTCTTATTGGCACAAGGCAAACAGCCGCAGCCGAAGTCGCAAAAGGAAGTGGACGCGCTGAACGCGATGTTCCAGGCCGCTGACAATGATGCGCGGATCAAGGCCGCCAATGAGTTGCTGACCAAGTTCGCTGACACGGACTTCAAGCCGCTGGCGCTGTACATGATCACGACCAGCTACAACGAGAAGAACGACGCGACGAACACGATTGTGTACGGGGAACGGGCGGTGGAAGCCGACGGGAAGAGCGCGCTGGCGGCGCATGCGCGGGTGATGATGGCGACGGCGCTGGCGAAGACCACCAAAGAGTTCGACTTCGACAAAGAAGAAAAACTGGGCCGCGCCGATAAGCTGGCCAAGGAGGCGATCGAAGTTCTGAAGACGGCGCCGAAGTTCAATCCGCAGCTGACCGATGAGCAGTGGGAAGGGGCCAAGAAGGGCTATACGGCGGAAGCGTACGTGGCGTTGGGGATGTCGGCGACGGTGCGGAAGAACCATGCCGACGCGATTGCCAACTACAAGCTGTCGGCCGAGCAGGATCCGAGCAACGGGGCGACCTGGGTGCGGCTGGGCGCGGCGCAGGTGAGCGCGAGCAAGTTCGATGACGCGATTGCGACGTTGGACAAAGTGATCGCGATGCCTGGCGTGGATCCGGCGATTGTGAACTACGCCAAGGGCGAAAAGGCCCGGGCAGAGAAGGCCAAGGGCGGGAAGTAGTCGATTGCGGAGGATGCCGGAGGTGGAGATCCTGATTGAGCGGATGGAGTATTCCTTCCGGGAGCGGGATATCCTCCTCCGGGCGCTGACGCACAAGTCGCATCCGGCGGACGGGTCGACGGCGTCCGAGCCGGTGGCGAAGACGACGGCATCGGACAATGAGCAGTTAGAGTTTTTTGGCGACGCGATTCTGGGATTTCTGGTGAGCGAAGCGTTGTTTGCGCGGTTTCCGGGGTATCCGGAGGGGAAGCTGTCGAAGTTGAAGTCGTGGCTGGTGAGCGCGTCGCACCTGTACACGGTGGCTGAGGGGCTGGGGATGGGGGCGGCGCTTCGGTTGGGACGCGGGGAGGAGATGAGCGGGGGGCGGGGGAAGAAGGCGATTCTGGCGAATGCGCTGGAGGCGGTGCTGGCGGCGGTGTATCTGGACGGGGGGATGGAAGCGGCGCGGGCCTTTGTGCAGCGGCATGTGCTGCCGCAAGGGAGCTGGGATTTTGAAGTCTCGCTGCCGGCGGCATTGACCGACTTCAAGAGCGCGCTGCAGGAGCGGGCGCAATCGGGCGGGTTGCCGCAGCCGAAGTACGTAATTGTGGCCGAGCGAGGGCCGGAGCACGCCAAGACGTTCACGGTGGAAGTGCGTGTGGGGAAAGAGCGGACGGCGCGAGCCGAAGGGATCAGCAAGAAGGACGCCGGACAGCGGGCGGCGGAGAAAATGTTGGAGGAATTGGGGGTGGGGCTGTAGGAAAGGGGAGGGGGGACGATAAGGCAATGGAGAGAGAATATGTTTGCCATTGTCGGGATTCTTGTCGTTCTGGGGTCAGTGATCGGCGGGTATCTTTTGTCGCACGGGAACATGATGGTTTTGTTCCAGCCCTACGAGATGCTGATCATTATGGGCGCGGCGGCCGGGACGCTGCTGATCGCCAATCCGATGCCGGTGGTGATTGGGGTGGCCAAGGGTTGCATCGGGATCCTGAAGAGCTCTCCGTACAATAAGGCGTTTTATCTGGAGCAGTTGAAGATGCTGAACGACATCTTCAACTATGCGCGGAAGAACGGGCTGGTGAAGCTGGAAGCCGACGTGGAAGAGCCGGAGAAGAGCCAGCTTTTTACGAAGTATCCGAAGTTCATCAAGGATCACCACGCGGTGCATTTCGTCTGCGACACGCTGCGGATGAGCATCAGCGGGGGCGTGGGGCATTTTGAGATCGATCAGATGATGGAGATGGACATGGAGATCCATCACCACGAGAACACGGCGTCGGTGACGGCATTGACGACGGTATCGGATGCGTTGCCGGGGTTGGGGATTGTGGCGGCGGTATTGGGGATTGTGATTACGATGGGGGCGCTTGGGGGGCCGCCGGAGGCGATCGGGCATCATGTGGCGGCCTCGCTGGTGGGGACATTTCTGGGGATTCTGTTGAGTTACGGATTCTTCGGGCCGATTGCGGGAAACATGGCGATGGCGAACACGGCGCAGAAGGAGTATTACAACTTTCTGCGGATCGGCCTGATCAGTTTCATTCGGGGCGCGGCGCCGATACTGGCGGTGGAGTTTGCGCGGCGGTCGATTCCGGCGCATGAACGGCCGTCGTTTAAAGAGATGGAAAAGACGTGTAAAGGGGGAGGGGGGGCGTAGTGGCTGAAGATAACGGCAAAGAACAGCCGATCATCATCATCAAGAAGATCAGCGGGCATGGGGGCCATCATGGGGGAGCGTGGAAGGTGGCCTACGCCGATTTTGTGACGGCGATGATGGCACTATTCATGGTGTTGTGGCTGTTGAACTCGAGTCAGGAGACACAGAAGGCAATCGGGGGGTACTTTTCCGATCCGGAGGGGAACGGGAAGTTAATCGGCTCCGACATGGCAGGGGCGGGCGGGGATGCGATTGATCTGGCGGCGAAGGATATGGAGCAGCTGAAGGAGAAGATCGCGCAGTCGTTGAAGGAGTCGTCGAAGTTCAAAGAGCTGCAGGACAAGATCACGATGGTGGTGACCGGGGAGGGGCTGCGGATTGAGCTGATGGAGTCCGATGTGGGGACCTTTTTTGAGAGCGGGAGTCCGGTGCCGACCGGGCAGGCGACCGAGATTATCGGGCGGCTGGCGCAGGAGGTGGGGAAACTGCCGAACAGTGTATTTATTGAGGGGCATACGGACTCAAAGCGATTTGTGGGGGAGTACAGTAACTGGGAGTTATCGGCGGACCGGGCGAACACGACGCGGCGGATTATGCAGGCACATGGTGTGAGGCTGGACCAGGTGGCGCAGGTGCGCGGGTATGCCGACCAGAAGCTACGGAATCCGAAGGATGCCGAGGATGCGACGAACCGGCGGATCTCGATCATCGTGCAGCATTTGGAGGGGAGAAGGAAAAAGGAGCCGCTGGCGTTGAAGGCGGAGGAGAAGGCGGACGGGCACGGGGGCGGGAAGGCGGAGGAGAAGAAAGAGGCGCCCAAGGGGGGCGGGCATTGAGTTAGCGGAGGAGGTCGAGGATGTTTTTGAGCTCGCGGCGGATGGGGTCGAGTTTTTCCTTGGGGATGCCGGAGGGTTCGGGGTGGAGAGAAAAGAGAGCGCCCTGGGAGGAGGGTTGCGGGGCTGGGGCGGGGGCGGCGGCGACGGAGAGACCCTTGTTGCGCTGGCCGAGATGTTTGCGGGCGCCTTCGATGGTGAAGCGCTTCTCGTAGAGGAGGCGTTTGATTTCGAGGACGAGTTCGACGTCTTTGCGGCGGTACTGGCGCTGGTTGGTGCCGGATTTTTTGGGGCCGAGGCCGTTGAACTCGGTTTCCCAATAGCGGAGGACGTAGGGTTTAACGCCGGTGAGGCGGGCGACCTCGCCTATTTTGAAATAGAGCTTATTGGGGATGTCGGCGGGGGAGACGAGGACGGCTTCACCGATGCCGTTAGGGGCGGCGAAGGCGTCTTCCCGAGCGATTGACTCCCGCGTGACCATTCGCCTCATTATGCCGCAGTGCGAAGCGTTTGACACGCCCGAAAATGCAATGGAATGAAATTCGGGGGAAACTAGGAGAAAGTGCAAAATATTGCAGGTATCCATCCGGTGCTGGCTGCGTTGAAATCGGGTCAGCCGATTGATCGAGTTTCGATAGCCAAAGGGGCGGGGGGGCCGCGGCTGCAGGAGATCATCGACCTGTGCCGGGAGCGGAAGGTGCCGGTACGGTTTGAGACGCGGGAGGCGCTGGACCGGGCGGGGCGTGGGGCGGTGCATCAGGGGGTGATGGCGGTGGTGGCGGCGAGTCCGTATCAGTCGCTGGAGGATGTGGCGGAGCGGGCGAAGATGCTGGTGATCCTGGACGGGGTGGAGGATCCGCACAATCTGGGGGCGATCATCCGTTCGGCGCATGCGGCGGGGGCGGACGCGGTAGTGATCCCGGACCGGCGGGCGGCACCGGTTACCGAGGTAGCGGCGAAGGCGGCGGCGGGGGCGCTGGCGCACCTGCCGGTGGTGAAGGTGGGGAATCTGAATCAGACGCTGGAGAAGCTGAAGAAGCAGGGGTATTGGATTTACGGGATGGACGAGCGGGGGACGGAGAGTTACGACACGGTGAGCTACAACGAGCCGGCGGCGCTGGTGGTGGGGGCCGAGGGGCGCGGGTTGCACGACTTAGTGGCGCGGCATTGTGATGTGTTAGTGCGGATTCCGATGGCGGGGCAGATTGCGTCGTTGAATGTTTCTGTGGCGACGGGGGTAGCGTTATTTGAATGGAAGAGGCGCCGGAAGGTGGGAGTGTAGACTAATAAATATGCGCAAAGTGACCGTATGGGTATTGCTGGCAACGCTGGCGTTGCCGGGGTTAGATGGGGCGCAGCCGGTAAGGGCGCGGAAGGCGATGGTGGTATCGAGAGAGGCCAACGCGACCGACGCGGGAGTGGCGGTGTTGCGGGCCGGCGGGAACGCGATTGACGCGGCGGCGGCGGTGGGGCTGGCGCTGGCGGTGACGCATCCGAGCGCGGGAAACCTGGGCGGGGGCGGGTTCATGCTGGTGCGTTTCGCCGACGGGCGGAGCACGTTCATCGACTTCCGGGAGCGGGCGCCGCTGGCCTCGACGCGGGACATGTACCTGGACAAAGAGGGCAAGCCAACCAACGATTCCGTGCGGGGCTGGCGGGCGGTGGGTGTGCCGGGAACGCCGCGCGGACTGGAGTATGCGCAGAAGAAGTACGGGAAGGCGAAGTGGGCTGATGTGGTGGCACCGGCGGTGAAGTTGGCGCGGGACGGATTTACGGTGAGCTACGGGCTGGCGCGGAGCTTACAGGGTGCCAAGAACCTGGCGATGTTTGACGAATCGCGGCGGATTTTCCAGAAGAACGGGGCCTACCACGAAGCCGGGTCGCTGCTGGTGCAGCCGGAACTGGCGAAGGTGCTGGAGCGGATGCAGCGGCTGGGGGCGAAGGATTTTTATGAAGGCCAGACGGCGAAGCTGTTCGCGGCCGAGATGGCGAAGAACGGCGGGCTGATCACGCTGGAAGATTTGAAGCAGTATGAAGCGGCCGAGCGGAAACCGATTGAAGGGGACTACAAGGGCTACCGGATTATCACGGCGCCGCCGCCATCGTCGGGCGGGATCGGGATTCTGCAGATGCTGGCGGTGCTGGAAAAGACGGGGTACGAGAAGCAGGGGGCGGGAGCGGCGTCGGCGATTCACTACACGGCCGAGGCGATGCGGCGGTATTATGCCGACCGGGCGGAGCATCTGGGCGATCCGGACTTCTGGCCGGTGCCGGTGTCGAAGCTATTGAGCCCGGCGTATGTGGGGAAGTTGAGAAAGTCCATTGACCCGGAGCGGGCGACGCCGTCGGATGCCGTCAAGGCCGGGGACCTGAAGACGATGGAGAGTGAAGAGACGACCCACTATTCGATTGTGGATGCCGAGGGGAACTGCGTGGCGGTGACCTACACGCTGAACGGGGGATACGGGTCCGGGGTGACGGTGCCGGGGCTGGGTATTCTGCTGAACAACGAGATGGACGATTTTTCGGTGAAGCCGGGGCATCCGAACATGTTCGGGGCGATTGGCGGCGAGGCGAACGCGATTGTGCCGAAGAAGCGGCCGTTGAGTTCGATGTCGCCGAGCATTGTGTTGAAAGACGGCAAGCCGGTGCTGGTGGTGGGGACGCCGGGCGGAACCAAGATTCTGACGTCGGTGATGCAGGTGATCCAGAACGTGATCGATTTCAAGATGAACGTGCAGGACGCGGTGAATTTTCCGCGGTTTCATCATCAGTGGCGGCCGGACAAGTTGCAGTTGGAGCCGCAGTTTTCGCCCGACACGGTGGAACTGTTGAAGAAGCGGGGCCATTCGATTGAGATCGTGCGGGGGATCTGCGAGATGTCGGTGATCCAGTTTGAAGAGAACGGGTGGCTGGCCGGAGCGGCTGATCCGCGAGTGGAAGGGAAAGCGGCGGGCTACTAAATGAATCACGCGGTATCGACGCACTTTTTTATCAATCATCGACTGACGACGGCGTCGCTCGACAAGCTGCGAACGGCGGGGCTGGCTTCCGTCGAGATTTTCTGCGCGCGGCAGCATCTGGACTACCGGAACAAGGCGCAGGTGGACGAATTGGCGCACTGGTTCCGGGACTGCGAGATGACGCTGCACTCGTTGCATTCGCCGATGTACAACGACGATGCGAACGGGCGGACGGGGCCGCAGGCGGTGGTGAACATCGCCGACCGGGTGAAGGCGAAGCGGATCGCGGCATGCGATGAGATCAAGCGGGCGCTGGAGATCGCCGAGCAGTTGCCGTTCCGGTATCTGGTGCAGCATTTGGGATCGCCGACCGATGAGTACGACGATGCGAAGCTGGACGCGGCGTTTTCGAGCCTGGACGAGTTGCGGCTGTTTGCGCGGCACCGGGGCGTGGAGATACTGCTGGAGAACATCCCGAACGGCTTATCGAGCGCCGAACGGCTGCTGATGTTCCTGAACCAGACGCATCTGGATTTGGGATTCTGTTTTGATACGGGGCACGCGAACCTGATGGGTGGCGTGGAGAAGGAGTTCGCGTTGATGGCGCCGCGGGTGAAGTCGCTGCACGTGCACGATAATGACGGGGTGAAGGACGCGCATCTGTTTCCGACGCTGACCAAGGCGGGGACGATCGACTGGGCGAAGGTGATGCCGATGTTGCGGGCGCGGCAGCACCAGTATCCGTTGTTGCTGGAGCTGAAAGAGTCGCCGGAGTTTCCGCAACCGCTGGAATCCATTCCGCAAATATTTAAGAATCTGGAGTCGTTTTAGCTATGTCCGCACCACGCGTTCGCATATCCGAGATTGGGAAGTATGAAGGGCAGACGGTTACGCTGGCCGGGTGGCTGTACAATCTGCGGCGGAGCGGGAAGATCTGTTTTCCGCTGCTGCGGGACGGGTCGGGAATCGTCCAGTGCGTGGCGGTGAAGGCGAATCTGCCGGAGGCGTTGTTTGAGGCGTTGAAGGACCTGACGCAGGAGTCCTCGCTGATGGTGACGGGGAAGGTGCGGGCGGAGGCACGGGCGCAGGGCGGCTACGAGTTGGACGTGGAGAATGCGGAGATCCTGCAGCGGGTGCCGGAGAGCGATCCGTATCCGATTACGCCGAAGGATCACGGGATCGACTTCCTGATGGATCACCGGCATTTGTGGCTGCGGTCGAAGCGGCAGGCGGCGATTCTGCGGGTGCGGCACGAGGTGATCAAGTCGATTCGCGACTACTTTGACAATCAGGGATTCACGCTGGTGGACACGCCGATTTTCACGCCGGCGGCTTGCGAGGGGACCACCACCTTATTCGAAGTGAACTACTTCGATGAGGAGAAGCTGTATCTGACGCAATCGGGGCAGCTTTACAACGAAGCCAATGCGATGGCGCTGGGGAAGGTTTATTGTTTCGGGCCGACGTTCCGGGCGGAGAAATCGAAGACGCGGCGGCATTTGACGGAGTTCTGGATGGTGGAGCCGGAGATGGCTTACGCGGATCTGGAAGATGTGAAGGCGCTGGCCGAGGGGTTGGTGGTGTATTGCGTGGGGCGGGTGCTGGAGAACCGGCGGGCGGAGTTGGACGTGTTGGAGCGGGACGTAAAGAAGCTGGAATCGGTGCAGTCGCCGTTTCCGCGGATGAGCTACGACGACGCGGTGAAGGTGCTGCAGGGGAAGGGAAGCGAGATCACCTGGGGCGGGGATTTCGGGAACACGGACGAGACGCTGCTGACGCAGGAGTTGGACCGGCCGGTGATGGTGGACCGGTATCCGAGCGAGATCAAGGCGTTCTATTTCCAGCCGGACGCCGAGAACGAGAAGCTGGCGCTGGGTGTGGACGTGATTGCGCCGGAAGGGTATGGGGAGATCATCGGGGGCGGGCAGCGCATTCATGATCCGGAACTGCTGCTGCGGCGGCTGAAGGAGCATGATCTGCCGCCGGAGGCATTCAACTGGTACATGGATCTGCGGAAGTACGGGACAGTGCCGCACGGCGGATTCGGGATGGGTGTGGAGCGGTTCGTGGCGTGGATGTGCGGGACCGAGCACATTCGCGAGTGCATCGCGTATCCGCGGATGCTGTACCGGACGCGGCCGTAGTTTTCTTATGATGCGGCAAAGTACGATCGCGATTATAGGCGCGCCGATGGACCTGGGAGCGGGCCGGCGGGGCGTGGATATGGGCCCGTCGGCGATCCGGGTGGCGAATCTGCACCGGCGGGTGGCGGCGTTGGGCTACCAGGTGGAAGACCTGGGGAACGTGGCGGTGGAGCAGGCCGAGAGCGCGCCGGCGGGGGCGAAGCGGGCGCGGTATTTGCAGCAGATCGCCGAGACGTGTTTGCGGCTGGCGGAGAAGGTGGACAAGGCGATGGGACAGGGGAAGGTGCCGCTGGTGTTGGGCGGGGACCACTCCCTGGCGGCGGGGTCGATATCGGGTGTAGCGAACCATTTTCAGCGGCGGGGGGAGAAGGTGGGCGTGATCTGGGTGGATGCGCACACGGACATGAACACGCCGCAGACGTCGCCGAGCGGGAATGTGCACGGGATGCCGCTGGCTTGCCTGATCGGGAAGGGTCCGAAGGAACTGACGCATCTGATGGGGTGGTCGCCGAAGATTGATGCGCGGAATGTGGCGCTGGTGGGGATTCGGGACGTGGATGCGCTGGAAGGGCTGCACGTGAAGAAGTCCGGGGTGCGGGTGTTCACGATGCGGGACATCGATGAAAAGGGCCTGCCGCGGGTGATGGAAGAGGCAATCGATATTGCGTCGGCGGGGACAGCGGGGATTCATCTGTCGTTCGATATGGATTCGGTGGACCCGGACGAGGCGCCGGGGGTGGGGACGCCGGTGCGGGGCGGGATCACCTACCGGGAGGCGCATCTGGCGATGGAGATGTTGTCGGACGCGGCGCGGCTGGTATCGCTGGAGGTGGTGGAGGTGAATCCGGTGTTGGATGTGGCGAACCGGACGGCGGAGTTGGCGGTGGAGTTGATGACATCGGCGTTGGGAAAACGAATTCTATGAAAACTAAAGTAGCGGTGGTATTTGGCGGGCGGAGCGGGGAGCACGAGATCTCGGTGCGGTCGGCGCAGTCGATATTGGCGGCGCTGGACCGAGAGAAGTACGAGGTGAAGGAGATCTTCATTACGAAGTCCGGGGAGTGGCGGCCGGGGCCGCTGTTGCCGCAGCCTGGGGCGAATGAGGGGATCGACGTGGTGTTTCCGGCGCTGCACGGGACCTTTGGCGAAGACGGGACGATGCAGGGATTGCTGGAACTGGCCGATTTGCCGTACGTGGGGCCGGGGGTGCTGGCGAGCGCGCTGGCGATGGACAAAGAGGTGATGAAGCAGGTGTGCCGGGCGCACGGGCTGCCGGTGGTGGATTTTCTGACGCAGTTCCGGGGGCAGTTGGACGCCGGGGCGATTGAGGAGAGGTTCGGGTACCCGGTGTTTGTGAAGCCGGCGAACCTGGGGTCGAGCGTGGGGGTGGCGAAGGCGAAGGACCGGGCGGGGCTGGAGACGGCGCTGGCGGCGGCGGCCGAGTACGACACGAAGATTATTGTGGAGCGGGCGGTGACGGGGCGGGAGTTTGAGTGTTCGGTGCTGGGGAACGATCCGCTGGAGGCGTCGATTCCGTGCGAGATACTGCCGTCGCGGGAGTTCTACGACTACGAGGACAAGTATTTGCTGGACAAAGCGGTGATTGAGCTGCCGGCGAAATTGACGGCCGAACAGACGGCGGAGATGCGGCGGCTGGCGGTGGCGGCGTGCCGGGCGTGTGAAGTGCAGGGGATGAGCCGGGTGGATTTTCTGATGGACGGGGCGACGGGTCAGTTTTTTGTGAACGAGGTGAACACGATACCGGGGTTCACGTCGATCAGCATGTACCCGAAGATGTGGGAGTATACGGGAGTGCCGTATGGGGCGTTGCTGGACCGGCTGATCGGGCTGGCCCTGGAACGGCACGAAACGAAAAAGGCCACGCGCTACTCCAAGTAAACAGTGCCACGCATCTACCTTCTACTGCTCGTGTCGTTGTGTGTCTGTGCGCAGGATGAGCTGGAGGAGTCTGTCCGGAAGATCTTCGGCGTACTGCAGATTGTGGACGAGCATGGGGCGGACCCGGTAAACGGCGAGAAGGCGTTTTATGGCGGGATTATTCCGGGGATGCTGCGGCGGCTGGATCCGCACTCGTCGTTTCTGGATCCGGAGCAGTTCGGGCAGCTGAAGCGGATGCAGCGCAGCGAGGTGAAGGGGTTCGGGAGCGTGGTGAGCATATTGCCCGGGAGGGTGATCGTGCTGCAGACGCTGGCAGGTACGCCGATGCAGCGGTCCGGCATCAGCGCGGGGGATGAGTTGCTGGCGATCAACAATATCGCGCTGGGACCGTTGACGCCGGAGCAACTGGTGCAGGTGCTGAGCGAGGCGCGACAGGGGCCGGCGCTGGTGCATGTGCGGAAGCCGGGGAATGCGCGTCCGCTGCAATTTACGCTGACGCCGCAGGAGATGCAGGCGCCGAGCGTGGAGCGGGCGTTTTTGCTGGAGCCGGGGTTGGGGTATTTGCGAGTGGCTTCGTTTGACGAGAGCACGGCGCGGGACATTAAAGACGGGATTGAGAAGCTGGGCGGGAGGAAGCTGAAGGGGTTGGTGCTGGATTTGCGGAACAATCCGGGCGGGGCGGTGTCGTCGGCATTGGACACGGCGGCGCTGTTCCTGAAGCCGGGGCAGGTGATCCTGTCGGCGCAGGGTCGGCGGGTGAGCGCGGAGGAGAAGGTGCCGGCGACGGCGACGCCGTATGAGTTTCCGATGGCGGTGATCGTGACGGGGAAGACGGCGAGCGCGGCGGAGATACTGGCCGGGGCATTGCAGGACCATGACCGGGCGGCGATTGTGGGGGAGCCGACCTTCGGGAAGGGGCTGGTGCAGAATGTGATGCCGCTGAAGGAGGGTACGGCGCTGGCATTGACGACGGCGTTCTACTACACGCCGAGCGGGCGATCGATCCAGAAGCCGCTGGAGGGGATGCAGTTGGAGGAGACGACGAAGAAGGCGGGGCAGGTGTACAAGACCGATAAGGGGCGCGTGGTGCGGGGCGGGGGCGGGATAGAGCCGGACCAGATTGTGCAGCCCCCGGTGACACGGCGGCTGGAGCAGTTTCTGGAGGCGGCGGGGGCGTACACGGTTTTTGCGACGGAGTATTTGCGGGGGAAGCCGGAGGTGACGGCGAAGTTCGATCCGCCGGCGGAGATGCTGGACAAGTTCCGAGCGTATTTGTCGGCGAACCGGGTGCAGCCGACGCTGGGGGAATGGTTTGCGAGCGCGGATTGGATCCGGTACCGGTTGCGGCAGGAGATTGTGAATCAGGCGCTGGGCGTGGAGAAGGGGGATGAGATTGAGGCGGAGCGGGAGCCGTTTATCCGGGCGGCGGTAGGGGCGCTGCGCTAGTAGGGGTAGTCGGCGGATTTAGCGGCGTCGAGATCGAGGCAGTGGTAGCCGGCGGGGTGTGCCCAGGCGGGGCGGGGCTGGTTGGGGAGTTCTTCGGTGGCGGTGGCGAAGACGGCGCAGAGTTGGTATTGGGCGGTGGCGCCGGGGGTGTAAATATAGGGCTCGGTGGTGAAGGGGTCGCGGGTGACGAGGCCGGCGGCGGCGTTGGCGGAGAGGGCGCCGAGGGTTGGGGGGAGTTGTTTGTTCTGCTGCCAGTGGGAGTGGAGGCGATTGGCGATCTGGTAGAGATCCTGGGTGCGGCGGCGGTCTTCGGCGCGGAGGCGCTGCTCGGCGGGGGAGCCGGTTTTGAGGAAGCCGAGGCCGAGGGAGAGAAGGATGGCGGAGGCGGCGGCGAGGGCGAAGGCGCGATTCCAGAGGCGGGGCGGAATGGCCGATTTGGTGGCGGGGCCGCGGCTGTAATAGAGAAAAACGGCGCCGGCGAGGACGAAGACGGTGAGGCATTGGAGGACGAAGCGGATGGTGAGTTCGCCCTGGAGGAAGGCGGCGACGAAGGCCATGAGGTCGCCGATGAAGACGAGGGCGGCGACGAGGAGGGCGATGTTGGTGAGCCAGCGGCGGACGGGGCTGGCGGCTTTGTCGGGGTTGTTCTCCATGTCGGCGATGACGGCGCGGGTGGCGAAGACGAAGGCGGGGAAGGCGACGATTATGGATGCCATTTGCCAGCTGACGCGGCGCCAGCCCCAATTGGCGGAATAATAGCCGCGGGTGGCATCGGGGAACCAGGTGTCGATGAGTTCGAACCAGAGGGAACCGGTGGCGATGATCCAGGAGGCGAGGGTGGCGAAGGCGAGGAGGTGGAAGAAGGCTTCGCGGGCGGACTCGAGGCGGCCGCGGGCAGCGGGGATGGGCAGGCCGGTGACGGCGGAGTAGTGGCGGCCGAGGGCCTGGTAGATTTCGGCTTCGGGCCAGCCGTGTTCCTTCATAAGGGCGACGAGGAAATCGTCGCTGGCGCCGTTGGCTTTGGCGGCTTGGAGGAAGGCGTCGAGATCCGGCATGGTGCGAGGACAGTATGGCACTGCCGGGGGTATGCTACAAGCATGGACAGACGAGCGTTTCTAGCCGGATCGACCGCGATGATGGCGGCTGGGGCTGTGAACAAGCGGGAACGGATTATGCGGTGGCTGGCGGGGAAACCGGAGGCGGGGTATACGCCGGCGGCGTTTTTCCTGCATTTCGGGCCGGAGTACAAGAACGGCGCGGCGGCGGCGCGGCGGCACATGGAGTTCTTCCGGCAGACGGACATGGACTTTGTGAAGATCCAATTTGAGCAGACGTATGCGCGGCAGGAGTTTTTGCAGAAGCCGGCGGACTGGGCGAAGCTGGGGCTGCGGAAGCTGGATTTCTATGAGCCGCTGCTGGTGACGGTGCGGGAGTTGGTGAAGAGTTCGAAGAAGGACTCGCTGATTCTGATGACGCTGTATTCGCCGTTTATGTGCGCGGGGCATTGCGCGACGGCGCCCTTGCTGAAGCAGCATCTGGAGGAGAATCCGGAGGCGGTGAAGAAGGGGATGGAGATTCTGACCGAGAGCCAGATGCTGTTCGTGCGGGCGTGCATCCGGGAGGGGGTGGACGGGTTCTACATGTCGACGCAGGGGTCAGAGGCGAAGCGGTTCTCCAGCCCGAAGATTTTCCACGATTACGTGAAGCCGTATGATCTGGTGGCGATGAAAGAGATTCAGAAGGCGTGCGCGTTCAACATTCTGCATGTTTGCGACTATGTGGCGCCGTATGCGAACTATGACGCGGTGTACGACTATCCGGGTCATGTGATCAACTGCAACGTGAAGCTGACGGACCGGGAGTTGCCGATGGCGGATATTGCGAAGAGGTTCGGGCGGCCGTTTATGGGGGGGATGGACCGGCACGGGATTATTGCCAAGGGGAGCGTGGCGGAGATGGAGGCGGAGATCCGGCGAGTGGTGAAGTTGGCGCCGCGGCAGTTTATTCTGGGCGCCGATTGTACGGTGGCCGGGGAGACGGACTGGGGGCGGCTGCGGCAGGCGATTGCGGTGGCGCACCGGGCGGGTTAGCGATTTCCGAAGGCGAAAAGGAGGCCGTAGTAGATAGCGACGCCGGCGCCGAAGAGGATGAGTTTGTCCGAGCCGGCCATCTTGGTGTTCACCGTTTTCACGGAACTGTAGGGGATGGTTTGGGGTTGGGCGCCGGGTTTGGCGGGTTCGAGGACGAAATCGTAGGGGCGGACGTCGCCGAGTTTGCCGCGGAGGCTACTTGCCGCCGGCCCAGAGAATTGCGTTGCGGACGAGGCGCTGCCAGTTGGGGTTGGTGTGGGCATGTTTATCGTGACCTCCTTGGAGAACGACGACGCGGTTCTTTTTTGACGGGCCGATCCAGCCGATGGGGCCGTCGCCTTTTTCGTGTTTCGTGGTCAGGAGGAGTTCGAGATCCTTGACGAACCACATGCCCTTGTAGGTTTCGTCGAAGATTTTGAAATTGTCGACACCGGTGGTGACGGGGTGCTTTTTCACGACCTGGATATCGAGGTCGAGGTCGTGGAAGAAGTTGGAGGGGGGCATGCCGCGCGAGGGGGTGTTCATGTAGCGGGCGCCGACGACTTCATCGCCCCACCACTCCCAATCTTCGAAGGAGCAGATGGCGTGATGGAGGACGACGATGCCTTTGCCGGCTTCGACCCATTTGGTGAGCCAATCGCGGGTCTTGGGGTCGGAGACCTTCGTCATGTCGTAGAGGACGAGGACATCGATGTTCTTGATGCCGCCCTGGTAGGCGCGGGGGTGAGGCTCGACGGTGACGGCGATATCGGGATGGCCGATGAAGGGGGTGTAGAACTCAGGGTCATGGGCGTGACCGCCGGTGACGAGGCGGGCGCGAACGGGATCGGCGAAGAGGGAGAGGGCGAAGAGGAGGAGGGCGGCGGGCTTCATTTTTTCTCCGGGGGGAGGATGTGGTCGATGCCGGGGCGGATGCCGTAGGTGGGGGGGAGGGTTTTGAAATCGACGCCGAGGCGGCCGTTCCAATCCCAGGCGACGGAGCCGTCCTTGAGGGTGAGTTCGCAGAAGAGGCGCTGTTTGCCGGTGACTTTGCCGGTGTTGTTGTCCCAGTAGCCGAACTCGCCTTCCATGACGCGGAGGACGGCGACATCGGCAATGGCGTCGACGGCGAGGTGGCCGAGTTCGGGGTGTTTGATGAGCTGGGCGGGGGTGGAGGTGGTGGCGCGGACGGCCTCGGTGAGGGGGAGGCCGAGGGCCATGAGTTTGGACATGAGGGCGGGGAGGTCCATGAAGGCGCCGTTCATGGAGCCGGTATGGAGGTCGGAAGAGATGGTATCGGGGAAGAAGCCGTTTTTGATGGCGCCGGAGGCATTGCGGAGGACGAAGCTGCCGCCGCCATGGCCGACGTCGAACTTGACGCCGCGTTTGCGTGCGTCGAGGAGGTAGGGGTAGAGTTTGCCGTTTTCGTCGACGTAGGGAACGGGGCCGCGGAACATGTGGGTGGAGATGTCGCCGGGGCGGAGGTGTTCGTTGACGAGTTTGTAGTAGGGGCGTTGGGGGAGGAAATAGCCGAAGTCGACCATGACAGGGATATTGGCTTTGGTGCCGGCGGCAACGGCGGCGTCAACGGATTCCCAATCGGGGGCCTGGTAGTGGGCGGATTTGACGCCGACGATGACATCCTTGTGTTTGGCGGCGAGTTTGGCGATGGCGTCGGGGTCGAAGTCGTGCTGTTCGGTGGCGTCGGAGACCATGCCGAAGCCGGCGATGTTGAGCATGGCGAAGACGCGGGTGCGGGCGCGGTCGATGACGGTGGTGCGGAAGATTTCGAAGTTGCGCCAGCCGGAGGAGCCGGCATCGACCATGGTGGTGACGCCGGTGCGGAAGGAGAAGGCATCGGGCTGGACGGAGTTATCGCCGGCCCAGGCGCCGGGATTGCCGGCGGTGAAGAAGACGTGGACGTGGAGGTCGATGAGGCCGGGGGTGACGAGGAGGCCGGAGACGTCGACGGATTTCCTGGCGCGGGAGGGGGCGATGGAGGGTTCGATGGCGGCAATCCGGCCGGCGCGGATAGCGACGTCGAAGCGGCCGTCGCGGTTGTTGCGGGGGTCGATGAGGCGGCCGCCGCGGAGGAGGAGGTCGAAGTCCTGGGCGGCTGCGGAGGCGGCGGCGAGCAGGAAGATGAACAGAGCCAAAGGCATGGGGGTATTGTATCGGGCAAAGGGGATGAATTGCGATAATGGGGGCATGGTCAATATCACTCCCGCTCCCGTTCCAGTGCCGGAGGCGGTCGTCGCAAAGGTAGCGCAGGAGCGAGAATCGCTGCGCCGCCAGCACGGCGTCAGCATCGTTCCCGCGGCAGAAGAAGGGGACCTTTTGAAATATGCGCGCGGCGGCATTTTCGGCTTTACTTATGCGCCGCAGACGGTGGACTGTGGTCTTTTCGTCAAGAATCCGTACTTAAGTTTCGAGATGCACAAGCTGGCCGACAATGCGATCAAGCTGCTGGTGGTGGTGACACCGGAGATGAAGAAGAAGATCGAAACGGCCAAAGAGCTGGTGGAGATCGAAGTGTATCCGGACGCCTACCGGACGGCATCCGAACTGATGGCGCTACCGTACGAGAACCTGCGGCACCTGAAGGCGCCGAACCGGGACGAAGGGAACAAGCTGAAGGGGTTCTACCAGCCGTAAGGGCGGGTTACTTCTTTTCCTGAATGGCGAAGAGGTGCTGCATGCCGCGCACGTAGAGGGTGCCGTCGACGAGGGCGGGCGTGGCCATGAGCACCTCGCCCATCGGGTTGGTGGCGAGGATCTCAAAGGCGGCGCCGGCTTTGACGACGTGGATTTCGCCGTCTTCGCTGGTGAGGTAGACTTTTCCGGCGGCGGCGACGGGAGAGGCGGAATAGGCTCCGCCGGTAGCGACGCGCTGCTGGTAGACATTGTCGCCGGTTTTGGCGGCATAGGCATTGAGAATGCCATTGTTCTGGATGATGTAGAGCTGGTCCTGGTAGGCGAGGGGAGTGGGCATGTAGACGCCGCGGGGTTTGGACCAGGCGATGGCGGCGGTTTCCTTGGCGAGGTCGCCGGATGAGCCGGGCTTGATGGCGTAGGTTTTCTGGATGGGCGGGTAGGAGTTGGAGACGAAGATCAGGTCATTGGCGAAGATGGGGGTGGTGACGGTGATCTCCGAGTTGGGGCCGACGCTCCAGAGTTCCTTACCGGTTTTGGGGTCATAGCCGCGGATGGCTTTGGTGCCATTGGTGACGAGTTCGACGCCGGACTTGGATTCGATGATGGTGGGGGTGCCCCAGGTAGGGATTTCGGCGCGGGCGGTACGCCAAAGTTCCGCACCATCGGTGAGGCGATAGGCGGCGATGAAGCTGTCCTTATGGCGATCGACCTGGACGATAACGGCGCCATTGTGGATGATGGGGGAGCTGGCGGCGCCCCATTCGTAATCAGGTTCAAAGAACCAGCCGGCGTTGACGATGCCGAGGTCCTTTTTCCAGAGGAGTTTGCCGGCGGCGTTGTAGGTGTAAAGGCCCTCGGAGCCGAAGTAGGCGACGACGTGGGTGCCGTCGGTGGCGGGGGTGCAATTGGCCTGGGTGGCCTTGGGGTGGCGCTTCGTTTTGGGTGCGCCTTCGGCGGCGGTCTGCTCCCAGGCGATCTTGCCGGTTTTACGGTCGATGGCGTAGAGCTTCCACTGGTGTTTGCTGGTATCGGCGTGGGACTCGGTGGAGCCGTAGAGGCCGTGCTTCACTTTGGCGGAGGCGTCGGCGGAGATGGCGGAGGTGACGTAGATGCGGTCGCCGTGGATGACCGGGGAGGAGAGACCGAGTCCGGGGATGGGGGTTTTCCAGAGGATGTTGTCGCCCTTTTCGCCGTTCCAGCGGAGGGGGGCGGAGGAGGCGGCGGAGACGCCGGAGGCGTTGGGGCCACGGAATTGGGGCCAGGACTCAGCGGACCAGGCGAGAGAGGCGAGAGCGAGGAGGGGGAGGAGTTTCACTTAGCACCTTCGGATTTCTTGAAAACAATTTCGCGGTTGCCCTGGTAGAGAGTGAACTTCCCGGGACCCTGGAAGACGACGCGGAGATTGATGGGGGCGAAGCTGAATTCGGTGTCCGAATCCGAGCGGAGGGTGACGGCGGGTTGGCCGCTCGCTTCGGCGACGAGTTGGCCGTCCTTGGCGGAGAGGTCAATTTTGATGGGGGCGCCGTCGGTTTCGTAGGTTCCGGCGTAGGAGGCGAGGACGGCATCCGCGACCTTGCGGATGACGGGGGCGTTGGCACTGCCCTTTTTGACGAAGGGGAAATCGCGGCCGCCCTGGTTGAGGGTGAAGCCGCCTTTGCCGTCGAATACCATGCGGATGCCGGCCATGGCGAAAGAGAATTCGGTGGGCGAGTCCGTGCTCAATGTAAATTCTTGCTGGCCATCGGCCTGGGCCTTGAGGGTGGTGCCGTCGGCGGTGACCTTGATGCCGAGCGGGATGGCGGCGGAGACATAATCGCCGGCATAGGAGGCGAGGGTTTCGGCGGAGACGTTGACGACCTTGGGTTCGACGGCGCCGGCTTTGCGGAGGATGGCGGCGGCCTCCTCTTTCTTGGCGGAAAGGGCGGCCTTGAGGGCGGCGGAGAGGTCTTCGGGCTTAAAGGGGGCGGAGAGTGCGGCCTGGAGGGTGGGGATGTCTCCGCCGCCAATGGTCATATTCAACTGGCGGAGCGAAAGCGGGACGCCGCGAGCGATGAGGGCGCGAACAATTTCCGGCCGCTGCTTCTGTAACGCGCTATCGATGATGGACGACTTATAGAATGTATCGGTGATGTTCGGGTTTGCGCCCTTGTCGAGCAGGAGTTTTGCCACCTCGGTGTGGCCGTTAAAAACAGCCAGGTAGAGCGGCGTGGCGCCATACTGGTTCTTGCTTTCGATCGGGGCTCCGGCTTCGAGCAGTTTCGTGACTTCGGCTAGCTGACCGCGCCGGGCAGCGACCTGTAGATCTTCGCCCGGGTCGGCGGCAACCAGCGACATCGCCATCAGCACTATAATCAGGGATAGTTTCATGCGGCCTCTCTTCTCTTCAACGTACCTCAACAGAGTTTGTTCCGTCCTTCTTCTTGCGACGCCATTAATGGCGGATTGGGTGGACTGGCGCGGGCCCAACCGCGACGGCCGGTCACCGGAGAAGAATTTGCCCGCAGCGTGGTCACCGGAGGGACAGAACCTGTCCTGGAAAGTGCCGATTGGAGGGCGCTCGGCGCCGGTGGTACATGGCGACCACGTCTACATTTTGACGACCGCGGGCGTGGCGAAGACGCTGCAGGAGCGGTTGGTGTGCCTGAACGCCGATACGGGGAAGTTGCTGTGGGAGCAGAAGATTAATTTGTGGAACAGCGACGTGCCGCCGCACCGGGCGGCGTGGTCGTCGCCCGGCGTGGACCCGGTGTCCGGGAACGTGTATGTTTTCAGCATCCATGGGATGCTGACGGCGTTTACGCGGGACGGGAAGAAGGTATGGGAACGGTCGCTGGTGGAGGATTTTGCGCTGGTGACGACGCACGGCGGGCGCACGGTGTCGCCGGTGATTGATGGCGATCTGGTGATTGTGAGCGGTGTTTCCACGGGATGGGGGCAGTATTCCCGCGCCGGTCAGCGGTTCTTCGCTTTTGACCGGAAGAACGGGGACCTGGTGTATTTGAGCGCACCTGGCGGACGTCCTTACGATACGACCTATTCGCCGGCGATCATCGCCGAAGTGGACGGCGTGCGGCAGTTGATTGCCGGCGGCGGGGACGGGAACGCGCACGCGGTGAAGGCGCAGACGGGTGAATCGCTGTGGAAGTTCGATGTCTCCAAGCGCGGGTTGAACACCGGCGTCGTGGTGAACGGGAAGACGGCCTACATTACGCATTCGGAAGAAAATCTGGACACCAATGAGATGGGGCTGTTTGCGGCGGTGGACGCGACGATGCGCGGGCCGATCAAGCGGGAGCAGGCGAAGTTCTACCTGCCCGGTTATCAGCTGGGTTTCAGTTCGCCGATCATTGATGGCGACCGGTTCCTGCAGATCGATAACGGGGCGAACCTGTTTGCGTTCGATGTGGTGACGGGCAAGCAGATCTGGAAGCAGAATCTGGGAACGATTCAGAAGTCGTCGGCGGTGCTGGCGGACGGAAAGATCTATGTGGGGACGGAAAACGGGAAGTTCTTCATTCTGAAGCCGCATAACGACCGCTGTGAGAAGTTGAGCGAAGTGAACTTCGTAAAGGCGGGCGAGAAGGAAGATGAGAGCGAGAAGGTGATCGCGTCGGTGGCGGTGAGCGAAGGGCGCGTATTCCTGGTGACGACGAAGAACACGTACGCGATCGGCAAGAAGCAGGCGGCGCCGAAGGTGAATCTGCCGCAGCCGGTGAAGGCGGCGGCTGACGCGGCGGTGAAGTACGTGCAGGTGGTGCCGGCGGAAGTGCTGTTGAAGCCGGGTGAAACAGCGACGTTCCGGGCGCGTCTGTTTGATGAGAAGGGGAACTTTATCCGGGAAGACAAGGCGACCTGGGCGATTGAGGGATTGAAGGGGATGATTTCCCAGGACGGCAAGTACGTGGCTTCGGCGGACAAGACGGCACAGGCCGGGCTGATCAAGGCAACCGTTGGCGGCGTGGTGGGAACCGGCCGGGCGAGGGTGATTCCGCCGCTGGACTGGAGCTGGGACTTCGAGTCGTATGCGCCGGGGAAAGTGCCGATGGAGTGGGTGAACTGCAACACGAAGTTTGAAGTGCGGCAGGAAGAGGGGAACAAGGTGCTGGCGAAGTTCGCCGACAATCCGGCGACGAAGCGGGCGCGGGTATACATGGGACCGGCGGACATGTCCAACTACACGATTCAGGCCGATGTACGGGCGTCGCAGAAGCGGCGGCAGATGGGCGATGTGGGGCTGGTGGCACAGCGGTTCAATCTGCTGCTGTTCGGAAACGCGGAGAAGTTGGAGTTGCAGACGTGGCAGCCGGAGACAGAGCGGACCGTGGGCGCGAAGTACTCCTGGAAGGCCGACACCTGGTACACGATGAAGTTGCGAGTGGAGAACCTGCCGGACGGGCGGGTGAAGGCGCAGGGGAAGGTGTGGCTGAAGAGCGACCCGGAACCGGCAGCCTGGACGGTGGAGCGGATTGATGCGGCCGCGTTGGCCGAGCGGCAGGGCGCGGCGGGGATTTATGCCGATGCGCCGTATGAAGTCTTTTTCGATAACGTGAAGGTGACCAAGAACTGATGACACGCAAAACTGTGTTTGGAGCGCTGCTAGGCGGCGCGGTGTTTGTTGGCGGCCTGCTTGCCGGCGACGTGGCGAAGGATTGGCCGATGTGGGGCGGGACGATGGACCGCAACATGGTCTCCAACATGAAGGGCATCCCGGAGAAGTGGGATGTGGCGACGAAGGAGAATATCCGCTGGACGGCAACGCTGGGATCCCAGAGCTATGGGAACCCGGTGGTGGCGAACGGCGTGGTGCTGGTAGGCACCAACAACGAAGGGCTGCGGGACCCGAAGCAGCCGGGCGACCGGGGCGTGCTGATGGCCTTCCGGGAATCCGACGGGGAATTTTTGTGGCAGATCACGCATGAGAAGCTGGCGGCTGGGCGCGTGAATGACTGGCCGTATCAGGGCGTATGCTCGTCGCCGCTGGTGGAGAACAACATTGTTTACTACGTCTCCAGCCGGGGCGAGATCATTGCCGCCGACCTGATGGGCATGGCCAACGGGAACGACGGTCCGTTCAAGGGAGAAAAGTTCACCGGGCCGAAGGACGGGGACATCCTGTGGGTGTTCGACATGATGGAAGAAGTGGGGGCGTTCCAGCACAACATGGCGAACAGTTCGCCGGTGATTCTGGGCGATCTACTGTATGTGTCGACCTCCAACGGGCAGGACGAGAGCCACGTGAATGTGCCGTCGCCGAAGGCGCCGTCGATTATCGCGGTGAACAAGAAGACGGGCAAGCTGGTGTGGGAAGACAATTCTGTGGGCGACAAGATTCTGCACGGGCAGTGGTCGTCGGCCGCGGTCGGCAAGATTGGCGATGTGACGCAGGTGGTGATCGGGCAGGGCGACGGCTGGGTGCGCGGGTATGAAGCGGTGGGCGGCAAGAAGCTGTGGGAGTTCGACATGAACCCGAAGGACAGCGTGTGGCCGAAGACGCGGAACGAAGTGATCTCGACTCCCATCATCCAGGACGGGATCGTCTATATCGGCAACGGCCAGGACCCGGAACACGGGGAAGGGCCGGGGCATCTGTATGCGATTGACGGGACCAAGCGCGGCGACATCACGAAGACGGGGCTGATCTGGCATTTCGACAAGATCCGGCGCTCGATTTCGACGGGCGCGCTGCACAACGGACTGCTGTACTATGCCGATTTCAGCGGGTTCCTGCACTGCCTGGACGCGAAGACGGGGCAGGAGTTGTGGAACCACGATATGCTGGCCGCGGTGTGGGGATCGCCGATTGTGGTGGATGGGAAAGTCTACCTGGGCGACGAGGATGGCGACGTTTCGGTGCTGGCGGCGGGGCGGACGAAGAAGTTGCTGTATGAGACGAACATGGGCAGCTCGATCTATTCGACTCCGGTGCCGGCCAACGGAAACATGTTTGTTGTGAACCGGAATCAGCTGATTGCGGTAGGGAAGAAGTAGAACCCCTTCCGAATCGAATATACTGGGCGGCAAAGGAATGGTTACATCCAAGTCCATTGCCGCCGCGGTGTTTCTGGCCGCCGCCGCGTACGCGCAACTGCTACAGTTCAATCGGGATATTCGGCCTATTTTTTCGGATCGCTGTCTGAGTTGTCACGGGCAGGATGCGGGAAACAAGGGGATCCGGCTGCGTCTGGACAAGGAAGACGTGGCGAAGGCCGACCTGGGCGGCGGGCGGCGGGCGATTGTTGCCGGCAAGCCGGAGGAAAGTTCGCTGCTGGCGCGGCTTCGTTCGCCGAACAAGGCGCTGCGCATGCCGCCGGCGCACACGGGAAACGTGGTGAGCGAGGCGGAGATTGCGACGCTGGAGCGTTGGATCCGGGAAGGCGCCGTGTGGCAGAAGCACTGGTCCTTCATCCCGCCGCAGAAGGTGGAGGCGAAGGCGGGGCAGAACGCGGTGGATTATTTCATCCGGCAGCGGCTGGCCAAGGAAGGGCTGGCGCCGTCGGCGGAGGCTGACCGGCGGACGCTGATTCGGCGAGTGACTTTCGACCTGACGGGGTTGCCGCCGACACCGGCAGAGGTGGAGGAGTTTGTCCGCGATCGGGCGGGGGATGCCTATGAGAAGGTAGTCGACCGGTTGCTCGCGAGTCCGCACTATGCCGAGCGGATGGCGATCCGGTGGATGGATGCGTCGCGCTATGCGGACACGAACGGGTACCAGACGGACGCAGAGCGGATTATGTGGCGGTGGCGGGACTGGGTGATCGACGCTTTCCACAACAACATGCCCTACGACCGGTTTGCGATGGAGCAGATTGCGGGTGACCTGATGCCGAACGCGACGCGAGCGCAGCAGATTGCCACCGGTTTCAGCCGGAATCACCGCGGGAATTCCGAGGGCGGGATTGTGGCCGAAGAGTATCTGATGGAGTACGCAGCGGACCGGGTGGAGACGATGGGTACGGTATTCCTGGGGTTGACGGTTGGATGCGCACGCTGCCACAACCACAAGTACGACCCGATTCTGCAGAAGGACTACTACCAGTTCTTTTCCTACTTCAACAATATTGGCGAGCCTGGGCGGTACTTGAAGTATGGGAATTCGCCGCCGCTGGTGGCGGCGCCCACGGCGGACCAGGAGGGGAAGTTACGCGCGTTGCGCGGGGCGCTGGCCGGGGCGGAGAAGGCGTTTCAGGCGATGGAACCGGCGATAGGGGCGGCACAGGCGAAGTGGGAAAAGGGCCTCGCCGCGGACGTGGTGTGGCTGTCGAAGGAGAAACTGGAGTCGGAGTTGCTGGATACGCCGGTGGGCTTTGACGGGAAAAAGCGGCTGGAGTTGGGCGAGCAGGCGCAGTTTGGGTATTTGGACCGCTTTTCGATTACGTTCCGGGTGAAATCGGCGAACGGAAACGGGGTGCTTCTGCACCGGATGAGCGACGACGAGAGCACGCCAGGCGGCTACGGGTTCCACCTGGAGAACGGAAAGCTGCAGTTGCACTTTGCGCAGAGGCGCCTGGATGACGGGATCCTGTTGGAGTCCAAGAAGGCGATGGAGAAGAACCGCTGGTATCACGTGGCGGTGACCTACGACGGTTCGCGGTATGCGGACGGATTCCGGCTGTATGTGGACGGGGAGCCGTGGGAGTTGGACGTGCAGTTGGATGCGTTGAACCAGGATTTCCGGCGTCCGGGGAAGCTCGCCTTCGGTGCCGGCGGCGGCTGGGCGAAGGGGTTCGAGGGAGAACTGGCCGGGTTCCGGTCGTATTCGCGGGTGTTGCGGGCGGCGGACGCGGCTATGCTGGCGATGGCGCAGCCGTTGGGCCAGGTGGCGCGGATTCCGGCCGGGCAGCGGACGGAGAATCACCGGGAATATCTGCGGCAGGCGTTTTTTGAATTAGGCGCGGACGCCCATATCCGGTCGGCGCGAGCGGCGGTGAGCACGGCGGCGGCGAATCTGGAGGCCTTTGAGCAGACGATCCCGACGGTGATGGTGATGCGGGAGTTGCCGAAGCGCGCGGATACGTTCTTGATGATCCGCGGCGCTTACGATAAGCCGGGCGAGAAGGTGGACCGGGCGGTGCCGGCGTCGCTGCATCCGTTGCCGGCCGGTGCGCCTGCGAACCGATTGGGACTGGCGCAGTGGCTGGTAGACCGGGGGAATCCGTTGACCGCGCGGGTCGCGGTGAACCGGATCTGGCAGATGGCGTTTGGGGTGGGATTGGTGAAGACAGTGGAGGATTTCGGGTCGCAGGGCGACTGGCCGAGCCATCCGGAGTTGTTGGACTGGCTAGCGGTGGATTTCATGGATAACGGCTGGAATGTGAAGCGGCTGTGGAAGACAGTGGTGATGTCGGAGACCTACCGGCAGACGTCGAGCGCGCCGGCATCGCTACGGGAGAAGGATCCGGACAACCGGCTGCTGGCGCGGGGGCCGCGGTTCCGGTTGCCGGCGGAGATGGTGCGGGACCAGGCGCTGCGGGCGTCGGGACTGCTGGTGGACCGGCAGGGGGGACCCTCGGTACGGCCGTATCAGCCGGCGGGGCTGTGGAGCGAGAACGGCGGGGCGGATTACAAGCGGGATAAGGGCGACGCGCTGTACCGGCGGAGCGTTTACACGTTCTGGCGGCGGACGACGCCACCGCCGTTCATGGCTACGTTCGATTCGGCGCTGCGGGAGAGTTGTACGGTGCGGGAAGGGCGGACGAACACGCCGTTGCAGGCGCTTCATCTGATGAACGACGAGCAGTTTCTGGAGGCGGCGCGGGCGCTGGCGCAGAGGGCGATCCGGGAAGGGGGAGCGGATACGGCGGGCCGGCTGGAGAGAGCCTTTCAACTGGTGCTGGCGCGGTCGCCGCGAGCGCAGGAAGCTGCTGCGGCGCGGGGAATGCTGACCTATGCGCAGGATCGCTACCGGGCGCGGCCGAAGGACGCCGAGGCGTTTCTGACGCAGGGGGATTCGCCGCGGGATAAGGCGATTGACGCCGTGGAGCATGCGGCGTGGACCACTGTCGCCAGCCTGATTTTGAATCTCGACGCCGCTGTTACGAAGGAATAGGCCATGCAGACACGCAGGAATTTTCTTACGCTTGCCGCCGCCCATTCGCTGATGGGGGCCGAGCAGACGCTGCCGCACTTTACGCCGAAAGCCAAACGGGTGATTTACCTGTTCATGTATGGCGGACCGTCGCAGATTGAGATGTTTGATCACAAGCCGCGGCTGGACGAGTTGCATGGGACGGATTTGCCGCCGTCGATCCGGCAGGGACAGCGGCTGACGGCGATGACGGCGACGCAGACGCGGTTTCCGCTGGCGCGGTCGATCTATAAGTTTGCCCGGCACGGGCAGAGCGGGGCTCCGGTGAGCGAACTGCTGCCGCACACGGCCAAGATTGTCGACAAACTGTGCTTTATCCGGTCGATGCACACCGAGCAGATTAATCACGATCCGGGGATCACGTTCCTGCAGACGGGGTTTCAGCTAGCAGGACGGCCGTCGATCGGGGCGTGGCTATCCTACGGGATGGGGAGTGAGAACAAGGATTTGCCGGCCTATGTGGTGATGGCGTCGGCGGGGTCGAAGCTGGGGGATCAGCCGCTGGCGGACCGGGTTTGGGGAAGCGGGTTTCTGCCATCGAGCTACCAGGGTGTGAAGTTCCGGTCGGCATCGGATCCGGTGCTGCACCTGTCGAATCCGGAAGGAATGGACCGGGAGATGCGGCGGAAGTTCCTGGACGGGCTGGCGGAGGCGAACCGGGAACAGCAGGCGGTGACGGGGGATCCGGAGGTGGCGTCGCGGGTAGCGCAGTATGAGATGGCGTACCGGATGCAGATGTCGGTGCCGGAGTTGACGGACCTGTCGAAAGAGCCGGCGCATGTGGTGGACCGTTACGGGCCGGATGCGCGGAAGCCGGGGACGTTCGCCTTCCATTGCCTGCTGGCGCGGCGGATGGCGGAGCGGGGCGTGCGATTCGTGCAACTGTTTCACCGGGGCTGGGATCAGCACCGGACGCTGCCGACGGCGCTGCCGAACCAGTGCGCGGCGACGGATCAGCCGGCGGCGGCGCTGGTGCAGGACTTGGCGGAGCGGGGGATGCTCGAGGACACGCTGGTGGTGTGGGGAGGGGAGTTCGGCCGGACGGTATACTGCCAGGGACCTTTAACGGCGACCGAGTACGGACGAGACCATCATCCGCGTTGTTTCACGATGTGGCTGGCCGGTGGCGGGATCAAGCCGGGTCATTCCTACGGGGCGACGGACGAATTCAGCTATAACATCACGGAAAAGCCGGTGCATGTGCATGACCTGCATGCGACCATTCTGCACTGCCTGGGAATCGACCATTTGCGGCTGACGTTCAAATTCCAAGGCCGCCATTACCGGTTGACCGACGTTCACGGAAACGTGGTGAAAGAGATCCTTACTTAGCGGGCGTTTTGATCGTGCTGGTGGTCTTGGTGGTGACGGGATCGCCGAGCTTCGTGGGCGAATCCCGGGCGGGTTCGGGGGTCACGATGAAGAAGGCGAGAGCAACACAAGACAGCGTAAAAAGTTTCGAAAGACCCATATCGATTGGAGATACGTAACCAACCGGTGTTTTGTTAGCAAAATCTTTCGATTATTTTCAGTCTTTGCCGGCGAGGAATTTAATGAGGAGCATGCAAATGGCTCCGACGGCGGCGGAGGCCGGGATGGTCATCAGCCAGGCCCAGACGATGTTGGTGGCGAGGCCCCAGCGGACGGCTTTGAGGCGGTGGATGGAGCCGACGCCCGCGATGGAGCCAGCGATGACATGCGTGGTGGAGACCGGCATGTGGAGGTAGGTGGGGAAGAGGATGGAGATGGCGGCTGCGGTTTCGGCGCAGAAGCCACCGCGCGGCTTGAGGCGGGTGAGGCGGGCGCCCATGGTGCGGACGATGCGCCAGCCACCGCTCATGGTACCGGCGGCGATGGCAATGTAGGCGGCCCAGATGACGGCGGTGGGAACGGCGAAGGTCTGGAGGTAACCGGCGGTGACCAGGACGCTGGTGATGATGCCCATGGTCTTCTGGGCGTCGTTGGCGCCATGGGAGAAGCTGAAGATGGCGGAAGAGGCAAGCTGGAGCCAGCGGAACCAGCGATCGACCTTGTTGGGCATGGTGTGGCGGAAGAGCCAGTGGACAATGACCATCAGGAGGTAGGCGAGGGTCATGCCGACCACCGGGGCGATGACGATAAAGGACACCATCTTCACCCAGCCGCTAATGATGAGGGCGTCGAAGGCATGGCCGACGCCCTGCGTGAGGGCCACTTTCCCCATGGCCGCTCCGCCATAGCCGCCGAGGAGGGCATGGCTGGAGGAGGACGGTAAGCCCCACCACCAGGTGAGAAGGTTCCAGGTGATGGCGCCGAGCAGGCCGGAAAGGATGACGTAGGGGGTGACGACCTTCAGGTCGACCATTCCCTTTCCGACCGTAGTGGCGACGCCGGTATCGAGGAAGAATACGGCGCAGAGGTTCCAGAAACCGGCCCAAATGACGGCGTGGGTGGGGGTGAGAACGCGGGTTGCGACGACGGTGGCAATAGAGTTGGCCGCGTCGTGGAATCCGTTGATGTAATCGAATGCGAGCGCGACCGCGATGATCAGGGCGACAAGGATGAAATTCGGATCCATGCGAGGGCAGCGTTCAGCTATTTTTCACGACGACATTTTGCAGGACGTCGGAAACATCTTCGCAGGAATCGACGGTCCATTCCAGAACGTCATAGATTTCTTTCAGTTTGATGACCAGGATGGGGTTCGACTCTTCTTCGAAGAGGTCCACGATGGCTTGGCGAACGATTTTGTCCACCTGATCTTCCAACCGGTTGATCTCAATGCAGTGTTCAACGATCTCGCGGTTCTTGTCCATCACTTCGACGGCGGCCTTCACTTCGGCTACGGTTTGGACGAGGAAGCGGCAGATGTCGACGATGGGGGCCGGGATGGGGTCGATTTTGTAGGAGACGATGCAGTGGGCTGCTTCCTCCATGCCGTCCATGACGTCATCGAGGTGGCTGCAGAGGGTCTGAATATCTTCCGGGTCGAGCGGCGTGATGAAAGTCTGGTTGAGCCGCTTAAAGACTTCGTGGAGGATTTCGTCGCATTCATGCTCGTACTGTTGAATGCGCGGCTCTATGAGCTTCAGGTGGGAGTTCCCGGTCTGAACGCCTTCCAGCAGGACGGAAGCGGCTTCGTTGATCAGCCGGGTCTGGGTATTTAGTAGTTCGAAGAATTTCTCTTCGCGGGGCAGAATTCTCATGTTGCCTCGATCTCACAACCTGGTTATTGATCGTCCCTCACTGCCGGCTTCGACCAGTTTCGCAGAGCGCATTCCAATGTAGCAACCAGAAGATGGTTACAGCTCCATGACAACGGGAAACAGTTCGGCACTGGCCGGGGGCGCCGCGGGGGCGCGACCGCCGGCATCGGCGGGGAGATAACGGGGATCCAACAACCGATCCGGGTCGATATTGCCCATCGCCGATAAGAGATTCTCTTTCAGGTAGGGATGCTCCTTCTCTAGTTCACCGAAAATATCGCGGAGAGTCCGGCGTACGGTGCCCGTTTTTTGCGAGCAGCCGCAGGGAATCACGGGCGCCGCGAGGGCGGCGGCGTAATTGCGGGTGATCTCCTCCGTAACAAAAACCAAGGGACGGATCAGCCGGAAATCTTTTTTGGCCGACCAGGTAACAGCCGGAAGCGCGCTAAGGCGTCCGGTATACATTGCATTGCGCAGCAGAGATTCGCAAAAATCGTCTGCCGTATGGCCCAAGGCGATTACGTTTGCGCCCATCTGTTTGGCGATATCGTAAACCGCGCGGCGCCGGAAGCGGGAACACATGTCGCAACCGTGGTCCGGTTGCTCCTCGATCAGGCGAAAGCTGGGTTCGTCGCGGACGTAGAGCCACTCGATGCCGCGCTCTTTGAGATAGTCCCCAAAGGGAGCGATCGGCGCGAGGAACTTGCCCTGTTCGACGGTGAAGGCACAGACCTGGAACTGAATGGGCGCGCGTTTTTGCAATAAAAGCAGCGCTTCCAGGAGAGTTACCGAGTCTTTTCCGCCGGAGAGACCCACGGCGACGCGGTCCCCATCGCGGATCATATCGAAACGCTCGATAGCCTGACCAACTTTTCTTAGCAGCGTTTTTTCGAGATCCACTATCATTCAGTTTACTATTTCCCCTATGGACCGTAGAGTTTTTCTCGCCAGCCTCGCCGCCGCCCCGGCCGTACCCCCTGGGCGGCGTGGATTGGTACTGAACGAAGATTCCAATCATTTCTTTTCCAGCCGAGCGGGCCAACGGCTGACCGCCGAGGAGGTTTCGGCGTTCGTGGATCAGTACGCCGGGACTCAGGTGCGGGATCTGTTCTTTAACGTGAACGCGATGCGGGCGGGTTTTCCGTCGAAGACGCGGACCTCCTTTTTTGACGGGTATGATCCGAAGGGACCCGATTCGCAGGCGATGTTCGCCAGCGTCCCGGCGGCGGAGGCGAAGGCGGCACGAGCTTGGGTGCACCAGGCGTGGCAGTTGCATCAGGCGGGGATCGACCCGTACCGGCTGTGGCTGGAGCGGGCGCGACGGCACCGGATTGGGGCGTGGGTGTCGGTGCGGATGAACGATCTGCACAATGTGGACGACGAACGGCACTACCTGCACAGCGAGTTCTGGAAGCAGCACCCGGAGTGGCGGCGGGTGCCGTACCGGCAGGAACAGCGGGACAGGGCGTTGAACTACCTGCAGCCGGAGGTGCAGGAGCACAACATCCGGTTCATCGAAGAGGTAGCCGGGCGGTATGGGTTCGACGGGATGGAGTTGGACTGGATGCGGTTCGGGTTCCACTTTCCACCCGGGCGGGAGGAAGAAGGGGCGCGGGTGCTAACGGCGTTCCACCGGCGGGTGCGGCGGCTGCTGGGGCCGAAGCGGCGGATTGCGGTACGGGTGCCGTCGCGGCCGGAGACGGCGCTACGGCTGGGGATGGATGCGCTGGCCTGGGCCCGCGAGGGGCTGGTGGACATCGTGACGGTGACGAACTTCTGGCGGACGGTGGACAACGACATGCCGGTGGGCCTGTGGCGGCAGTTGCTGCCGGCGAAGGTGGAGCTGTGCGCCGGGTTGGAGTTGGGCTTGAACGCGTTTCCGGGGTCGGTGGCGGCGGGCGGGCGGCCGTTCCAGACGAATTCGCTGGAGACGGTGCGAGGATCGGCGGCGGCATATCTGGCGCAAGGGGCGGACCGGATCTACCTGTTCAACTACATGGACAGCCAGACGGCGATGGACGATAACTCAACCTACGGGCAACTGCTGCGGGAGACCGGGGACGAGGCGGCGATGCGGGGCAAGCCGCGGCGGCACGTCGTGACTTATCAGGACACGTGGGCTCCGGGGGAGAAGGTGGCGCACAAGCTGCCGATCGAGGCGTCGGCGGGGCGCTGGTACAGTGTGAGGGTTCCGGTGGGGGCCGACGCGGGGACGTATCGGGCGGCGATCCGGTTGGGGGTGCGCGGGGGTGACGCGTCGGGGTGGGAGGTGCAGTGCAACGGCGCGCGCGCGGCGTTTGCGCGGGTGGAGAATGGATTGAAGCCCGGGCCCGATACCCCGGTGTACCGGTTCCGCGCGGCGATTCAGAACGGGGACGCGGTGATAGATATGAAAGCCGGGACGGAGGGCCGGGTGGAATGGGTGGAGGTTCTGTTGGAAGCATGAGTTTAGCCGACGCCCGAGCGAGGGATGCCGCCGACCCGTTGCGGCGATTCCGGGATGAATTTGTGATCGAGGCCGGCGGGCCGATCTACCTGGACGGCAACTCGCTGGGGCGTCTGCCGCGCCGCACGAGGGAACTGGCGGCGGGCCTGGTGAACCGGCAGTGGGGCGAGCGGTTGATCCGTGGCTGGGGCGAGGGATGGCTGGAGCTCTCGTCGCGGATTGGCGGGAAGATTGCGCGGCTGATCGGGGCCAGGGCGGACGAAGTGGCGGTGTGCGACAGCACGTCCGTGAACCTGTTCAAGCTGGCGACGGCGGCAGTCGCGGCGCAGGCTCCGCGGCGGGGGATTGTGACGGACCGGCGGAACTTTCCCTCCGACGGGTATGTGCTGGGGGAGTGCGGAGAGTTGCGGGTTGCCGGCGATGCGCCGGGCGCCGCGGACGAGGGAACGGCACTGGTATCGATGACGCTGACCTGTTTCCGGACGGCGGAGAACTATTCGCTGGCCGGGGAGACGCGGCGGATCCAAGCGAGCGGCGCATGGGCGCTGTGGGACCTGAGCCATTCGGTGGGTGCAATGGCAATCGACCTGGCGGCAAGCGGCGCGGAGATGGCCGTGGGGTGCACCTACAAATACTGCAATGGCGGACCGGGCGCGCCGGCGTTTTTGTACGTGCGAAGGGAGATTCAAGACCGGCTGCGGAGTCCGATTCCGGGGTGGTTTGGGCATGCCGCGCCGTTTGATTTTGCGCCGGACTATGCGCCGGCCGCGGGGGTGATGCGATTCCTGGCGGGGACGCCGCCGGTGCTGTCGATGGCGTGCATCGAGCCGGGACTCGATCTGCTGCTGGAAGCGGGAATCGAGAACCTGGCGGCGAAGTCGAGGGCTCTGTCGGAGTATCTGATCGGGCTGGTGGAAACGGAGTTGGCGCCTCTGGGCGTGACGGTCGCCTCGCCGTTGGACCCGGACCGGCGGGGGTCGCACGTGGCGCTGCGGCATGCGGAGGCGTGGCGGGTGACGCAAGCGCTGGTGGGGGAGTATGGGGTGATCCCGGATTTCCGGACGCCGGATCTGATCCGGGTGGGGCTGGCGCCGATATACAACAGCTTTGAAGAGGTGTATGAGGCAGTCAGCCGGCTGCGCCAGGTGCTGGAGACCCGGGCGTACGAGCGCTTCGGGGCGGCTCGCTCATCCGTTACCTGAGCGGGCAGCCCACCAGTCCGTTATGGCCTGTTCCCAGGAGTCGCGGAAGAACTCGTTGCGATAGGGGCGGTACTCCTTTTCGCGGCGCTGGTAGAAGTAGGCGGTGACTTCGCGGGTCCAGTGTTGGAGTGCGCTTTGCCAGGCGGCGATACCATCGGCGAGGAGTTGTTCGCCTTCGGCAGCGGATGCCAGGCGTGGGTCTTCGCCGAGAACGGCATTGGTGGCGGGCGGGCCTTCGGCGAAAAGGTCGAGGCGGACCAGATCGGGACGGATGGCGAGGAGTTGGGCGGTTTCGCGGCGGGCGGCGTGGTCAAGGAAGTCGCCGGAGAGCATGAGTTCGAGCGGGGAGGCGGCAATGACGCGGAGTTGGGGGTGGCGGCCCATGGCCTCACGGCACTCGCGATACATCTCCAGTTCATGGCCCTGGGCGTAGTGGCCGGTGATAATGCAGACGGTTTGGGCGCCAAGGCGGGCGAGTTCATCGAGCATGGCGCGCCAGACGGCGCAGACGACGGTGGTGGGGAGGGAGAGGGAGTGCGGATGGGGGAGCGTCGTCATCGGCAGCCATGTGCCGGGGAGGAGGATGCCGCCGGTGGCTTCGGCGAGGCGTTCGCAAAATGCTTCGGCGACCAGACCATCGAGGCCGAGCGGCAAATGGGGGCCATGCCATTCGAGGGCGCCCCAAGGGCAGAGAACGAGCGGGTTTTCCTGGAGCGAGGCGGCGAGTTCGTCGGGCCGCATTTCGGCGTAGCGGCGGATCATTTTTGTGTGTAGAGGATCAGATTCTGAGTGGCGGCGCCGATGCAGGCGATGTCGGGCTTGTTGTCGCCGTTCAATAATGCCACGGTGCAGGCGGCGGCAGATACGGCGCCTTCGCTGACCACGTGGCGGATCCAGCGGCCCCCTTCCTCGTAGTAGATGTAGACGCCGCGTTTGCCGCCGCGGAAGCCGGCGACGACTTCCTGCTTGCGGTCGCCGTTGAGGTCGGCGGTGAAGACGGTATGGCCATCGGCGAGGGTGTCGTCGATGACGGTTCTGACCCATGTACCGCCTTTCTGGCGGTAGATGGAGACCTGATGGCCATGCCAGGGCTCGATGGCGGCGAGGAAGCGTTCGTTGCGCAGGGCGCCGACGGCGACGTCGGAGGAGCCGGATTTGGGCCAGGTGGCGGGGTCGCCGGGAGTGATTAGTTCGCGTTTCCAACTGCCGTCAGGCTGGGCGAGGTTGACGTGGATGCCTTTGAAACTGGCGGTGAGGACGTCGTCGCGGCGGTCGCGGTTCCAATCGTGGATAAAGATGCCGTGGACGACGCCTTCGTCCTCGTTCGTAATGAGTTGGCGGTGCCAGTCGCCGGGGCGGTAGGCGACGAGCGGCGCGTGGTCCCGGTACTCGGGGGCGACCGCGGAGGCGCCGGTGAGCGGGGCGTTGATGAAGAGGCCGTTGGCGACGCGGAGGCGGTGGGAGGTGGTGAGGCGATCGATTTCGCGGACGGTCCAGGGTTGGCGGAGGTCCGGGCCATGGGAGAGGAGGCTGACGATACCAACGGAGCGGGCGGCTTCGTTCTCAAAGGCATGGGCGACCAGGAATTCCGGAGTGCCATCATTGTCGACATCGAGCGGCCAGGTGTTGATCATGCGTTTGAGGCCGGTGGCCAGGACATGGCGTTCCCAGTTGGGTGCTTCAAACCAGAGCAATTCGGTCATCCCGCTGGCGAGGGCGACGAGGTCGAGTTTGCCGTCCTTGTTGATGTCGGTAGCGACAACCTGATAGCCGCCGCGGAGGTCAGCGGCGAGAACGCGGGCCTCAAACTGGGCGAATTTGGTCTGGGCGTGGGCCAGCGTAGCGAGGGCGACGAGCGGCAGGAGGAGTCGCATAGTGGGATTCACCATATAGAATGGTTCTTTTATGGCAATCCTGACAACTGTTGTGGGCAGCTATCCCACACCGCAGTGGCTTTTCGGCGATACGTCCCGAGGGGCATTGCGCGACGCGATCATGGTGGTTTTGAAGACGCAGGAACTGGCGGGCATCGACGTGGTGGCCGACGGCGAACTGAACCGGTTCGACCCCAGCCATCCGGAAACCAACGGGATGATCGACTATTTCATCAGCCGCATGTCGGGCATTCGGACGCGGTTTTCCATCTCTGATATCGACGAGTTCCGCGCCGATACCCAGTTGAAGTACCGTACGGATCCGGCGGGGATTGTGCATGAGGCAGTCGGCGACGGGGTGTTGAACCTGGCGCGCGACTACGACTTTACCAAGGGGTTGACGGCGCATCAGTTGAAGTTCACCTGCACGGGCCCGCACATGCTGACCAAGGTGTTGACGGACCGGCACTACGGCGACCGCGGGGAGCTTTGCATGGCGATTGCGCGGGTGTTGCGGCGCCAGATGGAGCGGATTGGCGCCGAGGTGATTCAAATCGACGAAGCCAATATCAGCGGGCATCCGGAAGACCGGGAATGGGCGTTGCCGGCCATCAATCATGTGTTGGACGGGATTCGCGGGAAGCGCGGCGTGCATATTTGTTTCGGGAACTACGGTGGGCAGTCGGTGCAGAAGGGGTTCTGGAAGGACCTGATGCCGTTCATGAACGGGCTGCATTGCGATCACCTGATTCTGGAGTTCGCGCGACGCGGCTACGACGAATTGGACGCCTTCCGGGAGTTGGATCCGCGGATCGGGCTGGGGCTGAGCGTGGTCGATATTAAGGACAATGGTATTGAGTCGCCGGACCTGATTGCGTCGCGGATTGAGCATGCGCAGAAGGTGTTGGGGCCCGGGCGGATTCCCTTCGTGCACCCGGATTGCGGCTTCTGGATGCTGCAGCGCAGCGTTGCCGATGGGAAGATGCGGGCGCTGGTGCAGGGACGAAACTTGTTTGAGGGGACAAAAGGATGATGCGGAAGATTGTTATGACGGCCGCGCTGCTGGTGCCGGTACTTGCCCAGGACAGCGCGAATCTGAAGAACATAAAGCAGTTGACCAATGGCGGGCAAAATGCGGAAGCCTACTGGTCCCCGGACGGAAAGCGGCTGGTGTTTCAGACCACGCGGGAGCCGTATCCGTGCGATCAGATCTTCGTGATGAACGCCGATGGGAGCGGGCAGAAACTGGTGTCTACGGGGAAGGGACGCACGACGTGTGCGTACTTTCTGAAGGACAACAAACACATCGTCTATGGCTCGACGCACGAGGCCGGCGACGCCTGTCCGCCGCCGCCGGACCGCAGCAAAGGCTACCTGTGGGGTGTGTTTCCGGGCTACGAAATCTATCTGGCCACCGATGCCGGGCAAATCGTCCGCAAGCTGACGAAGATGCCGGGCTACGATGCCGAAGCGACGGTGAATTTCAAAACCGGACGCATCATCTACACCTCGATGGAATCGGGTGACCTGGACCTCTGGAGCATGAATCCGGAGGGCGGAGACAAGAAGCAGTTGACCAACAGCCGCGGCTATGACGGCGGCGCGGTGTATTCGCGCGATGGCAAACAGATCATCTGGCGGGCGAATCATCCCCAGACGCCGGAGACGATGGCTCGGTACAACGAGTTATTGAAGGAAAACCTGACGGCGCCGATGAAAATGGAACTTTTTATTTCGGGCGCCGATGGGAAGAACCGGAAGCAGATCACCAATAATAACTGTGCCAATTTTGCGCCGACATTCACCCCGGATGGCAAGCGGATTGTTTTCTCGTCGAACATGCACAAGTGCGACGGGCGCGACTTTGAACTCTACGTGGTGAATACGGACGGAACGGGTTTGCGGCAACTGACGAAGTTCAACGGGTTCACCTCGTTTCCGGAATTCTCGCCGGACGGGAAGAAGTTTGTGTTTTCCAGCTCGTTGAACGCCAAGCACCGCTACGAGTTCAATATCTTCGTGGCCGACTGGGTGGAGTAGGCGAAGGCGCCTACCCCCTCCAGCAGAGTGCGAAAAGCTTCACTTGGATGTTGGTCTTCTTGGGTGCGATGACGACAGTCTCAAACGTTTCGTTGAGGGTGTCGTACTGAGCGGCCAGGTTGGCCATTTCCTCCTGCAGCAGTTGTTCGAGCTCCGCTTTCTGCTGCAAGGCAACCTGGAGGTTTTCCTCGGCACGGGCGACATCCTGGCCTTCGCGGGACGTCTTGCCGAGGGTGCGGGCGGCAGAGCCGACACTGGACATAGCCGACTTCGTCATAAAGCCGCGGCCCATAATGGCGCCCAGGACCGAGGTGGCGATGGAGAGCCCGGTCTGCACCTTGGCCTGCGTGGCCTCCTGCTGCTGTTTCTCCACCATCTGCTGTGCCTTTCGGACCCGCTCATCGAGCATGGTGAGCTTCGGGCCGTACTTCTGGCGCAGGGCGGCGACCGCCTGGTCGCGGGCCTCGTGGGCTGCGGTGGTGAGCCGGACACGGAAATCGCGTTCTGATTCGCCCGGGTTGGAAACGGTTTTCAGGTTAACGCTTTGGAGAAGTTCGAGTTTCTGGGTAGCGAACAGCCAGTTGGCAAATTCCTTGTTCCAGGTGGCATAGGACTTGGCTTTGCTGGCGGCGGGCGGGAGGTCGGCAAAGGCAGCGCCATCGAGCGGCGCATTTTCCAGTTCCGCGATTTCCATGTCGAGTTCTTCGGCCTGTTCCCAGTTGACGCATACGGGGCCGTTCTCGACGAGAGTGCAGAAACGCACTTCGCGGGCGACGTCGATCTTGGTTTTCGTATCCGTGAAGCGGACCTGGGCGACGCCAAAGAGGACTGGCTCATAGGTGACGCCGCTGGTCGCGCGCACCGGGAAGAAGTGCTGTTCGATGTCGGGCGGCAGGACGGGGCGGGCGGTTCCCACCACCTCGGTTGCCTTGCGCGGGGAGGGCGGAGCGGCCTGGCCGGCGACGGGCGGCGGCGGGGGCGCGCTCTTCTTGGCCGCCATAAGGGTTTTGATCTGCGCGCGAGTGAGCGGACCGCTGAGATAGGAGAGCGCCCACCGGGTTTCAAAGACCTCGAGCGCGCCGCGATGGACGTTGCTCATCAGGAATATGCGGCTCTTGAGGCTGGAGAGGAGTTGATCGAGGGCGGCCCGGTTGGCCGATCCGCCGGAGGCCGCCGCGGCGCCCTCCAGACCCTCGATGAGCCGCATTTTGTCGCGCTCCGTCTGCAGGCGCCCGATGAACCAGGTGCCGCAGTTGGAGAGGCCTTTGTAGTCGAGGTCGACGGGGTTCTGGGTGGCGAGGACGACGCCGACGCCGAAGGCGCGGGCCTGTTTGAGCAGGGTGAGTAAAGGCTGCTTGGAAGGCGGATTGGAGACCGGCGGAAAGTAGCCGAAGATCTCGTCCATATAAAGTAGTGCGCGCAGGCTGGAGGTGCCGGGCTGGGTACGCATCCAGGAGACCATCTGGTTCAGCAACAGGGCGACAAAGAACATTCGCTCCGCATCGCTGAGGTGGGCGATGGAGAAGATAGGCATTCGCGGACGGCCCTGGGGGGTATAGAGGAGCGATCCGATATCGAGCGCGTCGCCTTCCAGCCAGGCTTCAAAACCGGGCGAGGCGAGCAGATTATTGAGCGCAATGGCCAGCTCGAAGCGTTCCTTGGAGGGGAAGAAGGCTTCGATTTCCAGCACGCCGATGCGGGTGACCGGCGGTTTCTGAATCTGCTGAATAAGGGTGGCGAGGTCGAGGTCGTTGCCGTTCATCCACGCGCTTTCGATCAACTTGCTGATGAGGATATGTTCCCGGGACTGGATGGGGTCGGCGGTGATGTTCATCAGCGCCAGTAGCGCGGTGGCGGTGGACTGGATGCGCTCCCGCATGGCTTCGCGGTCTTCGCGCATCTCTTCCGGCGGGGCGCCGAAGGAGCGGAGCACGGAGACGGGGAATCCGGCCGAGGAGCCAGGGGTGTAGATGGTGAAGTCGGCCGCGTCGCGGAGACGCTGGACGCGAGCGCCGTCCTGTCCCCAGGCGGCCAGGCCGTTCTTCCATTTCCCGGCGGTCTCTTCGGCGAACTGATCGCGAGTGAGTCCCTTTTTCCGGGCCTCCTCTTCGTTGACCCAGGGGGCGAAATCGGCGGCGGCGAGGCCGGGAAAGTTGAGCAGGAGATTGGAAAGATCGCCTTTGGGGTCGATGATCAGGGCCGGGATGCCGTCGATGGCGGCTTCTTCGAGCAGCCCGACGCACAGGCCGGTCTTGCCGGAGCCGGTCATGCCGACGCAGACGGCGTGGGTCACCAGGTCCTTGGAGTCCAACAGGAGAAGGCCGTCTTCCTTTTTCCCGAGATAGAACACGCCGAGTTTTTCGAAATCCTGCATAGGCTCTAGTCTACAATCGCGAGTATGGAACTAAAAGGCAAGAAGGTGGCGATCCTGGTCGATCAGATGTACCAGGAGATGGAAGTGTGGGTGCCCTTGTACCGGTTGCAGGAAGAGGGCGTGGAGACGATTACCGTCGGCGCCGAAGCCGGCAAGAGCTATCCGAGCAAACTGGGCTACCCGTGCACGGCGCAGAAGTCCTACAGCGAGGTGACGGCTGACGACTTTGACGGTATCGTGGTGCCCGGCGGATTTGCACCCGACCATATCCGGCGCCATCCGCTGGCGAACAAACTGGTTGCCGACATCAACGCGCAAGGCAAACTGGTGGCGGCGATTTGCCACGGGCCGTGGGTGTTGTGTTCGGCGCACGGGATGTTGAAGGGGCGGAAGGCGACGAGCTTTTTCGCGATCAAGGACGATTTGGTAAATGCCGGAGCCGAGTGGAGTGATGCGGAGGTGGTGGTGGACGGCAATCTGGTGACCAGCCGGAAGCCGGAAGACCTGCCCGCGTTCTGTGTGGCTTGCATCGGTGTGCTGAAGAAGTAAAATCATTTGACCCTATGCATCGCTTTGTCGCCCTGTTCGCCGCAGCCAGCCTTTTCGCGCAAGATGGCGCCACCCGAGAGAACTGGCCGCATTATGGCGGACAGACCAGCGCCTGGCGGTACAGTGCGCTGGACCAGGTGAACGCGGGGAATGTGGCAAGGTTGACACCGGTATGGACGTTTCAAACCGGTGACACCGAAGGCGGCCTGCAGGCGACGCCGATCGTGGTGGACGGGGTGATGTACCTGTCCACCTCGCACAATCGGGTTTATGCCATCGACGCGGCGAGCGGGCGCGAACTGTGGAGTTACCACTTCCAGCTTCCGAAGGGTTTCACCATTTTCTACGGACCGTGGAACCGTGGCGTGGCCGTGTCGGGCGGGCGGGTGTTCCTGGGAACCCTCGACAATCATGTGGTCGCGCTCGATGCCAAGAATGGTCGCGAGGTCTGGAAGGTCAACGTAGAAGACGCCATGCAGTGCGGGTGTAACATCACCGCCGCGCCGCTGGTGGTGAAAGGGAAAGTGATCGTAGGCGTAACCGGGGGCGATTCGGCGCACCGCGGATATGTGAATGCGTTCGACGCGGCGACTGGCCGGCACCTGTGGCGATTCTGGACGATTCCGGGGCCGGGCGAAAAGGGCCACGAAACGTGGACGGGCGACAGTTGGAAGTTTGGCGGCGGGGCGACGTGGATGACCGGTTCTTACGACGCCGAGTTGAACCTGACCTATTGGAGCGTTGGCAATCCGGCGGCCGATTTTTGGGGCGGCAATCGCAAGGGGGACAACCTCTATACCGATTCCGTGGTGGCGCTGGACGTGGACACCGGCAAGCTGAAGTGGCACTACCAGCAGGTACCGCACGACGTCTGGGACTGGGATACCGCGTATGAAAACGTGCTGCTCGACCTGCCGGTGAACGGGCGCCCGCGCAAACTGCTACTCAACGTCAACAAGGGCGGATATACCTTTGTGGTGGACCGGGTGAGCGGCGAGTTCGTAGCGGCCTGGCCGCTGGTGAAGAACCTGAACTGGATTACCGGCGTTGGGCCGAAGGGTGAGTTGCTGGGGCGAAATGAACCGGTGGTGGGGAAGTCAAAGATTATCTGCCCGTCGATCGGCGGAGGGCGCAGTTGGAATCAGGGGGCGTGGTCGCCGAAGTCGGGGATGTTCTACACCACCGGGATTGAGTGGTGTGAAGACGTGGTCGCCGTTCCGGAAACGCCCAAGGAAGGACAGGTGTACTTCGGCGGGACCTTCAAATTGACGCACAAGCCCCTAAAGGGCGAGGCGGGCGGACACTTGGGTGCATATGATCCGGTGACCGGGAAGCGGGCGTGGCTGTATGAGTACAAATATCCGCTGCTGGCGTCGGTGCTGGCGACCGCCGGGGATGTGATCTTTACCGGAGACGCGGATGGGTTTTTCTTCGCGTTGGATGCCAAAACGGGAAAGAAGCTCTGGAGTTACCAGACCGGATCCGGGCACCGCGGGAGTGCCGTGACCTACGCGGTGAATGGCCGGCAATACGTGGCGACGCCCACGGGTTGGGGGTCGGCGGTGGCGGGGCTGTTGCCGCAGATCTGGCCGGAGACGGAGAGGCTGCGAACCGGATCCGCGGTGTTTGTCTTTGCGTTGCCGGAGCCGGCGAAATGAGACGGCTACTGGCGGTGCTGATCCTGCCAACGGCGCTGGCGCAGACCGGAGGGGCGCTGGGGACCCCGGCGTCGATTGGGAGGGGTGAAAAGCTGTTCGCGCAGGGATGTGCGGTGGGATATTGCCATGGCGCCGGAGGCTCAGCGGCGCGGAGTCAACGGTTGCGCGGGCGGACCTTTGAGCGGGAGTACCTGGTCCGCGTGATCCGGAATGGAATTCCCAATACTGCGATGCCGGCGTGGGGAGACCGGCTGACCGACGCCGACATCGTTGATCTGACGGACTACATTCAGAGTCTGGCGACGGCGACGGCACAAGTAACGGGCGGGCCTGCGGCGGAAGCCGCCCCTTTACCGGCCTTGGAAAAGGCGCTCGAAATTCCCGAGGAGCATCGCGCGGGACGCGAGTTGTTTTTCGACCTGGCGCGCGAGGTTCGCTGCTCCATCTGTCACCGCCTGAACGGCGTCGGGACCTCGGTGGGGCCGGACATTACCAAAGTGTCGGCGATCAAGGTGACTGACGGTCCGCAAGTTCTGCGTTATGGCCGGCCGCGCGGGGTGCGAACGGTTTTGCTGAAAGGGGGCGAGCGTTTCCCCGCGGTACTGGTGGAGCGAGGCGGTGCCTCGACGCGCGTGTTTGACCTGACGGCGTATCCCCCGGTGCTGCGCAATCTACTCAATACGGAAGTGCAGTCCATCCATCGGCAGACGAATTGGCGGCACGGCGGCGTGGTCCGTGGCTATACGCTGGAAGAGATGCAGGCCATCTGGAACTACGTCCGCTTTGTGGCGGACCTGAAATAAATGAGCGAACCGTGTATTCAAGTGGTTGGGTTGACGAAGCATTACGGCGCCGTGGAAGCGGTGCGAGGTGTGGACTTCACTGTCGAGCAAGGCGAGGTGTTCGGGTTGTTGGGTCCGAACGGTGCGGGCAAGACAACCACCGTGGAGATTCTGGAAGGGCTGCGTCCGCGCACCGCGGGCGAGGCGCGGGTCTTGGGGTTTGACCCTGGTTCGGACGCGCGTGCGCTGAAAGAGCGAATCGGAGTCTGCCTGCAGGCGACCAATCTTCCCGACAAGATCAAGCTGCACGAGGCAATGCGGTTGTTCGGATCCTACTATCAACGCACAGTAGACGGCGGTGAACTACTCAAACGGCTGCAACTCTGGGAAAAGCGCGATGCCTTTTACAGCTCGCTTTCCGGCGGGCAGAAACAGCGTTTGGCACTGGCGATGGCGATGATTAACGACCCGCAGTTGCTGTTTCTCGACGAACCGACCACGGGTCTGGACCCTCAGGTGCGGCTGGAGATTCATAAGCTGATTCTGGAACTGCGCGACAAAAATCGCAGCATCGTACTGACCACGCACTACATTGAGGAGGCCGAGCGCTTGTGCGACCGCGTGGCCATTATCGACCAGGGCAAAATCGTCGCCATCGGTGCCCCGCGCGACCTGGTGGCGAGCACCTTCGGTTCCTCGCGCATTGAGATCCGCCTGGCGGCGCCGCTGGCCGCGGGCGACGATCCGCCGCAACCGGAGGCGACAAAGACGCACCTGAGCGACGATCGAACCCAGCTCAGCGTAACGGCGGAAAAGCCGGCCCGCGCCATCATGGACTTTGTCAAATGGATCGACCAGCGCGGCTTGGAGTTGGCGGATATTCAACTGAAACGCCCGACCCTGGAAGACGTATTCCTGGAACTGACCGGCCGGAGCCTGCGGGATTGATATGACGCCCTATCTCACCAATATCGCCATTACACTGCGTCTGATGAGCCGGGACCGGATGGCACTTTTCTTCGGCTACGTGTTCCCGCTGATCTTCTTCTTCCTGTTCGCACAAATGCTTTCGGCGGGGCAGGGGAGCGGCGTGGCCAAGCAGGTGGTGACCAGCGTCCTCATTTTTGGCGTCCTCGGCAACGGATTTTTCGGAGCGGGCATGCGGGCGGTTTCTGACCGGGAACAGAACATTCTGCGCCGGTTCAAGGTGGCGCCGACGACAGCGGCGCCGCTGCTGGTGAGTTGGCTGGTTACCGGGTGGATCAACTACCTGCCGTCGGCGGTCTTTCTGATCGCCCTCGGCCATTTTGGCTACCAGATGCCCTGGCCGGAGCGGCCGTTCACCCTATTCCTTTTTCTCAGCGTGGCGGTTCTGGCGTTCCGGTCGCTGGGTCTGATCATCGCCTCTGTGGTCAACTCCATGCAGGAGAGCCAGATTCTCATCCAGCTCTGCTACCTGCCGATGCTTTTCCTGAGCGGGGCCACCTTTCCGGTGAGCGCAATGCCGACGTGGGTGCAGATTCTGGCGCAGTTCATCCCGTCGTCGCATCTGTTTGCGGGACTGCAGGGGATCCTGCTTCGGAAAGAAGGGTTGGATCAGCAGTGGAAAAGCCTGGTGGCGCTGCTGCTGACGCTGTGCGTGGGCATGCTACTCTCGGTGAAACTCTTCCGGTGGGAGAAGGAAGAGAAGGTGAAATCGTCGGCGAAGTTGTGGGTGCTGGCGGCGCTGGCGCCGTTCCTCATCCTCGGCGTTTACCAGGCCTACAGCAAGGAGGCGCTCACTCAGGCGAAGGTGCTGCAGCGGGAGTTACGGCGGAGCCGGACGCTGCTGATTCGCGACGTTCGGCTGTTTATCGGAGACGGGCGTGTGGTGGAGCGGGGGGCCCTGCTGGTCCGCGACGGCCGGATTGCGCAGGTGTTTGAGGGGGATGCGCCGGACCCGAAGAGTCTTTCGGCGGAACCGATTGAGGGGAGCGGAAAGACGCTGCTGCCGGGCCTGATCGACACCAGTGTACGGCTCAGTACGACGGAGGTGGCTCCGGGCGCCGACCTGAATCGGCAAATGGACTGGAGCCATGTGGCCTACCTGTATTCGGGCGTGACGGCGGTTCGCTCGGTAGGCGAGAGTGTGGCTCCCATCGGCCGGCTGCGGGACCGTGTGGCGCGCGGGGAGCGTTTGGCGAGTGAGGTGTTTTTCACCGGGCCGTTGTTCACGACGCCGGCCGGAGTGGCGGAAGGTCCGCTCCGAAGCCTCCCGGAAGCCGTGCGGAATCGGGCTGCCGCCGAGTATTACCGAACTCCAGAGACGGCGGAGCAGACCTTGACGATGGCTGGAGAATTGAAGCGCGCGGGAGCTTCGGCGATCTATGCCGACCCGGCGCGGCTTCCCGAGGCGGTTTATGCGGCGCTGCGAACGGCAGGCCTGCCGATTCTGGCGATCGCCGCGGCGGAAGGCGCGGCACAAGTAATCGGAGGGGATTCCGCTCCCGCAGGTGGCGTCTGGATTCCGTCGCTGGCGAGTTGGGAGGCGCTGACGATGCCCCGTGCGGAGTTGATCGAGCGCAGCCTGGTACAGCAGGTGGCACCGAAAGGCGCTTTGGAACGGCTCCGCGCAGCACTGGGCAAGTTGACCCCGCAAGAGGTGAAGTATCAGGCGCGCGCGGCGAATGTGGCGGGCGCGGGTGCGCGGGTGGTGGCTGGATCTGGTTCGGGACAGTTGCTCCTGGTCCACGGTCCCGGGATCCACCGGGAACTGGCGCTGCTCGTGCAGGCGGGACTTTCGCCCGCCGAAGCGCTGCAATCGGCAACCGGGCGCGCCGCGGCGGCGCTCGGCGCCGGAGACCGCATCGGCCTGCTGAAGCCGGGAATGGAAGCAGACCTTTTGTTGGTGGACGGAAATCCGCTTCGAGACATCACCGTCACCGAACGGATCTCCGCCGTCATCTTCCGCGGCGAGCGCGTTGTGCGCTCAGAATTGTTTGAACAAGAGGAGAACTAGCCACTATGCTGGACCGCCGTGAATTTTTCGCCGCCGGATTGGCGGCTTCGATTACCTCGAAAGCGGACGCGGCCCCCGCCACCGAAGCGGGAGAGTGGCGAAATAAACAGTCCGGCGTCGCCTATCGCAGGTTGGGCCGGACCGGCTACATGATCTCCGAAGTGGTGATGGGCGGCAACCTGATTGCCCCGAACAACTACGAGCACGTGTTGAGCGCACTCGATCGCGGCCTGAACTATCTCGATACCGCTCCCGCCTACGGGAACACCGTTAGCGAGCAGGGCTATGCCCGGGTATTGAAAGCCCGAAAGCGCGACCAGTTTTTCTTGAATTCAAAGATCAGCCTCTGGGACGTGAACCGGACCAGGCTGTTCAAGGACATCTTCGACTCGCTCCCGGAGCCGCGCCAGAAACAGCTGAAAAATCGAGCACTCGATGAAATCGCGAGGCGGAAAACGGACGATCCGAACTACCTGGTGAATTACTTCGCTGCGCAGCGCGGAGAGTTGGACGGCGCCGTGCTCGCCGACGTAATGGAGCGGGAGTACGGGCGGCAGATCGACCGCAAACGCAACTACAAGGAGTTGATTTTGAAGTCGGTCGACGAGTCCCTGGCCCGGCTGGGAACCGATCATCTCGACCTGCTGATGTGTCCGCACGGGGCGAGCACGCCATCGGAACTCTTGAACTATCCCGAGATTTTCGAAGCCTTCGAATTGCTGAAGAAGGCGGGGAAGGCGCGCAGTTTCGGCGTTTCGGCGCACACCGATCCGGCGGGCATTCTGGCCGCGGCGGTGCGTGCGAAACACTACTCCGCGGCGATGGTGGCCTACAACATCGTGAATCATCCCCGGACGGCCAAGGCGGTGGAAAGCGCTCACCGCGCCGGACTGGGCGTGATCGCAATGAAGGTGGCGCGGCCAGTCTTTGGCGGGCGCCCGAATCAGACGGATTCACCGGAGCGGATCGCGATCATCGAACAGGCCATGCCGGGACCGCTGAAGCGTCCGATGAAGGCCTACACCTGGGCGCTCCGGAACCCGAATCTGAGCGCAGTGATCTCGGAGATGGGATCCCAGGCGATTGTGGACGACAACCTGCCGCTAGCCGCGGCGAAGAGGACGTGATGCGACGCTATCTGATTCTGGGGGCCGTTGCCGTTGTGGCGCTCATCAGCCAGCCGGTTTGGAAACGGCTGGTGGGGAAGCAACCGGACGGCACCTATCTGCTGCCCACCGGGCAAACGGTGCGTCCCTTCGGGACCCTCATCGAGGTGAAGGACCGTCCGCTGGGAATCGCCATGTCGCCGGACGGGCGGGCGGCGGCGGTGGTCACCGGGTCTAACTTTGCCCCCCGCGCGCTGCACCTGATCGACCTCGCAACGGCACGCGTGGCGCAGACTCTGCCGATTGCCGACAGCTTTACCGGTGTGGCCTTCACCGCCGATGGCAACACGCTCTATGTCGGCGGCGGTTCGTCCAATGCCGTTCATATCTTCAGCCGCGCCGGCGCTGGCGAATTCGCTTCCGCCGGGTCGATCCCTCTGCCCGGCAGCGCGCCCAGCGGTTTGGCGTTGAGCCCCGACGGGCAGTATCTTTTTGTGGCGTGCAACCTGCGGCATCTGGTGGCCCGCGTGACGCTGGCGACCAGGAAGATCGACTTCTGGCAGGCGGGTACTTACCCCTACACCGTGGCCATCGCCAACGGGAAACTGTTCGTTTCCAATTGGGGCGGGCGGCGTCCGCGCGCCGGTGACCCGACCGACGGAATCCATCCGGTGGTCGTCGACAAACGCACCGGCATCCCCTCATCCGGCACGATATCGGTGTTCGACATCGCCACCGGAACGCCCCAGGCCGAACTCGAGGTTGGCCTCCATCCCAGTGCCTTGGCCCTTTCGCCGGATCAATCGAAGCTCTACGTCGCCAATGCCAACTCCGACACCGTGGCGCAGGTGGATACCCGCAGCCTGAAGCTGGATCGAAGCATCGCCGTACCGCTCTACAAGAAGGCGCCGCTGGGGAGTTCGCCGAATGCGCTGGCGATTGACCCCGCCGGCAAGACGATGTTCGTCGCGAATGCCGCCAACAACGCGGTGGCCGTCGTCGATCTGGCATCGGCCAAAGTGACTGGCTTTCTGCCGGCCGGATGGTATCCCACCGCCGTCGCGCTCACCAAGGACTCCAAGCAGCTGCTGATCGCCAATGGCTACGGCTTCGGTTCCGTCGCTCCGGTGGCGAATGGGACCGGCCGGAGCTATAAGGACCGCGCCGGTGTGCTCGCGCTCGTGCCGCTCACGGAATTGAAAAATCTGGCGAAACACACACAGCAGGTCCTGCAGGACAACCACGCACCCGGCGCCGTCCGCCCGGCAAAGGGCGAGACCCCGAGGCCAATTGAACATGTGATCTATGTGATCAAGGAGAACCGGACCTACGATCAGATCTTCGGCGACGTCGCGGCCGGCAACGGTGACCCGTCGCTGGCCATCTTTGGCCGCGAGGTGACACCGAATCACCATGCGCTGGCCGAGCAGTATGCGCTGCTGGACAACTTCTATCAGCCGGCCGATCAGTCCGCCCTCGGGCACCGCTGGTGCACGCAGGGCTATGCCAGCGACTGGGTGTTCAAGTACAGCAACGGCCGTAACGATCAAAACCCGATGCTGTTCGCACCCACGGAGTTTATTTGGGACAACGCGCGCCGCCACGGTGTGAGCGTGCGTGCCTTCGGCGAACGTGGATTGAACACCATCACGCCGTCGTCCGCCACCTGGACCGATATCTACAATGACTGGAAGCAAGGCACGCGAAAGGTCTCCATTCACCCACGAGCCGTCATTCTCGGGCTGCGCGAAGTCTACTCGGCCTCCGTGCCGGCCTACGAACTTCGTGTCCCCGACCAGGTTCGTGTCGACCGTTTTCTGGAGGAGTACCGCGCCGCCGAACGCGCCAACGCCGTCCCCAAGCTGAGCGTCCTTCTCCTTTCGCAGGACCATACGTCCGGTACCAGTCCTGGGTTTCCCACGCCGCGGGCGATGATGGCTGACAACGATCTGGCGCTCGGACGGCTCGTCGACGCCGTCTCCCACTCGAAACTCTGGCCGAAGACGGCGATCTTCGTCGTCGAGGATGATTCGCAATCCGGAGTCGATCACGTCGACGGCCACCGCACCGTGGCCATGGTGATCAGCCCGTATACCCGCGGCCGCGGCACCGACAGCACTTTCTACACCACCATCAACATGTACCGCACCATCGAGCAGTTGCTGGGCCTGCCCCCCTCCAATCAGTTCGACCTGGCAGCCGATCCCATGTTCCCAGTGTTCACCCGCCAGGCCGGGTTGGAACCCTACACCGCCATCGCGAACCGGATTCCGCTCGATGAGATGAACCCGCCGCTGAAGGCGCTGCAAGGACGAATGTTGGAACTGGCCCGGGCCTCGCAGGTCATGGATCTGGACGAACCGGACGTGGCCCCGGAAGGGTTACTCAATGAGGCCATCTGGCACTCGGTGAAAGGCCCGGCGACGCCCTATCCCACTTTGCGCAGGAAAACGCGATAGGTGAGTTCGTAGAACGCGTAAAGGGTCAGCAGCAGGGAAACCAGCGATGCCAGCCCCCAGAACTTCTCCCGCGTGTCATCTACCCACCGGGGCAACCCGGCGAAGTAGGCAACGCCGAAACCGCCAATCAAGCCGCCCAAGTGGGCCGCGTTGTCGATCATCGGCAGAAATCCGCCCATGATAAACCCGATGCCTGCGTTCATCAGACACTGCGTCTGCAGATGGCGCGCGGCGAACGACTTGCTGTGCACGCCGTAGGCGATCAATGCCCCCAACAAGCCGAAAATACCAGCGCTTGCGCCCAACGACGGCACCCGCGGCGACCACATGGCGCTCAGCGTGAAGCCCACAATCGTGGCTACCGTGTAGAGCGTGAACAGCCGCCGGGTGCCGTAGATCTCTTCCACAATCGGGCCGATATTGTAGAGCCCCATCATGTTCATCAGAATGTGGAAGAACTGCGTATGCAGGTATCCGGCCGTAATCAGACGGTACCAGTCGCCGCCGAGGATCGCCGGCAGCCATTTGGCCCCATACTGCGGCAGCATGCGGGCGCCAGCGAAGGCGATGGCCACATACAGCGCGGAGTTCACTAGCAGAAGCAGGGCCACTGCCATCTTGCCGTTCGGCATCAATTTGTCGGTGAATCCGCTGCTCTGGGCCAGACGGAACCCCATCGCACCCAACGGGGCGGCGCAATAGGGGCATTGGTCGGCCCGGGCGTCTACTAACGCACGGCAATTCGGGCACAGTCGGCTGGCGCTCACGACTTCCAGTCTAACAGCCGCCTGTGTGGCCTCCCTCTGATAAAATAAAGGCTCTCATGGCCGAAAGCGAGCGCGAACTGCGCCAACAAATCTGCGAAATCGGCCGGCTCATGTACCAGAAGGGGTGGGTTGCTGCCAACGACGGCAATCTCAGCATCAAGTTGAGCGAGGACCGGTTCCTCTGCACACCTACCAATATCAGCAAGGGCATGATGACGCCGGACGATCTGATCATCGTTGACGCCAAAGGCACCAAAGTGGAAGGCCGCCGTGAGCGCACCAGCGAGATCATGATGCACCTGACGATCTACGGCATGCGTCCCGATGTCGGCGCCGTGGTGCACGCCCATCCGCCGGTATCAACCGGCTTCGCCGTCTCCGGCCGTCCCTTGAATCAGGCCATCTTGCCGGAAGTGGTGGTGATGCTGGGCTGTGTTCCTCTGGCCGATTACGGCCTGCCCGGCACGCCCGCGCTGAGCGAAACACTCAAGCCGTTCATCCCGAAGCACGACGCCATCCTGCTGGGTAACCACGGCGCCGTCTGCGCGGGCAAGCAGATCTGGCAGGCCTATTTCCGCATGGAAACGCTGGAACATGTCGCGCGGATTGCCCTGGTGGCGGAGATGCTGGGCGGGCCGAAGCTTTTGCCCAGGGCCGAGGTGGACAAGTTGTTTGACGCCCGCGGCCGCTACGGCATTCAGTCGCACACCACCATGGAACCGGGCTGCCCCATCACGGCCGAAGATACCGGCGGCGAGCGGATCACGGTGACCCGCGACGAACTGATTTCACTGATTGAAGAGGCCGTCTCGGCACGGCTGGGACGATGACATCGGCACGTGTTTCGGCGTACGCTATGAACGGGAGATCGAATGGGTGATGCATTAGGAATGGTGGAGACGCGGGGCCTGGTGGCGATGATCGAGGCCGCCGATGCGATGGTGAAGTCTGCCCGCGTGTCTTTGGTTGGTTGGGAGAAGGTGGGCTCGGGCTACGTGACGGTGATCGTTCGCGGCGATGTGGCCGCTGTCCGCGCCGCTACCGACGCCGGCGCCGCCGCCGCCCGCCGCGTCGGCGAGTTGGTCTCGGTGCACGTCATCCCGCGCCCGCACGCCGGGCTGGAAGGCGTCTTGCCCATCGGGAAGGGCAACGGAAAATGATACTCGCCCGGGTCGTCGGTACCATCGTCGCTACGCGCAAGGATCCCCGTCTGGAGGGGCGCAAACTCCTCATCTGCAAGCCGGTCACGCCGGAGGGGAAGGATGAGTCCGGCTACGTGGTCGCTATCGATACCGTGAGCGCCGGATTCCGCGAAACCGTGATTCTGGTGAGCGGTTCCAGCGCCCGCATGGCCGACGGCTGCAAAGATAAGCCGGTGGACACCGCCATCATCGGCATCGTCGATTCTCTCTCGATCGATGAAGGCAGCAAAGGAACCTAGCGCATGTACCTGGGGCGCGTCATTGGCCGTGTCTGGTCTACGGTGAAGGATCCGGCGCTCGCCTCGCAGCGGTTGCTGCTGGTCCAGCCGTTGACCCCCGAAGGCAAGCCGACGGGTAAGCGCCTGGTGGTAACCGACGCCATGGGCGCGGGAGCCGGCGAACTGGTCTATTGGTCCAAGGGCAAAGAGTCCAGTTTTCCCTTCCTGCCGGCCGAAGTGCCAACGGAAATGACGATCGTCGGCATCGTCGATACCGTCAATGTGGACCGCGGAGCCGGCTCATGTTGATCGCCCGCATCATTGGCGACGTCACCGCCACCCATAAACACGCCAGCCATGAGGGGCAGAAACTGCTCCTCGTACAGCCTCTGGAACTGGATCTACAGACGCCCCGCGGTGATGCTGTGATCGCCGTTGACGCCGTCGACGCCGGCCTCGGCGACCTGGTGCTTCTGGTGACCGAGGGCTACAGCGCCATGACCAGCGTTAATCGCCCGGAATCACCCATTGACATGGCTGTTCTCGGCGTCATCGATCGCGTCGACACGGCTGGTCCTGCGGCGTAACCGGCTGTTCGAGCCACGATAGATCATCACTCCGGTCATCCACGCGCCCACCAGCAACCGGAAGCCGATCATGGTGGCGTACAGGTAATTCAGGCTCGACAGCCGAGTCCGCTCCAGCAGCATCATCTCCTCGGGCCGGAAATCGAGTGTCCGGCTTTGCGCGATGAGTTGCGGTGTGATGAGGAAATGCGCTGCGACGGCAGCCACAAATAGTACGCCGGAAAGCACCGTTGCCAACTTGCTGTAATTCTGAATGAAGAGCAGGAAGGCGAGTATGGAAAGGAGAATGATCTCTGTCCAACCACTGATTTCGCACACGGTGCGTTGGATCTCGGCCGCGACGAAGACGAAAATCTGTCCCGTCATCTTCTCCCCAATGACGTTCAGCGCCCGTGCCGGGACGTCGGGCGGCGTTTTGGATATGTTGTCGGCTACGCGAGGGCTTAACAGCGCCATTCCGGCTGTACTGAGGACGATTGCGAACCAGAGACCCTGCAGAAAAGTGATGAAACGCCGAGTATGCATGTAAACTGGCCATTCTACCCCATGATGCGCCGGCGCCACTTTTTACAACTTCTTGCCGCGTCGCCCGCGACGCCCAATATCGTCCTTGCCATGGCCGATGACCAGGGTTGGGGCGATACCTCTTACAACGGTCACCACATCCTCTCCACCCCGAATCTGGACGCCATGGCACGTGCCGGAATTCGTTTTGACCGCTTCTACTCCGGTGCGCCGGTCTGCTCGCCCACCCGCGGCAGCGTACTCACCGGCCGCCATCCCTTCCGCTATGGCATCTTCTTCGCTAACGCCGATGCCGGTGCCGACTCTCCCTCCAAATACGCGCTGCCGGCCCGCGAGCGGACCCTGGCGGAGTATCTGAAGCCCCTCGGCTACACCTGCGGCCACTTCGGAAAATGGCACCTGGGCGACTTCTCCGGGCCGAAGAAATCGGCTCCCACCGACAACGGGTTCGACGAGTTCTTCTCCACGACGCGAAAAGTGACAACCGTGAACCCGGAGGCCTATTGGACCCAAAACGGACGGGTCCCCGCCGATCAGCTCGAAGGCGATGACTCGCGCATCCTGATGGACGCTGCCGTGGCGTTCATCGAAAAGGCGGTCGAACGCAAGCAGCCGTTCTTCGCCGTCGTTTGGTTCCACGCCCCTCACGAACCGGTCGTTGCCACCCAGCGTCACCGTGCGCCCTATACGCAGTATCCGGGCAAACCAGAGAACTACTACGGCGCCATCGCTTCGCTCGACGAACAAATGGGCCGTCTCCGCGAAACGCTGCGCTACCTCAAGGTGGAGCGTAACACCATGCTCTGGTACGCCAGTGACAATGGCCCGGAGGGCGACCGCCTCTCTCCTGCCTCCCCTGGGACTCCCGGTCCGTTTCGTGGCCGCAAGCGCAGTCTGTTCGAAGGCGGAATCCGTGTTCCCGCGCTGCTGGAGTGGCCTGCTCGCTTCCCCTCGCCGCGCGTCATTCCTACCGCCGCCTCTACCAGCGATTACCTGCCCACCATCCTCGCCGCTCTGCGTCAGCCGGTTCCCAAGGAACTTGACGGGATCAATTTGCTACCCGTTCTGGACGGGAAACAGCGCACCCGCCGTTCGCCGATTGCCTTTGAGACCATCGGAGACACCCGGGGATCGGCAAAACTCTGCTGGATCGAGGACCGCTGGAAGCTGCTCACCGACCTTGACGGCAAGGACGAAATGCTCTTCGATCTTGAGGCCGATCCCGGCGAAGCTGAGAATTTGGCCGCCAAGTGGCCCCGGATTTGCGATGCCCTTCGTGCCAAACTGAAGAACTGGCGGGATTCCTGTGTCCGTAGCCGGCAAGGATTGTAATCATGCGTCTCTTCGTCTTCCTCTCTCTCCTCCCTCTCGCGGCAGCCGATGCCGATCTCATCCTGCACGGCGGGAAAATTCTCACTGCCGATGCGCAGTTCCGCATCGTTCAGGCCGTCGCCGTCAAGGGTGGGAAAATCGTCCGGACGGGTACGGACACTGCCGTTCTCGGGGCGGAGAAGGGTCCGAACACCAAGGTGGTGAATCTCGCCGGCAAGACCGTCCTGCCCGGCTTGATCGATGCCCATGTGCACGCCATCGGCGCCGGATTGAGTGAGTTCAAATCCAAACTTCCCCCACTCGATTCCATCATCGACATTCAAAACTACATTCGGGCGAAAGCGAAGACCACGCCGGCTGGGGAATGGATCGTGGTCCCCCGCACCCTTCCTCCGCGATTGAAGGAGCAGCGGTTCCCCACAAAGACCGATCTCGACGTGGTCACCACCCATCCGGTGGCCTTCGATGGCAGCTACGTCTGGTCGGCGAATTCGGCCGGGCTCAAGCTCAGCGGAATCACCCGCAACACGCCGAACCCGCCGGGCGGGGAAGTGGTCAAAGGCCCTGACGGCGAACCCAACGGAATTCTCCGCGCCGCCAGCCAGTTGTTGAAAGGCATTCGCGACGAAGCACGCGCCACCGAATCCGAGCGCCTCGACGCGCTGGAGACCATGCTGAAGCTTTACGCCGCCGCCGGACTCACCACCGTTGGCGACCGCGCTGTTACCGAGCCCGATGTGGTTACTTATCAGGCCCTGAAGGCGCAGGGGCGCATGCCTGTCCGAGCCGTCCTCACGTGGCGCATCAATGCCGGCCGTCCCATCGAGGAGATCGAAAAGGAGATCAACGCCCGGCCATGGAGAACGAACCAGGGCGACGAGCGCCTGAAGTTCGGTACATTCAAAGTCACGCTCGATGGCGGCCAGTCCGTGGGCACCGCCTATCAGCGAATGCCATATGGTCCCTATGGGCGCCAACTCTACGGCCAGACCAATCCGGACGCCCGCGGTACCCTGTTTGTCGATCGCGAAAAGTTGACGCGCATCTTCCGTGCCGCACGGAACAAAGGGTGGCAGTTGACCTCCCATGCCCAGGGCGGCGCGGCGATCGATGTCCTCCTCGACGCCTTCGAGGCCCTCGATAAGGAGAAGCCGATCGGGCCCACCCGTTCCCACGTGATGCACGGCAGTTTCATGAGCGAGGAGGCCATCGCCCGCATGAAGAAGATGGGGATTCTGGCCGACGTTCAGGGCGGCTGGCTCCACTTCGATGTTCCCGCGCTGGAGCAGGTCTTCGGCTACAAGAACATGCGCTACTTCTTCCCGCTGCAGTCCTACCTCAAAGCCGGCATCATCATCGCCGGCGGCAGCGACCACATGATCGGCCACGACAGTATCCGTGCCGTCAATGCCTTCAACCCATTTTTCAACATGTGGATGTCCATCTCCCGCAAAACCCGCGAAGGGAAACTGATCTACCCCGAAGAAAAAATCACCCGCGAACAGGCGCTGCGAATGTACACGAATGGTTCCGCCTACCTCCACTTCAGCGAAAAAACGCTCGGATCGCTGGAGGCGGGTAAACTGGCCGATCTGGTGGTGATCGATAAGGACTTTCTCACCTGCCCGGAGGACGAGATTCGCCACATCCGGGCGCTGGCCACCGTGGTGGAAGGAAAAGTCGTCTACGGCACTCTCTGAGAGACTTTGTCGGCGGGCGGAAAGTCCGGCGGCAGTTTCTGCGTCACCTTCCCGGTGGCGGCCCATTCCGCGCCGCGCTGGTAGGTGACGATAAAGTCCACTGACTGCATCCCCGGCGCCGCATGGCCCAGCGCCGTGTGAAACACGCGACCCTTGCCATAGGGCAGCACCATCAGGAGCGGTTCGTGCTCTCCGTTTCCACCTGTGGACGGGTCGGAGAATGCCGTTGCCAGCACGTGTACGTTCTTGGCCGGCCCGCGCAGGTTGTCGTAGAGCTCATCCTGGGCGTGCATCCACTCTTTGGGCAGCCCGCGCGTGATCGGATGTTCCCCGTCGCGCAGCACCATCTTGTAGGCGTGCTGCTTGCCGTGGTGCCCGCCCTGGCCCGGCGTCAGATCGGGTACCCATTTCCCCTCGCGCAGACGCAGGTACGGCCCGCTCTTCTCCGTGCGGTTTCCCCATCCGCCCAGGCCGATCATCTCGTTGAATTCCGGCCACGTGGGAAACGCGTTGTTGGCCGCATGGACCACCACTAAGCCGCCGCCGCCCTTCATGTAGGCGACAAAATCCGTCTCGGTCTCCTTCGTCCAGTCCTCGCCGTTGTAGTTCAGCACCACAATCGCGTAGTCCTTGAATTTCGGCCGGAAACTCTCCATGGCGCCACCCTTACCCGGCGTCGTCGCCACCTCCACGGTGAACTTCCCCGTCTCTTCCAGATACCGCTTCAGATACGGCGTTGTCGTCTTCCAGTCGTGGTTATTCTGCCCGTCGATCAGCAATGCCTTCTTCTTCCCCGCACCCAGGGCCGGCAGCGCGCCAAGCGACATCGCCAGGAAGTTTCTCCGCAAGAGTTTCATGCTCAAATGCTACATTACGAACGGCATGCTTGGCCAAGATCACTACATTTACAGGCTGCGGGCTGCCTGTATGCGTCAGCCGCATTGGAATCGCTACCAGTTGGCGGCCCTGGATCGCGAACTGCAACTGGTTCTCGCCGCCTCTACGCCAGAGGAGCATCTGCGGGCGAGCGGTGACATGATCGGCCTCGCTCGCGGCGAAGCCCTCGACCGGGCCGCGAACGCACTCGATATCGCCCGCCGCTATGGCGATCCCTGGGGCGCCGCCGCTGCCGCCATTGAATTCGCCCACGCCCAGTCAGGGGCCAACCACCTGGAACTCCTGTGCGCCATCCAGACCGGCCATCAGATTGCCGGTGAACTGCGCACCGTCTCGGCCGCCGTCCAAAGCGCCATCGCACGCCTCTTCTCCGGCCTTCTCATCGTTCATACCTCGAACTTCGATACCGGCGCGGCCTATATGGATATCGACGCGGCATTTGCCCTCCTTCGCCGCTCCGACCCCTGCTTTCAACCACACACCTGGTTGGATCATCCCCGCTACCGCCTCCGCCTCCCCTGGAACGTTCCGTTGCTGCACCAATGGCTCGAACCGTACTGGGATCATTATCCGCTCACCGCCCCGGATCTTCCCGTCGACCCCGGTCCGCTCCCTCCCCCCGCCCCGGACCAGGGACTCGTCTGGCCGCCCGCGGATCTGCCCGGCACCCCCGCTGACACCACCGTTGCCGGCGTCTACTTGCGCCGTCAGGCCGAATGGCCCGATGAGTTTCTCGCTGCCTTTTGGACCGAAACTCGCGACCTGGCCTTGGAGTGCGCCTCGTCGATTGCCCAATACGCCGTCGCCAACGACCGGGAAGCGCGGTTCGCCATCGAAGGCTGCCGCAACATGCTTCATCTATCCGCCCTGCTGGCCCCATTGCGGGCCGCCGTGAATCATGGCTGGGAACAGTCCCAGGAGAGCCGGGAAGGGCTTGAAAAGGCCGTGGCCACCACCTGCGCCCTCACCGGCTACTCGCCCGCCGAACTCCTCCTGTTGCCCCGCGTCCGCCACTTCCTGGAAAACAACCTGCAGCCCCGCCTGGAACGCGGCACCGATGGATTTGGCGCCATGGCCGGCGAGGCCGGATTCGATCTCGTTCGCCATGCCCTCTCCATGCAACTGGTAAAGGGCCATGTTGAGTTTGTCTTCTGAATTCGTGTTACTCTTTTGCCCAGGAGCACTCCGCTATGGCAGCCCATTCCCTAGATCTGCAAAATGATAGAACGCTTACTGTAACGCCTTCGGAGGAGGGCGATCTCGTCGAAATCCACGCCGCGGGGGGGCAACTCGAACTCCGCATCCGGATTACCCCCGAGGGGCCCGTGTTGCAGATGGAGAGCGTGCGCCTATCCTTGAACGCCTCCAAGAGCGTCGACGTCAACTGCGGAACGTTTGAAGTCCGGGCTACCGACTCGGTGGACATCCACACCGACGGAACCATGCAGTTGAGCGGCAAAGCCGACGTGAAGGTCGACGCTGCCGGCAACGTTATCGTCAAAGGGGAGATGATTTACCTCAACTAATATGCCTCCCGCCGCACGCAAAACCGATAACGTCCTTCACGACAATCCGCACTGCCACGCGCCCATTCATCCGCCGGCGCCCGTCCCCACTCCGGTTCCTCACCCGCCTATCCCCCATCCGATCATCTCGGCCACCCAACCGACCATCAAGATCAACGGGTTGGAAGCCGCGACGGTCACCAGCATCACCAAGGTCTGCACCTTGCCCACCTGTGTGCCCAACGGCCCGGGAATGGTCGCACAGGGATCATCCACCGTCTTTATGTCCGGCCTGCCCGCTGCAAGGCTTGGTGACTTGGTTAACTGGGCTGGCTGTGTCGCGCCCATTCCGAGTCCCACTGGCAAGATCATCCCGCCCTGCTCTCCTACCGTCATCATCGGCGGCTAACCGCCCGTGCGCCTCGATCATCTCGCCCTTGTTCGACCTGTCTGTCCCCTCTGTTGGGCCTCTCGGGGAGAGTATCGGATACTGTCCGTTTCTCAAATTGCCGCCCGCGACGGGGACGACATCCGGGAAGGCTCGCTCGTCTGCCCGGAGCGCCTCTGCCAGTCGGAATGCCCCATCATTGACGGCATCCCCATTCTCCTCGCTAACCCCTCCTCATGGCTTGAACACCAGTACCAACACGTCGTTCGCCGCCACGACCTAACCCCCTTCACCGAATCCATGATCGGCGATCTCGCCGGTCCCGGCTCCCTCAACGACCGCGAACGCGGCAACAACAGCATCTACGCCCACGCCCACTGGGCTCCGCAGGATCCCGCCTACGGCAACGTCTTCCGCGCCGCCATGGACCTGCTCCCCTCGCCCCCCGAAGGGCTTTGGCTCGATATTGGCTGCTCGGTCGGCCGCGGCACCTTCGAACTCGCCCAGGCCACAAAACAGCTCACCGTCGGCGTTGACTTGAATTTTTCTATGCTTCGCCTGGCCGAAGATATCCGCCGCACCGGCCGCGCCCGCTATGCGCGCCGCCGCGTCGGCTTGGCCTTCGATTTCGTCGACGACCCTATCCCCGATTTTCCCTCCCGCGACGTAAGTTTCTGGTGCGCCGACGTCGCCACCCTCCCGTTCGCCCCCGCCACCTTCCAGGGCGCAATCTCCATGAATATGTTGGATTGCGTCGCCGCGCCCCTGGGCCTGCTTTTCGAGATGGGCCGCGTGCTCGCCCCTGGTGCCCCCGCCGTCCTCGCCACCCCGTTCGATTGGGCCGCCGGCGCCACCCAGCCTGCTGCCTGGCTCGGCGGCCACTCCCAGCGCTCCGCCCACCGGGGCTCCTCGCTCACGGAACTCCGCCGCGTCCTCTCCCCGGGTTGCGACGCCGGTGTCGATACCGGCCTCGTCATCGAAGCCGAATCCGACCACGTCAAATGGCGCCTCCGTACCCACGAACGCGCCGTCACCGAATACGACGTTTACCTCGCCCGCCTCCGCCGGAAAGCCGGTTAGCCGTTCCGCGCCACCACATAGGCGTGATCCACCACCGGCACGCCCCCCCACCTCGCCCGCTCTCGCTGCACCCGCAGCCGCGTAAACTTCTCATACACTTCGTCGATGTCACCCTGCGTTAAATCCGGCAACAGCAGGATCGTCTCCCGGTGGTTCGCCGGCCGCACCAGATAATCCGGCGGCAGATACCCCTTCTCCCGGCACGTCTGGAACAGGTGTGTCCCCGGATACGGATAAAAGACGAAAAACCCGAAGTCAAAACTGTCCAACTCCTCGGCTAGTGCGTAGGTCTCGTCCAACTCTGCCCGCGTCTCTCCCGGCAGCCCCAGCATGTAGTTGGAGATCACCCGGATTCCCGCCTCCCTCGTCCACCGGAACACGTCCCGGAATCGCTGATTCGTCACCGGCCGGTGCATGATCTCTCGCCGCACTCGCTCGCTACCGCTCTCCACCCCATAGGTAATCTGCTGGCACCCGGCATCGGCCAACATGTGGAGCATCTTCTCGTTCACGGTCTCCACCCTCGCATGCAGGCAAAACGGCGTCCGGAACTCTTCTTTATACAAACGGCAGAACTCCTTCACCCACGGATGGTGAATCGTAAACGTGTCATCCATGAAGATGACAAAACTCAGCTTCCCGGCCTCCCGCAGTTCCCGCAACTCCGCCAAAACATTCTCCTGGCTCCGCCTCCGCCCATACTCCCCGGTTCCCTCGTAGAGTTCATTGAACATCCGCGCTCCGCAATAGGTGCACGGAAACGGGCACCCCCGCTGCGTCGAAATCTGCGCCACCCCGTGTGGTTCATCCAATAGATCCCGCGCCACGAACGGCAGATCGTCCAGCCTCTCCACCGGCTTCCGCAGCACCGGCCGGAACCCGCCCCGCACCCAGATGTTGGCAATACCGTGGGCACTCTTCCCCGCCGCCAACGCCTCCACCAGGTCCAGCACCGCCTCTTCCCCCTCCCCCAGGCACGCGAAATCGAACCCGGGAGCCGCCAGCACCGCCTCCGGCGCAAACGTCGCGTGCAGTCCCCCCGCCGCTACCGGAACGTCCATCTCTTTCCGGATCGCTCCCACCAGGTCCCGCGCCCGCAGCCACTGCCGAGTCGTCATCGAAACCCCCAACAACCCCGGCGCCGCCCCCCGCACCATCTCCACCACCTCGGCGTCGCTCATCCCCATCGTCGCCCGCAACAGCATCGACTCGTGCCCGTGCTTCCGCAAATAGGCCGCCAGGAACGCCGGCCCCAGCGAAGCCATCGCCCAATCGCTCTCCGTATCCACTTCCAGAAACACCACACGCATCGTGCCCATGAGGGTAACACGAGTGAAAATCGAAGTTGCTACACTGCCTCCTATGGTCCGTGCTCTGTCGTTGGCCCTGCTGCTCGGAGCTTTGGCTTCCGCACAGGAAATCACCGGTTCGTTAGCAGGCATTGTCACCGATGCCGCCGGAGGTGCCCTCGCCAATGCGGACGTCGTCGCCACCCACCAGGAAACAGGCGCCGTCCGCCGTATCCGCACCAATTCCGACGGCCAGTACACCATCCCCTCCCTCCCCATCGGCGGATATACCCTCGACGTCTCCTTCACCGGCTTTAAGCCGGCCCGCCAGTCCAATATCACCCTCCATATCTCGGACCACATCCGTGTCGATTTCAAACTTGCCGTCGGCGATCTCTCCCAATCGGTCACCGTCGAAGAAAACGCCGCTCTCGTCTCCACCGAGACCAGCGAACAAGGCGGCCTCATCTCCGGCGAACAGGTCCGTGAACTCCAACTGAACGGCCGCAGCTTCATGTCCCTCATCGAACTGCTCCCCGGCGTCTCTTCCGACCTCCCTGACCGCGTCGACCCCAACACCCCTCCCTCGGTCTCCATCAACGGCGCCCGCAACTCCGCCTCCGCCTTCACCATCGACGGCGGCAACAACTCCGACGTCATCGTCGGCTCCGGTTCCCTCAATACCTTCACCAGCGTCGACACCATCGCCGAATTCAAAATCGTCACCTCCACCTTCGCCGCCGAATACGGCCGCGGCGGATTCTCCCAGGTCAATGTCGTCACCCGCGGCGGCACCCGGAAATTCCGCGGTTCCCTCTACCACTTCCACCGCAACGACGCCCTCGATGCCCGCGACTACCTCACCCGCCAGGTCCTCCCCCTCAAGCTCAACAACTTCGGCTACAACCTCCACGGCCCCCTCTCCTTCCCCGGCTACAACAAATCCCGCCTGAAAACGTTCTTCTTCTGGACCCAGGAGTTCAACCGCATCATCACCCGCGGCGAAGCCGTCAATACCCAGGTCCCGGACGCAGCCCACCGCAACGGCGACTTCTCCGGCCTCGGCCCCGGACGCGACGGCCAATTCGGTACCGCCGATGATCCCGTCGTCGACCCCGAAACCCTTCTCGGCTTCCCCGGTGGCCGCATCCCCGCCTCCCGCATCAACCCCATCGGCAAGAAACTCGCCGATCTCTACCCCGTTCCCAATTTCCGCGGCCCCGGCACCCTCAACTACACCTCCGCCGCCGCCTCCTCCCAATGGTGGCGCGAGCACATGCTCCGCCTCGATCACAACTTCTCGGAGAGCTTCCGCCTCTACGGCCGCGTTACCCTCGATAACTCCGACGTCGAAAACCCCTATGGCGGCTGGCAGACCACCCAAGTCGGCACCCGATTCCCCGGCGTCAACCGGACCGAGTCCACCGTCAATGGCCGCAATGCCAATCTGAACGTCACCAAGGTCCTCGGCGAGGGCCTGCTCAGCGAAACCGTCGCCACCTACTCCACCCGCCTCATCACCCAGAATCCCGTCAACCCCGATGTCGATCGCGCCACCCTCGGCGTCAATCTCCCCAAACTCTTCGACAACGGCATCACCACCATCCCCAACGTCGCCCTCGGCGGCAACTACGCCACCCTCAACGTCAGCCGTCCCTGGCTCAAACGACTCTTCAACTTCGACGTCACCAGCAATCTCACCAAAATGGCCGGCCGACACGTCTTCAAAACCGGCATCGCCGCCTCCTACGGCGGCAATCGCGAAAACCCGACCGGCCCCCTCACCAACGGCCAGTTCAGCTACACCACCAACTTCTCCAAACACCCCGTCGCCAATCTCCTCCTCGGCTATCCCAACGCCTACTCGGAGGCCGAACGCGCCGTCGTCTCCCACGCCCGCTTCGGTTCGTTCGAAGCCTTCGTCCAGGACGATTTCCGCCTTCACCCCCGGCTCATGCTCAATATCGGTATCCGCTACTCCTCCTACTTCAATCCTTGGGATACCCAGAACGTCCTCACCAACTTCCTTCCCTCCCGCTACGACCCCGCCAAAGCCGTCCGCATCAACCCCGCCAACGGCCAGCGCGTCCCCAACACAGGTGACCCTCTCAATGGCATCATCATCGCCGGCGCCAACTCCCCCTTCGGCAAGAAGATCACCAACGATCTCCACAACCTCTGGGCACCCCGCTTCGGCTTCTCCCTCGATCCCACCGGCCGCAAGAAAACCGTGATCCGCGGCGGCTACGGCATCAACTACACCCGCCCCCTCATCGGAAGCTTTATCAATAGCGCCTTCGACAACATCCCCTTCAATCAATCGGCCACCATCAACCTCCCCTCGTTCACCGATCTGGCGGGTTCCCTCGCCGGCCAGGCCGCCCCCGCGCTCACCGTGATGGCCGCCCCGCTCCGTGCGCCCTACGTCCAGCAATGGGCCCTCGGCATCGAGCAGCAGATGGCCAAAAGCTCCCTCCTCAAAATCTCCTACGTCGCCAACAAAGGAACCCACCTCCTCCGCCCCCTGAATCTCAATAACCCCGAACCCCGCGCCGCCACCGGCGGTATCAACGTCAACGCCGTCCGACCCTTCTTGGGCTACGGCGCCATCACCGAACGCCAGCCCACCGCCAATTCCAACTACAACTCCCTCCAGGCCAGCTTCACCCGCCGCCTCGCCCGCCGTTTCACCATCACCTCGTCCTACACCTTCTCCAAAAGCATCGACAACGCCTCCAGCGACCGCGGCGGATCCGACGTTCCCCCCAATACCAAGGACGCCTCCATCGAGCGCGGTGTCTCCGATTTCGACCGCACCCACATCCTCACCGCCAGCTACATCTACGAGACCCCTCGCCTCACCCGCCAGCGATTTGCCGGCCTCTTCCTCAATGGCTGGCAAATCTCCGGCATCACCCGCATCAACTCCGGTCCCGCCTTCGACGTCGTCATGTCGCAGGATGTCGCCGGCATCGGAGCCACCCAGAATCAGCGCCCCAATCTCATCGCCCCCGTCACCTATCCGAAAACCGTCGACCAGTGGTTCAGTGTCGCTTCCTTCGGCCGTCCTGCCTCCGGCACTTTCGGTAACCTCGGCCGCAATACTCTCCGCCGCCCCGGCATCCACCGCTGGGATGCCTCCCTTATGAAAAACTTCTATCTCGCGGAAAAGCAGCAGCGCTACGTCCAGTTCCGCGCCGAGTTCTTCAACGCACCCAACCACCCTAGCTTCACCACCGTCGGCACCACCCTCACCACCGTCGCCGCCGGTGTCGACCCCACCCAGAACAGCTTTGGCGCCGTCACCGGCACGCGCGACGCAAGGGTGCTACAGTTTGCATTAAAAGTTTATTTTTAGGATATTCAGCAAATGGCCAAATTTGAGCTCAGCAAGTCCGTTGAGGGCGTCAAAGTCAACAAACGGAGCGGAATCCCCACCACCGAACGCATCTCCATCTCTTTCGGCGCCATCATCGAAGACCCCCAACCGGAACGCGATTCGCTGCGCTTCAAGTACCTGCTCGACATTGTTGACGTGAAGCTTGCCGAGATTGAAGGCTACTACCGCCCCATCGCTTCCACCGGCGCCTTCCCCGTTCCCCCCAAGTCTGCCGAACCCGCCCCCGCCCCAACGCCCGCCCCCGCCCCCGCCCCCGCCGACCCCCGTTACATCCGCTGGGAATCCATCCCGTCCAATCTTCCCTCCCACCGCGCCAAAGTCCCCGGCGGCTGGCTCGTTTCCGCCGGTCACGGCCTCACCTTTCTCCCGGATCCCGATCACGCCTGGGAGGGCTCTTCGCTCTAGTCCATGCTCCTCACCATCCGCAATGACCAGTTCCGCGCCTTCGAAAAGGAACGCCGCCGCCAGTATCTCGAAGCCCTCGGTGCCCGGCTCCACAAGGAGTTCCCCGACGCTTTTGGCGATTCCAATGAGGAACAGGAGCTTCAATTCGTCCTCGACGGCATCGAGTATGCCGCCGCCTACGGCATCAAGGCCGACGATCACGTCGAGTTCTACCTCGAACTCATGTGCCGCTTTGGCCCCCGTTTCGATGCCTATTGTCCTTGGGCCCGGTCCGTTCTCCGCCTGGCCCTCCCACCCGAACAGAAAATAGAAGGCCTGCAGAAGGGTTTCGTCCAGGCTATGGAAGAGAAATTCGGAGCGTCCGGAGTCATTGGTTAGGTCGGCATGCCCAATAAGGTCAAAGTATCGTTTCCCAAGGAACCGTTCGATACCCCTCTCACTGAATTAGTCGCCGGGGAAACGGACACCATCCGCGTCGAACTCAGTGAGCCGCCGCTCGTCGACATTGCCTTCACCATTCACAGCCAGGGCTTCACCACCCCGGATATCCGCGTCACCGTCCCCCGCGGCGAACCCGCCCTCATCATTTCCAAGCCCGTCACCTTCGTCAAACGCGCCCACAAATACAAACTCCGGCTCGGCCGCGCCCTGGATTGCGACCTCGGCAATAAGTTCTACAAAGTCGACCCGACCTTCGAACTCGTCATCGCTGTCGCTTTCGATCCCCAGCCTCTCTCCAAACGCCTCGATCAACTCGTCGTCGGCGAAACCGTTAAGCTCCGCCTGGAAATGTCCGGCCAGTCCGCCGACCCTGTCCAGGTCAATGTCGTCTGCGACGGCTTTACCGTCTCCCCTCTCCGCGTCACCATCCCGGCCGGCCAAACCTCCCACGAAGTCGACGTCACCCTGAAATCCGATGTCGGAGAGTACGAGTGCAAGATCGACTCCGTCCGAGGCGCCAAGTCCAAAGGCTTCTTCAACGAAGACAAATGCCAGCACCTGAAGGGGAAAACCGAGTTTGGCTTCAAAGTCGGAACCAAGTTCGCCTTTGACGAAGAAAGCGGCCCCATGAACAAGCCGCTCGATCAACTCCTTCCCGGCGATAAGGTCTCCCTCCGTTTTGCCTGTACCGGCACCGTTCCCGACAACGCCTCTTTCAGCGTCGATTGCCCCGGCTTCACCGCCGGCATCGCCAATATCAATCCCCCCTCCGCCCCGCAACGCGTCCACATTCACCCCAACGTCCAACTCACCACCAAGGCCGGTACCTACAAAGCCACAATCGTCAACCCGATGCGCTGTGAAGCAAAGGGCGAACTCGAATTCACCATCCCCCTCCTTGCCGGCTTTACCGCCAAGCCCATGGGCGACAAGAAGGAGTACTACCCCGGCGATCGCGCCGTCGTCAACGTCCAGCTCTCCTCCTCCCCCGCCAAGAAAGTTGATCTCCTCATCGAAAGCGAAGGCTTCCGCGAACCTGTCCGCATGTCCTTCGCCGCCAAAACCCTCCAGGTTCGCCAAACCGCAAACGTCACCCTCATCAACAAAACCGGCATCTATGGCGTCGAACTCTCCGTCGATTCCGGTGACGCGATCGCTGACCCCCGCGCCCACACCACCTCCGTCAAGATCGCCTCCCGCATGCCCGGCCTTACCCCGGGCTTCGGCTTTGCCACCCGCGAAGCCGTACAGCCGGTCAAACCCAAATACGACATCGGCGAAGAAATCGGCCTTCTGATCTCCGCCCAGGAAATGCCCGAAAAGGCTGGCAAGTTCGTCATCAAACTCAAATGCAAGGATTCCAAGAACGTCGACAAATTTGTCGGCCCGCCCATCCTTGTCCCCTTCCAGCCCTCCCAGCGCGAACTCCGCGTCGACCTCTCCGTCCCCGACGACATCTTCGAATCCGCCGAGGACCAGGACAAAACGGTCACCGCCGAACTCACCGACCTCGAAAACTGCACCATCAAGGGCAAGATCACCACCTTCGTCGTCCAGCCCCCCATTCGTGTCGAGTTTGACGCCGAACCGGTAAAGCCCAAAGCTCCCCAAGGCCACTACCCCGGTGACAAGGTCCGCGTTCGCGTCAAAGCCTCCCGCGCCGCCGGCGGCAATGGTGCCCGCATCGCCATCAAGTCGGACGCCTTCGTCCACCCCGAACTCTGTGCCGATGGCGTCGTCTTCGCTTTCATGGCCCCCGGCAAGGCCGTCGCCTTCGTCGATGTCCATCTCCACTGCGGCGCCGGCGGACTCGCCGATCCGGACCAACCCACCCTCACCGCGATCGAAATAGTCGACCAGTGCGTCGGCTGCCTCCCGTTCCCTCGCAAGTACGGTTCCATTCACGTCCCGCTCAAAATCCGCCCGCTGCCTTGGGTCGGCTACGGGTCCCTCGTCTGGCTCGAACCGGTGAAAAACCCGCCCTACTACGAGGGCGAAATCATCACCCTCTTCGTCGTCCTTTCCAGCCCCGCCCCGGCGTCCGGCGCCAAGATTCTGCTCTACAGCGAGGCACTCGCCAACGACGGGGAGTGCATCGTCGAGTTCCTCCCCGGCGAACAGCGCCGCGCCTGCAAAGTCCGCATCTATAACGCTCCCGATCCCAACGGCCCTGATACGGCCGAGTTCCACCTCCGCGCTCTCCCCTCTCCCGTCGGTTGCCGCCTCTCCCCGGTCCCTGAAGATATCGTCGCCCGCATCGAGGTCGCCCCCGGCCCCAAAGTCCAGTTCAAAAACGTCTGGATCTCCCCCTCCGCCGCCGATTACCCCCGCCACCAGCGCGTCACCATCTACGCCGAACTCGACTCCCCCGCCGTCGTCGATACGGTCGTCCGTGTCGATTCGGCCGCCTTCGGCGGTACCGCCTGCTTCATCCATTTCCCCGCCGGAACCACCGTCTCCGGCGCCAAAACCGATCAGAAGAAATCCAAGGACATCCCCGGCGTCATCTTCAAAACCGGCCAGGACGTCCTCAACTCGGAAAAGCCCGCTGTCCGTGCCCTCGTCACTGGCATCAGCCTCGCCATGGGCACTCCGAATCCCTCCCTCCTCCGCAGCGCCAAACTCCCCGGCCCGGTCGAAGGCGCGCAGGTCTCCCTCCGCGGCGACAAGGACGCAACCTTTCCCCCGAATGCAAAATTCGAGGAGTACGACGTTGTCCTCACCCCCGTCGTCGGCTGCGTCCCGGGCGTCAACATCACCAAGCAGGTGCGCATCCGGCTTACCCCCACGCCCACCTCCACCACCTCCGTACTTCCTTGCCGTACCCCTCCCCCGCAGAAGGTTCCCCCGCTGAAGTACTGCAACCTGCAGCGCCTCCTGGTCAGTGAAATCCGCGGGAAAAATAAACCCGCCATCGCCAAGCGCGGACACAACGGCAACGGTACCTTTGAAGTCGTTGCATCGGAAGCATCCACCAAGAAGTTCACCGACGCCTTCATCCAGTCCGGCAAAATCGAAGTCATCGCCGGCAAAGTCCTCTACGAACTCGACGAGGATATCCACAACTGCACCATCGCCATCCGCGTTGACCCCAGCGACGACCGCTGCGATCTCGAATTCCCCCATGTGGAAAACGAGGACCGCCAGCACCCGCACATTATCGTTCTGCAGGAGTTTGTCGACCGCCTCGAAAACGTCATCTCCTCCGGCCTCAAACCCATGAAGGCCTACAAGCAGATCAAGAAAATGGAGAAGGCCCAGGTCGAGTCCCGGAACTACCCCGGGTGGGTTGTCTACCAGGCCAAGAAACTCCAAAAGGACGTCCGGCAGAAAGCCGAAGCCGGCCGCGTCCTGTGGGACTTCAAGGCCAAGAAACGCGCCCAGAAGTTCGAAAAACTCCTCGCCAAAGCGGTTCCCCTCAAGGAACTCGACACCGGCTTCGGGATTCTCGCCATCCGCGACATCATGAAGGCCGTCCAGCATTTTGCCGCCCCTCGCCTGGAACGCTACCGCATCATCGCGGAATCCTGCGGCCTCCCCGATCCCTCCAAGAAGGGTCAGGTCCCCGCTCCCAATCTTCAGCTCGATATTGACGTCTTCCCTTCGGAAGAGTTCTGCCTCTTCGTTAACTTCGCGCCCATCCCCGCCACCCAGTTCGGCAACAACGGCCGCTACTACGCCGATCCCTCTCTCAGCCCCAACAACTCCACCGCTCCGGACGATCCCAATCGCCCGGCCAATAACACCAACCTCCAGGAATCGGTTTCACTTCCCTCGCAGATCACCCCCGGTTCCCAGAGCCCCCTGCTCAATCAGCAGGCCACCGAAACCACCACCCCGAACTCCACCACCGTTAAGCAACTGCCCTCCCATGGCGGCGGCACCGTCCTGGATATCCCCACCAGCATGAACTCCCCCGAGGATATTCGTGACTCGGTGGAGTCCCGCCAGAAGGGTGGTTCGCTCTTCTACACCGAGGACCTGCAGTTCCTCAAGTCCGGCAAGGCGTTTGAAAAGGTAATCCCCCCGTCGAGCAAGGAACAGCGCGTTCTGCCCGACAAGCCCTCCACCCGCGTCTTCCATCCGGTCTACGCCGAGGGCTCCCACTCCCCGCCCTCCGAACTCCCGCCCGAAGAACAGCGCGAATGGGCGGCCCTCAAGTGCGGCTTGGTCTGCAACGGCTATCCCCGCACCGAGTTCATGAAGGTCGGCCAGGCCGTGATGGCGATTCTCTATATCGTCCGTCACGTCGGCGACTTCTTCAGCGCCATGGCAGACATGATACCCAGTTGGGGTTGGGGTGTCTCCATCGACCTCGGTTTCCTCGAAGGCGCAATGCGCCTCCGCTGGGGCTGGAAGGAGTACGAGGACTGGCGTGTCTTCCGCTGGGCCCATTTCCAATCGGAAATCCAGCTTTTCCGGCTCGGCATCGAAATCTGGGTCGGCTTCAAGGCCCGCGCCCTCTTCGTCCGCTTTGAGTTTGTCGCCTTCGGCCGTATCCAGGGCGCGCTTCCCCTCCAGGCCAGTGTCGAACGCGCCGGTCCCGATGGCGGCGCCCTCTTCACGGCCTCACTCGGCGCCGCTACTCGCGCCGAAATCGGCATTCGCCTTATCCTCATTCACGAAAACGCCTGCTATGCCCGCGCTGCCGTGAAAACGGGCTTCCTCTTTAACTTCAAACTCCCCGATCCCACCGAAGACGGCCCTGTCGCCATCATCTGGGAGGCGTACTTCCTCGGCGTCTCCATCGGCATCGACTTCAAGATCGTCGGTGTGAAGAAGGTCTTCCAGAAGGAGAAGGTGCTCGTCGAAGGCAATCCGCCGGGCGTTCCCTTCCGTCAGGGCGTCCTCTTCCCCCGCGGGGAAGAACACAGCGCCTGGCGCGCCCGCCGTCAACTCCGCCACGTCTGGCTGCGGGTGTCCGCCAAAATCAATCAGCTCGATGAAGCCATCTCCTGGTGGCACGACCTCCAGTTCGTTCTCATCAATAAACGCGATCCCGACGAGTACGAAAAGGACGCCGAAAACAACCCCGCTTACGAATGGCCCTGGACCGATGACCCCGGTGTCAAAGTCACCGCTTTCGGCAAAGGCCACGCCATCAAGACCACCGAAGATGATCTCTGGCTTGCCCAGTGGGCGCAGTTCAAACGCGCCGTCGATAACCGCCAACTCGTCGCCGACGGCGACAAAGGCGGCAAGGGGAAAGTCGTCAAATACTCCAAGTACAAACGCCGCGTTCCCTTGGTTGGCAAAAAACTCGCCGGCGAAGTCAACCTCGTCGAGGCCATCGCCAAGGCCATTGAACGCTGCGAGGTCACCATCGAAAAGGTCAAGCAGGCCGTCATGCTCATCGACCACAAGTACATCTCTCAGCTTCGTGCCATCGACAAGGAGATTACCGAAGCCGACGAGTATGAACGCCCCGTCGCCAAAGAATTCCAGCAGGCCCTCGATGATGCCCAGAGTTGGGGCGACGCCTTCGGCGATGTCACCAAACTCGTTGAGGAGGCCCTCGCCGACTCGAAACTTGCCCGCCTCGAATACTACGTCGAGAACACCGACTACTGGGCCATTGGCCAGATCGCGAAACCCTAATTCCCCATGGCCCACGATTTCTACGTCCTCGAATGCGCCGCTGAAACCGTCTTCGCCGAGTTCTACCTCAACGATATTCCTCTCATCGTTCGCGGTCCCCTCCTCGGTATCTACGCCGATAGCCCCGTCAATCAGTTCACCGTTGACGGGGAGAACACGCTTTCTATCCTCCTCCGCCCCGGCCCTACCCCGGCCGAAGCGCGCACCGGCGAAAACGGCGAAAAAACCGTCGTCCAGCCGAAAACCGACAAAGCCTCCGTCCGCCTGGTCGGCTATCCCTACGGCGCTCTCTCCGGCGGCGACGAGGGCCAGGAACTCCTTCGCCTCGATTGGAACGGCCACGAAGAGGATGAGTTTGAGTTCCCCATGGAAATCTCTGCCAAAGTCAACCTCGGCGAAATCCATGGCCCCTGGTGCTGGCAGGACGCCCCCATCCTCGAACTCAATGACGAAACCCGCAAAAGCGTCCATGAGTTTCTGGAAGCCGCCCGTAAGGACCTCGCTGCCGGCAATGCCGAAGCCCACATCGATCGCGTTCGCCTCCACCTCCGCGAACTCGCCAAAGCCTACGATTCCCGCGCCTCCACGAAAATGAACATCATTCGCACCTCGTTGGCCGAGGATGCCGCCCAACCGGGCTTCGGCTTTGAGGAACTCGATCCGGAGTCCTACAGCCTCCGCCTCTGTGCCGGCGGACGCCTCATCCAGTGCATCGGCAAGGACTGGGAACCGCTCCTCAAGCAACTCCCCGGGCCCGACGGAGATACCGCCAGCTACGAAATGATGATCGCCAGAATCGACGGCGAATGGAAAGTCGTACGCTAGCCGCCGCCCCCTTTGCCGGGCTCGAACTTGCCCGGCGCCTCGAACGCGCCGAAGGCGCCGCCAGCGCCGCGTTCGTCGAGGCCCATCGCCGCCTCTCCCCCGCCTCCGGCGCCATCTGGACCGAAGTCGCCGGCGCCTACGCCATGTTCGATGGCCCGGACTCTCCCCTTACCCAGACCTTCGGCCTCGGCGTCTTCTCTCCTCCCTCCCCAGCGGACCTGGAGCAACTCGAGGCCTTCTTCCACTCCCGCGGCGCCGCCGTCTCCCACGAACTCTCTCCCCTGGCCGGCGTCGAACTCGCCTCCACCCTCGCCGGGCGTGGCTACCTCCCCATCGAGTTCACCAGCGTCCTCTTTCGCCCCGTCGATGCCCCTCCATCGGCCAACTCCCGCATCTCCGTCCGTCGCCTCGCCCCCGGCGAAGAGCAACTTTGGTCGGAAACCTCCGCCCGCGCCTGGAGCGCCGAACACCCCGAACTCCTCGGCTTTCTCCTCGACCTCGGCCGCCTCATCGCCTCCGCCGACGGCGCCGTCCCATTCCTCGCCACCCTCGATGGCCACCCCATCGCCACCGCCTCCCTCCGTTGTGACGCCGGTGTCGCCCTCTTCGCCGGCGCCTCCACCATCCCGGAAGCCCGCAACCAGGGCGCCCAGCGCGCCCTCCTCGATGCCCGCATGCGCCACGCCTCCGCCGCCGGATGCGACCTTGCCATGATGTGCGCCGCTCCCGGTTCGGCCAGCCAGCGCAATGCCGAGCGCCAGGCCTTCCGCATCGCCTATACTCGCACCAAATGGTCCCTGGCCCCCCGGTAATCCAACCCCTCCCCTCCTCCGCTCCCTTGGACGCCTACCACCGCCAGGCCCTGTCCGCTTTCCCGGATCTGGCCCCTGCCGCCGCCTGCGAATCCCTCGCCCGTTGGTACGATTTCCGCGATTGGCACGCCCTTGCCTCCTTCGCCGCCGCCCAACCCGGCCCGTTTGAAACTGCCGTCGACGCCCTGGTCGCCGGCCATCTCCCCACACTGCAATCCCTCCTCGCCGCCCACCCCTCCCTCGTCCACGCTCGCTCCGCCCGCATCACCCATTTCCAGCCCCCCGTCCATCGCGCTACCCTCCTCCACTACCTCAGCGCCAACGGCGTCGAAGGCTATCGCCAGCGCACCCCGCCCAACGCCGCCGCCATCGCCGTCGCTCTCCTCCAGTCCGGTGCCGATCCCAACGCCCTTGCCGCCTGCTACGGCGGCGAATGGACCACCCTCTCCCTCCTCGTCTCCAGCACCCCGCCCGCCCAGGCCGGCCTCCAGGTCCCCCTTCTCCACGCCCTCATCGATCACGGCGCCCGCCCCGATCCGCCCGTCGATTCCCCCTGGCACGCCCCCCTCTTCACCGCCCTCGCCTTCGGCTTCCTCCCCGCCGCCGAAGCCCTCCTCGCCCGCGGCGCCCAGGTTACCAACCTCGCCGCCGCCGCCGGCCTCGGCCTCCTCGCGGAGGTCACCGTCTTCCTCCCCCAGTCGGACCCCGAAGCTCGCCACCGTGCCCTCGCCCTCGCCGCCCAGCACGGCCACACCCCCATCGTCGAACTCCTGCTCGATTGCGGCGAAGACCCCGATCGCTACAATCCCTCCGGCAACCACGCCCATTCCACCCCTCTCCACCAGGCTGCCCTCGCCGGTCACCTCGAAACCGTCCGCCTGCTCGCCTCTCGCGGCGCCCGCCTCGATATTCCCGATACCATCTACCAGGCCACCCCGCTCGGCTGGGCCCAGCACGCCGGCCACCACAATATCGTCACTTTCCTCGAAGAATTTGCCGCCCGGAACTGATATCCTGTCTCCAATTCCTGTGGATTTCTTAACCCGCCGCCAACTCCTCGAACGCTCTACCCTAGGCTTCGGCAGCATCGCCCTCGCCAGCCTCTTGGACGCCGCGCCCACCCCTATCTACACGGACTTGAACGCCCGCCCTGTCCATTTCCCCGCCAAAGCCAAAGCCGTCATTCAACTGGTCCAGAATGGTGGCCCCAGCCAGATGGATCTCTTCGATCCCAAACCGATGCTCCACAAAATGGCCGGCAAACCCCTCCCCGGCGGCGTCGAAATCCATCAGCCCAATAACGTCAACACCCTCCTCCCCACCCCCTTCGAATTCAAGAAATATGGTCAGTGCGGCATGGACATCTCCGAGATGCTCCCCCACACCGCCAAGGTCGTCGACGACCTCTGCTTCATCCGCAGCATGCACACCGAGCACAACAACCACCTCGAAGCGCTCAACATGCTGCTCACCTGCAAAATCTTCCCCGGCCGCCCCGTCATGGGCGCCTGGATCAGCTACGCCCTCGGTACCGAGAACCAGAGCCTCCCCGCCTACGTCGTCCTCCGCGACCCCAAAGGCTATACCATTGGCGGCAAACAACTCTGGGCCAACGGCTACCTTCCCGCCACCTTCTCAGGTGTCGAGTTCGCCATGTCCGGCGCCCCCGTTCACCATCTCAATCCCCCGGAAGCCCTCCCCGACGGCCACCAGCGCGCTACCCTCGATCTGCTCGCCAAAATGAACCAGCAGCACGCCGCCCTCCACCCCGGCGAACTCGAACTGGAAGCCCGCATCCGCAACTTTGAACTCGCCGCCCGCATGCAACTGGCCGCCGGCGAAGTCCTCGATATCTCCAAGGAATCGGACGCCACCAAAAAGCTCTACGGCATCGACGACCCGAAGTCGGGTGCCTACGGCCTGCGTTGCCTCATGGCCCGCCGCCTCATCGAAAAGGGCGTCCGCTTCGTCCAGGTCACCACCAGCCCCGGCCAGCCTTGGGACCACCACGGCGGCCTCCCCAAAGGCATGCCCAAGATCGCCTACGAAACCGATCAGGGCTCCGCCGCTCTCGTCCAGGACCTCAAGAGCCGCGGCCTCCTCGATTCCACCATCGTCATGTGGGCCGGCGAGTTCGGCCGTCTCCCCACCACCCAGAACGGCGATGGCCGCGATCACAACCGCAATGCCTTCACCCTCTGGTTCGCCGGCGGCGGTTTTAAGAAGGGGCTCATCTATGGCGAAACCGACGACTTCGGCTACCGCGCCGTCGTCAACCGCGTCTCGGTTCCCGATATGATCGCCACCGTCCTCCGCCAACTCGGCATGGACCATACCCGCATCCAATACCCCAACGGCGGCCGCCTGGAAACCCCCTCCGATGTCACCGTCACCGGGGCCAAGCCCGTCCTGGATCTCCTCGCATGAAGCGCGCGATCTTCCTCCTCTTCCCCCTCCTCCTCCCCGCCGCCGGTACCCCCGTCTACGAGAAGGATGTCCTGCCCATCTTCACCAGGTACTGCTTCACCTGCCACGGCCAAAGCTCACCCAAACTGGGGCTCGACCTCCGTACTGGCGCCTCCGCCCTCCGTGGCAGCCACAATGGCCCCGTCATCGTCAAAGGCAAACTCGACGACAGCCTCCTCTGGAAGAAGGTGTCTACCCGCCAGATGCCCCCGGCCGTCTATGGTCAGAAGATCCCCGACGCCGACATCGAAGTGGTGAAACAGTGGATCGAGGCCGGTGCCCCCTACGACGCGCCCGTCAAGGCCAACTCCCAAGTCCCCGCCGTCATCCAAGCCCGCTGTACCGGTTGCCACGGCGCCAAGGCCTCCGCCGCTGGCCTCCGCCTCCACACTGTCGCCGATCTCCTCAAGGGCAGCGCCAACGGCCCGGTCGTCGTCGAAGGCTTCTCGGACCGCAGTGTCCTCGTTCGCCGCGTCACCAGCCATAACATGCCGCCCAAAGGCGCCGGCGAGCCGCTCTCCGCCGCCGAAATCGCCTCCGTTCGCGAATGGATCGACCGCGGCGAGTTCACCGAACTCGTCACCGCCAACGCCGCTGACCGCCCCTTCAGCGCCGTCGAGGATCCCCCCATCACCCCCGAGCAGCGCCGCTTCTGGGCCTTCCAGAAGCCCCAACCCGCCCCCGTCCCCGCCGTGCGCGCCGCCCAGCGCGTCCGTACCCCCATCGACGCCATCCTCCTCTCCAAACTCGAGTCGAAAGGCCTGACCTTTAACCCCGATGCGCCCAGTGAAAAACTCCTCCGCCGGGCCTATCTCGACCTCACCGGCCTCCCCCCTTCCCCGGCCGAAATCGAAGAGTTCCGCCGCCATAACGACTACGAAAAGCTCATCGATCAACTCCTCGCCTCCCCCCGCTACGGCGAACGCTGGGGCCGCCAGTGGCTCGATGCCGCCGGCTATGTCGACACCACCGGCAAGGACTTCGACCCCAAGAAGACCGAGTTCGCCGACGGCCTCTGGCGCTACCGCGACTACGTCATCAAGGCGTTCAACTCCGATAAACCCTGGAACCGCTTCCTCACCGAACAACTCGCCGGCGACGAACTCGTCGATTGGCGCGAAGCCAAACAGCGCACCCCGGAGATGAACGAACTCCTCGCCGCCACCGGCTACCTCCGCACCATTCTCGACATCACCCATGAGGAGATTTCGAACCTTCCCGTCGAACGCTATGAAGCGCTCTTCAAGTTGGTCGAAAAGGTCGGCAGCAGTACCCTCGGACTCACCGTGAACTGCGCCCGCTGCCACAGCCACAAGTTCGATCCCATCTCGCAAAAGGACTACTATCGCTTCCTGGCGCTCTTCACCACCGCCTACAACCCGACCGATTGGATCCGGCCCCAGTTTCACCATCTCTACACCGTGCCCAAAGCCGAACAGGAAGAGATCGAAAAGTCGAATAAAGCGCTCGAAAACAGGCTTCGCGAGGCGTTTTTGAAGACAGTTCCCGAAGTTTTGCGCAAAGACGTCAATACCGCCCTGGAGACCGAAGAGGACAAACGCAACGAGGTCCAGCGCTACCTGTTCGGCAAGTTCAATCCGGGTCTGCAGAAAGAGTTCACCAGCCATCCCGAGTACCGGAAACTGGAGAAGATCCAAGCCCTCTGGGACGTCGGCACGCCGCCCAGTATCCGCCTCCTCCAGCGCGGCAGCGCCGATGCCCCCGGTCCCCGCGTCACTCCCGGGTTCTTATCCGTCCTGTCCAGCCCCGGCAAGACCGACGCCGTCAAGCCGCCAGCCGCGGTTGGGCCGACCTCCGGTATTCGCCTCGCCTTCGCCGAATGGCTCACCAGCCCCGAACACCCCCTCACCGCCCGTGTCATCGTCAACCGCATCTGGCAGGGCCACTTCGGCACCGGTATCGTCGCCACATCGGACAACTTCGGTTCCACCGGCGCCGCCCCCTCCAACCAGGCGTTGTTGGATTACCTCGCCCTCGATTTCGTGAAGAACGGCTGGAGCGCCAAACGCCTCCACAAGCAGATCATGCTCTCCACCGCCTATCGCCAGTCTTCAGAGCGCAATGAGAAGGCCTACGCCATCGACCCGGAAAACTCCCTCCACTGGCGCAAGAGCATCCTTCGCCTCGACGCCGAGGCCCTCCGCGATTCGGTTATCGCCGCCTCCGGCAAACTCGATACCACCGCCGGCGGCCCACCCATCGAACTGGAAATGCGCCCCGACGGCCTCCAGATCGTCTCCGCCAAGGAACCGGAAAACGCCAGGTGGCGCCGCAGCATCTACCTCACCCACCGCCGCACCTATCCGATGAGCTTCCTCGGCGTCTTCGACTACCCCATCATCGATACCAACTGCACCCGCCGCGTGCCCTCGGCCACGCCCCTGCAGTCGCTCACCATGCTGAACGACGAGTTCGTCTGGCAGGCCGCCGAAGCTCTCGCCAAACGCGCCGAAAACAACGTCGACGCCGCCTATCTCCTCGCCTTCGCCCGCAAACCAACCGCGGCGGAGCGCCAGACGGCCGCCGCGTTCCTGGAAAAGATGCCCTTCAAGTCCTTCGCCCAGGTCCTGCTCAGCTCCAACGAGTTCCTCTACGTCGATTAACCCGGCTATCTCGTGAGGAACCGCACCGCGGCGTCCTGCGCCACCGGTCGGTTCCGATAGGCGCCGTATCCCGTGTTGTCGCCGCGTCTTTCACCCCGGCCGCCTCCAGCGGCGGCTGTACCGCGATTCCGGTTTTCAGCGGAACAGCGAGCTTAAGAATAGCGTCGCAGCAAGAGTGGATTTCCACAGGAGCCCAAGTTTGCGCCGGTCTTTCGATCCAGGCATGTTGGCGGAGGTGAGTCTGTCTTCTGCTGCGGAAGTTCGGTCTCATCTGGAAAAGGGGATCCACCCCTGTGGCGTCGCCTGCTGCGCTGCACCGTCG
>CAYSFR010000043.1:0-86523 GCA_964430625.1 uncultured Solibacteraceae bacterium
GTGCGGTTTGGGTTGGGGAGGTGCGTCTGTGCTTGCCCCGGCTATCCCCGAGTGGATTTGCGGGTTGGGGAGGGTTGGGGGACGGCGGGTTTTCGGCGGAGGGGACAGCCGTGCGGTTTGGGTTGGGGAGGTGCGTCTGTGCTTGCCCCGGCTATCCCCGAGTGGTTTTGCGGGTTGGGGAGGGTTGGGGGGCGGCGGGTTTTCGGCGGAGGGGATGGGGTACTGGCGGCGATGCGTGTTCAACCTATTGGAAGTGAGCGAGCAGTTGCTGTATGCGCGGATGAACAATGTGGAGCAGAGTTTGCTGACGCCCTAGAGGGCGGCGAGGGCGGATTCGGCGTTGGGCGGGGACCACCAACGGGGGAGAGAGAGGTCGGCGGCGATGACGGAGGCGGCGTTGTAGCCGCAGAGGCCGGTGATGTTGCCGCCGGGGTGGGTGGAGCCGCCGCAGAGGTAGAGGCCGTCGACGGGGGTGCGGTACTGGCCGGCACCGGGGAAGGGGCGATGGAAGCCGACCTGGCCGTTGGCGAAGGAGCCGACGAGGAGGTCGCCGCGGTGCATGTTGGGGAGGAGGGATTCGGTGTCCTGGGCGGTGCGGACGAACTGGTGAGAGACGTTGGCGGGGGTCATATTGGGGGCGAAGCGGCGCCAGAGTTCGAGGAGTTCGTGGCCGTGGGATTGCGGATGGGTGGGTTGGCCATAGGGCAGTTTTTCCCACATGAAGGCGGTGTGGTGGCCTGGGGGGGCTTGGGAGGGATCGAAAATGGTTGGGCAGGAGCCCCACATGACGGGTGGGGGCATGGTGCCGTTTTCGTGGGCCTGGACGATTTCGTGGAACTGGGAGAAGCGTTCGAGGCCAAGGATGACCATGAAGGCGTGATTGATATCGGGGGAGAGGTAGCGGGGGGCTTCGCGGAGGGAGAGGTTGAGGGCGAAAAGGGGGGCGATGGTATTGAACTGGAAGGCTTCGGCCTGGCGGCGGAGTTGGGAGGTATCGCGGAGGAGGTCGACGAACGTCTGGCGGGGGTTGAGGCCGGAGGCGATGAAGGAGCGGGCGGGTATGCGTTCGCCGGAGGCGAGGTGGACGGCGCGGGCACGGCCGTTCTCCTTTTCGATGGCGGTGATGGAGACGCCGGTACGGACGGATCCACCGTGAGCGTGGATGTCATGGAGGAGGGCGTTGGCGAGGTTGGCGGAGCCGCCGAGGCACATCTGGGCTTTGTGGCGGGAGGCGAGGAGGGCGGGGATGGAGTGGCCGAAGCCGGGGAGGCGGAGGTCGACTTCGCGGAGGCCGTTGAAGAAGAGGAGGCCGGCGCGGACGGCTTCGTGTTCGAACTCGCGTTGGACGAATTCGAGGGGGGAGAGTTGTTGGACTTCGAGGAGGCGGCGGCCGAGGCGGGAGCGGGAGAGGAGGGCGTGGCGGAGGGTTGGGGGAAGCGGTGGGGATTGGGCTTCGGGGATGAGGATGTTGTCGACGATGGGTTGGAACTCTTCGGCCCAGAAGCGGATAGCGGCGGCGTCCTTGGGGGAGAAAGCGGCGATGGATTCGAGGGTGCGGGGGAGGTCGGTCCACCACTGGAGGGAGGCGCCGTTGGGGAGGACCATGGCGACGTTGAGGGTGGGTTCGATGTAGCGGGCGCCTTGGGAGGCGAGTTGGAGATCGCGGTACCAGGGCATGGCGGTGACGGCGCGATGGAAGAAGGAGTGGGTGTTGTGGAGGAAGCCTGGGGAATCGGGGAGTTCCTCGGTACGGAGGCCGCCGCCTGGGGTGGAGTTGCGGTCGAGGCTGAGGATGCGGAGGCCGCAGCGGGCGAGGTAGGCGTGGAGGATGAGGGAGTTGTGGCCGGTACCGAGGATGATGCCGTCGAAATCGGGCATCGGGTTAGGCGCGGCGGGCGGCGTCGATGGTGGCGACATCGATTTTGGTCATTTGCATCATGGCGAGGAAGGCGCGGCGGGCTTCGTCGCCGCCGGAGTTGAAGGCTTCGGTGAGGGTGCGAGGGGTGATTTGCCAGGAGAGGCCCCAGCGGTCCTTGCACCAGCCGCAGGCGCTTTCCTGGCCGCCATTGGAGACGATGGCGTTCCAGTAGAGGTCGGTTTCGTGTTGGTCCTCGGTAGCAATTTGGAAGGAGAAGGCCTCGGATTGCCGGAAGGCGGGGCCGCCGTTGAGGCCGAGGCAGGGGATGCCGAGGACGGTGAATTCGACGGTGAGGACGTCGCCTTTCTTGCCGGAGGGGAAATCGGCGGGGGCGAGGTGGACGCCGGTGACGTGGGAATCGGGGAAGGTGGCGGCGTAGAAGCGGGCGGCGGATTCGGCGTCGTTATTGAACCAGAGGCAGATGCGATTTTTGGGCATTGTGGGGGCTCCGGGGCGGGCGGGAAGGGTGAATTCATTATCGGGGCGATTCGCCGTAAACCATTGAAAACGGTACTCTTAAAAATGGGGTCAGGTGCACCCGGTCCCAATTTTAGGGGAGGAAGAGGGGTTGGGTCCAGGCGGAGAGGCCGAAGGAGGAGTCGATGCGGGCGCGGACGTACTTTTCGGTGCCTTTGAATTTGTAAATGGGAGTTGTATCAAATGTCGAGGCGAGGACTTTTCCGCCTTCGCCAAAAAACGTCGTTGTGAATTTTTCGGTGGCGCGGGCGTTGATTTCAATGCGGTACTCGGTCCCGGTGGTTTGTATGTCCGTGATGTTGACGCCGGAACTGGAATAGAAGTCGCCGCGCTCCAGAGCATCGGTGATGGCGGAAGGGGTGAGCGCCGCGGCACGGACCACGACCCAACCGCGGCCTGGATTGGAGTACTCCTGGCCAGTCCGTTTGAAGACGTGGGCATCGTCAACACTGATGCCGTAGAGGCGCTGGCCGCCGGTGAGGAGTTCGTCCCACATCTGATCGAGCGAGGGGGAACCGCCCCCCCCGTTGTTGTTCACGGTGGGGTGGCCGTTGTAGACCTCAAAGAGCTTGAGACCTTTGATGGACATCATGTCGCGGGCGGTGATGGCCCAGTGGAAATTGGGGTGATTGATGGAGGGGAGGGCCTTGGCGGCGCGGATGAGGTCGACGTTGCGCTGAATGGTGGCGGCGACGGAATCGCCGTGCTGGGCCTGGAGTTCGCGGTCGAGGTTGAGGGCGTTGATGTGGATGGGGCGTTTGAGGTACTGGTCGGTGACCTCTTCGGCAGGGATGATGAGGAACTTTTCGCGGGCGCCGTGGATGGCGTTGAGGGCAGCGATGTCGGTGAGGTAGTTGTGGTCGGTCAAGGCGAGGAACTGGTAGCCGTGCTCGCGGTACCAGGCGGCGACTTCGGTGGGGGTGGAATCGCCGTCGCTATTGACGGTGTGGGTGTGGAGATTTCCTTTGTACCAGCGGGGTTTGCCCGCTTCCCATGGGGGGCGGACCTGGGTGAGGGCTACGGCACAGGCGACGAGGGAGAGGAAGGCGAGGCGGAGAGCCCAGTTGGGGGTCATTTGAGGGATAGTTTATCGCGGGGTTCGTCCAAGGAGAGGGGGAGAGTTTACCGAACGCTTACCTTTTGCTGAGAACTTCTGGGGGGAGAGGCGGCATTCTTGCGAAAGGTGAACTATGAAGAACCAAATTCTGATTCCAATCCTGTTTCTGGCCAGTGCGATGGGCGTTTCGGCGCTTGCGTGCGGGACCGTAGCGTCCCCGACGGCCTGCGTGCTTAATGTTGGCGGCCAAGTGCAGTACACGTTCTCGAATTTTCAGATTGTTGCGAGCACCGCCAGCGGGACGCCAGCGGTCTCCGGTGCCGACATAGGGATTAACGTCAACTCCGGCGGGGGGCTTTCCGCGGTACTGAGCTTCAATAAGGTGGTGACTGGAGGCAATCCGAACGTTGTGTTTCTGGCTAATGCAGGGAACTCGAACGCATTCTCGTTTAGCTACAGCGCGTCGATTGCGCCACTGGGGGCAGGTACAGTATTGTTCATTGATCCGACGGGAGTGGAACTGGTGACGAGCAGTTCTTCGGGGAACGGATTAGGGAGCGCTCAATTCGTGCTGGCCGGAGGGCCACTTTGCCTTGCAACAACGAACAGCACCTCCGATTCGTGCACGCTGCCACCGGGGACTACGAACAATCTGCCGGACGCAGGGAACATCGTGTCATTGAGTGGCAACACGGGGAATGCGAGCATTGGGACGTTTACGAACCTGTACAACGCGTCGTTTACAGCGGATGAGCCGGCGGGAGTGCCGGAGCCGTCGACATATGCGTTGATCGGGGCGGGATTGGCGGCGATGTGGGGGATGAAGCGACGGCGGTAGGTAGAAGGGTTTTCTTTCGAGTTCGGTGGAGGTAGACTCTGGCTGGGGCGATGGAACAGAAGGGAGGTCCTTCCTGTTCTTGACCTGGAGCAGAGTTTGGATGATGGCGGCGAGTTGGGCGGTGTGGGGGCAAGGGGGCCCGAGAGAGAGTGCGATGACGCGGGGTTGGGATGGGTGGGGCGCCCCGCTGGCGGGAGGGAAGGTGAGTTGGCAGGCGACGGACCTGCGCAACGGGCGGTACGCATTTCGCGCGACCTATCAAGTGCAGGGAGCGGAGCCCAACCACCAATATCAGGTAGGGGTACACTTCTTCGAACCGGCGGGGACGACCCGAGCGGTGGTGCGGGAATTCGGCGGGCTCCGGATGCCAGGAGACCGGGGGCCGCTGGCGCGCGAAGGAGTAACGGCGACGTACGTGGGCGGGTTTGAGTTCGGGATGTTGTCGACAGACGGGCGGGGGGAACGGAACCGCGGCGTTTGAGTACACCATCCCGGCCCGCGCGTATGAGTGGCAGTTCACGGTTCGATCGGGCGCTGTTCGCCGCCGACCGAAATGAGCGGCTGCGGGGTGGTGTTCCGGACGGGGACGAGGCTAGCGCAGGAACTGGAAGTGATCCGGGGTCCGGAGGCGGTGAGCAGCGGGCCGAGCGGCAGGGGCGGCTGCGGGCTGACGATTGAAGCCAACACGGACCGGTATGCGGGTGACTATCAGACGCTTTCCACGACGAATCCGGAGGCGTGTTGCGAGGCATGCGAAGGGGATGCGAGATGTCAGGCGTTTGGGTGGGTGGAGAGTCAGCGGACATGCTATTTGAAATCGACGGCACCGGCGGCAAGGAGCGCAGGGGGGATTGCATCGGGAGTGAAGAAGACCGGAGGGGCGACGGTAAGCGGGGTGCGATACCGGATCGAGAATTTTGTCTACAACTCGCCGGATGTGTACCAGAATCCACGGAATTTTCATGATTTCGTCGTTGATTTCCGGGGATGCCGGATCCAGCCATTGAACCCGGTGTATGCGGCGGGACAGGAAGAGATCCGGGTGCTGGTGTGCCGGGAGAGGTCGCGATTGACGTTCCCATCGCGGACTCCGGGCTCTTTTGTGGAGTATGACTGGGTGTTTACGAACAACGGGCAAACGATCCACGGGGCCTACCGGCAAGGAGGATCGTTCGGGCCGCTTGTAGGAGGGATCTACCGGGTACCATAGGGAGGCCAAAGGGGTCTCGCTATCGGGGGTGAAAAAGTTGTAGTATCAGAAAAACTCGCGAGCGCCCGCCTACGGCTTGTGGAAGTTTTCTCTTCTAGATCTCCATAGCTGTGGGAGCTCGATTGTGTCCGCTGCAGATCCTGTGACGCAATCGCCTGCGTTTTTGTGCGAGGTTATCGAGTCAGCGCCGGTGGCGCTGGTGGTGACTGATCGAAGCGGGCGTATTGTATTGATCAATTCGGAAGCCGAAAGCCTCTTCGGCTATGTTCGCGACGAAGTGCGCGGGGAACGAGTCGAAATTCTCATTCCTCCGCGATTCCGAAACGGCCACCCGAGGCTTCGGGAGGGGTATTGCCTGGAAGCGGAGGCGCGGCCGATGGGAAGCGGGCGGGAGTTGTTTGGCCTGCGGAAAGACGGCAGCGAGTTTCCGATTGAAATCGGGCTGAGGCCGATTCAGGTAGGCGGGGGGCTGTACGTTTTGAGCGCGATTGTGAACCTGACGCAGCGGCGGCTGGCGGAGGCACGATTCCGGGCGGCGGTGGAATCGGCGCCGGCAGCGATGGTGATGACGGACCGGGGCGGGCTGATTGTATTGGTGAACGGGGAGGCGGAGAAGGTATTCGGGTATGGGCGAAGGGAACTGATTGGGGCCTCGATTGAGACCCTGGTGCCGGGGCGATTCCGGCCGGAGCACCCGGAGTTGCGGAGCGGATTCGGGGAGGGGCCGGAGGCGCGGCGAATGGGGGCGGGGCGGGATCTGTTCGCGGTACGAAAGGACGGGAGCGAGTTTCCGGTGGAGATCGGGCTGAATCCGGTGGAGACAGAGGAGGGCCTGCTGGTATTGAGCGCAATTGTGGACATCACGGAACGGAAGCGGAGCGCACGGCAGTTGGAGACGGCGCTGGCGGAGAAGACGGTCCTGCTGCATGAGATTCATCACCGGGTGAAGAACAACCTGCAGATCATTTCAGGGCTGCTGCAACTGCAGGCTGGCCAAGCGGAGGTGGCGGGATTGCGGGAGTTGCTGGAGCAAAGCCAGAACCGGGTGCAATCGATGGCGCTGATCCACGAGTTGCTGTATGAGAGCGGCGATTTTTCGCGGATCCGGCTGGACCAGTATCTGCAGCGGCTGGGGGCATTGCTGTGGGGCGGGTATTTGGGGACTGGAGAGGAGGTGCGGTTTGAGGCAGAGGTGGAGGAGGTGAATCTGGATCTGAGCCGGGCGATCGGGTGCGGGCTGCTGGTGAACGAGTTATTGACGAACAGTTTGAAACATGCGAGGGCAAAGACGGTGCGATTGACGATGCGGAGGGAAGAGGAAGCGGGGCGAATCGCGATGGGAGTGAGCGATGACGGGAGGGGACTACCGGAAGGGGTGAAACTGGCGACGGCGCGGTCCTTGGGACTGATGCTGGCGGTGCAACTAGCCGAGCAGATAGGGGCCGAGTTGCGGGTGGAAAGCGGTGACACGGGAGTGAGTTTCCGGTGGGAGATTCCGATGCGCGCGGAGGAGACGGCATGAGCGCGGCGCGGGTACTGGTGGTGGAAGACGAGCGGATTATCGCGATGGCGTTGCGGCGGATGCTGGAGGACCGGGGGTACGAGGTGGTAGGGACGGCGGCGTCGGCGAAGACGGCGGTGGAGCAGGCGAAAGCGGCGGCGCCGGACATAGTGCTGATGGACATTCACCTGGAGGGACCGGAGGACGGGATCGAGGCGGCGCGGCAGATTGAGAGCGAGGCGGGGACGCCGATTGTATTTCTGACAGCGTACACGGAAGACGAGACGATCCGGCGGGCGAGCGAATGCCGGGCGTACAGTTACCTGGTGAAGCCGGTGCAGGCGGTGGAGTTGCATGCGACGCTCCAAGTGGCGATGGCGAGGCACGCGAAGGATCATCAATTACGGGCTTCGGACCGGCGGTTGCGTTTGGCGCTAGACGCGTCGGGGCTGGTGGTTTGGGAGCGGAATGCCGAATCGGATGAACTGGAGACGACGGGAGACGCGGAGGGAATGCTGGGGGTGAGCGGGGGGACGATTTCCCGGTTTCGGGAAAACGTTATGGAGGAGGACAGGGAGGCCGTCGAGGAGGTTTTTGCGGGAGCGGGAGGAGAAGAGACAGAGGCGCACGTCTTCCGGTACCGGTGGAACGAACAGACGGTGCGATGGCTGGAGTCGTTTGCGAGGAGCTACCGGGAGCCGCGGACCGGGCGGACGCACCGGATTGGGACGTTACGGGACATTACGAGCCAACGGGAGAATGAGGCCAGGCTGCGGCAGGCGGCAGCGCTTTTTGAGAACCTTCCGGACGCGGTAGCGGTAACGACACCGGGGCTGCGGATCACGACGATCAACCCGGCGTTTGGGCGGATGACCGGATATGGCGCGGCGACGGCGGTAGGATTGAGCATCGCGAGCCTTCTGACGATACCGAACCTGGAGATGACGGATTGGCAGGGGGAATCGGCGTGCCGGTGCGCGGACGGGGCGCGGATTTCGATCTGGCTGACGATTACGCCGGTGAGTAGCGAAGAGGGCGTGACGGCGCTGGTGTACACCTTTTCCGACATCAGCGCGCTGCGGCGGGCACAGGCGGATCTGGATTTCCTGGCGCATCACGATTCGCTGACGAGGCTGCCGAACCGCCTGCTGTTTCTGGAGCGGATTGAGGAGTGGACCGGGCGAGAAGAGGGGTTTACGCTGTACTACGTAGACCTGGATCATTTCAAGTTGATCAACGATTCCCGGGGCCATAGCGCCGGGGATCTGGTGTTGCAGACGGTGGCGGGGCGGATCCGGGAGCTTCTGGGGGAGGAGAGTTTCGCGGCGCGACTGGGCGGGGATGAATTTGTGTTGGTGACGCCGCGAGGAAATGGAGGGCTGGCGGCGAAGCTTGGGGCGGCGATCGCGCAACCGATCGTGATCGGCGGGGAGTCGATGGTGATTACGGGAAGCGTAGGGAGCAGCCGGTATCCGGAGGACGGGAGGGACCTGGAGACGTTACTGCAGGCGGCGGATACGGCGATGTACACGGCCAAGCGGGAAGGTCCGAACTCATCGAGGGCGTATGTACCGGCCCTAGCGGTACCCCATGCAGAGCGGTATGAGATTGAGCAGGGGATCCGGCGGGCGTTCGCGCTGAGCGAACTGCAGTTGTTGTATCAGCCGACGGTATCGCTGGCGGACCGGCGGATTACCGGGGCGGAGGCACTGGTGCGGTGGCAACACCCGGAGCGGGGCCTATTGAATCCGGACCGGTTTGTGCCGATCGCAGAGGCGGCGGGACTGATTGAGGAGTTGGGAGAGGCGGTGTTGCGGATGGCGGTGCGGGACTGGGCAGCATGGCAACGGGAGGGGGTGGATGTTCCGCGGCTGAGCGTGAACGTGTCGGCGCGGCAGATGAGCCGGGGGCGGTTTCCGGCGCTACTTTCGGGGATCCTGGCCGAGCATGAGATGGCGGCGAGCCGGGTGGAGATCGAGATCACGGAGAGTTCGCTGCAGACGCTGGAATTGGGACGGGAGTTTATCCATGAGTTGAAAGAGATTGGGGTGAGTGTCTCGATTGACGATTTCGGGACGGGGTATTCGCACTTGGCGGCATTGCGCGACCTGCCGGTGGACCGGATCAAGCTGGACCGGGCGTTTCTTCCGGCGGGGCGACCGAAAGCGAGCGATGTGGAGCTACTGAAGGCCATTGCGGGGATTGTGCGGGCGATGAATCTGCAGATGACGGCAGAGGGGATTGAGACGCTGGCGCAGTTTGAGCTTGTGAAGCGGATCGGGTGTGACGAGGGGCAGGGATTCTGGTTCAGCCATCCGGTCCCCTATGGGAGTTTCGTGGAGCTTTGGAAGCGATGGCCGGCGGGATGAGGGCGGGCTACCGGGCGCCGATTTTGCGATATACATAGAGGCCATGAGCGAAACACGATGGACACGACGGGGACTACTGGGAATGGCGGCGGGAGCAGCGCTGGCGCAGCAGGGGCCGGCGATTTCGCCGGTACCGGCGGGGCGGGACTGGACGGGCGTGGTGCCGGTGCAGTATCCGGATCCGGACGTGATTGCACTGGAGCCGAAGTTCCGGAAGTACATGATTGGGAACACGGCGATGAAGCGGCTTTACACGGGGACGCAATGGGCCGAGGGTCCGGCATGGGACGGGACGGGGAAGTACCTGGTGTGGAGCGACATTCCGAACAATGTACAGTTGCGGTGGATTGACGACGACAAGCGGGTGACGGTATTCCGGAATCCGGCGGGGTATTCGAACGGAAACACATTTGACTACGAGGGGCGGCAGTTGTCGTGCGAGCACGGGGGGCGGCGGGTGGCGCGGTACGAGCGGAACGGGACGGTGACGGTGATTGCGGACGGGTTTGAGGGGAAGAAGCTGAATTCGCCGAATGATCTGGTGGTGCATCCGGACGGGTCGATCTGGTTCACGGATCCGCCTTATGGGATTGGGGGGGATTATGAGGGGTACCGGGCGCCGAAGGAGCTGAAGGAGGCCGTGTACCGGGTGGATGGGAAGACGGGGGCGATCAGCAAGGTGACCGACGAGGTGAGCGCACCGAACGGGATCTGCTTTTCCCCGGACTACAAGAAGCTGTACGTAGCCGACACCGGAGCCCAGGGGCGGGACATGAAGGTGTGGGATGTGGACGGGAAGAGCTTGAAAAACGGGAAGCAGTTCATCAAACTGCAGGTACCGGGGACGGGGGCGATGACGGCGGCGGACGGGATCCGGTGCGATGTGGACGGGAACGTGTGGGCGGGGGCAAGGCCGGGTGTACTGGTGGTGTCGCCGGAGGGGCAGCAGATCGGGATGATCCGGTTGCCGGAGAACTGCGCGAATGTGTGTTTTGGCGGGGTGAGGCGGAACCGGCTGTTCATGACGGCGAGCCAATCGCTCTATGTCCTGGCAGTGGGGACGACGGGGGCGCACATTTGCTGATCGAATAGGAGCGTAGAATGGGGGTGGGTATGGACACTCATCCCACGGGCCGGCATTTCAACCCGGAGTTGGCGGCAGCGCACCGGAACTTTTCCGATGCGGTGAACCGGAATCTGATTGCGTCCGAGATTGAGGGCGGGGTGCATTTGCGGGACCTGGCGCCGGGGGCGGTATTGCGGATCGAAACACGGAACCGGGTGTATGAGTTGACGTTTCTGGGAGGGACGCAGGCGCTGCTGTGCGGGCATCCAGAGTATTGTCCGGAGCCGACGAAGGTGGAAATTCAGGGGTGTACGTGGGGGGGATCGATGCTGAAGGCGCGATATCTCGGGCGAGGGATGCAGATGGAGTTTGAACATCCGCGGTACCGGCGGGTGTTGACGTCGCGGATTGTGGAGATTCGGGAGCGGTAGGAGGCGGGACGGCGGTCACTGGGGGGATAACGGCTGGCGTGCCCCGAGTTTCCCTCCATTGCCTATCGAGGCTTCTCCGGCGAGTTCCTCGCCTCCGTTGATCCAGATCATTGTTTGGTGATGGGCAACGGGCGCGCCGCCAGGGCAGCCCCGGGCGGCATCGAAACGGATTGAGTGACTATTCCGGTGCTGCCGAAGATCTGCACCTTGGCGGTTTCGAACGTCCAACCGCCCGCCCTCCCCCCGCGGTCCATTTCCCGAAAACTGGCGCGCAGCGAGTCCGCATCCTCAAGTTGGCCACTCCGGTTGAGGCGAGTTTACCCGTTGGCCAGGAATCTGTCGATGCAGGCGTGCTTATTCCGAGAGGCCAGCAGGATGCGTATTGGGTCAGCGCCAACAAGGAGTCTAGTTCGAAGATAGCCCCCAATGCTCAGAGAAACTTAGCTCTATGTCAACAACATAAATCGGCGAACGGGGGATGGCGGAGGCTTGGCCGAAAGGCCGCCTAATCGGCGGCTCCTGCTTTGGAGTGTGGCAACCGGTGAAGGAAATCCACTGCCTTCTGCGTGTAGGACGCGGCCTGGAAGATAGCGCGCTTGCCGTTCTCCCCCCCTTCGAGCCAGGAGCCAATATAGGCAGCGTGGTCTTCGCGGGCATAGCCTTCGTCGCCCAAGGTCATACGGGCCGATCCCGGTGTGGCCGAGAGAGGATGGTTCTGTCCGGAGCATTTCGGGTGCTCCCCTGCTTAAGACGTCTCCGATTGTTGCTCCGAGGGATTCTCCATTCCGTCCGGGCCGAGAGAAGGGCGCCGTCCAGAGACGGTCTTCATAACGTCGGGACTTCCGCTCTTCCCCCCCTCAAGGCGAGGTCTCCGGGGACGACCTCTGCTATGTCCGGGAGCTTCCTCCGCGACGGTTGGACCGAGTTTCGAGCGGTTTCGCCCACGATTCCCAGTCTTGCTGCATGGCCTCACTCAGAAGAAGTAATTTTTGTGGCTTTCTCGAAACGTCCGGCTTCGCGTCCGAGTCTGGCGGCGAGGGCGAGAGAGAGCATTTGAACGGGCAACATCTCCATTGCGTTCTGGAGGGCGGCGGGAACTTCGGGCCAGCGACAGGCGGCGCGGTCCGACGAGACCCCAAGGATGGCGACCCGGCCACCTCCGGCCTCGACGTCGGCGGCGAGAGCGCGGTTCAGACCAGATGTTCTCGGGCCGCCTTCGCAGATGATTACCAGCACATTCGGCCCGACGGCTTCCAAGGGTCCGTGGCGGAAGGCAGGGCAACTCATCCCTTCCGCTGCAAAGCGGGTGGATTCCTTCAAGATCAGGCCCCCGGTCTGAGCGGTGGCGAGGGAGGGACCGCGCCCGGTGACGAAAACCCTCTCGACTCCCTCGGACAAAAGGATCATTTCGTCGACATGGGCTTTCCAGCTACTGAGGTAACTGGCGACTGCCTCCGGGGCAAGATGTAGCTCGGCACGCTTCGCTTCGAGGTCGCCGCCGGTGAGGAGTGTACCCAGCCAGTCGAGCACCACCAGTGAATTCAGGTAGGTTTTGCAGGAGACGGTAGACTCCGGCCCGGCATGCAAGCGCAGCAGAAAGTCGGAACGCTGGGCCAGGGGAGAAGTGGTGTCGTTGGTGATGCCGGCGACCCGCACTTCGGGGCCAGCGCATTCCATGAGCCTGACAATCTCGCCGCTACGGCCGGATTGCGAAGTAGCGACCAAAAGCGTGCCCTCGCGAAGCAGAGCGGGCTGATAGTGGATCAGTTCGGCGGTTTCGACGAGGTGCGTTTCGATGCCGTTGGCGATCAATCGCAAAGAGAGGGGATAGAGGGCGAATTGCGAGCTGCCCATTCCGGTGAGGACGATGCGTTTCGGCGCAGCCGCGCGCAACTCCGCGATGTCCAATAGTCCGCCGCAGGCGCGTTCCAGGGCCGCTGATTGCTCCAGCAGATCTCGCAGGTACGGACCTTCAATCACCGCTGGTGCCAAAGTGGAATTCGTCAAGATGCCTCCTGCTTGTGTTTTGCATTGGTGGCGATCCGGGCCGCGCCGGCGAGCACGGCGTCGGCGCCCAGAGTCGAAACCGCCAGATCGATCCGGCGGGCGGGAATGAGGCCACACTGATTGCCAATGACGGCATGAATGCCATCCAGGAGCAGATCGGCTCCCTGCATGACCCCGCCGCCGAGAACGATTCGGCCTGGGCAGAAGATGGTCATCAGATTGGCCAAACCGACGCCGAGATAGTAGGCCTGCCGCTCAACGGCGCGCCGGGCTTGCAGGTTGCCCTGCCGGGCCATCGCGAAGACGTCGACGGCGGCGACAGATGCGTCGCCAAAAAGGCGGGAGACGGCAGGTCCGCTGGCCAACGATTCCCAACAGCCGGTGGCGCCGCAGTAACAGTTTGGGCCGGAGGGGTCGATGGTGTGATGGCCGAGTTCGGGGTGCGAGCCATCGACACCGCGATAGATATCACCATTCCAGATGACTCCGGCGCCGATCCCGGTGCCGATGGTAACGAAGAGAAAACGGTCGGCAGGGCACGAGTGCCATTCGCCGAGGGCGCCCGCGTCGGCATCATTCTCCATGGCGACGGGGACGTGAAACGACTCGGCGAGCAGGCTGGTTAAGGGGGTAGCTTCCCACCCCGGCAGGAGATCGACGGCGCCGATGATGCCGGTTTGCGGATCGACGGGACCGGTGCAGCCGATGCCGATGGCTTCGGTTGGGCGCGCCGTTTCGCGTTCGCACCAGCGGATGGCGTGCCCGATTCGTTCGACGGCGGCTTGGGGTCCACCTGGCAGTTGGGTCTCAAAGCGGGTGCGCGCGGCAATGCGGCCATCCGAATCGACGGCAGCGACCGCAATTTTCGTCCCGCCGATATCAATCGCAGCGACCAGTGAGAGCCCCTCCGCACCAGTTTAAGCGAAGCAACCGCTCGAGACAAGCGCATGCCTGGATGCTGCCGCCAGATCCATTGACACGGTCTTCCTTTTGCCTGTACTCTTTGTTGCAAGCGCTTGTCTGATGACTGCGCCGCTTACCGAATCGAGCCCCTCCGCATGATCCGCATTCGAATCCTCCTGGTGATTTCCTCATTCCTGACGCTCTGCCTGCGCGCTCAGCCGCAGAAGCGAATCTATCTCGCGCCCGACGACCATACCGACTACATGTGGACGGGTAACGAGGAGGAGTACCGGCAGTCCTTCGTGGAGATGATCGACTACTATTTGGACCTTGCGGACAAGACGAAGAACAATGCGCCGGAACATCAGAGCCGATGGCACTGCGACGGATCGATCTGGCTTTGGACCTACGAACGGAACAAGAGTCCGCAGGAGTTTCAGCGGCTGATTGAGCGGGTTCGCGATGGGCATATCAGCGTGCCGTTAAATGCGCTGGTCTCCACGTATGGCGGCACGCCGATGGAGGCGACGCTGCGAGGCATGTACTATGCGGGCACACTGGAGCGACGCTTTGGATTGAAGATCCCGATGGCGATCGCGATGGAGAATCAGACGTTGCCGTATGGGCTCGGGGCGCTGTGGGCGGGGGCGGGGGCGAAGTATTCCTGGAAGGGGATTTGCGGCTGCCTGACACGGCTGAACAAGACGCGCCGCCGGCCGCACGATATGTACTGGTGGAAGGGGTCCGACGACAGCCGGATCCTGATGAAGTGGAACACGATGCACGTGGGCACGTCGGGGGCGCGCACGATGGGCGGCTATGCGGAAGCGCGGCTTCCGGCGCGCGAGATCGATTTCACGGACACCAACGGGGATTTTCAGTCGACGCATCCTTATCCGGTGATCGGGATCTTTGGCAAGGGCTGGGACGATCTGAAGACGCTGACCGACGAGTTCGTGACGGTGGCCAAGGAGAAGACGACAGCGGCACGGAAGGTGATCGTTTCGAACATGAACGACTTTTTCGTGGATTTCGAGAAGAACCACGGCAAACAACTGCCGAACTTCTCGGCCAGCTTTGGCAACGAGTGGGACGTGTACACGGCTTCGCTCACCGAAGTTTCGGCGCGGATGCGGCGGTCGGTGGAAAAACTCCGTTCGGCGGAGGCGATGGCGACGCTGGTGACGGCGAAGCGGCCGGAATTTTTGCGGGGACGCGAAGCGGCTCGTGATCAGGCGTGGATGAACATGGGCCTGTATTGGGAGCACAACTGGACGGCCGATGGGCCGCGGATTTCGCGCCAGGAGCGGGCCGACTGGGGCCGGCGGGTGACGGCGGGGGTGGAGCAGTACGTGGATGGCCTGCATGCGGACAGCGCGTTCGCTTTGAGTGGACTGATACAAAGATCGGGCGCGCAGCGGCGGTTTTACGTATTCAATCCACTGGGCTGGCAGCGATCCGATTTCGCGGATGTTCTGTTTGAAGAGAATCAGGTGGTCCACGTTGTGGACCTGACGACGGGGCAGGAGGTTCCATCGCAGGTAGTAGAGACGCCGGAGGATAAGACAGGCGCGATGCGGCGATATTTGCGTGTTGCGGCGACGGATCTGCCGCCGGTGGGATACAAGGTCTTCGAGATCCGTGCCGGCAAGGGACGGGTGTTTTCGGCCGCGGCCACGGTGAATGGCAACGTTTTTGAGAGCGCGATCTATCAGTTGAAGGTGGAAGGGCGAGGGGCAATCAGCAGTCTGATCGACAAGAGCCGCGGGAACCGCGAATTTGGAGCGAAACAGATGGGGGCGACGTCGCTGCCGGGAGTCGAGGGAGTTCGCGGATACATCAACGATCTGGGACTGGACCCTGGTGTGTTGACGGTTGAGAATGCGGGCCCCGTGTCGGTTACGTTGAAAGCGCACGGGGAGAGCCCGTTGAAGCACACGAGCCGGATCACGCTTTATCGCGATTCGCGGCGGATCGATATCCGCAACGACATTGAAGAGAACTTCGACGGGACGCACGCCTGGAACTTTACGTTTAATCTGCAATCGCCAGATATCCGGCACGAGGAAGTGGGGGCAATTATCCGGGCGAAGCTGGTGGAAGACGGCGGGCATTATTGGAAAGACCTGTCGCGGCTGGAATGGCTGACCCTGAACCACTTTGCCGATATGAGCGGCGAGGATGGGGCCGGGGTGACGCTTTCGAATTGGGATTGCGCATTCATGAAAGTGGGCAATAGCGAGATTCATCGCGGTGTGTCGATGCTGGATACCGGGTCGCCCCAGATCCGGGTACTGGCGGGCGGGCAAATTGATTCGCCGCAGGCCGGCATCCCCAAGCAGGGCGGCGACACGCACTTTCTGCAGCGGTTTTCGCTGCGTACGCACGGCGGCTACGATGCGGCGGCGGCGATGCGTTTTTCGCTGGAACACCAGAACCCGCCGGTGACGGGGTGGCTCCGAGGGGGAGGGGCGGCGATGTATCCGGAAACGTCGTACTCGCTGGTATCGGTATCGAATCCGAATGTGCTGCTGTGGGCGTTGAAACCGGCGGAAGACGGGCAGTCGCAGGGAGTGATAGCCCGGACGTGGAACGTAACGAGCCAACCGCAGGAGTATTCGTTGCAGTATGCGGAGGGACTGCGGTCGGCCCGGCAGGTGAGCCATATTGAGACCGATATCGGGGCGCTGACGGTGACCGGGAACAGGGTGGCCAACACGGCGCGGGCGACACAAATTCAGACGATGCGGCTGGTTCGGTGAGCGAAACGCAAAGCGGGCTTCGGCGCGTTCTGAAGCTGCATCATCTGCTGCTGTACGGGATCATCGTCATCCAGCCGACGGCTCCACTGGGATCGTTCGGCGTGGTAGCGACCGTGGCACAGGGGCATGTGGCGACGACGCTGCTGATTGCGATGGTGGCCATGGTGCTGACGGCGGTGAGCTATGGCCGGATGTCGGCGGCGTATCCGAAGGCCGGTTCGGCTTACAGTTACGTGAGCCACGAACTACACCCGAACCTGGGGTTTCTGACCGGCTGGAGCATCGCGCTCGACTACTTTCTCAACCCGGCCATCGGCACGATCTGGTGCGCGAAGGCAGCGATGAACATCCTGCCGATACCGTTCGCGGCGTGGGTGATCTTTTTCGCGGTGCTGTTTACGTGGCTGAATCTGCGGGGCATCGAGACGAATGCGCGGACCAACACGCTACTGACGGCGGGGATGGGGGTGGTGCTGGTGGCGTTCTTCCTGGTGGCGACCGGATATGTGGTTCGTCTTCAGGGCTGGGGGGGACTGTTTTCCCTGCGGCCGTTCTACGATCCGGAGACGTTTTCGTGGCCCCTGATCAGCACGGGGACATCGATTGCGGTGCTGACTTATATGGGGTTCGACAGCATCAGCACGTTGAGCGAGGACGTGGAGAATCCGCGGCGCAACGTGTTGCTGGCGACGGTGCTGTTGTGCGTGATTACCGGGGTGTTGGGCACGTTGGAGGTTTACTACGGACAACTGATCTGGCCCGATTTCCGGACGTTTCCCGATCCGGACACGGCGTTCGTTTCGGCGTCGGGCCGCGCCGGTGGGCCGATTTTGTTCCATTTGATGAAATTTACGCTGCTGGTGGCGACGATGGGATCGAGCCTTGGGGCGCAATTGGGCGCGGGGCGGCTACTGTACGCGATGGGGCGCGACAACGTGATTCCGCGTGGCTTTTTCGGCTATCTGGATCCGGTGCGAAACACGCCGCGCAACAACATCCTGCTTTGCGGTGGGTTGATCGTTGCCGGGGCGTTATCGATGAGCTATCAGACGGGCGCGGAACTGCTGAACTTCGGGGCGTTTGTGGCGTTCATGGGAGTTAACGTGGCGGCGCTGTTCCGGTACTACGTCCGCGGCGAGTCGCGAGGGCTGCGGAGCGTTTTCGTCAACCTGCTGCCGCCGTTACTGGGCTTTGTGGTTTGCCTGTATATCTGGTGGAGCCTGCGCGATGGCGCGAAGCTGGCCGGCGGGGCGTGGATGTTGGCCGGTCTGTTGTACTGGGCGTGGAGAACGAAGGGGTTCCGTAAAATCATCACCATGGAGTCTTTGTAGATGGCAAGGATGAAGGACGTCGCCGAGCGCGCCGGGGTGGCCGAATCCACTGTTTCTCATGTGATCAACAATACGCGGTTTGTGACGCCGGAGACCCGTGAGAAGGTGTTGCGGGCGATGCGCGAGTTGAACTTCCATGGGAACGCGAATGCCCGGCGGCTGGCACGCGGCAACAGCGATCTACTGGGGCTTGTCATTTCCGACATTGAGAATCCGTTCTTTCCCGGGTTGATCAAGGCGTTCGAATCGGCCGCGCTCGCCAGCGGATTCGACATCCTTCTGTGCGCCACCAACTACGAGGCCACGCGCGCGGAAGCGGCGTTCCGCAAGATGATTGAGAACAAGGTGCCGGGGGTTGCGGTGATGACGTCGCGTGTGGATCCTGGACTGGCCGACGTGTTGCGGCAGAACGGCATTGCCGCTGTATTTCTCGATTCCAACGAAGTGGCGGACCGGAAGAGTAACGTGCGGATCCAGTATTCCCAGGGTGCGGAGCAGGCCGTGACCTATCTGCACAATCTGGGCCATCGTGACTTTGCCTTTGTCGCCGGGCCTGGGAACCGGTCCTCGCACGTGGCGTACAGGTGCGCGGTGGTGGCAGCGCTGGAACCATTTGGCCTGGATCCGCAAGTGATTGAAGGGGAGAATTCGGTAGCCAGCGGAGAGCGCGCCGTACAGAGGCTGCTTACCAGCCGAAAGCTGCCAACGGCGATTCTGGCGAGCAACGATCTTACGGCAATCGGGGCGATGCGGGCGTTCGATCGGGCGGGCATCCGGGTACCAGCGGACGTCTCCGTGGTGGGTGCAGACGATATCCCGTTCGCCTCGCTGACGAACCCGGCTTTAACGACGGTCCACATTGGGAACGAGCGATTGGGGCAACTGGCCTGCCAGACCCTGATTGGGATGGTGAGGGAGGGTGAGGCCGCGTCGGAACTGGTGCTGCCGACGGAGTTGGTGATACGAGATTCGACGGCATTGGCGGCGGTGCGGTAGGGATATCGTTGCCGCGCGGGTCGGTCTGGCGCCCTGGGTGGAGAACGATCCTGTTGCTTCCGGGGTGGCGCAGTCAGGTTCTGGACGCGAGCTAGGGGAGCGAGCGGAGGTAGGGGAGGAGGTCGCGGGAGAAGAAGGGTTCCTCCGTGCACCAGAAGATATAGGTGACTTTGAGGTTTTCGCGGGCGTATTGGTGGAGAGCGGGGACGGAGAGACCAGCGGCGTAGTTGCCTTGCTGGACGGCGATGGCGGTGGGGATGATGCCGGCGGAACGGCGAAGTTGGGGGTAGGGGTGGTTACGCTGGCCGGGGCGGGAGGGGAGGAGGTCCGGGGAGCCGGCGGCGAGCTTGTTTTGGCGGGCAAACTCATGAACGGCGGCGAGGTGGCCGTGATCGTCGGCGGGGAGCCACTCGCCGGGCATGAAGTTGGCATACTGCATGGCGACCGATTTCGGGAAGGCCTTCTTCAAGGCCGCCATATTGGCGAGAATGCCTTCGCGGTAGGCGGCGGGGGAGAAACCCGCGGGTATGGGGGTGCGAGGGACACCAATGCCGATGGAGGTTTCCGGGAGGTTGATGCCTTCGATGCGGCCGTCGAATTCGGCACCGAGGGCGGCGAGGAGTTGGTGGAAGCGGGTGCGGGTGGCGGGGTCCCAACGGCGGGCGACCCAGCCGGCGGGGCGGCCGTTATCGTCGTATTGACGGGCGGCGGGGAGATCGGGGGGCGTGTTGACGATGGCATCGTCAAAGGAGGAGTCCTGGAGCTGGATGAAGAGTTTTTTGCTTTTGGACTGGAGGAGGGCGAGGTCCTGGCGGATGGGGTCGAATTGAAAGCGGCCGGGCTGGGGCTCGAGTTCGCGCCAGGTGTATTTGACCTGAAGGCCGGCGATGGCGGGATGGGAGAGGAAGGCAGGGATGGAGAGAGCGGGACGATCGCGGTTGACGAAGACGAAGTGTTGCTGGGCGGGGAGGAGGGGAAGAAAAAAGAAGACCGGAAGTTTCCGGAGAAGTGATCTAAAAGAGGGCATGGTTACGCATATCCGATTGTAGAAACAAATTATGGGTATGAGAGAAAACGCAATGGTACCGGCTGTGCCGGCGGGCGAAAAGGCGGAGAATATGTATGAATGGACTGGCCGGACGGAGTAATCACGTGACGATACTAGGGCGGTTGTGGCGCTGGGGCGACGATAAAGAGAAGCGGGAGGGGGGAGCCGCGCTGGGAAGCGACCCGATGATGGACGCGGGGATGACGGGCCGGCACGAGGTGGTAGGCGGGGGAGAGCCGCGGAGGCTGAGTTCGACGCGGGACATTGAAGGCGGCATCGATTTGCGGACGCTGGGTGCGGGGACAGTGGTGGAAGCGCGGACGAAGAATTCGGTGTATACGGTGCAGTTGGGGGCTGATGGCGGGATGATGCTGTGCGGGCATCCGGACCACTGCCCGGTTCTGACGCCGGTGTTGAGCGTGGGCAGCGTGTTGATGACGGGAGAGATTTGCGACGGGTACCTGGCACCGGGTATGCGGATGGAGTTCCGGATGGGGACGCGGCGGGTGTTTACGTCGAAGCTGGCGGATGTGCGGGTGAAGACACGGCGGTGATGGGGGAAATCGGGGCAAATGCCCCGATCGGGTGGGGCGAAGGCGGGTGAAGTGGCGCGGCGGCAGGGGGCAAAGCGGGTAGATTAGTAGATATTCATAGCAAGAATGAATATTCAGCGGTTGGCCATGAACATGCTTGGGTCTTCGGGCATAGGAGGCCGGCATGCGGATTTCCTTGCAGGACGCGCGGCATCTGATATCGCTGGTAGTAGCACTTGTGGGGGCGGTGGGGGCCTTTGTGCTGGTGAGAGCGGCGGTAGTGCCGGCCGGGTGGGGGCAGTACGGGCACTACCGGGGCGGGGCGATCGAGGATAACCGGGCGAGGCCGGTGGCGTTTGCGGGGCAGGCGGAGTGCGTGCTGTGCCATGACGCGCCGGCCGAGGAGCGGAAGAATGGGAAGCACGCCAAAATCAACTGCGAGGCGTGCCACGGGCCGCAGGCCAAGCATGCGGCATCGGAAGGAAAAGAGAAGCCGGCAAAGCTGGAAGTGAAAGCACTGTGCCTGAATTGCCATGAAAAGGACAGTGCAAAACCCGTAGGATTCCCGCAGGTGGCACCGGTGGACCATTACTCCGGCACGCCTTGCAACGACTGTCATAAGCCTCACCAACCCGCGATGTAAGAGACGAGGTCCGCCATGCGTCAGAGCCGCAGGCAACTCCTGAGCAGTGCAGGGAAGTACATCCTATTGACCGGGACGGCGGCGGCCGGACTGGAATCCCTGACCGGAACGGTATCGGCCGAGGGAAACGATAACTACAAGATGGCTGAGCACTGGTGGGGCATGACGATGGAGGTGGACAAGTGCATCGGCTGCGGGAACTGCGTGCGGGCGTGCGCGAGGGAGAACGACGTACCGGACGGGTATTTCCGGACGTGGGTAGAGCGATATCACGTCAAAGAGGGGGATATCGAGCATCCGGCGGTGGAATCGCCGAACGGGGGCAAGGACGGGTTTCCGGCAGGATCGGACCCGGCGGACAAGAGCTTTTTCATTCCGAAGCTGTGTAACCATTGCGCGGATTCGCCGTGCACGCAGGTGTGTCCGGTGGGGGCGACGTTTGTGAGTCCGGACGGGGTGGTGATGGTGGATCATACGTACTGCCTGGGATGCCGGTATTGCGTGCAGGCGTGTCCCTACGGATGCCGGTACATTCATCCGACCAAGCAGGTGGTGGACAAATGCAACCTCTGCTATCACCGGATTACGAAGGGGTTGACGACGGCCTGTTGCGAGGCGTGCCCGACGGGGGCGCGGAAGTTGGCGGACCTGAAAAACCCGCAGGATCCGGTGCACGCGTTTTTGCGGACGTACAAGGTGCAGGTGTTGAAGCCACACATGGCGACGCACTCGAAGGTTTTCTACAAAGATCTCGACGGATCCGTGCGGTAAGGGGAGGGGACAATGCACAGCGCGCTCCATGGCGTAGAGGGGTTCATGTACCCCAATGAGGTCGAGTTGCAGTGGGGGATTCTGGTGGTGGTGTATCCGTTCGTGACGGGACTGGTGGCGGGGGCGTTCATCCTGGCGTCGCTGGAGCGGGTGTTTCAGGTGGAGGCGGTGAAGCCGACCTACCGGCTGGCGCTATTGACGGCGCTGTCGTTTCTGTTGATCGCGCCGCTGCCGTTGCAGATGCATCTGGGGCATCCGGAGCGGTCGTTAGAGATGTATCTGACGCCGCATAAAGAGTCGGCGATGGCGATGTTCGGGTTTGTGTATCTGTGGTACCTGATGGTGGTGCTGCTAGTGGAGATCTGGCTGGACTACCGGGTGGAGATCGTACAGCGGGCGATGCGAGAGACGGGATGGAAGCGGCTGGTGTACCGGGTGATGACGCTGGGTTCGATGAACATCAGCGAGGGAAGCCGGCGGGTGGATGACCGGGCGGGGTGGGTGATGACAGTGGTCGGGATTCCGTCGGCGTTTCTGCTGCATGGATATGTCGGATTCATCTTCGGATCGATCAAGGCGAATCCGTGGTGGTCGACGCCGCTGATGCCGATTGTGTTTTTGTTTTCGGCGATGGTGTCGGGGATTGCGGGGGTATTGGGGATCTACCTGTTCGCGATGCGGGCGCGGAAGAAGGCGATCGATATGCGGTGTGTGGACACGATCGCGAAGTATTTGTTTTATGCATTTCTGATTGATTTTTCGCTGGAGATGCTGGATTTGATTCACCGCACCTACGAGTCGTCGGAGTCGTTTGCGACGTTGGACTTCATGGTGCACACGCGGCTATTCACTTCGCAGGTGGTGGTGCAGATTCTGCTGGGGACGGTGCTGCCGATCGGGTTATTGGCGGCGACGCAGGTACTGATCTTGAGCGACCGGGTCCGGAAGAACATTTATGCGACGGCGAGCGTTCTGACGCTGATTGGGATATTCGCGATGCGATGGAACGTCGTGATCGGGGGGCAGCTGTTTTCGAAGAGCTACCTGGGATACACGACGTACAAGCTGGAATTCGCCACACGGGAAGGGGTGCTATCGGCGACGATACTCATGATCCTTCCGCTGCTCATCTTATGGGGCCTCGTTCGCCTGCTTCCGCCTTGGACGGAAGAGAAGGCCAGCGAAGCCTAAGCGTTCCCCTACCCACGCAGGAGGGTGTGCCATGTTCGTGAAGACGTTCCGATTGGTGACCGGCATGATGGTAATGCTGGCGATGCCGCAGCCTGCCAAGGCGCAGACGCTGCATCCGATGAGCAGTGCGGAGGTGTGTGGCCAGTGCCACTTATCGATTGTGGAGTCGTGGAAGGAATCGGCACACGCGCGATCGATGGAGTCGCGGCTGTTTCAGGACGCGATAGCGGCGGCGGAGCGAGAGATGGGGGCGACAGCGAGGAGCGGGTGTCTGGGGTGCCACGCTCCGCTGGCGGTGCAGACGGGGGATATGGCGCTGGACCGGAAGGTGAGCTGGGAAGGGGTGACGTGCGACTACTGCCATTCGGTGCGGACGGTGGACGTGGACAGCCCGAATCCGCGGGCGAGGACGGAGTATAGTCTGGCGAAGAGCGGGCCATTGAAGGACGCTGTCTCCGGGGCGCATCCGACGGTGTTCTCGCCGGTGCACGTCTCGTCGGCGGTGTGCGCGCCGTGCCATGAGCACAGAAATGGGGCGGGTTTCGCGGTGTTGACTACCTATTCGGAATGGAAGGCGAGCCGGTACGGGAAAGAGGGGAAGAACTGCCAGAGCTGCCATATGGCGGCGGTAGCGGGGAAGGTGGCGGACGCGCGGTTTGAGCGGGAGCCGACGACGAGTATCAACATTCATAAGATGGCGGGGAGCCGGTCGGTAGCGCAGCTGAACCGGGCGCTGAAGATGCGGCTGGAAGTGGCGAGGGAAGCGGGGCGGGCGAGGGTGACAGTAGAGTTGACGAACGCGGCGGCGGGGCACTTTATTCCGACGGGATCGCCGTTGCGGCAACTGATTCTGGACGTGACGGCGCGGACGGCGGACGGGAAGGAGTCGCGGGCGAAGAAGGTTTTTGCACGGACGGTGAAAGACGCGGCGGGCAAGGTGCTGGACAAGGAGCATTTCGTGTTTTTGAAAGCCACGGGAGCGGTGATCGATTCCCGGCTGGCGCCGGAGGAGTCGAGGAAGGAGGTGTTTTACTTTGATGCTCCGGCGGGGACAACGACGGAGATCAAGGCGGCGCTGTCCTACTACTACTCACCATTTGCGAGAGAAAAGGGGGACCAACGGGTGACCTTTTTGACCAAGAGCCAGCGGGTTCAGTGAAGGGGTGATGTTGGCGATGAACGTGCAGGGGATTCGGGAGAGAGGTGGCCGGAATGCGGATTTCCTTGTACGGGATGCGGCCACTGCTGACGGTGACGGCGGCAGTGGCACTGGTGGTGATGGCGGGGTGGGGGCAGACGGGGCCGAGGCGGGAGGCGGTGGCGGCGCAGGTTGACTGCGCGGCATGCCATGACGGGCAGGCGGCAGAGCGGAAGACGGGGAAGCACGTGAAGGTGAGTTGCGAGACGTGCCACGGGGCGCAACCGAAGCATATTGAGTCCGCCGGGAAAGAGAAGCCGGCCAAGCCGGATGCAAAGAAGCTGTGCCTGGGGTGTCACGAAAAAGCGGATTCGAAGCCGGTGGGCTTTCCGCAGGTACCGCCGCTGGACCATTATCCCGGAACGCCGTGCACGGATTGCCATAAGCCGCATCAGCCGGCGATGTAGGGGAATCGTTACCGACCGGCGGGAAGGTCTGTGACCCAGATGTCGGAGTTGGGGGCGATGAGGCAGAGGATGATCTCGCCATTGCCGACCGGGATGGGGTTGACGATGCCGACGCCGAAGCTCATGTCGCCGAAGTCGTGGAAGGGGACCGGATCGCCGATGGGTTTCCTGGAGACGGGGTGGAGCTTCTGGCGATAGAGGATGACGCCGTGGCGGCTTTCCAGGCCGGTCCGGGTGAAGTAGATGGAGTTGCTGTCGGGTGCCCAAACGGGATGGGAGGTTTGCGTGGCAACGCGGATCCACTCGGATTCCGGGATGAGTTGTGCGCCGCGGAAGGGGGCGATGTAGAGATTACCAACGGTGTCTTCGAAGGCAATCCACCGGCCGTCTTTCGAGAGACGGGGTTCAACGAGGAAGTCCTTTTGCCGGTCGAGGATCTTGGTACGAACCCCGGTAGCCGTGTCGACAACGGCAGGGTAGGCTTCGTTACGACTGGCGGTGTTGCTCATGAAGAAATGGAGGATGAATTTGCCGTCGGGAGTCCAGCCACGGAGGCGGCCGCCTTCGTCGTTGAGCGTCTTCGGTTCTCCGCCTGCAACCGGCACAGTGACGAGCCGCCAATTAGCTCCGGGGATGTTACGGGTGGCCGCAACGAGTTTGCCATCGGGACTGATGATGGTGTGGGCATAGCCGGCATCATGGGACTGGCCCTGGGCAAGGAGCCGTTCTTTTCCCGAAACGCGGTCTTGGATCCAGATACCTTGCGGGCCGTAGCGAGTGGAAGAATAGACAAGAACAGAGCCGTCGGCGGAGAGATCGGGGTGGGCGCCGCCAGCGCCATCGAAGCTGATGGAGCGAAGAGGACCGGTGACCTTGCCGGCGTTGAGGTCGACGGGAAGAGACCAGAGAGTATTCCCGGCGTGGTGGGAGTCAAAGGCGACGCGGCCGTTGACGGCAGCGGCGATGCGGATGCGATTGAAATCTCCGCGGGTGACGGGGCGGGGAGCGGCTGTTGCGGCCTGCGCGAGGGGGATGGTCCAAAGGTCGAAGGCATCGCCATTGGGAGCAGCAAAGAGGAGATCATCCCCAGGAAGCCATTGGAGGACCCAGGTATTGGAATTGAACAATTTGCGCTGCTGGAGATTGGGACGAAGACCTATTGGGGTGGGGGCGGCGCCAGCGGGAACAGGAAAGATCCGCCAATCGTTGCCAGCAGCGAGGAAGTGCGAGGAGTCTGGCGACCAGACAGGAAAGGCGTTATTGGCACCGGCGAAGAAAGTTTGAATGGGCTCCCCGCCAGTGACGAGCTTGATGAAGCCATTGATGCCGACGGCGTAGAGGAGGTACTTCCCGTCGGGAGAAGGGACGGGCTGGCGGCCGTCAGGGATGACGAGGCGGGCGTCGCCGCCGAGGGCGGACACCTCGTAGATACCAGGGGGCTCACGGTGGGAGGTGAAGTAGATTTTGGAGCCGTCCGCGGAGAAGGCGGGGTCGCCGTCGAAGGCGGGGTCGGTCGTGATGCGAATGGGGGAGGTGCCATTGGACTGCTGGACGTAGATGTCGTAGTTGCCCTGGGCGCGGCCGGAGGAGTAGGCGAGGAGTTTACCGTCCGGGGAGTAGGCCGGGGAGAAGGAACGGCCGTCGCGGGTGATCCGGGTGGTGGGGTTGGGAAAGGGTTCGAGGTGAGGACGGAGGGCGTACCAAATAGAGCCCGCGGCGATGAGGGTTAGGGCAGCGGCGAGGATGGGCCAGAGCTTGGAGGCGGGGCGGATTGGCTGCTGTTCGGTGGCCCAATTCAGGGCTCGTTTGAGGTCGGGGGCGGTTTGGAAGCGTTGGTCGGGGTCCTTGGCGAGGCAGGTTTTGAGGACACGGTCGATGGGGCCGGGGAGTTGGATTTGCGCGGGTTCGCGTTCAAGGATGGCGGCGATGACACTGGCGGTGCTCTCGCCGGTGAAGGCGCGTTTGCCGCTGCACATTTCGTAGAAGACGCAACCGAAGGCGAAGAGGTCGCTACGGGCATCGACGGGTTTGCCCTGGAGTTGTTCCGGGGACATGTACTGCAGGGTTCCGGCGATTTCGCCGCCGGAGGCGACGGCGGTGACGGTGGCGTCGGTGGGGGAGGCGATGGCCTTGATGGCGAGCCCGAAATCGAGGAGCTTGACGCCTTGTTTGGTGAGCAGAATGTTGCCGGGTTTGAGGTCGCGGTGGATGATGCCTTTTTTGTGGGCGGCATCGAGGGCGTCGAGGATCTGGGCGGCGATGGGGAGAGCTTTGTCGACCGGCAGGGGGCCGGAAAGGGGCGTGCCGTCGATGTACTCCATGACGAGATAGTCCGGGCCGATGTCGTGGAGGGTGCAGATGTTGGGGTGGTTGAGGGAGGCAACGGCGCGGGCTTCGGCGTGGAAGCGGTCGGAGAATCTCTCTTTGGAGAACTTGATGGCGACGAGGCGTTCCAGGCGGGTGTCGCGTGCTTTCCAGACTTCGCCCATGCCGCCTTCGCCGATTTTGGCGAGGAGTTCGTAAGGGCCGATTCTCGATCCGGCGGTATAGGGCAAGGCTCGATTCTATCTGGGGGCGGGGGCGAGGAGCAATTGTTCGGCGGCGGTGATGGGCAAGTTGGATTGGAGCAAGCGGGTGGCGGACCAGTGTTCGCGAGTGAGCATGTAGGCGACGAGGAGGCGGTAACGGGCGTAGAGGCCGGAGCGGATGGGATCCATTGAGGGGTGGCCGTCGCGGAGGGCTTGGGTGAGGGCGGGGATGTCGACTTCGCCATTGAAACCGATGTAGTCGGCGAGGCCCTCGCGGATCCAGACGGGGAGGCGCCAATTGCCGATGGCACCGGTGTGTTTGCCGATGAGGGTGTGGGCAATTTCGTGGGCGGCGTAGTAGGAGAGAGTCCGGGGCGGGGGGACGGGAGCGCCGTCGGAGCGGAGGAGGCGGTTGGAATCGATATCGGCCTGGCGAAGGAAGACGTTGTGGGCGATGGGGTAATAGTTGACGCCGCCGGCGCCGTAGTTCCAGAGGAAGGCGAGGCGGAGGCGCCAGGGGGAGTTGGCGACGAAGATGCGGTAGGTGGAGGAGGGGTCCTGGAGCGGGGAGCGGGCGAGGCGCAGTTCGACTTCGGCGAGGACGGCACGGGCAGGGGCAGGCTGGAAGGGGCGATCGGAATAAAGGTGAAGGCGGCCAGACTGGAGGTGGTGGGAGTAGAGGGGCTCGGGATAAAGGAGGAGAGCGAGGGGGAGGAGAAGGAGCGGGAGGAGGAGGGCGAGGCGGCGATAGCCTCGCGGATGCGGAGTTCGGTCCGCGGTTTTCCCAGAATACGGTTCCATAAGGGCCAGAATATGGTATTCCTGTCTCATTGTTAACTGAGACACGGTTCGCCTGGGGGCTGACAGCGACGGCGCTGGGAGTGCGCGTATACTTTTCCTCGCAGTTTTATTTGAATCCGGATGAGGGGATGCATCTGGCGGCGGGATCACTCGGGGCGTGGGGGGCGTTTCACCATCCTCCACTGCTGTTTTACTGGCTTTGGCTGGCGACGCTGGTTTCCGACCAGGAGTGGTGGTTGCGGCTGGTACCGGCGATTGCCGGAGGGCTAACGCCGCTGTTTACGGGACTGTGGCTGCGGCGGTTTGTGTCACCGTTGACGGCATGGGGGCTGGCGGCCCTTGTGGCGGTAGCGCCGAATCTGGTGCTTTTGGGGGTTCAACTGCGGGGCTATTCGATGGCGATGCTGGGAACGGTGACGGCGCTCTACGCGCTGGACCGGGCGTTGGAGGAGCGGTGCCGGCGGTGGATGGTATGGCACTTCGTGGCGCTCTACGGAGCGATTCTGGCCGAGTTCAGTGCGGCGTGGGTGGTGCTGGCGGCCGGGCTGTACGGAATGGCGCGCCTGTGGCGGGAGCTGGAGACCAGGCGGGTGCTGGGGGTATGGGTGGGTGGGCAGTGTGGCGCGGCGGCACTGTATGGAGCCATTTACGTCTGGGTAATGGTTCCCCTACTCCAGCAGGGGAGCGTAGTGAGCGTGGTGAAGTCCTATTTAGCCGGAGCATTTCCGCGAGAGGGGGAGTGGTTGCCGCTATTCGTGGCCAAGGGCGCGGTGAAGCAGTTCAGTTATATCCTGGGCGGGGAGTGGGCGGGGATCCTGGGGATTGTCGCGGCAGGAGTGGGGATCCTGTTCTGGTGGAAGAGAGGAGACATGCGGTGGGTGCTGGCAATCGGTGTACACCTGGCCGCGGCGGGGGCGATCCTGGAGTTTTACCCGTATGGGCGGAGCCGGCATACGGTACTGATCGGGCTGGTAGGGTTGGGAGCGGTCGGGGCGGGCTTGGAGGCGCTCGGGGCGGTGAGGAAGTGGGTTTCCCCGGCGGTAGTTGGCGTGTTTTTCGCCTTGTTGCTGACGGCGCGTACCGGCGACATCCACAACATTCCCATGGATTTCTGGGACAAAGAGCTCTGGGAAGTTGCGATGGAACGTGTGGAGTACCGGGTACCGCCGGGAGCGACAGTCCTAGCGGATCGCGAGACGCTATACATGCTGGGACAGCGGTACTTCAGGAGAGAGGAGCGGCGGCTACAGTTCCCGGAAGGGATTCCAATTGTGGTGCGAGGGTGGAGGGTGATTCCGCGGAAGTTCAGCTGGACGCAGGAGCGGCCGGAGGAGATTCGAGCGGCGCTGAACGGGGTGGGCGGCCCGGTGTGGATTCTGGACATGGGGTTCGATGGAGGAACCGTGAGCAGTTTGAGTGAGAGGTTGGAGATCGAGACAGTGGTGGAGGAGCCGGGGATTGTGTATCTGGGCCGGGTGAGATAGATGGGGGCGAGCGGGATGGGAGCGGAGACGTTCGCGGCCGAGGGTGTGGTTCGGCTGGCTGGGGTGATGGCAAGGGGAGATGTTGCGGCGATGCGCGGGGAGGTGGAGCGGATGCTGGAGGGAATGGCGCTGGAGGAGATCGCGGGGGCGCTGCGGCCGGGGCCGGAGGCGGGTGAGGCATTATGGCGGGTTGGGAAGGGGAGGGCGTTCGAGGGTCTTGCAAAGACGGTGGGCACGGCGGTGGATGGCATTTTTGGCAGTGGAATCTGGGAACCGGTGGAAGCCGAGCGGGGCGGGCTGGCGGCGCCGAATCTGCCGGTGGCGGGCGCGGGGAGTTGGACGGTTCCGCATTCGGCCTGGCATGTGGATGAGCCGACGGCGGCTGGGCAGGAGCGCAGTTGGGGACTGCTGGCGTTTGCGTTGCTTGACGATGTAGAGCGGGGCGGCGGGGCAACGGTAGCGATTACGGGTTCGCAGCGGCGGCTGTTGCGATTGGCTGGAGAGATCGCGCCAGTGGGTTTATTGACAACCGAGTTGGCGATGGCGGTTCTCAGCGACAGGGAGCCATGGTTCGCGGCGTTGTTCGCGGCGGGGGGAGACGCAGAAGAGCGGCGGAGATTCTTCATGGACCGGGAGTATGTTTCCGACAGTATTCCGCTGCGGGTGGTGGAGTTGACGGGCGCGGCGGGGGATGTGGTGCTGATGGATCCGCGTTGCCTGCACACGGTGTCCGCCAACCGAAGCGGGCGGGCACGGCTGCAGATGCGGTTGACCTGCAGCCGGATAGGGTGAGGGCTGGCGGGCTACTTCCCTGCCCCGGCCAGGATGGGATCGGCCCAGTCCATATTGGCCTTTTCGTACTGATCGCCGGCGGCGCGGACAGCCTTGCGAATGGTGGCCAAATCGGCTGCGTAGGTAGTGGTATCGGGGCCCAGCTTGGGCCAGAGTAAGCCGGCCGAGGCGCTGAGGATGCGCACGTCCTGTTGTTTGACCGGGGTGTTGGCGGCAACGGCGGCCATCATGTCGCGGGCCGCACTGACGACCGCGCGCCAGCACCACTCTCTTTGTGCCGGGGTCAACACCTCGACCTGACCGGTCAAGACGGTGAGTGCGTGCAGGCGGTGAGGGCCATCGAGCAGTTGGAGGAGCTTGGCGGTGGCGTTGGGAGTCTTGGCGATCCGTTGGCGGGCCTCCTCCCTGATATTGGTGACCTCGAACGGTCCGGTGAATTCGAGCAGGGGCAGGATACCGGCACTGGCCGGGATGGCGCGGTACTCATTTTCCCGGACCCAGAACTCTAACAAGCTCGTCTGGCTGGAAACATTGGCCGCGAGGACGAGATTCCAGGTAGCGGCGATGGTTTTCGCATGCTGGTAACGGGCGGCTTCGGCGTCGTCCCCCAACGCGGAGACCGACTCCATGAGCATGCGCAGATTGGCTTTCTTGGGGGAGGCCCCGTTGCGAGTGCGCGCGGCTTCGTCGCTGGCGATGGAGGCGGCCGCCGCCCAGCACTTTTCCTGCACGGCTGGGGGGAGTCGTTTGGCGCGGCGGGTGAGGGTGTAGAGAGCGGGAAGGCGGTTGTCGCCGGGCAACATGGCGACGAGCCTGTCTATCCAATCCGGCGACTGCTCGATGCGCTGCTGGGCGCGTTGGACCGCCTCAGAGAGTTCGTCAGGGGTAACGAAACGGAGGAGCGCCTCCGGTCCAGCGGAATCGGGAACGGCGTCGACCTCGGCAACACGGCTGGCTGCCCGGCGATCGAGTTCGCGGCGGGCTTTGTTCTCGGGAAGGGATTCGACGTACTTGGCGTTCACCGGTTTCCAGGTAGCACCGACGAGGATGCCGACGATGGGGGCGAGGACGGAGACGGCCAGGACGGTTGTACGGGAGCTGAGCAGGGCCCCGGCGATAAAGGCGGTGGGCAGGAGCGCGGCGGCGACCCGGTAGAACAGGGCGTAGGAGGCGGGCACGTTGTCGTCGCGGGTGACCTGGATCATGAAGCAGCCGAAGGTGAGGGCGACGACGCCGACGAGGGCAAGGACCGCCAGGGTGAGACGGGGCAGGCCCCAGTTGTCGAGTTTGCCGCAGAGTACCCAGAAGAGCAGCGCCACGGCCAAGGCGATGGCCCGGGGCAGGGAGAGGGTTACAAGCGGGATGAGGTGGAGATTGTTGGGAAAGAGGGCCGCGCTGAGGAGGCCGGCGATGAGGAAGAAGACGATCGCAGCGGTTTGCATGGAGTTGTGGCGGACGGAGGAGCGGACCGGCTGGCGGACTGTTCTACCGCTACTGACCTATGCGCGATTCAGGTGAGGGATTTCTCATGGGTGCGCTGCGTAAGTGATCGTCAATGCCAGGTGCTATTCCGTTTGCCACACGGCGGCGAGACGTTGTTGCTCCCGGCGGCTGCACAGCGATGGCGAGTGACGAGAATCGGCTCTGAGTTGCGCCTGTATGCGTATGAGAGCGTCCAACTGTCCTGAGTTGCCGGCAGCGAGCGCGGCATGGCTGGTCCCACCGCTGTCCCGTGGCGGCGGGCGGGCGGTAGAGAGCTGAAAGGAATCGACGATGGTACGCAACCTCTTCTTCGCCTTGGTGGCCTTGGGACTGGCGGCAGCGCTGGTTGCGGTGGCCCGGCACCTCTACCTAACGGATGCAAAAGGCGTTCGCACCGCCGTAGCGAAACGATCGCCCGCAAACTATGAGCGGCAGGACTTGACGGGACGCGAACTACAGGGCGGCTTTCTACCCTACGCCAACTTCCGGCACACGAAACTGCACGAAACGATGCTGTCGGACGCCAATCTGCAATTCGCAGATTTCAGCGGCGCTGATTTCAACATGGCCGGACTGAGCGACACAGATTTCTCCCATGCCATTTTTCATGAGGCAAAGCTGGATAGGGCACGCTGGCTGGAGAGCGCGATTTTCCGGTACGCCAGTTTTCGCGGGACTGATCTATCGCAACTTAGTTTTCACGGCCTTTACGGCCGCCACCGGCGAAGCAAACCGGCGCATATGATGGACCCCGGAGCGGGCGGGGCGGACATGACAGGCGCAGTCTTTGACGGTGCCGATTGCCGCCGGACGATATTCAGCCGCTGCGTCCTGAAGGGAGCGAGTTTCAAGGGCAGCGACTGCCGGGAGGCCAACTTTGGGGACGCGGACCTGCGGGACGCCGATTTCACCGATGCCGACTTACGCGGCGCGAAGTTGGACCGGGCCGATCTCACGGGAGCCATCTTCACGAACGCGAAGAGGCGGTGAGGGGGCGGCTGGTGGGGCCACTTCGGGGGAACGTGGCGGAGAGAGAGGGATTCGGGCTTCGACGGGTATTGACAACATTCCAGTTGTTCCTTCCCGGTTCGGACACATTCGGCAACGGCGGCAAGTTCCGGCACATTGGCCGTTCGCTCGACACAATTTGGATACACCGTGACTTCGGCAACGGAAGCGGCCTGACCTCTTCTTCGACAGGCTCGAAGCCGAGACAGTCGCATTCCTTTACCGTGCACTTTTCATCTTCCGGCTAGTGGTAGCCGATCGGGTGGCCGCAATGCTTGCACATTGTTCTGAGCCTCGCATTTCCCGTCGGTGAAAGCGGATAGGGCTTTCGATCCATCGTTTTCCGAACATAGTTTCCGGGCATTGGTGATGAGAACAGGGATCTACTGCCGTGTGAGCACTAGCGATCAAGATTGCGTACACCAACTTGCCGAACTCCGCGACTCCGTGGCACGGCGGGGATGGACCACCGCCAAGGAGTACATCGACCACGGCTTCAGCGGGGGCAAGGCATCTCGGCCGGCTCTTGACCGACTGATGGCCGATGCCGCCCGTCGCAAGTTCGATTGCGTCGTGGTGTGAAAGATAGATGGATTTGGGTGCTCCGTTCTCCACTTGAACCAACAGATCGGAGCACTGGCGACGCACGGAGTCCGATTCATCGCAACGTCGCAATCGCTGGATACGGATGAATCGAATCCGGCCAGCCGGTTGCTTCTTCAGATACTGGCAGTGGGCGCCGAATTTGAAAAGGACATCCTCAAGGAGCGCACCCTGCTTCGGTTTCGGGCGGCGAAGGCGAAAGGCAAAGTGGCAGGCCGTCCGATGCGTGTGTTCCGACGTGATTAGATCTTCAAACTCCGCGAACAGGGCGTATCGTGGCGCGGGATTGCGGAGAAACTAGGCGTGCCGCTGGCCACCGTTACTGACGCTTACCGCCGAATGACCGAATCAGCGGCTTGGGCCGGTGCTCGGAAAAGGCATCCGCCGGTAACCGCCGGGAACTGTTGCAAGATCGACTGGCTTCGTTGCTCAGAATTGCCGATCGGGAAGCGGTCGGTTGCCGGACCGTTCGATGGGTCAGCCCGTCAGCAATACTGACATCCGTTGAAGCTGTTGGTCAGAATGAATATGCTCCACGAAACATTCAAGGCCGTGGGCCACGCATTCGAACGTGGAGTCGTAGAACGTGAAGACATAGTGATGGAAGGCGTCGAACACGGCGGGCCGGTGGTATGGGTGTACCGCATTCATGGCTTCCAACCGCCGAATCAGCGACGACGATTCCACTTCGTAGACGCTGTACGGTGCAAGCCCACACTTCGATAACGGATGGCAGTCCGGCGCTTAATCGTTCGGTGATCCGAACAAGTGAAAGTATGGCCCGGGGAATCGCACGAATGCGAACGGTGCCGTCGGGCCAGTATCGTATGGCTGGACTTCCGGCAACCAATACGACACGACCAGCCGATTTTCTTCGGCTAACAGCATCGGGCACTCTGCACCCGGTTCCGGCTTCGGCACGTTCTGTAGCTCCACCAGCCGGTCCTTTTCGTCAATCGGATACATCCGACACTCCACGACGCTCTTGACGATGACGATGCCGCTCAACCTCTTCGACAAGCATTCGGGCGGTCGGATTCAAGTTGGCTTTCAATGCCATAACTACATCGCCGTCTTCGCACAGCGGCTCAAACACAGCAACGCTCAACAATTCATGAAGTAGCGGATGGTTAAGCACGATGTCATTGAAGAACGCAACAGCACGCGCCCATAAAGCCTGATCTTTCCGGCGCTGGTGTAGGTGGTTCGTGAATGTCTCATATGCCAAGTACGGTTCATCGTCATCGATATCGAAACCAAGACCTACAAAGAAGTCGGGGAATTCGGTTCGCAACAGAGACACGGGATCAGGCCCGCGCACCACCACGAAGTCGTCTCCCGCGATGTCCATGATTCCCCAATTCTAACGCCGCGTCGTGACACAATCGTGCTGTGACACCGCTTGAGATGATCGCCACGCAACTCGGAAAATGGGATCGGCGCGGCTATCTGAAGTTTCGACCTGTTTCCGATTTGTGGAGTGGCGGCCATCCCGTAGTTCCGGTTTCCGTTTCGATCAGCACATGGACCGGGAAGTATTGGACGTTTGACAAAGAAGCCTTCGCTTCCGATGATTATGGGAATCGGGATTGCCGCATCGCGTATTCGGATGTCCTTCGCGTTCATTGGATGGCGAAAGAGATGGAAGGAAAGTTGTGCCTGAAGGGGACACCTGACTTCGACAAACTCATCATCGAACGAACGGGTGTCATCGATGTCGTGATGGACAACCTCGACAAAAAAGTTGTGGGTCCCGTACCTTCACCGCTCATTTCCGCATGCGATGCACAAACCAAAGGATCGATAAGGCAATGAAGTCGATCGTCCGATGAGCAGATCAACGAACATGCAGAAGCTGGAAATAGTGAGAACGATGCGCAATAGAATCGCTCATCACGAACCCATCTTCCAATTAACCCTTTGGGATGCCTACATCGATACGCTTCGAGTTCTCCGATGGATTTGCCCCATTTCGGCCGACTGGGCGAGCCATACCAACTGCTTCAGGACTCGTTTTCATGAAAAAAATGTGACACCCGAACCTGGGCGTCCCGCGCTCCAACAGAATGTACGACCGACTCCAGGCAAACCTGTCCAACAATGACGGCGTCTCCAGTGGCCGCCATCCGTCCAGCGCGTCTCGATCGAATGGCAGCGGATGGCAGCGCGGAGAGGAAAAACGGCTGCCTGCAATCAACACTAAAGTTCCCTGTTTGTGTAAGTTACACGCGGTTGGCGCGTGGCGGAGAGAGAGGGATTCGAACCCTCGGTACGGTTTCCCGTACACACGCTTTCCAAGCGTGCGCCTTAAACCACTCGGCCATCTCTCCGGGGAAGTGCGTTTACACAACGAAGCCGCCTGGCTGGGCGGCAACTTTCCTTATCTTACCACGGCTGAGTGTGCTATTCGTGTGGATTGTCCCGCGAAAACGCCTTTGCCCTCCTCCTCTCGCTGTGCGCGCTGGGGTTGCGACTCTACCTGTCCACCCTCTACTACCTGAACCCGGATGAGGCGCAGTTGCTCAACGCGGGGGTGTCGGTCCAGTGGGACGTCTCGCACCATCCGCCGCTGCTGTTGTGGTGGCTGTGGGCGGCATCCCTGCTCTCCGAGCAGGAATGGTGGCTGCGGTCGTTGCCGGCGGTCTGCGGAGCGGCATCGGCGCTGATGCTGGGAATTTGGCTACGGCGATTTGTATCCGTAGAAGCGGCCTGGGGAATGGCCACCGTGGCCGCATTCTCGCCTAACCTGGTACTTCTGTCGGCGCAAACACGGGGGTATTCGATGGCGCTAGCGGCAACGGCCACAGCCCTCTACCTGCTGGACCGGGCGTTTGCGGAAAACTCCCGGCGCTGGCTTGTGTGGCACTTCGTGGCCCTCGCCATCGGGATTCTCTCGGAGTTTTGCGTGGCGTGGGTGGCGCTCGCAACGGGCTTGTATGCAGTGGCGGTACTGGCGCGGAACCCGGAGAAGCGCCGATTGCTGGCCGTGTGGCTGGCGGGACAGGCGGCTGCGGGCGCCCTTTACGGCTGGTTATACATTACGGTTGTGCGCCCCCTGGCAGCAATGACGCCGACACAGTCGTTGATCAACACCTATCTGCGCGGCGCATTTCCCCGGCCTGGGGAGACTCCGCTGGTCTTTCTTTCCGGCGGCAGCTTTAAACAACTGGTTTACACCGTGAGTAGCCTACCGGCGGGAGTGTGGACTGCGTTGTTGTTTGCCGCTGGCGGCGTGGTGTGGGTAAGGCGGGGGGAGACTCGAGCCGTACTGGTGCTTTCGCTTTACCTGGCAGGGGTGGGAGCGCTGTTGTCGTTCTTCCCGTTCGGACGGTCCCGGCACTCGGTGGTGGTTGGATTTGTGAGTCTGGCGGCGGTCGCAGCGGGCATTGATTTCGTGATGGGGAGGTGGGGGCAGTGGGGGAGAATGGCGGCGACAGGCGCGCTGCTGGCGTCGATGTTCGCGTTTCCCTTCGGGGACCTGCATAACATTCCCCACGAGTCCTGGCGAAAACCGGCAATGGACCACAGCGTCGCGCGCCTGGTAGCGGAGATACCGCCGGAGGCAACGCTGGTTGCCGATGACGAGACGATCCAAATGCTGATTGCGCGACTGGCGCCGCGCGACCGGCGGCGATCGAACAAAGACAGGCCGGGGGAACTCCTTATCCGGGGAAGGGCGGTACGATCGATGGGCCGGTTCGACTGGGACTCGCTGAACAAGCAGCGTGCCGACCAAGTTCGCAGTACCACTCGAAGGGGAGACTGGCTGATCGATACCGGGTTTACCGTGGGGGGACTGAAGAGGCGGGAGAAGGAGTGGGGACTAGCGCCATTGATTGATCAGCCTGGGATGCTGTATTTGGCACGAATTCCGTAGCGGCGGGCGGCGGGTTTGGATATCTTAATTTCATGCCAATCCGACGCCGGGACTTTTTTCCTCTGCTGGGCGCCCCGCTGGCGGGGCAGACGCGGAGGCGGCCGCGGCTGGCCGCCGTGGTCACCAGCTACTACTTCTACTCGCATGCCGATGTCATATTGGGACGTTTGATGGCGGGATGTTCGCCGAACGGGAAGTGGCATCCATCGCGGTGTGATGTGGTCTCGCTGTATGTCCATCAGATCCATGAGCGGGACATGAGCAAGGACCTGGAATGGCGGCACGGGTTCAAGAGCTACGACACGATCGCCAAAGCGTTGACGCTGGGCGGGGACAAACTGGCGGTGGATGGCGTTGTTTTTGTGGGCGAGCACGGGAATTTTCCGACTAATGACGTGGGGCAGAAGCAGTATCCGCGGCACGAACTGTTCATGGAGATTCTGGATGTTTACGAGAAGCAGGGACGAGTGGTGCCCACCTTCTTCGATAAGCACCTGTCGTATTCCTGGCCCAAGGCGAAAGAACTTTATGAGCGGGCCAAACGGCTGCGAGTGCCCTGGATTGCCGGCTCGTCGATCCCGCTCAGCGTGCGGATTCCCCATCTGGTGCCGGCGATGGGGACGAAATTCGAGCGGGCGGTATCGCTGGGGTATGGGGACCTGGATGCCTATGGGTTCCATACGATCGAGTCACTGCAGTGTATGGTGGAGCGCCGGGCGGGCGGGGAGACGGGAATCAAGGCGGTGGAGACGCTGCGGGACGATGCGGCGTGGCGGTTTCTGGAGCAGGGATGGCAGCAACTGGTGGACGCGGCGTATGCGACCTGCCCGAAGAAGAGCGAGGCTCCGCTGCGGGAACTGGTGAAGAAGCCGGTGGTGTTCTCCATGGAGTACCGGGACGGGCTGAAGGCGGCTTCGATTCTGCTGAACGGGGCGATCTCCGACTGGGCGTTTGCCGGTGTGGCGGAGGGGAAGACGATGGCGTGCAAGTTCGGCCATACGAAGCCGGTTCGGACGCTGCCGCACTTTGACGGGCTGGCCCACAACATTGAAGAGCTGATGCTGACGGGGAAGGCGCCGTATCCGGTGGAGCGGACGGTGCTGACCACTGGGGCGCTGGCCCATCTGTTCGATTCGATCCGGAAGGGGGGACGGGTGGAGACGCCGGAGCTGGACATACGCTACACGGCGGCGAACCCGCCCTTTGTGCAGACGGCATGAGAGGACTGGTCTGGCTATTCGCACTTCCGCTGGCGGCGCAGAGCCTGCACGAGAAGGCGTTTGTGTTCGACGCGCACATCCACATGGTGAATCGCCAGTTTTATAAGGGCGGCGACATTGGGGAGCGGGCACCGGATGGGCAAGTGGACCTGGTGCGGGCCAAGGAGGGCGGGATTGACGCGATGTTCTTCACGCTTTTCGTGGAGGAACAGTATTATCCGGCACGGCACGAGACGCGGCACGTATTGCGGCTATTGGACACGGCGCGGCGGCAGGTGGCGGCGAACAAGGACAAGGTGGAGTTCGCGTATTCCGCGGCGGATGTGACTCGGATTGCAAAAGCGGGGCGGATTGCGGCGGTGTTGGACCTGGAGGGCGGGTTCGACCTGGAGGGCGACCTGGGGGTGCTGCGAGAGCTGTACCGGGCCGGGTTCCGGGTGATGCAGTTGCCGGCGCACAACTGGGCGAATGGGTTTGCGGAATCGTGCTGTTCGAAGGGACCATTCGGCGGGTTGAACGACCACGGGCGAGAAGTGGTGCGGGAGATGAACCGGTTGGGGATGTTGATCAACATCGCGCACGCGTCGGAGAAGACGGTGCGGGACGTGCTGGCTGTATCGACACGGCCGATCATCGCGACCCATTCGGGGCTGAAGCGGTTCAACGACCTGCCACGGACCATGTCGGACGAGCTATTGAAAGAGTTGGCCGCCAGGGGCGGTGTGATCGGGTTCCATTCCGGGTGCGAGTTTCATTACCGGCCGATGTTCGATTTCCGGACGAAGCGATCGGGGCGGGCGTTTTGGGATACGACGGCGGTGGCAAAGCAGCCGAAAGAGATGACGATTGTCGAAGTGGATGCCCTGGTGAAGGGGCACTATCCGATGGTGGGCGTGAAGGCGCCCGACGAGGTGCGGTGTACGATCGACCAGTGGCTGGCACCGGTGGAAGCGGCGATCTCGATTGCCGGGGAGGACCACGTGGCGCTGGGATCGGACCTGGACGGGGGGCCGACATTTCCGTTGGGGATTCGGGATGTGAGTGACTTTCCGAAGCTGACAGAGGTGATGCAGCGACGGGGATGGAGCGAGACGCGGATCCGGAAGTTTTTGGGAGGGAATCTGTTGCGGGTATTTGGGGAGGCTACAAAGCCGGGTCAATGAGTTCGCGGAGGTGGCGCCGAGGGGACGGCGGCACTTCATCGATGGGGTAGCCCATGCGGATGAGGAGTTGCGGGAAGACGGGTTGGCCGACAATGTGTTGGAGTTTCGGGCGGAGAGCGGCGACCTGAACGGGTTGGTTGAGGAAAGAAGCCTGGATGTCGTGGGAACAGGCCTGGAGAAGGACGCGGGCCAAGGCCTGACCGGCGCGCAGCCAATCGGCGGGACTATCGCCGGCGGTACCGATGGCGGCCAGGACAGGGGATTCGTCGGCGTACTGCCGGTCCTTAGCACCCGCACCGCCGCCCATATCGAACGAGCGGACGACGGCCTGCTGGAACGGGGCCACGAGCCAGGGGACCGTGAGGCCATCCCCGCTACGGCGGGGGTGCATCCACGCGGCCAATTCCCTTCTCCAACTCGGGTTGTGCCAGAGAACGGCGTCGCCTTCGGCGATGAGGGCGGCGGCATCCGTGCGCTGTTGTTCCAGAGATAGAACGGAGAGTACAGCGCCTTCGGAGGAAGCGGCTTCGGCGAGTTCGTCGAGTATGTTATCGGCGACCTGGCGGGGCTCGAAGCGCTTGCGGTAAGTACGACGCGGCTCGATGCAGTTATCGAGATCGGCGTCGGCGGGAGGAATGTTGGGGGAGGGTTGGAGGGAGACGGAGGCGAGCAAGTCCGGATCGCCGGGATCGGGGAGGAGTTCGACCGTGGAGGCGTAGCCGATACCGGCGGCGGCGATTCGCAGATAGAGAAGGGCGCAGCCGCAGCCGATGGTGAGTTCGCGGTCGTCGGGATCGTTGACGGGGAGAGCGCGGGTGCGGTCGGCGAGGAGGTGGACCGTTTGGCCGTTGACGCGGAAGCGCCAGGGTTGGGCGTTATGGCTGGAGGGGGCGCGGGTGGCCGCTTCGAGGATGGCTTCGACAACGGGGTCGATAGGGGTCATGCGGCGGCCTTTTCGAACTCATATTGGATATGGTCGATGTGCCCGCGCCAGTAGGCCTGGCGGCCCTCGGGGAGGAGCCAGGAGACTTCGCCTTCAGTAGGAATCTGTATGCCGCCGTGCTGCCGATAGGCCCAGACGCGGCATTCCCAAGGGGTGGCGACGGCGGCTCCGTGTACCGTCCGATAGCGTGCCTCGGAGGTGACGGAAGAGAGGAGGCCGGAGCCGCCGTCGAAGTGAAAGAGGAGAGAAGCCGTCGTTTCCCCGTCGCGAAGGGTGGCGCGGGCGGAGTGATCGTCGACGGCTTCCCATTGCAGGTTGGGCCGAGGCAAAAGGGCCGTTGGGTACCAGGCCGACTCGGCGAGGAAGCGCTGGAGCTCGCCCTGGGAAAGTTCGGGCGTGCCGCGCATGTCAGCGAGCGGCACAAGGCCGAGCGCTTCCACCTGCAGGATGCCAACGCCATTGACGTAGGCATCGTGAACGAACGCATGGAAGCCGGGGGCCAGAGAAATGCGAGCGTCCCAATCAAAGCCAGGCCGATTGGTGACGACGCATTGGGTGGAGTGGAAAGGCCTCCACTTTGGGCTGGACTCGCCCAGATTGAAACGGCCGGAGTGCTCGATGCGTGCCGCGGCTATTGGAGGCAGGCTTCGCGGCAGGACGGTACGAAAGTATCGTCGCACGGGTTCCGGCAAACTGAGCGAGTCCAGATTTGAGAACGATTCCGGCGGGAGCGGGACGCGGGCGGCGCGGATACGGTCCCGCAGTTCGCGGGTTCCGGCACGCCAATGATAGCCACTGTAGATGAGTGCAAGAGCACCCGCCAGAATAATAAAGACGACGGCCACAGGCCACATCTGATTATTCTCCTTGGGGCCGCTGAAGAAGGCCCCCGGCTGAACTCAGTATGCTCCTGTTTGGCCGCCGCGTCCAGCGTTTTAAGGCTTCATTCCGAAGAGGTCTTTGGGGACGCGTTTGAAGGTGAAGCGGGCCGGGTTGACGGCGGTGGCGCCGGGAGTATCCACGAGAACGATTTCGGCGGAGACGGGCTCATAGGCGGCGCGTGGGGCGATGGTGCCTTTGGCGACGAGGATCTTCTGGCGTTCGGGGTAGATGCCGAGGTGGACGATCTGGTGGATGGAGTTCGGGGAGGAGCGCTGTTTGGTGAGGACGAGGTAGTTCTTCAGCGTGGGAGTGGACCCTTCGGCTTCGATGACGGCGGTGAGGCCCATGTGATAGAAGGTATTGCCGCCATGGCGGACGGCGGTTTCTATGTAGTCGCCATCGTCAAAGGAACGGACGCGGCCGCGGACGCGGACGGGTTGGCCGTGCTGGGAGTCGGACTTGCCGCCGACGGCCATGTCGAATTTGCCGTTGATGCCGGCTTTGAGGGCGGCGTCGACGGCGGCGGGATCGTACATGGTGACTACCCAGCCGTCGGCCTTCTGTTTCAGCAGTTCGGCGAGGAGGAAGGTGGAGTCCCCGGCGGAGCCGCCGCCGATGTTGTCTCCGGTATCCATGAGGGCGACGGGGAATTTGGTCGCGCGCATGGCGTTCCGGACGGCGTTGGCGGCGTCAGGGGCGTTCAGTTTCAGTTCCTCGCGAACGGCCCACATGCGGTCGGCGAGGCGTTTGGCTTCGCGTTCGGCGAGGTTCCGGTCGCCGTCGGCGACGATGACGACGGCGGGCCCCATGAAGGGGACGTCGGCGTACTGATAGCCGGCGAGAACGGAAGCAGAGAGGATCTTGGGGTTGGCGTTTTCGAGCTGGATGGAGTCCTGCGTAATAGGGTGAAGAACCCCGGCAAAGGTGTTGTGGTAGAGGATGTTGAACACCATGGGGGGCTTGACGATGGACTGGACGGGCTTGATTTCGCCGCGGAGGGTGCGCATGAGGATGTTGGCGGCGCGTTGGCCGCGGGCGCGGGTATCGATGTGGGGAGTCTGCTGATAGACGATGAGGGCGGTGCAGTAGTTGATGGTCTGGGGGGAGATGTTGGCGTGGAAGTCGTGGGTGACGACGATGGGGATGGCGGGGAATGCCTCGCGGACGCGGCGGAGAGTCTCCTCATCGGCCTGCGGGAAGTGTTCGGCGACCATGGCGCCGTGGAGGGCGAGGAGAATGGCGTCGAGTTTGCCCTGGGCTTTGAGGCTGGCGATGAGTTCGGTGACCAGAGACTCATAGACCGCTTTGGCGACGGGTCCTTTCGGGGTGGCCGAGCCGTACAATCCCTGAACGATCTTGACGTTCTTCTCTTTCGACAGCACGTCGAGGAAGCCGGTGACCTCATTCTTCTGGGCGTCGAAGAAGGGACGCCAGTTGGGGGCGGAGCCGGCGACGAGGGTGAAATCGCTGCGCTGCGTAAGGGAGCTATTGAACGAGTTGGACTCGTGCATGAGCATGGCGATGCCGATGGTCTGGGCGGGAGCGGCAAGGGCGAAGAGGAGGGGGATTAACAAGCGCATTGTGGCCGTTGTATCATACCGGAACCTATGGATGCCGTAGAAAAAGCGATTGCCACCCAGATTGCGAATATTCAGAAGAAGACCGGGAAGACACTGGCGGAGCTAGGGGCGCTGTTGCGCGGCACCGGATTGGCCAAGCACGGCGAATTGCGGGACTGGGCGAAGAAGGAGTTGGGTCTGGGGCACGGGGATGCCAACACGCTGGTGCATGCGATCTCGAAACCCGCGGAGGCCGCGGCGGCGCCGGTGGCCGGGGACGCGGTGCTGGACGAGATCTATGTGGGTCCGAAGGCGGGCATGCGGGCGATGCATGAAAAGCTGATCGCGGAGATCGGAGCGTTTGGGGAGTTTGAGATCGCGCCGAAGAAGGGGTATGTCAGCCTGCGGCGAAAGAAGCAGTTTGCGATGATCGGACCGGCGACGAACACGCGGTTTGAGGTAGGGCTGAATATGAAAGGGGTGGCGGGCGGGGGACGACTGGAGGAGTTGCCGCCGAAGGGGATGTGCACGCACAAGGTGAAGGTGGCGGGGGTGGACGAGGTGGACGTGGAGTTACTGGGATGGATCCGGACGGCGTATGAGCAGGCGGGCTAGCGCTGGCGGCGGATGAGGGCGTCGGCGGCGATCTGGGCCAGGTTGTTCATGGATTGAGCGTCGCTGGCGGCAGCGCCGGACCGCAGGCGGGCGACGACGATGTTGTGGTTGGGGAAGAGGTAGAGGCGCTGGCCGCCATCGCCGGTGTGGTGGATGACAAAGGGGAGAGGGAAATCCTTGCTCCCCTCCAGGAACCAGAGCAGGCCGATGGCGGGCATGACGGACTGGGACGGGGTAAACGCGGACTGGCGGACCCATTCTTCGGAGAGGATGCGCCGGGAACCCCAGAGACCCCGGTTGAGAATGAGTTGGCCGAGTTTGGCGAGGTCGAAGGCGGAGAGAGCGAGGCCGGCGTAGCCGGCGGCGTGGCCGGAGCGGTCCGTTTCCCAGGTTAATTTGGAGATGCAGAGGGGCTCGAAGAGGGTGCGACGGAGGAAGAGGTCGAGGCGCTGACCGGCGGTGTGTTCGATGGCGGCGGCGACGAGGGCAGGGCCGAGGTTGTTGTACTTATAGGCGGTGCCGGGCGGGGTATCGATGGGACGGGTGAGGGCAAGCGCGGGCCAGTCGCGGGCCCGATTCCATTTTTGCAGGACGCGGTCCTGGTCATCGCGAAAGTCACGGATGCCCGAGGTGTGCGACATTAACTGGCGGAGGGTGACGGCGCCCTTGGGATCGGTGGGGGAAACGGGCAAGAGGGCAGAGAGGGGAGCGTCGATGCTGGTCCATTTTCCTTCGGTGAAGAGGCGCCCGGCGGCGAGGCTGGTGACCGCTTTGGTGATGGAGTAGAGCGGAACGGGTTGGTGTTCGTTGAAGGCAGCGATTAGCTTGCCGTCCTTGAGAACGGCGAACCCGGTTGTGCCGGCGGCTTTGGCGGCGGCGACGAGTTCGGCGATCGGGGCGGGTTGGAGGCCGAGGGATTCAGGGGAGGAGAGAGTGGGAGGGAGGACGGTGCACTGGGCGAGGAGGAGGAGGAAGGGGGACATGGTCAGACACCGCGAACAGCGGCGGCGACGGGGCGAGATCCGACGGGGATCATGGTGAACAGGGGTGCGGACTTGCCACGGTTGCGGACGACGGCTTTGACACGGATGACACCCATGTCGCCAGAAGTGCGATTGAGCACAAGGGCGTACTGTCCGTCCGGGGTGATGGTGACAAAGGAGGGGTCCTTGCCGACCGGGACGGCGCCCACCATTTTATGGGTGGTGATATCGAGAATAGTCACGTTGCCGGCTTCGGGGTTGGCGACGAAGAGGTAGGCCTGATCGGGGGTGGAGACGGCGGCCATGGCGGCGGGGCGGCGGCCGGCGAGGACGGTTTCGCCGACTTCGGCGAGGTAGGGATAAAGGACCACCACAGCGTCGAGACCATCGCCAGTTATATAGAGTTCGCCGCCATCCGGTTTGGAAGTGATGCGCTGGGGTTCAATGGCGAGAGGCAGATGGGCAACGGTGCGGCCGTCGGGAACAGTAACAAAGGAAGCCTGTCGAGCCGCGGCGCCGGCGAGGAGAAGTTGTTTGCCGTCGCTGCGGAAGTGGGCGAGGGTGGCGGCATAGGGCAGGGCGACGGGAGCGACGCGGCCCGGTTCGGCGACCGAGAGCAGCAGGGGAGGTGCGTCAAGGCGGACGACGGCGGCCCAGGGTTCGCGGCGGGCGAGGACAAAAGACGTGGCCTGGCCGGAGAAGGACCAAACGCCGGCGGGGGCGAGGGTTTCGGCGACAAAGCGGGTGACGCGATTGGGAAGGAGAACCCAGAGGTGCTCACGGTCCGGGCTCAGTTGGACATCGAGTGCGGCGCCGCCCAAATCGAGTTTGCGACGGAACTCCAGGCGGGTGGGATCGATCTCGTGGAGGAAGCCGGAAGCCAGGGCCCAGACGGAGGGAAGGACAGGGTGGCTGACGACCTTGGTGGGTTGGCCATCGATGCGAATGTGACGGGTAACGGCGAACGCGGAGAGGTTGACGGCGGCGATGGCGCCCCCTTCCTCATTGGCGACGAAGGCATGCCCTTCAAACCCGGCACCCTTCTCCGGGGCGCAAGAAAGACCGGCCAACGCGCCGGCGGCGATTCCAAACTGTCTCCGAGTAATCAACTGCTACCATCGTATCGTGACGCCTGTCCTTTTGGCCCTTTTGCTCACCGGACCGCTGGAATTGTGGCGCCAGGAGATCGAAAAAACCGGCCGGCAGGAGGTGTATCTGCTGAAGACGGAGCCGGGGGCGGCTGTGCCGGAGGGAACCCGGCACAAGGCGATTCTGGAGCAGTTCACGCTGAACCCGAATTTTCAGCAGCAGTTTGCCGGGGCGCAGGCGCTGAGCATCACCTACCAGGAGGCAGGCGCGCGCCTGAGCTTCGTCCTGCTGAACACGCGGCACACGCCGGCCGAGGATGAGCCCTACGTAATCGCGCACGAGTTCGGCCATTTGTGGCTGAAGGCGCAGCGCTATCCGGCGCCGGCCTATATGGGAGGGCCGTCCAGTTGCCTTTCGATTCTGGCGGGAGACGCAGTGCAGCATGTGCTGATTCGAGAGGAGATGGACCGGCGGAAGATCGACTGGCGTCCGACGTGGCTGCGGTCACTGGGGGCGGCGATGGGAGCGATGGAGCAGCAGCCGCAACCGGGAGTGCCGGAGCGGTGCCAGGCGCTGGCGCAGGCGGTGTTGTGGATTGATGTCTCGCTGGGGCTGACCAGGGAGCAGTGGCGAGAAAAGGACCGTTTTCTGGAGCTGCTGTCGCAAAGGTTCCCGGTGATCCAGCCGGTGGCACGGGAGTTGGCGGCCGAAATCGGACAGCGAAATCTGGTTGGGAAGCCGGAGCACCAACGGGCGCTGGAGGTGGCGTTTACGCGCCTGAAGCAGATGGCGCTGACGCTTCCCAAATGACTGAAAAAATTACACAAATCGCCTTCCCGCGCTAGAAAAGCGTGTTAGGTTGGTAATAGCACCCCCCGGGCGCAATCCTGCACCCGGTCCACACCCTACGTTCCAAATGAACCTCCGCTCTCTTTTCAGCCTCTTTTCTTCCGATCTCGCGATTGACCTCGGCACGGCCAACACACTGGTATTTGCCAAGGGCAAGGGAATTGTCGTCAACGAGCCATCAATCGTTGCCATCAACAAGACTAACGGGGAAGTGGAAGCCGTAGGCAAAGAAGCCAAGGAGATGCTGGGCCGCACGCCGGGCAACATTGTCGCGATTCGCCCGATGAAGGACGGCGTGATTGCCGACTTCAAGGTGACCGAGCGGATGTTGAACTACTTCATTCAGAAGGCACACGGGCGGAAGATGCTGGTGCATCCGCGGATCGTCATTGGTGTTCCGTCGGAGATCACGCAAGTGGAAAAGCGCGCCGTGATTGATTCGGCATACCGGGCGAAGGCGTCGGAAGTGCACCTGGTGGAACAGGCGATGGTGGCGGCGATCGGTGCCGGGCTGCCCATTACGGAACCGTCGGGCAACATGGTGGTCGACATTGGCGGCGGTACGACGGATGTGGCCGTCATTTCGTTGTCGGGCATTGTTTACTCGCGTTCGGTGCGGGTGGCGGGCAACGAGATGGACGACGCGATCATGCAGTACTTGAAGCGGAAGTACAATTTGCTGATCGGTGAGCGGACGGCGGAGCAGATCAAGATCACAGTGGGATCGGCCTATCCGCTGGATAAACCGATCACGATGGAAATCAAGGGGCGCAACCTGATTGAGGGTGTGCCGAAGACGATCACGATCGACGATTCCGAGATTCGGGACGCGCTGGGCGAATGCGTGGCGACGATCATGAACGCCATTCGCGTGGCGCTGGAGCGTACACCGCCGGAACTTTCGGCCGACATCAGCGACCGCGGTATCGTGTTGACGGGTGGGGGCGCGATGTTGAAGAATCTGGACAAGCGGATCCGGGAGGAGACCGGATTGCCGGTGTCGATCGCCGAAGACCCGCTGGCCAGTGTGGTGTTGGGCACCGGCAAGATGTTGACGGATTTCAAGCTGTTACGCCGCATTGCTATCGAGTAACCGATTCGGGCCGCCGGAGTTCTCCATGAGCCGATACCGCAACCTGGCTGTTTTGGTGGCTGTTATCGCCGCCCAGTTGGTGTTGCTTGCCTACCAGGTCCGGACGAAGGAAGACGTCAGTTTGCTGCGATCGGTGACGGTGACGGCGGTGTCCCCGCTGGCCAAGGCGCTGGACAATGCGCGCGGGTCGTCCATGGGGTTTCTGGACCGCTACATTCTGTTGCTGCGGGTAGAGCAGGAAAATGAGCGGCTGAAGTCCGAACTGGACCGGATGAAGCTGGAAAATCAGTTTCTACGGACGGAGTTGACGACGGCCGACCGGGTGCGGGCGCTGGCGATGTTCCAGCAACAGACCCGGGCGAAGACGGTGGCGGCACGAATTATCGGAACCGGCACGGGCGCGAACTCCAAGGCGGTGTTCGTCGACCGGGGTGAGAAGGACGGGGTGCAGCGGGGGATGGCTGTCATTACGCCGGATGGCATTGTGGGCAAAGTGACATTCGTCTATCCGTCGGCAGCGCAAGTGCTGCTGATTACCGATCCGTTTTTCGCGGCTGGGGTGATTTCGCAGAAGACCCGGGTTCCAGGCACGCTGAAGGGATTGGGCCGGAGCCAGGTGCTGGTGGACCACATCCAGAACGAGATCAAGGTGGAGGAAGGCGAGTGGTTCTTCACCTCCGGGGATGACCGGGTGTTCGCCAAGGGGTTGCCGGCCGGACAGGTGCGTACGGTGCGGCAGGGGAAAGAGTTTAAAGAGATCTTTCTGGACCCGACAGGACTGCAGCGCGGATTGGAAGAGGTCCTGATCGTTTTGGAAGGTGTGCACCAGATCATTCCCGAAGGAAGCGGCCCCGCGACGGGTCCAGTGACGCTGATGGCGCCGCCGCCCGATTCGTCAGAAACGAAGACGGCAGAGCAGAAGGCGGCTGAATCGGGAATTCCCGCGCTTTCGACCGACGCGGACCGTTTACGGGAGAAAATTAAACGGATCGGGGAGATCCAGGGTGTGCGGTTTGGGAATGCCGGGGCACGGCTACCGAACTTCAATATGGACCCGAATCAGGTGACCCGGCCGCAGGCACCGGTACTCGCGCCGCCCAAGCCGGCGGCTCCGGCGGGAGCGGCGGCGCCAGCCACGACGCCGCCCGCCAATCCCCCGCCCGCCAACAATCCGGCACCCTCCGCCAATCCGCCGGGGCAACGTTAGACCATGCCTGATATCTCCGACCAGATTCTGATCGACAATCCGCGGCGCGGCAAGATATCGAAGTTCCGCATCGTGTGGCTGATCTTCATTCCGCTCGCCTCGATCGCATTCCAGGTAAATATCCCTTTGTTTTTCAGACACTTGGCCTACCTGGAGCTCCCGCTTCTGGTGACCGTGTACTTTTCCCTCATGCGGCGGAATCCGATCGGGGGAACGCTCATTGGAGCTGCGATCGGGCTGCTGCAAGATGCCCTATCTCATCAGCCGCTGGGGATTTTCGGAATGGTGAAGACGCTGGTCGGCTACTTCGCGGCGTCCATATCCATCAAAATCGACGTCGATAATACGACAATCCGGTTCGGACTTTCGTTCTTTTTCTTTTTCTTCCACCAGTTCTTTACCTGGATACTGGTACGCGCCTTGCTCGGCCAGGCGGTGGACTTCGACCTGACGCAGACGCTGTTATTCGGGCTGCTGAACTCGCTGGTTGCCGTACCGCTGTTCCTGATTCTGGATAAACTACGGGAGAGAGGGTAAGCGAGACATGCCCACCCGAATCCACGGCAATCCCAACGACCCGCTGAATCCAGACAAACTGGACCCGGCGATACTGCACGACGACACGAACTATGCGTCGGGCAAGATCGCTTTTTTTCAGTATGTTTCGGTCGCCGTATTTCTATTTTTGATTGCCGGTTTCTGGAAACTGCAGGTGCAGAACAACGAGTTGTACTCGGAGGCTGCCGACCGCAACCGGATCAAATCGACACCGATTCTGGCCGCGCGGGGAAAGATCCTGGACCGGGAGGGGCGGACGATTGTCGACAATCACTCCTCGTTTTCCGTGTATCTGTCGCGGGAAAACCTGAAGGACGAACACCTGCCGGCGATCGCGGCGGGTCTAAATCTGGACTACGAAGAAGTGGTGGCGCGATTGCGGCGTTTCCGCTCGCGGCCGAAGTACCAGGCGATTGTCATTAAGGAAGAGTTGACCCCGGCGGAGATTTCGTTCGTCGAGTCCCATCATGATCCGGACACATATCCAGAACTGGAACTGGTGCACGTGCAGCACCGGTTGTACCCGCGGGACAATCTGCTGGCGCACGTGATTGGGTATGTCGGCGAAGTGACGGAAGCCGAACTCGACCTGGCCGATTTCGCCAAGTACAATCAGGGCGACGTGATCGGCAAAGCGGGGATAGAGCGGCAGTATAACGAGATATTGATGGGCGTGGACGGGCAGCGGCAGGTGGTGGTGGACAACAAGGGGAACGAGCGGGAAGTGATCGGGTACAAGGAAGCCGATCCGGGCCGAAGCCTGCAGCTGACGGTGGACCTGGACATGCAGATTGTGGCCGAACTGGCGCTGGAGGGGCGGCGTGGCGCTGTGGTGGCCATGGACCCGCGGAACGGGGAGATCCTGGCGATGGTATCGCGGCCATCCTTTGATCCCAACAAGTTCGCGGGACGGATCCGGCGCAAGGACTGGGACGACATTATGAACAACATCGAAAAACCGATGTTGAACCGGGCCATCCAGGCGAACCTTGCGCCGGGGTCGACGTTTAAGCCGCTGGTGGCGCTGGCGGCGCTGGAAAACGGCGTGATTGATGAGAACACGACGTTCCACTGTTCCGGCGGGATGAGCTTTTACGGGCATTACCATAGCTGCCACAATAAACGCGGGCACGGGACCGTGAACCTGCAGCGAGCGATGGCGGTGAGTTGTGACGTGTTCTTTTATAACGTAGGGAACCGTTTAGGGATCGACAACCTGGCCAAGCTCGGCGAAATTGCGGGATTAGGGAAAGAGACCGGTATCGATCTGCCGTTTGAGTACCGCGGGATCCTGCCGTCGTCGAAGTGGAAGGCGCGGACGTTGCGGCAACAGTGGTTCCCGGGAGACACGATTTCGGTGGCGATCGGCCAGGGGTATCTGGCGATCACCCCGCTGCAATTGGCGGTAATGGCGGGCGGGATCGCGGGCGGCGGGGTGTGGCAGCGGCCGCACATGGTAAAGGATCCGAGCCGGATTGAGCCGCGCAAGGGGAATGTGAATATCGACAACGTGAACCGGGTGATATACGGGATGTATGGCGTTGTGAATCAGGGCGGTACGGGCGGAGCTGCCCGCTTGCCCGGTGTGGAGGTCTGCGGAAAGACCGGGACCGCCCAGCTGGCCTCGAACGAATTGATGAAGACCTCGGCGAAACTGGCAGCGGAGTTGCGGGACAACGCGTGGTTCGTGGCGTTTGCGCCAAGGGTGAATCCGGAAGTGGTCGTCAGCGTGTTGTATGAGGGCGGCGGCCACGGCGATCAGGCGGCGCCAATCGCGCGCGATGTACTGAAGGCCTACTTCGACAAGAAGAACCGGAATGTGAACCGCCTGCCGACCTTGGCGTTGGCGCCCCACGGCGCCAATGGGTTTGCCAACTGAAACATGGCCAGTTATCGTTCCATCAAAGATTTCGATTGGGGCCTGCTGCTGATTGCGCTGCTGATTTGCGCCATCGGCATCCTGCAGATTTTCTCCGCCGGGCAGGGCACGAAGTGGAAGGACCTGTGGTGGAAGCAGATTATTTTTGTCTGCCTGGGTCTGGTGCTGATGTGGATTATCTCGTCGATCGACTACCATACGCTGCTTGGGCAGGTACCGATACTCTATGGGGCGACCATTTTAATCCTTATCATCACCGCTCTGTTTGGCGTGAAAATCTTTGAATCGCGGCGATGGATCGCGCTGCCTGGCGGGTTTCTGTTTCAGATCTCGGAGTTCGCCAAACTAGTCATGGTCTTAGTGGTGGCGCGATTCCTGACGGAACTGCGCACGGAGTCCGTTCACTGGAAGGACCTGGCGAAGCTCTGTGGCATTGTCGGGCTGCCCATGCTGATGGTGATGAAGCAGCCGGACCTGGGAACATCGATGACCTACGTTCCGATTCTGGCCATGGGGGTCTTTCTGGCGGGCCTACGCTGGCAGTACACGCTGCTGATCGCGGTGCTGGCGGTGGTTCTGATTCCTTCCAGTTGGTTCCTTCTCAAGGATTACCAGAAGTCACGAATCCAGACGTTCCTCGACCCGACCCGGGATCCGAAGGGAGATGGGTACCAGGTGATCCAGTCGAAGATCGCCATCGGCAACGGCGGAATGTGGGGAAAAGGGGTAACGCGGGGATCGCAGACGCGTTATCAGTTTCTGCCGGTCCCGCACACCGATTTCGTCTTCGCGGCGTTCGCCGAAGAGCATGGATTCGTGGGAGTGGTCTTCGTATTGGGGCTGTATTTCCTGCTGTTCATGCAGATCGTGCAGAACGCGCAGACGGCACCGGACCGGGGAGGCATGTACATCTGCATGTGCATTTGCGCCACGTTGCTCTTCCACCTCCTGGTGAACGTGGGAATGGTCGTGGGCCGAATGCCGGTAACGGGAATCCCGCTGCCGTTGATGAGTAACGGCGGGTCGGGCATGCTCAGCGTGTTCATGATGCTCGGACTGGTGAACAATGTCCGGCTACGCCGATTTGTAAACTAATTCATCGGCGGGCGCCGGCGGCGCGCTTCCGAGAGGCGCCTCGGGAGTGCGAGGCTTTTGTGTTCGCTGCGGTGGCCGGAACCGCGGCGGCCACGGGCATCTCGGCAACCACCTTGGGACGCTCCGCCGCTTTCGCGATCTCCACCGTCTTGGGGCGCTCCACGGGGATGACCACCTGACTGCGGGCAAAGCGTTTTTCTTTGCTGAATTTCTCCCGAACAAACCGGAAACTCCAGAAGTTATTCCGGCAATATTCACAGCGAACCGGTTTGGCGCCGCAGCCGAGCATGAAGCGGGTAAGGAACGGCGGGCTATAAAATTCCCGGCTCCAGCGGCTCAGGTCCATCCGGTGGCAGGTGGGGCACTTGGCATACGGGAGGTGGCTCACGTTGTGAATACTGGATTTGAATAGAAATGCGCAGTGTTCACAGCGAAAGTGGTAGATGCCGAAAATCTGCAAGAACCTGCGGATTGCGACCTTCCGGCGTGACAGCCGGACCTCGTCTGAACCGCATTTCGGGCAGGCTAGTACCATGCGTATGCAATTATCATACAACCAATAGGACTATCTGGTCACGAAAGAAGCAGGACCGGAGGACTACTCCGTTCGGGTAATCAGCGCCTAGCCCAAGACGGATTGCGGGCGGTTTGAGGCGACATAATCGGCGATATAGGCACGGAAAGCACTCAAAAGTCGAGCCGTTACGTCGCCCTCGTGGCGGATGTGCAGCCCTTCAATCTCGCTGACCGGGAGCAGATCTCGGGTCGAAGAGGTCATAAAGACCGCATCCGCTCTCTCCAAATCGGCCGGGAGGAGGTGGCCTTCGCGAACTTGAATATCGCCGGTGTGAATAGAATCCAGTAGAATTTCGCGGGTAATTCCGGGGAGACAACCGGTGTCGAGGGCTGGGGTGATGACGTCGTCCCCAAAGACGGCAAAGAGGTTGGCGGAGGTACATTCGCTGACACGGCCGAGTTCGTCGAGCAGGACAACCTCATCGAAGCCGCGCTCATGTGCCTCTTCGTACCAGGTGAGATTGTTCGCCCAAGCGGAAATCTTGGCGCCGCGAAACTCATTGGCTCCGTGGCGGGCGTCGGGTTTGACGGCGAGCCGTACCGAGCCACCCCAATCACGAAGACCGGTGGTGAAGGCGACAATATCGTAACGGCGCGTCTGGCCGGGAGCCTCGAACAGTCCGCCGTGGTTTCGGACGATGGCGACACGGAGCGTGGCATCCTGTGCCTGATTGGCGGCGATGAGCGAATGAAGTCCGGCGAGAACCTCGTCGGGGGTCTCCGGCATCGGCACGCGCATCCGGCGCGCATCGCGAGTCATCCGGGCCCAGTGGCGCTCCCAGGCAAACAGAACACCATCGGAAACGCGAAGGGTACTGAAGACACCCCACCCGTTCAGGAAGCCAACCTGGCCGGGAAGCAGGCACGGCTCGGTGGTGTCGCGGATGGATCCGTTGTGCAGCAGGAAGCGATGCATACAATTTTATTCTACAGGCGCAGGCCGGACAAGTAACATGGAAGGAGATGCGCGTAACCGTAGTGGGCGCCGGCATCATCGGCCTAAGCATCGCATGGCGACTGGCTCAGGCCGGATGCCGTGTCGTCGTAAAGGAAGCCGGGCCGCTGGCCGGAGAGTCGAGTTGGGCGGGGGCGGGAATGTTGACCCCGGCCGGGGAGTTCCGGGACGAGTCGCGGTGGACTCGGCTGGCGATCGACAGTCTGGCCGGGTACGGCGCCTATGTCGGGGAGTTGACGGCGGCAACGGGGATGGAGATCGACTTTCGTGTGGCGGGCACGCTGGAAGTGGCCGTGACGGAAGAAGAGGCGGCCGAACAGGACCGTCCGCGGCCGGCGGGGATCCGGGTGGAGGCGATCACCCTGGAACAGGCGGGGGCACTAGCGCCGATCGAGACCGGGGGCATCCGCCAGGCGAGGTGGATTCCGAACGAGGCCGCGGTGGATCCGCGGCAGGTGTGCGCGGCGTTAATCGCGGCATGCCGCGCGCTGGGGGTCACCCTGGAAGAGAATACGCCGGTGGACAGGATTGACGGACCAACTGTGATTGCCGCCGGTGCGTGGGCAAGCCGGGTGATCGGGCTGGAGCAGGCACCGCGGGCATTTGCGGTTAAGGGGCATCTGCTGGGGTATTGGTGCAAACCCGGATCGCTGGTTCCGATCGTGCGCCGCGGACACTACTACGCCCTGCAGCGGGCCAATGGGTTCACGCTGTTCGGTTCCGACGAACAGAAAGACGTCTGGGACCACGCGGTGGAACCGGCCAAGATGGAGGCGCTGAAGGCGGCAGCCGCCGAACTGCTGCCGGGCCTGCTGGCGCGGGAGCCGGACCAAGCCTGGGCCGGGTTGCGGCCATGGTCAGACGCGGTGGAACCGGTGGTGGAACAGTTGCCGGGGCGGGAGGTGTGGCTGGCCTACGGGCACTTCCGCAACGGAATCCTGCTGGCGGCCACCACGGCGCGGATGGTCACCGAGGCTATCCTTGCCAGCCAGGGAAAGGGTTGACGCGGCCGCGAGTACAGTTTTCGATCAGTTCGGCGACCCTCTTGCGGCGGCGCAGGAGAGCTTCGAGCAGCTTTTCGAGTTCCTGGCGCTCGTCTCCGGGCAGCCAGGACTCGGGGACTTCGCGCAGGATACGATCCATCAGTTGCTCCGGGAAGGCACGGATTCGCTCGATCCACGGCTCAAAGTCGGTGATACCGCGGACGCGCTCATAGACCACCTGCCGGAAAAAGAGCCCGAAGAGCGGGGCGTCGCGAAATTCCCAATTCGGCCCGTCGAAGAGGTAGCCGTGGTCCATCATCTGGGCGACGAAACCCACCTGAAGCGGGTTTGCTTCGGCCATGGGGCGCCATTCGGCCAGCCGGGCGCGAAAGAAGATCGCCTGACGGGAGTCCGAGTTGGCGGCCCATTTATCGAAGGCAAGAACGCCGAGGAAATCCTCCGGATTCACCACCTTCTTCATCAGCGCATCCGGCAAGATGTCATAGACAGCCTGGGTGAGCGGGTTACCGGGAAAGCGGGAGCCGAAGTGCCAGCCGGGCGTAATATCGCGGCGGGAGGAACCAAGTTGGATAAACACTTCCGGATTCTCACGGAGGAAATCTGCGGTGACTTCGATGACGCGTGCTTCGGGTTGGGCGACGTCGAGATGGCTGAGCAGAATGGAGGCGGCGTACTCGTTGACGAGGACGCGACGATGCTGGGGATTGTCGGTAAATTTCACCACATAGTGATGTCCGTCGGCGGCTTCCATGAGGAAAGCCTGGGCGCCGCCGCGCATGCGGCGCAAAGGTCGACGGGCGAGAACCGGCATCTTAGTCTAGTCTAGAGTTATGGCAGAAGAAAAAGCACCCGAGTCGAAACCGGCCGAGAAGAATAATCGAGACGAAGTGGCGCTCGAACTGATGAAGTTTATTGCCGTGAGCACCGGCTATGGAAAGGGCGTGCCTTCCGCCGGCTTCGGCGGAAAGACAGGCGCCCGGTCTCCGGAAGAGTATGCGGAGTCCTTACTTGAACTCTTCCACCGTTGCCGCGCCGCGGTAGCAAAGCCGGTGGATGGCGAGTAAACCTCCCGTCGATAGATGAGGAAGAAAAGGCGTCCAGCGGGCGCCTTTTTCCGTCTCTACTGCTTTTTGGCTCTTGGCTTGGCAGTAGACTTTTTCGCTGCGCGTCGGGATTCGCCGGGCGGAACGGGAGCGGGCGCCGCTGTTTTCTTCACGGCCGATTTTCGAACGAGCGCCGGGGCAGTGGGAGGCGGCGGCGGAGAAGCGATGATGGGGGCCGGCGACGGAACGGGAGCCGCGGCAGTTCGCGCGGGAATCGCCGGCAGTGGGGCAATGATCAGGCCAAGCCGCTCGTCTGCGTCAAATTCGTCATCGTCGTCATCGTCATACTCCCGAAGTTCGGCCGACAACTCCGACTGGCCGAAATCAAAAGCAAAGTCGTCGTCATCGTCAAACGGCCGGGAACGCCGGTAAAACGCGTCCATAACGGATGCCTCCGGGAAAAGGAAGTTTACCGTCTAGGATACACCTGGCATTTACCGTTGCAAAGAAAGAGGTTAGAGAGGGGACCCGCCTGCCGGCATTACGCCTGCGGACGGCGCCCTTTGCTGCTGGCGATGGCGGGTGCAGGCTTGCGAACGGCCGGCTTGGCGGCCGCCTTGGCGACAGGCTTAGGGGCACTCGCCGCGGGACGCCGGACCGGTTGACGGGAGGCGATCGTGGTGCGGGCCTGAGGACGGTATGGCGCGCGAGTAGTCCGGGCCAGGACAGGCTGCGGAGCGGCCGGGATGACCACTAGCGAACCCTGCGGCAATTCGTCTTCCATCACTTGATTGGCCGAATGGAGGGCAGCAACCGAAGTGCGGTAACGAAGGGCAAGGCCGGCGAGCGTTTCCCCGGTTCCCGACCGGTGAGCCCGCCAACTGGCGCGACGCTCCGAGGGGACCAGTTCCAGACCGGACATCAAGGCCTGGCTGGAGCCGCGCGGAATGTGCAACTTATAACCGGCGGGCGCAAAATCCCGCAACAGCGCCGGATTCAGTTCCTTCAATTCGGCAACGGGCCGGCCGATGATGTCGGAGACCAGCGCAAGGCTGGTGAGCACATTGATCTCAACGGTATCGTAGTAAAGCGGTTCTTCCGGAACGATTTCCTCGATTCCGTAGTTGGCCGGATTCTTGGCCATGATGGTCATGGCCAGAATGATAGGTACGTAGTTGGACGTTTCCAACGGCAGCGTTCCGCGGGAGCGGAGTTCCCACACGTCGGCATAGCCCGTCTTGGCGACCGCGCGATCAACATTGCCTTGGCCGCAGTTGTAGGCGGCAATCGCCAGATACCAGTCGCCAAACTCATGGTAGAGGTCACGCAGGTGGCGGGCCGCGGCACGGGTGGCCATTTCCGGATCAAACCGCTCATCCACCCAGCCGTCGTTTTTCAGACCATACTTGGCGCCTGTCTCACGGATGAACTGCCACATTCCCCCGGCGGCCATATAGCTCATGGCGCGGGGCAGGAATCCGCTTTCGGCCTGAGCCAGGAAGATAAACTCCTGGGGAATGCCCTCTTCATCAAGAATGCGGGAGATCATCGGTTTATACCGTCCGGCGCGCTTCAGGCCCGCTACCAGGGTCCGCTTTCCGCGTTCGCCCGAGAAATAATTGATGAAGCTGAGCACGGCGTCGGAGGCTTCCAGCGGCAGTTGGCTGACGGTCGCCCCTACTTCTTCCCGCACCTTCATCTTCAACTTCGGGTCCACAGGGAATGTCAGTGAGAGAATGTCGTCGATCGGCGCCTTGTCATAGGACGGCTTTCCGTCCTCCGGCTTTTCGCTCTGCAGCATGTCGACGTCGATGCGGTAGATCTTCTGGACCAGTTCTTCAAACCGTTTGTCGAAGGACGAGCGGTTCACCGGTTCCGAGCGGCTGTTTAACACGAGGTCGAGCGCCTGATCGAACTGCTTTCGCGCGCCGTCGCGATCTCCGGCCTGGTAGAGCTTGTACCCTTCCAGGTACAACTCTTCCGCCCGCACCATCCGTTCTTCTTTCCAGCTGGGTTTGGGCGGGTACGCCGTCTCTTCCAACGCGGGAACCGGGACGACGACCGGTACCGATTCCGCGCCGCGGGGCACGGAATCATCCGCGGCCGGCTTCGCCGCGAGTGCCGTCGATGGCACGCCTTGCGCCTTCGCGTTGCCCGGGAATACGACGAGGCACGCGGCGGCGGAGAGAGTGACTGCGACCGCTTTCGCGGTACGCAGAACGGGGAAGTTTCTCATTCCGTCTCCCGGCAGTTTTTGAATTTGGGGTTACATTGCAACTCTTTGACCTTACTATAAGGGCGACTCATGGTTCAACCGGGGCTGTTTACTTTCGTCACAGGGGTGTATCCCTAGAGGCACAATGCAATTTCGCGGGAAAGAACTAGAGGGACACCCGGACTGCGGGATCCGGGTATCCCTCTAGAGGTCTGGCTACTCGTCGTCGTCGGTTGCGTGAACGCCGGCAGCCTTGGCAGCGGCTACGATCTTGTCCGTTTGCAGGGCAGGAACGTAGTCGTAATGGTCAAACTCCATGGAGAACGAACCACGGCCCTGGGTCTTGGCCGTCAGGTCGTTTTGGTAGGTCAACATCTCGGCCATAGGGATCATGGCGCGGATGACTTGGGTGGCTCCTTTCGTTTCCATGCCGTTCATGCGGCCACGGCGGCCGGTGACGTCGCTCATCAGGTCGCCGGCAAATTCTACCGGGGCCTGGATTTCGACGCGCATCACGGGTTCAAGCAGCGAAGGCTTGGCGGAAAGCATGGCCGTCTTGAACGCTTTGCGGGCAGCGAGCTTGAAGGCCATTTCGGAGCTGTCGACATCGTGATAGGAGCCGTCGTAGACGGTCACTTTGAAGTCGACCATGGGATAGCCGGCAAGGAACCCGTTGGCGGCTGTTTCCACGATTCCTTTTTCCACCGCGGGGATAAAGTTGCGGGGGATGGCGCCGCCGAAGACTTCGTTGGCGAACTGGAAGCCGGCGCCGCGATCGAGCGGTTCCATGCGGATCCAGCAGTCGCCGAACTGGCCATGACCGCCGGTCTGTTTTTTATGGCGGCCCTGGGCGGTGGCCGAACCGCGAATCGTTTCGCGATAAGGGATCTTCGGCGCATGAAGGGCGACGTCGAGGTGGTAGCGCCGCTTGATCTTGCTCACGACGGTCTCAATGTGCGCCTGTCCGGTACCGTGGAGGAGGAAATCCTTGGTCTGCGGGTCGCGGGCAAACCGCAGGCAGAGGTCCTCTTCCATGATTCTGTGAATGGTCTGACCGAGCTTGTCTTCGTCATTGCGGCTCTTGGCGGAAATGGCGTAGGCGATGGATGGTTCGGGAAGTTGGACGGGCGGATACTGAATGGGGGCGGCCTTGTCGTGGAGCGTGTGGCCGGTGAGGGTGTCTTTCAATTTGGCGACGGCGCCGATATCGCCGGCGTGCAACTCGGTAACGGGCTGAAGCGTTTTCCCGAGCGGGCAGGAGATGTGGGCGAAGCGTTCGTCGGTCCCGGTGGTGGCGTTGATCAGATGGGCGTCGTTCTTCAGGACGCCGCTGATGACGCGAAAATAGGAGAGCCGTCCGGCAAACGGATCGGCAAGAGTCTTGAAGACATAGACGGAGAGCGGATCGCCGTCGTTCATCTTGCGGATCACCTGCTGGCCGTTCCAGCTTCCATAGGCATTGTCGCGTTCCACGGGGTTGGGCAGCAGTTCGGCAAACTGGTCGAGCAGTTGTCCGGTGCCGATGTTGTGCAGCGCCGAGCAGCAGAAGACCGGGAAGAGGCGGCGGTCGCGGATGGCTTGGCGCAGTCCGTCGACGATATGTTCGACGGGCAGCGTGCCTTCGGCGAAGAACTCCTCAAGCAGGGCGTCGTTGCCTTCGGCGACCATTTCCACCAGCGCCTCATGGGCGGCGGTTGCGGCATCGTTCAGTTCGGCGGGGATGTCCTGTTCCTTGCCCTTGCCATCGCCATCGGAAGTGTAGATCCAGGCGCGCATGCGAACCAGGTCGATGACCCCTTTAAAGTCGCGTTCCGCGCCGATGGGCAGGTGGACGGGAATAGCGCCCCGGCCGAAGGCGGCGTGAACACTCTCCAACGCGCGGTCAAAGCTGGACCGTTCGCGATCGAGTTTGTTGATGAGGAATACGCGGGGGATGTTCAGCTCCGCGCACAGATTGTAGACGTGTTCGGTGCCGACTTCCACGCCGGCCACGCCGTCGATAACTACCGCGCCCGAATCGGCGCCCACAAGAGCAGCTTTCGTCTCATAGAGAAACGAGTTGAAACCTGGTGTGTCCACCAGATTCACCTTGTTCTTCTTCCATTCCACGGGGGCGATCGCCGAGGAAATACTGATCTTGCGGGCCACCTCTTCTTCGTCGAAATCGGTGGGTGCGTTGCCTTCGTCCACACGGGTGAGCCGGGAGGTTGCCCCGGCCGTATAGAGCATAGCGGCTGCCACGGATGTCTTGCCGCTATGAAGATGGCCGACCAGCGCGACGTTGCGCAGGTCGGTGCCGTCATAGACCTTCATAATGACTGCTCCTTTCCCTGTTAGGAGCTTCCGTTCGGCCCCCACAGGTGCCTGGAATGTCTCCCCGTTGCGGTATGCAAGAGGGAGAAGCCGGATGCTATCAGGTTTGAGCGACGAATGGAACCCGGGGGGTTACAGGCCGGTTACAGCCGCGGGGCAAACCGCGCCTGGAAGAACCGCAACATCTTCGGCTCGTAGACCATGTGGAGCCCGCGAATCCGATCCCGTTCCTCGTAGACGCAGTACACGCTTTCGGCCGTCACATCCATGTGCGCCTGCGTATAGACGCGCCGCGGAATCGTTAAGCGGACGAGTTCCAGCCGGGGACGGCGCTCCTCTCCGGTCTCCGCATCGCGGCCCGCCGAGACGATGCCCCGCTCCATCGTCCGCACTCCGGAGTCAAGATAGAGCGCCGCGGCCAGCGCCTGCGCCGGGTAGTGCGCCTGCGGCACATGCGGCAGGAAGGCCTTGGCGTCCAGAAAGATTCCGTGCCCGCCGATGGGCATCACGATCGGGATCCCCCACCCCAGCAACTTCTCGCCGAGGTACTGAACTTGGCCGATCCGCGCCCGGATATGGTCATCCTGCACCGACTCCTCGATCCCCACCGCCACGGCCTCCATATCCCGCCCGGACATCCCTCCATAGGTCTGCAACCCTTCGAATGCCACCAGCAGATTGCAGGCGGCTTCGGCCGCCTCCGCGTCGTTCAATCCCAGGAAACCGCCGATATTGGCCAGCGGATCCTTCTTCGCACTCATCGTGCAACCGTCACTGGCGTCGCAGAGATCACGCACGATCTGAGCCACCGTCCGGCCGCTCTGACCGGGTTCGCGCTGCTGGATAAAGTAGGCATTTTCGGCAATACGCGTGGCGTCAAGAATCACGCGCACCCCGTAGCGCCGCGCCAGCGCCGCCACCTCCCGCAGGTTGGCCAGCGAGATCGGTTGCCCGCCCGCCATGTTCACCGTCGCCGCCACCGACACATACGGCGCGCGTCCGGGATTCTCGGCCATCACCCGTTCCAGTTTCACCAGATCGACGTTACCCTTGAACGGATGCGGCGAGGCCGGGTCGTGGGCTTCGTCGATGATCACGTCGGCAAACCGGCCGCCGGCCAACTCCTGGTGCAGCCGCGTCGTGGTGAAGTACATGTTCCCCGGGATCACATCGCCAGGCCGGATGAGGCAGCGGGAGAGTATATGTTCCGCCCCGCGGCCCTGGTGCGTGGGGATCACATGGCGATAGCCGTAGACGCGCCGGACCGCCGCCTCCAGCCGGTAGAAACTCTCGCTGCCGGCGTAGGCCTCATCGCCCAGCATCATGGCCGACCACTGCCGGTCGCTCATCGCCGACGTTCCCGAATCGGTTAGCAAATCGATGTAGACGTCCGCTGCGCGGAGCAGAAACGTGTTGTACCCCGCCTCCTCGATGGCGCGTTCGCGCTGTTCGCGTGTCGTCATTCGGACCGGCTCCACCATCTTGATCCGGAATGGCTCGGCCCAACTGCGTCGTTCCAGTGGCATAGCCTTACACTACCGGGATTCGGCCCCTGAGCAAATGGATATCGTTAGGCAGATAGCGTCTTTTGTTATGTTTTGGAAAGCAAATCACCAGTTATGCTTAACACTCAGCTCGACCCTCTCTCCTGGAAGATTCTCGCCGAACTCCAATCCGGCGCCCGGCTCTCTTTCGCCGAAATCGGCCGTCGCGTCGGACTCTCCACACCCGCGGTAGCCGAACGGGTACGCCGCCTGGAGGAGGCCGGCGTCATTGCCGGCTACCAGGCCCAAATCCGGCTGGAACAGATCGGGCTTCCGATCGCCGCGTTCATCCGCATACGCCTCGCCGGCACCGAGGCACAGGCCAAACGGCTCACCGCGCTCGCCGGCGAGTTGCCGGAGGTCCTGGAGTGCCACCGCTGCACCGGCGACGAGTCCTTCATCCTGAAAGTCCGGGTGGCCTCGGTCGCCGATCTGCAGAAGCTGATCGATCGTTTGACGCCCTTCGGCATGACCTCGACCTCGCTGATCCTCTCGTCGCCGGTGGAGCGCGCCGCGCCCGACATCGCCCGTTATTTATTACGCAAGTAGTCCCATCGGAACGCCAGCCACCCGTAGGAAGCGCCGGCCGTACCGCTGTCGTTGACACCCCAGTAGTAGTCGATATAGCCGATCTTCGCGCCGGGTTCGCGCACGAACGCCGCCGACGGCGGGCCGTACTTGGCCAGGAACGCACCCACCGATCCCCCGCCCTTCTCAAAATCGCCCCGGTACCACTCGAAGATCTGGCTCACCCGCGCCTCGCGTTTCCCCGCATCGAATCGATGAAGAACCCCATTGGCCAGCCACGCCCGTGTATTGTCGTCGAGTTGCGCCTCCAGCTTTTCCGGGTCATAGGCCTCCCGCCGCAGCGGCGGGCAACTCCGCGCCGCGCAAACCAGCACCGAATGAACCCGCGGATCGCCCATATCGCGCAACTCGGTTTCAACCTGATCCAGCGAGTACACGCGCCCGTTCACGGTATGACGCGCCTCGGTGAACGGCTTTCTCGTCCGCCAGATGCTGGGCACCGGGTAGTGGCCCGCCACCCAGCGCACGGTGAGCGCATTGTAGGCATTGATTAACCCGGCCTTGCGTTCCTTCTGCGACATCCCCGCCGGCCAGGGCTTTGCCAGTGTGGCCAGATAGGAGTCCAGCGCCGGCAATGCGTCTCTTTTCAGTGCCGCGTAGTCGACGCGCGACTGCGGGGTCACATACTTCACCAGCAATTCATGCCATGGCCCATGGTTCAGGCCCGCCGCAAGCAAGACGATGGAAGCGATCACGTACCCTCCAGTTTAGTCTGTTAGAATTCATGCTTCCTATGCGCCGCCGTGAACTTCTTCTCTCCGCCGTCCCCGCCCTGCTGCACGCCCAGGAAAAGGCCCGCTCCAATGGTCCGGCCACCATCCGCGCCGTGGAGATGATCCGCGTCGAAGGCCGTCGCAAATTCGAAGCAGGCGACGCCCGCGGCCAGCACCAGGTGAACCCGCTCCACGTTTACGCCGAACATCGCCCAGCCGAATACCGCGAACGAACCCGGCCGGCCGGGGAAGCCCGCGCCACAGCCCTTTACCTGAAGATAACCACCAACGAGGGCCCCGAAGGCCTCTACGGCCCGATCGATACCGAAGCCGCTATCGTCGTCTATCAACAGCTTCGGCCATTCCTGATCGGCAAGGACGCGCTGGCCGGCGAGACCATCTGGGACAAACTCTACCGCTCCAATCGCCACTCCCGCTCCAGCCACTTCATGATGGGCATCAGTGCCGTGGACAACGCCCTTTGGGACCTCCGCGGGCGCTACTTCGGCACGCCCGTTTATCGCCTCCTGGGCGGCCCTACGCGCAAGGAAGTGGATGTCTACGGCAGTTGCCTGGGCCATAGCGTCGAACCCGACAAAATGCGACTCATCGCCACCGAGCTGAAGAAACAGGGCTACAAGATGCAGAAGTGGTTCATGCCCGTGGGTCCGGGCGATGGCGCCGCTGGCCTGCAGCGAAACGTCGACATGGTGCGCCTGCTCCGCGAGGCCATCGGCACCGACGGCGACCTGATGTTCGATGCCTTCATGGGCTGGGACTACAACTACGCCATCCAGTGGGCGAAACAGGTGGAGCAGTACCGGCCCCGCTGGATTGAGGAACCCTTCCACGTCGACAAGATGGAGAGCTTCGCCAACCTGCGCCGCGCCACCTCTATCCCCGTGGCCACCGGCGAACATTTCTATGGCCGTTTTGAGCCGATGCGCTACCTGGCCGCCAATGCCATCAGCGTCGTACAGGCCGATCCGGAGTGGTGCGGCGGCGTCAGCGAACTCACCAAAATCTGCCATATCGCCTCCAGCTACGACGCCCACGTCATTCCCCACGGCCACAGCGTCCACGCCTCGCTGCATGTCATCGCCGCGCAGTCACCCATGACCTGCCCGCTGCTGGAGTACCTGATCAGCAAGATGAGTAGCTACTACTTCTTTGAAACCTGGAATCCGAAACCAGTCAATGGCAAACTGGCCCTGCCGGAAACACCCGGGTTCGGCATCGTATTGGACGAGGCAAAGATCGAGAAGCGGTCCGTCGCCACCTGGGGATAGCGCGGCCAGACTACTGAAATACCGCTTCCAGCGGAACGATCGTAATCTGTTCGGGCCGCAGTCCGAGCTTTTTCGTGGAGACGGTCTTGTCCTCTTCCAGAATGTCGCCGGGCTTGGGCGAGTTGTACTTCATCGGCGAGGGCGCATCGGCCAGCAGTTGTTTCTTGAATTCCGCGGCATTGTCGGTAACGGCCACAATCTGCAGGCGGTCCTTCCGCAGGTGCTTGCGAATGGCCTTCTGCACATCGGCATGGGTCAACTTCTTCAGCGCTTCCCGCAGGTAGGCGGTGTACTCCGGGATTCCGTATGCCTTACTGTCGATGGCGTAGCCGAGTTCGGCGCTCTTGGTCTTCATGAGCAGATTTACATTCAGTGCGAGGAAATCCCGGGTCGCCTCAAAATCGGATTCGGTGAGCCCCTTGTCGACCAGCCGCTCCAGCTCAAACAGCCCCAACCGCAGGGCGAAGTGAGCCGTCGGCGGTTCCACCGGACGGATCCAGATCTGGAAGATCTGACTGCGGCGGTAGAGGTTCGGGTCGGGTTCAAACTGGTACATGCCGTTGGGGAAGTATTCGATGTAGGAGTAGTCGCCGTAGTTCAGCCCGCGGATTTCGCGCATCCGCTGATAGAGGTTGCCGCCGCTGGAGCGGTGTGGCCCGAACCAGGTATTGGCCACCAGCAGGGCGGGAAAATCCGGATGGTTGCGTGTCACCTCGATCGGGTAGCCGAACGAGTAGGCCACGGCGCGGGTCTTCTTTTCAACAATCGTCACACGGGTCTCGGCGAGCGCCGGCGGAGCGGGGAGCTTCACCGTGGACGGCTTCCCCTTGGGCAGCGCCGAAAAGTCCTTCTGCATCCGCTCCACGAATCCTTTCGGATAGTTCCCCGCCACGCCGATGGTGAGATTGGCCTGGGTCAGGTGCGCCCGGTAGAAGGACTGCAGATCGGCCGCGGTCATGGTCTCAATGGCACCCAATCGCCCCAGGCTCAGGTGTTCATAGGGATGACCCTTATAGAGCAGCGAGTAGAGAACCTCTTTTCCCAACTCCTCGTCATTGTTCTCCCGCAGCGCCAGGCGGACGGCGTTCTTCTGGTCGTCCCGAACCCGCTTCAGGTCGTCCTCGCGCCACCCCGGCGTCAGCAGCATGTCGCGCAGCAACGAATAGTAGGCTTCCAGGTTGTCGACGTGCGTCGTCCCGCTGAAGACCATCATCTCTTTGTCCACCTGATCGCGAATCCCTGCCGCCATCGGGTACATAGCGTCCAGCACCTGCTGGTAGGTCATCGTCTTCGTACCGCCACTGGTGAGCATCGACGCCGTAAACGAGGCGGCGCCTTCCTTTCCCTTCGGGTCGTTCGCGCTGCCGGCGCGAAAGACGATCCGGAACTGAATCAGCGGCGATTGCCCGTGCATGGCGACCACATCCATCGCCGGCAGCGCGGCGGAGATTGCAAGTAGGGAGAGTGCGAGCGTCTTCATTTGGCTTTCGGTCCGGAGAGAGTCACCACGGTACGGCCTTTTTCCACAAAATACTTCCGTGCCACTTCGCGCAGATCCTCGGGCGTTATCTGCTCATACATCGCATAGAGACGGTTCAGCGTCTCCGGCGTCCGCCGCAGTGCCACCGCATAGGCCAGCGCGCCGGCGATCGCCTCACTGTTGTTCATCGATTGCGCAAAGCTGTAGCGCAGATTCCTCTTCACCGCGTCGAGCTTTTTGGTTTCGACCAGCGTGTCCTTGAATCCGTTCAGCGTCGAAATGATCGATTCCCGGATGGAATCCACATCTTTCTCCTGCTTAACCCGGGAAAAAACGGCGAACAACGAGGGATCGACGCGCTGTTGCGATCCCCCTCCCAGGACATCGGCCTTCTGCTCCTGTATCACCAGCCGTTGATAGGCGGGCGAGGTGGGGCCGAACGCCAGCGCCGAAATCAGGTTCAGGGCCGCCGTGTCCTTCTCGGTGTCGGTGAACGCAGGCACCTTGTACCCCACCACCAGCCACGGCGGCGTCGGTACCGGCCACGCTACGCTGGCCTGCCGCTCAGCCGTCTGCGGCGGTTCCACCGGAATCGACGGCGCATATCCGCCACGTTTCCAGCCGCTCCAGTGCTTCTCCACCAGTGCCTTCACCTCGTCCGGCTTCACATCGCCCACTACCAGAATCGTTGTGTACTCGGGCCGGTAAAAACGGTCGAAGAACTGTTTTGAGTAGGCGTACTGATCGGGCATCGCCTTGATGTCGGCCAGGAAACCCATCGTCGTGTGCTTGTAGGTGTGGGCGTCGAAGGCGGTTTCCCGCAGTTTTTCCGTCAGCTTCGAAGTGGGCGCCGCGGAGTTCTTGTTGTACTCGCCATTCACGGCGAGCGCCTCGGTGCGGAAGACCGATTCGCTGTAGTCGAGATTCTGGAAGCGGTCGGCTTCCAGTTCCAGAATCGACGCCAGCCCTTCCTTGGAGAAGGTGGCGTGATAGGCGGTCAGGTCGTCGCTGGTGAAGGCGTTCGTCGCCGCGCCGGCCGCCTTCATCGTGGCTTCCCACTTCTGCGGCGGGTTCTTCTTTGTCCCGCGAAACATCACATGTTCAAAAAAGTGGGCAAAACCACTCTTGCCCGCTTCCACTTCGTTGCGGGAGCCGACATTCACCACGATATAGAGCGCAACGATGTTCGGATAATCCGTCGGCACCGTCACCAGGCGCAGGCCGTTGGGGAAGTCGTGTTGCTGGTACGGATAGTCAAAGATTTTGCGCGGTTCGGCGGCAGTCAGCAAGCCGGCGGCGGCCAGAAGAGAAACAAGAAGGGGGCGGCGCATCCTTCCCCTATTCTAGGACCAAGGACGCAACGGCGCCGCCGGAAAGGGGCCGCGCGCCTGTTCCAGGTGGCAGCCTACAGTCAGTAGCATCTCTTCCTCATAGGGCCGCCCCACCAGTTGCACGCCCACCGGCAGACCGTCCGGGGTAAAGCCAAAGGGCAGAACCAGCGCCGGGAACCCGTATAGGTTCCACGGAGTGGCGGCCGACATTGTCTCCAGAAACGGCGCCGGACGCTCCTGCCTCCGCCACGCCGGAATCGCGCACGGCGGGCCGATAAGCACCGGAACCTCTTGCATCTGCTCCAGCACCGCCGCTCTCATCTTGTCCCGAACCGCCAACTGCGTCACCACCTCCAGCCCCGTGGGCCGGGCCGGCGGCTCCCGCAGCAACTCCAGGCCGGTCCAATGCACCTTCTCCGGCGCGCTGTCGATCACCTGGCGCTTCAGTTCGTCCGTTAACACATTGAAAAAGAAGTCCCACACGGCCACCGCCCGCGCTTGGCCGCGCGCGGCGAACGGCTCCACCGTGTGGCCCAACCCGGCTAGCGTCCTGGCCGCTAACTGCACCGCCGCCGCGATCGCCGGGTCCGCCCGTTCTTCGAGCAGTCCGATCCGCAATCGCCCAGGCTCGGCTTCCCGCGGCGGCACCGGCGCCGAGAACGGATCGCGCGGGTCGTACCCGGCCAGCGCTTCAAACAGAATCCGCACATCCCGCACCGTCCGCGCCATCGGCCCGGCCACCCCCAATAGCCCGCCCGGGTGGGCGATCTCCGGGAAATGGCCCGCCGCCGAGATCCGCCCCGGCGTTGGCTTCAACCCCGCGATCCCGCAGCAGTGCGCCGGCACCCGGATGGACCCGCCACCGTCGCTCCCCACCCCGCCCGCCGAGCATCCGGCAGCGATGGCCGCGGCCTCCCCGCCACTCGATCCCCCGGCCGTCCGCTCCAGATTCCAAGGGTTCGCCGTCCAACCGGTGATGTGGTTGTCGGTCTCATAATTAGCCAGGAACTCCGGGCAGTTCGTCTTGCCCAGGATCACCGCGCCCGCTGCGCGCAGGCGCGCCACCACCGTCGCGTCCCGTGACGCCTTGTGGCCCAGACGGTACAAACTCCCGGTCAGCGTCGGTTGTCCAGCCACGTCAAAGCTATCCTTCACCGTCACGGGAATCCCCGCCAGCGGTCCTTCCCCGCCCCGCGGTTCGTCGAAGATCCGGACAAAGGCCCGCAGCTTCGGATCAGCCTCGGCAATTCGGTCCTGATGGGCACGCAGCAGTTCGTTCGCCGATACCTCGCCGCGCCGCAGAGCATCCCGCTGCTGTTCCAGCGTCCAATGAATCACGCTTCATTATGAAACGCTCCTCCCGTCGCTGCCGCATACGCCCCCGCTGCTATCCTGAAAGCTGTGGATGCCCTGGATTTTGCCGCGGCCCGGCAATGCGTCTTGAACACGGTCGGCCGCCACGACCCGGAAGTCGAGAAGGTCCCGCTCGCCGCCGCTCCTGGCCGCGTTCTGGCCGTCGATATTCTTTCCGACCGCGACTATCCGCCCGTCGACCGGTCCATCCGCGACGGCTTTGCCGTCCGCGCCGCCGACATGCCGGGCACGGTCCGGATCATCGGCGAAGTACGCGCCGGCGAGGCCTTCGCTGGAACCGTTCAGCCGGGCGAGTGCGTCCGCATCATGACCGGCGCTCCGGTCCCGGATGGCACCGACGCGGTGGTCATGGTGGAGTACGCCCAAATCGCAGACGGCCGCATGACTACGGACCGCACACCGCGCTCCGGCGAGTTCGTGAACGCCGCCGGGTGCGAAACTCGCCAGGGCGATCCGGTGCTTCGCCGTGGTTCGCGCCTGCGTTTCCCCCAGATCGCCATGCTCGCCACCGTCGGTGCCGCTACCGTTTCGGTCTATCGCCGCCCTCGTGTCGCCATCCTCGCTACGGGCGACGAAATCGTCCCCGTTGAGGCCACGCCGCGAACCTTCGAAGTTCGTAATTCCAACTCCTGGGCTCTCGCGGCGCAGGTCGATGCCGCCGGAGGGATCCCCGAAGTCCTTCCCGTCGCGCCGGACAAGTTGGACGCAACCGTCGCCCTCATTGAGCGTGCCCTGCAAGCCGACATGGTCCTGCTCTCAGGAGGCGTATCCGCCGGGGAGTATGACTACGTGGAGGCCGCCTTGGCCCGCTGCGGTGCCGAATTCTTCTTCACACGTGTGAAGATCCGGCCCGGCGCACCGCTGGTCTTCGGACGCGCCCGCGATCGGTTTTTCTTCGGCTTACCAGGCAATCCCCTGTCGACCGCCGTCACTTTTGAAGTCTTTGCCCGCGCGGCCCTCGAATTGCTCTCCGGAATTGCGGAGCCCCAACTGCCCCTCGTCGAAGCACATATCACCAGGACGCTCAAGGAAAAGGGCGGACTCACCCGCTTTCTTCCGGCCATCCTCGAAAGCGCCACGGGCCGCGTGACGCCCATCGATTGGAAAGGCTCTTCCGACGTTCCCGCCCTCGCCCGATCCAATGCGTTCATCGTCGCCGCGCCCGATCGTGAAATCTACCAGGAAGGGGACGCGGTTACCGTACTGCTCCAATGACCGGCAAACTCAGCCACTACGACGAAAAGGGCGAGGCCCGCATGGTGGACGTCTCCGATAAGGTGTCCAACCGCCGCACGGCCACCGCCCACGCCTTCGTCAAAATCAAGCCCGCCGTTCTTGCCAAGCTCCCGGAGAACCCCAAGGGAGACCCGCTCGCCGTCGCCCGCATCGCCGGCATCATGGCCGCCAAACGGACCGCCGAGTGGATTCCCATGTGCCATCCGCTGCCGCTCAGCCACGTTGGGGTCGAACTCACCGTGGAAAAAGACGGCATTCGCATTACCGCCTCCGCCACCACCGTCGGCCCCACCGGAGTGGAGATGGAGGCGCTCACCGCCGCCAGCGCCGCCGCCCTCACGGTGTACGATATGACCAAGGCGCTCGACAAGTCCATTGAAATCCAGGATTTGTACCTCCTGGAGAAAACCGGAGGGAAGAGCGGCGACTATCGCCGCGCCGACTCTCCGAAACCCCGAAAGGGTCGCTGACATCCCTATAGTTATGAGCCTCACACGCCGATTGTTCACCTCCGCCGCCCTCACCCTCCCCGCCTGGGCGCAAAAGCCGGCTGAAAAAGGCCCGCAGGAGTCCACCGAGGACCTGCCCCGCTTTGTCACCTTCACCCGCCAGGTAATCGCACCCACTACGGTCACCGATAAAGACGGCCGCTATGTGAATGGGCTCCAGCCTCACGATTTCCGCCTCATCGACCGCGGCAAGGTCCAGAAGATCACCGTGGAAAGCGCCGTCCAGCCTCTCTCGCTCGTCGTCTGTGTTCAGGCGAACAATACGGTGGAATCGGTGCTGCCCAACATTAAGAAGATCGGACCGCTGCTGGAAGGCACCGTGCTCGGCGAAAAGGGGCAGGCGGCCATCATCGCTTTCGATCACCGTATCCGCCTGATGCAGGATTGGACCCGCGATGCCGATGCCATGACCAAGGCGCTCAACAAGATTAACGCCGGATCCACCACCAGCGCTATGACCGACGCCGTCATCGAAGCGGCGCGCATGCTTCGCAATCGCCCCAAGGATCACCGGAAGGTGATTCTCCTCATCGCCGAAACCCGCGACAAGGGGAGCGAAGGCAAAACCCGGCAGGCGCTGCTCGATCTCCAGTTCGGCAACATCGTCCTTTTCTCGCTCAACATCAACCGGCTCATGACGAGCCTCATGACCAAGCAACCCCCGCCGCGGCCACCGTCGGTGCCCTCCAGCGCCCGCCACCTGCCCGCCGGAGCGCTGAACACGCCAGAGTCGGTCAATGCCTACACCGGCCACTACAGCGGCAATGTCATGCCGCTGGTGGTGGAAGTCTTCCGCCAGGCAAAGAGCATCTTCATCGACAACCAGTTGGAGGCGTTTACCAAACACACCGGCGGCACAGAACGTTCCTTCCTGTCCTATAAGGACCTGGAACGGGTCGTAATGGACATCGGCGAAGAGTTGCAGAGCCAGTATATGATCAGCTACTCGCCGTCGAATCCCGACGAAGGCGGCTACCACGAGATCACGGTGGAAGTGAATCGCGGCGGATATAAGGTCCGCACCCGCCCTGGTTATTGGATGGCGGCAGTGCCGGAGAATATGAGGTAGGCTCCACAGAAACGAAAAGGTCTCCGCCGCGGCGGAGACCTTTTCACCAATTCAAACCCAATCCTAGTGAGCCGGAGCGTGTCCGCCCGCGGCCGGAGCCGGGGTAGCCGCCGGAGCCGCCGCACCAGGAGCGCCCGCCGCCGGAGCCTGCTTGGCCGGAGGCGTCTGCATCCGCAATCCGTACGGCACCACTTTGTCACGCGAACCCAGGTCGATCATCGGGAACAGCAAAAACAGCCCGAGGAAGATCAAAGAGGTGACAAAAATGATGGCATTGAGCGGCGGATCGTGCCGTAAATGCATGAAAAACAGCGCAACAAGCGAAGCTTTCACCGTGGCAATCAACACCGCGATGATCAGGTTGATGCTGCTCGAACCGAAGTTCACGTAAGCGGCCCCAACCGTGATCGCCGTCAGGAAAATCAGGGCGCCCAGCGTCAAAACGTATACGCGCGCCGAAGAAGAGTGTGCGTGTCCGGTCATATGCCTCCTAGCTCACCAAATACAGCAGCGGGAACAGATAGATCCAGATCAAGTCGACCAAGTGCCAGTAAAGGCCAACCAGGTCCACCGGCGTGTAATAGGCGCTGCTGAATTCGCCCTTCATCGCCCGCAAAGTGATCCAGGAGATCAACGCCATGCCGACCACCACGTGGAAGCCGTGCAGCCCGGTCATCGCGAAATAGAAACCGAAGAACATCGCCTGCTGGCTGGGGCCGCCGCCCGCATAGGTGAAATAGCGGCCAGGCAAAAGACCGTCGTGGAACTTGTGCGAGTATTCAAAATACTTGATCACAAGGAATCCGGCAGCGAATCCGAGCGTCAGAAGCAGGTTCAAAACCGTCTTGCTCCGGTTGTTGGTCGAGGCCGAGTGGACCGCCATGACCATGGTGAAGCTGGAGCAGAGCAGGAAAATGGTGTTGATGGCACCCATGATCCGGTCCAGATGATGGTGACCGGCGATCCAGGCTTCCGGGTATACGCCCTGCATCAGGCCGTAGCCCACGAAGAGCCCGCCAAACATGAGGATTTCGGTGGCCAGGAACAGCCACATACCCAGCTTCGAGGTATCGAACTGCTGTTCAGCGTCGATGAAATGATGCTGGCGGAACGCGTGTTCAGCGCCGTGTTCGGCTGCGTGAGTTTCGGAGCTCATTCTTAGTGATGTCCCTTCACGGACGGCTCAAAAGGCCTGTAGTAATCGTACGGTTCAGACTTCACCACGGGGATTTCGTGGAAATTGTGCGTGATCGGCGGCGACGGAATCTGCCATTCCAGCGTACGGCCGTGCCACGGATTCGCCGGGGCGTCGAACTTCTTGCGCAACGAAGCGAACAGATAACCCGCCATGATCAGGAAGCCCAGACCCAGAATCCAGGAACCAACCGTCGAAACCTGGTGCAGGAATTGGAACTCCGGCAGGTAGTTGTAGTAGCGGCGCGGCATACCGCGGCTGCCCAACAGGAACTGCGGCAGGAACGTGGTGTTGAAGCCGATGAAAACCAGAACGGCCGCCACGCGGGCCGCGCTCTCGTTGTACATCCGGCCGAACATCTTCGGCCACCAGTAGTGCAGGCCCGCCAGGAAGGCGATTGCTGTCGACCCCATCATCACGTAGTGGAAGTGCGCCACCACGAAGTAGGTATCGTGCAAGTGGATGTCCACCGACATCGCTCCCAGGAAGATACCGGTCAGACCGCCGATGCCGAACAGGATCAGGAACATCAGCGCGTAGATCATCGGTGCATCCAGCGATATCGATCCCTTCCAGAGGGTCGTAATCCAGTTGAACACCTTGATCGCCGAAGGAATACCGACCAGGAAGGTAAGGAACGAGAAGATAGCCCCAGCCAGTTGCGACTGGCCGCTGGTGAACATGTGATGTCCCCAGACCACGAAGCTGACGATCGCGATCGCCACCGAAGAGAACGCAATCGCTTTGTAACCAAAGATCGTCTTCTGCGACATCGTCGGAATCACTTCCGAGATGATCGCCATCCCGGGCAGAATCATGATGTAAACGGCCGGATGGGAGTAGAACCAGAAGAAGTGCTGGAAGAGCACCGGGTCACCGCCCAGTTTCGGGTCGAACACGCCGACGCCGAAGGTCCGTTCCATAATCAGCAGCAGAAGGGTGATCGCCAGCACCGGCGTCGCCAGTACCTGAATGATCGCCGTCGCGTACATGCCCCACACGAACAGCGGCATCTTAAACCAGCCCATGCCCGGAGCGCGCAACTTGTGCACGGTCGCGATGAAGTTCACGCCGGTCAGAATCGAGGAAAACCCAAGCACGAAGGCGGCGAACGTCATCAGTGCCACCGACCCGTCGGTCGTCGTCGAGTAGGGCGTATAGAAGGTCCAGCCCGTGTCGACGCCGCCCGTGATCATCGCCGTCACGGCAATCAGCGCCCCGGTGACGTAGATCCAGAAGCTGGCCAGATTCAATCGCGGAAATGCCACGTCCTTGGCGCCCAGTAGAATCGGCAGGACAAAGTTCCCAAGAGCCGCCGGAATCGACGGAATGATGAACAGAAACACCATGATCGCGCCATGCAGCGTGAACACTTTGTTATAGGTCTCGGCATCCATCAGCGTCGGGCCGGGAGCAAACAACTCCAACCGGACGAGCAGGGCGAACACGCCGCCCAGGAAAAACATGAACAGCACGGACCACAGGTACATCACTCCCAATTTCTTGTGATCGACTGTCGTCATCCACGACAACAGTGATCCGTCGTGGAGATAATCGACGTCGTGATGCTCGCCGTGGCCGTGTGCTTGTGGTGTGGTTACGGTATCAGCCATGTGTCCTCCCGGCCCTACTTCAATTCCTTGATATAGGCGATAACGCCCTTGATTTCGATCTCACGCAGCAAGCCCTGGAAAGTCGGCATCACCGGCTCATAGCCCGCCACGACCTTCGCCTGCGGATTCAGGATCGACTCCCGGATGTAGTTTTCATCGACAACAGCCGTACTGCCGTCTTTGAACTTCTCCGTCTTGCCGAACAATCCCTTGAAAGAAGGACCTTCGCCCTTGGCGCCATCAATCGTGTGGCAGGAGTTACAGCCCTTCATCTCCCACACCATCTTGCCGAGGTCGGCCGGCTTCATCTTGTAGAGTTCTTCGTCGCCCTTTTCCAGCCATTCGGCGTACTTGGCGGGCGAGTCGACGAACAGGTCACCCAACATGCCCGAGTGGTCGCGGCCGCAGTATTCGGCGCAGAACACCTGGTACTTGCCCGGAACGGTCGCCGTAAAGTTCAAGTCGACGTACCGGCCAGGAACCACGTCCTGCTTGATCCGCATGGACGGGATGTAGAAGGAGTGCAACACGTCCTCGCTCGTCATGATGAGCCGGATCGGCTTGTTCACCGGGACGTGCAGCGAGCGGATCGAACGAGTCCCGTCCGGATACTCGAACGTCCAGTTCCACTTCTTGCCCGTAACGTGAATCTCCAGGGCATCGTTCGGCGCCACGTTCGCGGCGGCGTAGTCGTTGAACGACCAGAAGAAGATACCGATCACGATGACCAGCGGGATAATGGACCAGACAAGTTCCAGTGCCAGGTTGTGCTGGAAGTTCACCGTCAGCACACCTTCCCGCTTCCGGCGGTATTTGATCGCAAAAGCCACCGTCAGGTAGACGATAAGGATGAAAAACGCCGTCGTCAGCCCCACCAGAAACGTGTAGAGATTATCAACCTTGGCCGCGTGTTCGCTGGCCTGTATGGGCATCATCCAATCCCGTAACAAATTCATAATGCCTTCCTTAAGAGAACTGCTCCCGGTCCCGTCGCCACAGCCGCATCAGCGTGAAGCCTAGAACCAATACCGTCATCGCCCCGCCGGCGCGCATGATGTTCCTTGCGGTCATCACATAGCTCCGCGCGTTGGCATCGTACTGGAAGCAGTACAACAGCATCTGCTCCATTTTGGTGCCCTGCATGCGTCCCTGCGCCGCCTCGGTTATCCCGAGCCGCAAGTCAAACGCCTTGTACTTGATTCCGTAAAGATACCGAGCCACTTTGCCATCCGGCGTCAACAGGATGAGCGCCGCCGTGTGGGCATACTGGCTTCGCGACTTGTCCCAGTGGTACTTGTACCCGACCTGAGAAGCCAACTTCTTCGCACTGTCATTGTTGTCCGCCAGGAAGTGCCAGCCCGGCGCCGGACGATCGAAACTGGCCAGTACCGCCTGTTTCTTCGCCGCCGCCAGTTCGTGCGTCTCCCGCGGATCAAAACTGATCGTCACGACTTCGTACTCTTTGCCCGGCGTCCAGGTCAGGTCCCGCAGACTCGCCGTCACGCCGTTCAGCACCATCGAACACAGCATCGGGCACGAGTAGTAAACGAAATTCAAAATCACCGGACGGCCCTGGTTCAGGTAGCGGCTCAACGGGACAGGCCGCCCGTTCTCCCCCACAAACTCCAGATTCCCGTCCACCAGCGTTCCCAGTTTCTCGTCCACGCCAACGTCTTCGAGTTCGCGCAGCTTCTGGTTGATCTGCGCCGGGAGGATCATCCCGGCGGCGAGCAACAGACTGAGAATCGTTTTCTTCATGAAGTTGAACTACTTGGCCGGGGCCGCTGCCGGAGCCGCGGGGGTCGCGGCGGCCGCCACGTCTTCCACTTTCTTCACCGCGTAGGGGGCCACCGGATACTTCGGCTTGCCTTCCTTCGCTTCCGCCAACACCAGTTCCATCGCCCGGCTTACCGGCAGGCGAACCGTTCCGGCCGCTTTGTCGGCGATCCCGTAGCTGTTCAACTGCTGGTCTTCCTTGGCGCGCAGGTCCAACAAATCCTGCGAAACCGGCGTCAGCTGCTGCGCTTCCACCAGGCGGTCCACATAGGTGTTGTAGTAGAACTGCACCGCGACAATCACCACCGCCAGAATCACCAGGATTCCCACGATGTTCAACAGGATCGGTCCGGTTAAGGGCTCCGAACGGTCGTAGCCGAGATCCGCCGTCACCGGTTGTTTGCTTGCAACAGGTTTAGACATTCTGGAACTCCAGTCCTTTCTTGAACCGAGGATCGCCGACGGGCGCGATCACGCTCTTGCGCAGTCGCAGCCAGAACGCCAATGCCACCGTGCTCATCACCGCAACCAGCGTCGCCAGATCCATCCAGTTCGGCGCCACGCCGTTCTTCTGGAAGTTCGGCATCACCAGCCAGTAGATATCCACATAGTGCATCAGAAGAATCCACACCGTCGCAAACCGCAACACGTTCAACGTACGCTTGCTGTTCCGGGCCAGAAGCACCAGGAAGGTGATGATGAAGTGACCGAAGAGCAGAATCCCGCTCACCGTCTCCCAGCTTCCCGCGCGCCTTACCTTAAAGAAGATGGTTTCTTCCGGCAGATTGGCGTACCAAATTAGCATGTACTGCGAAAACGCGATGTAGGCCCAGAACACCGTCAGGGCGAACATCCACTTGCCCAGATCGTGATAGTGCTCAGTCGTCACCGAGTTCGCCATAATCCCGTTCGCCCGGAAGCGCAGGAAGATGAAGGTCAACATCGCGAAGAAGCCCCAGGCTCCGCCCGCCATGCAGTAGACACCGAACATCGTCGAATACCAGTGCGGATTGAGCGACATCACCCAGTCCACGCTCGCCAGCGACGCCGTCAGGAAGAACACCAGCATTCCCGGCGCGCTCCAGCGTTCGTTGGAGAACGTCGGCGCAATGGCGTTCGTCGTATCCTGCGACTTCGAATTCGAATACAACCGCCAGGCCCAGAGGGTCCAGATGGCGAAGTAGGCCACCGCCCGTATGTAGAACATCTTCTGATTCAAAAAGAGCTCGTAAACGGGAACCTTGAGCTTCAGGATCTCTTTGGCTACAAACTCCGGATGGGACCACTCATACAGCGAATGCACGCCCAGACCCACCGGAATAAACAGCAATCCCAGAACCGGCAGCGACATCATGATATTCTCCATGATGCGCCGCACCGGTACGCTCCATGCCGATCCGGTCAGGTGCTGGATCATGGTAAAGAGCGCCGCGCCGATCGCGATCGAGAACGCAAAGAAGAACGCGACCAGATAGGACTGGAAGAACTGATCGTGACTGGTGGCATAGCCGGCCAACGCCGCGCCCCACCCGAGGAGGAAAAACGCGCCGATCACGTTCCGGCCGCGGTCCCAAATGGCATCAGGAATGTAATAGCTATCCTGCTGCGCGTTGTGGTGATGAGAATGGCTCATGTTGTTTATCGCACCTCCGCCCGCAGGTTTTCCGGGACGTCTTCCATCTTCCCGCCGCCGGCGCGCTGCAGCACCCGGAGGTAGGCGATGACAGCCCAGCGGTCATAATCCGACATCTGATTCCGGTATCCCATCATGGTCCGGCGCCCGACGCTCGCAATGGAGTACAACTCGCCGTCGTTCTTGTCCCGCGTCTCCTGCTTATGCAGGTTGGCCGGTTGGAACACCGCGCCGGCCCGTTTGCCGACGATTCCGCCGCCCGATGCCGTCCGGTCATGGCACGGAGCGCAGTAGATATTGAACTTCTTCTGTCCGTGCTTCAGGACGCTTTCGCTGATCTCCACCGGGTTCTTGCCGACGTACTGTCCGCCCGCTACGCCGAAGTGATAGCCTTCGTCCTCGTAAAAGTTCTCGCGCGAAATCGTCCCCGTAACAGGCTTCCGGCTCGCCGAACGGTCGGCAAACAGCGGGCTTTCCTGCTGCGGCTTATACTTCTCCTGCACCTTCATGTCCGGGATGACCCAGAGCGGCGGCGTATCCTTGCCGGCTCCCGGGCCGCATCCAGCCAATCCGGCGGCAGCGGCTACGATGAGTAATGTGGGTACCAGTCGCATTCGTTACGCCTCGATCAATTCCAGTTTGTCCGCGCCCTGCGCCGCCAGGAAATCCCGGGTCGATGTCGCGTCAAACTCCCGGTCGCTGGCCTCGATCACCAACACGAAACGGTCGTCGGTGATGCCCCGGTGCCCGGAGTAATTAAAGATGGAGTGATACAACTTCGGCAGTCCGTTCAGCCCGATCATGCCAAACACCGCAACGAAGGCCGACAGCAATACCGTCAACTCGAACATGATCGGAACAGACGGCTCCAGCGCGAAGAACGGCTTTCCGGCGATGACCAGCGGATAATCCACCGCGCCCGTCCACCACTGCAGCAGCACCGCGATGGTCAGGCCCACCGCCGAACCGCACAGTACCAGATAACCGAGGATCGACGGCCGTGCGCCCATCGCGTCGTCAATGCCGTGGATCGGAAAAGGCGTGTACGCCTCCATCTTCGTGTAGCCGGCTTTCCGGGCCGCTTTGATCGCGTCCATCAGCTTGTCCGGCGAGTCGAAGTCCGCCACTAATCCATGAATGGAAGGTTTCTCAGCCATTAGTGCGCCGCTCCCACAGGTTGTTTGCCTTCCGACGCCGCTACGGCATCGTCCAGGTAATGCGCTTCATGATGGTTCTGCGCCATCATGCCCTTCACTTCCGAGATCGCAATGATCGGCAGGAACCGCGTGAAGAACACAAACAGCGTAATGAACAGACCGAAGGTGCCGAAGAACGTCAGAATGTCGACGAAGGTCGGCCGGAAATACCCCCACGAACTGGGCAGGTAGTCACGGTGCAAGCTGGTCGCGATAATCACGAACCGCTCAAACCACATACCGATGTTGACGATGATCGAAATCACGAACATGAACGGCAGGTTCGTCCGCAGCTTCTTAAACCAGAAGAACTGCGGCGAGATCACGTTACAGGTGATCATCGACCAGTAGGCCCACGCATACGGCCCGGTGGCGCGGCTGACGAAGAAGACGTAGCTTTCGTACGGATTGCCGCTGTACCACGCCGTGAAGAACTCAGTCGCATAGGCATAACCGACAATCGTTCCGGTGGCCAGAATCACCTTGTTCATGTTCTCCAGGTGCGTCATCGTCACCAGGTGCTCTACCTTGTAGATCCACCGTGCGATCACCATCAGCGTCACCACCATGGCGAAACCGCTGAAGATGGCGCCGGCGACGAAGTAGGGCGGGAAGATCGTCGTATGCCAGCCGGGTAGAATCGAAACCGCGAAGTCGAACGAAACGATGGTATGCACCGAAAGCACCAGCGGCGTCGAGAGGCCCGCCAGGATCATGTACGCCTTTTCGTAGTTCTTCCAGTGCGTCGCCGATCCGCGCCATCCCAGACTCGCGATCGCGTAGGCCATCTGCCGGCCCTTGGTCGTCGCCCGGTCACGGAAGGTCGCCAAATCGGGAATCAGTCCGACGTACCAGAACAGAGCCGAAACCGTCGCATACGTCGAAACCGCGAATACGTCCCACAGCAGCGGGCTGCGGAAGTTCTGCCACATGTTCAAAAACTCGTTCGGCATCGGGAACAGCCAGTAGGCGCGCCAAGGACGGCCGACGTGGACGGCAGGGTAGATGCCTGCGCAAGCCACGGCGAACAGCGTCATCGCTTCGGCAAACCGGTTGATCGACGTCCGCCACTTCTGGCGGAACAGGAACAGAATGGCCGAAATCAACGTACCGGCGTGGCCGATACCGATCCAGAACACGAAGTTGGTAATATCCCAGCCCCAGCCGACCGGGCCATTGTTGCCCCAGACGCCGACGCCGGTCGCCACCAGGTAGGCCAGCATCAGGCCCAGAATGCCCGTAATGCTACCCGAAATCGCCAGCGCGATATACCAGTTGCGGTGAGTCTTGACTTCCGAAATGATGCTGACGGCTTCCGTTACGTCGTGATACGACGGGTGTCCCGTCGTCAGCGACGGCGAGAGCCGCTCCTTCATTTCCTGTGCGTGAGAGAGTTCCGCCATTACGCCAGCTCCGGATTGGGATTGCGCAGTTTCGCAAGATACGTCGTGCGCGGCTTCACGTTGAGTTCATGGAGCAGCGAGTAATTCCGGTGGTCCTTCTTCAGCTGCGCCACTTTCGATTCAGGGTCGTTGATGTTGCCAAAGGTGATCGCGTCGGCCGGGCAGGTCTGTTGGCACGCCGTCATGATCTCGCCGACCTTATAAGGACCGGCCGCGCCCGAAGCGCGCCCTTCCGCCTTCGACTTGATCTTCGCTTCCTGGATACGCTGCACACAGTAGTTGCACTTCTCCATCACGCCGCGCATGCGCACCGTGACATCGGGGTTGTGCACCATCTTCGTGATCTCTTCCAGGTCTTTGTGGAAGTTGAGGTAATTGAACCGCCGCACCTTGTACGGGCAGTTGTTGGCACAGTACCGGGTCCCGACGCAGCGGTTGTACGCCATGTCGTTCAACCCTTCGGGGCTGTGTACCGTCGCCGCAACCGGGCAAACCGATTCGCACGGAGCATTCTCGCACTGCTGGCAAGCCAGCGGCTGATAAACCGCCTGCGGATCCTCTTCGCTTCCCGTAAAGTAGCGGTCAAGCCGGATCCAGTGCATTTCGCGGCCCTTGCCCACTTGCTCTTTCCCGACGACCGGGATGTTGTTCTCGCTCTGGCAGGCCAGCAGACAGGCGTTACAGCCGATGCAGGCGTTCAAGTCGATCGCCATGCCCCACTGATTGCCCTTCGAGTAGTCGTGCTCCTCAAACAGCGAGAACAACTCCACGTGCTCTTCTTCGTGCTTGGCGAAATGCGGTTCTTTTTCGAACTTCGCCATCGTCGCTTCCTGCACGATCGGGCGCCCTTCCTGCGAATGATGCTCCTGCGTGGTGACCATATAATAGGTCCCCGCCGCTTTCGTCACATTCGCCGTGGTCGCAAAGCCCATCGCCGTCGACGGCCGCACCGCATAAGCGTTATACCCGATGCCCCGGCCAACCCGGCCAACCGTCTTCCGGCCATATCCCACCGTCAGCGTCACCACGCCGTCGGCATGCCCGGGAAGCACGTACACCGGCGCTTCCACCTTCTGCCCGCCGATCTCGACGTTGATCTTCTGCGCGTACATCCCGACATTGTCCGGGATGATCTCGACTTGCAGTTCCTTGGCCGTCTTCGGGCTCATCAGCGCCGCGTTGTCCCAAACCAGCTTGGTCATCGGCTCCGGAGCTTCGTGCAGCCAGGCATTGTTGGCAAACCGGCCGTCCCAGAAGTTCGCGCTCGGGAAGAAGGAGACTTCCAACTTGCCCGCCGCCTTCGGCGCACTGTTCACCGCGGCTTCCACCCGGCCCTTGTCGGCGGCGGCTTTCACCAGCGCCGGACCGGTCCCGGCCACTACGCCGTCATGCAGCGCCTTCCGCCAGGCCGCGTCGTCAAGCTTCAACTGCGCCTTCACCAGATCGGCGCCCTTGGCCCATTTGCCGCCCACCAGGAATGCCACCACTTCCAGCGCGGACTTGGTGCCGAACAACGGCTCAATCAGCGGCTGCACCACCGATACCGTACCGTCCAGGTTGGCGACATCGCCCCACGCTTCCAGGTAATGCGACTCCGGCAGATGCCACTTGGCCGCCACCGCCGTCTCATTCACTTCCGCGCCAAGGTGAATCGAATTGCCGGCCTTCTTGATCGCTTCTCCGAACGCAAAATCCACCGGAGCGTCGTAAACCGGATTGCCGCCCAGAATCAACAGCGCCTTTACCGCGCCGCTGTTCAACTCAGCCACCAGTTCCTTCAGCGCCGCTACCGGCCGCCGCTCTTCCTTGGTATAGAGGACCGTCTCGCCCGCATTGCCCAGCGCCTGATTGATCAGCGCCACCACGGCGTGAACCGCCGCCGGCTGCCGCGGTCCGGCCAGCACAATCGACTTGCCCTTGCTCGCCGCCAAATCCTTGGCAACGGCCTTAATCCACTTATCCTGCTGCTGACCCAGGACCTTCAGGCCCGTGATCACGCCCATCTCCCGCGCCAGGTCGAACACGAAGTTCTGGACGTCGCTCGGCTTGATCCGCAACCGGTTGTCGGCCATCACGCCGGTCAGCGTGAAGTTGCTCTCCAACGCGTACAGCCGGTTCATCCCGGGCGCTGCCGCGTGTTCGGCCGCCGCCGGAGCCGCCGCCGCTGCTGCGGCCGGAGCCGCACCGTGGGCTGCCGTCTCAGGAGCTTTGTGTTCCGCTTCCGCCTTGTGCTCGCCCGCCGGGGCCGCACCATGCGCCGCCGGGGCCGCACCGTGCGCACCCGCCGCCGCGCCGGCAGCGGCGTGTGTCGCGCCGCCCGCCGCATGCGCCGGCTTGCGCCGCGCGGTGAAATCCTTCACCCAGGCCAGCGACCGGTTGTCGATCTGCAGGAAATCGGAGTCCAGCGCGACGACAACGTCGGCCTTCTTAAAGTCGTAATGAGGACGCAGAGAATCGTTAAACGCAATCTGCGAACCTTCCAGAATGGCATCGTCGGAGAGCGCTTCATACTCTACCCACTTCGCCTTCGGCATCTTCGCCGCCAACTGCGCCCGCATTCCGCTCAGCGTCGGCGAATTGACGAACGTGCTCAGCACCCGCACGCCTTCCCCATCGGCCGGCAGCGTCGCCGCCGCCTTCCCGAACGCGTCCCAGGTCGACGCCTTTCCGCCCTCGATAACTTCCTTCGAGCGGTCCGGATCATACAGGTTCAACACCGATGCCTGCGCCAGCGAACTCGCCGCGCCCCGGCTCGCCGGATGGCTCGTGTTGCCTTCAATCTTGATCGGACGGCCGTCAAACGACTCGACCACCAACCCGTACGCCCGCCCATTCAACGGCATCGCCGTCGCAAAATGCAGCGAGTTCCCGTGCACGACGCCCTCAACGGACTTCGCGTACGGCAGAATCTTTTCCACCGGACGGCGGCATGCCGTCAGCCCGGCCAATCCCATCGAAGCCGCCATCAACTGCAGGAAGTTGCGCCGCGACTTCCCGTCCAGGACGTCAGTCGCCCCTTCCGGAAACTCCTGCGCCACCCACTTCTGAAACTTCGGCGAGTTCGACAGCTCTTCCAGACTGCGCCAGAACTTCTTCCCTGTCTGGTTCCCTATTCCCTGTATCTGAATCATCGGTGGCACCCCGAGCAGTTCACCGGCGGGTTAATCTTCTTCTGCGCCATGATCTCCCTGCCGATCTCCGCCGGATCACGTTCCGGCTTCCAATCCAATTTCGTTACCAGTTCCGCCGGCCGCAACTTCGGCGCCGCGTTCCGGTGGCAATCCAAACACCAGGCCATCGTCAGCGGCTCCACCTGCTTCACTTCCACCATCTGATCGACTCGCCCGTGACAGGACACACAGCTCACGCCCGAGTTCACGTGCGCACTGTGATTGAAAAATACGTAGTCGGGCAACCGGTGGACCTTTACCCACGGAATCGCCTGCTCCAGTTCGTAGCTCTTCCGCACCGGCTCCAATACCACGCTCTGCCCCTTTACCTTCGTGTGGCAGTTCATGCACGTCTGTGTCGATGGAATCGCCGCATAGGAACTCTTGTCCACCGTCGTGTGACAGTACAGACAGTCCATCCCCAGGTTCCCGGCGTGCAGCTTGTGGCTATACGGCACCGGCTGCGTCGGCTGGTAGCCCGGCTCTATCCGTTTCGGATGATGCAGAAATAGCATCCCCCCGGCCGTCGCCGCCGCCCCTAGACCCGCGACCAATAAGGCCCCGCGGATCATCAGGTCAATTTTCTTCGGAAATATCTGTCCCATTGCCTAGACTACGGCTCCTCTCCAGCCACAAGTCTCGTATCTCGCTCGCGGCAGGGCTGTTTGGCAAATCATGTTAGCTTGGTTTTGGAAGTGGACGGCGTACAACCCGCTCTCCCCACGGCAGGTTTCCCTACTATTTCTACCATACGCACAGAAATTCTGCAAACGAGAGAAAATTTCTTGTTTAACAAGAATTCCGGACACTCTTAATGAAGTTTCGCGTCCCCGAAGCCCGTCATCCCGGCTACCTCGGTAAACGCTTCGGCGACCTCAAGGTCCGCCTGAAGCTGATCGTCCTCCACAATCTCTTTTTCCTTGTGTTAACCAGCTCCGTGTATTTTACAGTCTTCCCACTCCTTGAGCAAAGGGTATCCGGAGCAAAATCTCGCGAAATCAGCCTCGTCACCCGCGCTTTCCTCGCCGACGCCCCACTTCCCCAGCTCCCCGGCCTCGATATCTACTCCTACGAAGAGGGAACCGCCCAGTCCCTGGCTATCCCCCCAGACCTCCAGGCCTGGCTCGATCGCTACCCAGGCCGCATCCACGGCAACCCCGCCACCGACGAGGTCATCTACCGGAAGAACCCCTCCTCCGGCATCTACCGCAAGATCCGCCTGCCTAACGAATACTACCGGCAAGCACTCACCCTCATCCGCACCGCTCTCTTCCTCGTCCTCGGAGTCATCTATATCCTCGCTGTCCTCTTACTGGAGCTGGTCATCATGCCGCTCTATGTCTATCGGCCGTTGCGCGCCATGCTTGATGCGGATTATTCCGTAATGACCGGCGATCGCGCCCACGAGATCATCCCGCCCGACTACATCCCCGCGGATGAGATCGGCCAGATCATGCGCTCCCGCAACTCCACCGTCGAGCAGCTCCGTTCCCGCGAAGACGAACTCGAAGCCGCCCTCACCCGCCTGGAGAACGCCAAACAATCTCTCGAGGATCAGGACCGCCTGGCTTCCCTCGGCCTCCTCTCCGCCGGCGTCGCCCACGAACTCAACACCCCGCTCGCCGTCCTCCAGGGGTCCATCGAAAAACTCCTCGAGACCGTCTCCAACCCCTCCGCCCAGCAGCGGCTTCTCCGCATGCAGCGCGTCGCCACCCGCCTTCGATCCATCTCCGAAGGCCTCTTGGACTTCGCCCGCGTCCGTAAGCAGAGGATGGAGGATGTCGCCCTCCGCCCCCTCGTCGACGAAGCCTGGTCCCTGCTCGCCCTCGACGAAAAGTCCGGCGCCGCTCAGTTCGAAAATGCCGTCCCCGAGTCCTGCCACCTCACCGGCAACCCGGACCGCCTCATCCAGGTATTCGTCAACCTGCTCCGGAACGCCCTCCAGGCCATCCCAGTCGCCAACGGCCATATCCGCGTCACCGCCACCCCCTACTCGGCCACCCGCGGCCGCTGGTGGTCCATCGCCGTCGAGGACAACGGCCCCGGCATTCCCGAAGATGTCCTGCCCGAGATCTTCGAAGCCTTCATCACCACCCGCCTCGATTCCCGAGGCACCGGCCTCGGCCTCACGGTCAGCGAGGGCATCATCCAGCAGCATCACGGCACCATCAATGCCGCCAACAACCCCGGCGGCGGCGCCCGCATCGAAATTCGCCTCCCCGAAGCCCAGCCCTGATCTATCCTGTACCCATGGCGGCCGATTCTCCCCATTCCGAAGCCCTCATCGACATTGCCGTCCTCGATGACGACCTCGACTTCCGCAACTATATGGAGGACGTTCTCAAGGACGAAGGGGCCTACACCGTCCGCACCTTTGCCCACCCCGACGACCTGTTCGCCGCGGCCGAACAGCAGCTTCCCGACATCGTCCTGCTCGACATGAAGATGGGCGAGTTCAAAGGCGATGTCGTCCTCGAACACCTCCACTCCCGCTGGCCCAACCTCTGTGTCATTGTCCTCACCGGCTATCCTTCTTATGAGGATATGCGCGCCACGTTCAAGATGAACGTGTTCGACTACATCACCAAACCCTTCTCGCTCGCCCAACTCCGCCAGGTCCTCAAAAACGCGGTGGAATCCCGCGATCTCGGCAAAACCCCGCAGGACCGCCTCCGCGAGCGCCTCGGCCATCGAATCAAGGTCCTCCGCGTCGAACGGGACTGGTCGCTCAAGGACCTCGCCGGCACCACCAAGCTCTCCGTCTCCCAGATCTCGGCCATCGAACGCGGCGCCCACCTGCCTTCTATGGAGTCTTTATTAGCCATTTCTAAGGCCTTTGACAAGCGCCCTAGCGAGATTCTCCACTCGATTGAGTTCTAATCGGGATAGGGGGGAGCTTCACAACTCCTCCCCTCCCACACCACCGGACAT
>CAYSFR010000044.1:0-81741 GCA_964430625.1 uncultured Solibacteraceae bacterium
CGTCGGCGGGGGCGACGGGGAGCAGCACTTCGACTCCGGCGGGCAGGCTGGAGATGACGATGCGCAAACGGCCGCCGGTGCGGACGGAGTCGGCTTGGGTTTCGCGGAACTGGACGAGGCCAGCGGCGTAGGTGGAGCCGGCGGGGAGGGTGGGTGCATTGGCCGTGAATCCGGTTCCCGGCGAGGCCTGGGCCACGACGAGCGTCGCATTGTTGACCGTTAGCGGAATCGCCCCCAGGAAGCTGACCTGTGCTTGTACGGGCAACACCTGGAATGAAGCTGGCCGGCCCAGCCGATTGGCATCCACCCGCACGCCGCTGACGCGCAGGGTAGACGATCCGGCCGGCAGGTTCACGTTGGCCCACCGTACGCGGTTGGCCGCGGTTAACACGCCGGGGACGCCGGCTCCGCCGTTCAGGGATAACAATGCTCCGTTTGCCCGTCCAGTGATGGTCGTGTTCAGACTCACTTCCAAATCGGTCGCCACGGGAGCCGCCAATCCGATGCAACTGACCACCACGTCCCCGGCCAGTTCCGTTAACCCGTCGCTGTCGGCAAATGGGGCCGCCGGCGTGGTTGCCGTGCAGCTTGCTTCATTCGCCCCCGCTTGGACCACCACATAGGTCTGTCCGCCGACGAGGAGGGAGGCGGTTCGCCGGGCGGCCGACGCGTTCGCTGCCACTGAATAACCGAATGTTCCCGGGCCGGTCTGGGTGCCGGCGGTGTTTATGGTCACCCACGGGTCGGCACTGGAAGCCGCCCAGGCACATCCGCCTTGCGTGTTCACGGACGCTGTTCCTGTTCCACCGGTTGCGAGGAAAGTCCGTGTGGATTCCGACAACGCGAACTGGCACGAGGCGCCTGCTTGCGTGACAGTAAAGGTCTGGTCGGCGACGCGGACAAACCCGGTGCGGCCGGCTGCGCCGGTGTTGGCTGCCACGGCCAGCGTAACGACATTTGCCACGGTCGATTCGACGGCGATCCATGGGACGGAGCTTACGGGCGAGAATGGACACGCTGATCCGGTAATCCCGACAGTAAACTGCGGTTTCCCGCCTGCGGCCGCTACGGCTGTACTGGCGGGCGTGAGGCCGAACAGGCAGGTTTGGCCAAGCTGGGTGATGGTAAAGACCTGGCCGGCGACGGTCAAGACGGCGTTGCGAGGTGCTGTATCGGGATTGGCAAGTAACGAGAAAGCGACCGTGGCGGCGCCGGATCCGTTGCCGCCAGCGGGTGTTGTGACGGTGACCCAAGAGGCGGAGCTGTACGCATTCCAGGCGAGGCCTGTATCGCCGAGCACCGATACGGACCCGGTGGATGCGCCAGCTGGGAATACACCCGCGTTTGCACTCAACGATAGTACCGGGACCACCGCTGTTGCGGCCTGGTTCACCACCAGGACACGGGCGACGTTCGGTCCCGGGCCGCTGGTGGTGATGGTGATGGTGGCGGACCTTAACGCACCAGCGTTGGCTGCGGCGGTGAAGGAGAGCCTGCCGCCGCCGCTTCCGGAGGTGCGACCGGGCGTTAACCAAGGTGCGGAACTGGTTACTGTCCAGGAACAGGCGGTGGGCATGTCCATATCGGTGAAGCCGGGGCCTCCGGCTGCGGCGAAGTTTGCCGCGGCGGGAAGGAGCGTCAGCGCGGAACAGGGGACGTAGGGTTGGCGGACGGAAACGGTCAGGGGCGGGGTTGCAGGTGCGTACATTCCGAGCAGGCGGAAAGTAGTGTCGAAATTCGCACTCGCGGTGGAGGGATTGGCTTCGTCTAATCGGGAGCCGTAGGTGAAGGTGACCGTGCCAGGGCCGATACCGGTGGCTACGGTTTGTATCGTTCCCCCGTTCCTGCGCCCATCGCCGAGGTTCGGCGCCGCGGTGAGGCGCAACTGCGATAAGGAAGTTAAATAGTTGTTGCCTTGCTGGCCGTCCAATTGCCAGGGACAGTCCAGCCCCGTGGAGATATACAATTGTCCCGTTCCGCCCTTTACCGGAAGGGTTGGGGATGGATTTGCGGTGAGACTGTAACTACATAGCGGTGCGGGCCGCGTCGTGTCGATCTTCCCGATGTAACCGTAATAGTTCTGGCCAGGTGCTGTCGCCTGCGGTTGAAGGACGGGAACGGCCGTCGGTACCAATAGGCGCCCGAGGACCACACCCGAATAGTAGACGCCACCAACGCCGTCGGCAACGATTCCGCGGATCTCCGGGTAGCCTGCGCCGAGGATGGCGCCTTCCTCATCCGGTACCGTAGGCAGGTAAGTGCCGTACAACACGTCGGAACCAGTGGAATTCATGGTGAGCAGATATCCCATCCCTCCGACAGGCCCGCTGATTCCGTCTGGTGTTACTGTCTCCAGGTCCCGTTTCCCCAAACGGTTTAGTCCGCCAATCGTGAAATTGCCTTGGGCGTCAACGGCAATCAACCGCGGAGAATCGTCAGGTTGGAGGAGCGGAAGGAAAGTCACAAACCGCGCCTGTCCTGCCGCGCTTAATCGAAGTACGAAGAAGGGACGGTTAAGAGACGAGCGAATATATGCGCCAGGTGTACCGGTAATGGCATTAGATGCCGCGCGCAAGAAGAGGTCGTCGGCTGGCCCCGTTAACACTTGTATGGCTGAGATCGGGCTTGGGAGATAGGACGAATACTGCAAATCCTTTCCATCACTGCTGAATCGGCCAAAAAAACCAACCCTTCCGGTGCCTCTCGTGACCCAAGCTGCTTCCGGTGTCAATGGCACGGTTCCGGCGTCAATACTCCCGCTCACCCAAATCCGGTTCTGCGAGTCCACCGCTAGCGAGTCGCAGGTGTTGGTGCTGATCGCCGCCTCCAAACCACCGCCGTAGCGCAGTGACCAGAGATAACTCGTTCCAGCTCGGTTCACCTTTATCACCTTACAGTTTCCATTCGGCTGGTTGTATGATCCTGCGGTAATTCTAGGAGTCGAATCACTCTCCACCGTTGGGCTCAGCAGCTGAATTATGTCGCCATTCCCGTCAATTACTACATCTTTGACCATCTCCCTGTCGAAGGAACTCATGATCAACGGTGCAGCCGAGCCTGTATCATTCAGCCTGACGATCGTCTGAGCCGTTCCGGCAGAACTAAGCGCTCCGGCTGTCAATGGCAGATTTCCGGCCCCAATAATGTAAAGCTCCCCAGTCCGCGAAAGTACGAGCTTCATTTGCTCCGGGCCCTCCCCTAGATAAGTAGCCCACAGCAGCCGAGTCCCGTCTTGAGAAAACTTAGCCACAAGACCCGTCGTCAAATTTGGATTCTGCGTTGTCCGGTATGCTCCGGTCGTGACCGGATAGGGTGATACCCGGTTCGCCATCGCCCCCATGTATACCCCCGTGGCATCGGCGGCCAGGGACCACGGCGTCGTCCCGGTATCGAGGACGGCGAACGTATAGGTCATCCACACCAGGACCGGATCAATGGTTAGCGACTCGGCGGGATTATAGGGTCCCAAGTCGAACCCAACGTATCCATCCCGATCCACCCGGAAAGCCGCTGCGACATGCCGGCCTTTTTGATGCGCTACCGGCGCTTTCAGCCGGAGCCGTTCCGTTCCCGCCCGGACCACCAATTCGCCGCTTTCCACCTCCACCCCGGTCGCCCCTGGGAACGCCATTCGAATTATCGACGGATCCACTCCGGCTTCGACGTGCAGGTCAAATTCGATCGCGCCGTCTTTCGGGTAGAACTCCACGTCAATCCCGTCATAGACCCCATTGGCTCGCAGCCGGCCGAAGTGCGGGACATTCGAGATCTTTCTGGAGAGATAGTGGCTTTTGCTTTCCAGGGGCGCCACCGGCGTGTACCGCCAGGCCGCGCCACCGGAAAACTCCATTCCTACCACTGTTGCTCCGACTCCAAAGTAAGCGGACTGGCCGTTGAACCATGCCTGGTAGTTGGCACCGCGCGCGAGATACTTGACGGCGGGATCGGCGATTCCCCAGTTCGGCTCGAAATAGGTAGGCATTTGGAAGCGCGGTCCGACCGGAGCGGTCGCAGCGTGGACCATTGATGCGCTAAGCAGCAGGAGACACGTATAGCCGTTACGAAACATTCGCATGAAGACTCCACAATCGCCCATGCAGCCAAGATGGGCAGTAAGTATAAAAGGATCGATCAACGCCCTAAAGGAGTTAGGCAGCGACTAGCTCGACACCGCATCCATGTCCCGAATGTTGCGTTTGTGTCGCAGTGTACCGAGACATGCGGCGACTGTCAACACCAGCCGGACCGGGCAAGACGACGCCAAACGGCGTTATCATGACAGGCAATCCGTGCTGACACAAATTGGCAACTATCGCGTGATCGAAGAGATCGGGCGCGGCGGCTTCGGCCGTGTCTACAAGTGCCTTGACGCGTCGATGAAACGCATCGTCGCCGTCAAGCTGCTGTTGCCAGAAGCGGCCGGATCCGAACATTCGAGCCGTTTTCAGCTGGAAGCAGCGACCACGGCCAAGCTCAACCACCCCAACCTGGTAGTTGTTTACAAGTTTGGCGAACACGAAGGAATGCAGTTCCTGGCGATGGAGTACCTGGAAGGCGAGGACCTCCAAAAGCGGATCCGCAGCGCCACCACTTTCCCGCTTTTTGAGAAGGTGGGGATCATGCAGCAGGTGGCCGCGGGGCTCCACTCGGCGCATGAGTCCGGCGTGGTCCATCGCGATGTGAAACCGAGTAACATTATGTTACTTCGCAATGGATCCGTGAAAATCATGGATTTCGGCATTGCGCGAGTGACGCGCAACGACGCCAGCCGCCTCACCAAAACCGGCCTGATCATTGGGACCCTGAACTACATCAGCCCCGAGCAGTTTCAAACGGGGGATGTCGACGCCCTTTGCGACATCTGGTCCTACGGTGTGATGTATTACGAACTCCTGACCGGCAAATACCCGTTCCAGGGCGAATCCACCGCGAATCTGATGTGGGCGATTTCCAATACGGAGCCGGCCCCACTGCGGCCGTTGGCGCCGGACTGCCCGCCGGCGCTGGAGGAGATTGTCCTTAGAGCGCTTTCCAAGGACCGTGAACAGCGTTACCAATCGCTGGAAGACTTACGGTTGGATGTCGAACCGATCCTGGTGGACCTTCGACGGCAGCAGGCGCGTGTACTGTTACCGTCCGCTCAAAGGCTGATCATGGACGGAAACGATACCGAAGCGCTGACGGTGCTGAAGAGCATCCTGGAACTCGATCCAGCAGACAGCGAGTCGCGGCGGTTACGCGAAAACATCCTGAAGCAGTCGCACCGGCGCGCGATTACCACGAAAGTCGAATCGCTCCGCGGGGAGGCGGCCGCCCACCTTCGTAACCGGGAGTTCCCCGCGGCCGTGCAAAAACTGGAAGGCGCGCTGCGGCTGAATCCCTCCCACCCATCGTTGTCCCCTGAACTGGCGCATGCCAACGCCGCGCTGGAACGTGCCAACCGTGCCTCCCAGCTTCTGGATTCGGCCTTCGCGGCATTTAACCGGAACGACCTGGCTCTCGCCAACCTAGAGGCCACCGAAGCCTGCAATCTGGATCCGGCGTTCCCCCACGGTGCGGAATTCCTTGCCCACATCCGAAAGGCAGTGGCCGATAGCGACCGGCGGCACGCCTCGGCGGCCAATGTGGAGCGGGCCCGATCGATGCTTTCTTCTCGGGCGGTACCGGAGGCGATGACGCTTCTGCAGGAGATTGAGCGAGCGCATCCGGATGCTCCCGGGCTCGATGAGGCGAAACAGATGGCCTCCCGGATCAGCCAGGAGACCGCCCGGTATCAAAGGTGCCAAGCCCAACTCAGCGTGGCGTATCAATCCCTCGCCTCCGGTAACCCCGACCTTGCTCTACAGCAACTGAAGGAACTGGAACCGGAGTTTGGCGCGGAACCCGCATTTCATTCTCTCCATTCCGAGATTCTTTCCACCATCGCGATGCGACGACGCAGCCTGGAGGTGTTTCGCGCCCTCACGCGTGGCCGCGAGTTTTTCTATCGCGGGAAGATTGAAGAAGCAGTTCAGAGTCTGGAGTCGTCGCTCCGTGACCTGGGAAGTGACCCCGGGCTTGAATCGCTGTTGCAGCAATGCCGAGAGACAATACTTATGCGCCGGAAGGAAGAGTCCATTCTTGAGTTCTTACGCCAGGCGGAAGATCGCCGAGGGCGCGGGAACCTGGCGGCCGCGATGCACATTCTGACGGAGGCGCTGCTGCTGCATCCCAATGAACCAAGACTGCTCGGGCTTCAGCACTCGATTGCATCCGGCCTTCTGGCACTGGCGCAGCGTTATGCTTACCAGGACGCGGCCAAGCGGGTTCGCGACCTACAGCGGCAGAACCGGTTTGCCGATGCCGCCGCCGAGGCCCGGCGGTATCTCCTGCAATGGCCCAACGACCCGTTGGCTCCCGAACTCCTCAGAAATGCACTGAGCCGGGTGCCGCAGTAGTGCACTTACGGGACGAGGGCCGGTAGCAGGCGGCCCTCCATTAAGACACGGATGCGGCGGACGTGATTTCGGCTCCGGTGGCGGTAGATCGGCGTTCAACAGCCCGGTAAGAACCGGAACTGTTACCTTTGATAAATGGTGAAGGCGCAGGAAGATGGGACTGCCGGGGATGTTACTGTTTTGCTGCGGGCGTGGCGCGCTGGTGATGAGGAGGCGTTTGGGCGACTGGCACCGCTCCTCTACGCCGAACTGAAGAAGATCGCGCGGCAGTACATGACGCGGGAGCGGAAAGACCACACGCTTCAACCTACCGCCCTGGTGAATGAGGCATTCCTCCGGCTGATCAAGACGCAGGGGCTGGAGTTGCACGACCGGGTTCACTTTCTGGCGCTGGCGGCACGGATCATGCGGCGGATCCTGGTCTCCCATGCGATCGGACGACAGCGCGGGAAGCGTGGCGGGGGAGGGAAGACTATTCCGCTGGACGAGGAGTTGGCGATGGTTTCCCCGGCGCGCAGCGCGGAGATTCTGGAGTTGAACCGGGCGTTGGAAGCGCTCGCTCAATTTGACGCGCGAAAGGCGCAGATGGTGGAGTTGCATTTTTTCGGGGGGCTGAGTTTTGCGGAGACCGCCGCGGTGCTCCAGCTATCGGAACGGACACTCCGGCGGGACTGGGTTTTTGTGAAGGCCTGGCTGGCGCGAGAGATGCATCCGGCCACCGGGGAATAAGCGACAGGACAGGAACTGTGAATACCGACCGCTGGGGGCAACTGCAAGAACTGTTTCACGAAGCCTTGAAGCGACCGGCGGAACGGCGCGCGGAGTTCCTTGCGGCGTCTTGTGGGGACGACACCGCTCTGCGCAAGGACGTGGAGTCTCTGCTGGCCAACGAGGGGCGGGCCGACGAGTTGCTGGATGGTTCCGCTTGGGAACCGCAGGCGGGTGACCGGATTGCCCAATACCGCATCACCGGAAAACTGGGTTCCGGGGGGATGGGGGACGTGTTCCGGGCGACGGATGAACGGCTGCATCGAGAGGCCGCCCTGAAGGTACTGCCGGCCGCGTTCACCCATGACGCCGAATGGATGGCCCGCTTTCAGGAGGAAGCGAGGGTACTGGCATCGCTGAACCATCCTCACATCGCCGCGATTTACGGGCTGGAAGAGACGGGCGGGCTGCGGGCGATGGCGATGGAACTGGTGGAGGGGGAGACGCTGGGGAAGCGGTTGGAGCGGGGACCGCTGGGTGAGGCGGAGTCCCTGGCGATCGCGCGGCAGATTGCCGAGGCGCTGCAGTATTCCCATTCCCACGGCGTTATCCACTGTGACCTGAAGCCGGCAAACGTGATGGTGAGCGAACAAGGGCAAGTGAAGCTGCTTGATTTTGGAATTGCGAGGCGATTCCGGCGGGCGGAGGGGGAAACGGACTCGGCGGGAAATGCGGCGGAGATGGGGGAGGCGATTGCGGGGACGATCGGCTACATGTCTCCGGAGCAACTGCGCGGGGACCCGGTGGATCACCGAACGGATCTGTTTGCGTTTGGGGTGCTGCTGTACGAGATGGTTGCGGGGAAGCGGCCGTTCCACGGAGAGACGCGGCTAACGGTGGCGGAGGCGATTCTGCACGCGCCCCCGCGTGCGATTGGCGATCGCCCGGTGGCGGCAAAGCTCCAGGGGATGATCTGGAAGCTATTGGAGAAGGAGCCGGCACAACGATATCCCGGTGCGGGGGAGGTACTCGATGCGCTGCGGGAGCTGGAAGGAGAGCGAAGGGCGGCAGGGGCGGGGAAGTACCGGCGGCTGGGGATCTATGCCGTGGTGCTGGCGGGCGTGGCGGGGGCGGTATGGTTCGGGGCCGGCAGGGCGCAAGAGCGGTGGGCGAGAGAGACCGCGATGCCTGAGATTAACCGGTTGCTGGAGGGCGGGGAGTACGGGAAGGCGGCGGCGCTAACGGAGGAGGCGCGGGTGGTGCTGCCGACCGATCCGACGCTGGCCCGGATGTGGATGGATGCGACCGGGGAGGTGTCGATTTCGAGTGAGCCGGCGGGCGCCACGGTGGAGGCGCGGACCTATGCGGGGGATCCGAAGGTCTGGAAGACGGTAGGCAAGACGCCGCTGGAGAAGGTTCGGATGCCGCGGGAGGTACACGTCTGGCGTGTCGTCAAAGAGGGATACGCGGCGGTGACGTTCCTTGGTGAGCCAAGTGGTCCGCGCCCGCCGGGGTACACCACCCAATTCAAGGTGCCGGTGCGGCTAGTTCCGGCGGCAGAAGTTCCGCCCGAGATGGTGGCGGTGCGGGGAGGCCGGACGGGGTTGGCGTATCCGTTGGGCGGTGCGCAGGTTGCCCCGTTTGCCCACTTCCTGATGGATCGTCATGAAGTGACGAACCGGCAGTATCAGCAGTTTGTCGATGCCGGGGGATACCGGGATCGCCGGTATTGGAAAGAGGCGTTCGAGCGGGGAGGGAAGGCCGTAGCGTGGGATGCGGCGGTCGGCGGTTTTGTGGATTCGACGGGGAAGCCGGGGCCCGCGGTGTGGGCCGGGGGGCATTTTCCGAAGGGCCAGGAGGATTATCCGGTAGCCGGGGTCAGCTGGTACGAGGCCGCGGCGTATGCGGCGTTTGCGGGGAAGCAACTGCCGACGGCCTATCACTGGACGCATGCGTCGCAAGCGATGGCGTATTCGGCGGCGATCACGGCGGGCAGCCATTTTGCGGGCGATGGCGCCCGGGCTGTGGGGAATGCGGCGGCGACGAGCGGATCCGGAACGGCGGACATGGCGGGCAACGTGAAGGAGTGGTGCGCGAATGCGACCTCCAACGGAGGGCGGGTGATTCTGGGCGGAGGTTTCGGGGAGCCGAAGTACATGTTCCAGCATGCCGACGCCCGATCGGCGTGGGCCCGGAGCGCGAATGTAGGATTTCGCTGTGCGCGGTTTGACGCGCCGGCGGGGGCACTCACTACCGCCAAGGTGGAGGTCGCGGAGCGTGACTATTGGAAGGCTACGCCCGCCGCGGATCCGGTGTTCGAGACCTATCTGGCGACCTATGCCTATGACAAGGGGCCGGCGAACGCGGAGGTGGAACGGGTGGCGAACGCCGGGGGCTGGGTGCACGAGAAGATCACGATGGACGCTGCGTACGGCCGGGAACGATTCGCCGCGCACCTGTTTCTGCCGAAGAACGCGGCTCCCCCGTTCCAGACCGTAGTCTATTTTCCGGGCGCCGGCGCCTTTCTGGACGCGAAGATGGATCTGGAGGGGTTTGCCGAGACTCGCGGGTTTCTGGTGAACAGCGGGCGGGCGCTGGTTTTTCCGATTTACAAGGGAACGTACGAGCGGCGGGACGGGATGATCCCGGGCCGGAACCCGCCGGCTTTTCAGCGGGATCATCAGGTTGCGTGGGTGAAGGATCTGGGGCGCGTCCTGGATTATCTGGAGACGCGAAAGGAGATCGACTCCGCGAAGATCGGTTACCTTGGGGATAGTCTGGGCGGGGTGGAGGGAGCGATTTTGCCGGCGATCGAGAAGCGGATCCAGGCCGAGATTCTGATCAATGGCGGGCTGCAGTTGACGGTACGGTATCAACCGGAGGCCGACCCGTTCCACTACGTGCGGCACGTGCGGATTCCCGTTCTGATGCTGAACGGGCGTTACGATGCGGTGTTTCCGGTGGAGTCATCGCAACGCCCGCTTTTCCAGTTTCTGGGTACACCGGCTACGGACAAAAGGCATGTGATCTACGAGGCCGGACACGCAGACCTGCCCAAAGCCGCTCTTATCCAAGAGTCGATTCGCTGGCTAGACACTTATTTGGGGCCGGTTCGGCGGTGAGACTACGGGGTGGAGGGCTCCGGCAGGTTCGGTATCCGGGTATGGATGCGGGTGACAAAGACGCCGCCGGGAACGAGGGCGCTGGGGGTTCGCTGGGCGTCGAGGATTTCCGTTGCGATCAGCTTCTTTTTCTTGACGATGGCTTTGGTGATGATGAAGTCATCGACGGGGAAGGTGACAACGCCGAGGGATGAGGTGACGGTACGGGTGACGGTGCCGGTACCGTCGCAATTCACCTTGTAGACGCCCTTGGCGGTGCCGTTCGACATCAATCTGGCACCCGACGGGTCGCCGACGACAGGCTGGTTCTGAACGAAGACTCCGGTCATATTGCCTTCGGCGTCGACGGTGCGAATGGCGTAGGCGACGCCCACTTTGGCGCCGTATTCGGTAATGCTGGTCCAGGAACCGGCCAAACTGGCGAGGGTAAAACATTGCGGCTCGGCGGCGGTGGCGGTGCCGGTGGCGAAGACGCTGAATGAAAGGAGGGCCGCTCGAACGACCCAACTCTTCTTGTTGACCATGTAGTTTCTCTCCTTCGTTGTCGATGCCCGAGACAAGCGGGGTACCCGCAAGGAGCGGGTTTCCTGGCCTGTCACCGGGGGTTCACGTTAGAAAGCAACAAACAGGGATGAAACCGGACAAGCAAAATGGGGCGGCTGGAAAAATCTCGTGTTAATTAGCGGACGAGATCCGAGACGACGCGGCCATCGATGATAGTTCCGGTGCAGTGGGTGGTGTATTCGAAGGGATCACCGTCGAAGAGGGCGACGTCTCCATCCTTACCGACTGCCAGGGAGCCGATGCGGCTATCGAGGCCGATGAGGCGGGCAGCGTCGATGGTGATGGCGGCGAGGGCTTGCTCCACGGTGAGACCGTTGGCGGCGGCGAGGGCTGCCTCAAATAAGATCACCCGGGTTTTGGGGACGTAGCCTTCAAACCCGGACTGGATGGCGACGGGGATGCCGGCTTCGCGGAGTTTGGACGCTGTTTCCAGCGACAGGGCCTCCGCGTCGCCGGAGGGGCGGGCCATGCTGGGGTGAACGAAGACGGGGTAGCCGGAGGCCTTGATTTCGTTCAGGACGAGTGGGGCTTCGGCGGCGCCGTCGAGCACGATCTTCAGCCCGAACTCCTTGCCGAGACGGATGGCGGAGAGGATGTCGTTGGCGCGGTGGACGGTGACCAGGAGGGGGAGTTCGCCTTTGAGCACCTGATTCAACGCTTCCATGCGGAGGTCGCGGGTGGCGGGTTTGTACTCGCGCGCCTTCAGGAACTCGGTGCGGAGCATGGCGATCATCTTGGCGCGGGAACCGGGGGACTTGCCGGCCTCGGCGCGGCCGGATTCGCCGAGACTGGCGGCGACCATGGCGGCGGGTTTGATGGTATCCGACTCGACGTTGGACCCGGTGGTTTTGACGACCATGGTCTGGCCGCTGATCAGGGCGCCCGGCCCGTGGCCGGTGTGCAGGGTGGTGACGCCGAAGGAGCGGAGCCAGGCGATGAGGGGGTCCTTGGCGTTGTAGGCGTCGATGGCGCGCAATTCGGGCTGGATGGGCGCGGAGCGCTCCACCTGGTCCTGATCGTGGGGCTGGTTCAGAGCGCCTGAGAGCCCGGCGGTGGCGTGGGCATCGACGAGGCCGGGCGTGACGACCTTGGCACGGAGGAGACGGACGCCGGCGGGGACCGGGGTGGAGGAGGCGGGGCCGACGCGCTCGATTTTGCCGTTGGTGATGATGACGACGCCGTCGGCGATGGGGGCGCCGTTCATGGTGTAGACGGTTTCGCCGCGGACGGCGACGGTTTGGGCGAGGGCCGGCAGGGCGGCGAGGAGGAGGCAGGCGAGCCGGGACATTACTGGAGACCTCCGAGGATGAGGCTGTAGCCACCGCACTCATCGAGGCTCATGAGGGAGCCTCCGGCGGCGGCGCCGGGTCCGCCGGTGGCGAAGACGCGGTCGGCCGCGATGCCGCGGTCCCAGACTTTGCGCCCTTCGACCCAGGTCTGCTCGATGTGGGTGTAGACGGAGAGGGGATCGCCGGAGAGGATGAGGAGATCGGCGTCCTTGCCGACGGTGAGTGTGCCGACGCGGGAATCGAGGCCGAGTAGTTTGGCGTTGGCGATGGTGACGGATTCGAGGGCCTTTTTGCGGTCGAGGCCGGCGCGGACGCCGAGGCCGGCCGAACGGAGGAACCAGCGGGAATCGGTGACGCCGTCGTCGGTGTGGAAGCCGACCAGGACGCCGGCTTTCTCCATGACACCGGCGGTGTCGAGCGAGGCATCCTTGGCCTCCAGCTTTCCACCGGGGGAATCGATGACGATGACCGAGGCGCCGACCACCTGTTTGGAGGCGGCGACTTCCTTGGCGACCATCCAGCCGTCGGAGACGTGGTGGAGGACGACCTTGAATTTGAACTCGTCGGCGAGGCGGAGGACGGTCAATATGTCGTCGTGGCGGTGGGTATGATGCTGGACGAGGCGTTTGCCGTCGAGGACTTCGACGAGGGCTTCCATGCGGAGATCGCGGGGCGGAAGTTTGGTTTTGTCGGTGCCGGCGGCGAGGACTTTGGCGCGGTATTCCTGGGCCTTGATGTACTGTTCGCGGACGATGGCGGCGGACTTGCCGCGGGTGCCGGGGAAGGGGTTGGCGCGGCGGGGATTGGTGCCGTTGGCCATTTTGATACCGCCGGCGTAGGAGCCATCGGGGAGGCGGATGAGCAGATCGTCAATGACGCGGGCTTCGCGGAGCTTGAGATAGAGAGTTTGGCCGCTGAGGAGGTGGCCGGAGCCGGGCATGACGTTGACGGTGGTGATGCCGCCGGCGCGGGCGCGTTTGATGGAGGCGGCGCGGGGATTGACGGAATCGAGGACGCGGACGTCGGGCTGGAAGGGGGAGGAGCTATCGGCGCCTTCCGGTTGGCCGATGTGGGAGTGGGAGTCGACGAGGCCGGGCATGAGGACCTTGCCTTTGACGTCGACGCGCTGGGCGTTGGCGGGAATGGGGACGGAGGCGGCGGGTCCGATGGCGGTGATCCTGCCGCTGGAGACGATGATGGTTCCGTTGGGAATTTCGGCGCCGTCGATGGGGATGATTCGGGCGCCGGTGAAGGCGAGGGGGGCCGATTGGGCCCAAATTGTACCGGTGAGAAGTGCCAGGCGGAAGGCACTTCGGAACAGCGAGGGAAGCATGTTTGAGTGTACGACGGGTGGGGGGGCGCTGTGAGATTTATCAATTTTAATGGATGGGATTTCCGGGGCTCGCGCTTACAAGAGCATCGGAGAGCCAGAGTTGCGTTCGACGGGCGCGGAAGACGCGCCGGCGTGAGTGGCTGGCTGGATTTCGTCATTGAGCAGAACCCTACTTCATGCGGACCTATTTCCAATTTCTATCGATGATGTTGCTGATGGCGGCTGGGGCGAGCGCCCAGACGCAGACTCCGGCGGTGACGGGGGTGAGTCCGGCGACGGGGTCGGTGGCGACGCAATTGTTTACGGTGACGGTGGCGGATGGGGATGGGGCGGCGGATATTGCGATCGTCAATTTGTTGATCAATGACGCGCTGGATGGACGGGCGGCTTGTTATCTCGCTTATCAGCGGGTGTCGCCGACGACGGGGACACTCTATCTGGTGGACGATGCGGGGGATGCGGGGAAGGGGCTGTTGGGTATGGCGTTCCCGGGTACGGGAACCGTGCAGAACAGCCAATGCGCGATTTCGGGAACGGGATCGAGCGTCAGCGAGAGCGGGAGTACGCTGACGCTGAACCTGAATATTACCTTTAAGCCTAAGTTTGGCGGGAACCGGTTGCTTTACGCGGCGGTGCGGGATGCGGCGCGCAATAGCGGTTGGAAGGCGCGGGGTGCGTGGGAAGTGCCGCCGGGGAAGGCGATGGATCCGGTGGTGGTGTCGATGACGCCCGGGCGGGGAACGACGAATAAAGGGCTATATACGTTCAGCTTCCAGGATCCTACTGGCATCGCGAACCTCGGGGTCGTCAATATTCTCGTTAATGATTTTTTGGATGGCCGTTCGGCCTGCTACCTCGCCTACACAGTCGCGGACAAGCGACTATTCATCGTCGAAGACACCGCGAGCGGAGGGCCACTGATCGGGCCTGGATCCTTAGGCGTGAGGGACTTCTTGTCGAATTCGCAGTGCATGGTGAATTTGGAGACATCGTCCGAGACCCGAACCGCGACCAATCTAGACCTGAAGCTGGATCTCACGTTCAGCGATAAGCTAGCCGGGGACCGCGTGGTCTACATGGCGGCGCGCAACGCCAATGGAGTCCGCAATTCGGGCTGGCAAGGTAAGGGAACAATTGGCTTCTCGGCCGGCGCAGCCGGGGGATTTACGACACAAATCTCTTCCGTCACTCCAACTTCAGCGTCTCCCGGCCAATCGCTAAGCCTCGCGGTCACCTCTGTCGGTACACCCTTTGTTGCAAATTCTGTCAACGCTAGTCTAGGGCCGCAGGTGACCGTCGGAACTGTGACCGTGAATTCGCCCACCTCGTTGACGATCCCCATTACAGTTGCCGGCGCGGCGGCCCTGGGCGCCCGTACACTCACTGTGACCCAAGGGGGCCGCAGCTATCAATTGGCAAATGCACTAGACATTGTCGCCGCCGGAGGGCCACCAGTCTCGCTCATTTCCGCCGTGACGCCAAACAGTGGGTACGTCGGGGGCACTGCATCCGTCTCGATTACTGGCGTCAACACAAACTTCTCTCAAGGAAACACCACCGTTAGTTTCGGCGCCGACATCACGGTTAGCAATGTTGTAGTGACGAGCGCCACCGGCCTAACGGCTCAGCTTTCCATTGGGGCGAATGCAACACCTGGTTACCGAACTCTGACTATAACGCGAGGGACCGAGATCCTAACCTACGCGAATGCATTCACTATCACCGCGGTCTCCATTTTCTCGGTACTTCCGTCCTCACTGCAAACTAACACAACCAATACCATCACGATAGTGGGTACGGGAACGGCCTTCGTACAAGGCGCTGTCCAACCGTCCTTCGGCCCGGGCATTGCGGTGAACACGGTTAAAGTCCGCGACGCAAAGACAATCGATGTCGAAGTTAGCGTCGCAGCCACTGCCGCCCCAGGGCCAAGATCGACGACGCTAGCAATCACTGGAAAGCCGAGCCTTCAGGTTCCGGGGACACCGATTATCACGGGGCCTTCGCTGGTTATTGCTGAGCCGGTAAACGGATCCACGGTGTCCACATCCTCCATTACGGTCCGCGGAGGCGTCGGCGACCCGGCTGCCATAGTGGAAGTGAATGGCGTCCGTGCACCAGTCTCCAACGGCCAATACACGGTAGGAATCCCACTGCAGGAGGGCTTCAACTCCATCACCGTGAACGCTACGGCCGCCGGCGGTGCTTCTTCCGCGGCGGTCGTCAGAGTCAATCTCGATACAACGCCACCGAAGGTCACGGTCTTGAGTCCGGCCGAAGGACAGCAGACATCCGAGGATCGCATTTCTGTTACCGGCTTGGTGAACGACATCGTGGTCGGAACCGTCAACGAGGCGGAAGCGCAGGTCACTGTCGGAGGCGTCATTGCCTCGGTCGTTAACCGGTCCTTTTCCGCCAAGGATATTCCGCTGGCAATAGGCGCCAACCGTATCCCGATTCGGGCGACCGACAAGGCTGGTAATTCCGTTACCGGAACGCTGATCGTCACACGTGTCATCGCTCAGCCTGTTCAAATCAAACTCGTTTCGGGGAACAATCAAAGCGGCGCCATCTTGTCCAAGCTGACATCTCCGCTAACCGTAAAGGTTCTGAATAGCTTCGATCAGCCGCTCCCGAATCAGAAGGTAATTTTTCGCGTCACCGGCAATGATGGCAGCCTCTCCACCCTTACGGGTACCGAAGGGCTGACAAACCTGGAGGTCACCTCCGGCTCTGATGGCACCGCGCAGGCGTCGTGGACCCTCGGCTCGCGCAATGGCGTCGGATTCAATCGGGTTGAGGCCTTTGCAACGGGCGTCTCCGCTCCCGCTGTCTTCACAGCCAACGGAACGCTCGAAGCGCCAGTCCTTTTGTTGGCCGATTCCGGCATGAACCAAGTGGCCGCCGCCGGAGAAAAACTGGCTCTACCGTTCGTGGCGATTATTACCGACAAAGGGTACAACCGCTTGAGCGGCGTCCCCGTGGTCTTTGCCGTCACTGCTGGCGGCGGAGCCATTGATGGGCAGAAACAGGTGACAAGAACCACGGACCGCGATGGCCGCGTCTCCGTTTACTTGGAACTGGGAACAACGCCGGGGGTGGACAACAACATTGTTACTGTGACCGTCGCATCGACTCCGCAAATCACGACCAGCTTCTCGGCAACGGCTCTGAGCGTTAGCCCTACGGCCGCTACGTATGTCAGTGGAACCGTTTTGGATAACAGCAACAGGCCAATCTCGGGCGTTACCATGCGCCTGCTCAAGGCCTACAATGCGGGTACCGGAAATTTACCGATCACCGTCGTTCAGCCAGCCACTACCAATGCCGCCGGGATGTTCCTGATTCCCAATGCGCCGGCCGGGCAGTACAAGTTGATGGCTGACGGCGCCAGCGTCCCTGGGGTCATTAAGTATCCAAGCTTGGAGTTCGACATCACGGTCGTCAAAGGACAGACCAACAAACTACCCACTCCCGTCTACCTTCCAGCCCTTTCAACCAATCGACTGTGCGTGGACGCAAAAACCGGGGGTGTTCTAACCCTTCCCGAGTCGCCTGGGTTCTCGCTGACCATTGCTCCGGGTTCCGCTACTTTTCCAGGTGGTTCAAAATCCGGATGTGTGAGCGTGACCCCTGTCAATATCGACAAGGTTCCGATGAGCCCGGGATTTGGGCAGCAACCTCGCTTTGTCGTTACGATTCAGCCGGTCGGAACCGCATTCAATCCCCCGGCGGCGATCACAATCCCCAATGTCGATGGCATGAAGCCCAGGCAGATCACGGAAATGTATTCCTATGACCATGACCTTTCCTCGTTCGTGGCAATTGGTACCGGCACTGTCACCGATGATGGCTCGCTAATCCAATCGGATCCGGGCGTTGGCGTCATCAAGGCGGGCTGGCACTGCGGCGGTAACCCGCAGGTCCCCGGGAATGCCGGTACGTGTCCACAATGCCGGGAATGTCAGGGAAACCGTTGTGCACCCTCTCCGCAAGGCACAGCCTGTGACGATAAGGATTTCTGCACTTCCTGCGACGGTAAAGCACCGGGAGGCGATTGTTGTGTTGGCGGCCGCTGCAAAGGTGTCCCCTTGGGGAGTACCGAGGTGGGCTCTGTCTCAAATTCGATTGATTTCGCGGACATTGCCGGAGTGGTCGAAAAAGCCTCCCGGTTTAGTCCATGCACGATCAATCCAATACTCAAGATCGACGGTGCGGTCAAAGAGGTGGTGGGATGTTGTAATAATCCGAGGGGCACATTTAGCGCCTACGAGGCAGAACTATCGGGCACTATAGGTGCTGGCGCCTCCTGCTTTTATGGTTACGGGATTCCCAATCCATTTAGCGGCGGGTACCTTGCGAGGTCTGGAATCACTTTCGATGCCCAACTGACGGCATCGGTCAAGACGAGTGGGCGTTTGCTGAAACCGGCATCCGTCTGCAAAGACTGCAATTTGAGCAGTGCGATCAACGTCGGATTGAATGTCACCGCTGGCGTTATCACCGAAGTTGAAGGGCTGGCATCGGTGCAGTGCACATTAGGGGGGGATGCGCTGGCAGTCACGGGAAGTTACGACCACTGCTCGGGAAAAGGTTCCGGCCTGTCCGGGTGCTTCGGCCCTCTGCTTCTGAAATGCGCCGCCCAAATTGACGTGTTTGGGGGCATCACGACAACTATCGAGGCCGAAATCATCGGGAAAGGATGCCTATGAGACTAGCGTTCCTAATCGCTGCATCGATCGGTTCTGTGTTTGCTCAGGGGGTCGCCGAAAAACTGACATTTGATATTACACCCCGTCCGCTCGAAGCAAAGAACAAGATGGTTCTAACTGTAACCGGGAAGTCATTTCCGAAGACTGAGGTGTACCCCTCTGGTGTCCCGGCGCTCAGTTCCGACCCTGTTGTGCTTTTGGTTCACTCGTATCTCAAGATGGCGGCTTTGGGCGATAAAGATCAGTTGTTGAAGTTTTGGCATTCTGGCGAGCAGGGCAGGGCGGCAAAGCTGTATGCGGATGAAAAGTTGTTTGAGCGGCTTGTGACGGCGGCCCGGTCTATGGATAAGAACTTTGTTCTCGCCGCGGTTGACTACGGAGAATCCTACGTGTTGGCCATTATACTTCAGCGATACAAGGATGGAACCTTAAAGGCCGTCGTTCTGCCATTTCGCGAGGATTCACGCCAATGGCGGCTCTCCAACGACCTTACAGCGGATCCCGCCTTCGCGCTCGCTGGAACAGTGATAGCGAACCAACTCAAAGATCGATTTCTTCGCGCCTTCCCGGAAATAGTCCAATGAGCGGGAAGGCCCTAATAGTCACTTTACTAGCAGGGCTTGCCTTGCTGCGCGCACAAATACCTCTTAGTTCCGGCTGTACTATCAGTGTCCTAAACCGGAGCGTTCAGGTTCAGGAAGACGGCTCCTGGGTCATCCCGAATATTCCAACCGGGTTCGGCAAAGTGAAAGCGCGAGCTACCTGCTCAATCAATGGGCAAACCACCTATGCTGAAACGGTTCCCTTTGAAGTTCCGCCCAATGGGAATCTAAACGTTCCCCCAGCGTTCATTGGCAACGCGACCGCCATTCCGGCCCGAGTGAGTTTATCGGCTCCAACTACCTCCATTACGCAGATTGGACAGGTAGTTCAGTTAACCGCCACCGCATCATATGAGGGCCTCGCGGATCGGAATGTCACCGCTGATCCCCTGACCGTCTACAACACCTCAAACGCCCGCATTGCTGAAGTCAGTACGGACGGTAAGCTTACCGCCCGCGGCTCTGGCACCGCAATCGTTCAGGTTCTGTTCGAAGGCTCCTCGGCGTTGGCCACATTCACGGTCCGTACCTCTGGTGATTCGGATGGCGATGGGATTCCGGACGACCTCGAACTCCAAGCCGGCCTGAACCCGAACAACGCCAATGATGCCCTTGATGATCCCGATCGCGACGGGCTGATGAACCGCGATGAATTCCTCCGCGGAACCAGTATTCGTAACCCGGACACAGACGGAGACGGATTGAAAGACGGTGAAGAAGTAGTTCGCGGGACGAACCCGCTGCTTGCTGACACGGATGGGGACTTGATTCCGGATGGTTTAGAAATCCAGTTGGGGTCGAATCCGTTGGACAACAAGAGTGGGAATCTGGTGGGTGCGATTGGGCAAATTGAGGTGACACCGGTGGCTGGGTCGCTGATCGTGAATAGCCTTTCTCCTGAGGCAAGTCTTCAGATGCGGGTAATCGGTACGCTTCGAGATGGCAGTCGGTTGGATGTGACGTCGAGCGCGCGGGGAACGCGGTATGCGTCGAGCAACTTGAATGTCTGTAATTTTGGCGTCACTCCGGGGCAGATCTTCGCCGGGCAGCCTGGCCAGTGCGTTATCACGGTGACGAATGGGACGTTTTCCACGCAGGTTCCGATCCGGGTGGAATCGTTTACACCGGTGCGGCGATCGAGCCTGCAGGTGGGCGGGGCGGTGGCCTTGGAGGTGGCAGGGAATTTTGTCTACACCGTGGGCGGGAATACGCTTACGGTGATCAATGTCACCAACCGGACGGCGCCGGTGGGCGTGGCGAACGCGGCAGCGACTGGTGCCGCAAGCCTAGTGGATGTCCGGATATCCGGAAACACGGCGTACGCTGCTGCGGGTCCGCTGGGGGTCGCTGTTTTTGACATCACGACTCGGACCGCCCCTAAATTTGTGCGTTTCGTGGACACGCCGGGGGATGCCCAGGATTTGGCGGTGGGAACCGGGACACTTTATGTGGCCGACGGGGCCAATGGGGTGGTGGTGCTCGATTTAACGGCACCGGAAACGCCGGTGGTGGTGTCGTCGACTCCTTTGGCTGCCGCCGTAGTTGGCGTAGCGGTGGACCCGGCGCGTAGTGTTCTGGTAGCGGCGCTGGGGACGTCGGGAATACAGGTCTTGGACGTGACCTCTTCGATTCGTCCTGCGGTGCGGGGGAGTTTGGCGGGCGGGAATGTCCGGGATGTGGCCGTCAGGGGGACAGCGGCGCTGCTGGCGGATTCGGCGCGGAGCGTCACTTCGGTCGATATCAGCAACCCGGCGGCTCCTGTTCTGGGGATATCGACGGTGTCTGACCTGGGCGGCGCGCCGGTTGACCTCGCCTATGCGGGAGACTACCTGGCGACGGCTGATATTACGTTTGGGGCGGTGTATCCGGTGATTTCGGTGGCGGATCCGCTCACTCCGACACCGCTTTTTTTTCTGGATGTTACCCCGCGTGGCTTTGGAACGGGGATTGCGGTTGATGGCAGTTACACCTACCTGCTGGCTGGGGGGAGTCTTCAGATTTCTCAGTACCGGACGCTTACCGACAATAACGGAGTTCCGCCGCAAGTGAGTATTGTTGCGCCGGCGGCGGGTGGAAACGTGATTGCGCGGACCACAGTGCCACTGACTGTGCGGGCGACCGATGATGTGGCGGTGGCGACGATCCAATTGCTGGTGAACGGGCAGGTGGTGGGTAGCTTTGCGGGGGCAGAGGGGACGATTGGGCTGCCAGTACCGAAAGGGATCACGTCGATCACGGTGCGTGCGCGGGCTATTGATTTGGGCGGGAATGTGGGCCAATCGGCGGAGGTGACGTATGCCGTCATTATTGGGCCGCTAACTACGGTGACCGGTTCCGGCGTTGACCGGCAGGGGAGCGTGATAGCAGGGGCGCGGGTAAATGTTGTCAGTGAGTTTTACGGCCAGTCCGGGTCGGATGGGCGATTCTCGATTGGAAGCGTTCCGGCGGCACTGTCCGCGGTTCGTGCGTATGGCGAAGTGGCTAGCGGAAACGTCGTCTTGCGCGGCCGATCCGCGGTTACGACGTTGACACCTGGCGGGCCCACGGACGTTGGGCAGATGATCTACTTTCCGGACGCTGACTGGGATGGATTGCCAGACGACTATGAGGCGGCAAATGCCTGTTTGCGGGCAAATTCGGCAGACGACGATGCCGATCCGGACGGAGACGGATTGACGAGTTTCCGAGAGTACCAATTGGTGACGAATCCCTGCGTCGGAAATCTGTTGCCTGGGCAGACGACGGCGTTGAGTCCGCTGATTTCCCTGCGGAATGGGCCGCCACCGAGCGCCGTGTTGCCGACGGGAATCAATGAAGTGAGCAGTTCGCTGCTCTCGCTGCGAAACGGGCCGCCGCCGGGGGCGGTGCTGCCGACCGGGATCAATGAGGTGAGCAGTTCGTTGCTGTCGTTGCGGAACGGGCCACCGCCGGGGGCGGTGTTGCCATCCGGGATCAACGAGGTAAGCAGTGCGCTGCTTTCGTTACGGAACGGGACGCTGGGAGGGATCCTTCCGGGGCAATCGGAGACGTTTAGTTTTCCGGCGGTTTTGCGGAACGGGGCACCGCGGCCGGCGGGGTTGCCGGGGCCGGTGTTGCAGAGTCGCGTCGGGCGCGGCCGGATGGTGGCCTTGAAGAGCAGTGGTGCGCCGCAGATGGAAGCGGTGGCGGGGGAAACGCTGACGTTCCGGTATGAAACGGGAGATGGGGCGGAGGTGGCGAGTGTGGCGTTCCAGGTGGACGGGGCGGCGATGGAGGAGTTGACGGGCGGTCCGTTCGAGTTGACGTTTGTGGTGCCGGCGGGAGTCCCTTCGCTACAGTTGCGGGCGCTGGGCCGGCGGACGGACGGGACGGGGCTGACGGCGAGGGACCAACTGGTGGTGGTGAAGGCGCGGGAGGCGCCGGCGGTGGCCGTGACGTTGGTGGATGAGGAGAGCCGGCCGCTGCGGGAGGCGGCGGTGGAGATTGTGCGTCCGGGATTGCGGGCGGAGATCTACGACTATGAGCGGCCGTTGGCGGAGTTGCCGGGGCTGGAGGGGCGGAAGGCGGAGGTGACGACGGCGTTCAGTTCGATCGGGTACCGGAACCCGGAAGGGATCTTCGGGCTGGATCCGTTTGGCACGGGTTACTATCCGGACTTTGCGGTGCGGCTGAGCGGGCGGCTGGAGGTGTTGGAGAAGGGGCTGTACCGGTTCCAACTGCGGAGCCACGACGGGGCGCGTTTGCGGATTGATGGCGAGGAGGTGGTGGTGGTGCCGGGCGGGGCGACCGGATCGGTGACGCGGGAGGGGACGATGGCGTTAGAACCGGGGTACCACGCGATTACGGTGGAGTATTACGAAGCATTGGGTCCGCCGGAGTTGGCGTTGCAGTATGGACGGGACGGGGCGGCGCCGCGGGTGGTGCCGGCGGAACTGTTGACGCATGTGGAGGCGAGGAAGGCGGACGTTAATGGCGTAGTGGCCATCCCGGCGGGGCCGGGATGGATGACCGCGGTGGAAGTGGTGAGCGGCAGTGCGAATGGAGGGCGGCGGGTGACCGTTGGCCTGGGGCAGGAACGAGTGACGGCGAATTTCGATTCTAGGGAGGTACGGTAAATGCGATATCTGGTGATGGCAGTTTTGATGCTGGCGACGGTGTACGGGCAGACGTGGACTGGGAGCGGTTCCAACGGGAGCGACGGAGCGCTGAACCTGAGCCCGGCGACGCCGGGGGTGGCGGCAAATATCCTGGACTTTGACCCGGTGGCGCTGAACCTGGACGCGGACGGGGACAACGTCTACCACTTCACGACGATTACGATTTCCGGGGGGCTGCAGTTGCGATTCAGGGCCAACCGGATGCGGCGGCCGGGGCCGGTGGTGTTTTTGGCGAGCGGGTTGGTGCTGATTCAGGGGATTGTGGACTTTAGCGGGGAGCCGGGCCATATCGCTACGAATAACGATTCTTTGCGGCGGATCAGCATTCCGGGGCCGGGCGGCTATCCGGGTGGGGTGGGTGGAAAATCGACGGGTGCGCCGCCGACCGCGGGGATGGGCCCGGGAGGCGGGCGGGTGGTCTCACCATCGACGGACGTAAACTACTTTCGGGGATGCCCCGGAGCGCATACGAGTCCGATTATTCCCCACTGGTGCACGGTCGCTGGCGCACCGCCGGCGTACGGGTCCAACCTGGTACAGCCGCTCGTGGGCGGCAGCGGAGGCAGCGGGGCGTGGGGAGGCCGTGCGAGCCTCGGGGGAGCGGGCGGTGGGGCGGGGGGAGGGGCGTTTCGGCTCTCGAGTAATGTAGCGATCGGCTTTGGAACGGGGTTGACGGCGGGAGTTTTGTCAGGGTGCAGCAACTATTACATCATTGCCGACGGCGGGCAAGGAGGCATTGAGCCTGGGGTTGCCGATTGGGGTGGTGCAGGTGCGGGCGGGGCGATTCACTTGCAGGCACCGGTGATCCTGGGCTGTACCACGCACCTGTATGCGCGTGGTGGAGGGCAGAATGCGACGGCTGGTGGGAGCGAAGGCCGGATCCGGTTGGATGCAGTAAACCTTTCCGGTGTCGGTGCCAACCCGGCGGCGACGACGAATCTGCTGACCGATGCTCCGCTGCCGCCGGCGCAGCCGTTTTTGCGGATTACGAGCATTAACGGGGTGAATGTGCCGGTGAGTCCGAAGTTTGATTATGCTTCGCCGGATGTGCTGATCAACTCGACGGCGCCGGTGCCGGTGGTGTTGGCGGCGGCAAACATTCCGGTGAACACGCCGGTGACGATATACTTTACCACGGAGACGGGGGCGGATATTACGACGACGGTGAACCTGACGGGGACGTTGGCGAACTCGACGGCGACGGTGAATGTGACGCTGCCGTTGGGGACGGTGCGTCTGGTGGCGCGGGCGGTCTGGTAGGCGATGTGGAGGGTGCTGATTTTCGCGGCGGGTGGGCTGGGCCTGTTTGCGCAGATTGGGAGCGAGCGCGCGCTGCCACGCCACCTAACTGATGACGAGGAGTTTCGGATTCCTCTGGAACAGTTGCTGCAGCATGGCTCCAAGGTCTTCTCCGCTAACTGGACCCCGGAGGATGGAGGAGGCCGGCCGCTCGCCAAGGGCAATGGCCGCGGACTGAGCGATCCGTCCCGCCCGCTCACCGGCGGGCGGGCCTTTAATCGACTCTCGGGGCCGGACGCCAACTCCTGCGCCGGGTGCCACAACGCCCCCCACGGCATCGCCGGCGGGGGCGGGGACTTTGTCACCAATGTGTTCGTGTTGGGCCAACGGTTCGACTTCGCCACGCTCGACCCGGCCGACAACGTACCCACACGGGGCTCCAAAGACGAAAAGGCCGATAGCCTGAGCACCCAGACTTTTGCCAACTTCCGGGCTACCACGGGTATGTTTGGCGCGGGCTATCTGGAGATGCTCGCCCGGCAGATTACTGCCGATTTGCAGGCGATTCGGGATAGCCTGGAACTGGGCGAGACCAAAGAACTGGTCTCCAAAGGGATCCGCTTTGGGAAGCTGACGCGACGGAAAGATGGGATGTGGGATGTGTCCGCGGTGCAGGGCCTTTCGCGGTTGAGCCTGTTGACGGCGACGAGCCAGGACCCGCCGACGCTGATTCTGCGGCCGTGGCACCAGGCGGGAAACGTCATCTCGTTGCGGGAGTTTTCCAACAACGCTTATAATCAGCACCACGGGATACAAAGCACGGAGCGGTTCGGGCTCGACGTGGACCACGACGGGGACGGGGTGAAGAACGAATTGAGCCGGGCCGATGTGACCGCGGTGACTGTCTGGCAGGCTACGCTGCAGGCGCCGGGACGGGTGATCCCGCGCGATGCGGCGGTGGAGAAGGCTGTATGGAACGGAGAGCAGTTATTCGAAAAGATCGGTTGCGGGGGATGCCATGTGCCGCGCCTGCCGTTGGACAAACGGGGCTGGATTTACGAGGAGCCCAATCCTTACAACCCGTCAACGAATCTGCGGAAAGGCGATGCGCCGGACTTGCGGGTGGACCTGACCAGCGAGCGGTTGCCGGCACCGCGGCTGAAGCCGGAGACGTTGACTCCGAATGTAGTGATGGTTCCCGCTTATACCGACTTCAAACTGCATGACATCACCTCCGGACCTGACGACTACAACGCGGAGCCGTTGGACATGAACTTCGGGACCTGGGCGGTGAATTTTGGCAAGGGGAACCGCAAGTTCCTGACCAAGCGGCTTTGGGGCTGCGCGAATGAGCCGCCGTATTTCCACCACGGCTTGTATACGACGCTGCGCGAGGCGGTGATGGGACATGCCGGGGAAGCGCTGGAGAGCCGGGAGGCGTTCGCGCGGCTGGCGAAGGAGGACCGGGATGCGGTGATCGAATTCCTGAAGACGCTGCAGGTTCTGCCGCCGGGGGTGAAGGCGCTGGTGGTGGATGAAAACTATCAGCCGCGGACGTGGCCGCCGAAGTTTTAGGGCGAGGGCAACTGCAGCGTCCCGGCCACAATGTCGGCGAGTTCGGAATCCTCCCGGGTGTAATAGAGGTTCCGGCCGTCGGCGGTTATGCTGATGCCAAAGCCGAGGCGGGCTGGGAAGCGGTGGATCCGCTGGGTTTTGCGGGTGGCGAAGGAGTGGAAGGCGAGCCACTGGCGATCGTCGTGGCGGGTGACAAAGTAGATGCCCTTGGTACTGACGGTGAAGTTGCGGTGGACCAGTTCGGCGTCCACCACCTGAACCGGAGTTCCGCCCGAAGCGGGAATCGACCAGACGCCATGAGTATTCGCATGGGCGGCAAAGTAGATGGTCTGGCCGTCGGCGGACTCGCGGATGGTGGCGCGGTGGTAGTTAGCCATCTGCTGAGCGGGACCGCCGCTGAGCGGGAAGCGGCTTAAGGGGCCGTCAAACCCGTTCCGGTCCGCCGGGAAACCGTAGACGAACGCACCGTCCCGGGAGAGGATGTGGCCGAGCCCGATGAAGGGGAGCCGGGAGGAGCGGTGGAGATTGGCGAGCGGGGTTAAGTGGGTCTCCACGCCGCGCAACCCGCGGAAGCCATACCCGACGGATTGGGAATCGCGGGACCAAAATGGAATCAGATCGGTATTGGGGGGGATATCGGAGACTTGAACCGGATCTTCCCCTGCCGGACCGGTAACCCAGATCTGCTGATGGCCGGTGCGGGAGGAGGCGAAGGCGAGGTGTTTGCCGTCGGGCGAGATGGCAGGTTCCTCGTCGGAGACGGAATTGGTGACGACGGCGTTGCTGGAGAGGACGGCGTCGCCGTCGGCAGAAAGAACGATGCGCCAGATGTTGTTATCGACTGATGAAGTGGAGATGACGAGGCGGCGGGTGAGGGGGCTGTAGGAGAGGCGGTCGATGCCGCCGCCGGCGGAATCGATGTGGTGGATGGGGCTGCCGGGGGCGATACCGGTGGCGCAGAGGCGACGGTTGGCGGGCGTACCGGCGGCGAAGAGGATGAGTTGATTCGATGCCCAAACGGGGCTGACGATATCGAGCATGGGCTCGGCGAGGGGGATAGGGTTGGCGCCTGGGGATATTGGGAGAACATGAAGGCGGGCGCCTTCGGCTTTGCGCCAGCGGACGAAGGCCATGTGGCGGCCATCCGGGGAGAAGCTGGGGTGGTAGTCGCGGGTGGCGTCGGGCGGGTTGGTGAGATTGCGCCATTGGCGGGACTGGAGGTCGAGGAGGTGGATCCGGGTGGGTGCGCCCGGGGCGTCGGAAAAAGCGACGGCGAGGGAGCGGCCGTCGCGAGACCAGGTAACGCTATTCAAGTAGCCTTCGGCGAGGGCGGTTTCGGGGCCGCCGGAGGAAGGCATCACCAGCAGGACGCGTTTTCCGGCGTCGAGGTAGCGGAAGAAGGCGGCGGTGAGGCCATCGGGGGAAAGGGCGAGGTCGGAAGGGTCGCGGCGGTCGCTTGCGATGCGGCGGGGGGACGAGCCGTTATCGATGGCCCAGATATCGGCTGTTTCCGAGCCAGCGGGGCGCCAGGTGAACAGGAGTCGCTTTCCATCGGCAGAGAGAGAGGGCATCTCTTCCGCACCGGGGAGCGTGGTTACGGGGACTGGAATGGAAAGCGACGGGGAGGCGGGAGGGGCGGCCGGGCGGATCCAATAAAGGGCGGCAAGGGCGGCGACGGCGAGGGTGACAGCGGCGGCGACGGCGCGACGGGGGCCGAAGCGGGGAAGGGCGCTGGTGACGGCGGCGGAGGAGGTGAGACGGTGAAGCGGGTCGGGGGAGGTGAGCGACTGGAGGAGGGTGCGCCAAGGGCGGGGGACAGGTCCGGTGGGAGAGCCGGAGAGGGCTTCCCGAAGGATCATGCCGAGGGAAAAAAAGTCGGCGGCCGGGGAGCGGCGTTGGTCCTGGAGTTCCGGGGCCTGGTAGGTGCCGGCGCGGACCATATGGGTGAAGGGATAGGCGTGGCCGTCCCGTGCGGAGACGCCGAAATCGACGATAACGGCATGTTGGGAGGGGGCGCCCGGGGCCTGGATGAGGATGTTTTCCGGGCGGAGGTCGAGGTGGAGGACGCCGGCGGTGTGGGCGGCTTCGAGCGCTTCGGCGAGGTTACGGGCGAGGGCGGCGACGGCGGGTGGCGGGAGTTTGAGGGAGGAGTTGAAGAGGGAGCGGAGCGTCTGGCCGGGGACGAAGCGGGTAACGAGGAAGGCTCGGCCATCGGGGAGGGAACCGACGTCGGAGATGGTGGCCACGCCCGGGTGATCGATGCGGGAGAGGGCGCGGATTTCATTGCGAAGGGCGGCGTTGTCGAAGACGCCGTGGTTGAGGAGTTTCAGGGCGACAGGTTTGTTGTCGAGGATCTGGTCACTGGCTTTATAGACGACGGCGGAAGCGCCGCGGCCGAGGAGAGCGAGGATGGTGTAGCGTCCTGCGACGAGGGTGCCATCGGGGAGGTCGCCAGTGACGGGAGATTGGAAGGCGGGGCCTTGGAGAAACTCGCCGGCCTCTTCGCTGAGTTTTACCAGGAGTGTGAGTTCGTGGCGGAGCGTGGGGTGGGCGGCGGTGGCGGACTCGATGAAGGAGAGGCGTTCGGCTGCGGGGAGTGCGAGTGCGGCGGCCAGGGTATCTTTCAGGATCTCCCGGTCCTGAGGCAGATGCGGGCGTTCGGGGCTCATTGCGGCGAGTTGGAGGAGGAAGCGGGGCCGGCGGCCTGAGCGTACAGCCACAGGCGGGCCCAATTCCAATCGCGATGGACTGTGCCGGTGGAGATTTTCAGTAGGGCGGCGATCTCATCGGTAGAAAGACCGCCGAAGAAGCGCATGAGGACGACGGAGTGGGCACGGAGGTCGATCTCGGCGAGGCGGTCGAGTAACTGGTCGACGATAAGGATCTGCTCCAGATTCGCGAATTCGGCGGAAGGAGAAAGGCCGGGAGAGGGCGTACGTTTTAGGGTGAGTCTTTGACGGGCGTGGTTCGTAAGAACGCGGCGCATTTGCCCAACGGCGAGAAAGAGGAAATGTTCCGTGTTCTGAAAGCGGGCGTCCGGGATGCCGAGGATAGAGAGGATTGCTTCATGGACGACGGCGGTCGGCTGCAGAGTGTGATTGCGCCGTTCCAGAGACATGAAGGCACTGGCGATACGCCGTAATTCGGGGTAAACGGTCTCAATGACTTCTTCGACTCTCATGGATTCCACTCGTTACGCAGCGATGGTTGGAGTAATTTGAGAGCATTGTAACTTATTCATCCAGAGGGACGGGGTCTGGTTCCGGCTGAGACGGTGCGAGGGCCGCGAGAGGTCAGTTCCCGCCGAGGCCGGCGAGCGCCGCGGTGGCGGCGATGATTTCCGGGGCGCCGGGGTCGGCTCCGGACCACTGGCGGGCGAAGGCGGTGTATTCGCGTTTGGCGGAGGGGCGGTCGCCGGCGCGCTCCAGGGCCTGGGCGAGGTGGAATCGGGCTAGGGCGTTGCCGGGATTCCGGTTCAGAACGCGGCGGTACTCGGCGATCGCTTCGGGCAGGCGGCCGAGTTCCAACAGGGCGTCGGCATAGCCGTCCTCGTAGACCTCCATGCTCCAATAGGGCGCGGTGTGGCGGACGCTTTGTTGCAGGTGGCGGAGTGCTTCTTCGGTTCGTCCTTGCTTCAGGGCGATATAGCCTTCAAAGTACTCCCGGTAGCGCTGGCCGACGCGGGCGCCACGGGAGGTAAAGGGTTGGCGAAGGATTTCGGGGCGGAGGCGGGCGACGGTTGCCTGGTCGCCGCGGGCGAGGGCGAAGACGACGGAGTTCCAGACGGAGGAGGGAACCAGTTGCAGTTCGCGGGCGGCGGCGGCTTCGGCCTTGGCGCGGTCCCCTTTGCGCCACCAGAGCCAGGCGATGCGGCCCCAACCGCGGCCGCGCTCCAGGTCTGACGGGGCCATGGCGACGTAGCGTTCGAACTGGGCGAGGGCGTCGCGGTAACGGCCGAGTTGGAAGTAGAGATTGCCGAGATGGACGACGGGGCGTTCGAAGGAGGGGGCGAGTTTTTCGGCTTGCTGGTAGCTGGCGATGGCTTCCGAGGAGCGGCCGGCCCAGTGGAGCATTTCGCCGAGCAGGTCGTGGGAACTGGACTCCTGGGGAAGGCGCTGGACGAGGCGGCGGGCGGAGTCGACGGCTTCGGAGTGGCGGCCTAACTGAGCGAGGACGGAGGCTTCCAGTTCGTGAAACTCGGGGTCATCCGGGAAAGCTTTGAGGCCGGCGCGAGCGACGCGGAGAGCGTCATCGAGACGTTCTTCGCCGCGGAGCAGGAGGCCGAGGCGCAGGTGGGCTTCCGATTCGTGGGGGTAGGAGGAGGCGAGTTCCTCGAAGATGGTGATGGCGCGGGCGAAGTCCAGGTTGGCGATGGCGTACCAGCCTTCGATGAATTTCCGGTCCTTGGGGGTGAGGCGGGTGGAGATTTGCCAGGCGCGTTCGAGGTGGGGGAGTGCCTGGGGGGCGAGGTTCCAGGTGACGGCGTAGGCATAGCCGATGCGGGCATGGGCCATGGCGAAGGCGGGATCGAGTTCGGCGGCGCGGGAGAAGAGGGCGATGGCATCGCGGTTGCGGAAGGCGGCGGCTTTTTCGAGACCGAGGGTGTAGGCGCGGTAGGCTTCGAGGTTGCTGGTCATGACGCCGGCGAGGGTGCCGCCGTAGTTATGGCCGAGGCGGGTGGCGAGGCCAAAGGTGAGGGAGTCGAAGCGGGAGAGGAGTTGGTCCATGGAATCGACGGTGAGGGACTCGGCGCCGGTGACGTGGCCGGAGGTGCCGTCAATGAGTTGGACATCGACGCGGAGGCGTTTGCCGGAGGCGGTGAAGGAACCTTTGACGATGGCGCGGGCCTGGAGGGAGCGGGCGAGTTGGAGGGGATCGGACTGGCGGGTGAGGCGTGCGCGGAGTTCCTGGAGGCTGAGGACGTGGAGGCCGGAGGACTGGCTGAGGCTGGTGATGAGCATGTCGGCGAGACCATCGCGGAGCCAATCGGAGTCCGGGGAAGCGGAGAGGTTTTGGAAGGGCAGGACGGCGAGGGGGCCGGCGGGGGGCGGGGTGGCGGGGCGGAAGCGGAAGAGGGCGAAGGCGGCCAAGGCGAGGGCCAGGGTGAGGAGGGCGGCGGCGATGGGCCGGGAGAGGAGTTTTGCGCGGGTGGGGGGAGCGGGGACGGTGGGGGCGGCGGGGGGCGGGTCCGGGAGGAGGAGGCGATAGCCGACGCGGGGGACGGTGAGGAGGACCTTGGGTTGGTCGCCGGAGGCGTCCAGGATACGGCGGAGTTCGGTGATGGACTGGACGAGGACATCGCCGGTGACAGCGGTTTCGCCCCACACGGCCTGGAGGAGTTCGTCTTTGGAGAGAGTGCGGTGGCGGTTGGCGAGGAGGTGTTCGAGGACGGCGAAGGTCTTGGGGCGGAGTTTGTGCTCCTGGCCGTTCCAGTAGAGGGTGAGCAGGGACGGGTCGAGCCGGATGCGTGTGTTTTCAGCGATTTCGGTGAAATTTCGTGACACTTTCGGGACTCGGCGGAGGGCCGCTGGCTACACTTTCAGGCCTATGGTAGTACACCGGATGGTGGTATTTGCAAGCTTCCTGTGGGTGATGAACGCGGCGGCGCAGACGGAGTTTACGTTGCCGCTGGAGGCGGGGCGGCTTACGGAGGCAACGCTGAAGTACCGCGCGTTCTCGACCGAACCCGTGCGGACCGAGGTGCTACAGGGACCGTACCGTTTCTCCGGATTTCCGTCGACGACCCTTTTCTCGGATGTGACGATGGAATTCGGAATCACTGAGGGGCCTGGGGAGGCGGAACTGGTCAGTCGGGCGGGGCCGCCCTTTGTGCGTATGCGAACTCCGGGCCGCGTTACCTTTCGGCTGGGGGCGATGGCGTTGGCCGGGGCTGGCGCGAGGATCACGGCGGTGATTTCCGCCGCAGGTGGACTCCCTTGCACGCGTGAAGTCGAGGGGATACAGCGGAACGTCTCGGTGGCGATCGATCTGTCGTGTGACTTTTCGGTCCTTTATCTGCGGAAGTTGAGTGAGCGACGGACCCTGGTAGAGGCGGCGTTCAATGTGGAAGTGACCTTTCCAAACGGGGGCTCCGTCTCGGCTCTGTTTGTGTACGAATTCCAGCCGAAGTTCATCGATGGGGTTCGGATTGCGAGAATCAGTCCGGAGCGGGCGGCGGTCCTGGGGCTGGGGAAAACGACGGTGCGGGCGACCGTGGAGTGGGAAACCCAAGAGGACACGAACCTCGAGTTGCGACTGTACGAGCGACAACCGGGCCGGGCTCCGCAATTCCGGGCAAGGTCCGGGTTAGTCCCCGTGAAGCAGGGAAGGGGGACGCAGGAGTTGACGATCGCGGACTACGAAGTGAAGGCGGATGTGGGGGAGATCGTTGTAGTGGCGGGCCTGGCGGGGTCGAGTATCGCGGCATTTTTTGAGGAGTCTCCAGAGGTTTACTTCGGGGTGCCGGCATCGACTTCGGTGGACCTTGCCATCGAGCGGGTACAAGCCGTGCAGGTGGTGCAAGACGAGCAGAACAGCGTCCCGCTCATTCCCATGAAATCGACGATGGTGCGGGTGTTCACGAGGAGTTTGGGTCCGGATGCGAAACGGATTGACCGGGTGACGGGGTTGTTACGGGCGGAGGGGCAGGCGATGGAGTTGGCGCCAGTGAATGGGCATCAGGCATGGGCGGAGACGACAGATCCGGGGTATGAGAATCGGGATCAATCGTTGAACTTCATCCTGCCGATGGATTGGACGAAAGCGGGCCGGTTGAAGCTGACGGCGGAGGTAAGCGGATATGACCAGGACTCGAAAATCGAGAACAATTCGCTGGAGTTTGCGCTGTATTTTGATCCGGCGACGGTGCCTGCTCTGCCGGTGCTGATCTCGCTATGGGATGTGTGCCGGAAGAATGGGGATCCGAGCGGGAAGGACCCCTCGGTGCAGTTATGTCCGGGGGAATCGATCAACCGGGCGGGAGAGCGCGTGCACGCGATCCTACCTGTGGGGGACGATCGGAGAAAGTTTGTGCATCTGCTGCTTCCGGGGCGATTTCCGGCGATTCAGACGATGGAGGACCTGGAGCGGTTTGGCGGGTTGTGGGCTGCGCTGGCGCACATTATGAATCGTGCCTATGGAAAAAACCAGGTGTTCCGCGCGTTTGCGGCGATTCAGGATCGAGGATCCCTGGTGAGGCAAACCGCTGGGGTTCCGGCGGGGTTAGTTTTGGCCGCGATCATCGATCGCGGAATCGCCATAGATTGTCCTTACTTCTCGATTGGTGGCCAGTCCTGCGAGGAGGGGGGGAAAGATGTGCTCGGGGCGGTGACCATCGCTTCATTTCGCACCGATCCCGGGATTGCGCCAGACGCGACGTCGGCGTTTGACGGCTCAACGGGGGTGCTGGTGGATCCGAAAAGGTGGATATCAACGGCGTCCTATCTGGCACTTTTGCGCAGGATTCGTGCGGAGGCGGCTTCCGTGGCGGCTACGCCGGCCAAGGTGGGCAACCGGGAAGCGGCCCAGGTGCAGCCAACCTTACTCGTGAGCGGCGAGATTCAGCGGGATGGAAGCGCGGGGCGAATGGACGCGGCGATCCGGTTGCCGGCGTCGACGCCGGACGCCGATGATCCGAATGGAGACTATTGCCTGGTGTCCACCAAGGCGTCCGGGGTGGAGCAGGTTTGTTTTCCCGTATCCTTCTCAGAAACTACGGGGTTGGGTTTCTTTGCGGTCGAGATTCCGGCGGCGGAGGACTTGACGAAGGTGGCGCTGCTTGCGCGGAACCGTCCGGAACGGGAACTGGCGGTGGCGCAGGAGACGGGGCGGGCGGCGGTGCGGTTTGTGACTCCGGCGGCCGGTGAGGTTCTGGAGGGGACGAGGGCGATTTCGTGGGTAGCGACGGGACCGGGGGCACCGGACCTTACTTACACGCTGCTCTATTCGACCGATGACGGTACGACGTGGCTGCCCGCGGTTGTCCACGAAAAGACGACGAGTGTGGATTTCGACTTCGGCTCGGTGGAGACCGGGAAACAGATCCGGTTCCGGCTGGTGGGGGCGGCGGGGCTTACGGGCGCGACGGTGGAGTTGGGGCCGCTGGAGGTACGGCAACGGCCGCGAATGGAGGTGGCGGCGAAGATGCTGGGGTTTGGAACCCGGACCGTGGGAGAGGTGGCACAACTGGGCGTAAGGATCAAGAACGCAGGAACGGGACTATTAAAGGTGACGGCGGAGATACCGGCGGGCGATCCGTTTGTGATGGCGGCGGGGAGGCGGCCCAGTTTGGAGTTGGAGGTGCCGGGGGGGCGGGAGCGGGAGGTGATGGTGTCGTTTATGCCTGGGTCAGCGGGGGATTACCGATCGGCGCTGCGCCTGACAGGGGCCGGAATGACAGAGTTGGTGGAACTGCAGGGTTCGGCATACCGGAATTCGCAACCGTCAATCGAAGTGGCGGGGCAGCTTGATTTCGGGAGTGTGGAGGCGGGAAAGGCAAAGGAGATGCGACTGGCGATCCGGAACGCGGGGAAGGCGGAGTTGGTGGTGCAGGGAATCCGCAGCACCTCCCGAGTGTTCAGCGTGGCCGGGGATGGGTCACCACTGAAGATTCCCCCTGGGGAGGCGCCGGTGGTGGTGGTACGGGGAATGAGTGCGATGGCCCGCAAGGAGAGCGCGGTGCTTAAGGTGACGAGCAGCGATCCGTCGCGACCGTTGGTGGACGTGGCGGTAACGCTGGACGCGACAGTGGCTGGGGCTGCGGTGGAGGTGGCGCCGCTACGGCTGGAGTTCGGGAATGTGGGCGTGAACGCGACGCGGGATCTGCCATTAACGGTCAGTAATCGCGGGGGAGCGGCGCTGACGGTGACGGGAATTTCGAGTTCGAACGCGCGGTTCCGGGTGGAGACGGCGATGCCGCTGACGATTGCGGCGGGGGCGCAGGCGGCGGTGAATGTCCGATTCGCGCCGGTGGCGGCCGGGGGACAGACGGGGACGTTGACGGTGGCCTCCAACGGTGTGGTCGGGGCGGTGACGGTGGACGTGGCCGGAACGGGTGTGGCGCCTGCGGGCGCGCCTGCGATCCAAGTTTCTCCGGCCAGTCTTGATTTCGGAACGGTGAATGTGGGCGGAGCCAGAGACCTGCCAGTGGTGGTGGCCAATGGGGGCACGGCGGCGCTGAGCGTGACGAGTGTCGCGATTTCCAATGCGCGGTTCGCGGTGGTGTCCGGGGGAGCGCCGTTTACGGTGGCGGCAGGCGGGCGAGCGACGGTGAATGTCCGCTTTTCGCCGAACGCGGCGGGTGTGCAGACGGGAACTCTGGTGGTAGCGTCGAATGACGCCACGCGGCGGACCGTGACGATTTCGATCTCGGGAACGGGCGGTGCGGAGACCGCCGCGTCGCCGATGGTGGAGGTGTCGCCGGGGAGTCTGGGGTATGGGAACGTCAACGTGGGCGCGACGAAGGAGTTGGGATTGACGGTGGCCAATCGGGGAACGGCGGCGCTGCAACTGTCGGGGATGGTGCTATCGAATCCGCGGTTCACGATTGTCTCCGGCGGCGCGCCACTGACGGTGGCGGCGGGCGGGCAGGCGACGGTGAATGTTCGCTTCGCCCCGAATGCGGCGGGCGGGCAGAGCGGCAGCCTGGTGCTGACGACCAATGATCCGGCCCGGACGACGGTGACGGTGGGGTTGGCGGGTACGGGCGTGGCGGTGGCGGCGGAGCCGTTGGTGCTCCAAGTGGACGACGGGAGTTTCGAGAGGGCCGTGGGTGCTTCGGGTGCCGACATCAGCTTCGTGAACCGGCTAACGCCCACGCGATATCCGGCGACATTGCGGGCGGTGCGGATCTATTTCCCTGCGCGGGCCGACGGGCTGGCCGAGGGCTATTCGATTCAGATTCTTTCGGGAGGGAATCCATCGGGTGGGACCAATATCAATCCGCCGAACGTGAGTTTGCAGAGCGGTACGGCACCGTCCGGTCCGCAGGGGCGGTTCACCGATTACCTGGTTCCGCCGGTGACCATTTCCTCAGGAGACTTTGTCGTGGGCTTCCGGTTGGTGAACCCGGCCGGGGTGTTTCCGATGGCGAATGATACGTCGTCTGCTTATCGGGGTCGCTCCTACCTGGGAACGGGTGGGGGCAATCTCCAGTTAGTGGATAGCATTGCCGGGGTGACGCCGGGCAACTTTCTGATCCGGGCGGTGGTGGAGTAGGGAAGCTACCGGCGGCGGCTGTCATAATGGCCACGATGAACCGAAGAGCATTCACCGCGGGATTATTGGGGGCGCCGGTGGGGTGGGCCGCCGGAGCCCGGCCGAACATCCTGATCTACATTACCGATGATGAGAGTTGGATGGAGCGGAGCGCGTATGGGTGGTCGCGCGTGCCGACGCCCCACTTTGACCGGGTGGCGAAGGAAGGGGTGCTGTTTACCCGGTGTTACACATCGGCGCCGTCGTGCGCGCCGTCGCGGGCGGCCCTGTTGACGGGGCGGAACTTCTGGGAGTTGGAGCAGGGGGCATTCATTCAGGCGTGGCTGCCGGCGAAGTTCGCCACGCTGCCGGAGTTGATGGAGGCCGGCGGATACCATTCCGGATTTACAGGCAAAGGATGGGGGCCGGGCGTCCTGGGGGACCGGAAACGGAACCCGGCGGGGAACGCATGGCAGAAGGTGAAACGGGCCGAGCGGGAGGAGTTCATCAACGACATCGACTACGCCGGGAACTTCGCGGCGTTTTTGGATGCGCGTCCGGCCGGCAAGCCGTTCTGGTTTTGGGCGGGTTCCACGGAGCCGCACGGGCCCTACGGCAAGGACAACCACAAAAAGCTGGCCCGCTACGGGATTGCCGAGGACGCGATTCCGATGCCGAAGTACCTGCCCGACAATGAGGCGCAGCGCCGGGGGCGCGCCGATTTCGCCTATGAGATCAAACGGGCGGACGAGGATTTGGGCGCGATTCTGAAGGTACTGGCCGAGCGAGGGGAACTGGACAATACGCTGATTGTGACAACGGCTGACAATGGGACGGCGATCCGGCGGGCCAAGACGAACGTTTACGACTGGGGGCTGCGGGTACCGCTGGCGGTTCGTTGGCCGGGCCGGATTCCGGCGGCGCGGCGGGTAGACGATTTCGTGAACTTTGCCGACTTTGCGCCGACCATGCTGGAGGCAGCCGGGCTGCCGGTGCCGGGGGAGATGACGGGGCGTAGTTTTCTGCCCGTGCTGACGTCCGGGCGCTCCGGACGGGTGGACAAGGCGCGCTCATGGACGGCGGCGGGGATTGAATGGCACGGCGAACTGGACCCCACCAATTTTGCGGCGCGGGTGATCCGGGACGAGCGGTACAGCTACGTTGTGAACTACGGCACGCGGAGCACAGAGCATCCGGGCGACAGCGACAAAGACAAACCGCGGCCGAAGGAAGAGCTCTACGATTGTGAGGCCGACCCGTGGCAGTTGAAGGACCTGGCGGCCGAACCCGGAATGCGGGCGGTGAAGGCGCGCCTGCGGAAGAAACTGGAGGCCTACCAGCGCCAGACAAAAGACCCGCGGGCGACCGGGGAAATGGCGGTTTTTGCGGCGACGCGGGAGTTTGTACAAAAGCGGAAACGGGCGGGTTACAAGGACGGGCAGGCGGGGCAATAGGGCGCGCCGGCGCGAACTTGACTTCCCCATTCCCCTTCTCTATAGTCAAGTTTCGGCCACGGCGCCTGTTCTTCCGTCTCCTGCTGACTCCCCATACCAGAGAGCGTTTTTCACCTTGCCTGAGAGGATTTCATGCGGCTGATTGTACTTATTAGTGCCGTGGCGACGGTATTGACGGCGCAAAGCGGATCGCGCGGCGGCGGGGCGCCGGCGGGGCCGAAGCCGCCAAGCGAGCCGGGCATTCCGGTGACCGACCCGCTGGTGAAGGCCAAGTGCGGCGGATGCCACCGCGCCGATGAGAAGAGCAACCTGACGCGCATCTCCTGGGAACGGACGACGCCGGAGGGCTGGCAGGAGATCATCAAGCGGATGGTCCGGCTGAACGGGTTGACGCTGACGCCGGACGAGGCGCGGCAGATTGTTTCGTCGCTTTCCGAAACGCACGGGCTGGCGCCGGAGGAGTGGAAGCCGGTGGCCTGGTTCTTTGAGAAACGGGCGCTGCACACCGAGGGGATTGCTAATGAAGCGTTGCGGGATGCGTGCGCGTCGTGCCATCCGCTGGCCAAGCCGCGGTCGTGGCGGCGTTCGCGAGAGGAGTGGGAACTGCTGATTGCGATGCACCGGGGCTACTTCCCGGTGGTGGAGTTTACGTCTTATCGCCGGCCGACGCCCCCTGGAGAAGGTGGCGGCGGGGCGGCACCGAGGCCGACGCTGGGCGGTGGCGGCGGCGCGTTGGGCGGGCGCGGCAGTGACCCGGGTGCGGGTGTGTTGCCGAATAACTCGCCCCAGGTGGACCCGGCGGAACTGGCGGTGAGCGAATTCAGCAAGTCGAACCCACTGCTGTCGCCGGAATGGGCAAGCTGGCAGGCGGGGCGGCGGGAGTTGCGGCTGGCCGGGCGATGGCTGGTATCGGCCTGGCTGCCGGGGAAGGGCCGTTTTGTGGGGGAAATGACGATTACGGCGGCGGGCGGCGGATTCGCGACGCAGACGACGCTGACGTCGGTGAAGACGGGCGAGAAGGTGAGCCGGAGCGGGAAGGGAGTTGTGTTTACGGGGTACTCCTGGCGGGGCCGATCGACCGCCGGGCGGACCGAGGAGAAGGAAGTAATGGCGTTTTCGCGGGACCAGATGTCGGCGGACGGGCGATGGTTCTGGGGCGGGTACGACGAGTTTGGATACGATGTTCATCTGGAGCGGGCCGGGGCGCCGCTGCTGCTGACCACCGATGTGACGGCGGTGAAGCAAGGGGCGAGCGGGGTAGTGGTGAAGATCTATGGGGATGGCTTGCCGCCGCGGTTGACGCCGGCGGATCTGGACTTCGGCGGGGGCGTAAAGGTGACGGCGGTGACGGCGACGCCCGGGGTGCTGACGGCGACATTGAGCGTGGATGCGGCGGCGATTGCGGGGCGGCGCGACCTGACGATCGGGCGGACGGTGTTGCCGGGGGCGATTGCGGTGTATGGGAAGGTGGATTACATTCAGGTGGCGGAGACGGCGCTGGCGCGGCTAGGCGGGAACTCGCACCCGAAGGGGCATGTGCAGTTTGAGGCGTTTGCCTGGGCCAACGGGTTGGACGGCAAGCGGGGGACAGGGGACGATATCCGGCTGATGGCGGTGGATGCGAAGTTCTCCTTGGAGGAGTTTCCATCGCATTTGGGGGACGATGACAAGGAGTATGTCGGCTCGCTGAGCCAGGACGGGTTATTTACTCCGAATGTGGAGGGCCCGAACGAGAAGCGGCGGTTTGGCACCAATAACTACGGGGATGTGTGGGTGACGGCAGCGTGGACGCCGGAAGGGGCGTCGCAGGCGTTAACGGCGAAATCGTATCTGGTGGTGGCGGTGCCGCTGTATATCCGCTGGGATCAGACGGCGGGGGCGCTGTGACGGCGGCGACGGCCGCGGCCGAGACGGTATTCCGGAAGGGGGAGTTTCACGCCTTCGACGCCGGCGGGCGGCAGTTTGTCTATACGGTTCCGGGCGGGGGAATCTTCGCGCCGGGGCCGGCGGCGCTGGCGGCGCTGGAGTTGATTGGAGATGGCGATGTGCCGGCGTCGGCGGCCGCCGCGGCGCTGATGGAGCGCGGCTACGATGCGGCGACGGCGCGGGAGACGCTGGCCGAGTTGTTCCAGGCGCGGTTGCTGGCTGACCAACATGGCTTTCCTGATCGGCCGCAGGAGCCGATGGCCGATTTTCCGCTCCAGTCGCTGGTGCTGAACCTGACGAACCAGTGCAACCTTTCGTGCCACTACTGTTACGAGTTCGGGGCCGACAAAGTGGCGACGCCCGAGGGCAAGCCGAAGTTCATGGATGAGGCGGTGGCGCGGGCGGCGGTGGACCATTTGTTTGAGTCGGCGCGGGGCCGGCGGGCGGTGCACATTACGTTCTTTGGCGGGGAGACGCTGATGAACTTTCCGCTGCTGCGGTGGGTGGTGGGGTATGCGCAGCAAATAGCCGGGGAACGGAACGTGGCGGTGGATTTCTCGCTTACCACCAATGGCACGTTGCTTACCGATGAGATTATTGAGTTTCTGGCCGGGAACGCGATTGGGGTGACGGTTTCCATGGACGGGCCGAAGGAGTTACACGATCAACTGCGGGTGTACTCCAACGGCAAGGGGAGTTACGACGTGATGGCGCCGAAGGTGAAGGCGCTGCTGCGGCGGCACCGGACGCGGCCGATCGCGGCGCGGGTGACGCTCACCGACCGGGTGACGGACGTGAAGAAGATCTTCCGGCACCTGCGGGAGGATTTCGGGTTTGCCGAGGTGGGGTTCGCGCCGGTGACGGCGGGCAAGGAGCGGCTCTACACCATCGGGGACAACAACATGGACCGGGTGCTGGACCAGTTTCGGGAGTTAGCGGCGGAGTATCTGGAAGCGGCGCTGGCGTCGCGGGCGCACGGGTTTTCGAATGTCTCCGATACGCTGGCGGAGTTGCATGCCGGGATCAACAAGTCCCACCCCTGCGGGGCGGGGTTAGGCCTGGTGGGGGTGGGGCCGTCGGGTGATATTGCTCCGTGCCACCGGTTTGTGGACTCCGACGCGCATTCGCTGGGGAACGTGACCAGCGGCGGAATGGACAAGGCGAAACAGGCCGATTTTCTGCAAAAAGGGCACGTGAACGCGAAGTACGAGTGCCAAAGCTGCTTTGCGCGGCCGTTGTGCGCCGGCGGGTGCCACCATGAAAGTCTGGTGCGATTCGGTGAAATCGGCCATGCCAACACCCATTTTTGCGACTGGATCCGCGACTGGACGTCGCTGTGTTTGCGGATCTACGGCCAGATCGCCACGCATAATCCGGCATTTCTCACTTACTTTGAATCCAGAAAGGCGATGTCATGAAGCATCTGCAGGCCATCAATCGGAAGGCGGCGCGCATCGAGGAACAGGTGGATGGCGCGGCTGGAGACGTTTACGCGATGCAGGACCGCCCCGGGGCGGCGCGGCCCCACTTTCCGGTGGGCTGCTCCATTGTCTTTTCGCCGGGCTGGGAGGTGGACAATGCGGGCGGGACGGCGGGGCTGTGTCAACCAGCCGAACGCGACTTATATGACTGTTACGTGACCTGTTACTGGCCGGCGCAGGTGCCGGACCACTATAACAACTATCCGGACTGGACGGCGAAGTGCGCGGCGGCCACGAAGGACTGGCGAGACATAGAACTGGTGTTTCCGTAGGAATGGGCGCCATGAGATCCCTTCTTTGCCGAGTTTCGTTCGCAATGGCGGCGCTGGCCGCGGTACTGCCCGCCCAGCCGACGCTGGCCTATGTGGGTACCTGGCCGAAACATATCGCTGTGCTGGATGAGGCGGCCGGGCGCGTGGTGAGCCGGATTGAACTGCGAACGGACGCGCCGCGGACGTTGATGGCGACGGCGGACCGGAAGCGGATTGTGGCCGTAACCGTAAAGGATACGGGATTTGAGACGATCGACGCGGCGACCAATCGGGTGGTGGATTCGTTTGTGCTCGGTTCCCCGGCGAAGCGGGTACGGCTGCAGGGCGCGGCGATGGACCCTGCCGGGCGCTATGTATACGCGATCATCAGCGTGGCGAATAAGTTGATCGACCGGTTTGAGATTGAGACGCCGAAGTTTGCGGTGGTGGACTTACAGGAGAAGAAGATCGCGCGGACGGTGGAACTGCCCAAGGAGATCAACGTGGGCGGGGCGTTCGGCGGCGGGCGCGGCGGCGGACCGATGCGGGTTTCGCCGGACGGGAAGTCCCTGTGGTTCTTCCGGGAGAATATCTATATCGTCGATACCACCGATTTCAAGCTCGCCCATACGATTCCCCTTGCCCGGCCGGAGTTTCCGTATATGGAGTCGCTCTCGCTGTCCGGGGCGGAGGACCCGAACGAGGCGCCCGGGAAGATGACCGCGATCTTCACTTCGAGCGATCCGGTGGTACATAAGCGGATCTGGGGCATCGCGGACCTCGACCTGAACACGAGGCAGTTCCAGTTCACGCCGATCGGGCCGGCGGTGGCCAACATGAACGGCAGTGTGCGGCTGTCGCCGGACCGTAAGTTCGCCTACGGCACGACGATTGAAGGCGTCCATGGCGACCGGCACTGCGAGTTTTTCGTTATCGACCTGACGTCGAAGAAAGTGACGCGGCGGGCCTCATTTCCGGGGCGAACGCGATTCACGGTGGGGATGACTGCCGATGGCAAGCAGTTGATCGTTTATGGCGCCGGCTACACGATGGAGCTTTACGACACGGGCACGCTGCAGTTCGTTAAGCAGATCGACGTTAATGCGGATATGACATCGCAGTTACTGGCGTTGCCGCCGTTGGCGGGCCAGGCGGCGCGTTAGGCTCCGGACCGCCTGCCGCCGTTACGGATCTGCCTATGCCGCCAGAGACCGCGCCCCCGCCTCCGCTGCCGCTCCGGGAATACCGTCGCGTGTGGCCGTGGCTGCGTCCGCACCGGGCGGCGCTGGCGCTGATCATCACCATCAATGCCGTGGCGACGGGCGCGGGCCTGCTGACGCCGCTGATCAACCAGTGGCTGATCGACCAAGGGTTGCTGGCGCACAATTTCGGAGTCCTGCTGCGAGCGACGGTGGCGATGGCGCTGCTGGCGGTGGCGGGCTTTGTCACCAACGCGTGGTCGAGCTACCTGTATATGCGGCTGTCGGCGCGGGTGCTCTTCGAAATGCGGCTGGCGCTCTACTGCCATCTGCAGAAGCTATCGCCCCGCCGGCACGCGCGGGCGAGGATGGGCGACTTCATTTCGCGGATTAACAACGATGTCTCCGAGGTGCAGCGGATTACCGCCGACGCGCTGCTGGCGATTCTCTCCAACGTGCTGTTTCTGGCCGGGGCGATTTACATCATGGTGTCGATCAGCCCGCTGCTTTTCCTGTGCAGCGCGGTGTTTATTCCGCCGGCGCTGTGGCTGGCGCGCCGGGCGCAGGCGAAGCTGGCCGGGCATGTGAAGGTGCTGCGGGAGCGGAGCGCGGGGATTGGGAGCTTTCTGATTGAGTCGCTGACGGCGCTGCGGCTGACGGTGCTGGTGAATGCCCAGAAGCGGGAGGCGGCGCGGTTTCAAACCCATAATCAGGGCTTTGTGGAGGCGCTGCTGCGGATGCAGATGACGAGTTTCTTCGCCGCGGCGATCCCCACATCGGCGGTGACTCTTTCCACCGCGCTCGTATTTCTCACCGGCGGGTGGCAGTATCTTCGGGGCGAGGTATCGCTCGGTGAGTTAGTGGCATTCCTTACTTACCACGGCCGCCTTCTGGCGCCGGTACAGAATCTGATGTCGCTCTACGGCAGCCTGGTGACCGGCGCGGTGTCGCTGCGGCGGATGTTTGAGGTGCTGGAGATTCCGGTGGAGGTGCGGGAGCCGGAGGGGCCGTTTGTGGCTCCGGCGGAATGGGCAGGCGAGGTGGCGTTTCGCGGCGTCCACTTCCGTTACGAGGCGGCGCCGGTACTGGCGGGTGTGGATTTCCGCCTGGCGCCGCAATCGGTGACGATGCTTAGCGGGCCGAGCGGCGCGGGTAAGTCGACGATTGGCGATCTGCTGCTGCGCCTAGCTGATCCGGACCAAGGCAGCGTGCTGCTGGATGGGGTCGACGTGCGGCAGATCCCGCTGGGGACGCTGCGCGAGTTGGTGGGACTGGTAGAGCAGACGCCGGTGCTTTTCCATGGCACGATAGCGGAGAACATCGCCTTTGCCCGGCCAGAGGCGACGGAGGGCGAGGTCCAGGCGGCGGCCACGGCGGCGGCGCTATCCCTGCCGCTGGAGACGCCCGTAGGAGAGCGCGGCAATGCGCTGTCGGCGGGGGAACGGCAGCGGATCGCAATCGCGCGGGCTCTGTTGCGCAATCCGCGGGTGCTGATTCTGGATGAGCCCGTATCGGCGCTCGACGAGGCCACTCGCGCCGGTATTCTGGTGACACTCCGCACCGCGCTGGCCGGACGCACGGCGCTGGTGATCACGCATGACGAACGGCTGCTGGACGACGCGCGGGTGCTTCGGCTGAAGGACGGAAAGGTGGACGACTGGTGGCCGGCGTTGGCGTAGCGATTATCGATAGCGGCGTGCACCCGAGCCATCCGCATGTGGAGCGGGTGACGGCGGGCCGTTGCTTTGTGCCGGGCCTGGCAGCGGAGGATTACCTGGATGCTCTCGGCCACGGCACCGCGGTCGCCGGCGCGATTCGCGAGCGGGCGCCGCTGGCGGATCTCTATATCGCGCGGGTGTTTCACCGCCGATTGGTGACGTCGATCGAGATATTGCTGGCGGCGTTGGACTGGGCTGTGGAGCAGCCGGTTTCGCTGGTTAATCTCAGCTTGGCGACACCCAATCCGGCGCATGAGGCGGCGTTTCTGGAGCGCGTGGAGCGGGCCGCGGGGCGGGGGATTCGCATCGTCTCGCCGGCCGAGGGGCTGCCGGGGCGGTTGCCGGGGGTGGTGGGCGTGCGGATGGATGATTCGGTGGACCCGCACCAGATTGGTCCCGGCTTTACGGCCTGTGGCTGGCCGCGCCCGATTCCGGGTTTGCCGCGCGAGCGCAATCTGCACGGGGTGAGTTTTGCGGTGGCGAACGTGACGGGTTGCCTGGCACGGGACCTGGCGCTGCCATCGCGGAAGGAGGCGTGACGCGTTTGGCGATCCCCTCTCCCCCCGAAGTGCTGGTGTACGGCGACAGTGTGGCGGCCGCGGCCGCGGCGCACCTGCTGCGGCGGGCGGGCGTGGCGATGGCGCGTACGGGGGCACCGGCGGTGCGGGTGCCGGCGGTGATGATCGGCGGGGCGACGCGGCGGCTGTTTGCCGACATCTTTGCCCCGGTGGCGGACCCCATGGCGGGGCTGTGGCCGATTGCGGAGCGGCACGTGCGCTGGGGGGGCGCGCCGCCGGTGGTGGTTCCGCATCAGGCGTGGGTACTGACGGGCGGCGAATGCGAGCGGCGTTTGCGGGCCGTGGCGCCCCCGGTGCCCGGCAATGAGCCAGCGGCGGGCGGCGACGCGGACTGGACCGTGCATGCGGGCGGGCCCGCCGGCGAGTTTCTCTCGTTCGGCGACCGGCCGGCGCGGGCTGTGCGTGTTTCGCTGCGGGGGACGGCGAATCCCCACGCCTGCATTGCCGAATCGCTCGGCGCGGGCTGGCTGTTTCTGTTACCGTTTGGGGCGCAGGAGGCCTGGCTGCTTTGCATCGGCGAGTACGGGTCGGCCGCGGCGGCGGTGAGCGAAAGTGTATTGGCCGCCGCGGCGATCGCGGACATCGAGGAAGAGGGGGGCGCGTTTGCCGCTGCGCCGCGGTTGTCCGATCCGCTGGGCGGGCCGGGGTGGCTGCGCTGCGGGGCGGCCGCCGCGGGTTTTGACCCGCTGTGCGGGGACGGCGTGGGCAACGCGCTGCGGGAGGCGATCCTGGCGGCGGCCGTCATTCGGACCGCGCTGAATGACTCCGCGCTGGCCGGCCCGGCCGTTGCCCACTATGAGCGGCAACTGCGCGCCGCCATGGAACGCCACCTGCAGAACTGTGCCGCTTTCTATGTTTCCGGCGGTAATGGCCCTTGGTGGCGGGCGCAGCGAGAGGCATGCGAGGCCGGGGTTGTTTGTCTCCACCGGCATCTGGAGGCCGGCGGCGCGCCCCGTTTCCGGCTGGTCGATTTTAGCCTCGAAATGCTGTGAAGTTATGCGATAAATTGGCTGGTGATTGATGGAAAAATGACTCGTTCTAAGGTCGAGGTATCTTCGGTGAAGATGGACTTTAGTACTGGAGAAAGAGTACAACCTACAAAGTGAAAACAAGTCGTGGTAACTTGGAGAAATGAACATGGATCCAGAAATTCTTGCCGCGGCGCTCGTCGGGCTTGAGCTCAAGAAAGCCCGGCTGGAAGAGAAGATAGCTTCCCTCCGCGCGTTGGTAGGTGGAAAGCCGGCGCGTAAGACCCGGACTGTTGCCGAGTCCACCGACGACTGGGAAGCGCCCGCCGCTGCCCCCAAGGCGGCCAAAGAGAAGAAGAAGGTGAAGCGCGTGCTGAGCCCGGAAGCCCGGGAACGGATTGCCGCTGCCCAGAAGAAGCGTTGGGCCGCCGCTCGCGGCGAGGCGTAAATTGGAACGGGCGGAGGCGCCCCGGTGCCTCCGCCATTCGCAGATACTGGTGGGATGACTGCCGCGCCTGCCTCCGCTGTCCGGATGAACCGCCGGACGTTTGGGTTCCTGTTAGGAGCCGTACCACTTGCGGGCGCGCCGATGGATTGGAAAGCGATTGCGGCGCAGTACCGGAATGACCTGTTTTCCGACTACGTTCCTTTCCACCTGAAGTATGTCGTTGATGCGCGGTACGGCGGGTTTCACTGCACCGTGAAGCCGAACGGGGAGTTAGTGTCTCCCGAGAAGACCGCCTGGTATGAGGGGCGGGGCCTGTGGGTGTTTTCGTTCCTTTATCAGCATTTTGGCCGGAAACAGAGGTATCTGGACGTGGCCGCGGGGTCGTTGCGGCTGGTGGAGCGGAGCCGTCCGAAGGGGCCTGACGAGCACTGGCCGCGGGCGCTGGCGCGGGATGGTTCGCCGGCCGGGCCGCCGGATACGGAGGTCTATTCCGACCTGTTCATCGCCGAAGGGATGGCGGAGTTTTCCCGGGCGGCAGAGGAGCCTAAGTATTGGGACGAGGCCAAGGCGATTGTGTTGAAGTGCGTGCGGCGGTATGACCGCGCGGACTATCATCCGGCAATCGGAAAGACTTATCTGGGGCCGGAAGCGCCACCCTATCCCGGCGCGCGGGTGCTGGGCGTTTGGATGGTGCTGCTGCGGGCGACGACACAGATGCTGGCTATGCGGCAGGATACCGAGTTAGAGGCGATCAATAACCGCTGCCTGGACGCCATCCTAAGCCGGCACTATAACCCGCGTTTTCAACTGTTAAATGAACTGATTGATCACGACTTAGGCCGGCCGCGAAACGGTTATGAGCAGTTAGTCTATGGCGGCCATGCCATTGAGACGCTGTGGATGGTGCTGGCCGAAGCGGTGCGGCGGAAGGACCAGGCGCTGTTCTCGCGGGCAGCGGCGATGTTTCGGCGGCACTGCGAAGTGTCGAGGGATCGCGTTTACGGGGGGCTGTTCCGGAACTTGCGCCATGTCGATGCCAACGACTGGACCACCGACAAAACGCTGTTTCCGCATCAGGAGGCGCTGATTGGGTCGATGATCCTGATGGAGCAAAACGGGGATGAGTGGGCGCGGGAGTTTTATGGGGAGATCGACCGCTTTACCCGCGAGAAGTTCCCGATGAAGAAGCTCGGTTCGCCGCTCTGGCAGGTGATCGGGGACCGTTTTGTAACGCCCACGCCGGAGATGCGGAGGGCGGAAAACTACCATCATCCGCGGTTCCTGATGTTGAACCTGCTGGCGGCCGAGCGGATGGCGCGCCGCGCCGGGTAGTTACAGGTAAGCGGTTTCCGCCAGCGGTTCACGGCGGTAGGCGGCCATCATTCCGGGAATCTCCAGGAGAGAGACCACACCGGCAACGCCGAACGCGAAGGGAATCTCATACCAGGCGACGTCGAAATGCCGGTGGCAGCGCAGGATGTCGGCCCACAGGTCGCAAAGTTTGCCGAGCCAGATGGCGGGAACGGCGGCCGGGCCCAGACGAATGAGCCAGGAATAGGGGAGGCGGCGGTCCGTGAGGCGCGTGGCCACGGTGCTCCAGCCGATGTTGCGGCGGATATCGCGCTCCATGGCCCAGCCCTCGAACTCGTGAATTACGCGGAGCCTCTCGTCAAACCATAGCCGGCCGCCCTCGCGGCGGATGGCCTCCGACTGCAGGCGCGCCGCAAATGCCCCCATGCTTTCCGGCAGGGGGTGGCGAAGGAAAAGGTCCCGGCGCAAGGCACCGCAGTTATTGGACAGATAGGGCGTTTCGGCTGTCCCGCCCGGATCGATGAAGGCGCGCGACAATAGCGCCAGCGTGCGCTCCATCAAACTCTTCCCGTCGTAGCGGGTGAGGCCGCTGATTCCCGCCAGGTCCGGCCGGGCTCGCAGCGTTTCCACGGCGATGCGCAGCCAGTCGGGCGACGGGCAGCAATCGGCATCGAGCATCAGGATGACCGGCGCCGCCGCCACCCGCACCCCGGCGTTCTTCAGGGCATAGGAGCCCTCTACGGGGAAGCAAAGGACGCGGAGTCCCGGGAGGATTTGCTCCAGATCGGCAGGCGGGGGTTCGGCGGTGGCGGGTTCACAGAGGAGGACTTCCACTGGTTCGGTGATGTCCTGCGCGGCAAGTGCGCGAAGACATTTCCGCTCATCGCTCCAGCTCCGCCCGGCACCTGATTGATAGTCCGAAACGATGACGACGGTGATGGCAAGCAATCTAGTTTTCAGGCTAACACGCAGGAAGTATGCTGGATGGAATGCCCTTCCTTCTTGCCCTCCTGTTCGCCTGCCTTGCGCTGGGCGCCGACAAGAATCGCCAGTCGAATTCCCTCGCGGTGGACGCGCCCGCCGGCACTCCGGTGCGCCTGGAGATCCCCGGCGCCCGCGGCTTTTCGCCGGATTCGGTTCGGCTGTATGAAGAGGATTCGCGCAAGCCAATTCCGGTGAAAGTGGAGTTTCGCCGCCCCTCGGCGATGCTGTACTTCGTCTCCACCGGGGCCGGGAAGTACGTGGCTACCTGGGACTCGTTTGCGCAGGGCGAGACCGAGCGGCAAGCGGCGCCCGCCATGGTGGGTTCCGGTGATCGGGTCACCTACGGTCGCGCCGGCGTACGCGGGAAACTGGCCGTCGGCCTCTATTCCCATGCGGCGGCCTTCGACTGGGACAATGACGGCGACCTGGACCTCCTGGTCGCTTCCCCGGACCGGCCCTACAACGGCACCTACCTGTTCCGGAACATCGGTTCGCAGGCCGATCCGCTCTTCGATCGCGCCATCTGGCTGGGCCCGGCGCTGAAGGATCTGGCGGTTGGCGACGTGGATGGCGACGGCAAACTCGACGCCACCTCCGCCGGGGGGCGCTGGTTTTACGACATTCGCCGCAACGGCTTTAACGAACCGCGCCAATTCAACCTGAAGCGGAGTTACCACGTCGGGCGCGATGACATGTGGCTGCCGGTGGATTGGGATGGGGATGGCAAGGTGGATCTGCTCAACGGCGTCTCCGATTGGCGGGACTACGGCTGGGACGACGCCTATAACTCCAAAGGCGAATGGCTCCGCGGACCGCTCCACGGCTACGTCTACTTCTGGAAAAACACCGGCACCAATGCGGCTCCGCAATATGACGCGCCCGTGAAATTGCCCATCGATTCCTACGGCTCACCTGCTCCGCAGTTGTTCCGCTGGCGCGCCACCGGGAAACCGGACTTGTTGATCGGCAGCTTTCTGGACTATGTGACGCTCCATCAGCGCGACGATCTGACCAAGTCCCAGGTGCTTCCCTTCCGGCTGGATCTGGAGATGATCCAACCGCGCGTGGTGCAGTGGCACAAGGATGGCCGTCCCTCGCTGCTGATCGGCGAGGAGGGCGGCACGCTGACGTTTGTGGAGAACCTGGCGCCGTTCGGCCAGGAACCGAAGTGGGCCCCACCCAAGGCACTGGAGCAGATGGATCCTTACGTCAAGAGCGGGTCCCTCGCCCGTCCCGTTGCCGTGGATTGGAATGGCGACGGCAAACTCGACCTGGTGGCCGGCAACTCGGCCGGATACGTTGAGTGGTTTGAGAATACCGGTACGCGGGAGGTCCCGCAGTTCGCCGCGCGTGGCTACCTGACGGTGGGCGGCAAGCCGATCCGGCGCGTCGCCGGCGCGAATAAGTCCGTGCAGGGCCCGGCCGAAGCGAAGTGGGGTTATTCGAATCCGACCGTTGCTGACTGGGATCTGGACGGTAAGCTGGACTTATTGGTGAATGATATCTGGGGTGAGGTGGTTTGGTACCGGGGCACCGGAAATACACAGGAGCTGGAACCCGCCCGCAACATCGAAGTGGAGTGGCCCGGTGCCACCCCGAAACCGGAATGGGTGTGGTGGGAACCGCAGGGCAAGCAGTTGCTGACACAGTGGCGCACCACGCCGGAAGTGGTCGATTGGGACAAGGACGGACTGCCTGATCTGGTGATGCTGAACCACCAGGGCTATCTGTGTCTTTTCCGCCGCGCGAAACAGGACGGCAAACTGGTGCTGCACGCTCCGGAGCGCATTTTTGTGACGGAATCGGGCCGGTATCTGAATCTCGCCAATGGCCGCGCCGGCTCCTCCGGGCGGCGCAAGATTGACCTGGTTGATTGGGACGGCGATGGCGATCTGGATCTGCTCACCGACTCCGACCAAGGGCCGCTTTGGTATGAAAACCGCGGGACCCTCCAGCGCGCCGAGATGGTGCAGCGAGGCCTGGTGGCGCGGGCGCCGCTGCCGGGGCACAATCCCACGCCCAATGCCGCCGATTGGAATGGAGACGGGAAACTCGACCTGCTCATCGGCGCCGAAGACGGGTTTTTCTATTTCCTCGACCGCCGCTATATCGATGCCCGCAAGCAATAACATGCGACTACTGCTACTGATTCTGTTCTCCCTCTCCGCTCTGGCGCAGACGCAGATCAATGACAAGCCGGCGGCGCAGAAACTACTCGGCGGTCACCCGTTGACGCTGCAGTGGCTGATTTTTGAAAAAGGGCAGGAGCCCGGCAAAGTCACGATTACCGATGACCGCGGCACCTACAAGGTGAAAGGGGAGCAGCGGGGGAAGGGAACGGACTTTCTGACCATCGAAGGCCAGGTGCTCCAGATCAGCGCGCTGAACTTCTCCTTCCAGGGCAAGATCGTGATGCGGGTGAGCCACATCGCCGGCGGCAAGGAGTGTGTCCGCGACGGCACATTCCTGTTCCGCATCTCCGGCGCCCGGCCGTACTGGCGCATGCGCGAGAACCAGAACCCGTGTGACCAGGTGACCGACTATATCGATATCTTCATCGCGAAGAAGTAGCTACAACGGCGGCCAGACGCAATTCCGGTTGGAGAAGCCGCGGAGCAACTCGATAGTGGGCTCCTTCCCGGAGAATCCGCACTTGCGGAAGTTGTAGTGGTACCGCTCCATGGCGGCCCAGATCTCCGGGGTGCGCGCCGGGCCCTGCGGCTGGATGAGGAAGTTCACCTTCACCGGTTCCCCCGTGTAGAAGGTGCCGGTGAAGTATCGGACGAAAGGATTCCGCGGGCCTTTCGTCATCTGTGCGCGGCGAACGGCGAAGCGTGTGCCGGCCGCGTCGATCAGCGTCGCTCCTTCCTGCAACGATTTGAAGTTCGCATCATCGCTCTGCCGTAGTTGGGCGGGTGTCTTGCAGATACACAAAATGGGATTGTAAGTGGAGGAAGAAAGCAGCATCACCGGGAATGCCGCGGTTTCCAGTGCCTGGCCCTCCGGCGGCGCGGGCAGCGCAGGGCGAGGCGGTTCCGCGTCACATCCCGTCAAAAGTACCGCGATCAGCAGCAGGAAAAATGGGGCCATCTGCTCTATCAGGCGCCGCCGGCCGGAAGAAATGCTCAAATGACCCGCGGCGCCCGAGAATTTCGCAATGACGAAGGAACGCTCCGGCCGCCCGCTACGTTCTGCTAGAGTAATCAAACCCGCCATGGAACTCGCCATCCGCTCTCTTTCGAAGACTTACGCCAACGGCGTCAAAGCGCTCTCCGGCGTCTCGCTGACCATTCCGCAAGGAATGTACGGACTCCTGGGCCAGAACGGCGCCGGTAAGTCCACTCTCATGCGCATCCTTGCCACGCTGCAGGAGGCTGACTCCGGCGAAGTTACTCTCGGCGATCTTAACGTGCTCACCAATAAGGACGAGGTTCGCCGCCGTCTCGGCTATCTGCCGCAGGATTTCGGCGTCTATCCGCGCGTCTCCGGCTACGAGATGCTGGACCACCTGGCGCTGCTCAAGGGCATTACCCAGGCCAAACAGCGCAAGGAAATCGTGGAGGCGATGCTGAACAAGGTGAACCTTTGGGACCACCGCAAGAAGGCGCTCACCGGCTATTCCGGCGGCATGCGGCAGCGCTTCGGTATTGCCCAGGCGCTGATCGGCAACCCGCAAATCCTGATCGTCGACGAGCCCACCGCGGGTCTCGACCCCGGCGAGCGGAACCGCTTCTATAACCTGCTGGCCGAGATCGGTGAGAACGTCATCGTCATCCTCTCCACCCATATTGTCGAGGACGTTATGGAACTCTGCGCCCGCATGGCCATCATTCACCAGGGCCGGGTGCTCTTCGAGGGCGAACCGGACGCTGCTGTCCAATCGCTCGCCGGGCGCGTCTGGCGCCGCAAGGTGCCGAAAGCGGAATTGGCCGCCTTTGAGGCCCGCTACCGCGTCATCTCCTCGAAAATGGTGGCCGGCCAACCGCTCATTCACGTCTATTCGGAGGACCCGATCGACGACGGCTTCGCCCCGGCTGACCCCTCTCTGGAAGACGTCTTCTTCACCCGCATCTCCGGCGTCGCGGCGTAAGGAGCACCCGCCATGGCCCTCTTCCTCTCCGTCCTTCGTTTCGAACTCCGCTACTGGCTCAAGGGCATGATGGTCTGGATTTTCCTGCTCATCCTCGGCACCCTTGTCTTCGGCGCCACGGCCACCGACCAGGTGACCATCGGCGGATCCACCGGCAACGTACACAAAAACGCGCCCTATGTGATCCAGATCTATTACTCCATCATGGGCGTCTTTGCCATGCTGATGACAACGGCGTTCGTTAACTCCGCCGCCAGTCGCGATTTTCAATACAACACCTATCAGATTGTATTTACGACACCCCTCGGCAAGGCCGGCTATCTGGGCGGCCGGTTCCTCGGCTCCACCCTGGTCGCCTGTCTCCCGTTTCTGGGCATCACCATCGGCATGATCCTGGCCGGCTTCATGCCCTGGGTGGATCATAACCGCTTTGGCCCCATCTCCTGGGGCGCCCATTTTCACAGCTTCTTCACGTTTGCCGTCCCCAACACCTTCTTCATCGCCGCCATCGTTTTCGTCATCGCCGTGCTCACCCGCTCCACGCTGGCGAGTTTCCTCGGCGTCCTCCTCCTGCTGGTCGCCTATACCGTCAGCGACATCCTTACCGAGGATCTCGACAACGAGAAACTGGCCATGCTGATCGACCCTCTCGGCGCCCGTACCTATTCGATTCTGACCAAGTACTGGACTTCGGCGGAAAGGAACGCCCGCTATCTCTCCTGGGAGAACATGTTACTGGCCAATCGCGCCATTTGGGTCTCGCTCGGCGCTCTCGCGTTCGCCTTCGGCTACCGCCGTTTTTCCTTCGCCGAACGGGCGACTTCGAAGAAGGCAGCGCCGGCACCGGAAGAGACCTCGACGTCCAACACCGCCATCGCCATTCCGGTCGCCGATACCTCCCGTCCCTCGCTCTGGGCGCAGTTCGCCGCCCTTTGCCGCTTTGAAACCAAGGGAATGGTGAAGACTACTTCCTTCATCGTCATCCTCGCCGCGGCCTTGCTCAACGCCGTGCCCTCCATCATCATCTCTTCCAAGGAGGGCTACGGCAACAGCTCCTACCCGGTGACTTACTTCATCCTGGAGGTGATTCAGGGTTCGTTCTACACCTTCTGCGTGGCGATGATCGTTTATTATTCCGGCCTTCTGGTGTGGCGCGAGCGGGATGCGCGGATGGATGAGATTGAGGATGCCGCTCCTACGCCGGCCTGGCTCCGTTACGCCGCCAAGTTCGTCTCGCTGCTCGCGGTGATGGCGATTCTGCAGGCGCTCATGCTGCTTGTCGGGGTCACCACGCAGGCGGCGCTCGGCTACTACCGGTTCCAACTGGGCCTCTATTTCACCGAACTGTTTATTTACGATTTCTCCTTCTTTTACTTCCTCGCCGTGCTTGCTTTCTTCGTCCATGTCCTTTCCCCGAATAAGTACGCCGGCTACTTTGGCGTGGTGGCGTTCCTGGTGGTCAACGCCTTCGTCTGGGAGCCGCTCAACGTTGGAACGCAGATTGTCCGCTACCCGCACCGGCCCAACTACACCTATTCGGACTTCTTCGGCTATGCCCCCTATCTCTACTCCTGGTGGGTATTCACTCTCTACTGGGCGATCTTCGCCAGCCTGCTGATGGTACTCACCATGACGCTCTGGCCCCGCGGCAAGGAGACGGCCGTGGCCTTCCGCTGGCGCTCCACGTGGCGTGGCGGCCTTCGTAGCGCCACCATCGGCATGGCCCTCACCTTCGCCGCCGGCGCCGCCTGGCTCTACTACAACACCTCCATCGTCAACGAGATCATCGGCCCCAAGACGGCGCTCGACCGGCAAGCCGACTACGAACGCAAGTACAAGAAGTTCCAGCATCTGCCCCAGCCGCGCATCACCGCCGTTCAGTATGAGATCGATCTCTACCCGGAACGCCGCGCCATGCGGATGCGCGCCACGCAGGACATCGTCAACAAAACCGCTGCCCCGCTTACCGAACTCCATCTCCTCATTCAGCGCGGGTATAAGTATGAGGTGGAGATCCCCGGCGCCACGGTGAGCGCCGACGACAAACCGCTCTCCTACCGCATTTATAAGCTCGATCCACCCATGCAACCTGGCGAAAAACGCACCATGCGGTTCAAGGTCGACGGCGAACCGCGCGGCGTGGCCAGCAACTTCGGCGGCGTCCGCGTCTCCCAGAACGGCACATTCTTCAATAGCGACATTGCTCCGCAGATCGGCTACCAGGCCGGGCGGGAGATCTCCAGCCGCAACGAACGCCGCAAGCGCGGCCTCCCCGATCCCGAGCCCATGCCCGAACTCGTCCGCGACTGCACCGCCAAGTGCATGGACACTTACATCTCCAATAACTCGGACTGGGTCAACGTGGAAACCGTGATCTCCACCAGCCCGGACCAGATTGCTATCGCCCCCGGTTCGCTGACCAAAGAATGGACTAAGGACGACCGCCGCTACTTCGCCTACAAACTGGACCGCGCCTCCCTGAACTTCTACAGCTTCATGAGCGCCCGCTACGAAGTCCGCCGCTCCGAGTGGAACGGCGTCAAGACCGAGGTCTACTACCACCACGAGCACCCCTGGAACGTGGACAAGATGATGAACGCCATCCACCGCACACTGGACTATGCGACCAAGAACTTTGGCCCCTATGCGCATAAACAGGCACGAATCATCGAGTTCCCCCGCGTCGCCAGTTTCGCCCAGGCGTTCCCTGGCACCATGCCGTATAGCGAGGCCATCGGCTTCGTCGCCCGGTTGGAAAAGCCCGATGACATCGACATGGTGCATTACGTGGTAGCCCACGAGATGGCGCACCAGTGGTGGGCCCACCAGGTGGTGGGCGCCAATATGCAAGGCGCCACGGTGCTGAGCGAATCGCTCGCCCAGTACACCGCCCTCATGGTCATGGAGCACAAATACGGCCGCGACCAGATGCGGAAGTTCCTGGAGTACGAAGTCGACCGCTACCTAAGTGGACGCGGCCGCGAACGGCTGAAGGAACGTCCGCTGTTGAAGGTGGAGGCCGGTCAAGGCTATATCCACTATCAGAAGGCCTCGGCGGCTATCTATTACTTGAAAGAGATGATCGGCGAGGAAGCCATTAATCGCGCCCTGCGCAAAGTGGTTGCCAAATACGCCTACGCGGAACCGCCCTTCCCTACTTCCCACGTTCTGGTGGACGCGCTCCGCGAGGAGACGCCGGAAGAGTTGCGATACCTCATCACCGACCTGTTTGAAGAGATTACACTCTTTGCGAATCGCACCATGGATGCATCGGTCAAGAAACGTCCGGACGGCCAGTACGACGTGAAAATCGCCGTCGAAGCCAAGAAACTGCGCGCCGACGCCGAAGGGAACGAGAAGGAAGTCGCCTTAAACGACTTCGTGGAAATCGGCGCCATCGCCAAAGCGGAGAAGGGCAAGCGTTACGGCAAGATACTCCATCGCCAGCGCGTGAAACTCACCACCGCCGGCCGCCACGAATTCACCTTCGTTACCAAGGAACTTCCGGAGAAAGCCGGCATCGATCCCCTGCGCCTGCTCATTGATCGCGTGCCGGGCGACAACATGAAGTCCGTATCGGAGTAGGTGGCGAGGGCGCCCCGGCACAAAACGAGATAAAATCATCCCGTGCCGAAAAACCCTCGCCGCAGTTTTCTCCAACTCTCCGGTATCGCCGCCCTCGCCGGATGCAGTCAACAGCCGGGTACCCAGGGGGAAGAGGAAAAGATCCCCAGCGCCCTTGGTAAGCCCATTCGCGCTTACGGCGAACGCTCCCAGTATGAAACGGCCAAGCGCGCCGTCCCCGATCTGAAACGCCCGCAGATCGGCTCTACCCGCACCCCGCTCGCCGAAACGGAGGGGATCATCACTCCCTCCTCCCTCCACTTCGAACGCCACCATGCCGGCGTTCCCGATCTCGATCCCGCCAAACACACCCTCCTTCTCCACGGCCTCGTCGAGAGGCCCCTCGTCTTCACCCTGGCCGATCTCAAGCGCCTCCCCTCGGCCTCCCACATCTATTTTGTCGAGTGCGCCGGCAACTCCGGCGGCGAATGGAAAGCCCCCGGCGGGCCCAACCCCACCGCCAGTTTCGGCCTCGCCAGTTGCAGTGAATGGACCGGCGTCCCGCTGCGCATTCTCCTGGAAGAAGCCGGCCTGAAGAAGGAAGGCCAGTGGCTGGTGGCCGAAGGCGCCGACGCCTGCAAAATGTCCCGCTCTCTCCCCATCGCCAAGGCGCTCGACGATGTCCTCATCGCCTACGCCCAGAACGGCGAAGCCATTCGCCCGGAGCAAGGCTATCCGCTCCGCATGGTCGTTCCCGGCTATGAGGGCAACGTCAACGTCAAATGGCTCCGGCAGATCAAGGTGGTCGATCAGCCCAACCAGACCAAGGACGAGACCTCCAAATACACCGACTTACTCGCCGACGGCACCGCCCGCCAGTTTACCTTTGAAATGGACGCCAAAAGCGTGATCACCTACCCCTCCGGTGGCCAGAAACTCGCCGGCGCCGGCTTCCTGGAGATCCGCGGCCTCGCCTGGAGCGGCCGAGGCACCATTGACCGCGTCGACGTCTCCACCGACGGCGGCCAGACCTGGCAGAAGGCCACCCTGCAGGAACCGCGCCTGCCCAAAGCCTTCACGCGCTTCCGCCTCCCCTGGAATTGGGACGGCAAGGAAACCAAAATCCTCGCCCGCGCGGTGGACTCTTCCGGTTACACCCAGCCCACGCGCGAAGAGTTAGTGGAGGCCCGCGGCATGAACATGCTCTATCACTACAACGGCATCAAGACCTGGGCGATCGCTGCCGATGGGAGCGTGAAAAATGCGTAAGTTCCTGTTCGTACTCTTACTCGCCGGCACCGCCTTCGCCCAAGGCCCCAAGTACAAGGTGGGCCGCCCCGCCACCGCCGAGGAGATCAAGGCTACCGACCAGTTCATGGCCCCCGATGGCACCGGATTGCCGCCGGGGAAGGGAACTGCCGCCGAAGGCCGCGACATCTATAGCCGCCGCTGCGCCCGTTGCCACGGCGCCCAGGGCCAGGGCGATGAGGAAGGTCCCCTCGCCGGCGGCAAAGGCACCCTCAATACCGCCAAGCCGCTCCGCACCGTAGGCAGTTTCTGGCCTTACGCCACAACCATCTATGACTATGTCCACCGCGCCATGCCGTTTGATAACCCCGGCCTGCTGGACGCCAATCAGACCTACTCCGTCGTCGCCCTCATCCTTCATTTCAACGGCATCATCGGTGAAAAGGACGAAATGAACGCGCAGACGCTTCCCAAGGTGAAGATGCCCAATCGGGACGGCTTCATCAAGGACAACCGTCCCGACACGGGCAAGGCCAAAAAGAAGAAGTAACTACCGCCGGCCGAAATGGCGGTCGGCGAAGTTCATCCACTGCGTCCAGTCGTAGTCGGTCACGTCGTGCGCGCCGCGCCGTACGTGGTAGCCGATCGTCCCATCCAGCGACGCCTTTTCCACCGCCGGAAACTCGGTGATCAATAACCCGGACATCCCCAGCAGCCGGTAAACCGGATCGGCCCCCAGCGCACCGAGAAACTCGCCCTTCGGGTCCGCCCACTTATCCTCGATCGCCGAGTTCACATACAACGGCCGCGGTGCAATCAGCGCGATCAACATATGCTGGTCAAACGGCAAGGTATCCTCCTTGTCGCCATACTGCTTGAAGTTACCCGTGAACCAGTGCGGGAACGAGGAGTTGATTCGCGATGTCGTCTCCCCGAACCGGCGCCGCGCAATCGCCGCGCCGCCTTCGCCGGAGTCATTCGACACCACAATGGCGAACCGTTCGTCCTGCGCCCCGGCCCACAGCGTCGCTTTCCCCAGCCGCGAATGCCCGTGCAGCACCACTTTGGACGCATCAATCGCCTTCTCTTTTTCCAGTACATCCATCGCCCGGCTCAGCCCCCACGCCCACGCTCCCAGCGAGCCCCATTCCTTCTGCGCATCCGTCCGCGAAAACAGCGCGTGAACCCCGTTCTTGAACCCGTCGTCGAAGTCCGGATCGATGTCGCCATAGTAGGCCGTCACCACCGCATAGCCGCGTTTCAGCACCATGTCCACCGGCCACCGGTTGGCTCCCGTCCCCCGCTCGGCTTCCGTTGCCACGTTCCCCTTCGCCCGCACCCAACTCTTCGTCACCCGGATTTCGCTATCGGGCTGCACCGTGTGATTCCCGCCGAAATTCAGCCCCAGAAACGCCGGCACTTTCCCCTTTGCTCCATTCGGCAGATAGATCAGCAGATCCATAAACGGCGCATCGGCCGCCGGCCCGAACCAGACTCGCACCTGCTTCCGCGTGGCCAGCCCGCCATGTACATCCTTACCGACTTCCAGCACCTCGGTCCGCAGTTTCACCTTGGCCGTCGGGGTCACCCCGTACATCTGCTCGGCGAACATCGACAGGATCTCCGGCCGCCGCTTCTTCCGCCACATCGCGGCGTCTTTCACCGGCGTGCCGTCGGCCATCTTCAGCGGGTCCGGCAACGTGTATTTCGGCACCTTGGCCTCGTCGTAGTTGGCCCCGGCCGGGTTCTGCCCCATCGCCGCCGGCAGCAGCAGACAGGCACTCAAAAGTAGGCGCTTCATCGCCCCGATTATACTAGCTGTCGCCAGCGTATGACCCTCCACATTCGTCCTGCCACTTCCGCCGACCACGACGCCATCTGGGCCATCCTCCAGCCCACCATCGAACAGGGCGAAACCTACGCCCTGCCGCGCGACATGGACCGCGCCGCCGCCCTCGCCTACTGGTTCGCCGCTGGCAATGAGGTGTTTGTTGCGGAAGCGGACGGGCACATCCTCGGTACCTACCTCTTCCGCGCCAACCAGAAGGGCGGCGGGGCTCACGTCGCCAACTGCGGCTACATGACGGCGCCCTCCGCCACCGGCAAAGGCATCGCCTACGCCATGTGCCAGCACTCGCTCCAGCACGCTCGCGAACACGGTTTTCGCGCCATGCAGTTCAACTTTGTTGTCAGCACCAACACCCGCGCCGTGGCCCTCTGGCAGCGCTGCGGCTTCCAGATCGCCGGCCGCCTTCCCGGCGCCTTCCTCCACCCCACAGCCGGCTACGTGGACGCCCTGGTGATGTTCCAGAACCTCATCAACTCTGGTTTACACTAGGGGATACTGTATATGCGTTTATCCCCCGGAACGTCCGCGTTGGGGCGGACCCTGCTCCCCGTTGTTTTCTTCCTCTGTACCCTAAGCGCGCAGCGCGCTCCGCAATCGGTTGCTTCGCTGAAAACCGTCCCCGTCCCGGCGCCGGCTAATCTGGCCACCTACGTCCGGGATCGCGATGCGCTCCTCGTCCTCGGCAAGGCCCTCTTCTGGGATATGCAGGTGGGCAGCGATGGCAAGGTCGCCTGTGCCTCCTGCCACTTCCACGCCGGTGCCGATCATCGCCTCCATAACCAGTTGGCCAACCCCGGCGGCACCTTCCCCACCAACTATCGCCTCACCGCCGCCGATTTCCCCTTCCACCGCCTCTCCAACCCCGATGTCCAGGCCTCTCAGGTTCTTCGCGACGTCACCTACCGCGCCGGTTCCTCCGGCATGTTCGCCCGCAAACTGCAGTCGGTCATCCCCGGCCTCTCCGCCGAAATCTCCACCGACACCCCGGACGCCATTTTCCGCAATAGCTCTCTGAACCTCCGCCAGGTCACCGACCGCAACACCCCGAGCGTCATCAACGCCGTCTTCAACCTGCGCAACTTCTGGGACGGCCGTGCCAGCGATACCTTCAGCGCCCGCACCCCCTTTGGTGCCTCTGACCCTGCTGCCAACGTCCTTACCGCTGCCTCCGGCACACTCCGCCCGGAGACACTCCGGTTGGAAAAATCCAGCCTCGCCTCTCAGGCCGTTGGCCCCGTTTTGAGCGGTACGGAGATGTCCTATGACTCTCGCGACTGGTCCAACGTCGGCAAGAAACTCCTCCCCTTGCGTCCTCTCGCCAAACAGCGGATCGCCGCCGACGATAGCGTCCTGGGCCGGTACGCCAATTCCGCCTTCCGCGGCTTCCCGCGCGGCACCACCTACCTCGATCTGGTCAAGTCCGCCTTCCAGCCCGCCTACTGGCAGTCCACCGAAATCGTCGATGCCAACGGCGCTATCGTCCCCGCCGCCAGCGCCCTCCCGGAGGCCGACCGCTACACCCAGGCCGAGTTCAACTTCTCCCTCTTCTTCGGCCTCGCCGTCCAGGCTTATGAGTCCACCCTCGTCTCCAACGACAGCCCCGTCGATCGCCTCGCGGAGGGCCAAATGACCGCCCTCAGTAACCCCGCCATCGCCGGCCTTCAACTCTTCATCACCCGTACCGGCTGCAATACCTGCCACGCTGGCGCCGAAACCACCCTCGCCACCCACACCGGCTTCAACTCCAACGATTTGCTCAAGGCCGGCCGCGACACCGGCTTCTTCTATATCGGTGTCCGCCCCATCGCCGAGGACCTCGGCCTCGGTGGCAACGACGGCTTCGGCAAACCCCTCGCCAGTCAGTTCCCGGTCGATAACTCTCCCGGCTCCGCCCGCGGCCGATTCAAAACCCCCGGCCTTCGCAACGTCGAACTCACCGGCCCCTACTTCCACAACGGCGGCCAGGCTACCCTCCAGCAGGTGATGGAGTTCTACAACCGCGGTGGCGATTTCCCGCCCAATGCCTCCAACGGCCCCGATATCCGCAGCCTCAACCTCAGCGCCCTCGACCAGGCCAACCTCGTCGAGTTCATGAAGGCCCTCACCGACGATCGCGTCAAGTTCGAACGCGCCCCCTTCGATCACCCTGAACTCTGCGTCGCCGATGGTCATGTCCTCCGCGCCACCGGCGATCCCGGCACCCCCTTGAGCGCCGCCGATCGCTGGGTGGGCCTCTCCGCCGTCGGCCGCAACGGCCACAACGTCCCCCTCCAGACGTTTGAAGAACTCCTCGCCGGCGTCGGCTCGGATGGCTCCCGCGCCCACAACATGACCGATGCGTGCGCCATTGAAGCCGTCACCGCCACCGGTTTTGTTCCCGCCAACGCCGCCAACTTCCAGCGCGGCATTCTCGCGCAGGATTCCATCGTCAGCGCTTTCGGAACCGGTTTCACCACCGCCACCGCCGCCGCCGAATCCAACCCCGCGCCCACCACCCTCGCCGGCGTCACCGTCACCGTCGAGGACTCCGCCGGCGTCTCCCGCCCCGCCCCGCTCTTCTTCGTCTCCCCCGGCCAGGTCAACTTCCTCATCCCCGCCGGTACCGCCGCCGGCCCGGCCAGTCTTTCCATCTCTTCCGGCGCCGCCGCTGCCCCCGCCCGGTCGGAAGTCCTCATCCGCTCCGTCGCCCCCGGCCTCTTTGGCGTCAACGGCTTTGCCGCCGCCAATGTCATCACCGCCAAGGATGGCGCCCAGTCAGCCGCCAACGCCGTACGCGTTAACGCCGCCGGCGCCGTCGAAGCCAACCCCATCGACCTCGGCTCCGATGACACCCAAGTTTTCCTGATCCTCTACGGCACGGGCATTCGCGCCCATGCCGGCCCCGTCACCGCCCGCATCGGCTCGGCCACCGTCACCGCCGACTTTGCCGGCCCCCAGGGCGCCTTCGCCGGCCAGGATCAGATCAATGTCCGCATCCCTCGGTCTCTGCTTGGCGCGGGCCTGGTCGATGTTTCCTTAAACGTCGATGGACAAGTCACCAACGCAGTAAAAATTCAAATCCAATAACAACAAGGAAAAGTGGAATGATCAAGAACCATGTACGCACCCCAGCGGCGTTGCTCGCTGGCGCGGCCGTCGCCCTCGGCACTTGGGCCTTTATGAACCCGTCGTCCGTGAAAGCACAGACCGCCCCCTCCTATGACGCTGCTCGCGTCGCCAAAGGCCTGGAAATCTCCCCGGTCACCCTCGATTTCACCGGCAAAGACAAGAACCAGGTCGGCTATGGCAGCTACCTCGTCAACGCCGTCGCCGGCTGCAACGATTGCCACACCAACCCCAACTACAAGGTCGGCAACGATCCGTTCCGCGGCCAGACCAAGGCGGTCAACAAGGACGGCTACCTCGCCGGCGGCATCGCCTTCGGTCCCTTCACCTCCCGCAACATCACCCCCAGCGCCGTTGGCCCCACCACGGGAAGCCTGGCCAACTTCAAGCTCACCCTCCGTACCGGCGTTGACCTCCGCAAACTCCACACCCAGATCTCCCCGCTCCTCCAGGTCATGCCCTGGCCCGTGCATCAGGATATGACGGACTCCGATATCGAAGCCATCTTCGCCTATCTCTCCGCCATCCCCTGCGTCGAAGGCGGTCCGGAAGAAAAGCCCAATCGCTGCAAGGCCGCTGAGCCCACCATCGCCGTCGCCGAACCCAAAACCACCACCACCGCCGCCTTCCAGATCAACCTGAACGGCACCAAGTCCAAAGCCGCCGATGGCAAGGGCCTGAAGTATAGCTGGGCCGGCGCCAAGGGCAGCCCCATCCCCACCATCCTCTTCGGCGACACGGCCAACCCGGTCGTCCAGTTCAACACCCGCGGGCCGGTCGACTACAAAATCGACCTCACCGTTACCGACTCCACCGGCGCCACCGCCACCGACACGGTCACCGTTACCTACGTCGGCCGCTAACCGCCACTCCATCCACAACCCGCAACGGCCTGCCGCACCCCGGCAGGCCGTTGTGTTTTCTGGGGCCTTCGCTCCCCGGCGCCCGCGCCTACCAGGCCCGCGCCGCCAGGTCCGGGAGCTTGCCTGCCTCGGGATCATTCGCCGCCAGCGCTCCCTCCACCCGTTCCCGCATCGCCTGGAAGTCCTCCCGGTGCCGTTCCCGCACCGGCCCGGGTGCCGCCGCCAGGCCCATAGCCAGCGTTGCCGGTTCCAGCAGCCGCCATGCCCTCGCCTCGTTCGCACTCTTCGGGGGATTCTTGTCGTACTGCTCCATGCCCTCCCGCACCATCCCCCAGCACGCTTCCTGTAGGCTCTCCGGCACCCGCTCCGCCTTCATGCTGAACAGTAGCGCCGCCTGTCGCCGCCGTTCCGGGTTCTCCCCTTCGAAAAACGCCTCCAGCCGCCGTACCCAGTGCGGATGCTTCGCCAACTCCTCCAGCCCCTGCCGCGTCTCCTCCAGTTTGTCCACGCTCATCGTGTTCAACAGGTCCGGGATGCGCACGTCGCCCTCCCGCACCGTGCTCCTCACCGCCGCCACCGGCACGCCCTTCATTTCGGCCAGCACCTTCCGCTGACGCTCCGGAACCGGAATTCCATAATCGTCCTGGCGCAGAATCTCCCACTCCAGCAACTGCGGCACCGTCCGGCCGCGCGCGCCTTCCTGCTTCCAGTCCGCCCCCCGTTGCACCAGAAGGCATACCGCCGTCCAGTACCCGTTGGCCATGGCCACCTCCAATGACCCCCTCCCGTCCGCCGCCCGGAGCCGGATATCGGCACCATGGTCCAGCATCAGTTGGAGCATCTCACCGTCGGACTCCGCCGCCGTTGCGTTCATCGTCCGCCACCACAGCGGCCGTTTTTCATGATCCAGCACGTTGGGACTCTCCCCGGCCTCCAATAGGTACCGGGTCAATTGCGGACCCTTCGCCAAGGCGTGCTGCAGCGAGTCGGCCGACGTATCCCGCCTCGGGTCCGCCCCGCCCGCCACCAGCAGCCGTAGTATCTCCATCGATTCGTCGGTATTCTCCGCCTGCAACACCCCGAACTGCCATAGGGTCATGCCGCCCCCGTGCGGTTGATTCAGGTCGCCCGCCGCCGGCATCACCTGCTTCACCCGCTCGCGATCTCCATTCACCAATGCCTCCGCCAGTTCCAGTGCCGGCCCATGAAAATACGCCTTTCCATTGAACTGGCGCTCGGACTGCACCGCCTTCACCTTCGCCGCCACCGCTGTCAATAGGAACGGCGCCGAAGTCACCAGGAATGCCACCAGCGCCGCCATCCGCCACCCGTCCGCCCGCGTCACGGCGAACAGCGCCGCCGTAATCACAATCGCCGCCAACGCCATCAGGTAGAAGAGCACCAATATCCCCGGCGCCCCTTTCTGCAGCATCCGCCACAGCGCCACCGCCGCCACCGCGTCCAGGACGATCACCGCCCAAAATACCTTCCCCAGCATCGATACGCTTCTCCTTTTGCGCCCTTTGCTGCTCATGGCGCATTTCCCCGCACATTCTCCTCACCGCCCCGCGCCGGCCAACTCCCCCACCTGCGCTATCCTGCCTCCAGTGCCTAAGAAATCCATCCGCCGCATCGGCATCCACACCTCCACCGCCGGCGCCCTCTACAACGCCGCCACCAAGGCCCTCGAACTCCGCGCCAACTGCTTCCAGATCTTCTCCGGCAGCCCCCGCACCTGGGCCGCCCCTCCCCCCAATCCCGAAGCCGTCGCCCGCATGAAACAGCTCCGCGCCGAACACAACCTAACCCCCCTCGTCATCCACGCCAACTACCTCATCAACCTCTGCTCCCCCGACCCCGCCAACCGCCCCAAATCCATCACCGCCTTCCGCGGCGAACTCCAGCGCGCCGTCACCATCGGCGCCGAATTCCTCGTCGTCCACCCCGGCTCGGCCAAGGATCACCCCAACCGCGATTCCGCCATCGAAGCCTTCGCCCACGGTCTCATCGAAGCCTCCGCCGGCCTCGCCCCCGGCTCCGTCAGCATCCTGCTGGAGAACACCGCCGGCCATGGCAATCTCCTCGGCGGCCAGTTGTCGGACCTCCAGGCCATCGACGCCCTCGCCGCTTCCCACGTCCCATTTCCCATCGGCTACTGCCTCGATACCTGCCACTCCTTCGCCGCCGGCTACGAAATCACCACCGCCAAAGGCCTCGACGCCTTCATCGCCGAAGCCTCCGATACCCTCGGCCTGGAAAATGTCCCCGTCTTCCACGCCAATGACTCCAAAGGCGCCCTCGGCTCCCACCTCGACCGGCACGCCAACATCGGCGAAGGATATATTGGAATAGAGGGATTCCGGCGCATTCTCAACGCCCGTGCCTTGCGCGACAAGGCCTTTATCCTGGAAACGCCCATCGACAACGAAGGCGACGACCAGCGAAACGTAGACGCTCTCTGGTCCCTCATCCAATAACCCAACATGCCCGAACAAGCATACAGCCATCAGGAAATTGAAGCGAAGTGGAGCGAACGCTGGGCCGCTGACCCCACCCTTTTTGCCCCCGAGGAGAACTCCTCCAAACCCAAGTTCTACGTCCTGGAGATGCTCCCCTATCCCTCCGGCGCCCTCCACATCGGGCATGTGCGCAACTACTCCATCGGCGACGCCCTGGCCCGCTATAAGTGGATGCGCGGCTTTAACGTCCTCCACCCTATGGGCTGGGACGCCTTCGGCCTTCCCGCCGAAAATGCCGCCATCAAAAACAACCGCCAGCCCGGCGAATGGACCCGCTCCAACATCGAACAGATGAAGCGCCAGCACCGCCGCATGGGCTTCTCCTACGATTGGAACCGCGAAGTCTCCACCTGCGAACCCGAATACTACAAGTGGAATCAGTGGTTCTTCATCCGCATGTTCGAAAAGGGCCTCGCCTACCGCAAACAGGCCCTGCTCAACTGGTGCAACGAATGCGCCACCGTCCTCGCCAACGAACAGGTGGTCGATGGCTGCTGCTGGCGCCACGAAACCATCCCCGTCGAGCAAAAAGAGCTCACGCAGTGGTTCATTAAAATCACCGCCTACGCCGACGAACTGCTCAAGGACATCGCCAACCTCCAGGGCGGCTGGCCGGACCGCGTCCTCGCCATGCAGACCAACTGGATCGGCAAAAGCGAAGGCGCCGAGGTCGATTTCCACCTCGAAAACGGCGAAAAAGTCCGCGTCTTCACCACCCGCGTCGACACCATCTTCGGCGCCACCTGCGTCATCCTCGCCCCCGAACACGATCTCGTCAAGCAATACGTCACCGGCGACAAAGCCGCTGAAGTGAAAGCGATGATCGACAAACGTGCCACCCAGGGTCCCGGCGACGTCGAAAAGGAAGGCATTTTCACCGGCCTCTACGCCGTCAATCCCTTCAACAACGAGCGCGTCCCCGTCTGGGTCGCCAACTTCGTCCTCACCGGCTACGGTACCGGCGCCATCATGGCCGTCCCCGCCCACGACGAACGCGACTTCGAGTTCTGCACGAAATACGGCATCCCCATCGTCCCCGTCATCCGCCCCGTCGATGGCCCGCTGCCTGCCACCGTGGAAGCCGCCTTTGGCGATTACGGCGTCGTGGAGAACTCCGGCCCCTGGTCCGGCCTCCCCTCCGCGGAAGCCCGCAAACAGATGGCCGCCCACGCCCAGGCCAATGGCTTCGGCGAAGCCGCCATCACCTTCCGCATCAAGGATTGGGGCATCTCCCGCCAGCGCTACTGGGGCACCCCCATCCCCATGGTCCACTGCGCCACCTGCGGCGTGGTACCCGTGCCCGATGACCAACTCCCCGTCCTGCTCCCGGACAACGTCCAGTTCACCGGCACCGGCCAGTCCCCCCTCGCCGCCAGCGAAAGCTTCGTCAATACCACCTGTCCCAAGTGCGGCGCCCCCGCCAAGCGCGAGTGCGACACCATGGACACCTTTGTCGACTCCAGCTGGTACTTCTACCGCTACTGCGACGCCCACAACGACAAAGCTCCCTTTGATCCGAAGAAAATCGCCTACTGGTTCCCCATCGATCAGTACATCGGCGGCGTCGAACACGCCATCCTCCATCTCATCTACTCCCGCTTCTGGACCAAGATGATGCGCGACATCGGCCTCATCACCAACGATGAGCCCGCCGCCCGCCTCTTCACCCAGGGCATGGTGATCAAGGACGGCGCCAAGATGTCCAAGTCCAAGGGCAACGTCGTCAGCGCCGACGCCATGATGGACGAGTTCGGCGCCGATACCGGCCGCCTCTTCGAACTCTTCGCCGCCCCCCCGGAAAAGGACCTCGATTGGACCACCTCCGGCGCCGAAGGCGCTTACCGCTTCATCGGCCGCGTCTTCCGCTTCGTCACCCGCTCCATCGATAAACTCGACCAGCCCGGTGAACCTACCGAAGCCGACCGCAAAGTCCTCCGCAAGCTCCACCAGACCATCCAGAAGATCACCAGCGACTTCGACTCCCGCTGGCACTTCAACACCTCCATCGCCGCCTTCATGGAGCTCGTCAACGACATCTACGCCAACGAAGCCCAACTCTCCGGCGCCGCTCTCCGCGAGATCCTCGAAAAGGTGGTCCTCCTCCTCGCCCCCTTCACCCCTTACGTCTGCGAAGAGATGTGGGAACGCATGGGCCGCACCGGTCCGGTCTTCAAACAGCCCTGGCCCGAATACAACGCCGAACTCGCCAAGGAAGACGGAGCCGAAGTCGTCGTCCAGGTCAACGGCAAACTCCGCGGCCGCCTCACTGTCCCCTTCGGTACCTCCAAGGAGACCGTGCAGCAGCTCGCCATGGCCGAGGAAAAGGCCCGGCCTTTCCTTGATGGCAAGGAAGTCGTGAAGGTGATCTTCGTCCAGGACAAGCTCATCAACATCGTCGTCAAGGGCTGACCGCCCACCGCAACAACTCCCCGCAAGGCGCCCCGCGCAACTCCGCCGGCGGCGCCTGCCCCAGGAACTGGAGCACCTCGAACAGCGTCCCCGCGTCCCCGCGCGCATCCACCGCCGGCGCCAGCGTCTGCTTGCTCAACTTCTCCCCCGCCGCATTCGTCGCCACCGGTAAATGCAGATACCGCGGCGTCGCCACCCCCAACTGCCGCTGCAGATAGATCTGCCGCGCCGTTGAATCCAGCAGATCCGCCCCCCGCACCACGTCCGTGATCCCCTGCGCCGCGTCGTCCACCACCACCGCCAACTGATACGCATACAGCCCGTCCGCCCGCCGCAGCACAAAGTCCCCGCAAGTCTCCGTCAACACCTCCCGATACGCTCCCATCCGCCGGTCTACAAACTCCACCGGCTCCCCATCCACCCGCAGCCGCACCGCCCGCGCCACCCGCCCTTCGGCCACCCCGTTCCGGCACGTCCCCGGATACCGATCCCCGGCCTCCTTCCGCGAACACGCGCACCCGAACGCCGCGCCGCCAAGCCGGTCAATCGCCGCCGCATACAACTCATGCCGCCGCGTCTGCCACACCACCTCTTCATCCCACGTCAGCCCGTAGGCCTCCAGCGTCCGCAGAATCAGCGCGTCCGCCCCGGGCACCGTCCGCGGTTCGTCGATGTCCTCCATCCGCACCAGCCACGCACCCTCGTGCCGCCGCGCGTCAATCCACGACCCCGCCGCCGCTACCAGCGATCCAAAATGCAGCGGCCCCGTCGGCGAAGGCGCGAACCGCCCCCGATACCCCTCACGCATCAATCTTCAACACATCCCGCAGATACCGCAGACTCATCGCCGCGCTCTCCTTCGGCGGCCGCTGCGGCGACGTGTCCAACTCCGTCGTCAGCCACCCCTTCCACGCAATCGCGTCCAGATGCTTCTTCAACCCCTCAAAATCCACGCCCCCCGATCCCAACGGGAAAAACGGCGGATCCCCCATCATGTCCGGCCGGTCCAGCCTTTTCTTCGCCCCTCCATACCACTCCTTCTTCGTGTCCTTCAGGTGATACTCCACCACCCGGTGATGCAGCCGGAACGCCAGCGCCACCGGATCGATCCCCGCCATCGTAATGTGCCCCGTGTCGAGTACAAACGCCACCGTCTTCGGGTCCGTGTGCCCCAGCACGTAGTCAATCTCCCGCTGATTCTCAAACTGGCTCCACATATGCGCATGGATCGCCAGCCGCACCCCCTCCGCCTCCGTCCGCTTGCCCAACTGCCCCACCGTCTCCGCCATCTGTTTCAAATCCTCGTCGGTGGTCCCCGTCGGCCGCCGCGGCCCCAGGTTGATCTTCAAATGCGTCCCCCCCAGCTTCCGCACGAACCGTGCCAGCTTCGCATGCTCGTCCAGTATCTGCGCCCGCTTCCCGCCGTCCTCGAAATGCATCTCCATCGGCCCTGAATTGGACACCGTGATGATCCCCACCCCGATCTGCTTCGCCCGCGCCAGCACCTGCTCCGGCTTGTCCACAAAGTCTTTCAAAAACGAGTAGAACGTCTCGACGTGCCGGTACCCCACCTCGTAGGACTCCCGCGTCGCCAGCCAGAAATCGCTCTCCCATCCACCCCGGGTATTGTTCGTCACCCCCACCCGGTAAGCCGCCTTATCCGCCGCCATCAGCGCCGGGGCAAAGAGAAGGGAAGTGGCATCGCGTCGCGAGATCATCCCCGGAAGATATCACGCGCCCGGCATCCGCGCTAGCATCACAAAATGCCCCCCGCCACGGAACGCACTCTCCTCCCCGTTACCCCCGATCTCTCCCTCCCCCTGCTCACCGTCCGCGGCGCCCGCCCCGGCCCCACCCTCGCCGTCACCGCCGGCGTCCACGGCGATGAATACGAAGGCGTCCGCGCCATCTACGAAACCGTCGAATCCCTCGACCCCGCCACCCTCTCCGGCACCCTCCTCGCCGTCCCCATCGTCAATCCCCCCGCCCACCGCGCCGTCCTCCGCCTGAGCCCCGTCGATCACGCCAACCTCGCCCGCGTCTTCCCCGGCGACCCCCACGGCACCCTCTCCCAGCAAATCGCCCACACCCTCGCCACCCAAGTCATCGCCCCCGCGGACTTCTATCTCGACCTCCACTCCGGCGGTGTCAAATACGCCATGCCCTCCATGGCCGGCTATGCCTCCTTCGATCCCCGCGCCCGCGCCGCCGCCGAAATCTTCGGCGCCCCCGTCATCTGGGGCCACCCCATCGTCGAACCCGGCCGCACCGTCTCCTACGCCCGCGACCGCAATATCCCCTTCCTCTACACCGAAGCCTGGGGCGCCGGCCGCATCGCCCCCGCCGACTTACTCATGATGAAACGCGGCATGATGAACTTACTCCGCCACTTACAAATGCTCCCCGGCGCCCCCGATATCCCCCACCCGCCCCGCCGCCTCTTCGGCGCCGGCAATACCGACGATGGCCTCGCCGCCTCCGCCCCCGGCTTCCTCCTCCTCCAGGTCTCCCTCCTCGATAAGGTTGAATCCGGCCAGCCCCTCGGCCGCCTCCTCGACCCCCTCGGCCACACCATCGAAACCTACTCCGCCCCTAAAAAAGGCACCATCGCTCTGACACATGAGATGCCAATCGTGGAAAAGGGCGATACCCTATTCCTTTTAGCGGACGAAGAATGAAACCCTACGACTTCCAACCCGCGGAACGCGAATCGCGTATCCGCGCCAATACCCCGGCCTCCCTGGCCGCCTACGAACGCAGCCAGCGCTCCCTCGCCGGCGGCGTCTCCACCGCCCTTCGCCGCTCCGCCAAGCCCTACCCCATGTTCTACTCCCACGGCGAGGGCGCCTGGATCACCGACCTCGATGGCAATCGCTTCATCGATTACACCCTCGCCTGGGGCCCGCTCATCCTCGGCCATGCCCCGCCCGCCGTCAATGATTCCCTCGCCTCCCAACTCCCCAAAGGCCACACCTTCGGCGCCCAGCACGAACTCGAATACAAGGTGGCCGAACTCCTCTGCGACGCCATCCCCTGCGCCGATAAAGTCGCCTTCGCCAACTCCGGCACCGAAATCGTCCAGGTCGCCCTCCGCCTCGCCCGCGCCACCACCGGCCGCAGCCTCTACCTCAAGTTTGAAGGCCACTACCACGGCTGGGACGATAGCGTCCTGGTCAGCTACAAACCCGCCGCCGCCGATTGCGGCTCCATGAACCCCCTCCCCGTCGGCACCGGCCAGCGCCCCTGGTCCGGCGCCGTCGTCGCCCGCTGGAACAACAGGGAAAGCGTCGACGCCGCCTTCGCCGCCCACCCCGGCGAAATCTCCGCCATCATCTGCGAACCCATGCTCTGCAACTCCGGCTGCCTCCCTCCCCAGCCCGGGTTCCTCCAGTACCTCCGCGAGAAAGCCACCGCTGAAGGCGCCCTGCTCATCTTTGACGAAGTCATCACCGGCTTCCGCCTCGCCTTGGGCGGCGGCCAGCAATACTACGGCGTCACGCCGGACCTTGCCACCTTCGCCAAAGCCTGCGGCGCCGGCCTCCCCCTCTCCGTACTTGCCGGCCGCGACCCCTTCATGTCCGGCATCGCCGAAGGCCGCGTCGTCCACGCCGGCACCCTCAATGGCAACCCCCTCGTCCTCGCCGCCGCCTACGCCGCCATCCACCAGCTCACCCCCGCCGTCTATACCCAAATCGACCAACTCGGCCGCCGCCTCCGCTCCGGCCTCGCCGAGGCCCTCGCCGCCAAAGGCGTCCCCATCGTCACCACCGGCGAAGGCGCCGTCTTCCAACTCCACTTCCAGCCCGAAACCCCCGTCGAATACCGCGATACCCTCCCCACCGACAAGGCCCTCTACGCCGATTTCCTCCTCGCCCTCCTCGACGCCGGCATCCTCGCCCTCCCCGATGGCCGCTGGTACTTGAGCGCCGCCCATGGCGAAGCCGAAATCGAAGAAACCATCCGCCGGGTCCGGGCCCTATGAGGTTCGCCTGTCTGGCCGCCGCCGCCCTCTCCCTCGCCGCCGCCGACTTCGCCCCCGCCGTCCCCGGCAACATGCGCAACTCCGAAGCCGATGCCGTCGTCCTCCGCGATGGCCGCATCCTCTTCGCCTGGACTGAATTCATCGGCGACGGCAAGTCCGATTGGACCACCGCCCGCCTCTCCGCCCGCATCTCCTCCGACCAGGGCCTAACCTGGGGCGACCGCTTCACCCTCCAGGAAAACATCGGCGCCATGAACGTCATGGAGCCCGACCTCCTCCGCCTCAAATCCGGCAAAATCCTCTTTATCTTCTGCCGCAAAAACTCCCCCGCCGACGCCGCCCCCTTCGTCCGTATCTCCCGCGATGATGCCAAAACCTTCTCCCCGCCCGTCCCCATGGCCATCACCCCCTCCCCCTCCTACACCGGCTTCAATCACGATCGCGCCATCCAGCTCAAAAGCGGCCGCATCCTCATGCCGCTCTTTTTCACCTCCGACTACCGCACCGATCCCCACATCCGCTCCCGCGTCTATTACTCCGATAACGAAGGCGCCTCCTGGAAACCCTCGGAAACCATCCTCGACCTGCCCCAATCCAAGGCCGGCGCCCAGGAACCCGGCGTCATTGAGTTGCTCGACGGCCGCGTCATGCTCTGGGTCCGGACCGACTTGGGACGCATCTACCGCGCCTACTCCCGCGACAAAGGCAAGACCTTCTCCGAACTGAAACCCATCCCCGAACTCGACTCCCCCCTCTCCCCCCAATCCATCAAACGCCACCCGAAGTCCGGTGACCTCGTGCTCGTCTGGAATAACGCCGTCAAAACCCGCACCCCCCTCTCCGCCGCCGTCTCCAGCGACGAGGGACTTACCTGGAAACACGTCAAGGTAATCGACGAAGTCCCCGGCGAAACCTACGCCTATACCAGCATCGAGTGGCTCCGCGACAAAGCCCTGCTCAGCTACTACGTCGGCGCCGAAGGCCGCTGGGCCCTCCGCATGAAGTTGCTCCCCCTCAACTGGTTCTACGAATAATGCGTGTCACTCCCTGGTTGTATCTGGTAGGCAGCCGGCAGTTCGGCCTCAGCAGCCGCTATGACTGCCACGTCTACGCCCTCCGCTCCTCGGCCGGTATCTTGCTCATCGATGCCGGCAGCGGCCTCGCCCACGACAAAATCCTCTCCAACCTCCGCGAAGAGTTCGGCCCCGCGCTCGGCCCCGGAACCATCCTGCTCACCCACCGCCACCCGGACCACATGTGCGGCGCCCCCCGCCTCGCCCGTGAACTCGGCTGGCCCATCGTCGCTTCCATCCATACCGCCCCCGTCCTCATCGCCGGCGACGAAACCGGCTGCGGCCTCACCGACGCCCAGTCGAAAGGTGCCTACCCGCCCGATATGCGCCTCGACGCCGCCCCCGTCGCCCAGACTTTCGACGATGGAGCCACCCTCGCCCTCGAAGGCTTTTCCCTCCGCGCCATCCGCGTCCGCGGCCACTCCTCGGACTCCATCGCCTACCACTTCCACCACCAGGGCCGCAGTTGCCTGATTTCCGGTGACATCGTCTTCTACGGCGGCATCGTCGGCATGATCAACACCCCGGACTCCTCCCTCCATGCCTACCGCGAAGACCTTCCCAAACTCGCCGGCCGCTCCGTCGACGTCCTCCTCCCCGGCCACGGACTCTTTACCCTCTCCGGCGGCCAGCGCCACCTCGACGTCGCCCTGCAGGAACTCGACAAAGGCTTCGTCCCCCGCTGCATCGGCCAAGGAGATCTCATCTTTTGAACACCCCCTGCCTCCCCAGCGTCCGCCTCGGCCCGGACCTTTGGTTCAAGCTCGAACTCTGTAACCCCACCGGGTCCTACAAGGATCGCTTCATCCTTCGCGAAATGGAGCGCATCACCGCCTCCGGCGCCAAAACCGTCGTCGCTACCTCCTCCGGCAACACCGGCGCCGCCCTCGCTGCCTACAGCGCCCGCGCCGGCGTCCGCTGCCTCATCGTCGTCAATCCCCACGCCCCCCAAGGCAAGGTGGCCCAAATGCGCGCCCACGGCGCTACCGTCGTCCGCGTCCCGGACTTCACCACCGACCCCGCCGTTACCGATCACGTGATGGCCGCCCTCCGCCGCTTCAGCGAAAGCCGCGGCGTCCCCCTCGTCGTCTCCGCCTTCCGCTATTGCCCCTACGGCATGGAGGGCGTCTCGGAAATCTCCCGCGAACTCGCCCCCCTCGCCCCCCGCCACGTCTTCGTCCCCATCGGCGGCGGCGGCCTCTACGCCGCCATCGTCCGCGGCTTCGCCGGGACCAGCGTCAAGGTGCACGCCGTCCAGCCCGCAGGCTGTGGAACGGTCGTCGACGCCTGGAACGCCCAGGGCAGGGAAGCCGCCCCCGCCCGCGGCACCACCAACATCAGCGGCCTCTCCGTCCCCGTCGATATCGACGCCACCCTCGCCCTCACGCTCCTCTATGAAAACGGCGGCCAGGCCATCGCCGTCTCGGATGAAGAGGTGCGCTCCGCCCACCGCCGCCTCCTCCGCCAGGAAGGCGTCTTCTGCGAACCCGCCGGCGCCGCCGCCACCGCCGGTTGGCTCCAAGCCATCCGCGACGGCCGCATCGACCCGGCCGAAAAAGCGGTCTGCCTCGTCACCGGCCACGGCGGCAAGGACCCCGACTCCATCGCCTCGGCCGCCGAACTCGTCGACTCCCCCCTCATCCCCGCCCACGAAATGGAGCACTGGCTCAATCATGCTTGATGGACGTGTCTACATCGTCACCGGAGGCGCCACCGGCATCGGGCGCGGCATCACCCGTGTCCTCACCGGCTACGGCGCCCAAGTCGCCGTCGTGCAACCCGCCGAAGTCCCCATGGACATCCCCGGTGCCCGCCAGTTCATCGGCGACGTCCGCCGTCCCGCCGACTGGTTCCCCGCCATCCTGGAAGCCTACAACGGCCAGTTGGATGGTCTGGTGAACAACGCCGCCATCACCGGGTCGATTGCCCTGTCGCCCTTCCTGGAGGCGACCCCGGAGCACATCGACACGATGATTGACGTCAATCTGAAGGGGGCAGTCTTCTGTTCCCAACTGGCCGCCCGCCATTGGGTTGCCGCCGGCCGGCCCGGCGCGATTGTTCACATCGCCAGTGTCGGCAGTTTCGCCGCCCAGGAAAACGCGTCGCTCTACTGCGCCACCAAGGCCGCCGTGGCCTCACTCGCGCAAGGAATGGGCCTGGAGTTGGCGGCGCACGATATCCGCGTCAATGCCGTCGCCCCCGGCGACATCGGTACCGTGGCCAGCAAGGATGTCAGCCCCGCCCGCTACGGCCGCCCCACTCCCCTCGGCCGCAAAGGCAAACCCGAGGAGATTGGGGAAGCGGTGGCATTTCTGTTGAGTGACCGCGCCTCCTTCATCACCACGGAGACGTTGGTGGTCGATGGCGGCTACCTGAGCTATTGAGGAAGGAAGACCATGCAATTCATCGATTCCGACACAAATTTCCCCATCAGTTCCGCCGTTGTGCATAGCGGAAGGGTCTTTGAGGCGGTGGTAACGGGGATCCCCGACGGCGAGAGCAAGCCGGTACCCGGAGGTGCCGCCGCCGAAATGCGCGAGATCTTCCGCCAGTTGGACATCCTGTTGGCAGCCGCCGGTGTGGACCGTAACGCCATCTGCACGGCCCGCCTGTACCTGCAGGATGTCCGAGCCGAAATCGCCTCCGTCAACGTTGTATGGAAGGAATACTTCGGCGAGCACCCGGTAGTCCGCCGCGCCTACGGTGTCGAGTTACAATCCGGCATGCGCGTCGAAGCCGCCTTCACCGCCGAACTCCCCTAAATGGGACCGGGTGCACCTGACCCCATTTTTAAGTCGATATAAATCAATAACTTCCAGCTGTCTCCCGAAAACAATTTCCGCTCTCCGCACCCCTGCCCCCACCAAAAATGGCAAAATGGGACCGGGTGCACCTGTCCCCATTTTTAAGATGATTTAAATCAACACCTTACAGTCATTTCGCGAAGATGATTCTCGCGCCCACGCTCCATATGCCCCGGCGCGGCGAACATCATCGCCCCCAAATCCACACCCCGCCAACCGCCCTGCCAGCACCCAAACCCCGCGCCCTACCCCAAAAAGCTAGAACGCCCGCACCGGCAACGTATACGGCGCCACCGTAATCCCGTCCAGCGTCACCACCAGCGGTTGATTCCCCTGCGCCACCACCGTCTGCACCGTGAACTGCAACTGCAGGAACCCGCCCGACGCATTCACCGTCAGCAACCGGTGCTCAATCCCCCCAATCGTCAACCCAACCCGCGGCTGCGAACCCGCCGGCGCAAAGTTCTCCGGCAAGCCGCTCACGATCAGACTGATCAACTCGCCATACCGCGCCGGCCGCTCCGGCGTAACCACCACACCAAATCCAGCCGTCACCGACGATACCATCGCCTGCTGCTGCACCACCGCTACTGCCAACGGCAACGCCGCCTCCGCCCCGGATTGCAATTTCACCACCGCCACCCCAGGCGTCAAACCCGCCGGTACCGTAAAGCTCACCGTCGTCCCGTCCACCCCCAACACCTGCGCCGGACGGTCATTCACCGTCAACTGCAGCGGCGAAAGTCCGGAAATCGACAATCCATGCACCTGCAGCGTCGCCGTCGTCCCGCTCACCAACCCGCCCGCTGCCGTCACCGGTACACTGATCCACCCCGCTTTCGCCGGCGTCACCGCCAACGCCCCCGTCTGCGTCGTCAACCGCACCCCGTTCAAAATCGTAAACGTGTAAGAACTCCCAGCCGCACCCGGCGCCACCCACACGTTCGCCAACATCCGGTTCGGCGATGGGAACCACACTTTCCGCACGTCAATGTCCGGCGACCCGAACCCGATCGACGTCTGCCCTTCCACGAAATTCGATCCCGTAATCTCAATCAACGACTCCGTCCCCGCAGGCAACGTCGCCGTCGACAACCCGCCCGCCGTCGCCAACTCCACCACCGGATTCGTATACGCCACCGCCTGTTGCACAAACAAGCTGCTCTGCCCGTCCGATCCCAGCGCCACGACGTTTAGCGTCGCTCCGGCACCGGCAGGCGGAGGCGTTACCGTCAGCCGCCCCGTCACTTCGTCGATCCCCCGCACCGTCCCAACGGCCCCATCAAACGCAATCTGCGTCGTCGTCCGCAGCCCCGACCCGCTCACCACCACATCTCCCCCGTCGCCGCGCACCACGGACTCGATCTGCGGCGCCGCCCGCTCAGCCACCCGCAATCCGTACGGCAACACATAAAGGTCGTTGTTCCGCGAGAAAATCAGATGCACCGGGCTCTCGCCCGCAAACTGCCCAAATTGAAAGTCAGTCTGTATATAGGAGGTGGGCGCCGACGCATACGGCCGGATCCCGTCCGGTGCCACCGACACCGCCCCGCTGATCGAACTCACCTGCAACCCCGGCGCCGGTTGATTTCCTTGCACCAGCCCAACGCCTGTCATCACCACCAAGTTCCGCGCTCCCGACGTGTACACATGCGCCGGTTTCACCGCCCGCTGCCCGGGGAAACTATAGGTCTGCACCGAATGGATCGACCCCGGCGCGTTCCGCCGGTTCACGGAAAAATTCACGCCCTCTACCGTTCCGTTCGCCGTCACTGCGACCGTCGCGAAAGGCACCCGGCTCGCCGGATAAAACACGGTGTCAAACTGCTGCCCGCCCGGCAGCGGACGATTTGCCATGTCCACCGGCAAGACCACGTTACCCGGCGTCGCTTCCCCTTGCAGTGCCGGCGGTAACGGATGAGCATAAAGGAAGTACTGCCCCGGAACCAATCCCTCGATCCGGAAACTGCCGTCCGGATGCGTCAACGTTCCGATCGCCGCTCCGCCCGGTGATACCGCCACCACGCTCGCCAACCCGATCGCTTCATTCGCCGTCGACAGCACCCGTCCCGACACCGCCCCCAGCCCTTCCTGGAACGCCCGCGTCGGGTACAACAACGACAATCCCACCACGTCATCCGGAAGAATCGGCCGCACTTTCGTCGTCGCCCGCGTAATCTCGGTCGCCATCGCCCCCGACACAAAGGAGTGCTGCAAGCCCAGCGCATGCCCGAACTCGTGCACCGCCGTCAGAAAATACTGCTCGCTCCACGACGGCCGCGACGCAATATCTTTCGCCAACACGACCACCGACCGTTGGATCGGGATCATCGCCCCGCCCTGACCCTGAATGACGTCATTGCGCACCGTCGGCCCGCCATAACCGTTCACGCCCGGCGGCAGGTCTTCAAAAACGACATCAATCGAGGGCGTCGACGCGTTCTGCGTCGACCCGGCCGGGGTGATTCCTCCAAACCGCAGCCGCAACTCCGAAGTCTCAACACCGTTCCACACCCGGGCCGCGGCCCGAATCTGGCTCACCACCGCCGCGAACCCATCGTTGGCCGCGTAGTTTACCGGCCCGTTCTCGGCGACGTGATACGTAACCGTGTTCCCCGGCAACGCCGTCAGATCGAACTTCTCCGGGATCGCCACAAATGGCGCCAGGCCATTCGCGTAATGGACGAAGTGGTAGTAGCCAAACGACGCGGATCCGGCCAGTGCCGTCACCATCGCAAGTTTGGCAACTATCCGCATTACCGCCCTGCCCCCTGCCGCACTCGCGTCGCAAACTCCGTCGACGTCATCCGGATTCCGCCGTCATTCGCCGCACGCCCCGTCCGCGCGTCGATCAATCCTTCCCGGATCGCGTCCCGCGAAAAAATCGTCGCCCCGGTGGCGTCCTTCGTCACCTGGAACATCCCCTGCGTCATCCCGATGATGTGCGTCAACCCGCTCTTCGACGTCCACAGGAACAGAACCAGTTCGGAATCCGCCGCGATCGTCGGAACCCCCGAAAACGTCTGCTGGCTCCGCCCGATCGTCCCCCCGGGCAGCACAACATCGATCACCTTCGCCGATGGACCCTTGAACTGCTCGGCTACCTGCACCGTGTAGTGCGAATAGAAGATCGCCCCATGCTTTTTAACACTCGATAACGCAATCCGGCCCCGCACAATCGAGGTCGATTTCGCCACCATCTCCTCAAAAGACAGCTTTTCCAGCGTCGTCCCGGAGAGGGATGCCGCCAGTGCCGCCAAAATGAGGAGGAAACGCTGCATGTCGCAATCACTCACTGCAACTGCCGTGCCAGAATCGGACCCTTTGTTTTGTTGAAGTTGCCCCAAGTGTGCCGGAACAGGTCGTGTTCGTCTGACACAGCGGGTGGGACAACCGGGACCGCGACAATTCCAGGCAGTCTTGTTTCCGTTATTGTACGACGAACAAGGGCACCTTCACCGCGTGCCGCACCCGCTCAATCGTCTCCCCATACACCAAATCCCCTATCCGCCCGTGCCCGTGCGCCGCCATGACAATCAGATCCGGCCCCTCCGCCCGCGCATACACCGCGATCTCTTTCCATGGAGAGTTCGAGTGACGGATCGCATAAGTGCAGGGAACTTGATGTTCTAAAACGCGTTGGACAATTTCGTTTAGGTACGCGCTTCCCCCGGCCACCTCGGCCGTAGAACTCTCTGGACCGTACACTTGGCTCGTCGCCCCTTCCTCGACATGCAGCAAAAGCAACTCCCCGCCGCTCTGCCGCGCCAGCGCCATCGCATGCCGCAATGCCAACCGGTCGGAGGCCGAGTGGTCCAACGGAACCAGAATCTTCCGGTACACCGGCAACTCGTGTCCCGCCCCTGCCTCTACCTCCGGTACCGGCATCTCCACCACGGCCTTGGTCGGCACCGGCCGCGACAGCCAGGGTTCGGCCAGGAGATATGCAAGCAGCAATCCCAGCACGGTCACGACCAAGAGAATCAAATAAACGTTCGTGCCATTCGCTAACAGGTCATCAAATGTTCGCTTTACCAGCCAACCGTTCAAAAAAAGGATGATCCCGGCCACCGCCAGTGCCAGTGCCACCACCCACGGCTTGTTGACGAACTCCCCCATCCGTTCCCGGTCGCTCGTCAACCGGATCAGCGGAATAATCGCGAACGGCAACTGCAAGCTCAGGACCACCTGACTCAGGATCAGCAACCGGTAAACTTCCTTATCCCCGGCCGTATAGATCACGAACACCGCCGGGATCAGCGCCAGTCCACGGGTCAGCAATCGCCGCATCCACGGATTAAAGCGAAGGTTGAGGAAACCTTCCATAACAATCTGACCGGAAAGGGTTCCAGTCAGCGTGGAGGCTTGCCCGGAGAGCAGCAGCGAGATGGCGAACAGGCCGCTCGCCAGCGCCGTCCCCAGCAGCGGGCTCAACATCTGATGGGCCTGCTGAATCTCGGTCACCGCCGTTCCCTGCCGGAAGAAGACCGCCGCCGCCAGGATCAGGATCGCTGCGTTCACCAGCAGCGCCGCGTTCAGCGCAATCGTCGAGTCGATCAGGTTGAAGTGGCACGCCCGTCGCTTCTCCTCCATCGAGTCGCCGAACTGGCGCGTCTGCACCAGCGAAGAGTGCAGGTACAGGTTATGGGGCATCACCGTCGCCCCCAGGATCCCGATCGCGATGTACAGGCTCTCCCCTGTCAGCCGCGGAACCAAGCCCCCCGCCACCGCCGCCCATTCCGGCTTGGCCAGAAACAACTCCACGGCAAAGCAGATGCCAATCGCCGCGACAAGTGCTCGTACAATCCACTCGAACTTCTGTACTCCAAGTTTTAGTAAATAAAGAATTAAGAAGGAGTCAAGTGCGGTCAGCAGTACCGCCCACAGCAAGGGGATTCCAAACAGGAGGTTAATGGCGATGGCCGCTCCGAGCACCTCGGCGAGGTCCGTAGCGGCGATGGCGATCTCGCACAGCACCCACAGCGCCAGGCTGACCGGCCTCGGATACGCTTCCCGGCAGGCTTGGGCCAGGTCCCGGCGGGTGACGATACCCAACCGCGCGCTCAGCGTCTGCAGCAGCACCGCCATGGCATTGGAGACCACCAGCACCCACAGCAACTGGTAGCCGAACCGCGACCCGCCTTCCAAATCGGTGGCCCAGTTCCCGGGGTCCATGTAGCCGATCGAAACCAGGTAAGCCGGCCCGGCAAAGGCAGCGAACCGTTTCCACGCTCCCGGCAGCGCGGTCGGTACACTCGAGTTCAGTTCCGCTAGCGAGCGGGGATCGGGGTGAGTCACAGTTTCCGCGGCTACTTAACTATAGTTTACCAGAATCATTAGCCGCGGTGTCCCGCTATAATCCAAAGGATGGCGAAAGATGCAGACCCCCGGCGGCTAGGAGACCTCAGCGGCATCGGCAAGGCGATGCTGGAGGACTTTAAGCTCCTTCGTATCACGACGGTGGACGAACTGGCCCAAGCCGACCCGGACCGGCTGTACCAGGAGCTCAGCGACCGTACGCAGACCCGGCAGGACCCTTGTGTGCTGGACACGTTCCGATGTGCGGTGGCCCAAGCCAAGGATCCCCGTCTCCCCGCCGACCAGCGCAACTGGTGGTACTGGAGCCGTCTCCGCAAGTCCGGCAAGCTCTAGCCCCGGCAAGCCAGGAGCCCGCCCCGCCCGGCCCCGCCCCGCCCGCCCGGCCCCGCCCCGCCCGCCCAGTCCCTCCAGCCCCTCCTGCCCCTCCCCCCCTCTCCCCTCTCTGGGGGATAGCCGGGACAAGCACAGACACCGCAACCGCACACCCAAACAGCACGGCTGTCCCCCAAAGACGCCGAACCCCACCCCAACCAGCTCGCCCGAGGCCCGCCAACGCCCGCACCGCCGCCCAGCCCGTCCCCACCTCCCCCCTCTCCCCACTCTGGGGGATAGCCGGGGCAAGCACGGACACTGCAACCGCACACCCAAACAGCACGGCTGTCCCCCAAAGACGCCGAACCCCACCCC